>NZ_UETD01000027.1 GCF_900116855.1 Ruminococcus flavefaciens
CACACAGCTTTTCTCGCCTTCTTCCAAGTTTACTTCCCGCTCATTCGCAGTCCCTTACGACCGAGGCAACCAACGCTCGGCTAAACCCTTCAAAAGTGTCCCTGTGCTTAAATGGATGGAGGCTACGGAATTTCTACCGTATGTGCATCGGCTACGCCTTTCGGCCTTACCTTAGCTCCCGGCTTACTAGAAGCGGACGAACCTTCCTTCTAAAACCTTAGACTTTCGGCCATTATGATTCTCACATAATTCTCGCTACTCATTCCGGCATTCTCACTTGTGTAAAATCCACCGCCGCTTTCGCTACGACTTCTCCTCTTACACAACGCTCCCCTACCCCTGTATCTACTGAACAAAGTCAGCTTCGCTTTCGGTTCTATCCTTTACAAGCGAATTTACTCGCTTCGCGAGAATTTGAACCTCTAAGTTAACTTTGTTCAGCAGATACAAGCCCAAGCTTCGGTATAGATTTTAGCCCCGTTGAATTTTCGGCGCAGAGTCACTCGACCAGTGAGCTATTACGCACTCTTTTAATGAGTGGCTGCTTCTAAGCCAACATCCTGGTTGTCTATGCAACTCCACATCCTTCTCCACTTAAATCTATTTCGGGACCTTAGCTGTGGGTCTGGGCTGTTTCCCTTTCGACCACGAGACTTATCTCACGTAGTCTGACTGCTGTACATCAATTATCCGGCATTCTTAGTTTGATATGGTTCAGTAACCTCTCGGCCCCTAGCCAATTCAGTGCTTTACCTCCGGTAATCTAATACAACGCTAGCCCTAAAGCTATTTCGGGGAGAACCAGCTATATCCGGGTTCGATTGGAATTTCTCCGCTAGCCACACCTCATCCGCCACCTTTTCAACGGGGGTCGGTTCGGCCCTCCATGGAGCTTTACCTCCACTTCAGCCTGGACATGGCTAGGTCACCCGGTTTCGGGTCTATGACATACAACTTTTCGCCCTATTAAGACTTGCTCTCGCTTCGGCTCCGGTCCTTAAGACCTTAACCTTGCTGCATATCATAACTCGCCGGACCATTCTACAAAAGGTACCCTATCACACGTTGATGTGCTCTAGGTGCTTGTAAGCACAGGGTTTCAGGTTCTCTTTCACTCCCCTCCCGGGGTTCTTTTCACCTTTCCTTCACAGTACTTATTCACTATCGGTCATTGGGTAGTATTTAGGCTTGGAGGGTGGTCCCCCCGACTTCCCACCGGGTTTCACGTGTCCGGCGGTACTCTGGATCCTGCTCGCTGACTTCTCTTTTCACTTACGCGACTCTCACGCTCTTCGGTCTGCCTTCCCATACAGTTCAGTTAAGTTCGGTCAATGCTAAATGCAGTCCGTAACCCCGAAAGAATTGCTTCTCTCGGTTTGGCCTCTTTCCCGTTCGCTCGCCACTACTTAGGAAATCTCGGTTGATTTCTCTTCCTCGCCCTACTTAGATGTTTCAGTTCAGGCGGTTTCCCTCATATACCTATTTTATTCAGTATATGATGACTGAGGTTTACTCAGCCGGATTGCTCCATTCGGAAATCTGCGGATCAAAGTGTACTTACCACTCCCCGCAGCTTATCGCAGTTAATCACGTCCTTCATCGGCTCCCAATGCCAAGGCATTCGCCCTGCGCTCTTTTTAGCTTTACCATTTTGCTTCATGTTTCTGAGTTCTCGTTATGAATTGTTAATTCATAAATACTTGTAGTTTTTTACCCGATAATTTCTATTATCGTTTTTAACTCGTAGTATCCTCATTTGCATTACTTTTGCTTTATTCACTTTTCAAGCTTCTCTTCTGTTCCTAAGAACAGATCTCAGTAACAAAATCTCTTTTGTTACTCAAATCAATTCTTAGTGGTGGGCACAAATGGACTCGAACCATCGACCTCACGCTTATCAGGCGTGCGCTCTAACCACCTGAGCTATGCGCCCATTTCTTGGTGGAGATGAGGAGGATCGAACTCCTGACCCTCTGCGTGCAAGGCAGATGCTCTCCCAGCTGAGCTACACCCCCAACTTAATTCGTAATTCGTAATTCGTAATTCGTAATT
>NZ_UETD01000026.1 GCF_900116855.1 Ruminococcus flavefaciens
CTTACACTCAGCCACAGTCCGAGCGTGATAAAACCGTCGCAGGCAATGGGAGTGTGCCGGGGCAGCCGAGCATTTAGGTTGTCTATGAGTCCGATGTGCAGTCGGGCGGCTTCTGATTCGGTCAGGCAGGAGTGCGGCGGATACCACTGTGAGTTCACAGCAGGTCCATGATGTATCGCGCGCTTTTGTACTGACCCGATCTGATGTGTCTGATCTATGTGCCCAAAACGGTTCAAATTGCAATGAAGATACTGCTCCCACATTTTTATTCCGAAATGCTCATTTTTGACTGAAAAACATTCAAAACTGTCATCATAACAGTTTTGAGTTGAAATGTCTGCAAAGCTCTATTCTATGCACTTTGTGGTCAATATCAGTTTCTTGTGAGAAAAGGTCAGTTCTCATAAAAAAGAATTCGTGTTTCGGAAATCGTTTCAGAGCGGTCAAAAACTTATGCAAAAACAGGTCGATTTGCATAAAGGATACTGCTCCCACATTTTTCAATCAAAAGAGCAAATATCCGCCCGACACAGCCCACACAAATAGTTCGCGCGAGCACTTGCCCGTAACGAAAAAAGCTGTCAGCTGTGTTCGGGAATCTTATGAGAAAGGAGGAATTGTATGAGTAATATGTTACAGACGAAAACCGCAGAAGAAATACTGTCAACAGTATTCAAGCCGAAGGAGTTCATCATCGACGGACTGCTCACGCAGGGATTGTATGTACTTGCAGGTGCGCAGAAGGTAGGCAAGTCATGGCTGGCAATGGATATCTGTCTCAGCATTGCAACAGGAGTTCCAGTGCTCGGGCGTGAAACCATTCAGGGAACTGCGCTGTACTTGTGTTTGGAAGATAACTATCAGCGTGTGCAGGACAGATTGTTCCAGATGAATGCTGAACCGATTGAAAATCTTCACTTCGCACTTGCTTCTGATAAAATCGGTGCAGGTCTTGAAGAACAGATAGAAACGTTCAAGAAAGAGCACGATGACTTGAAAATAGTTGTTGTTGATGTAATGCAAATGGTGCGCAGCAATGTTGAGTCAAGTTACGGCGCTGACTACGCTGAACTGATCGCACTCAAACAAGTCGCATACCGCTTAGGTATATGCATACTGATGATACATCATATGCGAAAAGCTAAGGACGATAATCCGTTCAATATGATGACAGGCAGCACAGGTATCGGCGGTGCAACTGACGGCAACTTTGCGCTCAAGGAAACAAAGTGCGGCTCAGGAAAAGCAATTATGTATTGTCAGGGGCGTGACATTGAATACACTGAACTGCGAATGCATTTCGATACCGATGTTATGCGCTGGATAGTTGAGAACGAAGCTACACCGAAGAAGAGCCGCGACAATACTGTTCTCTCTGCTGTATATCTTTTCATCAGGGAGCGAATTCACTTTGAAGGTATTGCGACTGAGTTGGTTGAAGAATTGAAAAAAGTTACCGATGAAGTGATATATCCGAACAGAGTTACGCGCGACTTGGTTCAGAATGGTTATGAACTCAGCAAGTATGGAATTGATTTCAAGTACGAAAGAGTTCACAAAGGCCGCGTTATTATTCTTCACTACAACGGCAAGCGTGACAGTAGTGACGGTAGAAATGTTACCGTCACGCAGGCGTTGCCCGACAGCTCACAAACGTCTATATAGCTTCATCTGCGGAGCGTGTCAGTAGGTTCCCGTGTCGGTAGTTTTACTGTCACGGCTGAGTTACTGTCACGCACAAAAACGCCCAAATTTGACGCAGTAGTCCAAATCGGGTAGTTATCCCACCTGCACCGACAAAAGCGGTTGTCGCGCAACGTGGAGCGAGTGTGGCGATACTGCACAGATAATATCGGCAGAGGAAAAAGTGGTGGTACCCGAAAAAATCGGCTCAGAAAAGCCGGCAAGCATAGCAGCTGGCATTCCGCTTGCCGCCTTGCTTGTCGGGCAGAAGCCCGAACCCACTTTAATTGGCATAAGAAAAAGGGGGATGATAACATGAGAAAACGAAACACCACCATAGCGATACGCTGCACAGAGGAAGAAAGCAGGCGTATCCATGAACTGGCTGAGAGGCACGGCTTGAAGCTGAATGACTTCGTAATGCGGAGTGCTCTCGGAAAGAAAATCGTTGTCGCTAACGGTATAAATGAGATAGTTAAGCAGCAGAAAGCTATCGGACGCAACCTCAATCAGATAGCAATGCTGGCACACGAAGGACGGCTGCACTCTGTCAGACTGGACGAGCTTGTGGAGCAGCACAGGTCAGTGACAGCGGCAGTCTGTGAGATAGCAAAGGTGGTGAAATGATGCCCATAATCCATTTTATCAACAATAAAACTCAGACAGCTGGCGGCATGAAGAACGTCCTCAACTACGTCAGCAGAAAGGAAAAGACGGTCTCAGAGGACAAGCGTTTCGTGACAGGTGTCAACTGCTCGCCCGAAACTGCACTCGATGAAATGACCGCAACCAAGAACCTGTACCATAAACCTGACGGTCGATTGTACTATCATCTGGTGCAGAGCTTCCCAAGTGGATATGAGATCGAGTCCGAACTCGCACACAAGATAGCGGTGGAGCTTGCGGAGAAAGCCTTCAACAAATACGAAGTTGTGGTGGCAACTCATATCGACAGGGAGCACATACATTCACATTTTGTGTTCAACTCTGTAAGCTTCGAGGACGGAAAGAAGTACCATTCAAACAAGGAAAGCGTCGAGAAATTAATGAAACTCAGCGATGAGATTTGTCAGAGGTATGGAGTTCATGTCCTTGATACTCCCAAGAAGAAAATGAATAAGGACTTCCTCTCTGACAGCGAGTACAGGTCAGCCAAGCGAGGCGAGAGCTTCAAGTGGGAGCTGATGAATGTCATAAACCAAGTCATGAAACAGGCAAAGTCTCGCAAGCAGTTCTGCTACTTGATGAAGCAGCAGGGCTACAATGTCAGGTGGGAGGACAACCGAAAGTATATTACCTACACTTGTCCTAATGGCAGAAGATGCCGTGACAATAAGCTTCACGG
>NZ_UETD01000025.1 GCF_900116855.1 Ruminococcus flavefaciens
GGTGCTGTTGACAAACCCTCGACATTGAGTGCTGAATATGGTATAATATAAGTGTCGAAAGTGAGGTAGCAGCGATGTTAAAAAGAGCTGAAAGCAAGCAAATGAAAATGTCATTTGTGACACTTGAAGAACTAATGCCACAGGAGCATTTTTTGCGAGATTTGGATAGACTTGTAGATTTTGATTTCATCTATGACAAGGTAGCTGACCTGTATTCAAATACAGGAAGACCTTCGATTGATCCTGTTGTAATGATAAAAATGCTATTAATTGGATATATCTACGGTATCGATTCTGAGCGTAAGCTTGAACAGGAGATCACCGTAAATATTGCTTACCGCTGGTTCTTAGGAATTGACTTTGATGAACGTGTTCCGGATCACTCAACTATCTCACAGCTCCGTCGCAGAAAATTTGATGGTACAACAATTTTTAGAGATGTCTTTGATGAGATCGTTCGTAAGTGTTTCGAGGCAGGTCTTATTGACGGAAAGCTCCTTCTGACTGACTCTACACACATCAGAGCGAATGCACGTAATGACCTGCGTGAAGTCATTGAAGTACCTGATACTCCAAGTGAATATATACAGAAGCTTGATCGTGAGGCATATGAACTCGGTCTTATCAAAGAGCCTGTTGAATACGATACTACTAAAACTAAAGAGATCACCAAAAGCGTTACAGATCCTGAATGCGGACTGATGAAGCGTCCGGGAAAGCCTACAGGATTTCACTATCTGAATCATCAGACCTGCGATTCAAAGCATGGAATGATTACTGATGTTTTTGTTACTGCTGGAAATATCAAGGATTCTGTTCCTCACGTTAAACGAATCGAGTACCAAATTGAAAAATTCGGTTTCAATCCTGATGCAATCTGTGCGGATGGCGGATATGACAGTCGAGAAGTATATGAAGCAATGATAAAAAAAGATATTGCAGCATATATACCGCAACGAGAGAAACCTACTCCTAACTGTAATTATACTGAAGAATACTCGCCAAATAACTTCATATATGATACCGACAATGATTGTTATCTTTGTCCCGCAGGGAGAATACTAAAGTATTCATCTTATTGCAAAGGTAAAGGCGTAAAACGTTATGCTGCCAAAAAATCAGAGTGTCAAAACTGTCCACATAAGGAAAAATGTATAGGTAAGTCGAAAATTGGAAGACGGATTGAACGTCATCTTCATGAAGAAGCCAAAGAAAAACAAATGCAACATGCCGGAACGCCTGAGTACTATGAAGCTATGCGGCTGCGAAAAATATGGTGCGAGGGAAATTTCTCTCATCAAAAAGAACGACATAATTTAAGACGCACCCGAAAGAGGGGCATTGAACGAGTTACTGAGCAATGCCTCTTATCGGCATGCGCATTAAACTTAAAAAGGCTTGTAGAGATACTATTTTTACTTCAATATTCAGCTATTATTCCAGTCCGAAAGCTATTCGGACTGTTTTTATTGCAAAAATACCAGTTTGTCAACAGCACCGATTCACCACCCCATCGTCATGATGGGATATTTCATCCCACCATTCCGAATTCCCATTTCGGGAACTCGCTCCCGAGGTAGTACTGAGTGCGGTCCTGTTTTGGGACTTCATCTCTCAGGACCGCTTCGGTAGTCGAGCTACAAATAATAACTCACGGACGTTTCCCCCTGAGTTAGTTGAGTCCCTGATTCAGGGAGTCATAGCTTATCCCATGTGTATTCCGTGAGCTTCCTTACGCTCTCGTTCCTCGGCAAGTGCTTTGCTGTCAACGTGTTCCCGAGCGTACTCGGTATCGTCGGCAGGCTCGTCTTCAATTATCGAAGCCAGAGCAGCAATGCCACCGACGATATCAAGTGCAGAAACTCTATCAACACCACCAGTCGGAGCAGTCTGAAGCCGTGACTTCTGCTCTGCTCTTCGGAGCATTTCAGCTGCGATAAGGTCCGCTCGTTCAGCTTCCCAGCCTGTGAGACGAGGTACTCCACCGCCTGATCCAGCTTCGATACCTCTGCCGTCACGTTCTGTGACGTCTGCTCCTGTATCTCCTTCCCCTGTTCCAGCAGCTGATCGTAGATTATCCGCTGATTTTGCAGGTATTGTTTCATCTGTGCATATGTCATTGTCTCGTCTGTCTGAGCCTTGACATCGAACAGCGTATCTGTCAGAAGTTTCAGCTGTGATATCAGCGCCAGCCAGTTGTGTTCCTGGACGCAGACCATAGTTGGTATGTCCTGTGCCTCCTGCATATTCTGCTTGGAGGCTTCTTTCGCTTCTTCGTATTTCGAATTCATATTCCATATTCTCCTTCCTGTATTTCGCTTCGTGTAATTTGTTGTCGCGGCATCTCCTGCCGTTTGGACAAGTGTATGTGATGTACTTTCGGCTGTCCTCCCACCGAACATCATAACCCATTTGCTTCATGTAGAAACGGAATTGTTTCTTGGACTTTGCTCTTTTCATGACCACGTCAATGGTATTGGAGAGAGCCATTTTCCAACTCTCACCTCGCATTGCAACTCGATACTCGCCGTTAGTGATACCATTGCTCTGCTTGTATATCTCGGGTTTGCTGAGAGTTGTCATTCCGTACTTCTGACAAATTTCATCGCTGAGCTGCCGCAGGTCTTGCAGTGTAAATTTGTTTGAGTGGTACTTCAGACCTGTCTCAGCGTTGACCGCATTGAGTACGAAGTGCGAGTGTATATGGTCAGCATCTGTGTGAGTTGCCACAACAACTTCATGTCCCGGGAATGCTTTCTCCGCAGACTCAACCGCAATCTTATGAGCAAGTGCAGGCTCTATCTTGTAGCCGCTTGGGTGAGACTGAACGAAGTGATAATACTTCACACCGTCAGCCTTGCCGTACATCTCCCTTGTGTTTTTGAACTCTTGGTAGGCAGTCAGCAGCGAACAGTTGAGAGCCGTCACATATTTCTTGCCCTCGGTCTTGTCATCGCGGCAGATATATTCGAGACTTTTCTTTCCGCCGCCACCGCCTTTTGTACTGATAGCCGTGACCGTCGCCATCACTTCACCTCCCGAAGTAGCTGACCTATCAGCTCCGTGACCTTCCTGTGCTCGTCGAGGAGCGGCTGAAAGTTGACAGCGGTCAGCCTGTCCATGTTTGCAAGTGTAGCAATCTGGTTGAGATTACGTCCGATAGCTTTCTGCTGCTTAACTATTTCGTCGATGCCATTTGCGACAACGATTTTCTTGCCGAGAGCGCACCGCATTACGAAGTCGTTCAGCTTCAAGCCGTGCCGCACTGCGAGCTCGTGGATACGTCTGCTCTCTTCTTCTGTGCAACGTATCGCTATTGTGGTGTTTCGTTTTCTCATGTTATCTACCTCCTGACTTTTGTTGGTGTATGCCTATGAATTGAAGTGGGTTCGGGCTTCTGCCCGACAAGCAAGGCGGCAGGCGGAATGCCGGCAGCTATGCTTGCCAACCCAGAAGGGTTGATTTTTCGCCCCCAGCCACTGCTTCTGTCCTCTGCGAATAATTCCGTAACGTTTCGTTACTGTTTTATCCGCCACACTCGCTCCACGTTGCGCCACAACCGCTTTTATCGCCGCAGGTGGGGTAACTACCTGATTTCTGTATCGGCGGCAAAAACGGGGCTTTTTGTGCGTGACAGTAACTGCGCCGTGACGGTAACTCTACCGACACGGAAACCTACTGACACGCCACGCAGATGAAGCTATATAGACTTTTGTGAGCTGTCGGGCAGTGTCTGCGTGACGGTAACATTTCTACCGTCACTACTGTCACGCTCGCCGTTGTAGTGAAGAATAATAACTCGACCTTTGTGAACTCTTTCGTACTTGAAATCAATTCCGTACTTGCTGAGTTCGTATCCGTTCTGGACTAAGTCACGCGTTACTCTGTTCGGATAAATGACTTCATCTGTAACTGTTTTCAGCTCAGCGACCAACTCAGTTGCAGTACCTTCAAAGTGGATTCGCTCTCTGATGAAAAGATAAACAGCAGAGAGAACAATATTGTCGCGGCTCTTCTGCGTCGCAGGTTCGTTCTCAACAATCCAGCGCATGACATCGGTATCGAAATGCATTCGCAGTTCAGTGTATTCAATATCACGCCCCTGACAATACATGATTGCTTTTCCTGAGCCGCACTTTGTTTCTTTGAGCGCAAAGTTTCCATCAGTAGCACCGCCGATACCTGTGCTGCCTGTCATCATATTGAACGGATTATCGTCCTTAGCTTTTCGCATATGATGTATCAGCAGTATGCAGATGTTTAAACAATACGCAAGCTGTTTGAGCGCGATCAGTTCTGCGTAATCAGAACCATAACTCGACTCAACATTGCTGCGCACCATTTGCATAACATCGACAACTACTATTTTCAAATCATCATGCTCTTTCTTGAACGCTTCTATCTGTTCTTCAAGACCTGCACCGATTTTATCAGCAGCGATCGCGAAGTGTAGATTTTCAACAGGCTCAGCGTTCATTCGAAACAATCTGCGCTGTAGTCGCTGATAGTTATCCTCGAGACAAAGATACAAAGCAGTTCCCTGAATAGTATCACGTCCGAGTACAGGAACTCCTGTTGCGATGCTGAGACAGATATCCATTGCCAGCCATGACTTGCCTACCTTCTGTGCACCTGCGAGTACGTACAGTCCCTGTGTAAGCAGTCCGTCAATAATAAACTCCTTCGGCTTGAATACTGTTGTCAGTATTTCTTCTGCGGTTTTCGTTTGTAACACATTACTCATAGCATTCCTCCTTTCTCATAAGATCCCCGACACAGCCAACAGCTTTTTTCGTTACGGGCAACTGCTCGCGCGAACTATTTGTGTGGGCTGTGTCGGGCGGATATTTGCTCTTTTGATTGAAAAAATGTGGGAGCAGTATCCTTTATGCAAATTGACCTGTTTTTGCATAAGTTTTTGACTGCTCTGAATCATTTTCCGAAACACAAATTGATTTTTATGAGAACTGACCTTTTCTCACAGGAAACTGATATTGACCGCAAAGCGCATAGAATAGAGCTTTGCAGACGTTGCCTTTCAAAACTGTTATGATGACAGTTTTGAATGATTATAAGTGCAAAATAAGCATTTCAGCATAAAATGTGGGAGCAGTATCCTTATTGCATTTTGATATGTTTTGTGATATAATTTTGGCAGGTGGTGAGACCATGAAATACAAGATCTACGATCTGTCCGTCAGAGCCATGCTGAACTACTCCAAGCCTGACGGACTGTTTTACAAAACAGTTATTGATAAAAATGCACTGCGGAGCTGTCTGAAACACTCCGCTCACGAGCAGGACGACAACGCACTTTTCTATCAGATAATGTGCGTACTCCACGGTGACGATTTCAAATATGACGGCGCTGACCTTATGACGGACCTGTCCGATGTTATCTTCTACGCAGACTTCTCACGGGTGTTTGACCGTGACGCAACTATTCCTTACTATGCACAGCTCCAAGAGAAGGCTGCGGCACTGTTCACGAACAGAGGTGTGGAGATAGACTTCGGCAACGGTATGCACAAGTACGTTGCGTTTGAGCGCTCAGCAAGCATGAGCAGAAATGCTGTGCTGTCCTTTATCCGTGAAGACATTTTCTGGAAGGTCACAGAACGCATTCGCCTCGGCATGGAGATAACCAAGTGCCAGCTCAGCAAGCTGTATGCATACAACGGACTTATGCTCTCAGGCGGTATCCGTGTGGACGGAATCGGCATTGACAAGCCTCACAGAGTTATCGTTGTGGAAAATCAAAAACACACCGTTCACGACACAGATGTTATAACTGTTGAGGATGACGGCAGCGACGCACCTGTTCGCAAGTATCACCGTGTTGAGCGCAGGGAGAGTGTTGATATTCTCGGTTATGACGGCGAAGGAGTTATCTCTAAGGAGTTCGCCAAGCTCATCAATAAAAAGTTAGGCGGCGAGCACACATCGTTTCAGATACGTCTGCCGTACATCAAAGGAATGCTGCATCAGATAGATATTCATGACTTCTTCAAGAGCGCAGGAGTTGCAACGCTCACCGACATCTGGGGAGTTGAGCACAAAGCTGCTGACGTTGATATTATTCTCACCAAGAGTATGTTCAAGGGCTACGGCTGGCTCTGCGAGAACAATATGAGCTGGGAGGACTACTGGGAAGCATTCCGCAGATACAAGCACGCTCTGTACATCTCTGGTGTAAGCAAAGACAGTCCGCAGAAGTTCACAGAGCTGAACTATCAGTTCCTCAATACTCTTTCAATGACAGCAGACGAGTTCCGACCTCTTGACCTGCCGCTGTCATTTCCAGAGAACGATAACCGCCACTGGCTCACCAAGGAAACTGAACGTGAATATTACAGGCTTTGCACCGACAGGGAGTATCGCCTGAGCTTTTTCACAAGCCAAAAACACAGACGTGGTACTAAAGAATACTACCTTAAAAAGATACTTGAGAAAAATCCGAAGTTCATTGCTGAGCCTGTTTACGCTGACAGATTGAAGTCACGGGCTCAGGCGGTGCTTAAGCAATATGCTCTCGGTAGGCTCATAGTTGCAGGCGACAACAGATATCTTTCCGCAGACCTGCTCGGTTTCCTTAAAGATTTTATACCCAAAAAAGCAAAGCGAAACACAAGTCAGCGCAACTTCTTCAACGGTGCAATACAAAGTGAATTTGAGAAGAACGCTTTCTATGCTCCGTCAATGGCGTATTCGCACAGCAATGAGTGTACTCTCCTGCGTAATCCGCACATTTCCCGAAACGAAGAGGTTCAGCTGCAAGTCTATCCCGATGTTGAGAATATGAGGAAGTATTATCTCAGCCACCTCACCGATGTTGTTATGGTGAACTGGGACTCGCTGACTGCGGAGCGTCTTGGCGGTGCAGACTTCGACGGCGATATGATAAAAACTATCTCCGATCCAATCGTCAACCGATGTGTCAAGCGCAATTCAAAGGCTGAGACTCCGTTGCTGAAAATACCAAGCGCTGAACCTGTTATCCGTGATGCCACCGACTGGCAGGCACGCTTCGAAACGGTCAAGAGCACATTTTCTTCACGAGTTGGACAGATCTCCAATGCGGCGCTGAACAGAAGTATCATCGCATACAATGAGAACTCCGACGACGAACTTCGTGACAAGTGTCGTGAGGAAACTGAGACACTTGCTATCCTCACGGGTCTGGAGATAGACTCAGCCAAGAGCGGTGTGAAGCCTGATCTTACGGAGTATCTTGGTACGAAGACTGTTGCAAAGAGCAAGTTCCTGAAATACAAGAGCCTGCTTGAAAAAAGCGAGGGACGCCGTGCGTGGTACGAGCCTACCTTTGAAGAGCAATTCGAGAAGTTCTTTGCTGACACGGACTGGGACAAGGTTGACTCCAATGTAGAGCGTCTGCCGTACCTTGCATATATGCTTGAAAAGAACACGAAGACTGTCGTTGACAAACCTGCCGATGACTGCGAACTTTTCACATTTGCAGAAGATGAAAACTGGAAGGACAAGCTGAGCAGTGACAAAATGGAGCGGATTAAAGCTCTTGTGACGGACTATGAACGGTGTCTGTCACGCATCAGAGCCTGCGGACAGCCTGTTAAGGACAGACAGCGCAGGAACGACATTCAGCGAATTCTGTACAGCCGTGGTCAGGACCGTGAATACGACGCAGATATGATGTATACCCTGTTTCAGGGTACACCTCCCGAGAGGATAGCTGCTATCAGGCAGGAGTTGCAGGCTAAGAACTGGCACTTGACGCCAAAGGAACAGCGTGATGATCTGTTAGCTGAGTGGCTGCCTGAGCACGAACGGTACTATCCGCTTTTCAGCGACTTCCGTTTCGGCGGTTACCGTGTTCTCATTGATCTCATAGCTGACATTGACGATGATAATAACCGCACTGACA
>NZ_UETD01000024.1 GCF_900116855.1 Ruminococcus flavefaciens
GATAGGGTAAAGTATTATGTTAAGCGATTAAAGGATGAAAAGATAATAAGGAGAGTGGGGACTACGCATAAAGGTTATTGGGAAATAATAGATTGAGCAGAAGTCGTATATAAAGATGAAATGAATAGGCAGTGCCCCTATGATAATAAGGGGCACTGCCTTAATATCTTTAAGAGTTACATAAAAAAGAGTCTATTGTTCTTCATTCTACAGAAATGTTTGTTGCATAAGAAGTACCATGTGAGGTGCTTGGTGTGAATTTAACTCTATTGCCTTCAATAATGATTTTATCTGCGTTGACGATTTTATCATACATTTTTTCGTTTACAGTATACCTTTTGCCGTCGGATCCCTTTATATATGCATAATTAGTTTGATGCCCTTTGCTAACTTTTATTATCTTTCCTGAGATAATGACATTATCAGAATGTTTAAGATTTACAAAAGCAGAAATTCGTCACCTTCCCATAGAAGTTCTTTAATGCGGTCGCAGCGTCTGCCACAGAACAAAAACAACGCCGTACTATACGGATCAAGCTGTAATTGTGCTTTTATTATCATTGCAAGTCTGTCTATTGAACGCCTAAGATCTGTATACCCTGTGACGATATATACCTGCTTATCTAATGACAGATCATTCAGCATAATTCATGTACTAATGCAAGCAAAGTATCTGCTGAAATATCTGACGGAAGTGATATTTGCAAGCCATTCTTCTCAATACGAATATCAGATGTCGCTCTTGGAACAGCTACAGGCACTATTGCCGGTTCAGATTCCAAACACTGCTCCCGAACTTTACGAAGACGGTAGTAATATGTCTTAATATTGATCCCGTTCTGAGCACAGTACGCTGTTACGGTCATACCACTTTCCTGCTGTGCTTTGATCTGCTCCGTCCATTCCTGCAGCTGTACATCTCGCTTGACAGTGGTAATAGCTGGCGTTGTTTTCAATTCCGTATTCCTCCTATGTCTAATTTAGTCCAGTTTACTCCATAGACTATTTTAGATACTCTAATTTAGTCTATGGAGCTGCTTAGACTTTATTATACAGCAGATTTCTTCTTTGAGGAATACGTCCTTTATTTTACACTTACTTTCTTTATAACTGTCTATGTAAAAGTAAGAATTATAAGCGTAGTTACTCTTGGAGTGAACGAGAATATTGGATAAAATACCAAAAGTAGTATTATTTGATATAATTTCGCGTGGAAAGTATTGCAATTTAGTTGAAAATGATCTATAATTATTATATGGATTATACTAGTTGCGTGAACACAAATAGTTGCTGAATGCTAATGATATTTTGTGTATCTGTAATAAAAAGGAGAAAATAATGAAAAAAGAGGAACTTACATCATTTGCGATTGATATTTTATCCGAATTTAGTCCTTATATAGGTGCTGTAAGAGATACCTTTGAAAAAACCTGTAGTATTTCTGATAGAATAATAATGACTAAGTTGATACGATTGTTTACTGGGCAAATAGACGATATGGAATCAAAAATTAAATTGACAAGTGATTTCCAAAAAGGTTCAAAAAAATATAAAGAAAATATGAAACGGTTGCTTTATGTTATAAATACCATTAGTTTAGACGAGAAAATAGACATCATATCTAATCTTATGCGATCGTTATCAATGAATCTTATTGATTTAAAAATGTTCTGGCGACTTGTTGATATTGTAGAAAAAATGTATTACGATGACATTAAAGAGTTTGCAGAATTTGTATCGGATAATAATTTGAATAATTTTAGTAATATTACGATTCTCCAAATTAATAATCTTGTTGAGTGCACGAATGCAAGTACTATGCAAATAAGCAGGGGTGGAGAAAAGAGTTTTATTATTCCGACTACTATTGGAGGTAAAGAGTTTAAAAAGACGCGTATTGGTTTGGAATTAATAAGATGTGGATATGATCTCGATAACTACTCATTATATAAATGAGCTTTTTAGAATTGTAAGCATGTATCGGAAAAGAACAAGCAGATAGGCATATTTGTGATATGAAGGATTAAGCAGATTGCACTAATAAAGCAGAAGGTTTTTAGTTGCCTAATGATGTGAAAAGAGGAGGATTTATGGTTTGTCGTATACTTGAATTATATCTGAAGCAAAAAGAGGATTATAGAAAGCGAAGTATACAGGTTACTAATGTTAAGTATAATTTGATTGTTACTTACATATGCTTAATTATTTTTTCTGTATTGGGAATAGTGAATCTATTTATTCAGATTCCAGATTTCCTTTACATTGAATTTATTATATTTGCCCTGCTATTTATGCTGTTATTCATAATTGAACGTAAAAATATAAAAAATCAAATGATAGAGTTAAAGCATATGATAGTTTTTTGGTTGAATTACAAGAAAAATTAGTTATTAACGGTGTGAATTGGAGTGAAATTCAAAGATTAGATTATTTGATCGGCGAGTGTGATAATTGGATTAATTCTAAGAATAAAGAAAGGAAAAAAATAATAAGGTATGCTGAGATCATTGTATTACCTATAGCAAAATTTATTGCTGATATAATAAAGGATAGGATAGGTATGGTATCTACAACGGAAATAATAGCATTAATTATAGTTATATTACTAACAGCATTTTCTTTCTTTGTTTTCATTAATTCAATAGCATCAGTAATTGATTTATTATTAAAAACCGGATCTATAAATGAAATGAAAAATTTAAGGTCCACGCTTATGGATATAAAGGTAAGAGGTAGTTCAGCGAATTAGATGAGAATATATTGCGTTAAAGTGGGATATTAAAAACTTGATTGGAGAGAAGAAAAATGGATAATTTATTATTTCCAGCATTTCAAAAATTTTATAGTGCAGTTAGTAGTTTAAAGCGCTTTAATACAGAAAATAATTTCTTTGATAATATTTCAAGCTTAGATACTTTTTTCTCAGAATATCGAAATATAACTTTTGTGATTCAAAAATCATTAAAAAACACGGAGTATTATAGTATCTATGAAAAAAATAGAGATAAATACTTAACCGATCATTGGTTTGTTGAAAAACGCAATGAAACTATCAAACAACAACCATTTCAGCTAGTAAAACACATTGAGATTACAGTATTCTCTCCAAGTAGCGGAGTGAAAGTATTAAGTGAGGATTTTTCAATTGAAAATGATACTCCCATAAAGGACATAATTGATTCAATGAAAGAGTTTTTTCTGAAAATTAATCCTATAGAAGTGTTTTTTTCGGCTAAGTATTCATTTTATGAAAAAGGAAATGATACTAACATATGGAATATAATAAATTCTGGAGTAACGGTAATGTATGCTTTTATGGAAGCAATGTATCAGGATATTGGGGCGATTTGTGATATTTGCAACCAATTAAGAAAGAAAATTAAAGAAATAGTTCAAATTTTACAGGTTCATGATATTCGTCTTGTGGATGATTATATTTATTACCCACAAAAAGATGAATTCGAACGCGGCGATTATATAGCAGCAATAATTGGAGATGAAAATGATAAAACAATAAGTAGGATGCCTTTGAAGAACTTTATGCAAACAGATTTGTTTAATTATGATGGAACTCCATTCGTAAAATTCACTTTAATGCACGCTGTTATGATAAGTACACAAAGAGATGTAATGCCAACTTTTATGATTATTTATAAAGACGATACTTTCGATTTAATATCTTATAATTCAAGTATAAAAACTACAGTATATAGAAAAATAAATGAAATTGCTGATTTGATAAAAACAGATATTGTTAAAGAAGTATTCTATATGACGGTATATTGCCTTTGTGAAGCTTCGGCAGATATCCTATATAAAACATCTAAAGAAAGACAAGAAACTGCCAAACATGAGTTTCTAGTTTGTATGAAAGCGGATGATAGTCTAAATACAATGGAATATGCGTTTGAATGTGATAAGGCTAAAGATTTAAGATATATTGCTTATTGTTTGAAAAATGGTGGCAAAGATTATTTAGAAATTGGTAAGATTAATTTTATGCCTATAGTAAATGCTTTTAAGGAGAAGAGTAATGACATATGATGAAATGAACAGCTTCATTCTCAACTACCTAAAAAAAGATATAACAGGTAGAGCGATTATGCTTACTGGAGGATGGGGATCTGGAAAGAGTTATTACGTCAAAACTAAACTAAAGTCCTTCCTAGAAGAAAAAGATAATGGTAAGTATAAGTGTGTTATTGTATCGCTTTATGGTCTTTCTGATACTTCTGAGATTAGTAAAGCAATTTATACTGAACTACGATCTTTCAAATTTAAGAAAAAGCATGAAATATTGACTACGGCGGGTACAGTTGCTTCTATAGTTCCCAAGACCGTTTTTAATGCAATGACAAGCAGAGTCGGATATGATATAGGACAAGTATCGGATAAGCAAATGCAAAAGGTTTACGATTCGATAAATCTGAATAAAAAGCTATTAGTATTGGAAGATATAGAGCGCACTCAGATAGATATTATTGAATTGCTCGGTTATATTAATAATATGTGTGAAAATGACGGTGTAAAGATACTGCTTGTCACAAATGAAAATGAAATTTTAAATTACCATATCGAAGAAATTAAGAGACAGGAGCGTGGAAGAGAGAAAACTGAATACAAAAAGGTTTACTCAGAGAATGCAGTAAAATACATCAAAGCGAAAGAAAAGTCTGTATCTGATACTATACAATTTCATTCCGATTTTAAAGAAACTATCGATAGTATCATAGATAAGTTTAAAAATGAGGATCTCAGTAGATGTAAAGGTGTTATCACCGCACCAAGGCGTTCTATCATTAGAAACGATATAATAAATTACCGTGAGGTTATAGTAGCATGTCAAAAAGCGTGTGATATTTATAACTACATGAATACATATAGCATAACTGCTGATAATGAGTTTAAGAAATGTGTTTTTGTTGGATTGGTGAATTACTTACAAAAGCGTCTTGAAAATCCTGATTTAAAATTTAAAGAAAATTCGATAATGGACGCTGATTTATCGGGAGATAGCATTTATCCGTTGATGCGTTTCTGTTATTATTATTACCATTCACAAATTATTACACAAGAGTCTATAATGAAGGCCATCGCAGAGTATGATGATTATCTTATCTATGTTGATAAAACAGGCTATGATGATAAAGATTTGAAAGTTCTTTATGCATTATTTGTTAGTACGGAAAAATCGCTTAATATAGCTATTCAGAATATCTATAACAGATTAGATAATGTTTCTGACATAAGCCTAAAGCACTATGACCGTATTATAAATTATCTGCTTATTTTGAAATATGATGCAAAGATGCATAATGATAAAATCGACAAAATAATAGATAAAATTATAGCTAATCTCAAAGGCAGAGGAAACAAGTTTAATAGAACTAATCACTTGTTTTCGAGTACAATTGCTATACAAGATAAGGAAGGTTTTAATGAGTTTCAAGAAATTCAAAAGAAAGTTTTTGATTCGCTTAATTATACAAAAAATCATATTGAGCTTCCTAATTCGTTGAATTATGGTGATATTATAACCAAGATCTCGAATGATAACATACGACAATATAATCCAAATGAGATAATTAAAAAAATCTCGCTAGAGAAGATTATTGGATATATTCCGGAGTTCACTGCTGAAACATTGGATGATCTCCGACATATTTTATTAACTATTGATTATAATGAATTATCTGAGGATACAGAGGCTTCTATAATGAAATTTAAAGATGAAATATCGTTATTACTTCAAAAAGAGGATATTGATTTGGATTGCATAAAAAGATTGCAGCTGAGTTGGATTTGCAACGCAGTAGAAAGAGATATAGAAGAAAGAGATGATAAAAGAAAATTATGATATTAATTTTGAATATAACCAAATCAAATATTACTTCAGTAAATTTGATTTGGTTATATTTATGATGGGAATGAACAACAAATACATTGGAAGATGAGGTTTGGTGTAATGTAGTAGTTCCTGTAAAGTATATACGTGACAGAATCTATAACAGATAGGAGTTAAATGATGAACAATCATTATATACCTCAGTTTTTATTAAAGCATTTCTGTGAAAACGGAATGATTCAATACTGTGATATTGAAAATAGGAAAGTTGAAGCAAGAAATACTCGTTCTGTTTTTTCTGAAAAGGGATATTACCCTGATGAAGTGGAACACGACTTATGTAACAAAATAGAATTTCAGTTTTCTAAGCTTTTAAATGAAAAACTAGCGGTTTCGCGTTATAAGGTAACGATCAATTCGGAAGAAATGTTTATACTAAAAAAGTATATGATCATAACAGCTTTAAGGTATAACTCAAGAGAATTAGAAGATGATCCAATCATTTCACAAATGCCAAGAGATGAAAGAATTAAGTTGATAGGCGATTTTTATGGTAGAATCAATGAAGTACTCAATTGTAAGAATCAATATGAAATGCTTCAGCTTATTGACGTTAATAATAAAATGAAGAATTTAGGATTATTCTCTTATGTTAAGAATATAATGCATTCCTATACCGTAATCGTAAAGACAAATAATTGTAAACAAGACTTTTTGATAACAGATAGAGGATGTACAAAGTATTCAGGACCATTAAGTGTTGATAAAGCCTTTATGTTATTAGATGTTGCAGAAAAAACAAACGATCAGTTTTTATGGCAACTTGCTTCAATGGTTACGATTCATGATTATTCCTTATTTCCAATTACAAAGAATATGGCTATTATAAATATGAGTGTATTCTTTAAATTGTTTACAAAGGTATCTCCGTACAGAACAATGCTTTCTAATTTATCATCGACAATCAATTCTGTTTTAGGCTTTGGCGATTTAAGTATAATCGAAGATCCAAAGGTAAAAAATATGCTCAACGGTGATAAGGAATATACTATGGAAATAAGACAATTATCTTCATCAGATGTGTTTTTTCTTAACTCTTTATTATTATCTTTATGCAAAAAGAATTTTGCTTTTGCCAATAAATCTAGAATTGAGAAAAGTCTTGAGTATATTCAAAAAGAGAATAATATAGATTTATCCTTTGTGTGTTAAAGTTTAAGTTATCTTATACGTACAGATATGTCGCCTATACACCGCAACTATTGGAACCTACATATGAAAACTGTTTAAATATGCTTAGTCATCTTTGGGAACTGTATGGATGGGAAAGAGAAGAAAGTAAAGGGAAAAAGCCACTATTTCCCATGGGAAATAAGAATTTTATAAAACATTATGCAAGTTTGATATCTGATTGGATGAATAGTATCATATTTACACAATGCTTATAATGTTGTTATAGCTATATTGACTTTTTCACCTTCCTTTGCTATAATTAGTGTAGTGCCAATGCATATCGTTGAGTAGTTGTTGAAATTCAAAACAATAGAGTTTGGAAATTAAATGATTATGAATGGACAAATAATGCAAATATGAAGCGTTTAGTGAAAAATTATTGACTTCCTTTCTGGTTTGTGAGATAATACATTACGGAATAGGATTACTTATATTTCTTAGTATTAAAGGTATCTTTTAGCCGGCTAATACTCTTAATCTATGAATTTATTTAGTTTATCCTGTGTGTTTCCAAATTACAATCACTAACTGTTACGAAAGGATGATTTACTATGAAACTTAAAAGAATTGCTTTTCTCACTTCTCTCGCTTTATGTGCTACCGCTGTTACGTCCTTAGTAGCCTCAGCAGCTGCTGAAGGTACTGTTTCAGATGGTGGAGCTTATCTTGATGGTTGGGTTTGCGGTGTTGAAGGACCGAACGTTCTGACAGATAAGATTTGGTATAACGGCTACCTTTATGGCTCTGATGCTCAGTACGTTGAGCAGTATGGTTCTGAAGTATACGTTCAGCCAGGAACTGATGGAAAAACACTGGACAAGGTTTATCTCTGGAACACAAGACGTGTGGTATCCGGCAATAAAGTCTCGTGTGGTTGGGGTGCTGATTATGCGAGATTAAAGATCCATTGCGGTTCAGATGAGACTACTCTTTCAGAACGTTTAGCATAAGCTTTGAGTGAGATGATATTGTAACAATATTAGCAATGTCATCTCACTTTTCATTTCAACATTATAGGTGATAAAATGAAAAACACAAGTATTATTGATCGCTTTGGGATAACTGGAATTTTGTTTGTATTAGGTTTGATTATATCATCGTTTGTTTTGATAAATACAATTGACATTGCGAGCAGAGTAACAAAAGAAGATATAAGCAATAATAATTATTCTGAGAGGATATACTATCGGTTGAGTTATAATGAAAAGAAGCTATCAAAGGAGGAATATAACGACACTGTTCGTTATATTATAGATTGTTTAAAAGAACTGAATTGTAATTCAAGTATAGAGGACGTTGGAATATGTGTGAACAATCAAATTGATGATATGTTCCCCGAAATTGTGATAAATACTGGAGATGATTTTAAATTACAGCTAACTGATACTAAAAGTTATACTCCAGATGACAATTTGTATCAGCTTATTGTAGGAGAGAGCATAGTTAATCTGACTGATAATCATAAAGGAAATAAACTCGATGTATCAGGTATACAAGTACCTATACAAGGCGTTTTTCTCAACAATAACGCTGCATCTATTGATTATTCAATGATGTTCATTTATGATAACTGTGATCAGGAATTGAAGCAATACTTGTTTTCGCAAATTAGTGATATGTTTTCATCATTCGATATACAAGTGAATTTATACAGCGATGATACGCTTGAAGGAGAAGATAAAAAATTTCTTAGGAATATGGATGAACGGTCAATTGTTTGTGAAAAATATACTCCCAGATATGGAGTTAGTGACTACCAGAACTATTGGTATCGTTTCTACAATAAGATATTTATTACTGTTTGCATGATATTCTCGTTATTCACTTGTTTTAGTCTGTCCTATCTCTGGATTTCAAGCAGAAAGAAAGAGATTGCAATCAGGAAAGCATTTGGATACAGCAATAAAAAAATCTTTTTGTTAGTAACAAAAGATATATTTCGATTGACTGTTCCTGCCATCATGGTTTCGATGATTATAGAAGTACTGTATTGCTTAGTGTTTGACAATATGTCGTTTTTTGATAAATTCTTTATCTTAAAATTCGTTGGTGTGCTTTTGGGAGCGTTCATAATTGGAATACTTTGCACTGTAAACGTAATGCAGGAAGTCGCTAAAACAGCCCCAATTTCCGCTATAAGAGAGGAATAAATATGATAATAAGATTTGCTGTCGACTCAATCATTAATCATATGCGACAATCGCTGATAACAATTCTTCTGTTAATAATAAGTTTAATACTTATTATTTTCTCTACAATGATTCAAGCAGGTCATGATTACGCTTACAGATCGGTTGACGAATTATTGTGTAAAGGCGCAGATAACACTGCTGTATTGCGAATGGATGATAATAATCCTGATTTTATGAATGAACTTTCAAAGCAGCAGGAGATAAGTGCAATTGGTTGTTCTACAACATTTGGAATAGATCCTTTTCCTGAATTATACGAGATACAAAAAAATTATAAAGAAAATACTCAGGGTTACTTAGAGGTTATAGAAATCAATAAGACGGCTTCAACATTATGCGATATAAAATTAGCGGAAGGAACGACACCAGAGTCACAGGATTATTCTTTACGGAATGGTAAGATGGTTGAATATATGTATCTTGGTTCATATTTCTCGGATATTCCTATTGGTACAGAATATGAAACAAAGTACACTACATTCATAGTAGCAGGTATACTCGATAGTTCACAAAGATGGATAAACGACACACTTCTATATGGATTTGATCTAAATGCCATGGATTATACAATAGATTGCAAGAGCTGCATTTTGTCTTTTTATGATGGCGCTCCAAGTTCATCGGATATGTGGATTTGTGCTTCTGAGAATTATAGCATAGATCAAGTTATAGATGTCGTATATGAATTAGCTGACAAGTACAATACCGAAGTTAGATATACGACTTTAAGAACGTCATATGAACGTTCTGCACAAGATTGGATCATATTAAACAGTATTCTTTCTAAGTTAATTGTAATAGTATGTTTTTCTTGCGTTCTTATGCTGTTATGCTATCAAATATACAGATTGCTAATAATGAAAAGAGAAATGGGTATTATGCTTTCTGTTGGGTTTTCAATTTCAGAAATCAGCAAGTCGCTTATACTAAGCAACATTATCCTATCACTTGTATCTTTTCTTATAACAATTCCACTTAGCTTATTTGTTGTTAAATGGTGGTTTCAGGCAAATGATATGATGGAAGTGGTGAATAAGCTTCTTCTAAAGCATTCTTACCCCATTTCACTTGCTGTTATTATCTGTATAATAATAATATCTTCAATATTACTTATAAGATTCCTAAATAAACTAACGCCGATAGAAATGATAGGAGGACAAAATGATTGAGCTTACAGATGTAAAAAAGGACTACGGTAAAGGCGATTATTGTACTCATGCTTTACAGGGTATCACTATGAAAGTAGAACGAGGAGAGTATGTTGCAATTGTAGGAACTTCTGGTTCCGGGAAATCCACGCTTCTTCATATAATAGGTGGTATGGATCAACTCACATCTGGTGTGTATCGCTTTGCCGATGAAGTTGTTTCAGACTATTCATTATCCAAGCTGCAGGACTTTAGGAAAAGAAATATAAGCTTCATATTTCAGAATTTTGCACTTATGAACAAGTATACTGTGTTTGAAAACGTGGAGATGCCTTTGCTTGCCCGTAATATAAAAAAAAGAAAACAGATTGTAATGGACTGCCTTGAAAGAGTGGGAATAGCAAATCTGAAAAGCAAATTACCTACACAATTGTCAGGCGGTCAGCAACAGCGATGTGCTATTGCAAGAGCGTTAGCATCGGATACCCAGGTAATACTTGCTGATGAGCCAACCGGCGCACTTGATAATAAGACGAGTTCGGAGATTATGTCATGTTTCTCGGATATTCACGAAGCAGGACATACAGTTATTTTAATTACACATGATATGAGTATAGCAAGTAAGTGTCAAAGAATCGTCCGTATTGAGGATGGAAAAATTGTTTAATTGATTATTTGCTTGTCACACGAGTTTAGCCTATTGGCGCACTCATTTTCCGTTCCGCACAAGTCATAATCAGAATTGTGGAGCATACCACAACAGGCACAAACCCTATTGGAACAAATACCGCAAGCTCTCGGAAACGCTCTGTAAGCGTTTCTGAGGGCTTTTTCTTTTCAGCGGTTAGTTTTCCGCTCCGCAGGCTTGGACGGCACTGAGGAACTTTTCCGTTCGCCAGACGGTCAAGCTGAGGTCTGCTCGGTGATGCCGTGACGGAGTTCATACTCACGCACACGGCGGTAGAAAGTATTTGCTGACATATCCATTCTCCGCGTAAAGTCCATGCCCGTAATGTTCTTCGACTTCCATTCCCCATAGAGCTGCCCGAACCTCGTCCAGTCGGTGGGGATAGGCTTTCGCCCGGTGTACTTGCCCTGTGCCTTAGCGATCTCGATGCCCTCACGCTGTCGCTGTTTGAGTTGCTCACGCTCCAACTGAGAGAGGGCAGCGAACACGGTGAGCATAAATTTTCCCGTAGGCGTATCGGTGTCGATCTTCTCTTTGTGGCTGATGAGGGTAACACCCTTGTCGGTGAGTGTGTCGATGATGTTCAGCAAGTCCTTCGTGGAGCGTCCGAGACGGCTGATACTCTCGATGTAGAGCGTATCGCCCTCACGCACATAGTCAAGCATTGCCCTGAGCTGAGGACGGTCGGTGTTTGTTCCTGACAGCTTCTCGGAGAAGATGCGGTCAACCTGATAACTGCACATGATCTCCTGCTGTCTCGCTGTTTCCTGATGCTCCGTAGAAACACGGATATAACCTATTTTGCTCATAAAATCTTCCTTTCGTTATTCCAGATAGTCTTTCTTTCTTTGCTGAGAGCGTTTTTTCTCTTGGTATCATGGCGAGTATCACTATAGATCGGGCAGCACAAAACAGCAGTTAGTCGGACCTGCACTTAATCAATTCTTATTGAAAAAGACAGGCATTACATGGGATAGTGTTCCGATAGACGGTATAAAGCCTGAAGACTTCAGACATGACAGCTTTGATATATTCAGAGAACAGGCTGAACGCAGTCAGCGTATGGATTCTAAAGCGTTAAGTGTGGACAATCCGCAGCTTCTCGATAATCTTAATCTTCTTAATAATGATATTCCTACAAGAGCAGCGATACTATTGTTTCATCATAAGCCTGAAAAGTGGATACCGGGTTCTTTTATTAAGATCGGTTATTTTAAGTCTGATTCCGACATAGTATATCAGGATGAAGTTCATGGATCACTAATCTCACAGGCAGACAATGTTATCGACCTTATATACCTGAAATACCTTAAGGGTATTATATCCTACGATAATATAACAAGGGTAGAGACATATCCGTATCCGAAGGAAGGCTTGAGAGAAGCAGTATTGAATGCCATTGCTCATAAGAATTACGCAACCCTTACGCCTATACAGATCAGGGTATATGATGATAAGATAATGATAGCCAATGATTGCGTATTCCCAGAGGACTGGACAGTTGAGAATCTTATGAAGCCCCACAAATCCAGACCTTATAATCCATTGATAGCAAGTACATTCTATCGTGCAGGATATATCGAATCATGGGGGCGTGGAATTGAAAAAATAAAGGAATCATGTGAAGCATCAAAAAATCCCCAGCCGGAGTATCTTATTCATCATGAGGACTTTATGATCAC
>NZ_UETD01000023.1 GCF_900116855.1 Ruminococcus flavefaciens
GGAATTGGCAGAGTTACAAAGCTTAATGGAACGATAGCATTGATTATTGCTTAATACATAGAGTATGTCGTCAGTTTTGTTATGCCCAACCATATCGTCATGACTAAATTGATGACATGCCAAAAAAAGCCCGAAATATCGGGCTTTTTTGCTACCCAAATCTCGAAAATTTTACTTCGATTTTCATAGATGACATTGGGCTGTTTTAGCCATGTGTAAGGATTTGAACTCTCAAAAGAGCAGATTCAGTCCTCTCCAAAGGTCGAAATACAGGCAAATATCGATTTTCTTGGCAAAAAATAGTATACAAAGTTTCAGACTCGGTTTTAGTGGTTTTCACGAAATGTGAAAACACTGGAATCGAGTCCTTTTTTGTTTCTACGAAAACCAACTGATAGTAAACCTATCAGCGATTTGTGAGCCGTTTTTGACGGCATCGGTGACAGTTCGGGAAGCTGCACCACCGAGAGCGATTGAAGCCGCTGTGAACGATTTGTGAGCCTGTGAATGAAGCATTTCACTCGGATGTACGATTTTGTTTTTTTCTGAGGCACTCCAATATTATCATGAAGGCTTTTTGATGCTCTTCCGATAGCGCTGCACGTCAAAATGCAGGACTTTAAATTTGAGGTGAAGATGATATGAAACTTAAAAAATCAGCTAAATTGCCTATGATGGAAGACGTAATGTCTATAGAGCCAAGCGAATGGCAGCAGAGAATTCGTTCGGAAATACAGCATGTTCGAAAATCTCATGCGAAAGCAATGAAAGAGAATAAACACATAAGCAGGGGCATTCTGGATTTAGAACCAGCAATGGAAAAACGCCGTGTTTCAGCTCTCTTGACATCATTGGAAGGTCTTGATGATAAAAAACGTAAATTTGCCAGCAATTGGATAACGCTGAATATTTTTAGCGAGAGCTATGTTCCGCTACAGTATGACGGACACGTTCTAAAAGCAGCAGCGATTTGGCTATTGGATAAAATCACTGAATTAGATATTCCGCAAGAGAGGTTATATGAACTTCTTCCGACAGACGAAAAACTTGTATATGACCTATTTACACTCGACTTTTGGGATTGTCAGTACGAAGAAGAACTCGTAGCTAGCGTAGAATACGTACTATACTATAGGAATCAAGATATAGCACCGTTGGAAAGCGACGGCGGCGATGGAGAACGAGTTCTTACAAGCAATCTTTCCGCCGAAGGAAAAGATCATGCAGATGTTCCAAGCAGAAAAGCATTTGAAACACTACTTGATCTGCTTCCAAAATGGATGAAGGATGATGCACTGAAGCAATTCCAAGAGTGTTATCAAGCTTGGTCAGAGCGTTTCTTCACAGGCATAGCGTATTTTCATGAGCAGTATCTTCAGAAACTTAATGAAGCTAATTCAATCTTAAAAGAGGTCAATAGGATCACAGATGAAATTAACGAGAAGGCAGACCGATTCAACAAAGCATATAAAAAAGCAAGTGCAGCTAAAAGAGGCACCACTAAAAAGCCATCCATTAACGCTTTGCTTCTTGATCCGATGCAGACTAAAACTGAATTGTCGGAATCATTGTCCCTAAAACCAATATTTTCTGGAAAGCTAGTTTCTTCAGCGTTTAACGACAGTGGATATACTCCTGACGAGCTTGATATATATATATATCAACTTCAGGAACTTAGCACTAAACATGCCAAAGCTCTCACGGAATTGGATGATATTATGGATAAAAGAGATAGGTTCCTATATGCGATCACACATCGGGGCTATTTCACATCAGATTATATACAGAAAACGTTTCCAATAGAATTACATAAATGTCTTATAAAACCTCTACCGATAACAGATCCTTATGAAATGTGTTTTGCATTATTATACTCAATCGAAATTGGAAGCGATATCCCTTGGCTATATGGTTCGTGTATAGGCATGATGTCTGAGGTCGTCGACAGCCTTCCATGGGGCCTGTCAGATTATAGTGAGATGGATGATCCTTATTGGGAAGATGTACCGCCAATAGTAAGTAAATCACCTGATTTCCCTGACTGGTACAAGAGAGACTACGGCTGGAAAGGCGATGACGAGTATGATATGAGGAACCTTGCTCAAATCGTATATGAGACTACAGGCTGCCTTATGCCGAGAAATATGCATCGCTATGATGCTGAATTGAAGAACCTTGGCAAATTTGGAATTAAACAGAATAAGGCGATAGCTATTTTATACTGTATGCTTGCACTTGGAAATTCACGTCGTCAAATGAGTGCTGCTAACTTCGATCCTGACCTCATGAAAATGTTTACAAATAAAGACAAGTCTGATGAAGAGAGTGAAACTACGCCGCCTACTGACTGGAAGACTCAGAAGGCAACGCTTGAAAAGCAGATAAGCCAGCTTAAATCGGCACTTTATAATGCTGAGAAATCAGCAGAAGAAGCAAAAAAGAAACTGGAACAGCAAAAATCAGTTTCAGAAGCGGAACACAGAGAGCTTGCAGACCTGCGTGAAGTAGTCTTCAATAAAGAAGAATTTGTTAGCTAAGTTGCCTGCAAGAAACAGGGATCCGTACAGGAGTTATAAGCAACCTTTGCTGGTCGGGATCTGCACTGACACGCAGACTCAGAGAGGCTTTTCCAAAACATAGCTTTGATTTCATACTCACATCCAGTGAATACATATTCAGAAAGCCTGATAAGCACATTTTTGATATGGCTATTCACAAGTCAGGACTCGATCCAAATGATATTTGGTATTGCGGAAATGACCTTGCTGTTGATGTTTTAGGTGCGTATAGTGCAGGACTATTCCCTGTTTTCTATGATGATAGAAGTGTACCAAGCAAGATACATGAGAAAAACGACAGCATGACAGTTGATATTCCACATTTACACCTGAGTAATTGGAGATATTTAATGGAAAGCCTCATCATACGATAAATATATAAACTTAAATATTGCGTACAACTGTATAATTGTGTAAATTATATCATAATTCACAAATTATAGTTGAAAGCTGCTTGTATATAGTGTATAATAGTTCTATACGAATATGTATGGAACTATTTTTTTATGAAACGGAGGACTTATGCATGACGAACAAACAATATACTACTGTGGATACAAAGGACCTTGTAACAACAATTGCATATATGATCGGTGTAAGGAAAAGCATTGTTGAGCAATGTTTCGACGAACCATGCCATGAGCTCCTCCAGACCTTATATTCCAATAAGCAAGCCACTATTATACGGTATCTGTGTAAACTGAGGACTACGTTATTACGCAGATATAAAAAGACTGACAACGAGATAAGGTATAATCTCAAAAATCTTAATACTCTTGAATGGTACGACAATGAGAACATCAAGCAGCTCGAAGAGTGGGGCATACCGATAATAAAAGCAAATTACAGGGCTGAAAAATATATGCTGGATATAAATGAACTTATAACAAAGCATATAGAGGATTGTAAGGCTTTATACCCTGACTGGTGTGAATGGTCATATATCCGAGAATTATTCGTTATTCCTCACCATACTAATCCAACAGCCCTGAAACGTGAATTCGAGAAATATATGAAATGTAAGGATTTCTATCCATTTCAGCGTTACATATACTGGACTCCGTATGACTGTGGTTCCATGCTGATGTCTGACAGGAAATTTCTACAGATCATCTACGGCCTTCATCATGACTCTTTTGAGGATTCAAGTAAATATAAGGACGCCAACGAGGAAACAAAGAACAATATTTATGAATTCCTTCGGTGCAGCATGAGAGCTGTCATCGCTGTAGACTGTGAGAATTCTGATGTGTATAAGCTGTATGCGACACTAAAGAATCTTAATCAGGACGAGCTTGACAAAATAGAGAAGATATATCTGTACGATGATCATCACACGACAGTCGGCTGGCGCTGGCTTTCAAATTTCACCGAGATACCGGTTGAGCATATAGTTATTGACCGTGTTACCGAGAGAAAATCTCTTGTTGATATTGTAATGACAGCAGGAGTATGCCAGAGCCACTTCGCTGAGGGGATCGACAGTTTCATACTCGTATCAAGCGACTCTGACTTCTGGGGTCTTATAACATCGCTTCCGAATGCTAAATTCCTTGTCATGTACGAATACGAGAACTGTGGACAAGCAATAAAGAATGCCCTTGAGGAACACGATATTTATTACTGTGCCATTGATGATTTTTGCTCAGGAAACGTAGATGGCTTCAAAAGAGCGATATTGCTCGAAATTCTGAAAAAGTACCTGCCTGATATTCTATATTTGAACGGTAAGGAACTGGTAGAGCATCTGTATGAGGAAGCATGGATCAACGGTACGGATAGTGAGAAAAAGTCATTCTACGAAAGATATATCAAAACATTGTCTTTGAGAATAGACAAAGATGGAAATTTCAACGTTGAAATAAAACGGTGATGATAAGCGAATGTGATAAAACATAAAGTCTGAATTAATTTTAGTAATTTGAACTTTTGATGGAATTGATTATTTGTAACAGCCATGTTATAATAAAAAAAACAGGAGTGATATTATATGACTATTGAAGAATTAGCAAATAAAAAGGCAATGAAAGCAGAAAAATACAACGTATTTATTGACGAAGAATTAAAAACTGAGCAAGCTGGGATTTATGGATACTTTTATAGAGATCCAAGAGGAAATGAACATTGTATCTATGTAGGAAAAGCAACATCTTTCTACGACAGGACATTCAGCAAAAACGGTCATATCCACAAGTTTCTGAGATTTATGGAAACCAATAGAGAAATGTACTCAGACGAATTCTTAAATGATTCAATGGCAACTCTAATTGAAAATAATTGCAGCATCATAGTTCGCTGTCTGGAAATCGTTTATTATTTTGATGCGTTCTTCACTCGAGCTGCACATCGACTTGCCTTTGCAGAGCTATATTGGATCACTAAATATCAAAACATAGAAGAGTGCTTGGATCAAATGCCTGAAGGTGTTGGACCAAATGAAGAAGAATACTGGAGAAACCACTATGCACTTTAAGAAGATTTCAAGAGCAATAACTATGGGAATGGTGATAAGATGCTTATATTAAGTTCAAGTGGATTTAGCACAACACAGGTTCGCTTAAAAATCGGAGAGATTATAGCTGACAAAACAGGAAATATGCTCATAATCCCAATAGCCAGTTTGCTTGGCATGGAAACAGCCGAGAGAGAACGTAACTGTGCTGCAATGCTTGGATTTAAAAAGGAAAACATCTATATCTATGACGAGTTCAAACCCACCGAACTGTTGGATATGAAATTCAGCTATATAGTAGTGCTTGGCGGACATACGCTTAGACTGCTCAGCAAAGTCAGAGAGCTTCACTTAGATACATTCATCAAGGATCAAGTGGCAAATGGTGCTATATACTTTGGATTCTCCGCAGGAGCTTATCTTGCCTGTGACGATATAGAGTATGTAAAGAATTACGACAAGAACGACGGTTTTATTACTGATGGCAACTTTCATGCTCTTGGTTTTACGGATAAATACGTTCTTTGTCACTTCGATTACAGAGATGAAAAAGATATTCAGCTCTGTAGATTGTATATTGGTGACGATGTCGAACTCATAACACTGAATAATGATCAACTAATTAAGCTCTGAATGGTATTGGAGATAAGCTTGTACTCATTCAAAAATGCCACAAAAAGGCTCATAATCAGTTTCAAACACTGAAAAACAATAAGTTGACAGATGTTTGCTAAAGCTGTATAATATAGAATAGCTTGATTACTCAGCAAGTACGCTTCAATAAGACTCCAACGAACATATTTCAGCGATGATTGTATATTCAACTATAATAAAAAGAAAGGAATCTCGGAATATGCAGCACACCCAATACGACATAAATATTACCTTTCTTCAACAGAAAGGTTTTGATACTTCTTCCTTTGCTGGTCTAAAAAAAGCTCTGACATGGCTTAAGAACACTGATGCAGATTGCTTAATGCATGGTGAAGGCAGCGGTGATCCTTTTGATATCATGGTTGGCGAAATGCGACGACCAATGCTAATAGCAAGCGTTGAAGCGGCTATGGCGAAACTGCAATCTAAAGACATCACAGAACCAAATTAATCAGAACAGAGTAACCTTAGAAGATATACTCCAATCAGATTTAGAGCGAATTTTGATTATAATAATATTAGTAAGCCGACACAGTTTTGTCTTAGTCGATATTTATCGTCGGACATCTCTTACTCGGTGATTGTTTAATTGGTTGACAGACACATATTAAAGCTGTATAATATAAATATCTTATAAAAACGGAGGTATATGTAATGCCCAGAAAGAAGAAAACAGAAGTTGCACCCACTGTAACTGAAGTCAAGGCAGAGGTTGTGACCGAAGCTGTCAAGGAGACTGTCGCAGGAGCTCCAGCTGAAAAAACTGCAAAGAAGCCTGCCGTAAAGAAAGCTCCTGCTAAGAAAACAGCTACCAAAGCAAAAACTTCTGCGAAAGCTGCTGAGAAGAAAACTACGGCTAAAGCCACTACAAAGGTCACAAGAACGACCACACCTGCTGAGACGGTCAAGGTCCAGTTCGGCGGTGATGAATACGATTTCGCTGAGATCAAGAAGGCGGTTGAAACCGATTATAAGAACAAATTCAAGGGTAAGGTTAGGACTATCGAGTTTTACATCAAGCCAGAAGATAAGACTGTTTATTATGTCATAAACTCCGACTTCTCCGATAAAATTGGCCTTTGATACAGAATAACGAAACTACGGGAACAACTCGCTGAGAGCTGTTCCCGTTTTTATAATAATGGAATAAAAATGTAATCATCTGCTTTAAATCCTTGTGAGTAGTTTTCTTGAATTAGTGCAGTTTCACCATGAAAGAACTTGAAGTAGCACAACAGCAGAGTATCGAAATTGATTCAATTGTCCAAAAGCAATGACTGTTAGAAATCATTGCTTGATAAATTATTAACCCCATCTCAAAACTATTTTTAACTGAACTTAGTTCGAAAGACTGTAAACCTTACGAAACATTTTTAGGCGAATAATGCAAATATAAAGCGTTTGATGCAAAGATTTGACTTCAGCTAGTACAGAATATATAATAAACGATGAATGTAACATTCATTAAACTATATATCCGAGGTGATTAAAATGCACGAAATAACAGAAAACGTTGTTCTTGAAATGACTAATGTCCTTTCCTTTAGAGGGAAAGTTACTCAACAGCAATTAAATGAAATATCCAAAGAAATAGAAACACTTATCAAATCTAATAATGCACACAAAAAAGGTGGAAGTGTTTCTGCCACATATGCAGTGGATACTACTGGAACAATTCCACTTATTGATATGGAATTGCTCATTCCACTTGACAAAGACTTTCCTGTTAACGAGCCTTATAGGTTTAAACCAGTTTTCAAGTTAAAAAATGCAATAAAAATCAGGCATGAAGGAAGTCCTGTATATTTACAAAATACTGCAAACGAGCTCATGAGATACATTTCAGAACATGGATACACTCCAGCAACAGCGGGATATAATGTTACCGTAAAAGAACCAGCAAATCAGGCTGATATTAATAATATGATAGTGGATATTTATATAGGTGTAAATGATAATATTCTTTAAAAACTATTTAGAAGATATTAAGATGAGTAATTATAGAAAAAGTGCACGTTCTATAATGATTAATCTTAATATAGATTTATAATTAATGGAGGTATAAAACAATGAATCATGTGATGAAAAAAACAGATAGTTTCATAGAGCTTTCTGCGAATGAAATGAAGGAAATAAACGGCGGTACAGATGTCGCTGGTGCAGCTATAGCATTTGTTGCCCTTTGCGGTGCGGCAATTGTTGGCGGTTTTGAGGCAGGAAGAGCATTTGTACGCGACCTTAGAAAGAAATTCTCATAATAGAAAGGAAATAATATGGAACTTACTTATTCAAACTCTTTTGTTGATATCACAGACTCTTCTGAAATCTATGATGTAAATGGAGGATCCGTATCTCTTGGAACAGCCATTTTAGTCGTAGGTGCTTGTGTACTTGCTTGTGTTGTTATCGGCTTTATTGCTGGTTGCATCTATGAAGCAATTATGGGCTAAATGAACGTAATTTAATAAATATGTGAAAACTGTTACTCTATTAAGGTAGCAGTTTTCACATAAACAATAACTGATAGGAGTAATTATGAGAGAACTGTCCTTAACTGAAATAACTAATATTAGGAAAGTGCTGACCTGCTTAACTGTAATCTTATCAATTTGCGCAATAAGCATGAGGTTTTTTGGTATCTATCCTAAGTTTAATACTATTTCTTTTGTTTTACTTGGAGTATTCAGTATTTTATGTTTTGCTCAAAAAAAAGATAATAATTATAGCAATAACTTCTTTCTTGCTTCGTTAATTGTCGGAGATGCAGCTTATTTATTGTCATTGTTTTTTTTACTTGGAAGAAGCTTTATAAGTAAGTTTTAGTAGAATATTATATATGAAGTATTACTGCGTAAAACAACACGATATAACAGACTGTGGGGCGGCATGTCTTGCAACCGTTTCAAAACAATATGGACTTAACTTGTCTATTTCTAAGATAAGGGAAGTCGCAGGCACAGATAAGCAAGGAACAAATGCTTATGGTATGATCAAAGCAGCTGAACAGCTTGGTTTTACAGCTAAAGGCGTCAAGGGCAACCAGGACGCCTTTTTCAGTGAATTTCCCAAACCTGCTATTGCTCATGTGGTTATAGATGGTAAACTTCTTCACTATGTCGTTATACATAAAGTAACTAAAGATAAAATCATTATCGCAGATCCTGCAAATGGAATTGTCAACTACACTCCTGATGAATTCTTTAAAATCTGGACAGGAGTGCTTATAATACTTGTCCCAACATCTAAATTTCAGAAAGGAAACGAAAATAAAGGTGTAATGTCACGCTTTTTTAGCTTGATGATACCTCAGAAGAGACTATTAATTAATATCTTCCTTTCTTCTCTGATTATAACAGTATTTGGAATACTCGCATCATTCTATTTTCGATTTATTATGGACGATATCGTCCCAAATTCCATGAGGAAAGCATTGATAGCACTTTCAGTAGGTGTTATTTTGCTATATATATTCAAAGCAATACTTGAAGCGTTCCGATATCATCTTATGCTGTACCTGGGACAAAAACTGGATATCCCATTGATACTTGGCTACTATGAACATGTCCTCGGCTTGCCAATTAACTTCTTCGGAACACGAAAAATCGGAGAGATCGTGTCACGATTCACTGACGCTTCAAAAATAAGAGATGCAATTTCAAGTGCTACACTGACTATTATGATAGACTCTCTTATGGCTATTGTAGGCGGTGCAGTGCTTTTCTCTCAGAACCATACTCTGTTTTTCATAGCTGTTATAATAGTTATCCTTTACGGAGCTATCGTTCTTGCTTTCAATAAGCCAGTCAAAAAGATAAATGAAACGCAGATGGAGAACAATGCACAGGTAACATCTTACCTTGTGGAAACACTTAACGGAATTGAAACTGTCAAAGCCTTTCACGCTGAGGATAAGGCTCAAGCTAAGACTGATAAGTTGTTCGTGAAGCTTCTGAGAAGTGTATTCAAGGGCGGAATGATAAACAACGCCCAACAGTCGCTGACAGGTATCGTTTCCACTATCGGCGGTACTGTTATACTGTGGGTAGGAGTTGTGAATGTTCTGAACGGAAATATGACACTTGGAAGCCTCATCACTTTTAATGCACTGCTTGCGTATTTCCTTGATCCTGTAAAAAATCTTATTAATTTGCAGCCTACAATGCAGACTGCTATCGTAGCAGCCGAAAGACTCTCGGAGATACTTGATCTTGAACTTGAAAAGGTACAGGACGAAAAGAGAAAACTCTACCCTGCATCACTGAATCTGCCTATAAGAATTGAAAATCTTGATTTCAGATATGGCACCAGAAGGCTTGTGCTTGAAAACATCAATATGTCAATCAACGCAGGTGAGAAAATAGCTCTTGTAGGCGAAAGTGGTTCTGGCAAAACTACGCTTTCTAAATTATTGATGAACTTCTATCCGTGGGAAAAAGGAGAAATATTCATCGGTGACTATAACCTTAAAGATATCAACCTTGAAGCACTCCGCAATAGAATCGCATACATATCGCAGGATATTTTCCTATTTAGCGGTACGATTAGGGAAAACCTTGAACTTGGTAATGAAGATGCTACTATGGAGGATATTATTGAAGCCTGTCGTCTTAGTAAAGCTGACGAGTTTATCAATAGTATGCCATTAAGATATGAAACAATGCTTGAAGAAAATGGTGCCAACCTCTCAGGCGGGCAAAAGCAGCGTCTCGCCATTGCAAGAGCATTGTTGAAAAAGCCAGATATCCTTATCATGGACGAGGCTACAAGTAACCTTGATTCTATAACAGAAAAGGCTATAGAAAAGACTATAAATAGTCTATCCAGAAATATCACTACGATAATCATTGCGCATAGATTAAGTACAATTATGCGATGTGATAAGATATTTGTAATGGAAAAGGGAAGGTTTATTGAACAAGGAACACACAGCGAGCTGATAGCAAACAGAGGTAGATATTATGACCTTTGGAAAGATCAGCTCCCCGAGAATTATACGGATAAGACCGACACAGCGATTGTAGAAGATAACAGCGTTGATAATAACGATGATAGTGATCAGGCTCCTTTTTCTGCGTACCCTGTGTTTATCAATCCTATGGCGTAAGGGGTAATCAGATGAAAGGAATAGTTATAGACCTTAAAGACATATCCGATAGCCGCGAGATGATGGAGAGTGAGGAGTCACCCAAAATAAGGTGGTTCATCTACATTCTCCTTACAGCTGTTGTGGTTGCTGTCATTTTTTCCTATATATTTAGAATAGATGAGTATTCAAGAGTAAACGGTGAAATTAAAACACAGGAAGCAGCAAGCTCTGTAATCTCGATGAATAACTGTAAAATCAAACAGATATGTGTCACCGAAGGACAGGAGGTTAAAACAGGTGATATTCTTTTTTTGCTTGATTCCGAATACACCGAAGGGCAGAAAAAGATACTGGAAGATAAGATGAGCACTTATAATTCCAATCTTGCTAATACTGAGCTGTTGAAAAAAAGCATCGAAGAAAACAAGAATCTCTTTAAGAACACTTCTGAGGATTCCAAATTTTATTACCGATATGAACAATATAAGAACGGAACACTACTTACAGCTCAGGAAATAGACAATACAGCATTGAATGATGGTTTATCAAAGGAAGATAAGGAAAACTCACTGGCTTCAACGAACAGTGTTTTAATTGACAAGAAAGATCAACTCTTAGAGTATAATTCTCTCATTTCATGTATCAGAAATGACTCTATTTATTCAGGGAAAAACAGAGAGGTATCAGCCGTATATAATGAATATAATACAAATTATCAGAAAGCTTACCTATTGAGTGAGCAATATAGAATAGCCTACGAAAGTGCACAAAATGCTTTTGATAACCAATCGTCAACGGATAATATATCGTACTCTCAAGTTGAAAGTGCCAAATTAGCAGTTGACAATGCTTACTCATCACTTAATGAGCAAAAGAATTATTATATGGTTGATATACGTTCAAAAATCGTTATCTTAGAAAACCAGCTTGCAAATGACAACGAAAATGTCGAACTGCAGAAAAACTTAAATGAGCTAAACAATCTAAAATATGCTATACAGCAAGGAACAGGTTTTAGCTCCACGGACAGCACTCTCCAGGCAAGCTATGATAATTATATTACTAATTACAATGCTCTTGCTGAGGACTACGCCAATAAAACAGCAGAATACCAGCGTTTATACAACGACTACTCCTTACAGAGCAGAAATGTATCCGTAACCGATGCAGATGTATCAAAGGCGAAAAACGCATATGAGACTTCTATTATTGATTTGGAAGCAATAAAAAACAATTATATCTCTCAAGTACAGACGAAAATAACAGCGCTTGAGGCAGAGATTAAATCGCTCGATAATAACAAAAAGAGCCTGGAGGTCTCACTAAAAAACGTCAAGGATCTTGATACCTATGAAAAACTTTCAGCCGACAAACTGAAAAACGAAGCTGTTGTAGCTGTAAATTCAGAGATAGATGGATTAAGAGATAATATAAACTCATTGAAATCACAGCTAGCAGAAATAGATGAGACTATAAAAAATTCTGAAATCAAGGCCACAGTTGATGGTACTGTTACATTGATAAGTGAACTGAGCACTGGAGATATTGTTCAAGCAGGCAGTTCATTGTGCAGCATTATACCCGATAGTGAGAATTTGAAAGTCACCTTGTACATACCTGAAAAAGAGATAGCAAAGGTAAAGATTGGGCAAAAGACTGAATACTTTATTGATGCAATCCCCTATGATGAATATGGAAGCCTTACAGGTGAAATAATTTCAATCTCTGCTGATTCAGTAGCAAGCGAATCAACAGGTACTAAGTTTTATATCGCTCAGGCAAGCTTATCAGCAAACTCTTTGACTAATGAGGAGGGTACTGTGCGTGAACTCCGAACAGGCATGCTTCTTGAAGCAAAATCAATTTCTGGATCAAAGCGTGTCATAACCTGGCTGCTAGAGAAACTTAATTTTATAGATTAATATAATTGTTTATTCAAAGGCACTCCTTGATTTCAAGGAGTGCCTTTCTTAAATTATGATATCCTAAAGAAGTATATAGGCTGTGTGCTGACTGAGCAGGTCAGGGCACTCTCTATAATATCGACCTTTGATTTGACGGTATTGTAACGGGAGTGACTCGCTCAGGGTTGCACCCGTTTTATCATATACTGGATTGAAAAGCAGGGCTGAATGTGGTATAATTGAAAATATAAGCATTGTTCGCAACTATACGAAGTTATGAGGTGGTATTTAATTGAACGAAACAGAACTCTATAAGGAACTCGGAATACTGACAAAGAACAAAGAGCGATGGGAAGAAAGCGTACCCTATGTTGCATCTCTGCTTTCCCATAAGTCCGTGAAAATACAGGCTAAGGCACTTTGGCTGATCGGTGAAATGGGGCTTTCTTATCCGCAGTCGGTAAAAGATACAGTTCCCGTTATTGCTTCATTCTTGGATAGCAATGTATCGCTCCTGCGTGAACGTGCGGTCAACGCACTCGGCAGGATTGGACGGGGCGATTATCATTTGATCGAACAGTACTGGTCGATCCTGTTCCGCTTCGCCAATGATGAAGATGCAAAGGTCAGACTGAGCTTTATATGGGCTTCTGAGAATATCGCCACGAATACGCCTGACACCTATGAGGGCTATATGTCCGTATATGCGGAACTTCTTCACGATGTGGACGATAAGGTAAGAATGGAAGCTCCTGAGATATTCCGTGTTCTCGGCAAACGCCGACCGGAATTTGTTCAACCGTTCCTTGAAAAACTGCAGCACATATCTGAAACCGATGAGAACCGTGTTGTGAGGATACATTGTTTGGGTGCGATAAAGGCTGCAACATCGAAATAGGTGATTTTTATGAAGGACTATATTCTACTGCTACCCATTCTCTTTATTTTTCATGATATGGAGGAAATTATCGGGTTTGGCTACTTTTTCAGAAACAACAAACAGCTTTTTGAGCGCTTTCCAAAGATAACCGCTGCATACAAAGATTTCTCGGCTGAGGGATTTGCATTGGCTGTGTATGAGGAGTTTATCCCGTTCTTTGGTATCAGCTTATTGGCTTTTTTCTTTCCGTGTAAAGTGCTGAACGCACTGTGGCTTGGTCTTATGATCTCTTTGACGGCACATTTCCTTGTGCATATCGGACAGAGCATTTATATCAGAAAGTATATCCCTTCACTGATAACAAGCCTTATCTGCTTACCACCGAGTGTAATAATCATTATTAAATCATTGAGTATCATCAACATTGACTTGGTGACTGTCATTCTGATACCTGTTGCGATTTTCGGAATGATTATAAATCTAAAGTTTGCCCATAGTCTCATGCATAAATACGGTAAAAAACTGAGTGGCAAGAAATAGAATTATGATATAGGAGTGAATCCCATGTATACTTGGTTCTATACTGAAAAGTCTGTGCTGTCACCAATCATCACAAAAGCACAGCAGCTACCGCTTACGGATACGGTCAGGAACACCATGTCACGTTCGGCAGAAATGTCGGGCAATATCCGTCCGACCGATATGGAAGCGGTGTTTGCCACATATATCAAGTAATGAGCAGATCAAGAAAGAGAGTATATGGATATGTTGTTTTTCAAGAAAAAGAAAAAAGATGTGTTTCTGCCTGAAACAGAAGAATATATCTTCAAATTTCCACTCTATGTTGAACTATACAAAAGAGGTTTTGAAGATGTATTCGATTACGAGCCGATAAAACTATGTGGAAAAGAAGCCTATAGCAGGATATTGCAAGATATAAATGGAAAGAACTACATATCTGAATGTTGCGAGGCATTCAATATGGCTGAAATTCAGCAATACTATCCCAAAGCAGGAATAATTTTTGACGCAGAACTCAAAATTACTGATGAAGGTGTTGCCTTGATTACTGTCAAGTTGAAAAAAGGCTTATCAGAGAGTGAAAAAAACGATATATATGATTTCTTTAACGGACAAATGTCCGATGGGTGGGGTGAGGATTCGATTCCGGAATTTGAAGCTGATGAAGATGATCCTGATATTGAGTGTTTTCAAATCTCTTTTTGGAATTATAACTCTGAATAAAATTCGTGCAGATACCAAGATATATATTCATGAAGTGGTATGATTATTAAACACTGATAATCTAATAACTATAGCTTAAACGGAGGCTTTCGAGCCTCCGTTTTTTATTATCAAAGAAAATTTTTCGGAAATCCTCCAAAAAAAGGATGGAAAAATTTGCGATTTTCACTTGATTATCACCTTATCATCATATTGAATGTCGCATTCATATACAAAGTCAATAACAGGAGTCAAATGAATATCCCATTTCTCAAAGTTTTACACAAAAACGGACCCTCCTTTTTTTGAGCTGTTTTCACATAGTGTTCTATGGTAATATATAGACACAGTCAAGGGAACGATACCCAAGGCTGAATAAAATATTCAAAGCCTGATATGCATTAAGGGCCGCGGATACAAATATGGTTTTTCTTTAAGAAAAGCATATATTTTGTACCCTTACCTTGTCATGCCCTAATCAGGTGAGCTCGGAGTCTGCGTACATATATATGCAGGCTCCATTTTTGTGTCCGCAGAAAGGACACTAAAATGGGAAAAATCTATTGCAAGATCGACATGGAGAAGGTCGAGAAGATCATCAACCAGAAGGGATTCTACTTCATTTGCACTAAAGTGCTGTACCCTGATTTCGTCGGACCAAAGTACATTATAGTATCTGACGATCTTGATATCACAGTAAAGCATCCGAAAACAAAAGGCATGATAATTGTATCGACGGATAAATTCAAGTCAATGGCCGAGGAATACAACAGATACTTCGGCAATGAGGACAGAGAGAAGCATAGATATTCTAAATATCATAATGTGGATGGATACTTTGGAGACACTACTGAAGGTGATGACGTAGATAACACGACCGATATTATGGATGTTGACCTAATCCCAATAGAAGACATTGTTGAGGAACACATAGGCTATGAAGAAGTAATAAAAGCTTTTGATTGCTTAACTGATACACAAAAAGAAAGAATAAAGAAATACTATTTCCAGCAGATGACATATGATGAAATTGCTGCTTCGGAGAAGATAGGAAAAATGACGGCATATAGGTCAATAAGAGCTGGCATAAACAAGATTAGAAAAAAAGTTTCAGAAAATTTTTGAAAAATGGGCTACAAAGTACCTCTCCCATTCCTTTATAAGTAGAGGGGCAAATAAAAAAGCCTTTCAGAAACTTGAAAATTGAATAGCAGCACACAAGTGTGCAGCAAGATCGGTGCAGGGAAAAGAACCTGCAAGCCGCGGGCATCCATACGCCACGACCTCGGAAACGAGCGAGCGATAAATATGAGCATGGCGGTACGAAGGTGAGAACACCAACTTAGACGATCCGCTTTGGATAAAGATTGTTTCACAGGCTCAGCTTGATTCAGCGAATATAACGCCTCCCGGAGCGTGGTTTGAAGACGGACAGCGTGGAATAAACAAGGGTAACAAGAACGGATATAACTTCCCGAGCGATACAGGTCTTGAAAGAACCTTGCTTTGGTTTGTTGATGGTGAAGTATATAATGACTATACCACAACTTACTACATTTACAAGGATCGTGAAAAGATACCTGTATATACATACTCACAGTTATCCGATTACTCAGCTTGGAGCACAGAAAAGCCCGAAGAGTCAGCAGATAAGGTTATCGAGGAAAGAGTAGTCTACAGATATGTGCCTTCAGACACAAACACTACTGAAAACACTGACGGCGAGATGCGTACAATAACAGGAAACGTTGATCCTGTATTTGCCGGAAAACAGGCTATCCTCTTTGTTTATAAGATAGACGAAGCTGCTGATTATACTAACGAGGCTGTTGCACAGACAACAATCGGTGAAAACGGAGAATACTCATTCGAGTTTAAGCTCCGTGAAGAGCCTACTAGCATGAGCGTAAACGGCGAAAAGAAGCCCACAGGCGACTTTACAGTTACACTCGGAATCGAAGGCACTTCATCAGTAATCTATTTGGATCCTATAAAGGCTCCTACTCCTGAATATACCGTCGAGTATGTGGATTACGATGGAACAGTATTGCTTAGCACAACCGTTAAGGACGGTGAAGCAGCGCCTATTCCTGAAAAAATTCCCGAGAGAAAGGGCTATACTTTCGCAGGCTGGAACAACGATCCTTCAGAGATTCATTCAAATGTTACAATGACAGCTATATATACTAAGAATGTGTATACAGTCGCATTTGTTGACTGGAGCAATGAATCTGTAGTATTACAGCAGTATAAGTACGGTGATCCCATTCTTCCTCCTGAAGTTAACGCGCCTATTGGCATGGTATTTAAGGGTTGGGATATACTGCTTGACGGAACTTCTGTAGTAACTGAAAACCTTGTTGCAGTTGCTACATATGAACCCAAACAGCTTGAAGTTAGCTTTGTAGACTATGACGGAAAGGTTATATCTACTCAGACAGTTGAATATGGTAAGACAGCTGTTCTCCCTGATGCATTAGATGACTTAACAGATAGAGCATTTATGTTCTGGAGTATCAGTCAGAATACCCCTATAACTGAAGATATAGTCGTAGAACCAGTCGTAAACTATTTTGAGACAGCTGAAACACCGAGTGTATCATTAGAGTCAGATGCATACGATACTGAGCAGACTGTTGAAATCACAACTTCAGATAAGTCAAAGATATACTATACTTTAGACGGTTCAGATCCTTCTGAAAATGGTCTTGAGTATAACGGAACAATAAAGATTACCAAGTCTTGCGTTCTGAAGTGTATAGCTAAGGACAACAACAAGAATAACAGCGCTGTTGTTACAAAATACTATGCTATCAACAGTGGTGAAGCCTTAACGGACTATATGGATTATAGCCTGTTACCAGAATATGTTCGTCAAAACGCAGCTGACTATAAGGTTACTTCAACAAAGGGATATCGTTATCTCATGAAGAATAACGTTAAGTCAAAGAGCGAGTATGATAGCCTTCTTAAATCAGGCTGGACTGTTGAGTCTGAGTCATGGAGCGAGTGGTCTGACTGGACAACATCGCTTGATGGCACATCAGATATGATAATAGAACAGAATTCAAAGGATGCAGAACCTGTTGATGTACCGTTCTATCAGTATTCACATTATAAGTACTATGATGAAGCCTCGAAGAGTTATCAGTATTCAGCGACAGAACTTGAAGGTGTAGAATGCACATATGAAAGCATCGAATCTCCTGATAAGCTCACAATAGCTGCATTTGTTGACGGTGTTTCAACATACACTCTCAATGGTCAGACATGGTTTAACCAGGAGTCTATAATGAAGAGTGTTATCCCAAGCGATAAGCTTTATCAGTATCGTTATAAGACAATTGTTATGACAAAAACGTCAGGCTGGGTAGAAAAACTTCCTGACGGAGCTAAAGCTGTTGAAGAAGGCGAAGTATTCTGTTATGTTGAACCTGAAAGATACATCGTCGAAATTAGGTCAGCTGACGGAGCAACATTATATAAGAACCTTGAGATTGCTAACAAGACAATTGCAATTGATGAGTCTGTTCTTGAACGTGAAGGTTTCATTATAACAGAACTTGTTGACGAAGACGGAAATGCGTGGGATCTCAATAAAGATGCTGTTACGGAGAATACAGTTCTTACAGTCAATTATAAGCCTGTAACTTACACGGTTACATTTAAGGATTCTGATGGTACAGTTGTTAAGGAGTGTACTGTTGACTGTTTCATGAATGCTGTACCACCGGTTATGGAAAGCGACGACGAAAACGTATTCGTGGGCTGGGATAGCGATAAGTACTTATCAGTAACAGAAGATATGGTAGTTACAGCTAAGTATATTCCTGCTGACGAAATGCCGACACTGAAGTCTGCACGTGATTCATACTATATGTATCCCGGTAACACAAGAATACTCTCCGCTCTGACATCTAACATAGACAAGGAGACAGAAACGATTATATGGACTTCGATGAATCCCAAGATTGCTACAGTAACCGATGATGGCAGACTTGAGGCTGTAAGTGAGGGTGAAACAGATATTGTCATATCAGAGTTATCTTCAGGATTAATGGCAATTTGTACAGTTAATGTAGCTGCTGATCCGTCATCTGTTATAGATGATAATCCTCCAACTACAACAACAGAGAACGATCCTTCAAGCACAACTACCACAACTACAGTAACTCCTGACCCAACTACCACAGACACTCATATCGCTTCGGATGAAGACCTGTGTGAATGGGCAGAAAATGATTACCAGAATAAGAATGGTTTAACATTTACAAATTCATTTGTCAAGGAAACTGGCGATGGAGATTATCAGATAATGATAACCGATAAATCCGGAAAGATACTTGACACGTATACTATTGATCCAGAGACAGGAAAGGGCGTTAATTCTGAAGGAGAAGAAGTAGACCTGCCTCAGACAGGTAATAATTCCCTCAGAAAACTGCTCATAATCATAAGCTCATTAATGCTGATAGGCTTTGGTATGATTGCAATGTATGCTTCTGGTATCATAAGACGTAAGAAGAATGAAGAGCAATAAGAAAAGGCCGACCTACACCAAGAAACAATGGGCCCTGTTTATAACAGGGCTCATTGCCCTATTTGTCGGTATGAGTATCATAGGTTTTTATGGTGTGAGAAAAATCTATAGGGAAATACAAAAGCAAAAACTACTTCGAGATAATCCTGTAGTAGAGATAACTGAGCTTAATATAAAGGCTCCTATTCTTGAAGGAACAGAACAATCAGTTTTATCAAAAGCAGCGGGGCACTTTACAGGAACAGGCGATTTCGGAAAAGGCAATTATTGCATAGCAGGTCACAGTAGCACTATTTATAAGGAATATTTCAACAGCTTAAAAAATGCCAAGTCTGGTATGAAAGTTAATCTGTATGATAAGAATAAAAAGTGCTATACATACATCGTTGAAGAAGTTAAGATAGTTGAGCCAGATGAAACATGGATACTGGATGACTTTGGAGATGCCCGTTTAACAATAATAACGTGTACTGATGACGGCTCACAGCGGTTAGTAGTTGTAGCTATACTTAGTCAGTAAAGAGAAAGTGGTGATTATATGAAATGTAAAAAGATAATACTTAGTCTACTTGTGATCGCAACAATGATGATACCGACATCTGTTTGTGAACATAATTCAGAAAAGAAGGAGACTAACATAGAGCATACTGATTACGGAGAATGTAACGATTACGGTATATGGAGTATTTCAGATACTGATAGTATAAGGGAAAATGAAATCACGAGTTACGATTTAACAATTTATTGCACTCATGATGAATCGGGCGGATATAGGAAGTGCAGATTCTCGTGATATAATAGCGATACTGATAGGCTTCCTTGAAAGAATAATAATATGCTCGTTTATAAAAGTCCTCTTTATAAACGAGCTTTTATTAGAGTGATTTTGAGTGCATTATATTGTAATGAGTTTTTGATATATTGCACAAATAATGCTTATATGATTTTCGTAATAATGTGGGGTTCAAATTGCTTGGCCCCTTTTTCTGTGTTTCAACCCCTGAGTTCAAAAAAGATATTGACAATCAGCCAAACGTGTGGTATTATAATGAAACACCTGAAAAGATGAATACTAAAGAAAGGCAGGAGAAATAATATGGTATATATAACTGGAGACATTCACGGTTCGCTGGAACCTATATATGATTGATATGACTAAGCCTTTCTGACCCCGCACGTTCAGAAAGGTTTTTCATTTGTAAGCTGTTGTTGCCTATATATCGGCAATTACGGCTTTTCTTTTTATCTGAAATAATTGGTTATGATACGACTAAAAATCTGAATTCTGTAAATAAAAATCGAAGTGTTCTGCACTTTTTTCATTTTTTATAATATTCTTCTTCGTATTCATCAGGCGATTTATAGTGATCGGCTGAATGTAGGCGCTCGGAATTATAGAAGTTGATATAATTTTCAATTATCCTGTAAAGCTCCGCCTCACTGTTTATTTTCCTTCGGTACAGTTCCTCCTGCTTTAACGAAGAAAAGAATGATTCTGCAACTGCGTTATCATGAGGAGTGCCGGAACGTGAAAACGAATGAACCACTTCATTCTCCTTCAGATAGTTTTCAAACGTCTTTGAACAGAAATTGCTTCCATTATCCGTGTGAAGGATCAGACCGGGTGACGGCTTTCTTGATGTGATTGCTCTTTTCATAGTTGTCTTTACAAGCTGAGTGCTGTTGTGTTTGCTGATGTGGTATGCTACAACTTTGCGAGAAAACAGGTCAATTATTGCACATATGTAGTAATAATAATCACCATAACTGAAAACAGTTACGTCACTCACCCACACTTTATTTGGTGAATCGGCTTTGAATTGCTGTTTAAGGATATTCTTTTTCCGCTTTTCTTTGACGTATTCCTTCTTTGGATTTGCCTGCTCATGACATCCTGAGCGGACATAGTAATAATTATAGCATATCTTAAAGAATAATCAAACTTAAAACGTTTCAATAATATGCCTTGAATCATAGTTATCTGTATGATATAATAAAGAAAACAACTACGGAATCAGGTGAAACAATGAACAGCATAGGCATATATGCCCGTAGATATAATTTCATCAAGAGAGTTCTTATCGACTACTTTGGAAAGAGGCGACGATAAATGAATGAAATAGATAAATTAAGACGAGCAAAGTTGTATATGGACAAACTATCTAACGGCGTTGATCCGAATTCAGATATGCGTGTTCATGAAGACGATATTGTTCGAGATAGTCGTGTTATTGCTTGTTTTGAGTACATTTCACGTGTGCTTGAATGGGAGATAGAATCGTTTGAGAACAGACCTGCGGCTCCGGAAAAGCAAAGACGCAGACGAGTTTTCATAAATGATGATCAGTTTTCGCAGTTGCAGCTTAATTACGGAGAATGTAAAGTAAGCGATATTGCTAATGAGATAAACAGAGTTATTGCTGATAACGGTACAAAGAAAATGCAGGCTGCCTGGATAAATGACTGGCTTGAAAGTATAGGGATGATGACCAAAAACGCCGACGGAAACAGAGTAGTAACCTCTATAGGAGAGGATATCGGAATTTCATCACACCTTAAAACAAGTCAGCGAGGAACAGAGTATTATCTTAATCTGTATTCAGTGCAGGCACAGTCTTTCATTTTTGATAATCTGAGAGCGATAATCGATCATCATTATGACCGCAGCTGAGCAATAGGGAGTAGCAATGGATTGGAAGAAATTATTTAATCCCATTATTATTGAAAGAGGATATGATTATTATCGTAATGGGAATGCAGAAATACTCAGCTCAATGGCTGATGAAGTAAATGCAGTAGTTTCAGGTTCAGACGACTATGAGGGCAGCATCTATCTTTCTGACGGGGAAATTGATGATATATACTGCGATTGTCCGTATGCTTCTGACGGCAATAATTGTAAGCATATGGCTGCTGTATTATATTTGTTTGAGGACTTGCAAAATCATTCAAATCCACATTATACAGATATTGAAAGTCTTATTGCCGATACATCTTCTGAGCAGTTAAAGAAATTTCTCATAAATGCGATGAGATACTTACTACCGATCTTGATGATGACGGAGATATTAGTTATTTTCAAAACTGCTGTCTTGAAATGCTCTCGACTATCGCTGATGAGTCGGACATAAAAACAAGACGCAG
>NZ_UETD01000005.1 GCF_900116855.1 Ruminococcus flavefaciens
ACATTATATAAAAGAATCAGTTATTGATGAAGTTGTACTTCAATCGCTGAGAAAGGTCACAGCATTTGCAAGAGAGCACTCCGAGGAATTCTACAATATGGCTATGAGCAATGGTGAACTCGAAGCAAAAGAGCAGTTAAAAGATAATGAAAACCTGAGAAGCGAGTATGAAGCAAGGATAGCACAGCTCGAAAATGCTATCAGCACACTCTACATGGATAGAGTAACAGGCAGAGTTACTCCAGAACGCTATGACAGCCTTGCAGGTGGATATGAGAAGGAGCAGTCCGAGTTGAAGCAGAAACTTCAGGAGCTTGATTCAAAGACAAATGTCATAAGTGCCCGTGAGAAATGCGTTCGTGACTTTATTGCCAATGCAAAGAAGATCGTAAAGGTCACAGAAGTGACTCCTGCAATTCTCAGAGCCTTTATCAACCGCATTGAAGTTTATGAAAAGGAAGTCAAGTATTCGAGAAAATGCACCAATCGTATCAATATCCGCTTCTCGTTTACTACGACAAAGGCTTTTGAGGCGGATGGTATAATGATCGGTAATGAAAAGATACCGACCGCGGTATAAAGCAAATCTCCGAGGGATAACTCCCTCGGAGAGACATGAAAAATAATTTGTTGATAAGGGAATGTTCAGAAGTGAGGGCGTCCCTTAACGGCGGATGATATCCACCCCTACAATACAAATTTCGTGGGACGTCGAGTGACTCCCTACAGTGTAGGGAGATGTCAGCCAAGCTGACAGAGGGTACGTGCAGCTGTTAGCTGCGCCGTCCCCTACATTTCCAATTTTTCGCGTATGCGCTAAATTTTGATTTATCTCAGAAAGGAATAATAAAGCCCCTAAACACTTCATAGGGGATTGACGGAAATACAAAGTGAGAGTATAATATAATTAAGACATAGTGCGGAAGGCGGTGCGGAATGAAGAAAAAGCTATGGATATTGCCACTGTTGATAGGCATACTCCTCATTGGCGGAGCTGTAGGACTTGTGGCGTACAATATGTATGAGAGCAATGCGGCTTTTGAGAAGTCTCAGGACGTTATGGCAGAGCTGAAACAGCTTATCCCCGAACCGTCACCTGCATCCGCTACCACCGAAGCGATCACCCAGCCGCCTTCGGATGACCTGTTTGCACCCTATGAGGTGCCCTCTGCACAGCCTCCCTCGGAAATGCGGAGCATAAGCGTTGACGGCGAGGAGTACTGCGGATATATCACCCTTCCTCAGCTGGGACTGGAGCTCCCCGTAACAAGCAGCTGGAGCTACGAAAGGCTGAAGACCTCTCCGTGCCGATACAGCGGCACAGTGGAGGGCAGGGATATCATAATCGCTGCCCATAACTACAACAGTCATTTCGGCAGGATCAAGGAGCTGTCGCAGGGTGACGAGATATGGTTCACCGACGCGGACGGCTTGCAGTATTTTTACCGTGTGGAGTACACCGAGAATGTTGACGGCTATGACATTGACCATATGCTTGGAGGAGGCTCCACGGACTGGGATATGACGCTGTTTACCTGCACTCTCAGCGGTCAGAGCCGTGTGACCGTAAGAGCTTCGCTTGAAGAAGAATAAGAAAAGCCCGTATATTACGGGCAGCGCTGATACAGATGCCTGATATAAGCCATTGACCGTTAGCCGTCAGCCCGATGTAGGGGCGGATATTATACGCCCGATAATAAAGCGGCTAAGCCGTTCCATAATGGTTAGATCCCAATCTATCCTGCGAGACGAATAAACATAATGCCCCGAGGCGCTTTGAAACGCTTCGGGGCAAAATTTTTGTATGGGTATCCGTTATTTAATGTTGGGGAGGGCTTTTATCTGCTTGAGCAGATATCTCTGGATATTGAGAGCGTCGTTGCCGGTCATAGTTCCTGATCCGTCAACATCGGCGTTTATCCAGCCCTTTTCGGTGATGTGTTCTTTTTCGCTGCCGTCTGTACCGAATTTATCGGGATTTGCAAGTGCCTGCATGATGAGGATAGCGTCAGCCAGCTCAACATCTGTATCGCAGTTTGCATCGCCGATCACTGTATCATCATTGACGGGCTTGAAGAATGCCTCTACAACCTCGAGACCGTATTTTTCCAGCGGTACATCGAACTTGTTACTGCCGTCAAGAACATACTTTGTGCTGTCGGGGTTGATCACCTCGACTGTGTAATTATCAAGCGGAAGTGAGAGATATAAGTCTCCGCTGCAGTCATATTCTCCGAAAAGCTCTCCGCTGCTTTTGTATACATTGACCTTGCACTCGTCGGGCATTGGAGCATGGACAGGTACGGAGATACCGTCAACGTTGGTAACGAGTTCAACATGGATAGCAGTGTTCCATTCGGGTGAGAAAACGTCCTGCTTCAGCTTGAATGTGACTTCCTGAGGAAGTCCCTCCTCATCGAAGTCGACTATCACGATCTCGGGACTGTCATTTGCAAAGCCAGCCGCACGGGAATTCATGATAACAGCATATTTCTGACCCGCCTTGAGATCGGTTATGATATTGTTAAAAGTGCTGCCTGCGGCTACGAGTTCTTCGTTGTTTTCCACGTTCTCGATGAACTGCGGTGTGTTTTCCGCCTTTGCAGCGAGCTCGTCGGAGAGTTTGTATACAAGGAATCCAAAGCCGCTCAGTGCTTCATTTGTGTCTGAATCGATAATATTTACCACGAGGGAATTATTGCCGACAGCGGACTTCCTTGTGAAGTACACTTCCGGTCTGCCGAGGAGCTCTCCTCCTATTACAGAGAAATGCACTGTATTACTTGAAGGTATAATCACAGAGGGATACATCCTCTGGATATTCTCAGCCTTTTTGCTGGACGGGGAAACAGTAACATAGTCCTTATCATCGGGGATAACGGTGGCGATATAATCGCCGTTGGGAAGATACATCGGACCCTTGCCCTCTTTGATGAAGCCGTTTTCTTCGTCGTATATCTTCACTGTGTATTCACCGTCGGGGATCGAGCCTCCTCCTGTGCAGAGTCCCTGCTCGGGGTCAGCAACGAGATCGCTCCAGTCGTGTACGAGTATACGCACGTTTGGCTTGCTGTCTTTGCGCTCTGCCTTTATTACAAGGTCGAGTGTATCTCCTTCATTTTCAAAATCGAAAAAGATGCGTGTATTGCAGGAATAAATATCGGGGACATTTCTCAGCGAAATGCCATAGCTGGCTTCCTTATGCAGCTCTGTGATGTTCTTGATCTCATCAGTGGTAGTCCATTTTTCGATGATCCTGCCTGTGCCTGTGGGATTGACGATGAGAGTTGCTTCAATGTCCGGGATAGCTTCACCTGTTTCGCTGTCCACAATGGAAAAGTTAAGTGTGCAGGTACCCTGTTCCTCGGAAGCGCCGGTGCCTTCCTCTGCTTTTGTCGTGAGGTTAGGCTGAATAGCTGCGGTGTTGGCTGCGGCGAGCACGAGCGCTGTCAGTGCCGCCATAAGTTTTATAGGTTTCATTATAACCCCTCCTTCTGTCTTTTTGATCAGCGTCTGCCGATCGTTTTTTAGTATGCATTTAAAGTAAGTACATACTAATAATAATATAACATTTCATGCTAACAATGTCAATATGTTTTTGGTAAAAATCAACGTATCACCGATGATTTTTTCACAAAAGACAGGCTTGCGACTATTTGGAGTGCTTTTTTACACACCGAGCAGCGATCTGCGGAAGCTTATCATATCGAATATATCAGCAGTTCCGTCGTCGTTGAGGTCGCCGCGTCTTAGCTGTGACTCCCTGAGACTGAGACCGCCGCGGAGGTACTTGCTGTAGATAACGAGATCAGCCACATTCAGCGCACCGTCGAAATTGACATCGCCCCTGACATCGGATATATCTCCGTCTATGGGCACAAAGGGAAGCCCCAGCTCATTTGCTGCTTCCTCGGCAGTTGAGCCCTTGTAGCCGTGTATCACAATGTAAGTTGCCCTTGCTCTCTCAGCTTCCGTGAAGTAGACCTGAAGCCCTTTTATTTGAATAAGCTCCGCATATTCTGTCCTTGTTTTCAGCCTGTCCTCCGAGGTGTTGGGGATATGCCTGAATTGGGTCGTGGCGGCGTGGGAGAGGCTGCATGAGGGATCGAAGAAATAGACATCGCTGACGTGTCTTGTACAGTACAGATCGTCGAGATCGAACTTGTCGTTGCAGACTATAAGAGTCTCTATATTCCCGTTGTGGTGATCAAAGTACAGATCTTCCGACTCTACGCTGTATGGCAGCACTATTTTAGTGAGGTAAGCCGAAGCCGTATCCATATAGGCGATATGCTTTGTGCCCTCGCGGAAAATGAGCTTGTGTGCGTTGGCGTTAAAGCCTACTGCCCAGTCGCCGATATAGTCGATCCCGTCCTCATTCTCACACAGAGGTGTACCCTTGAAAGCCTGTGAGCCGATGTATTCAAGGCTGTCGGGGAGAGTGAGATCAGTGAGCGCATCACAGTATGCGAAGGCAGATGCGCTTATTCTTTTAAGGCTGTGGGGGAGCACTGTCTCTTTCAGCATACCCGAAGCGCGGAAGGCTCCTATGGAGATATCCTCAACTCCTTCGGGCAGGACTACCTTTTCGATATTTTCACAGCTGCAGAACGCATATCCGTCTATGTTCTTTACTCCCTCGGGTATGACTACCTCGGTTTTCTCATAGTACCTCGGACATCTTATGAGAGTGGTCATATCCTTGGAGTAAAGTATGCCGTCAACTGCGGTGAACTTCTGATTATCCCCGTCCACCTCATAGAAGGAAACATCGCTGATGATGTCCGTAAAAAAGAACTTTGAGGCAGTAAAATCAGCAGGCAGGAAAAGTCTGCCCACAGGGGTATCACCTCTTAGCGACAGAAGATCGCTGCATCTTGTTACGGGGACACCGTCTACCTCATCTGCAAGGACCACGTCCTTCTGAGCGGGATCGGTGCGCATCATTGCAACGGCGCCGTCTTTATCGATCGCGTATTCGATACCGTCCTTTACCGTATAGGTGGTGTCCTGACTATCTCGTGGGATATCCTTGTCGATGAGGCTGAGCTTTCTGCCGAAGAGAAGCGCATAATCCTTTGCACCGCTGCCGCAGATCATTGTCTCGTGCTTTTCGGGAGCTTCCGTAAATGCGGATATTGCTGATATATCGTCCTCTGCCGAGGGCTCCTCCCAGTATTTCGGGAGAGTCCGCGGTGATTCCGCTATATTGCATGGGGAACTATGTATCCATACCGACTTGAGATGCTTACAGATACCGAGCGCGTTATAGCTGATGACGCTGTTATAGAAGTCGGCACGCTCCAGACGGCTCCCTGCCGATGATACCAGCCATCTTCCCATATGCTTTACCGATTCGGGAACGGTCAGGGTCTCCATATCCTCATTGTGCGAGAACAGCATCTCGCAGGTGCCCACAGTACCCTCACGGATATTGCCGTGCAGGATGTTTTCTTCGGTGTCCACAGCCCAGCGTCCCACATACTGAATGCCGTCCTCGGTCTCGACACAGCCTGCATTTTCAAAGGCGCCTATGCTGACGGATTCGACTGAGTCGGGGACAGTAAAGTCCGTGAGAGCGGTGCAGCCGCTGAATGCGCCGCTTCCGATGATGTGGAGCTCGCTGTTTATACTGACCTCCGAGAGCTTAGGGCAGTTTGCAAAGGTGTAATGGCTTATGCAGCCAAGCTCCGAGGGGAGAGTGACTTTTTCGAGGTTTTCGCAGCCTGCGAAAGCGCCCTCCTCAATATCATAGATGTTGTCGGGGATAGTTGCCTCTGTCAGCTCATTGCACTGAGCAAAGGCGAATTTTGCTATCTTTTCCGTGACCTTGGGGACAGACAGCTCCGAAACGCCTTTTGCGGAGACAGGTCCGATAAGGGTCTTTATATCTGCGGAATAGAGCACACCATCCTTTACAGTGAAGTAGGGGTTGTCCTCGGGAACGATGACCTCCTCGAGAGTGTCACAGAAGAAACGGTCCCTTGTGAGGAATCTTGTATTGGCGGAGAGTGTGAGCCTTTTCAGATTCTTGAATTTCGCCAGCGCTGTGTCGGTGAGCGATACCACGGGGACACCGCGGATACTGTCGGTGAGAGTCAGCTCCTCGGCACTGAGCAGTGAACTGTCGGAGATACCGCTGATAACGGCATATCCGTCATGTATTTCGTATACGAATCTCTTGTCCCGATCGCTCGAAACAGAGTCATCATAGCCAATATCATACGATGTGAGCTCTGCATCTGACAGAACGTCGGACACACCCGTCTCTGCCTTTGTCAGCAAAGGACTGCTGCCAAGTGTTCCCCCGATAAGAGCGAGTGCGGTGATAAGTGCAATGTGTTTCTTCATTGAATATTTCCTCCTATATCGTGAAATTATCCGTATTTTCATTATAACAGGGAAGAAAAGGGCTGTCAACTGTGATGATAATACTATTGTGCTGCGAGATTTCGGCGTGAGTACAGGCGGAGATTCTTTCTGCGAACGCTGTATAGCTCAAAAGTGTGAGTTTACACTAACTTAAATGATCCGTTTTTACTTAAATCCAGCACAAGTGTGTCATTTCAGGAATAAAAATGACATTTTGGGTCACTTCTCTTGATTTTTGACTGATTTTAATATATAATGTTCCTATGGCATAGTAATGAAATATATAATATTGAGGGCATATGCCCGTATACTGCAAAGGGATATTGAAATGAACCGACTACTGGATCTGATAATGGAAAAGCTTCTCGGAGGCGGCTGGGCTGACGAGGAGAATGCGGAAATAGTCCGCTACGGTCTCGAACTGAACATAATGAAAACGCTCATATCGGCAGCCATGCTTATAGCAGCCTTTCTGCTGAAAAGCGCACCTGCCGTTATAGTATTCATGCTGGCATATCCTCCTCTGCGGAGCTGCTGCGGCGGCTTCCACGCAAGGACGAGGACTGCCTGCTTCTTATACTCAATGTTCATACTTGCCGCTGTCATAGCGGCTTCAAAGCTCATAAACGGCAGACCTGCACTATATGCAGCCATAGTATCTGCCTCGGCAGGAGATGTGCTTGTGTGCTTTCTGGCACCTGTTGCAGCTCCCAACAAGCCCTTTGACGATATCGAGAAAAGGGTCTTTCGCAGAAGGTCTCTCATAGTTGCCGCCGTTGTCACGGCAGTTTCGGCGGTCATGTGGATATTCGGTGCTTACAAGCTCATGCTTCCGGCAGCTATGGCACTGCTGTTCACAGGGGTATTCCTTGCTTTAGGCAGGCTCTCATACAGGAAAGGAGCGATATAATGATAAACATTGCAATATGTGACGACGATAAGGAAATGATAGATGCAATAAAGGAATGCATCTCGGAATACAGCCATGAACACTCGGTAGAATACGACGTACACAGCTTCAGGGGCGGAGAAAAGCTCCTTGAAACAAAGCTCAGCTTTGACCTTATATTCCTCGATATCGAAATGGGAGGCATCGACGGTCTCAAGACCGCACAGCTCTTCCGCGAGATAGACAAAAAGGCAAGGATAGTATATGTCACCAATCATTCGGAGTTCGCCCTGCGAAGCTACGCTGTCCACCCCTTTGATTTCGTGGTGAAGCCCTTTGACAAGGAGCGCATTTACAGCGTTCTCGGCGAGCTTTCACGGTATCTCACCGAGAATGCCGAAAAGGAAGCAGTCATCCAGCTCAAAGGCGAGGACGGACCGCTCCTGCTCAGTCTGAAAAATATCTACGCCTTTGAGTATACGGGAAACCGACGGATAACCGTGTATACAAAGTCCGAGAAATACCGCATAAAAGGAAGCCTTTCGGATATATTCGCCCTTGTTGACTCAGAGAACTTTGTCTCGCCCCACAAGAGCTTCATTGTCAATATGGAGCATATAGACAAGCTCAACAACTTCACACTATACACCACAAACGGCATAGAAGTGCCCGTTGCACAGAAAAAACTAAAGGAATTCCACAACGAGTTCAGCCGTTTCATCAAGAACTATATCAGACAGGGATAAGACTATGTTTTTTTTACTATACACTATATCGGCAGCGGGTATGTACATATTCACGCTGATAATATTCGACAAGCTATATACCTCAAGGGAGCTCTCACTGCTGAAGAAGATACTGATAATCGGTGCAATATCCATCAGCAAGGGCGCCCTCAACATGATAGATATACCCATAGTCAAGTTCATCACCGCATTCGTACTGCTCATACTGGTAAATCTGGTTTTCTACAAGCCGCCGGGGAAGGTCTTTCTCATCTATGATGCCATATACATGATAACATCGAGCATAGTCGAGATGCTCTCGACGCTTATGCTTGCGTTCATGCTGAATGTCACGACAGAGGACATAAAGTTCAGCCCCGTACTTTTCTTAGCGGCTACTATATTGAGCTGGATAGTCATGATAGCCGTGGCGAAGTGCTTCCTGCTCATAGTTGCAGGCAAGGGCATGAATAATATAAGGACCCATGAGTTCCTCATGTTCCTCGTACTTATGATAGGAGAGATACTTCTTTTCCAGTACCTCAACGACAAGATAAGCTCGTCAAACTCAAGGTGGGAGATAGTAGTCATTCTGTTGACCTTCCTTTCGCTGGACCTTTATCTGGCATACCTCATAAGGATGATCTCCCGAGCCTATCAGACCGAAAAGGAGCTTGAACTGGTAACACAGCAGTCCATGCTCCAGCTCAACGCCTATAAGGAGCTTAACGAGAAATATGCCGCTTCAAGGCGCGTCATACACGACGTAAGGAAGCATATCTCGTCGCTGGAGGGGCTTATAAACTCCAACAAGGCAGATGAGGCTGAGCGCTACAAGGACCTGCTCAACGCTGAGCTGAACAAGCTCATGCCCCGTTTTGAATGCGACAGCTCTATTCTGACCGTGGTCATCAACAACAAGCTCGATGCCGCAGAGAAGATGAACGTTGACTTCCGGGTGGACGCGGAGTTCACAAGGATAGACTTTATATCAAATCTGGATATCACTGCCATATTCTCGAATATGCTGGACAACGCCTTTGAAGCCTGCGAGGAGCTTCCCGAGGACAAGCGCAGGGTATGGCTGTCCATAACCCGACGCAACTACTTCGTATTCATATATATGGAGAATACCTTTGCAAATGTGGCGCCCGACGTGGAGAAGGGCTTCAGGAGCACAAAGGAGCTCCATCAGGGCATAGGACTTTCAAATATAAGGAGCGCCTGTCTGAAATACAGCGGAAGCTTCAATGTTCACACCGAGGAAGATATGTTCATCACCGAGCTCCTGATACCTATACCAGATACCGAGGCTAACGAAAAACCGACCGAATAACGGTCGGTTTTTACTTTTCACGGGATAAAAATGCAAATAAACGGCGTTTAGTGCAAAGTTATTGACTTTTGGAAAATCCGAAATATAATAATTAGGCGTCGACCCGAAGGTGCCCGCATATCATTTACTCAGGAGGAATTTCTTGTCATGAAGAAAAACCTAAACACTGTCAAGGCAAAAATAATGAAATCTATCGTATCAAGATCGGTAAAGGCTGCCGAGCAGAATGCTAATTCAGCATGCACATGGTGGCTTAACCAGCTTGACCCCCCAAAAGATCTCAGAAAACTCAGAAAATTCTAAACACTACCTTACATATTATTTTATCTGATAATATCAACACTACTATTCTCAACACTTCACTTGCATTTTTTCCTTTACAAAAACGTCCTACAGTCACACTAACAGAAGCGTATGTTATCCATGGTACGCCGAGCAACAATTATCGCACCAATGCTGCCACCCAGCAAATGCCGCTAACAGTTTCAGCTAACAATCCGACACAGTCTCAGAGCTATTCCTGAAACAGATCGATCGGACAGGCAGATGATTGCGCAGTCACCTTTTCGGGCGACGGACCTAATTAATGGGCATACGGTCATAATTCAGAGTGACTGCACAAAGGTATCATAGTGATACCGCCTGAACGCTTGATCGCACCAACAGCTTTCATAACATATATCATATCCCCTAACGGAAAAAATCACCTGCCTTCATAAGGAGGCAGACGGTTTTTCCCGTCAGAAATCTTTTTTCGGTGATGATCATTGTAATGGCATTACTTATTCGGAACAAACAGTGAACCCTACGCTTTCAGATCTCTCTTAAAATAAACCATCTCTATATACCAAAAAAACGCTTGAAAGTATATTTTTTCAGAATTTCCTTTCATTCGCTTGTTTCGCAGTATATCATACAGTGATTTTTCATATGGGGAGTCCCGCTTCAGCTCCCCCAGTGAAGGAGCCCGTTCTCAGCCGGAACGGGCTCCTTCACTTTTAAAGGAAAGCCCTGTGGGCGTGTCCGTGGAGCACCCAAAGGCAAAATATATCTGTTTCACCGTGATGTCACAATTCTGTCACAGTCTGTTCACCGATATATCTTGACTTTTTGAGCCGTAGATGATAAAATATTATCTGTTTGATGATGTAATTCTGCGCCCGTAAAAGCGCGTTTACGCTTTTTTTGTATGACGCAGGGAGATATGGGAGGAAAATCATGAAGCATTATCTTGAAACCACCGAGGCTGTGCTCAAAGAAGTAAACAGCTCCGCTTCGGGACTTACCGCGGAAGAAGCCGCAAAAAGACTTGAAACAATTGGAAAGAACAAGCTTGACGAGCCCCCCAAGCCTACGCTGCTTGCAAGGTTCATAGAGCAGTTCAAGAACCCGATGATAATCGTACTTATCGCAGCCGCTGTGATATCGGCTGTAACAGGCATTATCTCTGAGGGCAAGCTTGAAGCTGACGTTTTCATAATCCTTTTCGTAGTGCTGGCAAACGCTGTTCTCGGAGTATATCAGGAGAACAAAGCCGAGTCAGCCATAGAGGCACTTCAGGCAATGAGCGCCGCACAGAGCAAGGTGTACCGCTCGGGAGAGCTCATTGTTATCCCCAGCTCAGACCTTGTTCCCGGTGATGTGATCACCCTTGAGGCAGGCGACAACGTCCCTGCTGACTGCCGTATACTCGAAGCCGCAGCCCTCAAGGCAGAGGAGTCTGCACTGACGGGCGAGAGCGTTCCCTCCGAGAAGGAAAGCCGTGTCCTCGAGGGCGAGGATGTACCTCTCGGCGACAGAAAGAATATGCTCTACATGGGAAGCAGCATCGCCTACGGCCGTGCCGACGCCGTTGTAGTCGCAACAGGCATGAAGACCGAGATGGGTAAGATAGCAGGCGCTATCGCAGAAGCTGATGATGATGAGACTCCTCTCCAGAAGAGCCTTGACCAGCTCAGCAAGATACTCTCTATCGCAGTACTCGTTATCTGCGTTATCATCCTCGGACTCAACATCGTTCAGATGCTTGTGAAGAACGGCACTATCACACTGCCCGGCTTCCTTGAATCCTTCATGATCGCCGTAAGCCTTGCAGTTGCCGCTATCCCCGAGGGACTTGCTGCGGTCGTTACGGTAGTTCTCTCCATCGGCGTTACAAATATGTCAAAGCGCGGAGCTATAATCCGCCGCCTTACAGCCGTTGAGGCTCTGGGCTGCGCTCAGGTAATATGCTCCGATAAGACAGGTACCCTGACACAGAACAAGATGACTGTGGTTCAGGAGAATACAGACGACAAGGAGCTCCTTGCAAAGGCTATGGCACTTTGCTGTGACGCTCAGCTCAATTCCGACGACACAGTAACAGGTGAGCCCACAGAGGCTGCCCTCGTGGCTTATGCACACAAGTGCGGACTTAAAAAGTACGAGCTTGAGGCTGCAACGCCCCGTGTTGCCGAGGCTCCCTTCGACTCACTGAGAAAGATGATGACTACCGTACACAAGACCGAAAAGGGCTTTGTACAGTACACAAAGGGCGCTCCCGATGAGGTGCTGAAGAACTGCACACACATGATCAAGGAGGGCGGAGTACGCATAATGACCGAGTCCGACAGACTTGAGATACTCCGCCGAAATAAGGAGATGGCTGATCAGGCTCTGAGAGTTCTCCTTGCAGCTTACCGCGAGTACGACGAGATCCCCGATGATATCTCACCAGAGGGACTTGAGCGCGAGCTCATCTATATAGGCATGACAGGTATGATAGACCCCGTTCGTCCGGAGGTAAAGGACGCTATCGGTCTCTGCCGCTCAGCGGGAATACGTCCCGTAATGATAACAGGCGACCACAGGGATACAGCCGTTGCCATCGCAAAGGAGCTTGGTATCCTCGGAAACGGTCAGCAGGCTCTCACAGGTGCAGAGCTCTCAAAGATACCCGATGATGAGTTCAACGCTCACGTTGAGGATTACAGTGTTTATGCCCGTGTACAGCCCGAGCACAAGGTGCGTATCGTAAATGCATGGCGCAAGAAGGGCATGACCACCGCCATGACAGGCGACGGCGTAAACGACGCCCCCTCCATCAAGAGTGCCGATATCGGCGTTGGTATGGGTATCACAGGTACCGACGTTACCAAGAATGTTGCTGATATGGTGCTCACCGATGACAACTTCGCTACCATCGTAGGTGCTGTCGAGGAAGGCAGACGTATCTACGACAATATCCGTAAGGCAATACAGTTCCTGCTCTCCAGCAACCTCAGCGAGGTGCTCTGCATACTTATCGCAACACTGGGTCTTGCAGGACTTACAGACGGTTCATTCGTAATATTCAACCCCGTACATCTGCTCTGGATAAACCTCATCTCAGACTGCTTCCCCGCTATCGCGCTGGGTATGGAGCCTGCCGAGGACGGAATAATGTCCAGAAAGCCCAGAAGCAGCAACTCACACATCTTCTCTGACGGTCTGGGAATAAATCTGCTCTGGCAGGGTACTGTTATCGCAGCTCTCACCCTTGTGTCCTACGTTATCGGATATCAGAGCGAGGGACACGGCGCAGGCATGACCATGGCATTCATCACCCTCTGTGTATGTGAGATGATACACGCATGGAACATGAGAAGCCTCAAGGGCTCTGTCTTCACCATGAAGAAGCACAACAAGGTACTCATCGGTGCTATCGCACTCTCCGCAGTTCTCACACTGCCGATACTTTTTATCCCTGCACTGAGAAATATCTTCTCACTGTCAGCACTTTCGGGTATGAACTACCTCTGGGCATTCCTTGCAGGTTTCTGCATTCTTCCTATTGTTGAGATAGTGAAGTGCTTCCAGAGAGCAGCTTCAAAGAAGTAAGCAGTGAGGATAAAATATGGGCGCCGGCGCCCAACGAAATATATAACATAATATCATTGTAGGGGACGGCGTCCCCGACGTCCCTTAAATGTAATCTAAATAATGGGCTGTCGAGGACGCCGGTCCCTGCTTTTTTATCCGCATCAGCGGACAGAATAATCATGAATTGAACGAGAGGTTTTGCTATGAGACTGAGACCATACGTCCACAGCCGCGACTTCGACGCCATAAAGGAATGGGTCGCCGATGAACGCACCAACGCCATGTGGAGCGCAAACCACGCTCCCTTTCCCATGGAGAAGGACGCCTTCAGCGATTTCCTTACGGCTATGTACGATAAACACGGCGACTGCCCCTTTGTTGCCGTAACAGACGAGGGGGAGACAGTGGGCTTTATATGCACTTCCATAAACATGGAGAGCAATGAGGCGATGCTTGCATTTGTCATAGTGGACCCTGCACAGCGTGGCAAGGGCTATGGAAAGGAAATGATAGAGCTTACCGCAAGGTACTGCTTTGAGATACTTAAAGCGGAGGCGGTTCAGCTAAATGTGTTCACTGTCAACGAGAGAGCGCGGAAGTGCTACGAGAGCGCAGGCTTTGCCGAGAGGCACACAACTCCCGATGCCTTTCCCTACGGCGACGAGCTGTGGGGCAGGTGCAATATGGTGAAAAAGAATCAATAAAATGAAAGCGGCACAGTTTTAAGAGTAGTACTTATATAGAAGTTTATATGTAATTATTGGAGGAAAAAACCTTTCTGAGGAAAGGTTCTTCCTCTGACGGAGGCGGTCCCCTCTGTCACTGCGTGACATCTCCCCACACTGTGGGGAGTCACCCCCAAGCTCCATTTTTCCAAAGACTTTATAACTGAATTTAGCCCCGACAGGGCGCTCCACACAAGATGTGAAAATCAGTAATAATACTGAGAGCGCCCTGTTGGGGCTAAATTTAATGCTGAAAGTTTTAGGAAAGGAGTTTGAGGAAGAACCCTTTTTCAAAAGGGTTTTCCTCAATATCACTTGTAAAACTTCTATAAGAGTACCGCCTTTACTGTGCCGCTTTTTACTATATCATGTTTATTTGAGGTCGTAGACCTGTCCGTTTACGGTGAGGGTCACGCTTTCAGCGGAGGTGAAGTCCACGCTGGGGAAGGTCATCCATGTGCTGCACTTTCCTGCGTCGAAGGCTTCTCCCTCTGTATCGCAGTAGCTGTAGCCCATTTCTTTGGGCTCATATTCCACGCCGTCAACGGTGAGAATGAAGTTCCCCGCAAGCTCATGCCAGTCCTTGTCAAACTTATCTGCTACCTGATAGTAGTCGGTCTCGCCGCCTGCAAGGTCTGTGCCCAGAAAGTCGTACTTTACCTTGAGCAGAGAATCGTATGCGCCGAATTCGGCATAGAACAGCTCGTAATCGACATTGCCGCTGCTTATGGTGATATCGTCGTAGTATTCATAAGCGGTCTCCTTGAGAGCCTGCTCGGGGACAGTGAAGCGGAACTCCATATCCACATCATAGTCGAACTTGCGGTTCACAGGGTCATTTTCAAAGCTTATCTGCTTTACCGCCGCAAGGACATCGGCGTTGTTTATCATGAATGTTGCAGGACCGTCCATGCAGACGTGGTACATATTGCTGACCTCGGGGTCCTTTTCGCCCCATGCGTCCCACATACCGTAATCATCAAGGCGGTTCTGATAGGTGTCCTCGTCGAGGATATAGGCAAAGAGGTGCAGCCTGTCGTTCTTTGCAGCAAGCTCCTCATCATTTACAGTCACCTCGAACAGCAGCTTCGGTGAGGAGCGGTCGCCTGTTACGGAGTCAAGCATTACGGTGAAGCTGCCGTCGGTGATGTCCTGACCTAACTCGCAGTAGTGACCCTCGTCGATTATCTCTGCGGTGGTCTCGTCCTTGCCGAAGAAACGGCGGAAACTGTCGCCCAGAGGTCCGTAGCCCATAGCCGAAGCGGCTGTTCCCGATATGATGACGCAGGCAGCTGCCGCGCCGATGAATTTTCCGATGAGATGTTTTTTACTTGTGCCTGTCATAGTGATATTCCTTTCCGTGGGAGCGGCGGAACGTGCTTTTTCCAGCATTTCCGCAGCCGATACATTGAAATTCCTGTCACATACGTCGTTCATTGCCTTTTTGTATTTGTTATCGCTCACAGCCAGTCTTCCTTTCTCAGAGTATTTTTCAGCTTGTCCCTGCCCCTTTTGAGCCTTGTTTTCACGGTAGCCTCGGGGAGCTCCAGTATCTTTGCTATTTCCGCAATGCTGTATTCCTCGTAGTAAAACAGGTGTATAGGTATGCGGTATTTTTCGGGGAGCTTCATGACGATGCTGATGATCTCGTCGGTCTCGTGCATCTCCTCCGAGGGTATGTCATCGGGGATAGGGGATGCAGAGATATGTTTTCTGCTTCGGAAGTGATTGTTGCAGCTGTTTATAGCGACCCTGATGAGCCATGCTTTCATGTGCTCGTCGGAGTCGAAGCCGCCGTCGTATGTGTATAGCTTTATGAAGGTATCCTGCGAAAGCTCGGAGGCGTCCTCTGTATTGCGCACATAGCTGAATATGACGGAATAGACCGTATTTCTGAACTTTTCATATGCCCATAAGAATTTATCGTCAGTCATAGCTTTCTGTCTTCCTTTTAGAAACGTTTCGTGGGAGGTCGTCAGGACCTTTACACTCATAATACACATCTGCGGCGGGAAAGGTTTCACTTTTCTGAAAACTTTTTTCAGTCCGCCATACTATTATACAGCAAGAGGGGAGAGATGTCAAAATCCGGCGCATACGGATACCTGTGATAAATCATAATTTTGCGGAGCAAAATTATGATTTGAGCCCTTAGCCCTTAGCCCTTAGCTAATGGCGTAAACCTGTCAACAGAAAAGCCATAGTACTTCCGATCACACATCAGAAATACTATGGCTTGAATTTTTATATCAGCGTCGGTTTATTTTGTACCGTCAACGAGATAGATGAACTTCACGCTGCCGTCCATTTTATCGGAAATGCCCGAATAGCTGTTGTAATCGCGGGAAGCGTCCCTGAGAGCCTTGAGAGTGTCGATGATCTCGGGGAGGTTCTTGTCAACGGCTCCCGTGAGCACGGAAATGCCCTCGTCGTTGAACTTTATCATGCCGTCGTTGAGCTCCTTTGCGCCGCTTTCAAGCTTGCCTACGCCGCCTATGAGCTCAGTGCTGCCCGAGCTGAGAGTGCCTATGCCGTTGTATAGCTCTCCCGAGCCGCCCGACAGCTTTGCTGCACCTGCGCTGAGCTGTTTCAGTGAGTCATAGAGAGTCTTTGCACCGCCAGACAGCTGAGTGCTTCCGCCGTAGAGCTGAGCAAGACCGCCGTCCAGAGTTGCAGCGCCGTCTGAGAGCTGTCCAAGACCGCCGTTCAGAGTGAGTGAGCCCTGCGAAAGCTGAGCAAGACCGCTGTCCAGTGCAGAAGCACCGTCAGAGAGCTGTCCGAGACCGCCTGTCAGGTCAACTGCACCGACTGAGAGCTTTCCGAGGCCGTCATTCAGTGAAGCGTTGCCGCTGCTGAGCTGTGTGAGACCCTTTACGAGGGAGTCCAGACCGCCGATGAGCTCGGTGCTGCCCCCTGCGAGAGTGCCTATGCCTGTGTCGAGGGCAGCTGCTCCCGTGTTAAGGTCTGCTGCGCCCTTTGAAAGCTGTGCGGTAGAGCCCGAGAGCTGCTGTGCTCCTGCGGAGAGAGCCTTTCCGCCCTCATCGAGAGTGCCGAGACCGCTCTGTAAAGCTGCCGAGCCGTTCTGTGCGGTCTCCAGACCTGCACTGAGCTGTCCCAGACCGCCCGAGAGCTGCTGTGCTCCTGTCTGGAGTGAAACTGCACCTGCGCTGAGCTGTCCGCCCTCAGCCATAGAGGCTGATATCTGCTTCTGACCGTCTATGGTCTGCTGTAATGTGCCTATTGCAACAGCAAGCTCCTGTGAGGGAGACTGCTGATATAATGCCTGCAATGCCGCGAGAGCCTGCTCGTTAGCGGCTATTGTGGTATCAAGGGAAGCCCCTGCCTGAGCTATTCCTGCGCCCAGCTGTGAAGCTCCGTCCGTAAGGGCTGCCGCGCCGCCTGCAAGCTGGTCTGCACCTGTCTTGGCTGAGCCGATACCCTCTGCAAGGGAGTCAGCTCCTGTCTTTGCGGAGGCAATGCCCTCCGAGAGCTGTCCTGCGGAAGTGCTGAGCTGTGCGGCACCGTCGCTGAGAGCAGCTGCGCCCTGTGAAAGCTGTGCGGAGCCGTCCTTTACCTGCTTGCTGCCGTCTGTGAGAGCTCCAACGCCGCCCGAGAGCGTACCTGCGCCTGCTGTGAGAGCAGCTGCGCCGTCGTCCACCTGCTTGAAGCCTGCGGTAAGAGCGTCCGAGCCTGCCTTTGCGTCCTTGAGTCCGCTGCTGAGAGCGTCAGCGCCTGCGGTCACCTTTGAGAAGCCGCCTACCAGTGCCGATGAGCCCTCCTTAGCGCTGCCCAGACCATTAGCTAAGTCGGAAGCGCCGCTGCTTACCTGTCCCAGACCGTCTTTCAGCTGTGCAGAGCCGTCCTTAGCGCTGCCCAGACCGCTTGCGAATGTGCCTGTGGAGTCGGAGAGAGTCTTTGCGCCGTCGGTTATTTTCTTTGCGCCGCTGTCAAGCTCTGACGCGCCGTTTTTCAGCTCCAGAGAGCCTGCAAGGAGCTTGTCGATACCGTCTGTAAGGTCTCCTGCACCGCCCGAGAGCTGCTTTACGCCGTCATAGAGAGCTGCTGTGCCGTCGGAGAGCTTCTCCGCACCGTCACTGAGCTCCTTCAGCTTATCCTTCAGGTCGCCGAAGTCGGCTGCATTGTCAACGTCAAGCTGTGAGAATATCTCGTTGGAGACCACTGTCACGGAGGTATTCATCTCAAAATCCGTAACGTCTGCGGATATCTCGAAGCTTTCGGGGACCTCTATGCTCATGCCCTCTATCTTGTCAAGAGCCAGACTTTCGCCCAGCCCCGGGAATGCCATGCCCACAGCGATGAGCTTTGAGCCGTCTGAGATCACCTTGCCGTTTGTGACCTCAACATTTATGTATTTGTCTGTGCTGAGTACAGCGGCACTGGCAGCCATGAAAGGAACATACAGCTCCTTCTCCTCGCCGCCTATATTCTTTGTAACTTTCTGATTGTTCTTGTATGTCCAGCGGATAACGAGGTGTCCGCTCTTGCCCTTTATTTCCTCGGGAGCCATTTTCTTGCCGTCAAGGAAGTACTCCATGGTAACGTCCACGGGGAGCTCCTTGTCGGAATTGCCCTTGTAGTAGATATCGCTGCCGTCAGCCTCCCAGCTGAGGTTCTCGCCGCTGAGCTCGAATTCCTCGTCGCCCTTTACGTTGACGATATTGCTCAGGTCGGAGATATCGGAGATATTCACCAGAGCGGGAGAATTTTTCAGCCAGTCGCTTACCACCACGTTCTTCACGGAGGAATCGCTGTTGCAGAGGACGTAAACTGTCTCGTCCTTGTATGCGTTCTCGCCGTTGCTCTGCCTTGAGGCAGCCTCGCTGTCGGCTGATGTCTTTACGGACTTTTTGGGAGCTTCTGTATTTTTGTCGCTGTTCTTTGCGTAAGCGATGGAGCCCGTAGCTCCTGCGGAAACAGCAGCTGCCACCAGAGCTGTAAGGATCTTGTTTATCTTTTTCATATCTATCTCTCCTTTATATCACACTGTTCCGAAAATATGGCGGCGCTTGCCCTGCGCCTTTCTTTTAGGTGAAAAGCCTGCGCTGGTCCTGCAAATGAGCTTGTCGAATACCATGAACATGGAGGGCAGCACGGTTATTACTATCACCATTGAGATGAGAGCGCCTCTTGCAAGGAGCATACACAGCTCCGAGATAAGACCGATATCGGAGTAGAGGGCAACGCCTACGGTTGCGGCGAAGAAGCCCAGTGCCGAAGTGATGACCGATTTTATGGAGGTGCTGAGAGCGATACCGATAGCATTTTTCTTTGCCTGACCGCTGCTTCTCTCGGTGCGGTATCTTGTGGTCATGAGTATCGCGTAGTCTACCGTAGCGCCCAGCTGTATAGTTCCTATAACGATGGGAGCGATGAATGACAGCCTTGAACCTGTGTAGTAGGCGGCGCCCAGATTTATCATGATAGCCAGCTCTATTACGGAGACCAGTATCACAGGAAGTGTTACCGACTTGAATGTAAAGGCTATGATAAGGAATATAGCCGCAATGGACAGGAAGTTTACTATTTTGAAGTCCCTGTCGGTAATGGTGATGAGGTCCTTTGTGGCAGGCGCCTCACCTATGAGCATAGCCTCGGGGTCATACCTCTGGGCAATGGTGTTCAGGTCTGAGATCTGCTCGTTTACCTCGTCGGAGGCTACCTCGTATTCCGAGCCTATCAGCATTATCTGCCACTTATCGCTCTTGAGGATACTCTTTATCTCCTCGGGAACAGCCTCCTCGGGGATAGCAGGTCCCACCAGTGAATTGAAGCCTGCGGCGAACTGAACGCCGTCAGTCTTTTTTATCTCGCTGAGCATTCTGTCAGCGTCCTTTGCGCTCATATGAGAGTCCACCATAAGGATGTGGGTGCTGTTCATGTTGTACTCCTCAGCCAGCTTGGTGTTGGCGATAACGCTGTCAAGGGTCTTGGGGAGAGTGCTGTCCAGCTTGTAGTAAACATCGTAGTGGTTGTTGCCGAAGACCGCAGGTATAAGCAGAACTATACCCAGTGTAAGGAATACCCATGAGTGCTTTACGATGAAAGACGAGGTGCGGCTGAATGAGGGAAGGAAGTCCCTGTGAGATGTCTTTGCAATAGCCTTCTCGAATATGAGTATCATTGAGGGAAGCACTGTTACGCAGGAGATAACGCCGCATACAACGCCCTTTGCCATAACTATTCCGAGATCAAGACCAAGTGTGAAGGTCATGAAGCACATTGCAAGGAAGCCCGCAACTGTGGTGAAGGAGCTTCCCACAACGGAGGTTATAGTTGCTGCGATAGCGTGTGCCATAGCCTCCTGCTTGCTGTCGGGGAAGTGAGTGAGCTGCTCCTTGTAGCTGTGCCACAGGAAGATGGAGTAGTCCATGGTGACGCCAAGCTGGAGCACCATTGCCAGAGCCTGTGTGATAAAGGATATCTCACCGAGAACGATGTTTGAGCCTAAGTTCCACACTACCGCAAAGCCTATGCTGAGCATGAAGAATACGGGAATGAGGAAGGAGTCCATAGTCAATGTAAGGACTATGCTTGTGAGTATAACGGCGATGACCGCATAGATGAGGGTCTCGCTCTGAGTGAGTTTCTTCATATCGAGAGTGATGGCGGACATACCGCTGATGAAGCACTGCTTCGAGGTGATGTTCCTCATCTCCTCAACAGCGGCGAGAGTTCCGTCGCCCGAGGTGGTATCATCGAAGAATACCGCCATCATGGTGGTGTCGCCCTTGTTGAAGAAGTCGTAGATATTCTCGGGGAGTATCTCCATGGGTATCTTGCAGTCCGTCATGGACTGATAGCATATGACGTCGGAAACGTGGTCTATCGCCGATATTTTGTCGGCAGTCTCCGCAACATCCTTGTCGCTCATTCCCTCCACCATTACCAGAGAGAAGCCGCCCTGACCGAAGTCCTCCTTGAGTATATCCTGACCTATCATTGTATTTATGTCCTTTGGCAGATAGGAGAGTATATCGTAGTTCACACGGGTGTTGATATAACCTATAGCCGAAGGAATAAGCAGGAGCACTGCGATAATGAGTATCAGCACTCTGTGCTTAGCTATCCATTCACCGAATTTAAGCATCTTATCATCCCTTCTTATCATTTTTTACGGGCGCATATTGAAGGTCCGCAGCTCTGTGCAGGAGACTGTCCCCGTCGGAAGCTGAGGGACAGTCGGGAAATACCTTTAGGAGAAAAATGGGCTGATCTGTCGGGAATGAACAGATACGCACAGTCTGCCGCGGACACTCAATATGCGTCCGTTTTATTTGTTATACCTTAGTATATTACAAAAATGACCGTTAGTCAACTGCAACGAAGTGAAAAAATGACTTTCGGTCATATTTTTGTATGCCTGCACAAATTTCTCTTTTGTCAGGGCTGACGGTTGGTCAATTTTACAGCCTTGACACAGCCGATTTTTCGGGCTATAATAATTATGATGTAACTGCAAAGCGGAAAAAATAATGGAACGGTGGGGGACGCTCCGTACATCCTCAGGAAAGGTGTGTAAACATGGGAAAGGTCGACCTTAATAAAAAGCTGAAGGAGAATTCGCTGCTGAAAACAGCTTTTGATTTTTTTACCACAAAGGGCTTCAGCAAGACTTCCATAACCGACATCGTGAACAAGGCAGGAGTGGCAAAGGGCACGTTCTACCTTTATTTCAAGGACAAATATGACATCCGCAACAAGCTTGTGTCCCACAAGTCCAGCCAGCTTTTCAAGACGGCGCTCAGAGAGCTTGGCGACACTATCAATGACCTTCCCTTTGAGGAAAGGCTCATAAGGATAATCGACAATATCATAAATCAGCTCAACAATAACCAGTCCCTGCTCACATTCATATCGAAAAATCTCAGCTGGGGCATATTCAAGAACGCTATCACAACACCTGTTTCCGAGGACGACATCAACTTCTCGGAGGTGTACTATCAGATGCTGTCGGAGGCGCCAAACGGCTTCCGCGACCCCGAGATAATGCTTTTCATGATAATCGAGCTGGTGAGCTCCACCTGCTATTCGGCGATACTCTATAAGGAGCCATGTTCCCTTGTGGAGCTGAAGCCCTATCTGTACAACTCCATAAGGCTCATAATCTCGCAGCATGAGAAAAAAGCGAAGAACTGAGCCAAGCCCATATATAAAATTTGCCCCTGAGCGTCTTGTCACGTTCAGGGGCTTTGTGTTTATTTCGATAAATCATAATTTAGTGGAGCTAAATTATGATTTAAGCCGTTAGCCCATAGCCATTAGCCGTTAGCCTGATGTAGGGGCGGCGTTCCGCCGCCCGATAATAAAGCGGCGAAGCCGCTTACTGATGGCTAAAAGCTAAAGGCTAAGGGCTTCGGAATTTAACACTTTCGGTGTTAAATTCCAATAATTACGGCATGGCGTTGAAGTCTTGTTTATCGTGTGATATTGCTGACCCACTTGTACTTCATGTAGTGCTTGTATACCGCGGGTATCTTCACGAACTCGTCAAGGGTGAGAATAAACGCCACCGCAAGCACAGGGAGCTTCAGCAGGAAGGCTGCTATCATTCCCATGGGCACCACCACGCACCAGAGCGTTACGATATCGCATATCATGCCGAACCTCGTGTCGCCGCCTGCGGGGAATATTCCCGAGATTATGGTGGAGTTCAGGGAGTTGCCGATTATATAATAAGCTGCCATGAACAGCATATACTTCAGATAGAACTGCGCCTGTGGAGCGAGAGTGATGAACCTCATGAGCAGTGGCGTAAGTGCCAGTATGACCACTCCCGAGGCTGCGCCTATCCATATGGAGAAGCGAACGAAGCTGCCGCCTGCCTTTTTGGCTTCCTCTTTTTCATCTCTGCCGAGCATACCGCCGATGATGATGCCCACGCCCGAGGCGATTCCCCAGCAAAGGCTGGCGATTATGCTGCGGACTATGCCTGCTATGGAGTTTGCCGCAGTTGCGTCAGAGCCAAGATGCCCCATGATAACGGAGTACATGGTGACTCCGCCGCCCCAGCCCAGCTGATTGAGCAGCAGGGGAAGTGTATAGCGTATGTAGTCCCTGTGGAGGAGGGGAGTCCTTGACCGCAGCATGAGTTTCAGCCGCAGAGGCGGACATTTCTTCATGCCGATGACAAAGAGTATGAACACGCATTCAAAAGCACGGGTGATGACCGTGGCGAGAGCTGCTCCTGCGATGCCCATTTCGGGGAATGGTCCCACTCCGAAGATGAGACAGCCGTTGAGAGCAATATTCAGCACCACCGCAAGGCTGCCTATAAGGGAGCTGAGCCCTGCGCGGTCACAGACCTTCATAATACCGAAATAAGCCTGCGAGAAGCCTGCCAGCAGGTAGGAAGCTGCCACAGTACGCAGATATACTGCGCCGAGGCTGATGAGGTTGCTGTCAGATGTGAAGATGTGCATTATCTGCCGCGGCAGCAAAGCGGCTGCCAGTGAGAAAAGTGCGCCTATTATAAGGGAATAGCGCATGGTTATGGCAAGGACCTCCTCAACAGTACGCTGATCCTTTTTGCCCCAGTACTGGGCAGCGAGGACTCCGCAGCCTGCCACGAATGCTCCGAAGAACAGGCTGTACACGAAGGCTATCTGTCCTGCCAGTGATGAGGCGGACAGTGAGTCCTGATCAAGAAAGCCCAGCATAAAGGCGTCCGACGCCGAAACCAGTGACGACATCATGTACTGGAAGGCGATAGGCGCCACTATGGTAAACAGTTTTTTGTATAATCCTTTATTATCCTTCATAAAACTCCTTGTGTGAGGTCATAAAAACAGGGGGCGCGCAGAGCGTGCTCCCATGCAGACAGATGAAAAAGCTGCCGCACTGTTGTGCAGCAGCCGTGATACTTATTAAACAGCAGCCTTGGCGTTATCGGGCTTTGAGTCCTCAGCCTTGTCGGGAACGCTGACCTTTTCGATATCTGCGCCCAGCGCACGGAGCTTGCCCTCCATGCAGTCATAGCCGCGCTCGATATGGTAGATATCCTCGATCTCGGTGACGCCGCTTGCAGCCAGTCCTGCGATGATAAGTGCAGCACCTGCTCTGAGGTCACACGCCTTTACGGGAGCTCCCATGAGCTTGCCGGTGCCCTCGATAAGAGCTACCTTGCCGTTTACGGTGATATCGGCGCCCATTCTTCTCAGCTCGTCAACGTAGCGGAAGCGCTGCTCCCAGATATTCTCGGTGATGATGCTGGTTCCCTCTGCAAGACAGAGGAGAGTAGCTATCTGAGACTGCATATCCGTTGGGAATCCGGGGTGAGGAGCGGTCTTTACATTGGTCTTTACAAGGGGACCGTCTACCCATACCCTGATGCTGTCATCGAACTGTTCTATGTTTACGCCTATTTTCTCAAGCTTCTTTGTGATGGACTCAAGGTGCTTGGGGATAACGTTCTTGATGAGCACATCGCCCTTTGTAGCTGCAACAGCCACCATGAATGTACCTGCCTCGATCTGGTCGGGGATAACAGCGTAGGTAGTACCGTGGAGGTGCTCTACGCCTCTGATCTTGATGACGTCTGTACCTGCGCCCATGATATTTGCTCCCATGGAGTTGAGGAAGTTTGCAAGGTCAACGATATGGGGCTCCTTAGCCGCATTCTCTATGACGGTGAGGCCCTCTGCCTTTACGGCAGCCAGCATAGCGTTCATAGTCGCGCCCACAGTTACCACATCGAAGAAGATCTGGCTGCCCGAGAGCTTGTCTGAGGTAAGGTCGATCATGCCCTGACTGAGGGTATACTTTGCGCCCAGAGCTGTGAAAGCCTTCAGGTGCTGGTCGATGGGGCGGTCTCCTAAGGGACATCCGCCGGGCATTGAAACTCTTGCCTTGTTGAACTTGCCGAGGAGCGCTCCGAGGAAATAGTAGGAAGCACGCATTTTTCTTGCGTACTCATAAGGAACGCAGAACTTATTGATAGTTGTGGGATCGATCCTGTAAGCGTCCTTGCCTACGTTTGTGACCTCCGCACCCATTTCCTTGAGTATGCGGATGCATATCCTTACATCGCTGATGTAGGGAACGTTCTCGATAACGCAGGGCTCGTCCGAAAGGATCACTGCGGGCAGGATAGCAACAGCTGCATTCTTTGCACCGCTGATGGTAACTTCACCTTCAAGGCGTCTTCCGCCTTTTATAACAAACTTATCCAAATATTTTCTCTCCTTATTTTTCGGGTTATTTATATCTGCTCCCGAATTTCTTTCTTTTGTTCCTCGGCATAAGACGCCGATAATATAAATCATCAAGCCTTAGCTTGAAAGCTGTCATTCATAGTCGGAAAGATGCCAGCGGACATCCTCTCCGTTATACTTGGTGACGGTCATCTTCTCGATGACAATGTCCTTCTTGGGCTTATTGTTTTCGTCAACTTCGCAGTTCTGGATATCGAAGATGATATCCAGTCCGTCAAAGACCTGACCGAAGACCGTATAGCTCCCGTCGAACCACGGTACACCGCCGTACTCGGTGTAGAGCTCCTTTTCGCTTTTGGAGAATTCGTAGCCGTAGGACTCTATCTCGTCGACCTCGTCCTGAGTGAGCTTTTCACCTGTGACAATAAAGAAGCGGCTTCCGTTTGTATTAAGTGAACCTTCATTTGAATAGGCAACTGCACCTGCAACATGGAGGAGGTGTGGGTCTGCGCTGTCCTCATAGCCCTTGTCGAATATGGATTCGCCGCCGGTACCGTCTCCGTTGGGGTCACCGCCCTCAATGAGCAAATCCTTCATCACCCTGTGGAATGTGAGCCCGTCATAGTAGCCCTGTTCTGCCAGTGTGGTAAAGTTTTCGATGCCCTTTTCGGTGTACTCGGGGAAGAGCTTGATCTTTACTTCCCTGTCGTAGCCTTTCAGCTTCATGCTGACTATGGTCTCGCCCTCTTTCGGGGCTGTGAAGTTCTTGATCTCCACGTCTTCCTTAGCCGATGCCTGTCTGATCTCCTCGGGGTCAAATGACTCGTAATCATTGATATACCAGCGTATATCCTCTCCGTCGTACTCGCCGACGGTAACGGAGTCCATGATGACGTCCTTGTAAGGCATATCGTTGTCGGGGTCGGTTTTTACATTCTGTATCTTGAATATAATATCCAGACCGTCGATGACCTGACCGAAAACGGTATAGCTGCCGTCAAGCCAGGGGGCTCCGCCTGCTTTCTTGTATATCTCCTTTGCGTTGTCGGAGAATATATAGCCTTTATTGGCGATATCGTCGAAATCCTCATCGGTATAGGTAGTACCCGTAACGATGTAGAACTGGCTGCCGTTGGTGGAGGTGCCGCCGCTGTTTGCGTAGGCAACAGCGCCTGCTGCATGGATAAGATGGGGGTCTGTACCGCCGTCGAACTTTCCGCCCCACACGCATTCGCCGCCTGTGCCGGTGCCGAGGGGGTCTCCTCCCTGTATCATGAAGTCGTTGATGACTCTGTGGAACTTGAGACCGTCGTAGTAGCCTTTTTTAGCCAGCTCAACGAAGTTCTCGACGCCTCTGTCCGCGTACTCGGGGAAGAGTCTGAACTTGACCGTTCCGTAGTCCCTGATGTTCATGATTATTATAGTATCGCCCTTTTCGGGGGCTGTGAAGTTTGCAATGTCAACATTTTCCACTGTGAGCGGCTGTGTGGAAACAGCCTCTGTTGTAAGCTCTGCTGCGGTAGTTACCTCCGCGGTGTCAGAGCTGCTGCTCGTCTGACTGCTGCATGATGTAAATGCAGAAGCCGCAATTACTGTACAGAAAAGACCTGCGAGGAATTTTCTGAGCATCATATATCACTCCTCAGAATTAAGAGATACTGTGATTATTATGAGTAACTATACTTCAACTTATATATTATACATCAAATAATTTGATTTGTAAATAGTTTCCTGATATTTTTGTTGTCAGATTACAAAGCTTTTCCATGAAAAGGCAGGTTTTATCGCTGAAATCAACGAAATATCAGTTGTTTTTTGTATCTTCCGTTATTTCATCTTCCGAAGAATAGGTGCTTATAGTGACAGAATTTATGAGGACGTCCTCCTTGGGGAACTTATACACGCCGATGTCGTTGGTCTCAAGCTGAGCCAGCTTTTCCGCAACGTCCATGCCGCTGTATATCTGACCGATGACGGTCATCTGTTGTGAGAAGTTGGGAACGCCGCCGTTTTCGATAAATGCGTCCGCAAGTGCTTCGCTCTCGGAGGAGTTCTTCAGCTCCTCCTTGAATTCGTCATCGTATTCGACTGTGTTCAGCATGATGAAGCGGCTTCCGTTGTAGTAGGTGCCGCCGCCCAGTATCTTCTCCTTGAAGTTCTGCTTGACAGTGGTGTTCATGGCGAGGACAGCGCCCTTGAAGGGCCAGAGGTCCTGACTGAGCTCTCTCTCCACCAGCTCATGTGAGTTGTCCTTGGCGGAGCCGTCCTTGTTGGGAGCGCCTGCCGCGGAATAGACTCCGCTCTCTGCGTGGAAAACGTAGGTGCCGTCATAGTAACCCGAATTTGCCAGCTCTGTGAAGTTCGCCACGGCGTTAGGTGACTGCTCGGGGAAGAGCCTGAACCTTACCTCGCCGAGGGTGGTGTCCACGATAGCTATGGGATCGCCCTCCTTCGGGGGATCAAGCTGTATCAGCTTCATAGTCTCGGGATCGATGGTGATGTAGTTGTTGTTTCGCGCCCTCATCATTCCGCCTATCATGACAGCGAGGGAGGAAACTCCCATAATGAGGGTGAATATGAGTATAAGTCTTACGACATGGTTGCGTTTGAACATGAAATTATCCTTTCCGTTTCATACTGCTATTATTATACATAAAGAGTCCCGATTTGTCAACATTTGGGAAGTTGAAAGTTGAAAAACGCATCGAACCCCGGTCGCGGACCACATGAACGGCGCTCCGCCGCCCGAAAAACAGGGAAAAAGAAAACGGACGGCGAACGCCGTCCGTATGCGTTATTTTTCAACATTGTCCAGATATAACTGCCAGAGGTCTAATTCTATGTCCTTGTCACGGCAGTGGATAGTGAGAGTATCGCCTTCTTTAACATTTCCGCCGCACGAAAACTGATTAGGGTGTTTGCCACAATTATCAAAAGGCAGCTTCACAACAGGATATATCCACCTCTCCTCATGCGTTCTCATATCATTTATGCCCTCATCATTTACAAAATATTCGTAATCAGCGTCAAACCTGTAATTTATCATCTTGCAGTCCGCCTCAAAATCAATGCTTATATGATGTTCTGTTTCGACTTTTGCACCATCAGGAATGGGATAGAAATCGTCCATGTATTCAGCACGGTATTCTTCGAGATATTCACCGTTTTCGTTCGGCTCGTGCTTTATCATGTATGACTTGACCTCATATGCGGTCACGGTATAATGAAGCTTATCCGAGCTTATGGGTATAACTCCCACAAAAACGAATACAAAAACTGCAGACAGCACTGCAAGTGTGCCGAGAATGGCGGCTATTACTTTGAGTTTTATACGCTTTTTTATCTTTTTCAGCGGCTTTATGTCCTTCTGGTCGGCTTTTATATCATCTTCCTTGTTGTTCATGCTCTCGTAGATACTATTGCACTCCTCGCATTCGCGGAGGTGCTTTTCTATTTCCTCGTTGCTGTCCTCTGAGGTCAGCTTGTCGCAGTACAGCGGCAGAAGGTCTCTGATTATATTGCATTTCATAATATCAACTCCTTTTTTAGTTGAGAGTGCAGAGTTATTGTGTCTGTTTACGCAGACAGATCTGAATACTATCGCCGAAAGGCGATACCGCAACTCTCAACTATCTGCTTTCAACTCTCAACTATCTGCTTTCAACTCTCAACTTGTCGGGCGGATAATATCAGCCCCTACAGGCGGTTATTCCGCTTCGGGCTCCCGTTCATGGTGATGTGCTTGCTTCGGGAGGGCGGGGGCGCCCTCCCCTACAGTTGGCTGTTTGCGGTCGTCCCTGCATCAATCGCCGCGGGCTAATTTCTGCTTAGCACGGTAATAGGTCACACGCGCCCAGTTCTCGGACTTGCCGAATATCTCCCCTATCTCGCGGAAGCTCAGCTCCTGTGAGGCGCGGAGCAGTATCAGCTCCTTTTCCGTCTCGGGCAGGGAGTGTATCTTCTTCAGCAGCCTCAGCCGTCCGTCGGCGCTCTCCGCAGCCTCGTCGGGACGGGGAGCCGTGTCCTCCGCAAGCTCGCTTATCTCCTCGCCCTTGTGCTTTGTGCGCTTGCGGAGCTCCTCCAGCCATGCGTTGCGCGCGATACTGCACAGCCATGTGTACACGGAGCTCTCGCCCTTGTATTTCCTCAGCGACTTTATGGCGCGGTAAAAGGTCTCCTGAGTGAGCTCCTCGGCGGTGTCGGCATCGCCGCAGAGAGTCATGAGGTACAGAAAGACCTTCCTGCCGTTTTCCTTGTAGTATTGCTCCATTTCTCCCGACACGCCGACACCTCCTTTCCGAACGTTCACTTATTAGTTGCGGAAAAAGCCTTTTCGTTACAGCTTTTTCCGAAAAATTTTCAAATTGACATTGTGAAGCTATCGTGCTATACTGAAATGTACCAAATATACGTTATTATATCATTTCCTGCGAAAAATGGCAACTTATCCCACCTATCTGCAATGCGGAAATTTTACCTCTTTACTTTTACATAATAATTGTGCTATAATAAAAGAATAGCGAATTGAACGATATGGGCGGATCGTCCGCCCGATAATAACTTCTTCTGAGGTGTATAATGGCAAATAAGTATTCTCTCGGCATTGACGTGGGATCGACCACGGTAAAGACTGTCATAACCGACAGCGACGGAAATATCCTGTATTCCAAGTATCAGCGCCATCTCTCCAAGGTAAAGGAGACGGTGACTGACCAGCTGAAGATCATTCAGGCGGACTATCCCGACGAGGAGTTCACCGTATGTATCACGGGCTCGGCAGGTCTGGGACTGGCAAATTCTGCGGATATCCCCTTTGTTCAGGAGGTCCATGCGGCTTTTCTCGCCGTTAAGCAGAAGCAGCCCGACGCTGACGCTGTTATAGAGCTTGGCGGCGAGGACGCTAAGATAATATTCCTGACAGGCGGCGTTGAACAGCGTATGAACGGCACCTGTGCAGGCGGTACGGGCGCATTCATCGACCAGATGGCTACACTGCTGGGCGTTTCCGCAGACCAGCTGGACGAGCTGTCCCTCCACGCACAGAAGATATACCCCATAGCTTCACGCTGCGGAGTTTTTGCCAAGTCGGATATACAGCCCCTGCTCAATCAGGGCGCAAGGCGCGAGGACGTTGCCGCAAGTATCTTTCAGGCAGTCGTTGACCAGACTGTTTCGGGACTTGCTCAGGGACGCTCCATTGAGGGAAAGGTACTTTTCCTCGGCGGTCCTTTATTCTTTCTCCGCGGACTCAAAAAGGCTTTCGTAAGGACTCTCGGTCTTGACGATGAGCACGCTGTGTTCCCGCCCGAGGCTCCTGTTTTCGTGGCTTACGGCTGTGCTATCTATGCGGCTACTGCCGAGAAGGCGTTCCATATAAGCGATATAATCGAGAAGATACGCACCGCAAAGGCTTCCGACGCCATAGTTACGGGCGAGCCACTTTTCCGCTCCCATGCCGAGTATGACGAGTTCATAGACCGTCACAAGAAGTTTGATCTGGGCTATGCGGATATACGCACCTACAAGGGTGATGCCTATCTCGGTATCGACGCAGGCTCCACCACCACCAAGCTGGTGCTCATCACAGAGGACGGACGTATCCTCTACCACCACTACTCCTCAAATCTGGGTCAGCCCCTTGACAAGATAGCCGATCAGGTAAAACGTATTTACAGCGAGATGAACCCCGGTATCACCATTAAGGGCTCCGCTGTAACAGGCTATGGCGAGGATCTCATAAAGGCAGGTCTTTCCGTTGACCACGGCATAGTAGAGACCGTGGCGCACTTCAAGGCGGCGGCTTACTTCTGTCCCGACGTTGACTTCATCATCGACATCGGCGGACAGGACATCAAGTGCTTCAAGATAAAGAACAAGAGCATCGACAGCATCATGCTCAACGAGGCTTGCTCCTCGGGCTGCGGCTCTTTCATACAGACATTCGCAATGGCGCTGGGCTACGATATAGCCGAGTTCTCGCAGCTGGGTCTTTTTGCAGAGCACCCTGTTGATCTGGGCTCACGATGTACCGTATTCATGAACAGCTCCGTAAAACAGGCGCAGAAGGACGGCGCCACCGTGGAGGACATCTCCGCAGGTCTGTCCTCCTCTATCATCAAGAACGCCATTTACAAGGTAATTCGTGCCAATTCTCCCGACGACCTCGGAAAGAACATAGTCGTTCAGGGCGGAACCTTCCTCAATGACGCGGTGCTCCGCTCATTTGAGAAGGAACTGGGCAGGAACGTTATCCGTCCTGCTATCTCGGGGCTCATGGGCGCCTTCGGCTGTGCTCTCTATGCTAAGGAGAGAGCAGGGGAGGAGGCTTCAAAGCTCATCTCCGCAGAGGAGCTTGAGAACTTCACCTACACCTCGCGTTCCGCAAACTGCGGCGGATGTACCGCTCACTGCCAGCTGAACATCATCAGCTTCGGCAAGGGACGCCGCTTCATCTCGGGCAACCGCTGCGAAAAGGGCGGCGGAGCTGCCAACAGGAACACCGTTCCCAATCTCTACGAGTTCAAATACGACAGCATACTCAATACCGTCAAGACCCACCAGCCCAAGCGCTATCGCGGCACAGTGGGACTTCCACTTGCACTCGGATTTTACGAGCAGCTGCCATTCTGGCATATGCTGTTCACCACACTGGGCTTCAGGACAGTGGTCTCCGACGAGAGCTCCCGTGATATGTACTATCTGGGACAGCATACCATCCCCTCGGATACAGTGTGCTACCCTGCAAAGCTCACACACGGACACATCGAGAACCTGCTGGACAAGGGCGTGGACTTCATATTCTATCCCTGCATGAGCTACAATCTGGACGAGGGCGGCAGCGACAACCACTTCAACTGTCCCGTAGTTGCCTATTATCCCGAGCTGCTCATGGCAAACAATCCAAGGCTCAACAAGGAGAACTTTATCCACCCCTACCTCGACCTGAATATCAGGAAGAACGTCATAAAGGTTCTGGGAAAGGCTCTCAGCCGTTACAACGTCAAGGGCAGGATACCCGACGCTGTGGACAAGGCTTACGAGGCGCTTCAGGCTTACCACAACTCGGTAACGAAAAAAGCCATGGAGATAATCACTCAGGCAAGAGCCGAGGGAAGAAAGATAATCGTTATCGCAGGCCGTCCCTACCACATAGACAAGGAGATAAACCACGGCATACATAAGCTTGTCTCCAGTCTCGGCATGGCTGTCATCACAGAGGACAGCATCTCGGGATTTTCCAGCACCCCCAAGCTGGGCGTGCTCAACCAGTGGACTTACCATTCAAGGCTCTACCGCGCCGCCAAATACGTCACCACACAGCCCGATATGCAGCTCATACAGCTTGTGTCATTCGGCTGCGGAATAGACGCTGTTACGGGCGATGAGGTGAGACATATCCTCGAGAGCCGCGGAAAGCTGTACACACAGCTTAAAATAGACGAGATAAACAACCTTGGCGCTGCAAGGATAAGACTCAGGAGCCTTGTCGCCGCTATGGAGCAGGCAGAGCAGAAGCCTGCCAAAAAGCCTCAGGTGCAGACCGTCTGAGCTGCACAGGCTATGAAGCAATGATACGGAGGTCACTATGCCCGAATATGCAAAGTTTACCGAGGATATGATAAAGACCCACACTATCCTCGTACCCGATATGCTGCCCATACACTTCAAGATGCTCATTTCCATCTTTGAGGCAAAGGGCTATAAGCTGGAGCTGCTGACAAATGATTCCCGTGCAGTGGTCGATGAGGGACTGAAAAACGTTCACAACGACGCCTGCTACCCTGCGCTCCTCGTTATAGGACAGTTCATGGACGCTCTCAAAAGCGGAAAGTATGACCCCGACAAGACCGCTCTCCTCATCACACAGACGGGAGGCGGCTGCCGAGCTTCAAACTATATCCACCTGCTGAGAAAGGCTGTTGCCAAGAACTATCCTCAGATACCCGTTGTATCGCTGAATTTCAGCGGACTGGAAAAGGACAGCGCTTTCAAGATAACCGCTCCCATGTTCCTTAAAATGCTGTACGCCGTGCTCTACGGCGACCTGCTCATGACCTGCTACAACAAGTGCAGAGCCTATGAGATAAACAAGGGCGAGTCGAAGAAAATGCTGGATAAATGGCACAGGAGACTGTGCAATATCTTCCTGAAGGGCAGCAAGATGTTCCTCAGGACAAAGAAGGTATACAGGGATATCCTTGATGATTTCGCCTCTATCCCTCTCAGCAGTGAGAAGAAGATAAGAGTCGGCATCGTGGGCGAGATATACGTCAAGTATTCTCCCCTTGCCAACAACCACCTTGAGGATTTCCTTATTTCCGAGGGCTGCGAGCCCGTTGTGCCTTCGCTGCTGGAGTTTGTTATGTACTGCGCCGCAGGCACATTCAACGACGCTAAGATATACGACCACACCACAAAGCAGTCCATCTTCAACAAGATAGGCTATGACCTTATCTACGCCAAGCAGAAGGAGCTCATCAAGGTCATGAAGGAGCAGGGAAGCTTCGAGCCTCTCCACGACTTCGAGCACCTGAGAAAGCTTGCCGACAAGTACATCAATCAGGGCGTAGTCATGGGCGAAGGCTGGCTCATACCTGCGGAAATGGCTGCACTGGCAAAGTCGGGCGTGGAGAATATCATCTGCACACAGCCCTTCGGCTGTCTGCCCAATCATATAGTGGCAAAGGGTATGTCCCGTGCTATCAAGCAGGATAACCCCAACGCAAATATAGTCGCCATAGACTATGACCCCGGTGCCACAAGAGTAAATCAGGAAAACCGTATCAAGCTCATGCTTGCCAATGCAAGGCTTTAAGTCCATGTGAAGGCTGAGGGGAGGAGCTTCACCATGATAAAGACCAGAACAGGCGAGATCATCGTCACAAACGAAAATCAGAACAAGCTGCTGAAAAAGCTCTACGGCAGTGTCCTCGGACGAGTGCTGCTCAAGACCCTGACTGCCCCTGCTGTGTCCTATGTTGCAGGAAAGTTCATGGACTCAAGGGCTTCGGCGCTGCTGATAAAGCCTTTCATCAAGCGCAGCGGCATAGATACCTCGGAGTATGTCATGTACCGCTTCCGCTCATACAACGATTTCTTCACCCGTGTCATAAAGCCCGAAAAACGCCCTGTGGACTATGCTCCCGACCATCTCATAAGCCCCTGCGATTCAAAGCTGACGGTGCATAAGATAGGAAAGAACAGCATCTTCCGCATAAAGGGCTCGCGATACAGAGTCAGCGACCTGCTGAAGAACGAGTTCCTTGCGAACCGCTTCTGCGGAGGCTACTGCCTTATTTTCCGCCTTGAGGTGGACGACTATCACCGCTACTGCTACATAGACAACGGCACCAAGACCGAAAATACCTTTATCGCAGGAGAGCTCCACACGGTCAATCCCGTGGCTCTGGAGCGGTATAACATATACAAGCGCAACAGCCGCGAGTATACCGTGCTCCACACCGAGAACTTCGGCGATGTTGTGCAGGTGGAGGTCGGCGCAATGATGGTGGGAAGGATCGTGAACCACCACGGTGAGGGCGGCTTCTGCCGCGGCGAGGAAAAGGGAAAATTCGAGTTTGGCGGCTCAACCATAGTCATGCTTTTCGGAAAAGACACCATCTGTCCCGATGAGGATATACTCCGCAATTCCGCAGAGGGTATCGAGACCGTGGTGAAATACGGCGAGAAAATAGGAAAAGCCTGCCGCTGAAGGCTTACGAACAGAGGAGAATAACATGAAAAAGACCATTGCCTTTATGCTTGCCTGCGCCATGATGTGTTTATCCGCAGGCTGTCTCAAAAAGGACGATTTTGTGGTATCCCATATGGAGATACCGCCTATCCCCGAGCCATATACAGTTGAGGACGGCATCTTCGATGTTGATGCGGTGCGAAGCAATATCAATATAAAGGGTCAGCACTTTGACCTGCCTCAGTACATTACAAAGCTGGGAAAGGAATGGGACGTAAAGTTCTATGACAAGAAGGAGTACGGACTTCATGAGGGCAACGCCATGGCTTCCCTTTATTATAACGGTACGGAAATGGGTACCGTTATGCTGGAGAACTCCTATACCCATCACGAGCAGGAAAGCGTTATGTACAGCATATCCGTAAAGACCTCGGACAGCAGTATCTACGGCATAACGCCCCTTGTGTCCACCATAGACGATGTGACGAAGCTCATAGGTCCTCCCGATGACGAGCAGAAGCTGGAAATGCCCTTCACCCACACCTATCGCTACGGTATCATGCTGGGCAAGGACGAACAGGGCATACTGAGAGGACATTCCATCGTCATTTCCTTCAATGAGGACGATGTGGTGGATATGGTCAGCATTACATATTCGGATATGTCCGAAACAGAGGAAGCCGAGCAGGAGAAATAAGCCCGTTTTAAGACAGTATACAAAAAGCGTCCCGAGGGGGACGCTTTTTTTCGGCATTATCCCGAATGTGGCGGAAATTTATCGCTCCCACTTGACAAAACCGCAGGGATGTAGTATAATGTGTAAAGTGATTTTGCATTACACCCAAAAGAGGTGCCCGAAAATGGCTAAAGAACTGAAATTCGTAATGCTCCTTGACTGCTACGGCGACCTGCTCACAGACCACCAGCGCAGTATCATGGAGATGTATTACTGCGATGACCTGTCCCTTGCGGAAATAGGTCAGCCCATGAATATCACCAGACAGGCGGTGCGAAGCATTATCAAGCGCACCGAGGATATACTCCTCAACTATGAGGAAAAACTGGGCTTCGCGGAAAGACTGGGCAGGATGCGGGAGTGCTTCGGCAATATAGAAGCTGCCGCAGAGCAGATCACTGACGGGAATATAAGAAATACCATACTCTCCGAGACCGCTAAGGGCGCGGAGCTGCTGTAATATAAAGGAGGTTCGGCATGGCATTCGAGGGACTTTCCGAAAAACTCAATAACGTCTTCAAAAAGCTCAAGTCAAGAGGCAAGCTCACTGAGTCAGACGTAAAGGAGGCTATGCGTGAGGTAAGACTTGCGCTGCTTGAAGCCGACGTAAGCTACAAGGTAGTTAAGGACTTTGTAAAGAGCGTTACAGAAAGAGCTGTGGGCGAGGAAGTGCTGGCAAGCCTTACTCCCGCTCAGCAGGTAATAAAGATAGTTAATGAAGAGCTGGTATCCCTTATGGGTAACAGCAACGCCCGTATAAATATGGCTTCAAAGCCGCCTACGGTCATCATGATGTGCGGACTTCAGGGTTCGGGTAAGACAACTCACGCCGCAAAGCTGGCTAAGCTCCTCAAGAAGGAGGGACACCGTCCCCTGCTGGCTGCCTGTGATATCTACCGTCCTGCTGCTATCAATCAGCTGCAGGTAGTGGGCGGAAAGGCTGACGTAAAGGTGTTTGAGATGGGTCAGACAGACCCCGTTGTCATCGCCAAGAAGGCTCTTGCCTACGCCAAGGACTACGGTCACGACATACTCATAATAGACACCGCAGGTCGTCTCCACATTGACGAGGCTCTCATGGACGAGCTGGTAAATATCAAGAAGGAGACAAACCCTGATGAGATAATGCTGGTAGTTGACGCTATGACAGGTCAGGACGCAGTAAACGTTGCCAAGGCATTCGATGATGCTGTGGGCATAACAGGCGTTCTCATGTCAAAGCTTGACTCCGATACCAGAGGCGGTGCGGCTCTGTCCGTACTCTCCGTAACAGGTAAGCCCATCAAGTTCGTTGGTATGGGCGAAAAGCTTGACGATTTCGAGCAGTTCCACCCCGAGAGAATGGCTTCCCGTATCCTCGGAATGGGCGATGTGCTCACACTCATAGAAAAAGCCGAGAACGTCATGTCCCAGAAGGACGCCGAAAAGCTCACCAAGAAGTTCAAGGAGAACAAGTTCGATATGGACGACCTTCTTGACCAGATGAAGCAGATCAAGCGTATGGGCTCCATGAAGTCAATACTCGGTATGCTCCCCGGTGTGGGCGACAAGATAAAGGACGCCGATATCGACGAGAGCCAGCTGGGCAGGATAGAGGCTATGATAACCTCTATGACCAAGGCTGAAAGAGCCAAGCCCTCTATCATCAATCCCTCACGCAAGAAGCGTATCGCAAACGGCTCGGGCACTAAGGTAGAGGACGTAAACCGACTCCTCAAGCAGTTCGACCAGATGCAGACAATGATGAAGAAGTTCACAGGCAAGTCGGGCAAGATGAGCCTGCGTAAGGCAAGAAAGAACCTTGCAGGCATGAACTTCGATAAGTACACAGGCAAGGGCGGCGGAAACCTGCCCTTCTGAAAAGACTGACACAGCTTTCAATGCGACGTCTCCCGCCGCATGGAATATATACTTTTTACACGGAGGTGAATTCAAATGGCAGTAAAGATCAGACTGAGAAGAATGGGCGCTAAGAAGGCTCCTTTCTATCGTGTAGTCGTAGCTGATTCAAGATACCCCAGAGACGGTCGTTTCGTTGAGGAGATCGGTTACTATGATCCCACTAAGGAGCCCTCTGTTGTCAAGATCGACGCAGATAAGGCTAAGGACTGGATCGCTAAGGGCGCACAGCCTACTGACACAGTAAAGGCTATCCTCAAGAAAGAGGGAGTTCTTTGAGCTGAAGCTTAATGGAGGAGGAGAGGCGTAAAGGTCTCTGCCTCTGTCCGAAAGCTTATCGGAGGTTTAATACTAATGAAAGATTTACTTTATGCTATCGCAGCAGGCCTCGTAGAAGATAAGTCCGCTATAAATATCACCGAGGACGAGCCCGACGAAGAGGGCGTTATCGTATTCCACCTTAACGTTGCTCCCGACGATATGGGCAGAGTTATCGGTAAGCAGGGCAGGATCGCAAAGGCCCTCCGTACTATCATGCGCGCAGGCGCAGCTAAGAAGGACCAGAAGGTCTCTGTTACGATCGAATAAGCAGAAGCTCCCCGACAGGGAGCTTTTTTGTTTGTATATATATATTGACAAACGGAATTTTTTCTGATAGAATAATATCATTATGATAAAGGGGGTTTTTACCATGAAATGCAAATACTGTAACTATGAAAACAAGATAGGCGACAGATACTGCGAAAACTGCGGAGCTATGCTGGAGGATGCGTCGGGGGCAATGGACGATCTCTTTGCAGCTTCAAAGGCACCTGCAGAGCCGACAACAGATCAGGCACAGCAGGGCGGCGGTGCTCAGCCGAACAACTACGGACAGCCTGACAACTACGGACAGCCGAATAACTACGGTCAGCCAAACAATTATGGTCAGCCAAACAACTACGGTCAGCCTAACAATTATGGTCAGCCGAACAATTACGGTCAGCCTAACAATTACGGTCAGCCGAACAACTACGGACAGCCGAACAATTATGGTCAGCCTAACAATTACGGTCAGCCAAACAATTACGGTCAGCCAAACAACTACGGTCAGCCGAATAACTACGGTCAGCCCTACGGCGCTCCTCCTATCTACGGACTTGATCCGGCATTCTATAATCAGTCGGACGAAAGTCCCAGATATGTAGGCTTCGGAGAGGCTATCAAGCTCTATTTCAAGAACTATGTGAACTTCAAAGGACGCTCTACACGAAGCGAATACTGGTTCGGTTATCTGTTCGTATTTATAGTTGGCTTATGTGTCAATGCAGTCACGGAAATACTGAAAACGACACTTGGCTCTGACGCTTTGGTCATAACAAGTATAATCAGCTTGGCTGAATCAGCTGTGTTCCTCCTGCCCAATCTTTCATCACAGGTAAGAAGGCTCCATGACATCGGCAAATCGGGCTGGTGGGTATTAGGTACTATTCTGATCGCCATTGGCGGTGCAGGCTTTATGATCGCAACAGCTGTTACAGGCAGCAGAGAAGCTGTTGGCGCAGTATTCTGTGCAACATTCATTTTCCTGGTGACCTATGCGATAATAATGATCATTTTCCTTTGCCGTCCAAGCGTGGGACCCAACCAGTGGGGATATCCTGCGATGCCCAAGATCAGATATTAAGGTGATCAGCAAGTCCCGAGGCAGGGACTCTTACAGAAGTTTTTAGCCGTTAGCCCATAGCCATTAGCCGTTAGCCTGATGTAGGGGCGGCGTTCCGCCGCCCGATAATAAAGCGGCGAAGCCGCTTCCTGATGGCTAAAAGCTAAAGGCTAAGGGCTTCGGAATTTAACACCTGCGGTGTTAAATTCCGATTTATATGAGCAGCGTAAATAATGCAATGCCCCTGAGTGCTTTGAAACACTCGGGGGCAAATCTTTTTCGCAATGGTTCAGTTCTTATCGAAGTGCCATGAATAGTCCAGCATCTCCACGGTGTAGTCCTGAAGCTTTTCCAGAAGGGGCACAACGTCCTTCTTTGCGGAAGCAAGGTCGTGCTCGCGGTAGTTTCCGCACTCCACCTCTGTGCATCCGGGGATCTCGTCATTGTAATCCCTGATGAACGTATATGCCTCGCGCACCAGCTTTATTGCGTTTTCGTGGGAAAGTCCCCTTGTCAACAGGTAAAATCCCGTGCGGCAGCCCATGGGTCCCACATAGACGATGTTCTTGCCGAACTCTGAGTTTCTTGCAAATGTTGCAAAAAGGTGCTCAATAGTGTGCATTGAGGGAGTCTCAAGATATACGCCGCCGTTGGGCTTTACCATGCGGACATCGTATGTAACGATATCATCGTCGATACGGGATATGTACATTCCTACGCTGAATTTTGTGTGGTCTACCTGAAAGCTTGCTATCTTTTCCATACTATACCTCCTGTTGGAAACAATGATTTTATATCCTCGGGAAGCTCCGAGGAAACTGTTACGGGCTCGCCTGTCAGCGGATCACTGAAGCTCATCCTGCCGCAGTGCAGAGCCTGTCTTGGTATATCATCACGGAGCCCTCCGTAGAGGTCGTCACCTGCGAGGGGAGCTCCGATATGAGCAAAATGCACCCTTATCTGGTGGGTACGTCCCGTTTCAAGGTCTATCTCCGCAAGAGAGTACCTTTCGCTGCCAAGCAGCTTTCTGTAATGGGTCACGGCACGCTGTCCGTCCTCTCTGACACAGCGCAGGATTATGGACTCCCTCTCCCTTGCTATGGGAGCGTCGATGGTGCCGCTTTCGGGGATATCCCCGTGAACCGCCGCATAGTACACCTTTTTGCAGCAGCCCTGAAGCAGCTTTGCCGCAAGAGCGTCCTTGGCGATCATACACAGTCCCGAGGTGTCGCGGTCCAGCCTGTTCACGGGACGGAATGTCAGCTGCGGATACAGATGTGCGAAATAGTTGCCGAGGGTGTCTCCCTGATGCTTTATGGAGGGATGTACGGGCATACCGCCGGGCTTGTCGAACACCACAAGACTCTCGTTTTCAAAGGCAATTGGCACATTCAGGCTGCTGTTTGGCTCAAGGAAGCTGTCGTCCTCAAGGCTGAGGACGATGACGTCCCCGTTATAGACCGTATCAATGCTGCGGACAGTCTCGCCGTTCCGCGTAATGCCGCCCTCCTGCCGTTTAAGCCTTGTCAGCAGCCGCCTTGACACGCCTTTTCTTCCCACGAGGAATTTTTCCAGTGTCACGGGCTTTTCCGTGTCCACCGTCAGCTCTATCCGTTTCAAGGTATTCGTCCTCCCTGATGAAAATGTCTATACTCAGCGAAAATGCGGTCATAAGTCTCATAAGTGCATATGGCAGTCCCACTATGGTCAGCATCTGAGGCAGATATACTGCTATAAGCCCTGCAAGCACACGTTTTCTGCCCCTCATAAAGCCTATGGAGCGCAATACTATGCGGAAAGCAGTCTGCTGCGGATATCTCACCAGCAGGAACGGCACAGCCGCGAAGCTCAGCTTCACCGACAGCCACATGACAGCGGATAATGCCGCGAAAAACAGGGCATTTGCCGCAAGGAACATCTCCGTACCGCGGAGCCTTCCCCTGAGCAGTTCATACGCCCATGCACCGAAGAATACCACGGGCACCAGTCCAAGGAGTCCTATGACTCTCGTCCAAAGAGCAGCGGAAACGCTGCGTCTGAGGGTGCGCTTGTTGAGCACGATCCGCGAAAACGGCAAGTTTCTTTTATGTGGAAGCTCAGCGGTGATGAGGTAAAGCCTCTGCGCCGCCCCGTACATAAGCGGAGCAGCCGTCAGCCATCTGAGCAGGGTGCATACTCCCGTAACTGAGAGCTGCACAGCGCTGCTGCCGCTGAAAAGCTCTATGGGCATACTGCCGCCGAAATACAGCAAAAGGCTGAACACTGCTGCCTCGGCGAAGCGGAAAAACAGCTCTGCCGCCGCAGGAAGCAGGCATATCATCATAGTCCTTGCCCGTCTGCCCTCCAGCAGCCGCCCCGAATAGCGGATAAGCTCCCTTATCTTCATATCTGCGCCTCCGAAAAAATGGTCTTGCAGATATTATTGACGGTTTTGGCGCGATTATTCGTCCTCCTCCGAGGGAAGCCTGTCATAGGGGCAGTATCCCAGTATCTCGAATGCCTGAGAATTAAGCCACATCTGAGCTGTCACGATTATGTCAAAGCCCATACCGAAGTCGCAGCTCAGCGTCTTTGCGTCATATTTCGGCAGTCCGAAGCAGCTGAGCATATTGGATATGATGCCGCCGTGAGTTATAATGGCGCAGTGGGTCAGCCCGTTTTCCATCATATCGGTTATTACGCTGTGGACAGCCTTATATGTCCTTGCGGTCATCTCCTCAAGGCTCTCGCCCTTGGGCGGACGGGCGTCCTTGCCGCCTCTGAGCCAGTCGTTGTAGTCCTTGCGCTTTGCCAGCTCGTCTATGCTCTTGTTTTCAAATTCGCCGAAATTCAGCTCTCTCAGGTCATCGACGGTGCAGAGCTCCGTATCGGGAAAGAGTATCTCCGCAGTCTCGGTACATCGGCGCAGGGGCGAGGAATATACCCTGTGTACCCTTGGGTAGTCATACTCGTCAGCCTTTGCAGCCAGCTCCGCAGCTCCCTTGTCGGACAGGGGCAGGTCTGTACTGCCGATATAGACGCCTTTTTCGTTTGCCTCCGTCATGCCGTGACGGAGGACGCTTATCCTGTAGCCTTTCATAGTCGTCTCCTTTTATATTGATGTCCTGTGAAACACAGTATGAAGCTTCTCAAACATACAGATAGGATAATTTTGCACAAATTTACTGCTCGTTTTTTTAACTCTTAGTAAAATTCACGAAAAGAGTCAAATTTTTTCTCTAATTCTTTCATACTTCTGCATATTTACAAATTATACGCTTTGTATTATAATATTAGTAAAGGATATTTTTGAATATTGATCGGGAGGTTTACTTCAATGAATTCAGATTTTGCAAGAATTATCACTTTACAGCGTAAGGAAAGACATATAAGCCAGAAGCAGGCTGCCACAGACCTCGGTATATCTCAGGCTCTGCTCTCACACTATGAGAAGGGCATCCGTGAATGCGGACTCAATTTCCTCGTAAAGATAGCAGACTATTATAATGTTTCCTGCGATTACCTGCTGGGAAGAACTCCCGAGCCCGAAGGAAAAACTATCACTATCGAGGATATCCCCGACGACGACGGCAACAACAGCATGAAGATGCCCTCGCCCGAGATAATCAACTTCAACAGAAGGATAATCAACAACTCCATAAGTCTGCTGTTCAGCCTCGCTCAGAAGGCTAACAGCATCACCCTCATCAAGGAGGTATCGTCCTACCTTATGCTCTCGGTGTACAAGCTTTTCCGTATCGTATACAACGCAAATCCCCACAATGACCAGAAGCTCTTCCGCATTCCCAAGGTCATCGCCAACGACAGCGCCAACGCTATCGTATCCATGAGCGAAGCCAATATCAAGGCTGCTTCCAGCGGAATAGCCCTTGACGGCAACGACTGCGTTGACAATTTCGATACCCTCTATGTTACCACAGCTACTCTCCAGAAGGATTTCGCCCAGTACTCATCGTCCCTGCTCAACCTCATAAAGAGGAGCGAGGAGAGTATCTCACGCACCCGTGCAAAGTACAGGAGCGACATCAAGTAAGCTGTACACTTATCTATTATACCACTTTTCCGCTCTGTTGAAAAGTCTTTTTCCGCATTTTATTATACATCTGTCCTATTACGGGTAATAGGCAGGTTTCATAAGGCAAACAACGGTCCTTTCGGGGGCCGTTTATCGTTAATGGCTTAGCCGAAATGGCTCTGCCAATTCCGCGGAGTTTTTTAAGTTTGCACCACTTTCTGCCGCTCGTTGCGCCCGTTTTTCGGCATTTTGGGGAATTTTCGCCGCTGCACTTGACATATCAGGCTGTATATGATATAATTCACCTTAGTAAACCAATGAAGAAGAATAGTAACTCATGTCTCTGCATTTCAGAGAGTCTGCGGCAGGTGAGAGCAGATATGCAGTTCAGAGCGAATGGGCTTCCGAGGGCAAGCTGAAGGTGCAGCGCAGGCGATCAGACAGGACGGAATGTTGCAGCAGCATCAGGACCGACAACGTTTGAACGACAGCAGTTAAAGGCACTGTGTAGGCAAGACGCAGAAAGGTCTGCGTTAACAAAACCACTGTATATATGTACAGATCGAGTGGACGCTGAGCGTCAAGCAGGGTGGCACCGCAGAAGTTTTACAGCTTCTGTCCCGGCAGAATTAATGCTGGGACAGGAGCTTTTTTATATCCCGTCTCGGCATAGTACACACGATCCAAAACTGACAAAAAGGAGAATTTACTATGTCAAACGAGAAAATACCTTACAAAATTTATCTGGAAGAAAACGAGCTTCCCAAGCAGTGGTACAATGTACGCGCTGATATGAAGAAGAAGCCTGCACCCCTCCTCAATCCCGCAACCGGCAAGCCCTGCACAGCAGAGGAGCTCAGCCACGTTTTTTGTGACGAGCTGGTAAAGCAGGAGCTTGACGAGACACATCCCTACATCGACATTCCTCAGGAGATACAGGACTTCTACAAGATGTTCCGTCCCTCTCCTCTGGTAAGAGCTTACTTCCTCGAGAAGAAGCTGGGAACTCCCGCAAAAATATACTACAAGTTCGAGGGCAACAACACCAGCGGAAGCCACAAGCTCAACTCCGCTATCGCTCAGGCTTACTACGCAAAGAAGCAGGGTCTCAAGGGCGTTACCACCGAGACAGGCGCAGGTCAGTGGGGCACAGCTCTCTCAATGGCTTGCTCATACTTCGACCTTGACTGCAACGTATACATGGTAAAGGTAAGCTACGAGCAGAAGCCCTTCCGCCGCGAGGTAATGCGTACCTACGGTGCAAGCGTTACTCCCTCTCCCTCAAATACCACCGAGGTCGGCAGAAAGATACTGGCTGAGTTCCCTGATACAAACGGAAGCCTCGGCTGCGCTATCTCTGAGGCTGTTGAGGCAGCTACCACAAAGGAGGGCTACCGCTATGTTCTCGGAAGCGTGCTTGCTCAGGTTCTTCTCCACCAGTCCATCATAGGTCTGGAAGCAAAGGCTGCTATGGATAAATATGACATCAAGCCCGATATCATCATCGGCTGTGCAGGCGGCGGTTCAAACCTCGGCGGACTCATTTCTCCCTTTATGGGCGAGAAGCTCCGCGGCGAAGCAGACTATCAATTCATCGCAGTTGAGCCTGCATCCTGCCCCAGCCTTACAAGAGGCACATACGCTTATGACTTCTGCGATACGGGCAAGGTTTGCCCCCTCCAGAAGATGTACACACTGGGCAGCGGCTTCATGCCTTCGCCCAACCACGCAGGCGGTCTCCGCTATCACGGCATGAGCGCTATCCTCTCAGAGCTCTACGATCAGGGCCTCATGGAGGCTCGCTCTGTTGAGCAGACAGCTGTATTCGAGGCTGCCGAGATGTTCGCAAGAGTTGAGGGAATCCTTCCTGCTCCCGAGAGCAGCCACGCTATCCGCGCTGCTATCGACGAGGCTCTCAAGTGCAAGGAGACAGGCGAGGAAAAGACTATCCTCTTTGGTCTCACAGGTACAGGCTACTTTGATATGTATGCTTACGGTGCTTACAATGACGGCAAGATGAGCGATTATATCCCCACAGACGAGGAGATCGCAAAGTCCCTCGCAAACCTCCCCAAGATCGAGGGCTGAAAATAAATAAGTGTTCATGAGATAATATATACTGTCCCGAAGCGGCTGAAAAAACTGCTTCGGGACATCGTTTTTACCGGCGCATGGCAGCACTATGCTGCCCGACAGGAGCCGTTCATGGCTATATATACTAAAAAATCCGCTCAGCAGGCTGAAGTTCGGTGATTTTCACTCTTGAAAAAGCCGCGGAAAATGTGTATCATATAAGTAATGTAAACTCAATGACCGCTTTTAGGAGGTTATTGCCCCGAACTTCGCTCGGGGAGCGCAAGTTCTTTATAATTCAAGGAATTTTTGCATGATGTTAAGTACACACCGATCAGATACCCACGAAAGAAGGTTTAACATGAACAAGATATTTGCTTTTTCAATAGCATCAATACTCCTCTGCGGAAGTCTCGCTTCCTGCACGGTGGAAACATACAGCGGCACCTCATCGCGCTCTGCACAGCAGTTCAACATCGAGGTAACACCATATACCGAAGCTCAGCAGCAGGCTACGGAAGCTCCCAAGGCACAGGAAGCTGCCACAACAGCGGCTGCTCCGGAGAACAAAGCGCCCGAGCAGAAGGCACCCGAGATTACAGCTCCCCAGACCACACAGGCTCCTGCTCCTCAGGAAAGCAGTGTTCCTGCCGAATATGTCACAGCTGCAAAGAGCATCATGGTGAACCTAAATGATCTGGATATGATAGACGGCGGCGCTGTCAGCACAGGCGGCGACGTAATAGACGACGGAATGTACAGATATTCCAACGTCACCGACCCCCGTTTCGGCTCTTTGTCGGACGTTCAGACCTATGTTGAGTCAAAGGTCTGCGGCGACCTGCTCTATAAGTACAGCGAGATATACTCGGGCGACGTTCCCATGTTCAAGGAGTTCGACAGCGGACTCTGCTACTTGCAGGGCGGAAGAGGCTGCGGATATAACTTCAAGGGTGAACCGTCCATCAGCAATATAACAGGCGGCTCCTTTACATTTTCCGTCCCTGTGGACTACTTCGGCGATACACAGACCTTTGTCATCGACGCGGTAAACGACGGAGGCTTGTGGAAAGCCTGCTCACTCACCCGTCAGTAAGCATATAATGATTATGCCCCTGAGTGCTTTTTAACACTCAGGGGCTTTGTGTTTATGCCGATAAATCATAATTTAGCTCCGCTAAATTATGATTTAAGCCGTTAGCCCATAGCCATTAGCCGTTAGCCTGATGTAGGGGCGGCGTTCCGCCGCCCGATAATAAAGCGGCGAAGCCGCTTCCTAATGGCTAAAAACTAAAGGCTAAGGGCTTCGTGACTTTTCTTTTACAGAAACGGACGCATATCCGCGGAGAGCCTTTCCTCGGCACTGATTATCCGCTTTGCCATGTTCTTTGAGCGTTCATCGGCTGCCTTGTACTGGTTGAGATAGCGGCTCAGGGACTTTACTCCCATGTTGCAGCCGTCCACCATAAGGTCGGCAGCAGTGCTGTCAGAGCCGTCAACGGTGAGCTTCACATTTGATTTGAGCCATGACATTCCCTTCGCCATTGCGGCAGGCTCCTTGCCCTCGTCGTTATACTCCGCAAGAAGTCCCTGCAGTTCGGCTTTCAGCTCGTCATGCTCCTGAGAGCTGTCCTGAAGCAGCTTTTTTAGCTCGGGGCTGCTGACATAGCCGAGCACATCGCCTATTGAGGATATACCCATTTTCACGCCTGCATCGCACTCCCTGAGCAGTCTTATCGTATCCTGTTCTACCATAAAAAACACCTCCCTTTGCGGATATTATGTCCTCTTGGGGAGGTTTTATACCTATTCGTCGTCATCGCCGCCGTCATTTCCGTCGCCGAAATAGAGGTTCGTCATCTGCTGCATACCGTATTTTTCTGCAAATCTCTCGAAGGCTTCCCTTGCCTTGACCCAGCTGTAGCCTGCGGCGATAAGGGCAGCGTCGCTGATGTCGCTGAGTTCATCGTAAAAGGCAAGACCGATCACCAGATTCTCCTTGGTGTTGTTGTCGGTGAGCCTGTCTACTTCCTCAACGGCTTCCTTTATCTCGCCGTTTCTCAGCTTTTCTATGAGGGTGTAAGCCTTCTGGTTGTTCACTTCCTGAAGCATAGCGAAGGACTGGTCCACCTTTGCGTCCAGCAGCACCTTTGCCATAACGGCAGTAATTTCCTTTATCTGGCGCATGATATAGTCCTGTTCATACATAGTTCTGCCTCCTTTCGGTATAAAAACAGACCTGCAACTATATGCAGCAGGTCTGTATCATTTATCAAAGATCCAGCTTTGAGCGGAGCTTCTCGAAGAAGCTCTGGCGCTTTGCGTAATTCTTTTCCGAGAGCGAAGCCTCGAACTGCTTCAGCAGGTCTTTCTGCTTCTTGGTAAGGTTTTTGGGGACCTCAACGTATATCTTTACATACTGATTTCCGCGGTCTGTGCGGTGGAGTCTCTGTACTCCCTTGCCCTTGAGGCGGAAGATAGTGCCTGTCTGGGTTCCTTCGCTGATGGTGTACTTCACATCACCGTCGATAGTGGGGACGGTTATTTCCGCGCCGAGAACGGCTTCCATATAAGTAACAGGGATATCGCAGTGTATGTCGTAGCCCTCGCGCTTGAAAATGGGGTGGGACTTTACGTTGATACCCACGAGGAGGTCTCCGTTTGGACCGCCGTTGATACCGCAGTCGCCCTGACCGCCGATACGCAGTGTCTGTCCGTCATCGATACCTGCGGGGATGTCGATGGAAACGGTCTTCTGGACTCTTACTCTGCCAACGCCGCGGCACTTTGAGCAGGGGTTCTTGATTATCTTACCCTTGCCTCCGCAGTGGGGACATGGCTTTGATGAGGAAATAGCACCAAAGGGAGTGCGCTGTGTGGTCTTTACCGAGCCTCTGCCCTGACAGTCGGGACAGATATCGGGTGTTGAGCCTGCCTCTGCGCCCGAGCCCTTACAGGAGTCACAGACACACATACGGTTGACTCTCAGGTCGTGCTTCTTGCCTCTGCAGGCGTCCATGAAGTTGATGGTGACGGTCTCCTGAATGTCCGAGCCTCTCCTCGGAGCGTTTGCGCTTGAGCGCTTTGAGCCGCCGCCGAAGCCGAATCCGCCGAAGATGCTGCCGAGGATATCGTCCATATCGGCAAAGCCGCCGAAGCCGCCCATGCCGTCAGCGCCGCCAGCGCCGCCGCCGTAGCTGGGATCAACGCCTGCATGGCCGAACTGGTCATATCTTGCACGCTTTTCGGGGTCTGAAAGCACCTCATGAGCCTCGTTTATCTCCTGAAACTTCTCTACATAAGAGGGATCGTCGGGATGGAGGTCGGGGTGGTTCTCTCTTGCCTTTTTACGGAAGGCTTTTTTTATCTCGTCCTCGGAAGCCCCCTTCTGGAGACCGAGGACCTCGTAATAATCTCTTTTTTCTGCCATATATCTATTCTCCGTTCTTCCGCTGTCCGGCGGAAAGTTTTTGTAGGGGACGGCGTCCTCGACGTCCCGTTCCGGAATCATTACTGATCCATATAACATGGGCTGTCGGGGACGCCAGCCCCTACAAACAGGAATACGGATCTAATTTGTTTATATATACACCTTTAGGGCGGGCGGAGAGCCTCCGCTCCCTTTTTCGCGTCATAATACTATCATAACGGTAATATTTTTCCGCGCGGCATATTCTTATATACACCTTTAGGGCGAAGTATATCTCCGCCCTTTGTATGGTGTCATTTTATCGGTTATCAGACCTCTGTGAAGTCTGCGTCAACTACTCCGTCGTCGTTTCCGCCCTGAGCGCCTGCATCAGCAGCACCGCCCATGTTAGCGAACTGTGAAGGATCGATGCCCTGAGCACCGCCGTTGGGAGCTGCCTGCTGGTAGATCTTTGCAGAGAGGTCATAGAATGCCTTCTGGAGGTCTTCCTTCAGGTTCTTGATCTCGTCAGCGTTGTCAGCAGCGATAGCAGACTTGAGAGCTGAGCACTTAGACTCGATATTTGACTTCTCGTCAGCAGATACCTTGTCGCCGAAGTCTGTGAGAGCCTTCTCGCACTGGAATACAAGGTTCTCAGCCTCGTTCTTGTTGTCAACTGCCTCACGGCGCTTCTTATCCTCAGCAGCGTACTGCTCGGCTTCCTTTACAGCCTTGTCGATATCTTCCTTGGACATATTTGTGGAAGCTGTGATGGAGATGTTCTGCTCCTTGCCTGTGCCGAGATCCTTAGCGGATACATGAACGATACCGTTCTGGTCGATATCGAATGTTACCTCGATCTGGGGGATTCCTCTGGGAGCGGGAGCGATACCGTCGAGACGGAATGTACCCAGCTGCTTGTTGTCGCGAGCGAACTCACGCTCACCCTGAAGTACGTTGATATCAACAGCAGGCTGATTGTCTGCATATGTTGAGAATACCTGTGACTTCTTTGTAGGGATAGTTGTATTTCTCTCGATCATTCTTGTGCATACGCCGCCTGCTGTCTCGATACCCAGTGAAAGGGGAGTTACATCGAGGAGGAGGAGTCCGTTCTTGACGTCGCCGCCGAGAACGCCGCCCTGGTATGCAGCACCGAGAGCTACGCACTCATCGGGGTTGATGCCCTTGAAAGGCTCCTTGCCGATAAGCTTCTTTACAGCTTCCTGAACAGCGGGGATTCTTGAAGAACCGCCGACCATGAGGACCTTGTTGATCTCTGAGATGTTGAGACCGCTGTCGCTGAGAGCCTGTCTTACAGGTCCCATAGTAGCCTCTACGAGGTCTGCTGTGAGCTCGTTGAACTTAGCCTGTGTAAGAGTAAGGTCAAGGTGCTTGGGGGTGCCTGTTGCATCAACAGTGATGAAGGGGATGTTGATATTTGATGTTGTTGTGGAAGAAAGCTCGATCTTGGACTTCTCAGCTGCGTCCTTGAGTCTCTGTGCAGCCATCTTGTCCTGTGAAAGGTCGATGCCCTCAGTCTTCTTGAATTCATCAACGATCCAGTTGATTATACGCTGGTCGAAGTCGTCGCCGCCGAGACGGTTGTTACCTGCTGTTGCAAGAACCTGCTGAACGTCCTCGCCCATTTCGATGATGGAAACATCGAATGTACCGCCGCCGAGGTCGTAAACCATAACGGTCTGCTCCTCTTCCTTGTCGATACCGTAGGAGAGAGCTGCGGCTGTAGGCTCGTTGATGATACGCTTAACGGTAAGACCTGCGATCTGACCTGCGTCCTTTGTAGCCTGTCTCTGTGAGTCTGTGAAGTAAGCAGGAACTGTGATAACAGCCTCTGTTACAGGCTCGCCGAGGTAAGCCTCTGCGTCAGCCTTCAGCTTCTGAAGGATCATAGCTGAGATCTCCTGAGGAGTGTAGTTCTTGCCGTCGATGCTTACTTTATAATCAGAACCCATGTGTCTCTTGATGGAAGAAACTGTTCTGTCGTGGTTTGTGATAGCCTGTCTCTTAGCCACCTGACCTACGAGACGCTCGCCGTTGTTTGTGAAAGCAACAACGGAAGGAGTTGTTCTTGCGCCTTCGCTGTTGGGGATAACTACAGCGTTACCACCCTCCATAACTGCTACGCAAGAGTTAGTTGTACCAAGATCGATACCAATGATTTTTCCCATAATAAATTCCTCCTGATCTATAAGCCATCAGCCGTGAGCCTTCAGCCCTTAGCCGATGGTGTCCGCTTTGCGGACAGATTTGATTGTTCTTATTGATGTTATTTCCGGAACGCCGGGGCGGCGTCCCTGCAAGACTAAATTGCCACTGCCACCATAGCGGGGCGTACCAGCTTGTCGCCGAGCATATAGCCCTTCTGGAAGACCGCACAGACATGGTTGCTTGCATAGTCGGTGCCGTCCTGCTGCTGGATAGCGTTGTGTACGTTGGGGTCGAATTCCGCGCCGAGAGCTTCTATCTCTGTCACGTTCATCTGCGTCAGGAAGGCGGTGAGCTGGTTGTAAATCATGCTCATGCCGTTCTTGAAGTTCTCATCGGAACACTCTGCCTCAAGAGATCTCTCAAAGCTGTCCAGTACGGGGAGGAGCTTCTCCACGCACTTTACGGAAGCGTTCTGATAGGTCTCTGTCTTTTCCTTGGCAGTCCTCTTGCGGTAGTTGTCATACTCTGCAAAGAGCCTCAGGTACTTGTCGTTAGCCTCTGCCAGTGCGTCCTCAAGGTCTGAGAACTGAGTTGCGGTATCATTGTACTCGCTGACCGCGTCGGCTTCTTCAAGCTCGTCTGTATTTTCATCCTCGGGAGCCTCTGCGGTATCGCCTGCAAGCTCTGCCTGATCTTCCAGCTCCTCTGAGATATTCTCATTTTTTTCCATCGGTCATTGCTCCTTTCTACGGCTCCTGCATATTGTCGGGAGCGTTTATGATGTCATCATCGCCGCTGTCCATCAGCGAGGATATCCTCTGCGTCAGGTATTCGACGTATGGAATGATCTTTTTGTAATCCACTCTCATGGGACCTATGACTCCCAGAGAGCCTGCCTCCTTGCCGTCCTTGCGGTACTTGGAGACGATAAGGCTTGAATTTCCGATAGCGAAGCTGTCATTCTCCGCCCCGAATTTCACCTGTATGCCGCTGAATGCGTTTTCAAGGAGCTCCGAGAGACCGTCCTTGTGTTCTATGAACTTGACGACCTCCATTTTGTCCAGCTCATCGCAGGACAGGAGCTTTTCGCTTCCGCTGACTGTCAGCTCCTGCTGACGAAGGTCCTCGGAGAGCTCGCATATGCCCTTTACAAGGGGTGAAAGCGATACCATGTAGGCGCTTACTGCGGCGACCATATTGTCCATCATCTCCTCGGAGAGCTCATTTACGGAGACTCCGCTGAGATTTTCCTCTATATAATGTGTAAAGAAATCGAGCTGTTCATGGCTGAGGTCGAATTCGAGTCTGCAAGCCTTGTTCTTGATGTTTCCGCTGGAGGTTATGAGCAGGATAACGTAGAGACGCTTTCCTGTGGGGATAACTTCTACCTTTGATATGACCGAGAACCTCGGAACAGCGTTTGTGACAACTGCGGCACAGTGAGTGATCTCCGTGAGAGCCGTAGCGGCGTTCTGCACAAGGAGCTCCTCGGGGGTATCCTTATCGCCCAGCATATCATCGATCATTTTCTTTTCCTCCTCGGGAATGTCGTGAGGAGTCATGAGCTTGTCGATGTAGAGGCGGTAGCCCTTGAAGGTAGGAACTCGTCCTGCCGAGGTATGGGGCTGTTCAAGGTAACCCAGCTGTTCGAGAGCCGCCATATCGTTTCGGATAGTAGCGGAGGAAACATTGATATTTTCCAGCTTCGAGATCGACTTCGAGCCGACGGGTTCACCCGTCCTGACATATTCGTCAACCACGGCAGCGAGTATCTTCAGTTTTCTTTCGTCCACGATACTCCCTCCCTTTATCGATCTGTCTACTGACCTCGTTAGCACTCTAACTCTCCGAGTGCTAACTATAATTTATCACTATTGTGAGGTTTTGTCAAGGGTTTTATACATTTTCGGCTTTTTTACCTAAAATAACCACGAGCTGACTATCATTTAGAGCATTTTGACAAATAGCGGAACAAGCCGTGTTTTCGTGCTTCAGCCTATTGACAAAGGCGTTTTTTCATCGTATAATAATAGTGCAGTAAAGGCACTGCAAAAATCATTTGAAGAGTAAAAATGTGTTCGTTATACCACAAGGTATTCCAGTGTTGACCGAACGGGGAGTTGTCGGTCAAACGAAAAGCTCAGGCTTACGGTTCACATTTTGCATCCCGCTTCATAGGACAACTAAAAAAGAAACAGAACCTTCTTTTCTTGTCGTATGAGTGAGGAAAAGGAGGTTATTTTTATGACTACAAACAACAAAGGCGCAGCAGTAAAGTCTGATATCAGACTTTTCGGAAGCACAAAGGTACTGGTGCTGGCAGCACTTCTCATTGCTATCAGCGTTGTGGGAAAATCACTGAGAGTTGACATCTTCAGCGTTATCCGCATCAGCGCCGAGACACTGCCTATTCTTATGGCAGGCATCTTCTTCGGACCCTTTATCGGTGCCGCAGTCGGCGCAGGCGCAGACCTTATCGGATGTCTTGTAACAGGCATGACTCCTGCGCCCATGATAACCCTCGGTGCAGCGGCAACAGGCTTTATGGCAGGACTTGTATACAATAATGTATTCAAGAACAAGACTCTCCCCAGAATAGCTCTGTCGGTCATCATCGCAAGACTTGTGGGCTCTGTGCTCATCACCACAACAAGTCTGTATTTCCTCTTCCCTGCAATGAGACCACAGCTCATCTGGAGACCTGTGACAAGTCTGGTAATGGCTGTTATCGAGATCAGAATAATCTATATGCTCATGAGCAACAAGGCATTTGCGGCTCAGCTTGAAAAAATAAGAAAGAAATGAACTACACAGAAGCGCTTGAGTACATGAAAAAGGCTGCCGAAAGAGGCAGCGTTCTGGGACTTTCCCGTGTTACCGAGCTTCTTCACATCATGGGAGACCCACAGGACAGGGTAAGGACTGTCCATATCTCGGGCACCAACGGAAAGGGCTCCTTCGGGGCTATGCTGACGGCTGTGCTGAAAAGCGCAGGATATAAGGTGGGGGGATTTTCTTCCCCTGCCATCACATCTGTCACAGACAGCTTCCGTATCGGCGGTGAGGAGATATCACAGCAGGATTTTGCCGACCTTATCGGCGATATAGCTCCCATATGCGAGAGCATGGAGGAAAAGCCCACGGAGTTCGAGGTGCTGACGGCGGCAGCCTTTGAGCTGTTCGTGCGCCGCGGCTGTGAAATAGCCGTAGTCGAATGCGGCATGGGCGGCGACCTTGACTCCACCAACGTCATAAAGGCTCCCGTGCTTTCGGTCATCACAAACATACAGAAAGACCACAGCGCCTTTCTCGGCGATACCGTGGCGGAGATAGCCTCCCACAAGGCAGGCATCATCAAGCAGGGCAGACCTGTTTACTTCGGCGGCGACAGCGAGGAAGCCTATGAGATCATCGCCGACAGGGCAAAAGCTATGGGTGCGGAGCTGTTCCTGCCCGATTATTCGCGTTTCTCATGGAGCGAGGACTGCTGCACCACCGACGGTGCGGACATAGTTTTCGAGGGTGAAAAGCTGCACATACCACTTCTCGGCACATATCAGTTCATCAACGCTGTGAACGTGCTGAGCTGCGTGGAGATACTCAGGCATCAGGGACTCAGTATTCCGCCTGACGCTGTAAAGAGCGGTCTTGCAGAGGTTAAATGGCACGGACGCTTTGAGGTGCTGTGCAGGGAGCCGCTCATCATATACGACGGCGCTCACAATCCCGATGGCATACGCTGTGCAGCGGACAGTATACGCTTGTATTTCGAGGATAAAAAGGTGGCGCTCCTCATCGGCGTAATGGCGGACAAGGAGTACAGCCTCTATGCGGATATGCTGGGAGAGCTGGCAGTGAGAGCATTTGCGGTAAAGCCCGATAATCCCCGTTCACTTGACAGCGAAAAGCTTGCGGAGGCTCTTACGGAGCGCGGACTTCCCACCACAGCCTTTGCCGACCTCAGCGAGGGAGCTGCGGCGGCTTACAGCTATGCAGCCGAGAATAATATCCCGCTCATAGTGCTGGGATCGCTGTATATGTACAGAGAGTTCACGGAGGCTCTCGGAAAGATCATAGGATAAAGATGTCTCTTAGTATAAGATAGGGACTGATAAAAAAGTTTTAAGCCATAGTATTTCTGATGTGTGATCGGAAGTACTATGGCTTTTCGTTGACGTTTTGTGTGCTTTGTTCCGATTTAAGCCGCTTCCTGATGGCTAAAGGCTAAGGGCTTCAAAATTTAACTCCTCGCACTTGCTATTATAAAAATTTTATGTTATAAGCGGGGAGCCCCCGCCCCCTTTTTCGCAGCGAAGTATCATAAAACGGCAACTTTAATACCGCGCCTCTTGCTATTATCAAACTTTTATGTTATAAGCGGGGAGCCCCCGCCCCCTTTTTCGCGGCGAAGTATCATAAAACGGCAACTTTAATACCGCGCCTCTTGCTATTATCAAACTTTTATGTTATAATAATAAGTAATGTTCTTTGGCGAAAGCCGGGAGCATATATTATCATGAATGAAAGGAGCTGTTGTCATGGATACGGAAAATCGGGACTTTTCCGCGAAAACAGGTGATATAGTCCCTGCTGCCGACGGTTGTAAGCTGAACTTCTTCGCAAGAGTGGGTCACTTCTCCGTAAAGGTAGGAGCTGCCCTGCTTCTGGGACTTGTAAAGGGCGTTAAGCTCATACTCTCAGAGCTGCTTGAGCTTGCCGTATCGCTGCTGAAGGTGCTCCTTTGGATACTCAGGGAGCTGACTTCTCCGCTGAGGAACCGCTTCAATATAAATAAGGATATGCAGAAAAAGGTAATGAAGGCAAAGAAAGCAGGCAAGTCCGAGTACAACAAGGCACTGTTTCAGTTCTGGTTCTCATACCTTTTCGGCGAGGACGGCGTTTTCTATACCGCCTTCAACTATATCCTGCCTGTGGTCTCCATAGCCTTTCTAATAGGCATTATCCGCTACGGCTCCGGACTTGAATACGGTCTCAGCGTGGAGTACAACGGCAGGGAGATAGGCATTATAACCGCCGAGGCAGACTTTGAGGCTGCCGAACGCGAGGTTCAGCAGAGAATTGCATACGCAGACAGCGACGAGACCATAGACCTCTCCGCGAAGTATTCGCTGCGTATCATAAACGAGAACGACAAGGTGGTCTCATCGTCACAGCTGGCAAACGAGATGCTCGCTGCTTCCGATGAGGCTCTCACAGAGGCTTTCGGCATCTACATCGACGGCAAGTTCATAGGCGCTGTAACGGATAAGGAGCCCGTTCAGGACGCCCTTAACGAGAGGATACTCAACTACCGCGTGGACGGTGTGGTAAAGGATATATCATACAAGAACAACATCGAGTACTCCCACGGTATCTACCTTGCAAGCAGCGTTATGGACACCAAGGCTGCCATAGACCTGCTTACCTCCTCAAAGGAGAAGAAGGCGGTATATGTAGCTCAGAAGGGCGATACTGCTGTTACCATCGCCATGAAATACAACATGGACCTCAACAAGCTGGAGGAGCTGAATGAGGGCATAATCAAGAAGTGCAGCAAGGGCATGATAGTCAACGTCATCGAGACCGAGAGCTATCTTCCCATACAGTACGTCCGCGAAATGGACCCCGTTACCTTCCTCGACTATGAGACCGTGGAGGTAGAGACCAGCTCCCTTAACGTTGGCGTGAGAGACACTCTTGTAGTGGGCAGGCGAGGCGAAAAGACCAGCCATGTGGAAATAACCTACGTTGACGGCAAGGAGTACTCGCGAAAGACCATAAGCAGCAAGATAACCAAGGAGCCTGTGGTCGAGAAGATAGGCATAGGTATCTATGCCGCAAGACCTGACAGTCCCGATACTGTACTTACGGGCTCGGGCGAGTTCGGCTGGCCGGTTGACGGCGGCTGGGTAAGCGACGGCTTCGGCGGCGAGAGAAACCACAAGGGTATGGATATCGCAGCTTCAACCGGCACGGAGATATATGCTGCTGCCGACGGAGAGGTAGTCTCCGCAGGCTGGAACACAGGCGGCTACGGCTACTTTGTACAGATAGGCCATACAGACGAATACCAGACCGTTTACGGTCATATGAGCGAGGTGCTGGTGGACGAGGGACAATATGTCTCTCGCGGACAGCTCATCGGACTTGTGGGCAACACGGGTAATTCCTTCGGCTCACACTGCCACTTCGAGGTAAGGCATCTGGGAATTTGTCTTGACCCGGCACTTTTCCTCAACACTACCGAAAGCTTCAATACAGAGGCTGACAAGAAGAAGGAAGATGACAAGAAAAAGGATAAAAACTGACATGAATAAAGCCCCGAGGCGTTTCAAAGCGCTTCGGGGCTTCTTATTCGTCTGCTGTATCACAGCAATTTCTCAAGTTCATCAAGGAGCTTCTTTTTCATGTTTTCAAGCTGCTCCTCACCGGGTCTGTTTTCGTCGGAGTACATCTTCTCCATAGGATACCACCAGACAGGTCCCTTGCCGTTGTTTCCGTAGTTACCGATGTCACCGCTGACTCTCGGGTACAGATGCCAGTGAAGATGTGCGTCACCCATACCAAGCAGCTCATAGTTCATCTTCTCAGCTCCGAAAGCCTTTGACACAGCTTCCGCAACAACAGACATCTCCTCAAGGAACTTTGCTCTCTCGGCAGGCTCCAGATGGAAAAGCTCCGTTTTGTCTCCGTGGTGTTTGTAAAGAAAGAGGGAATAGCCGTGGAAATGCTGGTTATCGCCGATTACCACATATCCCGTTTCAAGCTCCTTTACAAAATAGGGATTTTCTCCATTTTTTATCATTTCTATCCTGTCGCATATCAGACACATGATAGTCCTCCGAAAAATATAGTAATAATTATAGCAAAGCTAAATTATGATTTAAGGCTAAGGGCTTTAACATCACTTCTTGTTCTTCCTGTAGATTATAGCCAGACCCTTTATGAGGAGGTTATTGTCAAGGATTATCTTTCTCCTGCAAAGGGGAACTACCAGCTCGGAAAGTCCGCCTGTTGCCACTGCTGTACACTTCTCGCCCAGCTCGTCCTCTATGCGGTCGATTATGCCGTCAAGGGCGCTGGCGTTGGAGTAGAGTATGCCGCTCTTGAGGCAGTCGATGGTATTTGTGCCGATAACATGGGGCGGCACCTCAAAATTCACCTTGGGGAGCTGTGCTGTCCTTGCTGTGAGAGCGTCGGCAGCTACCTTCATGCCCGTGAGGATAAGTCCGCCGCGGTAGTTCTTCTTGCTGTCAACAACAGAGAGAGTTGTGGCGGTTCCCATATCGATGATGATAAGGGGAACGGGATACTGGTTTATAGCCGCAACAGCGTTTACAGCCTGATCGCTTCCCAGCTGTGCAGGGTTGTCGATTAGGATATTGAGTCCTGTCTTTACTCCGGGACCTGCCATCATTACATCAACTCCGAAGAGCTTGCGGACAGCCTCCTTGACGGTATTGGTCACGGAGGGTACTACCGATGACATAATGGCGTCGTCGATGTCAGAGACGTTGAAGCTGTTCATCTCGAGGATGGTCTTGATGAGTACAGCGTATTCTGCGGCTGTGGCATTGTGGTCTGTGCTGATCCTCTCAAAGAGAACTACCTCGTCCTTGTCGTCAACACAGCCGAAAACGATGTTGGTATTTCCGATATCTACTGCTAAAAGCATGATCTTCCTCCTGAATAATTAGTCGGTATATGTGCGGAATGGCGCGAGAGGGAGCCCGTTGACTCCGAAAAGGCCTACGTCCGCATAGTTTGTCCACTTGAAACGGGCTGCGGCAGGGGCTTTCACCTTATCGCAGCTCAGCTCTATATATGGCAGGGCTACCCTTGCCTGTGCTGGATAGAACTTACCGTCGCTGCCTGCCAGCTCGAAGCCCTCAAGGCAGTGCTCGTCCTTTCCGCCCAGACCCTTTCCCACGTTGGCAAGGTGTATGAGCATGGCGCTTCCTCTTATCTCGAAGCCGTCATACATGGGCGGCATGGACTCGCTCCTGCTCATCTGTGAATAGACCTCGCTCATTGCCTGAAGGTAGAGTCTGTGGCCTATGGGCTCCTTGTCGGTGGGGTGGATATTGTTGAATTCTCCGCAGTCAAGGCAGACAGCCAGACCCGTGTTCTTAACGGTGCGGAACACCTTTTCCTGCGCTTCTCTTATGAGCGCCCAGCTCTTTGTGTCGGGATCGTCCCTGTACTTGAACATGGGGAGCTGTACGATGATAAACGGCAGCTCGTCGTCCTTCCAGTCACGGCGCCAGTTCTCGATGAGAGCCTTCAGCAGCACGCTGTATATCTGGGGGCGGTGGTCGTCGGACTCGCCCTGATACCAGAGCACGCCGCGGAGAGTATAGGGTGCAACTCTGCTTACCATGGTCTCATACAGACCGCATGGGCGCATGGGATTTTTTATGCCGTGAGGACCGGGATACCTGTTCTCGCCGCATTTTGCCACAACATCGGGCCACTTAATATCGGGGTCAGCGTCATAGCACTCAGCCACGCGCTGCTCCCAGCCCTCCTGATACGCCGTATACTCGTCATACTCCGCTATCATCTTCTTGCGTGATTTGCCCTTTACAGCCCTGTCGTACTCCTCCACATAGGGGCGGAGACGGCTGTCCTGCTCGAGGTACTCGCGGCTCATCCACGCAGAGGCGGAGGTGCCGCCCCAGTTGCAGCCTATGATGCCTACGGTGACGCCAAGCCTGCGGCTCAGCTCCTTTGCGAAGTAATACCCTGCAGCCGACCATGCCGCGGAATTATCCGCAGATGGCAGGCTCCAGCCCGTATGCTTTTCGGCTTCCTCTATTTCCTCAGGCATGGCGCATTTGGGAGTGTAGTAATATCTAACGTCCTCCTCGGCACAGCTGACCAGCTCGCGGACTCCGTTCTTGTCATTGCGGAGCTCAAACTCCATGTTGGACTGACCGCCTGCCAGCCAGACCTCTCCGATAGCCACATTTCGGAACACCTTCCTTATGGCTCCGCAGGCTATCTCAAGGGTACATTTGCTGCACTCCGTCATAGGGGGCAGTACAGCCTCCCATCTGCCTTTTCTGATTATGGCTCTCACGGAGATGAGCAGCTCGGGCACGGAGACGGTTATGACCTTTTCGTTATTGGTGCAGGTGCCGAAGATACGGACGTACCGCTCTCTTTGCAGCACCATGTTATCACTGAATACAGCAGCAGCTTTCATTATGCGAAAATCTCCTTATTCGTTTACTGAAAGAACGTCGTTCTCATGGCAGAAATCAATGAGGGTATATCTTGCGATATCGGCATATTCAGGCTTTGCCAGATAGTATATGTAGGTCTCGATGAGGTTGAACAGCCATGCTGTCCTGCCCTCTATCTTGAACTGGTTAAAGCCCATGGGGAGGTACTTGTCCCAGATGTCGGCGGGCTTAATATTTGTGCTCAGGTCTCTTATCTCAAAGAGGTTCCTCGTGAAAAACGGGCAGTTCTGGTTGGCTCCGTCCCCGAAGATTATGGGGTCATAGGGCTGGTCGGGGTACTTCCTCATATGGTTTGCGTAGTTTATCTGCTGGACGCCCACGTTGTAGTAATGCTGTTTCCTGTTGGGACAGGCAGGGCGGCAGTTTGAGTTCACCAGAAATTCGCACTTCTCCTTGTGGGGAAGCTTTTCGAGGATATCGAACTTGTTGTTGAGGTCGTAATCCACCACCACTATGCTGTAATCCTTTTCCAGCTCCTGAGCCAGTCTTTCGCCGTCGTCAAGGCGCTTGCAGGTGGAGCTTGTCAGCTTGAAATCGGGGTAGGTCTTGCGGATATACTCCTCCAGAATGGGGGATACCACGATAGCCTCATTGAGACCGTTGTTTGCAAGGCTCATGACCATGTTGCAGAACTTGTCGCTGAGGTGCTTCTTTTCCAGAGCGGGATTTGTGAATGTGAAGCGGACGGGTATGCCCCTGTCGTTGAACGCCTTCAGCACCATCTTCACGAATTTCTTGTCGCATAAGCCCTCCTGAGTCCTTCCGCCGTTCCAGATGGACTGGGGAAAGGCTCCGTAGAATGAGGCTATCTCGAAATCGCGGAAGTACTGGGGATACTGCTCCAGCACCGTGGCGAAGATAAGGTTGAACTTGAAATGTGTGGCTATACCCGGGAGGTGAAATCTTGCTTTCATAGTATTCACCTCTTATTTGTCCACGCGGATTATGCCGTTGCGCTCCAGATTGTAGAGGAGCATAAGACGGGCTTCGTCGCGGCACTCGGGCTTCACCATGTAGTAGAGGTAGTTCTCGGTGAGGAATATCCTGCCTGCTGTCCTGCCCTCAAGCTTGAACTGCTCAAAGCCCATGGGGATGTACTTCTCCCAGATATCATCGGGGCTCACATGGGTGGGGAGCTTTCTTATATCAAAGGCATTTCTGGTGAAGCAGCCGCAGTTTATGACGTTTTCCTCGTTTATCTCATAATATTTGTTCAGGTCAAAGGGCTCGGTGCTTCCGCTGTTCACATAGTCGTTGTAAGCGATGGAGTGCTCGCCTATGAGCCTGTAATGCTCCTTACGCATCTTGCACTTGGGATTGCAGAGGGTATTGCAGAGTATCTCGCATCTGCTTCTGTCCTCCACGGGTATCTTCTCCAGCTGGTCGAACTGATTGTTCAGGTCGTAGTCCAGCACCACTATGCTGTAATCCTTTTTCAGCTCGCCTATGGGACCGTCAACGGTGTCAAGGCGCTTGCAGGTAGAGCTGGTCAGCTTGAAGTTGGGGTACTTGTCGCGGATGTAGTCCTCAAGGAGGGCTGAATTGACGATGACCTCGTTGAGGTCGTTGTAAGCCAGTTCAAGTATCCTGTTGCAGAAGGGGTCGTGGAGGAGCTCCTCTGTGATGCAGGGATTTGTGAATGTAAAGCGGACAGGTATGCCCATATTATTGAAGGTGGTTATGACCTGTTTAACGTAGCTCTCATCGCATCTGCCTCTTACGGACCTTCCGCCGTTCCAGACAGCAGGGGGGAATACGCCGTAGAATGAGGCTATCTCCACGCCCTCGCGGAAGAAATAGGGACAGTTCTTCATCAGATGTGCGAATATGAGATTGAAGGAAAAGTTTTTCGTAAGTCCCGGAAGATGAAATCTTGCTCTCATGATATCGCCTCCTTAGCTTTCGTACTGGATAACGCCGTTTGAGTCGAGGTTGTAGAAGAACATCATTCTTGCCTCGTCGCGGCATTCGGGCTTTGTCATGTAGTACATATAGATATCTATGAGGTAGAGGTTTCCTGCGGTCCTGCCCTCAAGCTTGAACTGCTCGAAGCCCATGGGAGCATACTTGCCCCAGATAGCGTCGGGAGAGATATGTGTGGGCAGGTCCTTTATCTCATAGAGGGTACGCTGACGGCAGTTGCAGTGTATGAGCTTGTTGACGTTGCGCTCGGTGTAGTCGTTGATGTCAAAGGGAAGCTCGGGGTGTTCCTTCAGGTGCTTGTTGTAGTATATCATCTGCTCGCCGATAAGGTCGTACTCCAGCTTGCGGTTGGGACATTTCGGGTTGCAGCAGGCGTTGGACAGGAACTCGATGCGGGGTCTGTCCTCCATGGGCACCTTTTCGAGGATATCGAATTTATTGTTGAGGTCGTAGTCCATGACCACGATGCTGTAGTCCTTTTTCAGCTCATTGAGGAAGCCGTCCTCGGTGTCAAGGCGCTTGCAGGTAGAGCTGGTCAGCTTGTAGTCGGGATAGGTCTTGCGGATATAGTCCTCCAGCAGGGGAGAGTTCACGATGACCTCGTTGAAACCGTTGTTGGCAAGCTCCATGACTCTGTTGCAGAAGGGGTCATAGAGGTGCTCCTCTTTCAGCACGGGGTTGGTAAAGGTAAATCTCAGGGGAATGCCAAGGTCATTGAAGGACTTGATGACGCCCTTGACGAAGCTCTCGTCGCACTGACCGCCGATGGTCCTGCCGCCGTTCCATAATGAGGGCGGGAACGCACCGTAGAATGAAGCTATCTCAACGCCCTCGCGGAAGTAGTCGGGGCGGTTTTTCAGCATATGTGCAAAGACGAGATTGAAGCGGAAATGCTCCGTAAAATCAGGGAGATGAAATCTTACTCGCATGATTATCCTCCTTACTTGAATGACAATGCGCCTGAATTCTCCATCGTTTTCAGCAGGGTGAACCTTGCCTCGTCGCGGCATTCGGGCTTTGCCATGTAGTACATATATGTTTCCAGCACGTTTATGGGGCTTGCTGTCCTGCCCTCTATCTTGAACTGCTCAAAGCCCATGGGCACATACTTCTCCCAGATATCATCGGGGGAGATATGTGTGCGGAGGTTCCTTATCTCAAAGATACCTCTCTGTGAGTAGGGGCAGTCGCGGAAGTGGTCAGGGTCGTACTTCTCCACATTGAAGGGGAGATTGGGGTACTTCTTTATATGCTCGTTATAGGCTATCTGCTGGACGCCTATGGAGTGATAATGGGCGGAGCGTCTGGGACATCCCGGCTCACAGCAGGCATTTGAGAGGAACTCGATACGGGGTCTGTACTCCATGGGTATCTTCTCAAGGAGCTCGAAGCGGTTGTTCAGGTCGTAGTCCATTACAACTATATGGTAATCCTTTTCCAGCTCGCCCAGAAGCCCCTCGAGGGTATCAAGGCGCTTGCAGGTGGAGCTGGTAAGCTTGTAGTCGGGAAAGTTCCTGCGGATATAGTCCTCCAGTATGGGAGACATGACGATAGCCTCGTTGAGACCGTTGTTCGCCATATTCAGCACCATGTTGCAGAACGGGTCGCTGAGGTGCTTTTTCTCCAGTGCAGGGTTTGTGAATGTAAATCTCAGGGGTATGCCTCTCTCGTTGAAGGTCTTGATGACCTGCTTTACGAAAGTCTTGTCACAGACTCCTCCCTGAGTTCTGCCGCCGTTCCAGATAGATGGTGGGAATACGCCGTAGAATGGAGCTATCTCCACGCCCTCGCGGAAAAATTCGGGGCGGTGCTTCAGCATTTCCGCAAAGAGGAGATTGAGCTTGAAATTACCCGAAAAATCGGGAAGGTGGAAACGAACTCTCATGTTTTATTCTCCTTGGATCGAAGTATATTTTTATTTTGTATAAAGCCTTGTCAGCAATAGGGCTGACAGCTGACGGCTAATGGCTTATATGCAGTCTCCGCGCTCGGCGGATACCTCATAGCCTGCGGACTCTATCCGTCTTTGCAGGCAGCCGCGGCATTCGGCGGCTTCTTCTCCCGTACATATCTTGTTGTCGTACAGGTCGTATTTCTTCCTCACCTTTACGGGCGAGAGATTGGGCATAACGACGTTGCAGCCTGTTTTCAGCCCCAGCTCCCTGCCGTTGGGAGCGATAGTGCCGAGGGCAGTGGTGGCAGGCAGCAGCACCTTGGGGAACATTAGCCTGAGTATGCCCAGAAGTCTCAGGGTCAGTGCGAGAGTACCGCCGCTCTCCTCCGCAAAGGGAGTGTTATGGTGGGGCACAAAGGGACCTATGCCTATCATCTGGGGGCGCAGCTCCTGAAGGAAGCGCAGGTCCGCGATAATGTGGTCTGTGGTCTGGTACGGAGCGCCCACCATGAAGCCTGCACCTACCTGATAGCCCAGCTCGCGGAGCTGAAAGAGACATTCCTTGCGGTGAGCAAGGCTCATCTCCGCAGGGTGGAGCTTTGAATACAGCTCCTCTGAGGCGGCTTCGTGGCGGAGCAGGTATCTGTCCGCACCTGCCTCCTTCATACGCTTGTAGCTGTCGTAAGAGCGCTCGCCCAGTGACAGTGTAACAGCGCAGTCCGGGTATTTTTCCTTTATTTCCGATATTACCGAGCACATGAAGTCATCGGTGAAGAAGCTGTCCTCGCCGCCCTGCATGACGAATGTACGGAAGCCCAGTCCGTAGCCGTTTTCGCAGCAGCTCATTATCTCCTCGCGGGAGAGGCGGTAGCGGTCAGCCTCTTTGTTGCTGCGGCGGATACCGCAGTAAAGGCAGTCATTCCTGCAATAGCTGGATACCTCGATAAGGCCTCTGAGAAAGACCTTTTTTCCGTAGCTTTTCTGTCTTGTCTCATCGGCATATCTGCGGAGAAGCTCCGCAGTCTCGCTGTTGTCGGTCTCAATGAGAGCTTTCAGCTCGCTGTCGGAGAGGTCTCCTGTATTGTAAAGTTTTTCGGCAAGTTCCGTCATATCAGCCGCCCAGCCTTATCATTTCATCTATGCACTTTCTCGCCTGAGCGATGAGCTCATCGTCCATGAGTATCTCGAAAGCGTCGCCGTCTCCGCCGCCGATACCGACGAGAGTATTGTAGATATCGGGGAGGGTGGTGAGCTTCATGTTGTGACAGACAAGGTCACGGCTGACGGGATAGAATTTCTTTCCGGGGCAGTCATACTGCAAGTGCTCCACGATGGAATTTTCCGTGCCGATGATGAACTCCTTCTTATCGGACTTCTTTGCGTAGTCCATGATACCAGTAGTCGAGCCCACATAGTCAGCCAGCTCTACCACCTTGGGAGTACACTCGGGATGTACGAGGAAAAGCGCATCGGGGTGCTCCTCCTTTGCAGCCAGTACCTCCTTGACTGTTATCCTTGCATGAGTGGGGCAGCCGCCCTGCAGGAGCTTGATATCCTTTTCGGGGCACTGCTTCTTTATATAGTCTCCCAGATTGCAGTCGGGGATGAAAAGTATCTTGTCGGTGTCAAGAGCTCTCACGATACGCAGAGCGCTTGACGAGGTAACGCAGACGTCGCAAACGGTCTTTAATGCAGCAGTGGTGTTGATGTAAGCCACAACAGTGCGGTCAGGCTCCATTTCGCGGACAGCGCTTATCATTTCCCTGTCCATCTGCTCAGCCATAGGGCAGCCTGCGTGCCTGTTGGAAAGGAATACACGCTTCTGCGGCGAGAGCATTTTTGCGGTCTCAGCCATGAAGTGAACTCCGCAGAAAAGGATATTTTCCTCAGCGATATTCTTTGCGTCAACACTGAGCTTATAGCTGTCACCCACGAAGTCTGCGATCTCGCATATCTCTCTTGCCTGATAGCAGTGTGCGAGGATGGCGGTATTTGTCTCTTTTTTGAGTTTTATGATACTGTCCTGCAGTTCACGAACGTTCATGATAATACTTCCTTTCGGTCTTAGGCATCAGACTTGAAATTATAATTTGCCTATTTTATCAATTATACCACATATGTTATAATATTTCAAGCCATAACGGAGAGTTGTCAGTGAAAAGTGCATAGTCCCGAAAAAACACAGCGGATATGACTGCTATGCTCATACAGCAGCTTTACACGCGATATCAAGGGAGCCCTTTTGAAAAGCGCTTCCTTTGATTCCTTTCTGAGGACTCTGTTTTGTTTTTATCAGGACAGGGCGCTTGATAATATATGCCTTTTTATTATATTTAAGGCGCCCTGTCCTGATAAAAACCAGCCAAAAGTCTTTGGAAAAGGGGTTCGGGGGAAGAACCTTTCCTCAGAAAGGTTTTCCCCCGATAGTTGCATATAAACTGTTATATAAGCACTGCGGTCATATCCGCTGTGGTTATTTACACATCAGAGCTCGCTCTCTGCGATAACTTCAACTTCCACAAGAACGCCCTTGGGGAGAGTTTTTACCGCAACGCAGCTTCTTGCAGGAAGGGAAGTAAAGTACCTTCCGTAGATCTCGTTGAATGCGGCAAAATCGTTCATATCCGCAAGAAAGCAGGTAGTCTTTACCGCCTTTTCAAAGGACGAGCCCGAGGTGGCGAGTACAGCGCCGAGGTTTTTCATTACCTGTTCTGTCTGCTCCTCGATAGTTGTGCCCTTTACGGTGTTGGTGAGCGGATCAATGGCTATCTGACCGCTGGTGTAGACCATTCCTCGCGAAACGATCGCCTGTGAATAGGGGCCTACTGCGGCAGGAGCCTTTTCTGTGTGTATCTTTATCATAGTTTTTTCCTCCATAGAGGATCATATCAGTTTAGTCACCGACGTAAGTACGGGTACACTGTTTGGCTCTCATTCATCGTCAGAGCTGAGATCCCAGTCATCGTCGCTGTCGTCGTCGTCATCCCAGTCCCAGTCCCAGTCGCTCTTTTCGCCTTCATCTATTCCGACATAGCCGAAATAGTCCTCGTCGCCCTTCTGTGTCAGAAGCACATTATACTGAGTATAGGGAACGTCCACATCGTTGACGGTCATATGAGACACCTGCACTACAAGTGCGCAAGGACCCTCATAGTCCTTATCAGACACCTTTGAGGAATTGCGGTAGCTTTCCATATCAAAGCCGCTGCCCTCGATACTGAAAACAGTGTCCTCGTCGTCCATGCCCTCGGCAGCGAGCTTGTAGTCCTTGCCGTAGATGTGGAGAACGCCGTCCTCAGAGATGCTTACGGGATCGTCCTTGTATGTTTCCTCGAGCTTCTTGGGATCAAGCTCCTCGGGTACATCGCCCATGGTCATATAGCCGTTGAGGTGATAAGCACCTGCGAGATCCTTGAGCTCAACGGGTTCGGCGTTTTCTGCTGATGATCCTTTTTCTTCTTTTTCGTTTTTGCCAGCCTCAGTCTCCTCCGCAGCGGTGGTATCGTCTGCGGCAGCAGTTGTTTCTGCCTTTGATGACTTGGTCTCCTTTTCGGAGTCCTTGCTCTTGTCAGCGCTGCACCCCACGAGCGCTGCTGCGAAAACTAATGCTGAAAGTCCCAATAATCCTTTTTTCATTTTTACCTCCTGATATTTCTGCGATATAAAAAATATATACGCAAATAATTTATGTATATATAATAATATTTTTGACGCAGAATGTCAATGAGGAAATTTTAAATTTTTTATGAAGTTCATATGAACTTATCATAGGTTTATATAACCTTTAATATAGCTTCCGTCATCTCGGTACAGCTAAGGGGCTGATCCTTGTCGCTTCCCATGAGGTCGGCAGTCCTGAGACCTGCATCAAGCACCTTATCTACGGCGTTTTCGATGGTCTCAGCCTCCTTTATGAGACCGAATGAATACCTGAGCATCATAGCTCCCGAAAGGATGGTGGCAATGGGGTTAGCCATGTTCTTTCCTGCGATATCAGGGGCAGAACCGTGTATGGGCTCATAGAGGCCGCGCTTTGAAGCGCCCAGTGACGCAGAAGCCAGCATTCCTATGGAGCCTGTGATCTGCGAGGCTTCATCTGAAAGTATATCTCCGAACATATTGGAGGTGACTATCACATCGAACTGCTTAGGGTCGCGTACCAGCTGCATAGCGGCATTGTCCACGAACATATCCTTGTATTCCACCTCGGGGTACTGCTCCGACAGCTCATGCATGGTCCTGCGCCAGAGCCGTGAGGACTCCAGAACATTTGCCTTATCCACGCTGCAAAGTCGCTTGCTGCGCTTCATAGCTGCTTCAAAGGCGACCTTGCCGATACGTTCTATCTCGGTGACGCTGTAAGCCTCGGTGTCGAAAGCCTCCTGACCGTACTTTCCCTCGCGGTAGCCGCGGTCGCCGAAGTAGATGCCTCCCGTGAGCTCACGTACTATCATTATATCAAAGCCGTCACCCACTATCTCGTCCTTCAGGGGAGAAGCTCCGCGGAGAGCAGGGTAGAGCTTTGCAGGGCGCAGGTTGGTGAACAGTCCCATAGCCGAGCGAATGCCCAGCAGAGCCTTTTCGGGACGCTTGTCTCCGGGCTGGTCGTCCCACTTGGGACCGCCCACGGCTCCCAGAATGACGCTGTCCGAAGCGAGACAGCCGTCCACGGTCTCCTGAGGGAGTGGGATACCTGTCTCATCAATGGCGCAGCCGCCGATGAGGTAGGGTGTAAAGGTGAATTTATGTCCGAACTTTTCTGCTGTCTTTTCAAGGACTGCCACGGCGCTGTCCACAATCTCGGGACCTATGCCGTCGCCCTTTAGCAATGCTATTTTCAGTTCCATAATTACTCCTTTCGATCAATGTGAGATTGCAGTGCCGCGCAGAACACGCACTGCACACTATATATATGTTTCATGCTCATAGGAGGCTCCCATTGCCTTGTAGCAGCGGTATGCGGCATAGCATATGCCTGTGGTCAGGAACAGACGAATCGCCATTGAAACAGGCATTATAAACACCGCTCCCGTGAAATTGCCCAGAAAGTGCAGAAATACCGCTAATGGAAGCATTATGAGAGACTTGTTCATCTGTATGCCGTAGAATATGAGCACAGTCACGCCGATACAGAAAGCCGCGCCTTCGATGAAGCCAAACAAATTCACGGGAAAGATATCCGCGGCTGCCCTGCCTGTGCCGATAAGGTTCAGGCAGGCAAATCCCGAGCTTATGCTCTCGAAGGAGCCGTGTCCTATTGCGTAGGTGACTGCGTCCCTGCGGTGGTCGTATGAACTGAGGAGCCAGCGAAGCACAGCAAACTTGCTGCCCTCCTCGAATATGCCGTACAGCAGAGCCTGCTGCAAATAGAATGAGAGATGGTCGCTGCGGTCAAAGCCTGCGCGTATTGCTCCTGCCACAATAAATACGGGTAAGCACACCGCAAGTGCGGCAGGTGCGGGGAGTATCCGTGCCCCTGTCCTTTTGTGCCAGAATATCAGCAGCAGAAGCGGTCCCAGCAGATTTGTAAGTCCTGCCAGAAGGCAGCTCAGGTCAGTCATGATAGTCTCCTTTGCTGAGGATGTCAAATACCTTATTCTTCTCGAGATCGCTGATTATCTCAGCAGGAAGCAGGGAACGGCACTGCTGTTCGTCAGCCCACACAAAAGAGCTGTGTTCAAAGCTCAGCCTTACGTCTTCTTCATCTGTTTCGCACAGATACGCTATGATAAGATCGGGGACCTCATGGTGTAAGAGCGCAATATAAGCGATATTGCCTATCCTTATATCCCCAATGCCTGTTTCTTCCCTGACCTCTCGCTTTGCTGCTTCCTCGGGAGTCTCTCCGCTTTCGACACTGCCGCCTGCATTTTCCCATGTATCTGCGCCCGTGTCATCGTTTTCACTGCGCCTGACAAGGAGAAAGCGGTTCAGCTTTTTATTGTGGATTATACATTTTACGATTATCTTTGCTGTCATTTCCTGCGCCTCAGAAAGCCTCGTTGACGATAGCCTGCATAAGTCCGCCGTTTTCGATTATCTTCTGTACGAACTCGGGGAATGGAGCGGTCTTGTACTCCTTACCTGTAGTTATATTGCGGATAATGCCGTTGTCGAGGTCGGCTTCCACGGTGTCTCCCTCGGAGATCTCCTCAGCAGCCGCAGGACATTCCACGATGGCAAGTCCTATGTTTATGGCGTTGCGGTAGAATATACGGGCGAAGCTCTTTGCGATGACCAGTGAGACTCCGCTTGCCTTTATGGCTATGGGAGCGTGCTCACGGGAGGAGCCGCAGCCGAAATTCTGACCTGCGGTGATGATGTCACCCTGCTTTACGCGGCTGACGAAGGTCTTGTCAAGGTCCTCCATGCAGTGGCTCGCCAGCTCCTTGTGGTCGCTGGTATTGAGGTAACGTGCAGGGATAATAACGTCTGTGTCCACGTTGTCGCCGTACTTTATAACGCTTCCTGTGTATTTCATTTTCCCATTACCTCCCATGGACTTGTTATCCTGCCTGTTACTGCGCTTGCTGCGGCAGTTGCAGGGCTTGCAAGGTACACCTCTGACTCTGGGTGACCCATTCTTCCCACGAAGTTGCGGTTCGTAGTGGTTATGGCTCTTTCGCCTGCGGCAAGTATGCCCATGTATCCGCCGAGACATGGTCCGCAGGTGGGAGTTGATACTACCGCGCCGAATTCGATGAATGTGCGGAGGAGCCCCATTTCCATAGCGTCAAGGTAGACCTGCTGAGTCGCGGGGATAACTATGACGCGGACGTTCTTTGCTGCCTTTCTGCCCTTCATTATCTCTGCGGCAGCGATAAGGTCCTCAAGTCTGCCGTTGGTGCAGGAGCCTATGACCACCTGATCTATTTTAACATCGCCTATTTCGCCGAAGGTCTTTGCGTTTTCGGGGAGGTGGGGGAAAGCCACGGTAGGCTCAATTGCCGAAAGGTCAATGTCAATGACCTCGTCGTATTCAGCGTCGGGGTCGGCACTGTACACAACGGGCTCTGCGCCGCCGTGCTGACGGATATAGTCAAGGGTTATCTCGTCTACCCCGAAGATACCGTTCTTTGCGCCTGCCTCTATAGCCATGTTGGCAATGCAGAGGCGGTCAGCCATAGTCAGTGAGGAGAGTCCCTCACCTGTGAACTCCATAGAGCGGTAGAGGGCGCCGTCAACGCCTATTTTTCCGATGATGTGGAGGATAACGTCCTTGCCGGAGACGTATCTGCGGAGGCTTCCCCTGAGGTTGAACTTTATGGCAGAGGGCACCTTGAACCACGCCTTGCCTGTTGCCATACCGCACGCCATATCCGTGGAGCCGACGCCTGTGGAGAAGGCTCCCAGAGCGCCGTAGGTGCAGGTGTGTGAATCGGCGCCGATGACTGCATTTCCTGCGGTGACCAGTCCTTTTTCGGGGAGCAGGGCGTGTTCAATGCCCATTTCTCCCACATCGTAAAAATGGGTTATTTCCTTTTCTCCGCAGAAATCGCGGCACATTTTGCACTGCTCTGCCGCCTTTATGTCCTTGTTTGGAGCGAAGTGATCCATGACCATGGTGATCTTATCTTTGTCGAACACGCTGTCCTTGCCAAGCTTTGCGAACTCCTTGATAGCTACGGGAGAGGTGATATCGTTGCCGAGGACCAGATCTAAGTCGGCTAAGATAAGCTCTCCCGGGCTGACGGACTCTCTGCCCGAATGAGCCGCAAGTATTTTCTGCGTCATTGTCATTGCCATTTTTACACGCTTCTTTCGTATATATTTGCCGCGGAGCCGTTCCGCTTTGTTATTTCACTGTCTTGAGGCAGTTCTCGCCCCTCTCGATAGCCACGATACCCGTGCGGCACATCTCCATGATGCCGTAGGGCTTGAGAAGCTGGATAAAAGCGTCTATCTTTGATGTCTCGCCCGTGAGCTCGCATACAAGAGCCGTGGGGGAATAGTCAACTATCTTTGAGCGGAATATCTCAACTGCCGTCATGATATCCTGTCTTATCTCTGTCTTGTTCCTTACCTTGATGAGTAGGAGCTCCCTGATAACGGTATCCTTGCTGTCCAGCACCTCTACCTCTCTGACGTCATGGAGCTTCTGGAGCTGCTGGAGTATACGCTCCTTGATGTCCTCGTCGCCGTGAAAGGCTATGGTTATACGGGAAAAACCGCTTGACTCAGTCTCTCCCACGGTAAGGCTGTCGATGTTGAAGCCGCGTCTGGTGAACATTCCCGAAACTCGTGAAAGAACACCCGAAACGTTGGCAACTATAACTCCTATTACATACTGATCCATAACTGTCACCTCACTTTATCTCAGTAATTATGTCGTCAACCGAGCCCTCGGGAGGAAGCATGGGAAGAACGAACTCGTCGCAGTCAACTGCACAGTCAATGACGAATGGTCCGTCGCAGGCGAAGGCTCTCTCCGCCAGCTTTTCAAGCTCCTCGTTGGTCGCGGCTCTGCCGCCCTCTGCACCGAAAGCTTCTGCCAGCTTTACGAAGTCGGTCTTTCTGTTGAAGGTGGTGCAGGAGTAGTGCTTGTCGAAGAAAAGTGTCTGCCACTGGCGCACCATGCCCAGCACTCCGTTGTTCATGATGACGATGGTAACGGGAGTCTGCTGTGATACGGCAGTAGCCAGCTCATTGAGGTTCATGCCGAAGCTGCCGTCGCCCGTAAAGAGTACGGCGCGTCTGCCCGTAGCTGCACAGGCGCCTATGGCTGCACCCAGACCGTAGCCCATGGTGCCGAGACCGCCGCTGGTGAGGAAGGTACGGGGCTTTTTCAGAGGGTATCTCTGAGCGGTCCACATCTGATGCTGACCTACGTCTGTGGCGATGATGGCATCATCGCCTGCGTGAGCGCTTATAATGTCAACGATGTCATAGGGGTGAAGGAAGCCGCTTTTGGGCTTTCTTGCGGAGGCTGTCCTTGCAGCCTCCTCCTTTTTCAGCTCCTCGATGCGCTGAGTCCACTGAGGGTGCTTTTTCTCCTCTGTCATGGCGATAAGGCGCTCTGCAGCGTCTCTTATATCGCCCCTTATGGCGAGGTCTGCGTTGATGTTCTTGTGGAGCTCCGCTCCGTCTATGTCGATATGGATTATGCTGAAATGCTTTGCATAGCGGGACTTGTTTCCCGTAGCTCTGTCGCTGAAACGTGCTCCAAGAGCTATTACAAGGTCAGCCTCGTCCTCAGCGATGGAGGAGGCGTAATGTCCGTGCATACCCTGCATACCGAGGAATTTCGGGTGGTCGCAGGGAACTGCGGAAAGTCCCATAAGTGAGCAGCCCATAGGTGCGTCTATCTGCTCCGCCAGAGCGATTATCTGAGCGGAAGCCTTGCCGCTGATGACTCCGCCGCCGAAGTAGATATAAGGTCTCTCGGCATTGTTTATCATTTCGGCAGCCTTTTTCAGCTTCTCCTCGGAGGCGAAGGTGATAGGATAGGGGATAACGGGCTGCGGATTTGCCTCGAATTCAAAGAGGGCGGTCTGAACGTCCTTGGGGATATCCACCAGCACAGGACCGGGACGTCCCGATTTGGCTATTTTGAAGGCTGTGCGGAGAGTGTCCGCCAGCTCGCTGATATCCTTGACGATGAAGTTATGCTTGGTGATAGGCATGGTCACGCCGACTATGTCCACCTCCTGAAAGCTGTCCCTTCCGATGAGCTCGCAGGGAACGTTTCCCGTTATGGCGACCATGGGGACAGAGTCCAGAGCCGCTGTAGCTATGCCTGTTACGAGGTTTGTGGCGCCGGGACCAGATGTGGCAATGACAACGCCCACCTTTCCCGTAGCCCTTGCGTAGCCGTCTGCGGCGTGAGCCGCGCCCTGCTCATGGGCAGAGAGTATCTGCTTTATGCGGTCGCGGGCAGTGTAGAGCTCGTCAAACAGGTCGATGACCTGTCCTCCCGGATAGCAGAAAATAGTATCACAGCCCTGCTCGATAAGTGTCTCAACAACGATTTTTGCACCTGAAATTTTCATAGTATCAAAATCCTTTACTTTAATGTCTTGTATCTGATGTAAAACAAAAGCCCTCCGACATTCTGTCGGAGGGCAAGGCTTCTTTGTAACAACTGATATACAGCTATATATCAGGCAAGAGCGCCGTTCGGACAGAACGAAAAGAGACCGCAGCCGTTCACGCTGATGACTGCGCCCGAAATAATGACATGACCTGTTTTCATAACAACGATCTTCATTATTCTTCGCTCCCTTCTGATAATATATCTGAATTATAACACTTTGCAGGTGCAAAATCAATAAGAAGCGGCATTTTTCGGGGAATATTCTCTGTGTATGTGATTTTCAACGGTTCTATTTGTGCGATTTAACGAGTTTTTGTCAGCATATTGTTTACCGCGCTGACGAGAGCCTTTACAGAGGAGGTGATGATATCGTTGTCTATGCCTGTTCCCCAGAAGCTCTTTCCGTCTCCTGCGATTATCTCCACATAGGACACAGCCTTTGAAGCCGAACCTACTTCAAGGGCGTGTTCGGAGTAGGTGTTCAGGCTGTATTCTGCTCCCGTATATGAGCGGATAGCGTTGCTGACGGCGTCAAGACGACCGTTACCCATATCGGTGACGGTGACGTTCCTGCCGTTATAGCTGAAGCTGATGGTAGCTTCGATGCCGTCGCGCTGAACGAAGTGGGTCTCGGTGATATTGATGGGAGTTACGATATCCACATAGTTGGTCTTGAAGATCTCGTAGACCTCGTCGGGAAGGAGCTCCTTGTGCTTGTGGTCGGAAACGCTTTTGACCAGATATCCCACGCTCTCGCGCATCTTCTTGGGCAGGTCATAGCCGAATCGTGTCTCCAGTATATAGCCGATACCGCCCTTGCCCGACTGGCTGTTGATGCGGATAACGTCTGCCGAATACTCTCTGCCAACGTCCTCGGGGTCCAGAGGCAGATAGGGAACGGTCCAGTATTGGGTATGCCCCTCCTCGCGCCATTTCATGCCCTTGGCGATAGCGTCCTGATGAGAGCCGCTGAATGCTGCGAATACCAGCTTGCCAGAATAGGGCTGGCGCTCGTTGATGTTCATGCGCGTCACTCGGGTATACAGCTCGGATATGGAGGGTATATCGCCGAATTCCAGCTGCGGGTCAACGCCCTGTGAGTACATATTCATAGCAAGGGTAACTATATCCACATTTCCTGTGCGCTCGCCGTTTCCGAAGAGAGTTCCCTCAACACGGTCGGCGCCTGCCAGCAGACCCATTTCCGTGTCCGCAACTGCACAGCCGCGGTCGTTGTGGGGGTGGAGGGAGACTATGACGTTCTCGCGGTATTTCAGGTTGTCGCACATATACTCTATCTGATTGGCGTAGACATGGGGCATGGACAGCTGCACTGTTACGGGGAGGTTGATTATCACCTTGTCATCGGCAGTGGGCTCCCATACGTCCAGCACGGCGTTGCATATCTCAAGAGCGAACTCGGGCTCGGTGCCTGTGAAGCTCTCGGGAGAGTACTCAAAGCGGAAATTGCCCTCGTACTTTTCGCGGTACTCCTTGCAGAGCTTTGCACCGCTGACAGCGATGTCGATTATCTCCTCTTTGCTCTTGCGGAATACCTGCTCTCGCTGAGCTACGGAGGTGGAGTTATAGAGGTGGACGATGGCGTTCTTGCAGCCCTTCAGCGCCTCAAAGGTCTTTTCGATGATGTGCTCTCTTGACTGTGTCAGCACCTGAATGGTCACATCGTCGGGTATGAGGTCCTGCTCGATGAGTGTGCGGCAGAAGTCGTATTCGGTCTCGGACGCCGCAGGGAAGCCGATCTCGATCTCCTTGAATCCGATATCCACCAGCATCTGGAAGAACTCCAGCTTTTCACCCAGACTCATGGGGATTATCAGTGCCTGATTGCCGTCGCGGAGATCCACGCTGCACCAGATGGGCGCCTTGTCAACGTATGAACGCTTTGTCCATTTCATCTCAGTTGCAGGCGCTTCAAAAAACTGTCTTGTGTACTTATTGACGTTATTCATATAAAAACCTCCATTCCGATCCGTTTTGCCGACTGTATGAAGGGTAATAAAAAAGTCTCCTCCATGCGCGGCATGGAAGAGACGAAGTTACTTGCAATACTCCGTGGTACCACTCTTCTTGATGTAAGAATACACCCACTCATCTGCGTCGGATCAACGCATATCTCTGTAACGGGAGCGCCCGTCCGAGCCTACTTGAAGCCGTGCTTCTTTGGGTCGGCTGCTCGGGGAGGAGTTATTTCTCATACCTGCATACTGCCTTTCACCAAACGGCAGCTCTCTGTGATGCCATGATACAAGCTTTTATTCCCTTCATCGCATTTATTGATTTCATTGTACAACGAAAAATCCCTTTTGTCAAGCCCCTGATGTGATTTTTTTACAAAAAATCACTAAGCCGACAGCCTTCAGCGTAAAAAGGCGGCAAGCCGCGAAGAAGAAGGTGCTGAAGGCTGTCGGCTATGATAAAAGGAGCTTTGCTCCTTTTATCTGTCAGGGGCTTTGCTGCCGCAATCGGGGCAGAAATTTGTAGTGCAGTCCTTTCCGCAGGTGCATTTCCAAGGCGTTACGGGAGCCTTTGCACCGCAGTCGGGACAGAATTTAGTCTCGTTCGTCCTGCCGCAGGAGCAGAGCCACACATTGACCGACCATGCAGGGGCGGGATGCATTTCCGCTGCCATACGGAACAGGTCATCGGCTCTTGTCATATACTGAAGTCCCATAACGGGGAAACCGTAGATAAACATAGTCGGCACCTCACTTTTTCTGAAAACGGGTGTGAGTGATAACGTGGGATCGGTTTACTGCTGAGACTTTATATAGTCCACCAGTCTGTATACTCCATAGAACACCCAGATGATCCATGAGATCGCCCAGAGTCCTGTGAATACACTGAAAAGCAGGTATATGACCGCAACAGCGACTGCAATGAACCAGTGCTTCATCAGCGCTTGGGAGCCAGTGAGAGCACCTTGCCTGCGAAGTCGTTGAAGTTCTGGGTCTGGAGGATGATCTTTCCGGGACCTGTAAGACGTGTGAGGAAGAGTCCCTCGCCGCCGAGGAAGATATTGCCGAGGCCCTTTACAGTCTCGATCTCGTACTGAACAGTGGGCTCAAAGGCAACAACATTACCTGTGTCCACCTTGATGACCTCGCCGGGGTTCAGGTAGCGCTCTACCATATCGCCGTCTACTTCGAGGAAAGCCATGCCCTGACCGAAGAGCTGCTGAAGGATAAAGCCCTCGCCGCCGAAAAGGCCTGCCGTGAACTTCTTGGTGAAGATCGCCTTGAGGTCAACTGTCTGTTCTGCGCAGAGGAAAGCGCCCTTCTGGCAAATGAGACCTGCCTGAGATATATTAACGGGAACCACAGAGCCGGGAACTGTTGAGCCGAAAGCTATCTTAGCGCCTGCGACCTCTGCGGTGTAATTAGCCATGAAAATTGATTCGCCTGTGAACATTCTTCCGAGGCTTCTTCCGAGGCCTCCTCTTGCGTTTGTTGTCATCTTGATACCCTGTGACTGCCAGATCATTCCGCCTGACTGGGTAAACATTGATTCGCCTGCGTTGAGTTCACATTCAACAGCAGGAACTGTCTGACCGATAATAGTATATCTCATACGGACATACCCTCCTTATTAAATAAAATATATTAAAGCGGAGGAGCCGAGCTCCTTCACACTTTTATCCTGCAAAGATTTGCCTCGCCCGAGCTGAGCTCTCTTATCTCACCCGAGGGCATTCTTACGATAAGATTGGCGTTATCGCCGATACCGAGGGCTTCACCCACGATGGCCTCCGTGCCCACATTGGCTGTGATGATATTTCCTGTGAGCATTTCCCTTTCGCGGTAACGGATAAGGAAGCTCCTGTCCTCTATCCTGCCGAGGTATATTTCCAGCCTGTTGAGCAGCTCCGCGCAGAGCCTGTTCCTGTTTATTGCAAGACCTGTTTCATCCTCGATAGAGGTAGCAGTCTTTTTCAGCTCGCTGTCGAAGCTGTCGCCCACCTTTCTGACATTTATGCCTATGCCTATGACGGCGCAGTCCAGCATTCTCATTTCAAGACCCAGAGAGGCTTCCGTGAGTATTCCGCATATCTTCTTGCCGTTCATATACAGGTCGTTGACCCATTTTATCATGACCTGACTGCCGCAGAATGTCTCGACAGCTTCAGCCGCCGCACAGGCAGCCGCCGCAGTTATCATTGGTGCAAAGCTGAGGTCGAAATGGGGACGCACCAGCACACTGAGATATATGCCCTTTCCCGAGGGCGACTCAAAATGCCTGCCTATCCTGCCCTTTCCCGCAGTCTGCCTGTCGGCGATGACCGTGGTACCGTTGGGAGCCTTTTCTGTCTCCAGCTCGCGGCAGATATTATTGGTGGAGTCCACAGTGTCGTACACCTTCATGACCCTGCCTATCTCCTTGGTGTTGAGATAGGGAGTTATAAGGCTTTCCGAAAGAATATTGTTGTCGTTATTGAGTCTGTATCCTTTTGACGTAACTGAGGTGATAGAAAAACCCTCTGCCTCCAGAGCTTTTACCGCTTTCCAGACGGCATTTCGGCTCACGCCCAGCTTCTCGGCAAGAGCAGCTCCCGAAATGAATTGACCGCCTGCATTGGCAAGGGTTGAGAGCAATTCGGTTTTTACGTTCATGATCGCGGATGTTCCTTTCGGTATTATTAACAATATTCTACCACAAAAAAACATATAATGCAAGATAAATACAGAAAAAGAGGAGAAAAAACAGTTATGCCAAACAAAAAAGGACGGTATTCCCGTCCTTTATGGTATATAATTTTATCAGAAGCAGCTCTTGGAGCTGTGTGCTGTTGCGGCAGCTTTCAGACGATGGGCGGTGCAGGAGCGTTTTTTTTCGCAAGCTTACGGGCTTTTAGGGCACGGCGCTGCTCTCTCAGGTCATAGGAGCAGAGCTGCACCGCGGCTATGACTGCTGCCATGACGGCAGGGATGATGCAGGGGAGTAGCCTCGCGGCATACATTCCGCTGACAGGGGATAGTGTGTACTTGTCTGTCCAGCCGCTTGTGTCGGCGTGGTCCGTGAGTATTTTCAGCATGGCGAGACAGAGGATAAGCCCCACCACGGAGAGGACTGCCGAGAGGATATTCGGAAGATTTTTCCTGAAAAGGCACAAAATGGCTCCCACTGTCATAAATATGGCGGAAAAAATCATGAATATTCCTGTTTTTGCCATGTTATCACCGTAGCTTTCACGGTTATAGAGAAGTCCCGAGCCTGCAAGAACAGGCATGGCACAGGAAAAAACAAGGCTCAGCACCAGCATGACCGCTTTTGCGGCTGTCATAAGGGGAGAGCGCTTCCGCGGCATTTTTTTCATATTTTTTGCGTTCATTTTTTACTCCACATGAATATTGCGGCTGTGTGTAATTCTCAGACATAATCGCAGTCCGCCGCTGTATAATAAATATGTTCCCGCGGGAACATGAAAGAAAGGGAAGAAAAATGCGATTGAAAAGAAAAATTATAAAAACTGCTGCGGCACTATTATCTGCGGCTTTTTTAGGATTATACGGCACAGCAGGGTATTATTCCGCCCGATTGCCCGACGTTATCACGGCGGAACGGGCAGAGGATATAAAAATAGCGGGATTTCCCGAGCTGAGCTGCTGTACTGACACAGAGGCGGCTATACCTGCCGCGCAGACCTGTTCGGACACAGAACGTGTCACGCTTTCGCTTTTCGGGGCAATTCCCGTTAAAAATGTTGAAGTTCACAGGGAGGAAGCTCCCGTTTTTGCTGTGGGAGGACGCCCCTTCGGCATAAAGCTCCTTATGGAGGGCGTCATGGTCACGGGTCTTGGCGACATCGAGACTTCCAAGGACGGCTGTATCTGTCCTGCAAAGGAAGCGGGGATACAGAAAGGTGATGTCATACGCCGTGCAGACGGCGTGGAGCTCACCTCCAACGATCAGCTTCAGGAGCTCATATCGTCATCCTGCGGAAAAGTCATAGAGCTTTCCGCAGACCGTGACGGAGAAAGCTTTACCGCATACCTCCAGCCTGTTATGTCCCGACGGAGCGGAGGCTGGAAGGGCGGTATGTGGGTCCGCGACAGTATTGCAGGCATTGGCACCATGACATTTTTTGACAAGGAAACAGGCAGCTTTGTCGGACTTGGGCACCCCATATGCGATTCCGACACAGGAGGGATAGTTCCTGTTCACAGCGGTGAAGCTGTTCCTGTTGATATAACCGAAGTAAAGCGCGGTGCGCGGGGACTTCCGGGAGAGCTCCGCGGAGCATTCTCAAAGAGCGGAAGCTTCGGTATCCTTGACCGTAACAAGTCAAGCGGCATATACGGACACCTCTCCCCCGAGGCACTTGCCACGATCTCTGAAAGCTGTGAGGAATTCACAATGGCACGCCGACAGGAGGTCGGCACGGGGGCGGCGGAGATATACGCCACGGTCGATGGTGAAACACCCGAGAGGTACTCAGCCGAGATAGTCAGTGTTGACTACGGCAGCGTCGGGACCTCCAAGAATATGGTGATACGCATAACCGATGAGAGGCTTATTGAGCGCACGGGCGGCATAGTGCAGGGCATGAGCGGCAGTCCCGTTATCCAGAACGGAAAGCTTGCGGGGGCTGTTACCCATGTATTTGTAGCTGACCCGACTCAGGGCTATGGCATATTTGCGGAAAACATGGCGGAGGGCATGAAATAGCCTTTCCGACAATAAAAGCGGGCGTTACGGAAAGTAACGCCCCAAGTTTTTTGTTGATTATCTGTTTTCTTCGCTGAAACCGCTGTCAACGAGTTCGATAAGAGCGTCAACTGCTGCCTTCTCGTCAGCTCCGTCAGCGATAACCTTAACATTTGTACCGCCTACGATACCGAGAGAAAGAATTCCGAGCAGGCTCTTAGCGTTTACTCTGCGTTCTTCTTTTTCGATCCAGATTGATGACTTGAACTCATTAGCCTTCTGAATAAAGAAGGTTGCAGGTCTTGCATGAAGTCCAACCTGATTCTTAACCATTACTTCTCTTACAAACATATACAACTCTCCTATTCTCTGTATTACAGCCCCTCTCAACAGGACTGCGTTGCCGTTTGCAAATATGTTTCACTTGCTGATATCATTATACAATCATTTTTTCTCCTCGTCAACGGATTTTTGCGATTAAACACCATCTTTTCGTTAAATTCTACATTTAGATTAAATGTGAATGAAATTTTATCAACAAGCTTGTTTATTATCACCACAAAAAAATGTTGACAGTAATTGTTGAAAGTGCATATTTTTCAACATTGGAATATGTTGAATTCTTCTAAGTGGAGAATGTTTTTTTGTATATACAGCCAGTTAATATGTGGAACAGCAATAAATGAGAAGAGGGAAAATCCCACCGCAAATTCTGGTCAGTCATTTTCAGCTTTATATTTAGCTAAAAGATCGGGTCTTCTTTCAGCTGTTATTTTAAGGCTCTGTTCATGTCTCCACGCCTCGATGTTCTTGTGATGGCCCGAAAGCAGCACAGGGGGAACAGCCTCGCCCTCCCAGACCTCGGGGCGTGTATACTGCGGATACTCCAGCAGACCGCTGTAAATGCTCTCGTCGGTGAAGCACACCTCGTCGGAGAGGACTCCGTCGCACATACGGGCTACTGCGTCCGCCACCACCATTGCAGGCAGCTCGCCGCCTGTCAGTACATAGTCGCCGATGGACAGCTCCTCGTCCACGATCTTGTCGATAACGCGCTGATCCACGCCCTCATAATGACCGCAGATGATGAGGATATTGTCCATTTTTGACAGCTCCACAGCACGTTTCTGGTCGAAAACTCTGCCCTTGGGAGACATATATATAGTATGGGGCTTGGCACCCAGCTCCTCACAGACTGCCTTGTAGCAGTTGTAGATGGGCTCGCACTGCATGACCATACCCATGCCCCCTCCGTAGGGAGTATCGTCCACGCGGCGGTGCTTGTCGAGGGTGTATTCTCTTATCTGGCGGCAGTGAAGGCTGAGCTTTCCTGCACGTCTTGCGCGTCCCACGATGCTCTCGCCGAGAACGGCTTCGCACATTTCGGGAAAGAGAGTTGCTATCTCAATATGCATATTTTTCTCCTTTTCAAGAACACAGGACCGCCGAAGCGGTCCCTTTATAGTTTATTCCGTGAGCTTTATCTTTCCTGCAATGGAAAGTATCTCATCTTTGTCGGTAAAGCTGAGAATGATAATGTATCTCTTGTGCTTGTTTTTCTCGGGATACACATTGATAACGGCTTCTTTGCCGCTTTCGGCGTCCTCGGAGATCAGCATGAAGCCGTGATAGCCCACGCCGTCCACTATGTAATGCTCAAGTGGCGTGTTCCCTCTGACAAAGTTTTCGTTCTTTATGCTCATCATCTTGCTGAAGGTCTTGGCGTTCTTCATGTCGTGGATATCGAAGTCGTCCATGGTAAGTGAGCAAACCAGCTTTACAAATTCATAGTTGGTCTCGGGAGTTGTCTTCTTCACAGCCTTGCAGTAGCGGTCAAGGTCCTCGTGGGAGATGTTGGTCCTGTCGAGGAAGTCGTAGTTGTCACCGAGAGTCTCGGCGTATATGGAAACAGTATGGCTGCCGTCCTTGTTTTCCCAGAGCGCCTGATTTTTGTCATTGGTGCGCTGAGCCTCCATATCGCCCCACGCTGTCAGACGTATGCCCAGATTGGCGTAGTCGGCGCTGTTTTCGGGGATGTCGGGAGAGGCTATGGGCAGCTCGTGGGTGAGGCTTTCGCGGAACTCGAGGTCGTGGGTACACTTATAATAATAAGGTATGCCGGGGAAGAAGTAAGCTCCGACGCCGATAGCTATAACGATGAGCAGAAACAGTATGCCTAAGAATTTTTTCATGATGAGTGCCTCCTTTTGGCGGTATTCCGCCGTTTTTCTTTTGTTCTTTGTTCTTTATATCTCTTTTTCTATATCTTTTTTATGCATGAGATGAATGCCTATGTGACCTATGCCCAGTATCACCGCCGCCGCAGTAAGAAAGACATTGCAGGCGTAAATTCCCAGAAGGAACACGGCAAAAACGGGAAGCGAGGCTCCTGCCAGCGGAAAACCGCAGTAGTCCGAGTACATATCCGCCAGAGTGCGGGTGCTTCGGAAATATTTCCGCCAGTAGAGCTCGTAGAGTAACATTAGTATAAGTGCAAGTATCATGTAGCCCGATCTCGGTGAGAGCGAGAAGCTGTCAAGCCGTCTGTCGATAAGCACCAGAGTCGATACCAGCGCTTCGCCTGCGCGTTCAAGCGACAGAAGAACCTTGTTCTCGCGCTTTGAAGCCTCCTCGTAGCCCTCGGGCTGATTTTTGCCCCAGATGATATTAGGTATGAACAGCATGAGAAGGAAAACTATCCCCACAACTGAAATACCCCATTTCGGCAGCCTGAACCAGCTTTCGGGGAGACCGCCGCTCACTGACAGAGACCATGCTGCAATAGCTGCAAAAGCCGCACACAGCGCTGACAGAGCGATGATATTGCTCTTTTTCATATCAGTCGAAAAGTCCGTCCAGAGGGCGGATAGTCATAACGCCGCCGTCTATGTCCGTGGAGATGACCACATCTCCGATAGCGGGCACAAGGTACTCGCGGTCCTCGCCCTTGATGACGTATACGTCGTTGGCGCCTGTCTGCATAACGTCGGCTATCTTGCCGTAGACCCTGTCCGTATCGGCGTCGCGTACCTCAAGACCGATGAGGTCCTGAATGAAGTAGGTGTCCTCGTCAAGCTCGAGGTCATCGCGGTGCATATACAGCACCTTGTTGCGGAGCTTCTCCGCCGCCTCGGGAGTGTCTATTCCCTCTATCTTGGCGATGACTGTATTCTTGAACACGCGGGAGCGCTCAATGAACACTTCCTCGTGGTTTTTTCCTATGAAAAGCCTGTCGAACTCTGCAAGGAGGTCGGGGCTGTCGGTATAGGGCATTATCTTCACTTCGCCCCGTATACCGTGGGTAGTGACTATCTTGCCCGCTTCCAGATATTCTTTTTTCATTTTATCTCCTTGGTCATACGGACGGATATATCTTAGTTAATGTGTAAGTCTGTGCTTGCAGTAAGAACGCTTGCCGCACTTGGGGCAGGTGAGCCTTCTCCTTGTTATAGTATGAGCACCGAAGATATAGCTCGCTGCAGACGGTACGAAGCGAGTTCCGCAGTGCTTGCACTCAAATGTACCGATGCTCATATCTGCCATAGCACCGACTGTGATACCGCCTGCCATGATAATACATGCTACTATGACAAGCAGTACTCTCTGCCATGTTTTAATGTCGGTCAAACCTGCGACTGCGATAATGGAGACGCACGCAAGTATAGTGATAACGAATGCGACTGCTTCAATGATAATTTTTCTGATGCTTTCTTCTTTTTCACGCATGATATTCATAATATTTTCCTCCGCTTTCTTTTTGTAGTCCTCATCGGGGATACGCTCGCCCGTGAGGAGCTCATTGACATTGATACCTAACTTTTCACAGAGGGGGAGCATAAGGGATACCTCGGGCATACCCTTGCCTGTCTCCCACTTGGAAACTGTCTTATCGCTGATAAGGAGTTCTTCCCCAAGCTGTTTCTGTGTAAGTCCTTTTTCTTTTCTCATCTGAGAGATGAATTTACCGATCTTTACCTGATCCATTCATGTGTCCTCCTTTCTGAGAAAAGTGTATCATGCTGCGGAGAAAAAGTACACCCATGAGCCGTAGAATTATGATAAAAAGCGGAGTCTACGCTTCGTAGAGTGCGTGAAATAGCCGATTTTGAGCCGTTAGCCTTTAGCCCTTAGCCGTAAAGTAGGGAACGGCGTCCCCCGCCGTTTCGCAAACACATAATTATTGCAGTGAAACGCCGCGGGGGCGCTCCGCGCTCAGTTTTTCATTTCAAAGCTTTCGCCGAGAATGTCCTTGTTGGCTTCCAGTATGGGCTTTATGCACTCAGCAAGGAACTCGTCCACCTGCTGTGAGCTTCTGCCTGTGTAGTTCTCGGGCTTGAGCACAGCGTCAAGTTCTTCCTTTGTTACCATGAACATGGGGTCGGCTTCGATGAGCTCGCAGAGATTGTTGTCGAGACCTCTTACCTTTACATTGGCGCCTGCCTCCATGGAGTAATCCATGATACGGTCGTGGAGCTCCTGACGGTTTCCGCCCTTCTTTACAGCGTCCATCATGATGTTCTCGCTTGCCATGAAGGGAAGCTCTGCCATGACGCGGCGGCGTATCATCTCGGGGTATACCACGATGCCGTTGGTGACGTTCATCATGATGTTGAGGATAGCGTCAACGCCGAGGAATGCCTCAGCAACGCTGATACGCTTGTTTGCGGAGTCGTCGAGAGTTCTCTCGAACCACTGTGTACCTGCTGTGAATGCAGGGTTGAGGCTGTCTATAATCACATAGCGTGCGAGGGAGGTTATTCTCTCACAGCGCATGGGGTTACGCTTGTAAGCCATAGCAGAAGAACCGATCTGCTTCTTCTCTCTGGGCTCCTCCATCTCCTTGAAGGACTGGAGGATACGCATATCGTTGGAGAATTTGCTTGCGGTCTGAGCGATATCGCTGAGGAGTTCAAGCACCTTTGAGTCCACCTTACGGGAGTAGGTCTGACCTGAAACGGGAACTACTGCGTCAAAGCCCATTTCCTCGGCTATCATCTTCTCAAGCTGCTTTATCTTGTCTGTGTCGCCCTCGAAAAGCTCCATGAAGGAAGCCTGAGTGCCTGTGGTGCCCTTTGAGCCGAGGAGCTTCAGTGTGGACATACGGTACTCGAGGTCCTCGAAGTCCATGAGGAACTCGTTGAGCCAGAGCGTAGCTCTCTTGCCCACAGTTGTGAGCTGAGCGGGCTGAAGATGTGTATATGCGAGACAGGGGAGAGACTTGTACTCCTCTGCGAACTTAGCCAGATTGTTCATGACGTTGATGAGCTTTCTGCGGACTATCTTCAGAGCGTCGCGCATGATGATAACGTCAGTGTTGTCGCCGACATAGCACGATGTAGCACCGAGGTGGATGATGCCTGCGGCGTCGGGACAAGCCTGACCGTATGTGAAAACATGAGCCATAACATCGTGGCGAGTTATCTTTTCGCGCTCGGCAGCCATTTCGTAGTCCACATCATTGATGTGCTCCTCCAGCTGCTTTACCTGAGCCTCGGTAACAGGGAGACCAAGCTTCATTTCGGCTCTTGCCAGAGCCACCCACAGCTTTCTCCATGTGGTGAACTTCTTATCGGCAGAGAAGACATACTGCATCTCCTCGCTGGCATAACGTGTACAGAAAGGGCTTTCATAGCTTTTGATATTACCGCTCATTTGAAATGTTCTCCTTTAAAATTCATTTGCGTTTTTCGCATAAAATATCAATTTAATTATATCATTATAAGCTTCTCATGTCAATAAATAAAGGCGGCTTACAGCCGCCTTTATTTACAGAAATTTTTGCAGATTTTCTGTGAAAAATATACATTGCCAAAGAGCCGTATTCATATCTCGTCCATCTGACCCGTGGTGTGAGAGCTGTTGTAGCCAACAGGCTCCTGACCTGTTGCCCCCACGTCGGACATTGCATCGGAAGCAGTTCTCATGCGCCTTTCCATTTCTAACTGGTAGGGGTCCTTGATAGCACTGCCGCGCTTGTCCATTTCCTGCTCGAAGAACCTCTCGTTGAACTGAGGGAAGCCGTCAGCCTCCTCCAGCTTGTGGTAGGTGATGTTGGTGAAGATGTTCCAGACCGCCAGACTGCCCTCTATAACAGCCATTACAAGGTGTATCCAGCTGCACTTGCCTGCGATGTTGAATTTGAATATTCCCTGAGGTTCTTTGGGAGCAAGCACGAACAGTGCCGCCTGAACTATAAACAGTGTTGCGAGCAGTAATATCAGCGTCATATCCTTATGGCTGTAAAAGCTCTTGAGAGCCAGATAGGCTATGAGGGGACATTCAAACAGCGCGAAAAGGGCAGCTGTGAATGAACCTGTGAGAAAGCCGAATACAAATGCCACAAGGAAATAAATTATAAGCGGTATGAAATACACTATGCCCATGATGGAATAGTGTTTTTTGCAGCGGTTCAGCAGCGAGAGATTATGAGCGAACTCCTGTGATCTCAGGTTTCTGTTGAGAGCAAATTCCATAGATCTCTGTGCCTGATAGCGATCTGCCTCGGACTGTTCGTACATGATGAAGCCTCCTTTGATATCGTGTATGTATAGTGTTCGGTGGTGGATCAATAGGCTCCGTCGTCCATTTTCTTTGCCATGAAGCAGTAAACGATGGACAGAACCAGTGAGAAGATGGCAGACGCCTTGTTCTCGGTGGCTACGAACGACACGATGTTCAGCACCATCAGCGCTGCGGACAGCTTGAAGCACATATTATAGTTGCCTCTGAGGCCGCATATTGCCATATAGATGGTAAGTGCCACTGGGATGAGCGAGAGCACGATGACGAATACTGCCAGACCTCCGAGAGCGGCATCTCCGCCTGTTTTGCCCTCGGTGAGCGAGTTCGCTGCCACCGCAGCCGCTATTCCTACGATAGCTGCGATGCTGTTGACTACCAGTAAGAAGATAGTCATGATCTTGAATGCAAGTTTCATGTTTGATTTTCCTCCTATATCATGAAATAAATATATGACAGACCGCCGCCTGCGCGGAAGGCGGCAGGTATATCCTCAGATGATCCTGTCCGTGGTGTGGACGATGACTATGTTGTCGATCAACTCGAACCCCTCTGCGGCAGCTGCCGCAGGTACGCTGCTTACAGTGTTTTCAGCGATTGCATCCTGTGAAGCGGCGATCCCCTTTGCCTTTCGCTCCTTTTTGGCGATGATGCTCCACATGATGATGTTTATAATGACGAAAGCCGCAGCCGCTGCTGCGATAACCAGCAATTCGTCTCTTGTCATAGGATCACTCCTTTTTGCCGTTACAGCTCTGCGCGGAACAATGCAACGGTGATATTGTCGTTTTCGTTCCTGCTTTTAACTGTCTCGATGAGTCTGCGGAGCTGTGACTTCATAGCTGATCTGTCGGGTGTTTTTTCGGGAGAAAGCTCCTCGAAAAGCTCCTTTTCCGTAAGCACATGGCGGAAACCGTCGGAGCATATCATAAAGTTGGTGTTGTTTTCAAAGGTACCCAGTCTTACCTCGGGAGCGACCTCTCCCGTTACGCCTATGCACTGCACAAGGGCATTTCTTCTCGGGTCGGTGAGAGCCTCCTCGGGAGTCATTTTTCCCATTTTCACAGCGCGGTTGACGAAGGTGTGGTCGTCGGTTATCTGGCTGAGCTTGTCGGATATCCTGTATATCCTGCTGTCACCCACATGGAAGGTCATGAAGCCGTTGTTGACGGCAATGAGACCTGTTGCGGTAGTACCCAGCTGTATGCCGTTGTGAGCGCCGTAGTCCATGAGTATGGCGTTGAGCCTTCTCAGGCGGCTGATGACGTTTCTTGCGGCAGTCTTCCAGTCCCAGTCGGGAAGCTCGAAGGGGAGCTCTGTATCGAACCATTCTGCGAAGCTCCTGACCACCTCTGCGCTGGCAAGCTCTCCCCGTGAGAGACCGCCCATGCCGTCGCACACAAGTACAAGAGCTGCCTTGCCCGTGGCAGTGTTTGCGGTCTTGACACAGACGCTGTCCTGATTTATCTTCTTTGAGATACCGATATCGGTATCGCAGGCAGTGATGTAATCCATAATTACCCCCAAAGGGCGGTATCAACCGTCGATAAAGTCGAATTCCTCGTCGGAAAGCTTCAGCACGTCGCCGCTTTTCAGCTTTATCTCTCTGTCGGGAAGAACGGGAGTGCCGTTTATATATGTCCTGTTGGTGGAGTTGTTGTCCTCTACGAAGCAGGAGCCGTTGCGGGTGTAGATAGTGGCGTGGAGTCGGCTGACAGTTCTGTTCTCCGTGACACAGAAGTCAACGCGGTCGCGCTCCTTGCCTATTCTGAAAACGGGCTTGTCGATGTTGATGGTAACGCCCGTTGCGCGTCTTGTAAGAGTGGGATATTTCACCACAGGTCTTGGGATATCCCTTTTTTTCAGCTCGGGTACCGCGCTTGGTCTCTCCTCGGTGAGGGAGGGGATGACCTTGGGCTCGGGGAGCTTTGGCTCCTCGGTGTGCATGAACTCCTGAGAGCCGCGGTTTATCTCATTGATTATAGCCTGAGCGGTGTTCTGCGGAGCTGCCTGACGGGGCTGCTCAGCCACTCTTGCAGCCTCGGGACGGCTGAACTCGGGTCTTGACGCAGGCTGAGGAGACGCAGGTCTTGCTGCTGTTTTAGGTGCAGGCACCGCATCGGGAGCCTCTCTGCGTATATATTCCATAGCCTCTCCCACGGTGAAGCCGTCGGCGCGGCAGATGAAGTTCATGAAGCCGTCAACGCTGTGGAAGTCCTCCTTGGACTTGTATTCCGCATAGGTGGATATCCTGCGGAGGCAGTTCACTATGCCGTCGTTGGTGTTCTCGTTGTACCAGATGGGGAGGTAGAAAAGCCATATCTCCTTCCGCTCGGTATCGAAGGTGATGAAGTTGGGGTCGAGAACGATGTTGGGCATATTGAAGCCGCAGGAAGCGGCTGTGTCCATAATGGTGAGGAGCTCCGCAACGATACGGTAGTAAAGCTCCTTGTCAACGCCGTGCTTCAGCACGTTTATGAGGGGGACGCCCTGAGCGCCCGTGTATTCTATTTTATCGGGAGCTGAGAACCTTGGCGTGAGCCAGCCCTTGATACGGTTGTCGGTAAAGTATCTGTATTCTGCTTCATTGAGGGTCTCGCTGCCTGTGAATCGGCAGTGTATGCAAACGCCGTCGGTCTTTTCCGAAAATTTCAGCTTAGCCATAGTCTTCTCCCTTCTGCTCATTCTTATACAACAATTATACAATATTCTTCCTGTCAAGTCAAGGGAAAGGAGCCATATATAACAAATGAGTTTAAAATGCAGAGAAGTCCGCAAAAAACAAAGAGCCCCGAGCGTTCGTAAGGACGTTCGGGGCTGAAGCTCTGTATTGCGGAAGGAGCATTACTTGCTGCTCTTTGCTTCCTTTTCTTTCTTTGCCTTCTTGTTCTTCCACCATGACCATGTAACAGGTGCAACGAAAAGTGACGAGAAGGTACCTGAGATAAGACCCATCATCAGCGGTACAGAGAAGCTGAGGAGCGAATCATATCCTGTTACCAGAACTACGATGGTAACGATGAGCATTGTGCCGATAGTTGTTACCGATGTTCTGATAGAACGTGTAAGCGACTGTGTGCAGCTTACGTTGATAAGCTCGTTAAGAGAAGCCTTGGGCATGAGCTTGCGGTTCTCTCTGACTCTGTCATAGATAACGATGGTGTTGTTGATAGAGTAACCGAGTATGGTGAGGAATACGGCAACGATGTTGGAGTCGATGCTGAAACCGCATACAACGGTAGTTGTGAACGCTACGAGGATGTCCAGACACAGTGCGAAGATAGAGCATACACCTGCGGACCATCCGCCGATGTTCCTGAATCTGATAGCGATGTAGATGATAACGATGAGAGCTGCAAAGAGCACTGCGATGAGGCACTTGAGCAGGAACTCATGTCCCGAAGTGGGGCTTACATCGTTTGAATCGTATATCTCAAGAGCGTTGTCGGGGAACTTCTCTCTGAGAGTAGAGGTGAGCTCTGTCTGCTTGTCAGCAGTAAGCCCCTCCTCAGAGGTGAAGGAGATAGTGATCTGCTTTCCGCCGGAATCAAGGCTTTCGCCCTTTCTTACGATAACGGATGAGCCTACGATGTCCTTAACATTTGAAGCGACGTCATTTGTGTTGATCTCGCCCTGATATGTGTAGGTGATAAGGGTACCGCCCTTGAACTCGATAGCGAGGTGGATGCCTCTGATTACAGCGCCTGCTATAAATACGACGAGGACAGCGATCACAACGCCGAGTATAAGTCTTTTCTTGGAACAGAAGTTATAAACCTTCTTAGGAAGTGTTACGTTCTCCTTCTGAGTGTTCTTCTTACTCATTTCTCGTCACCTCCGTAAAGCTTTCTGTTTTTGAAGCACTTGAACTTGGAGAGTGATGTTACCATAAGTCTTGAAGCAAATACTCCGAAGATGAAGTTGCAGATAACGCCTGCGAGCAGGGTAAATCCGAAGGAGTAAACAACGCCCTCAGCAGTAGCGCCGAATGCGAAGAAGATAGTCTTGTTGAGGATCTTCGAGAAGAAGCTGTCGGGAACACCGAAAGCACCCATGAGGATAACGGCGATGATAACGTTTGTTATATTACCGTCGAGGATAGCGGAGAATGCTCTCTTGTAAGCGATCTTGATAGCCGCATCGAGTGACTTTCCTGTCCTGAGCTCTTCCTTGATACGCTCGCCTGTGATGATATTGGCATCAACACCCATACCAACGGCGAGGATGATACCTGCGATACCGGGGATGGTAAGTGTAGAGCCGTTCATGAATCCGAACCAGCCTGTGATAGCGGCGATAGAGCCTGCGATCTGTCCGCCCAGAGCGATAACAGCCACAACGCCGGGGAGTCTGTAAAGAACGATCATATAGAGCGCGATTCCTATGAATGCGATGAGAGCTGCGAGGAGTATAGCGTCCAGTGAGCCTTCACCCATTGTAGGAGAAATTGTTCTGAAGCTCTTTGTCTCCATCTTGAAGGGGAGAGCACCTGAGTTGATCTGATCTGCAAGTCTCTTTGCAGAGTCAGCGTCAAAGCTTCCTGAGATGATAGCGTGTCCGTCTGTGATAGTGCTTTTTACAGAGGGAGCGGATACCATTGTATTGTCCATCCAGATCGAGATGGGGGTTTCCGAACCTGAGAGCTCAGCAGTTGCGGCAGCAAACTTTTTTGAGCCTTCTGAGCTGAGTTCGAGTGCGACAACATATTCATAGTTCTTTCCGTCGCTGTCGGGTTGGAACTCTCTTGTAGCCTTTGCAACGTCATCGCCCACGAGTACGATCTCGCCTGAGGGGATCTCGTTGCCCGCCTCATCGGTTGTTGTGTCTGTACCCTTACGGAAAGTCAGCTCAGCCATTTCGCCGAGCTCCTTGACAGCCGATTCGGGATCGAAGTCTGTCTCGCCTACCTGCCATGGGAAGCGAACGATTATTCTGTCGCTCTTTTCATCGCTGTAGACCTCGTTATCGGTGATACCGAGAGACGAAAGTCTTGTTTTGATGATCGCAGTAGCAGCGTCGAGCTGATTGGCATCAGCTTCAAAGTCACCGGCAGGACCGAAAGTAACGTCAACACCGCCCTTGATATCGATACCAAGGCGGATATCGTCAACGCCCTTGACGTAAGTAGTCCTGTTGTCTCCGAAGAGCTTGTCAATACCAAACACCGCTGTAACAGCGAACAATGCGATAAAAGCAACGACAATGAAGAAAGTTGATTTGCCTGTCTTTTTCACAGTCATGCCTCCTATTTCCGAACTCTTTGAGCCGTAACTCCGCTAAGGGGGAAAAGGCATGAGTTCTTTATTCCTGTCTCATTGACAATTACAATTATTGTACTATATTTTTATAAAAAAGTCAAGTATGTGAGCGGAAATTATTCCCATTTCAAGAATATGCACAATTCCTTAAAGTAAAAATCGGGAATATAGACAAAGCTCCGTATGTATCTGTATGCCGGACAGAGTCCTCACTGAATGCAGGGACGCCCATCGGGCGTCCGCAGATAATGAAACAGCCACATGAGAATAATAAAAAAGCACCCCCGACGGAGTGCTTTCTGATATTATTTGAAGTGTTTCTGAGAAATTTTCAGGCGGTTCATAGCGCGGTTCAGCGCAGCCTGAGTCTCATAGTACTCCTTTATGCTCTGCTTTTGTCTGAGACGCTCCTCGGCACGCTCACGCGCCTCCTGAGCTCTCTTTATGTCTATCTCCTCGGGAAGCTCGCAGGTATCCGCCAGAATTATGGAAGAATCGGGCATTACCTGTATGAAGCCCTCGGATATGGCGGCGTACTTCCACTCGCCGTCCACAAGGTACTTCAGCTCTCCTGTGGGGAGAGAGGTAACAAGGGGCTCATGTCCTGCCATGATACCGATAAGACCGTCTATGGCGGTGATGACGAGGTGCTCCACCTCTCCGCTGAAGAAAATGCGGTCGGTGGCGATTATCTCAAGGTGAAAGGTCTTAGCCATATGACGCCTCCTTTAGTTCTCGTCCATCTGACGAGCCTTCATGATAACGTCGTCGATAGTTCCTGCCATGAGGAAGGCTGCCTCGGGGTACTTGTCCATATCGCCGTCGATGATAGCCTTGAAGCCCTCGATGGTGTCCTTGAGGGGAACGTACTTGCCCTTGAGGCCTGTGAAGTTCTCGGCAACATTGAAGGGCTGAGACAGGAATTTCTGTATCTTTCTTGCACGGTATACAGCCAGCTTGTCGTCCTCGTCCAGCTCCTCCATACCGAGAATGGCGATGATGTCCTGAAGCTCCTTGTATTTCTGGAGAAGCTCCTGAGTGCGTCTTGCCACGGTATAGTGCTCCTCGCCGACTATCTCGGGTTCGAGGATACGGGAATTGGACTCCAGAGGGTCAACGGCGGGGTAGATACCCTGCTCAACTATCTTACGGGAAAGAACTGTTGTAGCGTCAAGGTGAGCGAATGTGACCGCAGGTGCAGGGTCTGTAAGGTCGTCCGCAGGGACGTAAACAGCTTGTACCGATGTGATGGAGCCGTTCTTTGTGGAGGTGATACGCTCCTGCAATTCGCCGACTTCGTTTGCCAGTGTAGGCTGATAGCCAACGGCAGAGGGCATACGTCCCAGAAGGGCTGATACCTCGGAGCCTGCCTGTACATAACGGAAGATATTGTCGATAAAGAGGAGAACGTCCTTGTGTTCACGGTCACGGAAGTACTCAGCCATGGTAAGACCTGTCTGAGCAACACGCATACGGGATCCGGGGGGCTCGTTCATCTGACCGAAAACAAGAGCGGTCTTGGAGATAACTCCCGACTCCTGCATTTCGTTCCAGAGGTCGTTGCCCTCACGGGAACGCTCTCCGACGCCTGTGAATATTGAATAGCCGCCGTGCTCGGTGGCGATATTTCTGATAAGCTCCTGAATGAGGACGGTCTTGCCGACGCCTGCGCCTCCGAAGAGACCTATCTTACCGCCCTTGGCATAGGGGGCGATAAGGTCGATGACCTTGATACCTGTTTCAAGTACCTCAACAACGGGGCTCTGATCCTGAAATGTGGGAGCCTTGCGGTGTATCTCCCATTTTTCTTCTGTCTCAACGTCGCCCTTCTTGTCGATGGGTTCGCCGAGAACGTTGAACATACGTCCGAGGGTCTGCTCGCCTACGGGCACCTTTATACAGGAGCCTGTGGGAGTTACCTCCATATTCTTGCTGAGTCCCTCGCTGGACGCCAGCATGATGCAGCGCACGATGTGGTTGCCCATATGCTGAGCCACCTCCATAACTCGTGTTCTGCCGTCGACCTCGACAGTGAGGGCGTCCTTTATCATGGGGAGCTTGCCCGTGCCGAATTCAACATCTATAACAGGTCCGATGACCTGAGTTATCCTGCCTTTTTCCATTTTTTTCTCCTTTGTTTAAGAGAATTTCGGGTATATCATTTTTTGTAGGGGAGCCCGCCCTCGGGCTCCCGTTGTATGGTATAATGCTATGTATATTTCGGGAGGGCGAGGGCTCCCTCCTCTACAAAATTCAACAGTGATCACGGAGCGATGTGGGTATCGCCCCACACACGAATGGAACGCCGTGGACGGTGTTCACTGCATTACTCTTCACTGATGGAAGCAGCGCCTCCGCAGACCTCGGTTATCTCCTGAGTGATAGCCGCCTGTCTTGCGCGGTTGTACATGAGGGAAAGGTCCTTTATCATGTCCTTGGCACTGTTTGTGGCGGCGTCCATAGCGGTCATACGGGACTGCTGCTCACAGCAGAATGCCTCCACCATGGCACCGTAGATTATTCCCTTTGCATACTGAGGGATAAGATAGTTCATAACTTCCTCGGGAGAGGGCATGAATGACGCCTTTGGCAGCTTTTTCATCGTACCGTCGGCAGCCTTTCCGAAATGCTTTCTCTCAAAGGGGAGCAGACGCAGCGTTCTCGGCTCCTGAAGGCTGGAATTTACCATATCGGTGTATATGACGTACACCTCGTCCAGCTCGTGTTTCTCGAACTTCTCCAGCACCTGCTCTGCGATCTCACGGGCTCTGTAAAGCGTGGGATTCTGGGTGGTGTAGAGAAACTCTCCGTCAACGTAGCCCTTCTTGTCGTTCTGGATACGGCGCTGGAAGTACATTCTTCCCACCTGTCCCATGACAAAGAGGTAGCAGTTGTCAATATCTGCGGTCTCTTTCAGCTTCTGCTCGGTATATTTAAGTACATTGTGGTTATAGCTTCCGCAGAGTCCCTTGTCGCCAGTGATGACGATATAGCCCTTCTTACGCTTATCCTCGGGGATATCCTCACGCCTGTCGAAGTATTGCTGACGGGTATGGGGAGTATGCTCGAGAACGCTCTCGATAGTTGACTGGAGCTTGTAGAAGTAGGGCTCTGTACACTCCAGTGACTTCCTTGCTTTTTTCAGCTTGGAAGATGACATGAGGTACATGGCGTTGGTGATCTTCAGGATCTGCTGGATGCTTCCGATCCTTTCGCGGATCTCTCTCATATTAGGCACAGAGGATCACCGCCTTATTCCTCGAAAGCTGTGAGTATTCTTTCGATACGTTCCATAAGGTCGTCTGTCAGGACCTTATTCTCCTCTATCTCGGTGATTATATCCTGTCCGTAGCTCCTGATATAGTTCATCAGGTCGGTGCGGTGCTCTCTCAGCTCCTTGAGGGGGATACCCTTGAAGAAGCCATGCTGAGCCGCATAGAGGAGTATTACCTGCTCATAGTGAGGCAGGGGATTGTACAGAGGCTGCTTGAGAAGCTCGGTCAGCATTCTGCCGTGCTCGAGGAGCTCTGTTGTGGACTGGTCAAGCTCTGATGAGAACTGTGTGAATATCTCCATTTCCTTGAACTGGGCAAGGTCGATACGGAGATTTCCCGAAGCCTTCTTCATTGCCTTTGTCTGAGCGGCACCGCCTACACGGGATACGGAAAGACCGTAGTTCACCGCAGGACGGAGACCTGAGTTGAAAAGCTCGCTCTCAAGGAATATCTGACCGTCTGTGATAGAAATAACATTGGTCGGGATATAAGCGGAGATATCGCCTGCCAGTGTCTCGATGATGGGGAGAGCCGTCAGTGAACCGCCGCCGTGCTCGTCGTCAAGACGGCTGGAGCGCTCGAGAAGTCTCGAATGGAGATAGAAAACGTCGCCGGGGAAGGCTTCACGTCCCGGAGGACGGTGGAGCAGAAGTGACATGGCTCTGTATGCGACGGCGTGCTTTGAGAGGTCATCGTATACAATGAGGACGTCCTTGCCCTTTGACATGAAGTATTCTGCGATAGCAGTGCCCGAATAGGGGGCTATATACTGGAAGGGCGCAGGGTCGCTGGCAGAAGCGCAGACAACTACGGAATAGTCCATAGCGCCGTACTTTTTGAGAGTATTGACTATCTGTGCAACTGTTGAGGACTTCTGACCTATGGCAACATAGATACAGATAACGTCCTGACCTTTCTGATTGATAATGGTATCAACGGCGATGGAGGTCTTGCCTGTCTGGCGGTCGCCGATAATGAGCTCACGCTGACCTCTGCCGATAGGGAACATTGAGTCTATGGCAAGTATACCTGTCTGGAGAGGAGTACTTACGGGCTTACGCTCGATAACGCCCGGAGCCTCGCGCTCAATGGGGAAGTAATCGTCAGCCTTTATCTGTCCCTGACCGTCTATGGGAGAGCCGAGAGCGTCAACAACTCGTCCGAGGAGCTCATCGCTTACGCCGATACCTGCTCTCTTGCCTGTTCTGATTACCGATGAGCCCTCTGTGAGACCGTGGTCATCGCCAAGGAGAACTACTCCCACTGACTTTTCCTCAAGGTTCTGAACGATACCCCTGATGCCTGTCTCGAACTCTACCAGCTCACCGTACATAACGGAATTCATGCCGTGTACTTTTGCGATACCGTCGCCGAGGCGGGTAACGAAGCCTGTTTCGGTAGCTCCCGACTTTACCTCGAAGTCTCTTACCTCAGTTTTGAGGACTGAGATGATATCGCTGTTCTTGCCTGTATTCTTGGAAGCGCCGCCGTCAACGTACTCCGCAGCCTTTGTCTGGAGGTTGTCCTTCATAAGGCGGAGACCTGTTCGGTAGCTCTTGTCGTATTCAAGGTCGCCTGCATTGAGTATGAAGCCGCCGATGATATCGGGGTCATGCTTGTACTCTATATCAACGTCCTCTTTCACGAATTTGTCCATGATGAACTGACGGAGGTCTGCCTGCTGAGCCTCTGTAAGGGGTGTAACATAGCGGACTACCGCCTTTATGCTTCCCTGCTTGTCCAGAAGCAGCTCGTCGTACTCGTCAAGTATCTCCTCAAGGCGTTCGATGGCGCCTCCGCGGACAACATTGAGCAGGAACTTGTGCATGGACTCGGGGAAGAGTTTATTTATGATACCGCGCTTTTCGTCGTGGGTAACAAGGGGATTAGCCAGTGTATCTCCCACGTCGCCGCAGGTCTCGAGGATCTTTCTGGTATTGGAGCAGTCTGTCTGAGAAACATCAAGACGGACAAGCTCTTTCAGAAACTCTCTGTCTGAATCTCTCATTTATTTCCCTCCTCTTCGGAAAGGAACTTATCAACGAGCTTGCGGTTCTTCTCGTCGTCCACGTTCTCGCCGATGATCTTGGAAGCGGCTTCGATAGCCAGATCAGCTATCTCTGACTGAGCCTGACGGAGCACGCGCTTCCTTTCGTTTTCGATGGTCTTGTCAGCGTCTGCAACGATCCTGTCAGCCTCCTCCTGAGACTTCCTGATTATGGCAGCTCTCTCGGACTCAGCGTCCTCATGCGCCTTCATCATGATCTGGTTAGCCTGTTCCTTGGCGTCGCTGATAGAGTTCTCATACTGCTGACGGAGCTCCTCAGCCTCGTCCTTAGCCTTACGGGCGGAGTCCAGATCATTCTGTATGGTGCGGGTACGCTCGTCCCTGATCTTATTTATAGGTTTGAAAAGGAATATCCTGAGCAGTATGAACAGCACGATAACGTTGAAAACTGCCCAGAAAATGCTCCAGAAACTAAAATCAAGCATTCTATGCCCTCCTTGGATGTTTTTTGGTTACGGCTTATTTGCCGCCGAGAGAAAGGATTATAAGGAGTGCGATAACGAAGCCGTAGATAGCGGTAGCCTCTGCAAGAGCACAGCCCAGAAGGAGAGCTGTTCTTATATCGCCCTTAGCCTCGGGCTGACGAGCGATGGACTCGGTAGCCTTAGCGGTTGCAAGACCTATTCCTATACCTGCGCCTGCACCTGTAAGAACGGCAACAGCAGCGCCTAATGCAATGATTCCCATGATATTTACCTCCGTGTATTTTGATTACTTTCCGCCGAGGGAAAGGATGATGAGAAGTGCGATAACGAAGCCGTAGATGGCGGTAGCCTCTGCAAGAGCACATCCGAGGAGCAGAGCTGTTCTTATATCGCCCTTAGCCTCGGGCTGACGAGCGATAGACTCGGTAGCCTTAGCAGTTGCAAGACCTATTCCTATACCTGCGCCTGCGCCCGTAAGAACGGCAACAGCAGCGCCTAATGCAATGATTCCCATATTTAATTACCTCCGTGAAGTTGTGGCTTTTTTTTCGCTTTTTTTACTTTTTTGCCCTCATGCTCTTCCTCCTCGAGAGCCTCTGCCATGTAGAGGGAGGTGAGGAAGGCGAATACATACGCCTGAAGCAGACCGTCGAAAAGGTCGAAGTAAGCGCTGGCGATAACGGGTACGCCGCCGGGGATAACGTGCTTGATGAGCTCCATAACGACGAATGCGCCGAGGACGTTACCGAAAAGTCGCATACACAGCGACAGGGGACGGGTAACAAGGTCCAGCAGGTTTATGGGGTTGAGGAAGCTTTTCGCCCATTTCAGCGGTCCCTTTTCGATGATGAAGGACGCCTGAACGAGGATTATCGCCATGCCCGCAAGGCCTGCGGTGACGTTGATGTCCTTTGTGGGCGGTACGAAGCCGAATACGCCGATTATGTTCGATACACCTATGTATATGATGAAGGTCTCAAGTATCTGGACGTACTTCCTGCCCTTTTCTCCCAGAATATTGATGAAGAAATTGTCGAGGAAGTCCATGAAGGCTTCCAGTATGCACTGTGAGCCCGTAGGGACCTTTTTCAGCTTGCGTGTGAATATTATCGACAGCAGTACAAGGGCTGCCATTATTATCCAAGTCACCACACAGGAATCGGGAACGGGGATGCCGCCGAGTATAGGTATGACAAACGCGGTGTGATTATCCAGCTGTTCCATTAACTCTTCTGCCATGATAACACCTTCTTTCAGTATGGCTTCATCGCCAAAATAATAAAACGGAGACTGCAATTACACAAATCTCCGTTGATTGAGTCTTGATGGGTAAAGATATACGTCCGACGGACTTTTTCAAGCTGCGGGGCATACCCTGTCCACACTATTATATAATATAACAAAACGGTAACATTGTCAAGAGTCTGACGAAAAAAATTGCATAATCATTGGGAATGACAGCATATACAAAAATGCAGTTTACTTTCCGTCGCCCTCGGCAAGCTTTATTGCGCGGTCAAGGCGCTCTATCGCTCCTGAATTGAGCTTTTCCGACAGCCTTACTCTGTCCAGCTCCTTCTTGTAGGCTGCAAGCTCGTTGGCAATGCGGCGCATTATGTCCTCATTCTGGAGCTGTTTGTCCTCCAGAGCGCAGACTCTCTTGATAAGGTCGTTAAGGTTTGCGGCGAGGGCTTCGTTGGCGGCGTTCTGTTTTTCGCCGAATTCCATGAGCTTTTCGCCTGCCTTGAAGGTACCTACCTTCTCATGCCCCGTAAAGGTCAGCATTTTCTCGTTTGTCAGCTTCATATCGGACATTCTGTTCGCTCCTTTCTGATTTTGTCCTGTCTATATAGTTATATATTATTTCTCCAATAGCTGAGGGTATCCTCAACGGTCTGCTCCATGGTTATCTCTGCGGACCAGCCTGTGTCGGCGGCAATGCGTGACACATCGGGCTCAATGAGGGGGATATCCGAGGCTCTCATGCGGTTCGGGTCCTGTCTTACCTCGATGGGGAGCTTCGCAAAGGAAAGTGCCGTATCCAGTATGAACTGTATATCAACTGCTCTGCCCCTGCCCACATTGTAGACCACACCGCTGACGCCCTTTTCGCCAAGGAGCCTGTATGCTCTGACAACGTCGCGGACGTCGGTGAAATCGCGCTTGGCGGACAGATTTCCCACGCTGATGACGGGCTCCTTCAAGCCCTTTTCTATCTCTGCTATCTGGCGGCAGAAGTCGGAGATAACGAAGATACTGCTCTGAGCGGGTCCCGAGTGGTTGAAGGCGCGTACCATGACGATATCCATTTTGTACGCCCTTGCGTAGATCTCGCCTATCATGCCCTGACAGGCTTTTGTGGCGGCGTAGATATTGCCCGGATTGAGGGGCTCCGACTCCGACAGGGGACAGGCGTCCTTGCGGATATAGCCGTATTCCTCTCCCGAGCCTATGAGAATTGTCCTGATGTCCTGCTTTTCGGCTGTACGGAGGGCTTCAAGGACGTTTATCGTGCCGATGACATTTATCTCCGCGGTGAGCTGAGGCTTTTTCCACGAAAGCGCCACGGAGCTCTGGGCAGCCAGATGATAGACCACATCGGGCTTCACCTCATTCAGCAGGGGAGCGATATCCTCTGCCGAAAGTATATCCAGATGGTGTACGGGACAGCTCTCGCTCACGGTCTCATTGGGCAGACAGGTGGCGTGGACGTCCCAGCCGAAGGCGCTGAGCTCTCTGATGAGATAGCCTCCCACGAAGCCTGCGGCGCCGATTATCAATGCTCTCAAAAGTCTGCCTCCTTATTCGCTGAGTATATCGTAAAGACGTTTCTGAATGCTCTCCTCGCTGAACTCCTCAGCCACACGGACCGCGGCAGCTTTCCCCAGCTTTTCGCGGAGCTCTCTGTCTCCTGCAAGGCGGTTTATGGCTTCTGCCAGAGCCTTGGGGGACTTGGGCTTCACCGTGAGACCTGTCTTGCCGTCAAGGCTGACATATGGCACTCCCGAGGGGAGAGCGGTATTTATAACGGGTTTTCCGTAGACCATGGCTTCCAGCTGTACTATGCCGAATGCCTCGCTGGGAGCCACCGAAGGCAGCACGAATATATCGCAGTCCGCATAAGCCTGACGGAGCTCCTCATCGGGGAGAAATCCCAGAAAATGCACCTTTTCCTCCATGCCGCACTCTGCGGTATAGGCTTTCAGCTCGTCGCCCAGCTCGCCTGTGCCTGCGATGAACAGCTCGCAGCCCTTTACCCTTGTGAATGCCTTCAGCAGCACGTCTACGCCCTTATAGTAGACAAGTCTGCCCGTAAAGAACACCTTTACGCAGCTCTTGTCCGTCGCTCTTTCCGTGAGGACGGGCTTTCTCGGTACTGCAAGGTACTCCTCCGGGATTATGCCATAGGGGAGGACTCTGCATTTTTCGCTGTATTCGGGGAGGTACAGCGAATGCTTCACATGACCCTCCGTAGCTGTCAGTACAACGTCAGCCCTTTTCAGCAGATAGCGCATAAAGGGCTTGTAGAACAGCATGAGCTTTTTCTGCTTCACGATGTCGCTGTGCCATGAGACTACCACTTTCCCTTTGAAGCCCGACAGCAGCAGTGCTGCATCTGCAAGGGGAAAGGGGACGTGTATGTGTACAACGTCGGCTTTTTTCGCCATTCTGCGGAAGTGGCGGAAGAATGAGAATGACAGGGGACATGAGAAGTAAGTCCCGAGACTGCCTGCACGGGTGATATCAACACCGCGCATCTTCTCGCGTATCGTCCTGCCTCTGCCGTCGCGGCACACCAGTACTCTCACATGAACCTTTTCGTTTTTGCTCAGCTCCTCGGAATACTGGCGGATAATGGTCTCTATGCCGCCAATATGGGGATAATAAGCCTTGTTGACTTCAAGAATTTCAAGCTTTTTACTCATTTTTCAGCTCCCTGTATACCTCCATGAGCATTTCTGCGGAGCGCTTCCATGTGAAGCCCTTTGCTCTCTCAATGCCCTTTCTGCTCAGCTCCCTGCGGAGAGCCTCATCGCTCCAGAGCCTGTAAAGACCGCCTGCAATGCTTTTGGGGTCGTATGCGTCGCAGATGACCGCGCAGTCGCCTGTTACCTCGGGGAGAGAAGCCTCACCCGACGCCAGTACGGGAACTCCGCACGCCATAGCCTCCAGAGGGGGCATACCGAAGCCCTCGTAAAGTGAGGGGAAAACGAATGCCAGAGCGCCGCACATAAGGGGATTCATGTCCTCTGAGGGGACGTATTTTGTGAAGATGACCCTGTCGGTGAGTCCCAGCTTCTCCACGCGGCTGTATATGCCGTGGTCAAGCCAGCCCTTGCCGCCTGCCAGCACCAGCTTGGGAGCCTTTTCGCCTGCCTTTTTTGCAAAAGCTGCATAGGCAGTGATAAGGCGCTCCAGATTTTTTCTGGGCTCGATGGTGCCGAGGTAGAGGAAATAGTCACCCTCTATCTCAAGGGACTTCTTGACCTCGGGGATGCGCTCGGGAGTTTCGCAGGGACGGAACCTTTCAAGGTCAACGCCGCAGGGGACTACTCTTATCTTGCCCTCATGCTGAGGGAAATACTTCACTATCTCGGACTTGGAGAACTCCGAGTCCGTAACGATGATATCCGCCCTTTTCATAGAGCGCTTCAGCCCCATTTCAAGCATGAAACGGGTGCGTCCGCGGACTGTCTCGGGGAAAGCCTTGTACACCATGTCATGGACGGTGACTACCTTCTTTCCGCGGACAAAGGGCGGCACGATGTAGTTGAAAAAATGCGTTATATCTGACTTTCTGCCGAAAAAGAATGAATAGGGGACGGGCAGGAATGTGCTGGCTGCACGGTAGAGATAGCCCGAAAAGCCCGAGGTGTTCAGCTTTATGCTCTTGCCTGCGAACTTCTTTACCCTCTTTACTCTCTCGGCATCGCCGCTGGTAAAGAAGCTGTATTCGTATCTGTTTTCGGGGAAGTTTTCAGCCAGTGCCTGTGTCTGTCCCACCTCGCACCAGCCTATTCCCGTTATCTTATCGCTGCATATGGGCACAGCGTCGAAGGTTATCCTCAAATCAACTTCTCCACCTTTGAATGATATATGACTGTGTAGGTTTTTATCTGTCCGAGAGAGCGTTCATCAGTTTTGCTTCAAGGTCGGCAATGTAATTGTCGGTATCTTCGGCGGAAAAGCCGATAGTACCGAAAAATCCGCTCTTTTCTTTCCTCATGGGACGCTGACGGATCTTTTCCAGCTCGGGGAGTATCTTTGAGCTGTCCACGCCTTCCTCCGCCATCATCAGCAGAGCGTTCAGAGCATCTAGCTTAGTAAGCACATCGGTTTTGTTATAGCCGCCTTTTTCGCTTCTGAGTACCTCAGATCTCATAATACCGCCCCCTTATTGACAGCTGAAAGTTCAGCCGATTATCTCTTTTACCTTTATCTCGTTGTGTACCAGCTCAAGGTCGTTCTTTACCATACGCTCAACAAGCTGTGAGAAGTCAATCTCGCGCTTCCAGCCCAGTACCTTCTCAGCCTTTGAGGGGTCACCGAGGAGGATATCCACCTCTGCGGGACGGAAGAACTTCTTGTTTACCTTTACGATGGTCTTGCCGTTTTCCTTGTTGATACCGATCTCGTCAACGCCGCTGCCCTGCCACTGAACTTCTATGCCGACGTGCTTGAAAGCAGTCTCAACGAACTCGCGGACAGTTCTTGTCTCGTTTGTAGCGATAACGTAGTCATCGGGCTTATCCTGCTGGAGCATGAGCCACATAGCGCGTACATAGTCCTTTGAGTGGCCCCAGTCACGCTTTGAGTCCATGTTTCCGAGCTCCATGTATTCCTGAACGCCAAGCTTTATGCGGGCTGCGGCGTCTGTGATCTTACGGGTAACGAACTCTATTCCGCGGCGCTCCGACTCATGGTTGAAAAGGATGCCCGAGCAGGCGAAAAGTCCGTAGCTCTCGCGGTAGTTCTTTGTTATCCAGTGGCCGTAGAGCTTAGCAACTCCGTAGGGGCTTCTGGGGTAGAAGGGAGTAGTCTCCTTCTGGGGTATCTCCTGCACCAGACCGAACATCTCCGATGTGGAAGCCTGATAGAAGCGGGCCTCTGGCTTTACTATGCGGATAGCCTCCAGCATATTTGTAACGCCGAGAGCGTCGATGTCGGCTGTGCCGAGAGGAGTGTCCCAGCTTGTGGCAACGAAGGACTGAGCGGCAAGGTTGTATACCTCGTCAGCCTGAGATATCTTCATTGCGGAGATAAGGGACACGGGATCGGTCATATCAGCATAGATAAGATGGACTTTGTCCTTGAGGTGAGCGATGTTGCCGTAGTCAACAGTAGCCTTTCTTCTCCATATGCCGTAAACATTGTAGCCCTTTTCGAGCAGGAGCTCTGCGAGGTAAGAGCCGTCCTGTCCTGTTATACCTGTGATAAGTGCGTTTTTCATTTATATTACTCCTTTTTTGCAATTAAGCGTATATATCATACCGGAGACCTGAGCCTCCGATGTGTCATCATACCAGTTCGTCCCTGCCCTGCTCTTTAAGCTGAGCAATGACCTTTTTCACGTCTTGTGTGTTGTTCTTTGAGCAGACCAGCAGAACATCATCGGTATCAACGATGATGATGTCTCTTGTGCCCACAGCGGCAATGAGGCGCTTTCCGCCGCATACCGTGGTGCGCTTTGAGTCGATGGCGATAACGTCGCCGTCGATGAAGTTCTTGTCGTCGTCGGTCTCGTTTATGCGTTCAACAGCCAGCCAGCTTCCCACATCGTCCCAGCCGAAGCTTCCGGGGATGGTGTAGATGTGAGCTGCCTTTTCCATGATGCCGAAGTCCACTGACTCGCTTCTGAAGGCGGTGAACTCCTTCACCAGCACCTCGTTGAAGCTGTCGGTGCCGTAAGCCTGTCCTATACGCATTGCGCCCTCATAGATGTCTGGCATGAGCTCCTTCAGATTGAACATGATGGAGGATACCTTCCATACGAACATACCGCTGTTCCAGAGGTATCTTCCCGAGGCAAGGTACTCCTTGGCTGTGGGGAGGTCGGGCTTCTCGACGAAGCGCTCAACAGCGTAGACGTCGCCCTTTTCCTCCCCGAAATTGATGTAGCCGTAGCCTGTTTCGGGGTATTCGGGGGTTATTCCGATAGTGACAAGGCGCTTGCCCTTTTCGGCGGACTTTATAGCCTTTTTCAGCGTGTTGAGGTAGATGTCCTCATAGCCGATGAGGTGGTCGGAGGGGAGCACCAGCATGATGGCGTCCTCGTATTTCCTGCCGATGACCGCTGCCGCAAAGGCTATGCAGGGAGCTGTGTTCCTTGCACATGGTTCGGCAAGGATATTCTCCTTGGGTATATCGGGGAGCTGGTCAAGCACCAGCTCGGTGTATGCTGCATTGGTGACGATGAATATGTCCTCAGCCTCAACAATGGGACGGAGCCTTTTCACCGTTTTCTGTATCATGGTCTCGCCGTCCTTTGTCAGCGAAAGGAACTGCTTTGGCGTGGCGTTGCGGCTCTTGGGCCAGAAACGCTCTCCTCTGCCGCCTGCCATGATGACTGCTGTGATCTTCATCTGCTGTTCTCCTTTTTTTCTTCTGTGAACTTCGGCGCCAGAACGTTCTCGTCTAATTCGGCGTTGTTCTTTGGCGGGAAGAACATGGTCTTTATTGTCATGAGTATTATCTGAAGGTCCAGACGTATGGAGTAGTTCTCTATATACATCAGGTCCATTTTTAGCTTGTCGTAGGGAGTTGTGTCATAGGCGCCCGTTACCTGAGCATAGCCCGTAAGACCTGCCTTGACCTTGAGTCTGAAGCCGAATTCGGGCATTTCCTTCTTGTACTCCTCGGTGAGCTCGGGACGCTCGGGGCGCGGTCCTACCACGGACATATCGCCCTTGAGTATGTTGAGGAGCTGGGGGAACTCGTCCACTCTGAACTTTCTCAGTATCTTTCCCACGGGAGTTATACGCTCGTCCTCCTCGGTGGCGAGGCGCGCCTTGCCGTCCTTTTCCGCGTCAACTATCATGCTGCGGAACTTGTAGACGTAAAACTCCTTGCCGTGGAGGGTCAGGCGCTTCTGCTTGTAGAACACGGGACCGCGGTCGTAGAGCTTAACGGCTGCTGCTGCCAGTATCATGAACGGAGCCGCAGGCACAAGCGCTATCAGCGAGAATATGATATCAAAGGTGCGCTTGATGAGCTGCTGTTCAAAGTCGAGACCGTAGTTACGGCACAGCATAAGGGGAGTGTCGAAAAGACGTATATCGTCGGCTCCTCTTATTATAATATCTGATATTTTAGGGGCTATATACGCGCGTTTTGAATGCTCGAAGCAGAATTTCAGGTAATCGTTCCTCTGTTCGGCAGGGATATCGCAGATGATAGCGCCCTCGTATTTCATTATAAGCTCGCGGACCTTTTCCGCAGGCTCGGTTATGCTTATGGACTCGCAAATCATGTACTTGTCCACACGCTGGCTCATTTTCAGCACCAGTGCTGCCGCCTGATGGCTTCCGTAGATGATGACCAGCTTCCGCGGCGGATATATCATGAAGTACAGCCTGCCCGCAAGCAGGGTCCACAGGGCTATGACTCCCATATCAGCGCAGGACATGACGATAACAGGCGAAACTGCCATAAAATGTCTGCCGATGAGGCTGATGAGGAAGTACGATACCGTGTTGACACATATCATGGATATCATCTGTGAATAGAGCATATCCGTTTTCTTCAGATAGCCCAGCTTGAAGCCGCCGTAGGCTCTGAAAAACAGCCATACCAGCAGGCAGTAGATAGCAATGAGCACCCAGTTTCCTCGCCGGTAGTATGGCAGGATTATCTCCTCGCTGTAGTTTCTGTACCACACAAAGGCGAATATGCCTGTGAGCATTCCCAGAAGCAGTATGCTGGAGATAAAGGTGACAAATCTTTTATACAGGTCTTTATTTCTGTTCATAATCCTTATCCGTTGCGGTGACGGACACAGTCTCCTTATAGTTCTTTTTACTTGTTTCTTTCTACTTATTTCTTCTCAGCCGCATGAAGCGGCACAAAGTTATTATAACAAATCGTCGGAGCCGTGTCAATACGGAACAGCCGAAACGGCAATAAATGAACATCTTTTATTGCACTTTGCACAAAATGCTCATGCCGCAGTTATGGTGCAGTTCGGATAATAATGGGCAAGTATCTCACGCCAGCTGCTGCCTTCGGACGCCATTGCGTCCGCACCGTACTGGCTCATTCCCACGCCGTGGCCGAAGCCCTTGGTGGTTATGACGGCTTCATCTCCCTCGTACCGTACATCAAAGGCGGCGGAGCGGAGGTCAAGTGCGGAACGCACCTGACCTCCTGTGACGGTGCGGTCCCCGACGGAAGCTTCCAGCACTGTTCCCGAGTCGGATACCGTGAGAACGTTCAGCCAGCTTGTCATATCGTCCCCGAGGACCGCGCCGTCGAAAGCCGCTTCGAGAGCGGCTTTCAGCTCCGCCGCCGTAAAACGCCTTTCCTCGCGGAATTTCGGCGCCGTAAGGTCGGAACGGCTGTCCACCTCCACAAGGTATTCCACAGGGGAGCCCCATGCGTTTTCGGCGCTTTCGGTAAAGCCTGCCGACATGGAGTGGAACGCGGCGATTATAGGAACGTTGTCGTAGGTGAGGATATAGGGCAGGACCTCGTCTGCGGCTGCGGAAATCTTTGCGTAGTCAGTATCGAACCTGTCACCGAAGCGTTCCTTTATCTCGTCTTTGGTAAAAAAGCCCTGATATTTCGAGGTGTCGTCGGAGAAGTCGGCGCCGCACAGCTCGGGGGTGGGAGACTCCTGCTCGCGGAGGCGCTGCCGCTCGGCGTAGGTATGGGCGGCGACAGCCTGCGCCTTGAGAGCCTCCTTCCCGAATGATGCAGGCATCTCCGCGCAGACGGCTCCGATGACGTAGTCGCGGACGGATACTTCGAGTATCTGTCCGCTTTCTGTGTCCAGAACCTTGTACGGACTTGCATTGAAATCAGGCTTTTCGGCGGTGTTTTCGCCTGAAACGGCATATCCCTCCTGCTGAGTGAGGGGGACTCCCTTCACATTCGCAGGAGTCCTTTTTGTCAGGGCAGGTACAGCAGGTATGAGCGTCACAGAGACGATGAGCAGCAGAGCTGCGGCGAGATGTTTTTTCATAAGCTTCTCCTTTCGGCAAAATACACAGGAACATACGTTTTATACAATGCCTTTATATTGTAAATAACATTTGACATCACACTGAATATGGTGTATAATTAATAATGAATATGTTTTAGGAGTGTGATCATGATGCCGTCATACATTTCAGGCGCCAATATTACAGATTTATGCGGGAGACTTGCGGATAATACCGTTATCGAACCGTCTCTCTATGAAAAATATCATGTCAAGAGAGGACTTCGCAACAGCGACGGCACAGGTGTTATGGCAGGTATCACCAATATCTGCAACGTACACGGATATGTTATGAACGAGGGCGAAAGAGAGCCTATACCCGGTCAGCTCATCTACAGAGGCTACAATATAAATGACCTTGTTGAGAATGTAGAAGCCGATGACCGTTACGGCTATGAGGAGACTGCTTTTCTTCTCCTCTTCGGACATCTGCCCAATGTGAAGGAGCTCAAGACCTTCAGCTCATATATTTCGGTAAAGAGAGACCTTCCCAACGGCTTCGTTGAGGATATGATACTCAAGGCTCCTTCTAAGAATATCATGAACAAGCTTGCACGTTCCGTGCTGGCTCTGTATTCTTACGACGACGAGTGCGAAAACAAGGGGCTTGAGAACGAGATGCGGACCGCTGTCAGCCTTATCGCAAAAATGCCCGTTATCATGGCCAACGCCTATCAGGTAAAGCGCAGGGTATTCGACAACCAGAGCATGATAATGCATCCCATAAATTACGAGGAGAACACCGCTCAGTGTATACTTTCCCTCCTCCGCCCCGACAGACAGTACACCAAGGACGAGGCTCAGATGCTGGACCGTCTGCTCATGCTTCAGGCTGAGCACGGCGGCGGAAACAACTCCACCTTTACCTGCCGCGTGCTGACCTCATCGGGCACAGACCCCTATTCCGCTTACTCCTCGGCTATATGCTCCCTCAAGGGACCCCGTCACGGCGGCGCAAACCTTCAGGTCATCCATATGCTGGATAACTTCAAGGAGAACATAAAGAACTGGGAGGACGAGGGTGAGGTCGCTGACTATATGCGCAAGACCCTCCGCAAGGAGACCAACGACCATTCGGGCCTTATCTACGGCATGGGCCATGCGGTCTACACCGTTTCCGACCCCCGTGCAGTGATACTCAAGAAGAAGGCTTTCGAGCTTGCAAAGGGCAGAGAGATAGAGGCAGAATTCCGTCTCCTCGAGACCATAGAGAGACTTACTCCCGAGATATTCAAGGAGATGAAGGGCAGCACCAAGGCTATGTGTGCCAACGTGGATATGTATTCGGGTCTGGTGTACAGGATGCTGGGCATCCCCGACGAGCTGTTCACACCTCTCTTTGCAGTTGCCCGTATGGCAGGCTGGGCTGCTCACCGCATGGAGGAGATACTCACAGGCGGAAGGATAATCCGTCCCGCATACAAGGCCATCGCAAAGGAAAAGGAATACATAAAGCTCTCGGAGCGTGAATGATTTTTACGGATATGAAAAAGATATCGGCTTTTTTCACAGCCCTCATAACGGGGGCTGCGCTTACGGGCTGCACATTCGGAGCGAGCATAGATACTCTTATGGCTCCGCCGAAGCTCAGTGTCGAGCAGGAGCAGATATACTCCGCGCTGAAAAACTCCATAGGCTCGTCAATAAGCCTTAAATACCCGAAATCGGGAAAGTACCTTTCGGCGTTCATCATCGAGGATATCGACGGCGACGGCGTCAATGAGGCACTTGTCTTCTATGAGAGGAACAACCATGCCGCGGACGAAAATCCGCTGCGTATAAAGCTTCTCGAGAAAGAGGGCGACCACTGGAGCTCGGGCTATGATACGGCGGCAGCAGGCAGCGAGATCGAAAAGGTCATGATCTCGAAGCTGGGTTCAAACAACAGGATAAACATCATCATCGGAACCAGCATGATAAACCGTTCCGAGAAGAATGTTTCCATATATAACTGCGTTGACGGAGTTCTTGAGGAACCCACGTTCTCCGACTCATACGCATTCATCGACGTCAAGGACCTCGATATGGACGGTGAGATGGAGTTCCTGCGCCTCACGTCAGCCTCGGGCGGAGAGCCTGCGGCGGCAGAGGCTTATAAGCTGGACGAGGACGGCATCTACCACAGGGCGTTCCAGCCCCTCAGCGGAAGCTTCACCGAGTTCGACAACATAAGCTACGGCAAGGTGGGAAGCGTCAAGACAGGGCTCTACATCGACGCTGTTTCGGGCACAGGCTCAATACAGACCGATGTTGTATACATGGACGACGGCATGCTGCACAAGGTGTTCGCCACCCCCGAGGAGTCGGAGGCTACTATCCGTCCCGCAGGCTGTACCTGCTTCGACGTTGACGGCGACGGAAGCCCCGAGATACCACTCCAGTCAGTTGCTCCCGGATACGAGGTATATGAGGAGGGCGAACAGCTCAGGCTCACCGACTGGATGCAGGTAAATGACGACTTTCAGCTGGAGAGGCACTATACCTCCTATTACAGCGTAACTGACGGATATATCTTCCTTTTTCCCGAAAAATGGGAGGGAAAGGTCTCGGTCAAGCGCGATATCGTCAACGATGAGATAGTGTTCTGCACCTACGGCGATGAGGGCATGGGCAGAGAGCTGCTCCATATTTTCTGCGCCGAGGATCAGCCATCCAGAGATGACAGAATATCGGGAGGATATATGCTCATGCACACCAAGGGAGAGTCCTCATATCTCGCCTATATACCGCCGGACTCCGATGCAGAGGACGACGGACTTTCCATCACTGCGGGCGAAGCCGCGGTGGGATTCAGATTCAGAGACTGACCACGCAGCCGAATGCTGCTGATATAACAGGAAACTCACACAAAAAGGAGTGGAAAAACCGATGAAACGTATACTTATCTGCGAGGACGAGGACACTATCCGCGAATTCGTGGTCATAAACCTCAAGCGTGCAGGCTATGACGTTGTGGACGTCAACTGCGGAGAGGCTGCGCTCAAGACCTTTGAGACCGAGCACGGCAACTTCGATATCGTCCTCCTCGATATAATGATGCCCGGTATCGACGGCTTTACCGTGTGCAAGAAGATACGCGAGAAAAGCTCTACCATAGGCATTATCATGCTCACCGCAAGAACTCAGGAGATGGACAAGGTGAGCGGACTTATGATAGGCGCCGATGACTATATCACCAAGCCCTTCTCACCCTCTGAGCTCACTGCGAGAGTTGACGCTATTTACCGCCGCGTCTGCATGAGCTTCATCAAGAACGAGAAGCAGTCTGTCATAGAAAGCGGTCCCTTCGTGCTGAACCTCAAGAGCCGCACCGTCACCAAGAACGGCGAGCAGATAGAGCTCACACAGGTGGAGTACCAGATACTGGAATTCTTCATGAACAACAAGAACACCGCCCTCGACCGTGCAAGCATACTCAACCATATCTGGGGCGAGAGCTACTACGGCGATGATAAGATAGTCGATGTAAATATCAGACGTATCAGAATGAAGATAGAGGAAGAGCCCTCAAACCCCAAGTACATCATTACTATCTGGGGCTACGGCTATAAATGGAATGATATGCAGTAATGGCTAAAAAGAGTATCACAAAGCGCTGGATATTCAACAACCTCGGCGTTGTAGTGCTGGCGCTCCTCGTCATAGACATGGTCATTGTCTATGCGATACAGAATTATTTCTACAGCTCTGCAAGGCAGTACCTCGTCTCGAAGCTTAACGCCGTTACCAGCGTCCTGAGTATGTATTCGCAGGACAGCTCGGCGAATTTCTCCGCAGAGATGAGAAATATGCTGGAAAACTTCAACGAGAAGGACAAGATAGAGCTGATGGCTGTAAACTCCAAGGGAAGAGTGGTTCTCACCTCCTCGGGATTTACTCCCGATGCCGATGACCCCATGCCCGACTATCAGGAGGCTCTCGAAAAGAACGAGGGCTATCATGTGTACAGGATGGTTAGCGGCGAGAAGGTGCTGGCAGTATCCGTGCCCATAAACTCCATGAGCAACGAGTACAGCGCCGTCAGGATGGTCACCTCCCTTACGGATATAGACAACACCATAAAGACCTATACGGCGGCAGTCACCATAGTCTGCCTTATAATAATCCTCATCATCATCATAACGGGCCTTTACTTTGCGGGCTCCATCGTCCGTCCCATAAGGCAGATAAGCGGTATTGCCCGAAAGTATGCCATGGGCGACTTTACAACCCGTATCGACAACGACAGCGATGACGAGATAGGCGACCTGTGTACCGCCATAAACAATATGGCTGACGAGCTGTCTACCGCCGAGGCTATGAAGAATGAGTTCATATCGTCGGTGTCCCATGAGCTGAGAACTCCTCTCACCGCTATCAAGGGCTGGGCGGAGACCCTCATGATAGACGGCGGCGGAAGCCCCGATACCATGAAGAAGGGCGTCGGCGTCATCGTCAATGAGACAGAGCGTCTTTCACAGATGGTAGAGGAGCTCCTTGACTTCTCCCGTATGCAGAACGGTCATTTCACCCTCCAGAACGCCAATATGGACATTCTGGCGGAGCTGGGCGACGCCGTGCTCATATACAGTGACAAGGCAAGGCGCGAGAACAAGCAGATAATCTACGATGAGCCCGAGATGCTGCCATTCGTATACGGCGACAAGAACCGCATCAGACAGGTGTTCATCAATGTTATAGACAACGCGGTGAAGTACTCCTCGGACGGGGATACGGTCACCATAAAGGCTTACGAAAAGGGAGACAGCGTTATCGTTTCCGTAGCCGATACTGGCTGCGGAATAAAGCAGTCCGACCTTGCAAAGGTAAAGACGAAATTCTACAAGGCTAACCACACTCGCCGCGGCTCGGGCATAGGTCTCGCAGTTGCGGACGAGATAATCAGTATGCACGGCGGCTCAGTCGATATCGACAGCGAGGGCGAGGGAAAGGGGACTACCGTTACTATCACTCTCCCTGCCGTAAAGCAGTAAGGCACACTGCATTGCCAATTTCAACAAGGTGGAAAAATGAGTAAAAACAACAGTTCACAGGAAAAATTCAAGTCCAAGATAGGCGGACAGGCGCTTATCGAGGGCATAATGATGCTGGGACCCAATACGGGTGCAATGGCTTGCCGTCTCCCCGACGGTACCATTGACCTTGAGACATGGGACGAGAATAACGGAAAGGGCGCTCCGTGGTACAAGAAAACTCCTCTTGTAAGGGGCTGCACCAACTTCGTGACCTCACTGGTCAAGGGCTATAAGTATATGATGAAGTCTGCGGAAAAACAGATGCCCGATGACGACGAGGAAGATGACAAGAAAAAGAAGAACAGGACCGAAGCTGCTGCCGCCGATACGGCTGTGACCGCTCCCGCAGAGTCGGAAGCAAAGACAGTTTCCGATAAAAAAGAGGGCGGCGCAGGAGATATCATCATGTATCTGGGCATTATAATAGGAGTTGCCATTGCTATCGGTCTTTTCGTGTTCCTGCCCAAGTGGCTCGTGGGACTTATCCCCGCTATCAAGGAGCACAGGATACTCCGCTCTCTCCTTGAGGGCATCGTCAAGATAGTCCTTTTCGTGTCCTATATGTGGGTAGTCAGCCTTACAAAGGATATAAAAAGGCAGTATATGTACCACGGCGCAGAGCATAAGACCATAGCCTGCCATGAGGCGGAGCTTCCCCTGACAGTGGAGAACGTCCGCAAGCAGACACGCTTCCACAAGCGCTGCGGCACCAGCTTCATATTCATAGTGCTGATAATCAGCATACTGGTAATGTGCCTTGTGCCTTTTACCGTAACATGGCAGAGAATAGTGGCTTCACTTGCTCTGCTCCCCGTAGTTGTGGGACTTTCCTACGAGTGCATAAGACTTGCCGGAAACAACGACAACGTCTTCACAAGGATACTGTCCGCCCCCGGACTGGCTATGCAGCGCATAACCACCCGTGAGCCCGATGACAGCATGATAGAGATAGCTATTGCGGCTATGAAGCCCTGCATCCCCGAGAATAAGGAGGAGGACAGGTGGTGAGCCGCGGCGAGCTCTTTGCACAGGTCCGCAGCCTTATCGCCCGACGCGATGAGGAGACTGCCGATTTCGATACAAACTGTATCTTTCAGGACCTTCTGGGAGAGCGCAATCCAATGTTCGCACCGAAAATGCCCGTTCCCGCGGAAAAGGCGGCTGAGATACTCGCCCTTGCAGAGCGCAGGGCTCAGGGCTATCCTCTTCAGTACCTGCTGGGACAGTGGGAGTTCTGGGGCTGCCAATTCAAGGTGGGAGAGGGAGTGCTCATACCTCGTCCCGATACCGAGACTCTGGTGGAGCAGGTCCTTGACATCTGCCGCAGAGAGGGACTGAGAGCCCCAAAAATAGCCGACCTTTGCAGCGGAAGCGGCTGTATAGCCGTTGCTCTGAAAAAGGAGCTCCCAGACGCGGAGGTCTACGCTGTGGAGCTGTCAGAAAAGGCATTCATTTATCTAAGACAGAATACGCAGCTCAACGGCTGCGGTGACATACATATTATAAAGGGAGATGTGCTGAAACGGGAGACCGCCCGTTCCCTCATGGGACTGGATATACTGGTCAGCAATCCCCCATACCTCACTTCAAAGGATATGAGCGAGCTCATGACCGAGGTCACATACGAGCCTGCGGAGGCGCTTTTCGGCGGCGAGGACGGTCTCGGCTTTTACAGAGCCCTTACTCAGCTCTGGAAGATATCCGTGAAGGAGGGCGGCTTCATCGCCTATGAATTCGGCATGGGTCAGCATGAGGACGTAAAGAGAATACTGGAAGAAAACAGCTTCACCGATGTGGAGCTGAGACAGGACGGCGGAGGTATCATCAGAACTGCCGCCGCAAGGAATATAATAGTAAACAGACCTGCGTGATGCAGGCAGGACAGGAGGAAATCACAATGGCTAAGAAGGAACTTGCTAAAAAGCCTACCGTTGTGAGAGTTACTACGAAAGAGGACAAGAAGACCGCTCTTGAGGGTGCTCTCAAGCAGATAGAAAAGAAGTACGGCGCAGGCGCTGTTATGCGTCTGGGACAGACCAAGACCCTCAACGTTGATGCTATCCCCACAGGCTCCATGACACTGGACATGGCGCTGGGTATAGGCGGCGTCCCCAGAGGACGTATCGTTGAGATATACGGTCCCGAGAGCTCGGGTAAGACCACCGTTGCTCTCTCCATCGTGGCTCAGGCTCAGAAGGCAGGCGGCGAGGCTGCTTTCATCGACGTTGAACACGCCCTCGACCCCGTGTACGCACAGGCTCTCGGCGTCAATATCGACGACCTCCTCGTTTCACAGCCCGACAGCGGTGAGCAGGCTCTGGAGATCGCGGAGGCTCTTATCCGTTCCGGCGCCATCGATGTAATAGTTCTCGACTCTATCGCTGCTATGACTACCCGTGCCGAGATCGACGGCGAAATGGGCGACCTCCATGTAGGTCAGCTTGCCCGCCTTATGTCTCAGGCTATGAGAAAGTTGACGGCGGCTATATCCAAGTCCAACTGTGTAGCCATTTTCATCAACCAGATCCGTGAGAAGATCGGCGTTATGTACGGAAACCCCGAGACTACCCCCGGCGGACGCGCTCTGAAGTTCTATTCATCTGTCCGTATCGAGGTAAGAAAGGGCGAGGTCATCAAGTCGGGTACAGACGTAATCGGCGCCTGCACACGCTGCAAGATAGTAAAGAACAAGGTGGCTCCTCCTTTCAAGGAGTGCGAGTTTGATCTTATGTACGGTACGGGAATTTCCCGTACGGGCGAGGTGCTTGACCTTGCCGTTGACCTTGACATCATCAAGAAGGGCGGTTCATGGTTCAGCTATAAGGATCAGAAGCTGGGACAGGGACGCGACAACGTCAAGGAGCTCCTCCAGAACGACGAGAACCTCATGAAGGAGATCGAGGAGCAGATACTTGCGCGCAAGGACGAGCTGAAGGCTGCTGCTCCCAAGAAGGGCAAGAAAGACGCCGAAAGTGCAGTTCCCGCTGCTGCCGAGAAGTCTTCTGCTGAGGACGGCGGCGCAAACGACGACGTTCTTGCAAACTTCGATGAGAACTTTGAGGAGTTCACACCTGCTGAGGAATAATGAAGATACTATCGGTCAAACGATACAAGGGCTCTACCTTTGAGGCAGAGCTGGATGACGGGAGAAAGCTCTATCTCCATGCGGACATCATCACCGATTTCGGTATCCGTTCGGGCATGGAGACCGACCGCGACACCCTGAGAAAGATAATCTACGCCTCCAACTTCCGCAGAGCCTATCAGAGGGCGCTGTACCTGCTGGATTACAGGGACTACACCTACAAGGAAATGCTGGGGAAGCTGGTGGATAACTATAAAAGCGAGACGCTCTGCACGGCAGTCATGAAAAGGCTCACCGAGCACGGCTTCATCGACGACGAGAGATATGCCGAGCGTATGGCGCGAAAGCTGGTGGAGTCAAAGCACTACGGCTTCCGCCGCTCAAAAAGAGAGCTGATGCAGAAGGGGATAAGCGAGTTTATCGCCGAGGACGCTCTTGAGCCCTACGCCGACAGGTTCCGCGAGAACCTCGACGAGCTTCTGCGGACAAAACACTCACGCTATCTGACAGACCGTGAGGACAGAAAATCAATTGAAAAGGTCAAGAACGCTCTTGTGAGATACGGCTACGACTATACAGACATAAACCGCGCCGTTAAGGATTACTTCGAGAACGTATCTGACCCCGAGGAGGAAAACTGATATGGCGATCAAGGTGGGAATGGTTTCTCTTGGCTGTTCAAAGAACCTTGTTGATTCGGAGCGTATGCTCTACAAGCTCAGAAGTCACGGCTATCAGCTGGTGACAGAGCCCGGACTTGCCGATGTGGCAGTCGTGAATACCTGCGGCTTCATAAAGTCTGCAAAGGAGGAGGCTATCGACACCATTCTTGAGCTGGGCAAGCTCAAGGAGGAGGGCACCCTCAAAAAAATAATCATCACAGGCTGCCTCGTTGAGAGGTATAAGGAGGAGGCTGCGGAGCAGTTCCCCGAGGCAGACGCTGTTATCGGCATAGGAAATACCAAGGACATCGTTGACGTCCTCGACCACGTTCTTGAGGGCGAGAGGTACGTCTGTTTCGCGCCCAAACTGGACGCGGAGCTCAGCGGAGAGAGAGTCATCTCAACTCTGCCCTTCTTCACATATCTCAAGATAGCCGAGGGCTGCTCCAACTGCTGTACCTACTGCGCTATCCCCATGATAAGAGGAAAGTTCCGCAGTGTACCAATGGAGGATATACTCAAAGAAGCTCGCTATCTCGCAGAGAACGGCGTTACCGAGCTGGTGGTCATCGCTCAGGATACCGCTCAGTACGGAAAGGACCTCTACGGCGAGCAGAAACTCCCCGAGCTTCTCAGCGAGCTGTGCAGGATCGAAGGATTACGCTGGATACGCACTCTTTACTGCTATCCCGAGCGCATTACCGACGAGCTCCTCGATGTTATCGCAAGAGAGGATAAGCTGGTGAAGTATCTGGAGATACCCATTCAGCACTGCAACGGCGATATTCTCAAGCGCATGAACCGCTGGGGAGATACCGAAAAGCTGGAGGAGCTGTTCAGGCATATCCGCGAAAAGGTCCCCGGTATCATCCTCAGGACCACCCTCATAACTGGCTTCCCCGGAGAGACCGAGGAGCAGTTCGAGGAGCTGGCTGAGTTCGTGAAGAGAGTCCGCTTTGACAGGCTGGGCTGCTTCGCATATTCCCGTGAGGAGGGCACAAGGGCTTACGATATGCCCGATCAGATAGATGAGGAGACCGCTTCTCACCGCGCTGACATAATTATGGAGCAGCAGATGCTCATCAGCTGCGAAAACAACGAAAAACTTATGGGCGCGGAGCTCACCGCTGTGGTGGAGGGCTTCGACAGGTTCGGCGAGTGCTGGTTCGGAAGAACTCCCCTCGACGCACCCGATATCGACGGAAAGGTGTTCTTTACGTCCGAAACGCCACTTGAGATCGGTGAATACGTCACTATCAGGATCACCGATACCCTTGATTACGACCTTATAGGAGAGGTGATAAGCAAATGAATCTGCCAAATAAGCTGACCCTTCTCAGAGTCATACTTATTCCGTTTTTCCTGCTGTTTATGTATATCAGCATACCGTTCCACTACGGTATCGCGCTGGTAATATTCGCGGCGGCTTCCATCACGGACGCCCTCGACGGAAAGATAGCAAGAAAGCGCAATCTTGTAACTAACTTCGGAAAATTCCTCGATCCCCTTGCCGATAAGGTGCTTGTCATTGCAGCACTTACGGTATTTGTGGAGCTCTCAGAGGTGAACATGGGCGCGATACCGCTCATAATCATCACCGCAAGAGAATTTATGGTGTCGGGACTGAGACTTCTCGCCGCAAACAGCGGTGTGGTCGTTGCTGCAGGTATCTGGGGCAAGCTCAAGACCGCCTTTACTATGGTAGCTATCGTGGCTATACTGTTCTGGCTGTGTCTCTGCTTTGATTTCGGTATAGACTTCCCCGACGGCTTCAGGAACGCTGTTGACAATATCCTCGTTCCCGTTCTGGTATGGATATCCACCGTACTCACCGTTATTTCGGGAGCAGTCTATCTCAAGGGCTACTGGCACCTTATCGACTCCGATAAATGATCCATTGTATTTCTGAAAGGAGTAAAATATGAAACACTGTGCAGGTCAGATAAAATATCTGGTTGCAATAAAGGAACTGTCCGATACAGAGGAATACGTCCGCTGTGTAACCATATCCCGTCATCTGGGAGTTTCCAGACCCAGCGTCAGCAAGATGCTCAGGTGTCTGGCGAACTGCGGATATGTGTATGAGGATTTCTGCAACAGCGTGGTACTCACTCCCGAGGGCGAAAAGGCAGTTGACGAGATATTCGCCTCATTCAACGAGGTGTATATGTTCTTCCACAAGTTCCTGAAGCTCTCCAAGGAGGAGGCTCACGAGCAGGCGATAAAGTTCATTACGGACTTTCCGCAGGATACCTGCGAGCGCCTGAAAGGCATAGTTAAGCGCACACTGAGAAAAAAGAGCGCATAAGTAAATCAGGATTTTGCAAAGCAAAATCCTGATTTTAGCCATTAGCCCTTAGCCGTTAGCATAATGCAGGGGCGGATATTATCCGTCCGATAATAAAGCGGCGAAGCCGCTTCCTGATGGCTGATTGCTAAAGGCTGATAGCTTTGGAATTTATTCAAATAAACAAAATGCCCCTGAGTGTTACAAAACACTCAGGGGCAGATCTTTTATGTGGGTATACGGCTTATGTGTACCGCTTTTTATGTCACAGCTTACATAAGCTCGCAGATGAGATTTGAGAACTCTACGGGGTCCTCTATGCTCATGCCCTCAATAAGGAGCGCCTGATCGTAGAGGAGCTTTGCGTACTTGCCGATCTTATCCTTGTCTCCGCCCTCGCTGAGTGACTTCAGCTTGCCGAAGATCTCGTGATCGGGATTGATCTCGAGAACGCGCTGTGCGTGTACCTTCTGGTCAGTTGGCATGGAGTTGAGGACCTTCTCCATCTCCAGTGATATCTCGCCCTCACTTGTAAGGCAGACAGGGTGGGATTTAAGTCTCTGTGAGAGAGCTACCTTTGTTACCTTGCCGTCCAGAGCCTCCTGAAGCTCCTTGAGCAGGTCTGCGCTCTCCTCCTCCTTAGCCTTGAGCTCCTCCTTCTTTTCGGGAGTGTCAAGACCCAGATCGTCTGCGGATACGGACTTGAATTCCTTGTCCTTGTACTTCATCAGGGACTTTATTGCGAATTCGTCGATATTGTCTGTGAGGTAGAGTATCTCGAAGCCGTTGTCCTTGACAAGCTCTGTCTGAGGCAGCTGCTCGATACGGGCTGCGCTCTCGCCTGTTGCGTAGTAAATGTACTTCTGATCCTCGCGCATTGCGGTAACGTACTCGTCAAGAGTAACAAGCTTCTGCTCGTTTGATGAAGTGAACATCAGCAGGTCCTGAAGCTTTTCCTTGTTCATGCCGAAGTCGCTGTAAATACCGTATTTGATCTGTAAGCCGAATGCCTTCCAGAACTCCTCATACTTCTCACGCTCGTTCTTGAGCATCTTTTTCAGCTCGTTGCTGATAGTCTTTTCTATGCTCTTTGCAATGACTTTCAGCTGTCTGTCGTGCTGGAGCATCTCACGGGAGATATTCAGAGACAGGTCCTCGGAGTCCACAAGACCCTTTACGAAGCTGAAATAGTCGGGGAGCAGGTCTGCGCACTTGTCCATGATGAGGACGCCGTTTGAGTAGAGCTGGAGCCCCTTTTCGTACTCCTTTGAGTAGAAATCAAAGGGAGCCTTTGAGGGGATATAGAGCAGAGCGTTGTATGAAGGCATCTCATTGCTGATATGAGCATACTTCAGAGGCTCGTTGTAATCAAAGAACTTCTCTGTGTAGAAGTGCTTGTAGTCCTCCTCCTTGAGCTCGTTTTTGTTCTTCTTCCAGAGGGGCACCATGCTGTTGAGGGTCTCAACTTCGATGTAGTCCTCATATTCAAGGGGCTTGTTAGCTGCCTTGTCCTCCTCTGACTGCTCCTTGGGACGGCTGTGTGATACCTCCATCTTGATGGGGAAGCGGATATAGTCGGAGTACTTTGTGATGAGGGACTTTATTCTGTACTGGTCGAGGAACTCTGTGTAGTTCTCGTCGTCGGTGTCGTCGAGGAGCTCCAGTATGATCTCCGTACCTGCGGACTTCTTGTCGGCTTCTGTGATGGTGTAGCCGTCAACGCCTTCAGACTCCCACTGGTAAGCCTTGTCGCTGCCGTAAGCCTTGGAGATAACGGTGACCTTCTTTGCTACCATGAATGCGGAGTAGAAGCCTACGCCGAACTGACCGATTATCTGGTTATCTTCCTCCAGCTTGTTCTCGTTCTTGAACTTGAATGAGCCGCTGTTTGCGATAGTACCGAGGTTGTTTTCCAGCTCTTCCTCAGTCATGCCGATACCGTTATCGGATATTTTGAGGGTGCGGCTGTCCTTGTCGGCGGATATCCAGATTGCGAAATCGTCTTTATTGAGGCCGACCTTGTCGTCGGTGAGTGATTTGAAATACAGCTTATCGATAGCGTCGCTGGCGTTGGAGATAAGCTCACGGAGGAATATCTCCTTATGAGTATAGATCGAGTGGATCATCATATCGAGAAGTCTTTTGGACTCTGCTTTGAACTGTTTGGTTTCCATTTATAACATCTCCATAGTAGAATTAGCACTCTATCTCTTAGAGTGCTAAAACAAGTATATAACTTTTACAGGTACAAAGTCAAGGGGGAGAGAAAATGTTTACAATTTGTTCATATTTGTGCTGCCCATTTTCAGCCTTGACAAAACCCTGCACTTTGGTATATAATAGTGATTAGTGGTCGGTGCGTAGTGCATAGTTATGCGGCTGACCGGCAATAATCAAAAGGCGTAGCAGTCAGAGTAGCTTTTCTGCGGATGTCCAGAGAGTGTGCGGTCGGTGTGAGCACATGGTCGGGATAAGTGAAGTGCGGCTGTCAGCTTCGGCAGGGAAGCGCGTTTGCGTGTGTATCTGACGGCGTTTCGTCCGCGTTAAGGATAAGATGAGTTCAAGACGGAGTGGGAACGAGCATCTGCGCCTCCGAGGTATACCCTCGGGGGCTTTTGTATTGTAAGGAGGCGGAGATGAATATAATAAAATATCCCTCTGACGAGGCTTTCGACGAGGCTATGAAGTACGACAGCAGGCTTCTCGGAGCTGTCAGCCTTGACGGCACCACAGCCTATGTGGGCGCGGCAGAGACCGTGGGCGACCATATCGCACTTCTTGAAGCTGTGGGTGAGGAGAGTCCCTCGGGATTTTTCAGGCTCAGCTTCGACAGTATCACCGCGGACTGGACCTTCTCCTGTCCCAAGAGCTACAAGGGAATAGTGCAGGATAATGACCGCATGGGAGCCTATTACCGCGACGGACTCCGCATTATCCCCGAATTTCTTGTAATGCTGGGCTATTTCTCAAAGCTGAAAATAAAAAATCCACCGCCCGAGATATGGGAATTCTGAATGAGTTGAGAGTTGAGAATTGAAAGTTGAGAGTTTCAAACTCGCGTTCAACAGTCGGGAGTGAAAGACATGAGTAATAGCATTGTCGGTGAAAAGAGTTTCAGATTTGCCGTGAGAACAGTAAATCTGTATAAATATCTTTATGAGAAGAAAGAATACGTTCTGTCACGTCAGATATTAAGGAGCGGAACGAGTATAGGTGCTAATATCAGTGAGGCGTTGGAAGCACAGAGCGACAAGGATTTCCTTTCAAAAATGTGCATAGCTCTGAAGGAGACTGCTGAGACCATTTACTGGCTTCGGTTGCTGCATGAGACGGAATATATCACAGATATTCAGTTCACATCAATGAACAGGGATGCCTGCGAATTAAAGGCGATCCTTTCATCAATAATAAAAACCAAAAGATCGAGGATGGAGAGCGGCGAGGACGAATAACTCTCAACTCTCAATTTTCAACTTTCAACTTTTGATCGGAGGAAAAAGTATGCAGTTATATAACTCATTATCACACAAAAAGGAAGAATTCGTGCCCAATGTGGAGGGCAAGGTAAATATGTACACCTGCGGACCTACCGTATATCACTACGCCCACATCGGCAACCTGAGAAGCTACATCATGGAGGATATACTGGAGAAGGCTCTCCGCTTCGAGGGCTATGAGGTCAACCGCGTTATGAACATCACCGACGTAGGCCACCTCACCAGTGACGGCGACACAGGCGACGACAAAATGCTCAAGGGCGCAAAGCGTGAGCACAAGACCGTCATGGAGATAGCAAAGTTCTACACAGACGCATTCTTTGCCGACTGCGAAAAGCTCAACATCAAGAAGCCTGATACAGTAGTTCCCGCAACTACTTATATAGACGAGTTCATCCGCGTTATCAGCACCCTTATGGACAAGGGCTATGCCTATGAGGCAGGCGGAAACATCTACTTCGACACCTCAAAGCTGGAGAAGTACTACGTTTTCAACGATTTCAACGAGGAGGACCTTGCAGTCGGCGTCCGCGAGGGCGTTGAAGCTGACGAGAACAAGCGCAACAAGGCTGACTTCGTTCTCTGGTTCACCAAGTCAAAGTTCGACGATCAGGAGCTCAAATGGGACAGCCCGTGGGGCGTTGGCTATCCCGGCTGGCACATCGAGTGCTCATGCATAAGCATGAAGAATAACGGCGAGTATCTCGATATCCACTGCGGCGGCATCGACAACGCTTTCCCTCACCATACCAACGAGATAGCGCAGTCTGAGGCTTATCTGGGACACAAGTGGTGCAACTACTGGTTCCATGTGCTTCACCTCAACACCAACAGCGGCAAGATGAGCAAGAGCAAGGGCGAGTTCCTGACAGTATCCCTTCTTGAGGAGAAGGGCTATAAGCCTGTGGTATACCGCTTCTTCTGCTTACAGTCCCATTACAGGAAGTCACTGGTGTTCACATGGGAGAACCTCGATAATGCTGTTGTGGCTTACAACAAGCTCATCGAGAAGATAGCTCCGCTTACAAAGGACAGCGCAGGCGATATCGACAAGGCTGAATACGACCGCCTTATGCAGAGCTTCAGAGATGCTCTTGACAACGATATCAATACCGCTATGGCTATTACAGTCGTATATGATGTTCTGAAGTCTAAGGCAAACGCCGCAACAAAGCTGGCTCTTATCGGCGAGTTCGACAAGGTGCTGGGACTTGACCTCATTGCCAATGCAAAGGAGCTTGCAGACAATGCGGATTCCGTTTCCGATGATATACCCGATGAGGTCCTTGAGCTTGTGGAGCAGCGCAAGGCTGCACGCAAGGACAAGAACTTCGCCCTCGCAGACGAGCTCCGCGACAAGATAGCAGCTCTGGGCTACGAGGTAAAGGAGACCCGTCAGGGCACTGAAATTAATAAGATCAATTAATAGTTCTGTGACTGAATGCATAATGCTGAATGCATAATTCATAATTAAAGTTTTTGCCTTATGGCAGATAGTATTGATCTTGTAAACAGGTCGGCGTAAGCCGACACATCAATTAAGCATTATGCATTATGAATTATGAATTAAAAAACTGAACGGAGAATATCCAATGGCAAGACTCTATCCCCTTTTCAGCTCCAGCAAGGGCAACTCCTCATTTATCGGAACTGAAAAAGGCGGTATACTCATAGACTGCGGCGTAAGCTTCAGACGGCTCTGCACTGCTCTGGAGGTGAACCACATACCTCTAAGCGCCGTGCAGGGGGTGTTCATCACCCATGAGCATTCCGACCATATCGCAGGTCTGGCTATGCTCACAAAGAAAACAGGTATGCCCGTATACGGGCAGAAGCGCACCCTGCAAAGGCTGTGCGACGGCAACAAGATAGCGGTGAACTCTCCCGTTATAGATATGACGGGAAAGACCATAAGCTGCGGCGGCAGTGAGGTGAGCTGCTTCAACACTCCCCATGACGTCATACAGAGCTGCGGCTACCGCATACACACCTCCGACGACAAGTACTGCGCCGTATGCACGGACTTGGGCCACGTCACACAGGAGGTGGACGAGGCTCTGACGGGCTGCCGAATGGTGCTCATCGAAGCCAATTACGATGACTATATGCTCCGCACGGGACCCTATCCGCTGTACCTGAAAGAGAGGATACTCTCTGTGAACGGTCATCTCTCTAACGATGACTGCGCCGTGCAGGTGGGCAGGCTCATAGAGCGGGGGACTACACATTTCCTGCTGGGACACCTCAGTCAGGACAATAACCGTCCGCAGCTTGCGGACAGCACCGTGCAGCGAAGCCTTGACAGGTTCGCAAGGGGCAGGGACTACCTCCTCGGGGTGGCTCCTGTAGAAACTCAGGGAGGAGCAGTTATTTTCTGATGAATATTGTACTTATCGCTGTCGGAAAGCTGAAAGAGGACTACCTCCGCAGCGCCTGCGGAGAATACATAAAGCGTCTGGGAAGATACTGCACCTTTGAGCTCCATGAGCTGGATGAGTGCAGACTGGGGGACAACCCCTCCGAGAAGGAGATAGCTGCCGCACTGAAAAAGGAAGCCGAGCAGATAAAGCGCTATGCCAAGGGCATGATAGTACCCATGTGCATAGAGGGAAAGCAGCTCACAAGCCCCGAGCTGTCGGAGAAGATAACCGAGGCAGGCGTCAGCGGTCAGAGCACCGTCACATTCATTATCGGAAGCTCATTCGGTCTCGACCCCGAGATAAAGTCCATGGGCAGCCTCAGACTCTCCATGTCTAAAATGACCTTCCCTCACCAGCTTGCAAGGGTCATGCTGCTGGAGCAGATATACCGTGCATTCCAGATAGCTGAGGGCGGAAAATACCATAAGTGACAAAAACGGACCAAAAAGGTCCGTTTTTTGCATTATACCGACAAACGAGCACCTCTGCACTTGACAGTGCAGAGCGCTTGTGATATAATTAAATGATACTATGGATTTTTATGCGCATTTGGCGGAAAACAGCCGCCGTGCGCCTTTCAAGGAGCAATAAATGAGTACGATAAAAGAGCTGTATGCTTACAGACAGATGATATTCAGCCTTGTGAAAAAGGACCTCCGCGGACGCTATAAGGGCTCGGTGCTGGGCTTCCTGTGGACGTTTATCAATCCGCTTTTTCAGCTGATAGTCTACACGATAGTTTTCTCGAAGATCCTTCCCAATAACATTGACAGGTATTACCTCTACCTTTTCGTGGCGCTGATACCGTGGATATTCTTCTCATCGTCAATAACGGTGGGAGCAGCGTCCATAGTGGCGCAGAAGGACCTCGTAAAGAAGATATACTTTCCGCGAATGGTAATACCAATATCCTATGTTACAAGCTGCTTTGTGAATATGCTGCTGTGCTTCATAGTCATATTCGCGGTGATAATAGTAACGGGAGCAGGCATAAACTTCCTTGCGGTGCTGACTCTCCCCGTCATAATGATAGTGGAGTACGTTTTTGCACTGGGAATGGCACTGCTTACCTCGGCGATAACCGTCTATTTCAGGGACTTGGAGCATATCCTCGGCATCGTTTCAATGGCGTGGATGTACCTCACTCCCGTCGTTTACTCAAAGTCCATCGTACCGCCGAGATACCTTCCCATATTCAATCTCAACCCCATGACACATATAATCGACTGCTACAGAACGGTGCTTTACGACAAGCAGGTCCCTGACCTTACCACACTGCTCTGGGCGGCAGGTCTGGGAGTATTATTCCTTATAATCGGAGCTGTGGTATTCAATAAGCTCCAGAAGCACTTTGCGGAGGAACTGTAATGGCTGAAAATGAAAATGTAATAGAAGTCAAAGACGTTACCAAGAGCTTCAAGGTGTATCTGGACAAGGGCTCGCAGCTCAAGGAGAGACTGCTTTTCCGCAAGAGGAGCCGCTATGAGGAGCGAAAGGTGCTCCGCGGCATAAGCTTCTCGGTGAAAAAGGGCGAGGCGATAGGTCTCATCGGTCACAACGGCTGCGGCAAGAGCACCACACTGAAGCTGCTGACAAGGATAATGTACCCCGATTCGGGAAGCATAAAGATGCAGGGAAGAGTCTCCAGCCTTATCGAGCTGGGAGCAGGCTTCCACCCCGATATGAGCGGCAGGGAGAACATCTACACCAACGCCGCTATATTCGGACTTAACAAAAAGGAGATAGACTCCCGTATACAGAGCATAATCGACTTCTCGGAGCTGAAGGACTTCATCGACAATCCCGTCCGCACCTACTCCTCGGGAATGTATATGAGACTGGCTTTCTCCGTAGCTATAAACGTGGACGCGGATATACTCCTCATCGACGAGATACTCGCCGTGGGCGACGCCAATTTCCAGTCCAAGTGCTTCAACAAGCTTAGGGAGATAAAGTCTCATGGCACCACCATCGTTATCGTGTCTCACTCGCTGGGTCAGATAGAGCAGATATGCGACCGCTCGATATGGATACATGATGGACTCATCAAGGCGGAGGGGCCGCCCAAGGAGATCGACCTTGAGTACCTTGACTATATGAGCAGGAAAATTCAGGACAGGAACAAGAAGTCAGAGGAGGCTGCCGATACCGAGGAGCCTGCCGAAAACAAGGACGGCAAGCGCTGGGGAAGCGGCGAGGCGCGTATAAAGAGGATACGCTCATTTGCTTCGGACGGTACGGAGCAGTCCGTATTCAGAGTGGGTGAGGATATCAGGCTCACTGTGGATTATACCGTGAAAAAGCCCGTTCAGGACGCAGTTATCGGCTTCGGTATCTTCGATATGAACGGTGTGCAGTGCTACGGCACCAACACAAGGATAGACAAGCTCCCCGAGATGACACTCACCAAGGACGGCACCGCTGAGATAACAATGAAGAACGTACAGCTGCTGTCGGGTGAGTATATGATAGATATAGCCATAGAACAGGGCGAGGGAATACCTGTGGACTATTACAGGCAGGCATACAAAATACAGATGTTATCGGCATACGGTGATGCGGGTATCGCCCGCGTTGACCACACATGGAATTTGCAGAGGTAAAAAATGAGCAATATATCACAGTTTCTTGAAAGCATAAACAATCAGAAGGGCATCAAGGGAGCACTGAAAAGAAAGCTTTTCGGCAGCTTCTTTGCAGGGCTTCGGGCAGCTGACAGGGATATGGCGGAGCTGGAAAAGCGCTTCGGTGACTCTCAGGGAGCTGCTGCGGAAAGCCTTTCCGCCCTCAGGAGCGACTTTGAGTCCGCCTGCGTAAATCTCAGGAACAACAACAACCTCATCGAGCGTATCAACAGCGAGGAGGAGTTCCTGCGCAGCAAGCTGGGCACGGTGGAAAAGAAGCTGAAAGGCGCTGCTGTACAGCCTGCGGGTACAGCTCAGGCAGCTCCTGCGGAGACAGCTGCGGCAGCACCCTCGGGAAGCGGCTCCGACTATGAGGACATCGACTATTTTGACTTCGAGAACCACTTCCGCGGCTCCATAGAGAGCATAAAGAAGGCACAGGAGTTCTATCTGCGGTTCTACAGCGGCAAAAAGCACGTTGTTGACATAGGCTGCGGCAGGGGAGAGTTCCTGTCGCTGATGAAGGACAACGGCATAAACGCAGAGGGCGTGGATATATACGAGCCATACACCGAATACTGCAATATGAAGGGGCTGAAAGCTGCCTGCGGCGACGGTGCGGACTTCCTCAGAAAGACAGAGGGCGTTGACGGTATCTTCGTGGGACAGGTTGTCGAGCACCTTACTCCCCACCAGATAATCGACCTGTGCAATACTGCCTATGACCGTCTGGAGAAGGGCGGCTGTATCATCATCGAGACACCCAACCCCACCTCACTGTCCATATATACCAACGCATTCTATATCGACCCCTCCCATATAAAGCCCGTACACCCTCTCACCATGCAGTATTACCTTGAGAAGGCAGGCTTTACGGATGTGGAGATAATATATACCGAGAACAGCCGTCCGCCTTACAGTATCCCTGCACTGAAATGCGAGGGAGCAGAGAATACAGAGGAGTTCAACGAGGCGATGAAGCGCGTGTCCGACATGATATTCGGAAGTCAGGATTACGCTGTTGTGGCGGTCAAGAAAGGATAAGCTATGGAAAACGAGAAGATAAATATAGAGGAGATAATGGCTGAGATAAAGCAGAGCATCAAGGAGCAGGGACTTACTGCGGATATGCTCAGCTTCGAGGACGTTCCCTACAAAAAGAACGCACAGAGCGGCTCTGCAAGCGAAGCCCTCGATTATGTCAGCACCCATTACTATATACAGCCCTACAAGGAGCTTCAGGGCAATCCCGTAAAGGTATTCATCAAGAAGGTCATCAGAAAGCTGACCAAGTTCTACGTTGAGCCTGTTGTGTTTGAGCAGAACGACTTCAACGCCAATGCGGTAACTGTCATGAAGTCCCTTGCGGAGAGCGGAAGCGCAGACCTTGGCGGCAGAGTGGAGACCCTTGAGCTTGCCAACAAGGAGCTTATCATCAGACTTGACAAGCTGGAGCGCGAGAATGCGGAGCTCCGCAGACTGATCTCAAAGGAGACCACACGATGAAGGTGGTGCAGCTCCTTCCTACGCTGTCATTCGGTGACGGAGTGGGAAATGACGCTCTCGCCCTCAAGGAGATAATCGCTGGTCTGGGCTATGAGACCGCTATCTATGCCGAGAATATCGACAAGCGCCTGCCCGAGGGCTCTGCCATAAAGGCGGATAAGCTCACCGACCTGAAAAGCAGCGATGTGCTCATATACCACAAGTCCACAGGCACAGATCTGTCATTCAAGATAGACAGCTACAAGTGCCGCAGGGTTATGATATACCACAATATCACTCCCCCCGACTTTTTCCGTCCCTACAGCCCCTCAGCCACTCAGCTGACGGAATACGGCTACAAGGGCGTGGAGTACCTCCGCGACAAGATGGACTACGTCATGGCGGTATCGGAGTACAACAAGTCGGAGCTGAGGAGGATGGGCTATACCTGTCCCATAGACATCAGCCCCTCGCTGACGAAGTTCGAGGACTATGAGCAGGCTCCCGACGAGGCTACCATGAAGAAGTACCGCGACGGAAAGAAGAATATCATATTCGTGGGCAGGATAGCTCCCAACAAGAGACAGGAGAATATCATCAGAGCCTACTATTGCTATAAGAAGCTGGAGCCCGATTCAAGGCTCATACTTGTGGGCTCGGCAAACGGCATGGAGAACTACAACGAGCGCCTTGTGAAGTACGTTAACGCGCTGGGACTCAGCGATGATGTTGTGTTCACTGGACATATAAAGTTCAGCGAGATACTGGCATATTACCATGTGGCTGACGCCTTTGTCTGTATGAGCGAGCACGAGGGACTCTGTGTGCCCCTTGTGGAGTCCATGTTCTTCGGAGTCCCCATAATAGCCTATGATACCAGCGCTATTTCCGAGACTCTCGGCGGAAGCGGCGTTCTTCTGGACAGCAATGACCCCGTATTCGCGGCGGCTGTCATCGACAGAGTGGTAAGGGACGAAAAGCTGCGCAAAAGTCTCATCGAGGGACAGAAGAAAAGACTTGAATACTTCTCATACGACCGCCTGAAGGACATCTTCACAGACTGTCTCACAGGCTTTATCGAGGGAAGAAAAGGTAAATAACAAAGGATAGAACGATGAAGAAGATTGGTTTTGTTATCCCGTGGTACGGCGAGAATATTCCCGGCGGAGCGGAAATGGAGCTCCGGCAGGTGACTGACCGCCTGCACAGGGCAGGGGTGGAGCTGGAGATACTGACCACCTGTATAAAGGACGCAGGCTCGGACTGGAGCCGCAATTTCCACAAGGAGGGCACTGAGACTGCCTCAAACGGCATTACCGTAAGAAGATTCAGAGTGGGCGAGAGAAATGCCGCGGCTTTTGACGCCGTGAACGCAAAGCTCATGAAGGGCATGAGGATAACTCCTGCCGAGGAGGACATCTTCCTGACGGAAATGGCGGAGTGCTCTGCCCTCTACGGCTATATGAAGGAGCACAGCGAGGAATACAGCCTCTTTGTGTTCATACCCTATCTGCTCTGCACCACCTATAACGGAACGAAAATGTTCCCTGAGAAATCGGTGCTGATACCCTGCTTCCACGATGAGGCTTATGCCTATATATCGCGGTATAAAGAGGTGTTTCCCAAGGCTGCGGGAATGATATTCAATGCCCGTCCCGAGTCGGAGCTGGCGGAGAGGCTCTACGGCTTCTCAAAGAGCGGCACCAAGACCATCGTCATGGGAATAGGCATGGATACGGACATAAAGCCCGACGCAGATGCCTTCCGCAAAAAGTTCGGCATAGACAGTCCGTTTATCGTCTACGCGGGACGCAAGGACAAGGGCAAGAACGTTCACACTCTGGTGCAGTATTTTGCGGAGTATCTCAAGCGCCGCGATACCGACCTGAAGCTGGTGCTTATGGGCGGCGGCAGCATTGAGCTCCCCGACGAGCTGGTAAGGCAGAAGCGCATAATCGACCTTGGGTTCGTGGATATACAGGACAAGTATAACGGACAGGCAGCGGCAGAGTTCCTCTGTCAGCCCTCAAAGAACGAGAGCTTCTCCCTTGTCATCATGGAGAGCTGGCTCTGCGGACGCCCCGTGCTGGTACACAGCGGCTGTCCCGTCACAAGGAACTTCGTATCGGAGTCCGACGGCGGTCTCTATTTCGGTGATTACTTCGAGTTCGAGGGCTGCACCGACTGGATCCTCCGCAACAGGGAAAAGGCTGCACTTATGGGAAGAAACGGCGGAGATTACGTCCGCAGCAACTTCGCATGGGACGTCATCGTTGAGAAATACAAGAAGTTTTTCGCAGAAGTCATCGGAGAAAGGGAACAATGAAAAGAATAGCGCTTGTAAATCAGAGATACGGACTTGAGGTAAACGGCGGCTCGGAGTACTACACAAGGCTCATTGCCGAAAGACTCACGGGCGAGTTTGAGGTGGACGTCATCACCACAAAGGCTGTTGAATATACCACATGGGAAAACTATTATACTGCCGACGAGGAGGAGATAAACGGAGTAAGAGTGCTCCGCTTCTCTGTTGAGAAGCCCCGCGCAAAGGACTTCAACGACTTCAACGGGAAATACCTCTCCTCGGGGCACTACAATACAGAGACAGAGAAGATATGGTTCGAGAAGCAGGGACCCTATTCACCTGCGGCTATCGACTATATCCGCTCCTCAAAGGATAAGTACGATGTGTTCATCTTCGTGACCTATCTTTACTACCTGACAGTGCAGGGACTCCCCGAGGTGGCTGAAAAGTCCATAATGATACCCACCGCTCACGACGAGCCCTTCATACACTTCGAGACCTACAAGACCTTTTTCAAGCTGCCGAGGGCTTATGTGTTCCTCACCGACGAGGAGAAGGCTCTGGTGCAGGGACTTTTCCACTGTGAGGATATCCACTGCAGGGTAATGGGCACGGGAGTTGAGGTGCCCTGTCAGCCCGATGAGGCTGCATTCCGCAGCAAATTCGGCATCGACGGCGATTACATCATATACGTCGGACGCATCGACGAGGGCAAATGCTGCCCCGAGATGTTCAGGTACTTCCTTGAATACAAAAAGCGCCGTCCCGACAGTCCCTTAAAGCTGGTGCTCATGGGCAAGCCTGTCTGCGAGATACCGAAGCACAAGGACATCATCAGTCTCGGTTTCGTCAGCGAGGAGGACAAGTTCAGCGGCATATCCGGGGCAAAATGCCTTGTGCTGCCGTCCAGATTTGAGAGCCTGTCCATTTCCGTTCTGGAGGCTATGACACTCTCCGTCCCCGTTATCGTAAACGGCGGCTGCGAGGTGCTTAAAGGGCACTGCGTCAAGAGCAACGGCGGTCTTTATTATACCGATTACTTCGAGTTCGAGGGCATACTGGACTATGTTTTCTCCCATGACAGGGAGTATGCAATAATGCGCAGGAACGCCGAAGCCTATGTTGAGAACAACTACCGCTGGGAAGTGATAATGCGCAATTTCAGCGAGATGATAAACAATATCTGTGAGGAGTGAACGTATTAGATGTTATTTGCTGCGATATGCTTAGTCGGAGTTATATTCAGTATTCTCGGCGGCGTTGTATGGTTCAGGAACAAGAATATCATAGAGGGCGCCGTAATGGGAATAGTCATGTGGTTCTTCATCCATATCCTTGTGAGCATGGGGCTTTTCGTCATAGACAAGTACACCGTGTTCCGTGCAGGCTGCGGAGCCGCAGCGGCAAGCTTTGCCGTACTGGTTCTGGCAATATTCCTGCGGAGGAGCAAGCCTTTCCGCTGGAAGCACATCTTCAGGAACGATATGTCCGTGAAGGATATGCTCATACCGCTGATAGTCAGTCTCCTTGCACTTCCCCTTGTCACCACCAAGAACGAGTTTTTCGGCATGGGACAGGATCAGGGAGTGTACCAGACACAGGCGATACTCTTCATGAACGGCGATACCAAGCGCCAGAAGGACATAACAGAGTATCACGATGTCACTGATGAGACCGAGAAGGCGGCATTAGCTTACAATATCCGCAGCAGGCTGGCAGGCTATGATATCCCCCATGCGGACTACCCCGATACCGTCTACGACAGGAGCGTGGGACCGTCCTCGGGCATAATCCACGGCATACCTACATATTCGGCACTCCTTGCCATGTGGGGAAGCATATTCGGCATGGAGCATATGCAGGACTTTGAGACCATACTCTTTGTGTGTCTCATATTCGTCATATACTTCATAACCCGTTCACTCAAGCTCAAAAAGACCACCTCTGCCTGTGTATGTGCGCTGACGGCAGTGGCTCCCGTAATAATATGGACAGCAAAATCCTCTCTTACCGAGATAATGCTCACCCTTATACCTGCGGTATTCCTCTACTTCATGACCGATGAGGACAGCAAGCAGCGGTGGATGTCCATAATCCCCGTGGCAGTTTTCGGCTGCTATCATGTATCACTGTACACCATGCTTCCCATGTTCATCATGATATACGGCGGTATGTATGTATTTACAAGAGAGCGCCAGTACGCGGTGCTCATGCCTGTCACCGTGGCAGGATATCTGGCAAGCTTCTTCATGATGAAGCAGGTTCAGCCCTTCTACACCATGAACAATTACAGCCCCCTCTTTGTGGGCGGCATAGGCGTACACAATATCACCACAGTGGTAATTGCGGGTTCAGCTGCGGCATTTGCGGCAGTCATAATCTTTGACCTCATAGTGAAGAAGCTGACAAAGAAGGACTTCTCGCAGAGAAAGTTCCTGAAGAAGGCTTCCTCCTCAAAGCTGTTCGCTCTGCTGCTGAGACTGATGATAATACTGCCCTGTGCATACATCATCATAAAGGCGTTCATGACATACAGCGACTGGAAGTCGGCAAGCTATGTGACGCTCTGGGGCTTCTGTGCGAACGTGGGCTTCATCGTGATGCCGCTGGCTATGGTCTCTGCACTTATATTCGCAAAGCTCTTTGCCGAATCGCAGCAGCGCCTTGTGGTATTCATCATGTTCTTCTACTGTATACTGATATACTCGGCGTTCCTGCGCTTTGAGGTAAGGTATTACTTCTACTTCTCGCGCTATCTGGCTCCCTTTATCCCTGTGGGAATAGTCTTCAGCGGAATTGCACTTGACCGCTTCGGCGGAAAGCTGCTCATTCCTGCGGCTGCGGCGTCATTCCTGTTCATTGCAAGATACGACGCATACCTTGTATGGCACAAGGACGATACCCGTATCGAGTGGAGCGTTCTCAGCGACCTTGCGGATTTCGTTGATGCAGACGACTGCGTGGTCATTTCCAACGATTACGCATCAAGGCTGTGGCTCCCCATAAGGAGCATGACGGGCGCCCATGTTATCCCCGAGGATACCGAGGACCCCGACCAGCTTGACAGACTTGCCGCAAGATACGGCAGAGTAATGGTCATCACCGAGTCTGACCTCGGAGAGGAGGACTATACAGCCATTTACTCCAACAAGATACACCACATCGAGGACGATATGGTAAATACGGGAACAATTATCCCCATGCCAAAGTCCTTCTACAGCTATCTTGAGGAGATACATCTTTTCTTCTATGACAAGTACAGATTTATCTATACCGCCGCAGGGGACTATACAAAGCTCAGCGGTGTCTCGGGACTCGAGGCGACATTCTGCTGGACAGACAGCGAGGAGGCACAGGTGGAGTGCGGACTCTATCCGGGCGACTACGATGTGACTCTTGAAATGGGCTGCGGCATCCCCTTTGAGCAGATCGGCAAGGATAAGGTGGAGGTAACTCTGCTTCTCAACGGCGAGGAGATCGGCACACAGGAGATAACTCAGAGCAATAACGGTCAGCCTCTCCACTTCAGCGCCGAGGAGGATCAGGTGCTTGAGGGCGAGAATATACTGGAGATACGCGCACCTCTCTGGAGCGCTTCCCTTGCAAATCCCAATGATGACCGCGAGCTGGGAATAGCTTTCAGCTCAGTACGTTTTTCGCCTGCCTCATAAAAGAAAGGAACTGATATATCATGAAGCTTATCATACAGATACCGTGCTATAACGAGGAGGAGACCCTTGAACTGGCGTACAATGACCTGCCAAAGCATATAGACGGCATCGATACCATAGAGTATCTCATCATCAACGACGGAAGTAAGGACAATACCGTTGCCCGTGCAAGGGAGCTGGGCTTTCATCATATCGTTTCGTTCAAGCGCAACAAGGGACTTGCAAAGGGCTTTATGGCAGGCATCGACGCCTGTCTCCACCTTGGTGCGGATATAATCGTAAATACCGACGCCGACAACCAGTACTGCGGCGAGGACATCGAGAAGATAGTCCGTCCCATCATTGAGCAGAAGGCTGATATCGTCATCGGTGAGAGACCCATTGACCAGACCGAGCACTTCTCATGGAAAAAGAAGAAGTTCCAGCATCTTGGAAGCTGGGTCGTGCGCGTGGCTTCGGGCACTGATATCCCCGACGCTCCCAGCGGCTTCAGAGCCTATTCCCGTGAGGCTGCACTGAGACTCAATGTTGTCAACGAGTACACCTATACCCTTGAGACCATTATACAGGCAGGCAATAACAAGACTGCCATGACCTCGGTGCCTATCAGAACAAATCCCGAGACCAGACCCTCACGTCTTTTCTCCAGTATGTGGCGATACATGAAGCGTTCATCAACTGTCATCATGCGCTCCTTCGTAATGTACAAGCCCCTTACATTCTTCATGACCATAGGACTTGTGCTTCTCCTCATAGGAGCGGTGCTGGGCGTGCGCTTCCTGATACTTATGGCTATGGGAGAGGGCGACGGACACATTCAGTCTCTTATCCTGACAGCAATACTCATGATGATGGGCTTCCAGACAGTGACTCTCGGACTTCTCGGCGATACCATCGCCTCAAACCGCAAGCTCCTTGAGGACGTTCAGTACAGAGTGAGAAAGATGGAGTGCGGAAAGAGCGACGAGGAGCAGAGACGCTCCGCGGAAAAGGTGGATGAGAAATGAGCGAGAAGAAAAAGAGAAAAAAAGTCGTGATGATAGGTCCCGTTTACCCCTATAAGGGCGGCATAGCCTATAACACCGCGACTATGATAAACAGCCTGAAAAAGCGCTTCAATGTAAAGACTGTCTCCTATAAGATGCAGTATCCCAAGCTGCTTTTCAGAAAGCCCCAGAAGGATTACAGCAACAGTCTTTTCAAGATAGACGACGCGCAGTTCCTGATAAATACCGCAAATCCCTTCAACTGGATAAATACGGCGAGAAAAATAAAGAAAATGCACCCCGACTTCATAGTCATACACTGGTGGCACCCATATTTCGCACCCTGCTACGGCTGTCTTTCATTCATGCTGAGAAAGATCCCCCGCATCTTCATCTGCCACAACGTCTTTCCTCATGAGAACTTCCCCATGCAGAAGTCTCTGGCAAGGTTCGCGCTGAAGCGCGGTTCGGCGTATATCACCCATTCCGAATCCGACGCGGAGGACTTAAAGCTCATAAAGTCTGACCCCATTTTCAAGGCGGCTGACCTGCCCGTACACAATCAGTACAACCTCCACCACCTGACCGTGGAGGAGGGAAGAAAGGCGGCAGGAATCGCTCCCGAGAAGAAGATACTGCTGTTTTTCGGCTTTGTCCGCGAGTATAAGGGACTCCGCCATATCATAAAGGCAATGCCCGAGATAGTGAAATATGACTCCAATATAGAGCTCTGGGTAGTTGGCGAGTTCCGCGACGACAAGGACTCCTATATGGAGCTGATAAAAAAAGGCGGAGCAGGCGACAACATAAAGATAGTTGACGGCTATATCCCCGACGAGGAGATAGAGAAGTACTTCGCCTCCTGCGATATAGTTGTTCTTCCCTATGAATCGGCAACTCAGAGCGGTATCGTCCAGATGGCATACGGCTTTGACAAGCCCGTTATCGTCACCAATGTGGGAGGTATCCCCGAGGTGGTGGACGAGGGCAAGACGGGATATATCGTCCCACCCAAGGACCCCCACGCCCTTGCAGAGGCGGTAAAGAGGTTCTTCAGCGAGGGAAATGCAGATGAAATGACCAAGTGCGTCCGCGCGGAGGCTGACAGGCGTTCGTGGGACAAGATGGTGGACAACATAGAAGAGCTCTACGAGAAGGCAAAGCGCCATGAAGGATAAGATAAACGTCAAAAAGCTCCTGAAGCTGGCAGGTCATCTCGTTGTTATAGCCGCACTGGCATTTGTGGTGAAGAAGATAATCGACATGGACATAAAGCTGTCTGATCTCAGCTCGCCCCGTGTCATAGCTGCATTTGCGGTGGGACTGGTCATACAGACCGTCCAGATCATCATAGCCTGCTGGTCATGGCTCATGTTCACGCGCTCCCTTTCGGGGCAGAAGATACCCTATTCAGCGGCGATGCCCGTGTTCACAAGGTCAAATATATACAAGTACCTCCCCGGCAATGTGTTCCAGTATGTGGGACGAAATCAGCTGGCGGCGGATATGAAGATAAGCCATGTGGACGTTGCCTGCGCCACCATTCTTGATGTGCTGTTCTGCGTGTTCTGGACGGGTATCATCTCAGTGGTGCTGCTGGGAGGACGTATAGCGGAGCTCATGTCGAAATACGGACGGAACCTCCTTATCGTGGCAGCAGTGGGCATAGCGGTACTTGCAGCTGCGGCGATAGTGGTAAGGCTGAAGTTCAGAGACAGGGTAAGCTCCTATCTTTCGCGGTATGCAAAGGCATTCAGCAAAGAGAGACGTCCCCAGCTCCTCTTTGGCATATTCTACTATTTCGTACACAATCTGGTGTCGGCAGCCATGTACTTTGCGTGTCTGTGGTTCATAGTTCCGCAGGCAGGTGCAGGGGAGCTTGCAGCGCTGACGGGAGCCTTTATGTTCGCGTGGATAATAGGCTTCGTTACCCCCGGAGCCCCCGGCGGTATCGGTATAAGAGAGGGCGTTATGCTCTTTGTCTGCGGAGACAGCTATGCGGACAGGATAGTGCTGTTCGTGCTGGTAATGCGTATAGCCTCGGTATTTGCGGACGTAGCGGCATTCGTCATCGGCAAGGTCTACGAGAAAGCCCATAAGACAAAACAGTAGGGAACGCCGCTTCGGCGTTCCCTTTTATGTATGCCTTTGTGTATACGAAAAAAAGCAGCCCATGTAGGCTGCTTTTTTGCATATTCTAAGATAATCTCATTTTATTATACCATAAAGTTTTTTATTCCAGTTATGCAGTTCAAAATCAAGCTCATAAGGCTCGTTTGATATTACAGTACAAACAATATTGTTGTGAGGGTCATTAATGTCTCTTTTTAAGTATTTTGGTCGGTTATTGTAATTATCATTTCCCTGAAATTCATATGAACCAAGAAGTTCAAGAGAAGAGGTCTTTACGGTAATGCAGAAATATGAGTCTTTGGCATGTGTGAATCTCATTTTTTCTACAGTGAATTTATCAGCGGAAATATCAAGTTCCTCTGCAATTATGTTCTTATCCGCCTCTGAGAACGTTGCTTTATTTAATATCGCAGGTTTGAAGAGCATATTTTTGAACAGTAAAATTATCCCGAAAATAAGAACTAAGACAAATAGTAACCCCGAGCAAATTATAAAAAGTTTTTTACTCATCAAGTGGTTTTGCTCATTTTTTTCATTCATGGTATACCTCATTTAGAGATCAGCAGGAGAGCCGTTCCCTACATTATCTTCATTATTGCAGGCAGATAGTATCCGCCCTGCAAGCTGACGGCTAATGGCTAATGGCTAAAGGCTCACGCTCCGTAGACCTTTGATGCTATATCAACGGTCTGCTTGGCGTCCTTGGCGTAGAAATCCGCGTGTATCTGCTCCGCATAGGAAGCAGTGAGAACAGCTCCGCCCACAACGGTCTTGCATTCGGGGTATTTCTCGTTGAGCTGGCGGATAGTCTCAGCCATAGCGCCGAGAGTAGTGGTCATCAGCGCCGACAGTCCCACAAGGCTTACCTTGTGCTGTATAGCGGCTTCCACGATGGTCTCGGGAGGAACGTCCTTGCCAAGGTCTATGACCGTGAAGCCGTAGCTGTCAAGGAGCACCTTGACGATGTTCTTGCCTATATCGTGTATATCGCCGTGGACCGTGGCGAGAACCACCTTGCCCTTGGATACGCTCTCGCTGTTTGCCGCCGAGAGCTTTGTCTTTATTACCTCAAAGCACGCCTGCGCCGCCTCTGCGGTGAGTATGAGCTGGGGCAGGAATATCTTGCCCTTCTCGAATTTAGCGCCTGCACTGTCAAGGGCAGGGATAAGATAGCCGTTGATTATCTCCATGGGGTCAACGGTGTTCATGAGAGTCTCCGCAGCCTTTACGGCGTTGTTTTTCAGTCCGTTCTCCACCGAGTACACAAGGTCGGGGGAGTCCTTGTCCTTTGCAGGTGCTGGAGCCTTGGGAGCGCTGTCGTCCTGAGCGTAGATGCTTATGAAATCCGCGGAGTTGCGGTCTATTCCCGCAAGGAGCCTGTATGCTCTTACTGCGCCGATTATGCCCTCAACATTCGGATTGATGATGGGCAGGTCCAGACCGCTGTGGAGCGCCATTGTGAGGAATGTACGGGTGATGAGCTCGCGGTTCGGAAGTCCGAAGGATATATTTGAAACGCCGAGGACCGTTCTCAGTCCCAGCTCTGTCTTTACTCTGTGAAGTGCGTTGAGAGTCTCCATAACGCCGTCCTGCTCGGCAGAAGCCGTCAGGGTAAGGCAGTCGATGAAAACGTCCTCCTTGGGTATGCCGTATTCCATGGCGCGGCGCAGTATCTTCTCCGCAATGGCGAAACGTCCGTCGGAAGTCTTGGGGATACCGCCCTTGTCGAGGGTAAGTCCCACCACAGAGGCACCGTACTTCTTTACGATGGGGAGTATGGTGTCGAGGGAGTCGTCCTCGCCGTTCACCGAGTTAACAATGGGCTTGCCGTTGTATACGCGGAGACCTGCCTCAAGCACCCCGGGGATAGTGGAGTCCAGCTGGAGAGGAGTGTCGCAGATGCTCTGTATAGCCTTTACAGCCGTCACCATCATTTCCTTTTCGTCGATGCCGGGAAGTCCCACGTTCACGTCCAGTATCTCGGCGCCTGCGTGTATCTGCTCAACTGCCTGACCGAGGATATAGTCCACATCATGGGCGAGGAGAGCCTCCTTGAAGCGCTTCTTGCCTGTGGGGTTGATACGCTCGCCGATAACACGGGGCTGGTTTATATTCACGCAGTTCACTGCGGAGCAGGCTATGCTTGCGCGGACTATTTTTCGGGGCTGTCTCTCCATGCCCGAAAGAGATTCTATCATAGTGGAGATGTGCTGAGGAGTGGTGCCGCAGCAGCCGCCGAATATGGTGACGCCTGCCTTTGCCAGCTTTACCGCGCTTTCCGCAAAGTCCTCGGGACCTACGTTGTACTCATTGGTTACAGGGTCGGGGAGACCTGCGTTTGGCTTGGCTATAACGGGGAGCGAGGTGAGGGCGCATATCCTGTCGAGTACGGGGAAAAGCTCCTCGGGACCCAGTGAGCAGTTCACGCCGATGGCGTCTGCGCCCAGTCCCTCCAGTACTGCCACCATGCACTCGGGAGAAACTCCCGTAAAGGTACGCATATTCTCCTCAAATGTCATAGTCACAAGCACGGGCTTGTCGGAGTTCTCCTTTGCGGCGAGGAGGGCAGCCTTTACCTCATAGAGGTCGGTCATGGTCTCGATGACGATAACGTCGGCTTCCTTTCCTGCCAGTACAAGCTCCTTGTAGACCTCGTAGGCTTCCTCGAATTTCAGTGTTCCCGCAGGCTCGAGGAGCTGCCCTATGGGACCCATGTCCAGAGCCGTGAGAGCGCGTCCTGCCGCGGCTTTACGGGCATTGGCAACACCTGCGGAGACTATCTCCTCAACGGAATAGCCGCTGCCCGAAAGCTTGAATCGGTTTGCGCCGAAGGTGTTGGCGTAGATTATATCCGCACCGCTTTCCACATAGAGACGGTGGATGTTCATAATGGCTTCGGGGTCTGTGATATTGAGAAGCTCGGGTATATGTTCCGTCTTTATCCCGTGAGCCTGCAGCATGGTGCCCATGCCGCCGTCAAGGAATACAAAGCTGCTGCTGTCGAGAAGTGAAAAGAATTTATCTGACATAGCTGTCTCCTTTATTCGCTTTTGAATGTTCCTATGCAGCGGAAGGTCTCGAGGTTCTCCTCAAGGTCGCGGAGGACCGCCTTTACGTTGGGGTCTGTGAGCTTGCCGCTGAAATCAAGGAAGAAAAGTACATTGAAGCTGCCGTCGCGGATGGGACGGCTCTCGATACGGATAAGGTTCATGTCGTTGACATAGAATTTGGTGAGGAGTCGGTAAAGACTACCCTCTGTGTGGGGGATAGCCAGCATTACGGAAACGGAATCCGAGTCCTCCGCCACCTGCATATTCTTTGATATAACTATGAACTGTGTGCGGTTCACCGACACATCGGCGATATCCCTTGCGAGGATGGTCATTCCCATCTGCTCCGCACACTGTACCGAGCAGATAGCTGCGATATCCTCGTCGCTTTCCATGACCTTTTCTGCGGCAGTTGCAGTGTTTGCGTACTCAGAGGTCCTGAGACCGTTTTTGCGGAGGAAGGTCTCGCACTGTGCCAGTGCCTGAGGGTGGGAGTATACCTTCTTTATCTGCGAGAGGGGCATATCCTTCTTCGCAGCGAGACAGTGGTTTATCTCGATTATTACCTCCTTGACGATGTACACGGGGTACTTTGCCATGAGGTCGTAGGTGCTGCTTACCGAGCCTGCGGTGGAGTTCTGAACGGGCAGCACACCGTAGTCTATCTCGCCGTCGCTGACCGCTCTGAAAACGTCCTCGAAGGAGGGATAGAAGGTGAAGCTTCGGTCACCGAATACAGACCTTGCAGCCACCTCAGAGTTGGCGCCCGAGGTGCCCTGACAGCCCACTGTCCTTGCTCCTGCAAAGTCGGGAGCGGAGAACTCATAGTCGGGAGCTCCTGCCAGGATAGTGCGGTTCTGGAGTATCTTGCTTATATCCATGATAGTGGTAAAAAGGGCAGCCGTGCCCTTTTCAAGGTCTTTATTCCCTGTCAGCTCTTTGATGCGGTCGATGACCTGCTGCTCGCGTCCGCCCTGAAAAACGGGCATATCGTGCTCCTTCTTGTAATCTGCGACGCCCTTGCAGAGCTCCATGCGCTTCATAAAGAGGGAAAGTATGCTGCTGTCTATATCATCGATGCCGTCACGAAGCTGTTTAAGATCCATAAAAAATACCTCCGATTTGAGCCGTAAGTCCTTATGTGTCGGCAAACCCGCAGGGCTGAAGGCTCGTATTGATATACCTCACATATTATAGCATTTATTTTTGTAGAAATCAATAAAAAAAGGATAAATATATTGCAAATCACAAGTGTTCTGTGGTATAATGATATAGAATATAGTGAGAAGCTATATCCATGTGAAGATTTTAACAAATGTACAGGAAAAAACAGTGAAAAAGATAAGGATTTTAGGCATAGACCCGGGGTATGCAATAGTGGGCTTCGGTGTGCTGGACTATGACGGCATAAGGTTCACGCCCGTGGAATACGGTGCGGTGCTCACCGAGGCAGGAACTCCGTTCCCCGAAAGGCTCAGGGCTATACACGAGGATATCGAATTCATCTTCGATAAGTTCTCTCCCGACTGTATGGCGATAGAGCGGCTCTATTTCACTACCAACCAGAAGACTGCAATTGATGTGGCGCAGGCGAGAGGTATAACCGTACTGTCGGCGGCGATGAGGAAAGTCCCCGTGTCGGAGTATACCCCCCTTCAGGTAAAGCAATCGGTAGTGGGCTACGGAAAGGCAGAGAAAAAGCAGGTCATGGAGATGACCAAGCAGCTGCTGGGGCTGGCACAGATACCAAAGCCCGATGACGCTGCGGACGCCCTTGCCATAGCCATATGCCACGGTCATTCCGTCAGGTGGAACTGACGATCCTTTGTTCAAAAGGTGGTAAAATGATATACAGCGTAAGAGGAAGGCTCGCAGTCAAGGAACTGGGCTTTGCCGTAGTGGAATGCGGCGGAGTTGGATACGGCTGCAGGACTTCATACAATACGGTCGCACAGCTGGGCGAGATAGGCAGCGAAGCGATGTTATACACCTATCTCTACGTCAGGGAAGATGTGGTGGAGCTTTTCGGCTTTGCCACCCAGCAGGAGCTGAGCTGCTTCAAGCTGCTCATCTCCGTATCGGGAGTGGGACCAAAAGCGGCAACGGCGATACTCTCGGATGTTACTCCCGAAAGATTTGCGTTTCTCGTGGCTTCGGGAGACAGCAAGGCATTCACTAAAACCAAGGGCATCGGTGCAAAGACTGCACAGAGGATAGTCCTTGAGCTCAAGGACAAGATATCCTCGGAGTCCATAAGCGGCAGCGTTGGCGGCGACGCTGCGGAATTTGCAAATATCCCCTCGGGCGCGGCTTCGTCGGCTGTGTCGGAGGCTCTGGAGGCTCTTATGGTGCTGGGGTATTCACAGGGCGAGACAGCCCCTATCCTCGGCAAGCTGGACCCCTCTCTCAGTACACAGGAGCTCATAAAGGAAACGCTCAGATTAATGACAGCAAAGAATATGCGGTAAAAAACAAAATTTTGTTACAAGGATGGTTACTGTTATGATGAATCTTGATGAATTGCTGAAAGCAGCAATAAAGGACCCCTCAAAACGCGCTCAGTTCCTCCAGACGCTCATCAAAAGCGACGTATATGTGATCTGCAAGAACCCTGTTCAGCAGGAGCGCGGCAGAGCAGAAGGCGGTATTCAGCTTGAGCTGATAACCACCCAGAACCCCGACGGCGATATCTTTATCCCCTTCTTCACCAGCTACCGTGCCCTCCAGCAGTTCGCAAAGCGCTATGTTGACTGCTATAAGATAAACTGTCTGAGGCTCTTTGACCTCATACAGTCGGTATCCGCTGTGCTGAACCCCAATTCCTACGGCAAGGAGTTCTCATCACAGGAGATAAAGAGCATACTCATGATAGCACGAAACCTCAAGATAAAGGCTATCTCATACAACGAAGCGGACATCATCAGCTACCGCCCCGTTGAGCATGAGGTGGGACATATCGTAAAGGCTGCAAGCAAGTTCCTCTCAAAGCAGCCCAACGTTGACCGCGCCTTCATCATGGAGATGATAAAGGGCTGCGAAAAGCCTCAGATACTCATTGTTCTGGATATGATGGGAAGCACGAGAAAGCTGTTCGTGCCGCTTTCAAAGTACCTTTCCAAGACGGTCAAGGCAAACGAGCATCTGTGCTTCATCAGCTATGAACAGGATATGGGCAAGAAGGCTGCGGAGACCGTAGAGCCCTTCTATGTCCGCAAAAAGAGATTTTTCGAGAAATAATTCAGAGGTGTTTATTTGATACAGACAGAGGATATGGAGTTCGCTCCGAGAATAATAACTCCCGAGAATACCGCGGAGGACAGCGAGGCTGAGCTCAGTCTCCGCCCACAGACCCTCCACGACTATATCGGACAGGACAAGGTAAAGGAAAACCTTGCCATATATATCGAGGCTGCAAAGCGCAGGAACGAACCCTTAGACCATGTGCTTCTGTACGGACCTCCCGGACTGGGAAAGACCACCCTTTCTTCCATAATAGCTCACGAGCTGGGGGTAAATCTCAGAGTCACCACAGGTCCTGCCATTGAAAAGCCGGGAGACCTTGTGTCGCTGCTGACCAGTCTCTCCGACAACGATGTGCTTTTCATCGACGAGATACACAGACTGTCCCGCGCGGTTGAGGAGATACTCTACCCTGCACTGGAGGACAGAGTAATAGACATAATCATCGGCAAGGGGCCCTCAGCCCGTTCCATACGAATGGACCTGAAGCCCTTTACCCTCATCGGCGCCACCACCAGAGCAGGTCAGCTCTCAGCGCCTCTCCGCGACCGCTTCGGCGTTATCCACAGGCTTGAGCTCTACACCAAGGAGCAGCTCACGGATATCGTCCGCAGGAGCTCAATGATACTGGGCATACCCTGTACGGCTGACGGAGCCGCAGAGATAGCAGGCAGGGCAAGAGGTACGCCGAGAATAGCCAACCGACTGCTGAAGCGCGTCCGCGACTTCGCCGACGTCATGGGCAACGGTCAGATAACGCAGGAGATAGCCTCCATCGCCCTGAGCCGTCTGGAAATAGACCATCTCGGTCTTGACGGTCTGGACAGACGTATGCTGGAAATGATAATCAAGGGCTACGGCGGCGGACCTGTGGGTCTTGAGACCCTCGCCTCGGCTATCAACGAGGAGAGCGTTACCCTTGAGGATGTATGCGAGCCCTTCCTTATGCAGCTGGGCTTCCTTGGCAGAACGCCGCGGGGCAGAGTTGCCACAAGGCTTGCCTATGAGCACCTTGGCATAGTGCCTCCCGAGCAGGCGGCTTCCCCCGAAGACGGACAGATGAGCTTCTGACGATACTCCCACAGGGGAGCGAGGAATTGAATATGCTTATAAAAGGTTCAAGGAGATATAATCTCAGACATAATGAGTCTATCACCGAGCAGCTTCCCCTCGGGGAGATGATTAACGGACAGGGCAGAGGTATCGTGTCACAGTTCAGATACGGCATCTGTCATATGAGCTTCAACGGCTGCGAGGTCATAGCGGTACACAATGCACTTGTCTATCTGAAAAAGCCCCGTCCACTGAAGGAGATCGCCTTCTATATGGAGCGATTCCGCGTGCTGCTGGGCTTTTTCGGCTGTAATGCCTATCGGATAGGCAAAGCGCTGAAGCATTTCGGCGTCGAGTTCAGACGGACGAAAGCCCCCGATGAAGCGAAGGCTTTCATCATAACCTTCTGGACGAAAAAGCCCTTCCTTTCCACCATTCACACGGTGTTCTGCGTGAAGCAGTGGAACGGCATACTGGTCTATAACAGATACAACAGCTGCACCTCCGAGGAGCTTTGCAGAAATCTGGAGGAGGTGGCGGGAAAGCGCCGCCCCATTGCAGTTTATGAGATAGTTGAGAGCGGGGAAGGCTCCCGACTCTGATTTTACAACCTGATTTAGAAGGAGACTCCGTAATGGCTAAACTTTTCGGGACCGACGGTCCGAGAGGTATCGCCGTCACCGACCTGACCTGTGAGCTCGCCATGCAGACGGGACGCGCCGCTGCACTGGTGCTGGCGAAAAAGGACGGCGGAAAGACGAGGATACTTGTCGGCAAGGACACAAGACTGTCCTCAGACGCGCTGGAGGCAGCGGTCTGCGCAGGTATATGCTCGGTAGGAGCAGACGCAGAGCTGCTGGGAACTGTTCCCACACCTGCGGTCACATACCTTATCGGCGCCCACGGTGCCGACGGAGGCATAATGATATCGGGAAGCCATAACAGCGCCGAGTATAACGGTCTGAAGCTGTTCTCCGCAAAGGGCTGCAAGCTCATGGAGGAGGCTGAGGAGGAGATAGAAAGGCTGGTGCTGACTGCTCCCGAGGAGATAAAGCTGAAGTCCCACGACAAGGTGGGAAGGATAATCCACGGCGAGGAAGCCGCGGAGGAGTACATAAAGCATATCAAGGAGCTGACGGGCGCTGACCTCAGCGGCATGAAGGTGGCTCTGGACTGTGCCAACGGCTGCGCGGCTTCCACCGCGGAAAAGCTGTTCACGGCGCTGGGAGCGGAGACCATAGTCATCGCGGACAAGCCCGACGGCACAAACATAAACAGAGAGTGCGGCAGCACAAACGTACACCGCCTCATGGAAGTAGTTATCGGTAACGGCTGTGACTGCGGACTTGCCTTTGACGGCGACGCAGACAGGTGCATAGCCGTCGATGAAAAGGGCGAGCTTGTTGACGGAGACAGGCAGCTTGCGATCTTCGCCCGATATATGAAGGAAAAGGGTACCCTTTTCAAGAATACCGCAGTGGTCACCGCAGGCAGTACCCTCGGTTTCCGCAGATATGCCTCCGACCACGGCATAAAGCTGGTGAGCTCGGGAGCAGGCACAAGATACGTCCTTGAGCGTATGCTGGAGGGCGGCTATAAGCTGGGCGGAGAGCCCGACGGTCATATCATCTTCCTTGACGACTCGGGCACAGGCGACGGTCAGCTTGCAGGAGTAAGGCTTTTGAGCATAATGAAGGAAAAGGGAAGTCCTCTCAGCGGTCTTTCGGGAGATATGCCCAGATATCCGCAGGTAAGGCTCAATGTTAAGATACACCCCCACTACAAGGAGCTCTGGAAAAACGAGAAGGACATCACCGAGCTCATAGAAAGCTTCGGCAAGGAGCTTGGGGACGAGGGAAGACTGGTCATCCGCGAGAGCGGCAAGGAGCCCATCGTCCGTATCCTCATAGAGGGCGCAGACTTCGGACGCATCAACGATATGGCTGTGGAGATAGCACAGACTATCAAGGACACCTGTGCCTACAAGGTCTGAGCGCTGATAACACTTATAAGGAGCATTTATTTTGAGAACAGCAAATAACTGGAAGGATTATATAATACTCGATACCTCCGACGGCGAAAAGCTGGAGACATGGGGCGGCATAAGCCTTGTCCGTCCCGACCCCCAGATAATCTGGAAGACCGAGCGCACCGACCCCCTGTGGAGAAATGCCGACGGTCATTACCACCGCTCAAATCAGGGCGGCGGCAAGTGGGAGTTCCGCAGAAAGCTTTCCGAGTCGTGGAATATAAGCTACGGAGACCTTACCTTCAATATCCGTCCCACAGGCTTCAAGCATACGGGACTTTTCCCCGAGCAGGCTGTGAACTGGGACTTCATGGCGGATAAGATAAGGAACGCAGGGCGTGAGATAAACGTCCTCAACCTCTTTGCCTATACGGGCGGAGCTACTCTCGCCTGTGCGGCGGCAGGTGCCTCCGTTTGCCACGTTGACGCCTCAAAGGGCATGGTGCAGTGGGCGCGTGACAACGCCGCTGCTTCGGGACTTTCCGATAAGCCCGTCCGCTGGATAGTGGACGACTGCGAGAAGTTCATCGCCCGTGAGATACGCCGCGGACGCAAGTACGACGCGGTCATAATGGACCCGCCAAGCTACGGCAGAGGTCCGGGAGGAGAGGTCTGGAAGCTGGAAAACTGCGTCTATGACCTTGTGAAGCTCTGTTCGGGAGTCCTTTCCGACCAGCCGCTTTTCTTCCTGATAAACAGCTATACCACGGGACTTTCTCCCTCGGTAATGGGATATATCCTCGGAAGCGTCCTCACCGACAGGTTCGGCGGCAGGGTAAGCTTCGATGAGATAGGTCTTCCCGTTAAGTCCACGGGAATGACGCTTCCCTGCGGCTCTACCGCTATCTGGGAGGCAAAGTAAAGCCTTCCGCATATCCACAGCCATATGCCGTGCTGCTGCGCGGCTTGCAATAAATGCACAAACTATACATCAATAATCACAGAAATCAAAGGAGTAATAAACATGGCAAAAAACGAAAGATTTATCAAGACATATTCACAGGGCAAGCTCGTAGAGACCGAGATATGGGTGGATAAGGAAACAGGCGTTAACTACCTCTACCGCAAGGACGGCTATTCGGGCGGTCTGTGCGTACTGACCGACAAGGACGGCAAGCCCGTTGTATCCACAGCCGAGGAAATAGCCAACTTAAAGTAAAAAGGATATAATATGAAAAAAGCATTTATGGCAATTATCGCAGCAGCCGCTGTAATGGCATTTTCCGCAGTTTCCTGCGGCAGTAAAAAAGAGGAAAGCGGCGCGGTGAATGAGACCACAGCTGCTTCCGAAGAAGATACCACAGAGGCAGAGACAACAGATCCCGATAATGAAGAATATAGGGAACTTATAAGGCGCGATGCTGAGGAAGGCATTGATATAACTCCGAAGCCACTGCCTGAATTTGACCATATCCCTGAAGACTGGAAGGAAATATCCTACGAGAGGGTAAGTCTGAGGATACCTCCCGACCTTGAGGAAACAGAGATGTGGCCTTCCTATGTAAAGACGTGCTACGGCAAGGAGGACAGCTTCAGAACAGCTTACATTGTCGAGAAAATGGAAAATAAGTACGGCTTTTTGAATACCGGATTTCCGGAGGTAAACGAGGAGACAGCGGCAGAGGCTTTCAAAGTGCTGGGCATAGAATTTGACGGAAGCTGGCTCTCTATGTATAAGGCGGTACTGTCTCTGACAAGCGAAATGCGCACCGACAGCAATGCCGAAAGCTTTGAGACGGCTATGATTGCAAAGGAATTTACGATCCGGGACAATTCCGAGGTCTATTATAAGCAGATAAACGGCTGTGAAGTCTATTTTATGAAAAATGATTTCAGCAATGACGGTTGCGAGAGCTTTAATGCAATGATCTTCGTTTCCGATAACGAGTACTATCAGGTACAGGTCATCGGAGATACTATTGAGGAAGCACTGATGATGTGCTCAACGATCGATATAAAGTGAAGAACAGGGATAAATATGGATAATATAATCGAAATAAAGGGTCTGCACTTTTCATACGAGACCGACGACGAGGAGAAAAAGCCCGTTGAGGTACTGAAAGGCATTGACCTTGACATAAAGCAGGGTGAGTTCGTGGCGGTGCTGGGGCACAATGGCTGCGGCAAATCCACCCTCGCCAAACATCTTAACGCCATACTGCTCCCCACCGAGGGAACGGTAACGGTGGACGGTATAGACACCAAGGACGGGGAAAGGCTCTTTGACCTGCGCCAGTGCGCAGGCATGGTGTTCCAGAACCCAGACAACCAGATAGTCTCCTCGATAGTTGAGGAGGACGTTGCCTTCGCTCTGGAAAATCTGGGCGTCCCCTATGAGGAGATGCGCAGACGGGTGGACGACAGTCTGAAAGCCGTGGGAATGTACGAGTACAGGCTCCATTCTCCCAGCCAGCTCTCGGGCGGTCAGAAGCAGCGAGTGGCAATAGCAGGCATAATCGCCATGGAGCCCAAGTGCATAATCCTCGACGAGCCCACTGCAATGCTGGACCCACAGGGACGCAAAGAGGTGCTCGCCACCATACACCGCATGAACCGCGAAAAGGGCATAACCATAGTCCTCATCACACATTATATGGACGAGGCTGCGGACTGTGACAGAGTAGTGGTCATGGACAAGGGCGAGATCGTCCTTGACGATGTCCCCGAGAAGGTCTTCTCGCAGGTGGAAAAGCTGAAGGCTATCGGTCTCGACGTGCCGCAGGTGACAGAGCTGGCATGGGAGCTGAGAAAGGCAGGCTGTGATATCTCTCCCGAGATAATCACCGAGGAGGAGTGCGCGGCTGCCATCGAAAAGCTGTTTGCGGAATAGCCGCACAGCTCACAGGAAAGAAAAGGAGAATAGAATTGGCTATCCTTGAAACACAGGAGCTCACATATACCTACAGCCCCGGTACTCCCTTTGAGAAGACCGCTGTGGACCATGTGAGCCTTAAAATAGAAGAGGGCGAAATGGTGGGCGTCATGGGGCATACAGGCTCAGGCAAATCCACGCTCATACAGCATTTCAACGGACTCCTCAAGCCTACGTCGGGAAAGGTGCTTCTCGACGGAAAGGACATCTGGGCGGACAAGGACAAGATAAGAGATGTGCGCTTTAAGGTGGGGCTTGTTTTCCAGTACCCCGAGTATCAGATATTCGAGGAGACCGTCTACAAGGACATCGCCTTCGGTCCGAAGAATATGGGACTTGACGAGGCTGAGATAAAGCGCCGCGTCCATGAGACCGCAAATGATATAGGTCTTTCGGAGGAGCTCCTCGAGCGCTCTCCCTTTGAGCTTTCGGGCGGTCAGAAGCGCCGTGTGGCTATCGCAGGCGTTATGGCTATGGAGCCGAAGGTGCTCATTCTCGACGAGCCTACCGCAGGTCTCGACCCTGCGGGCAGGGACAAGATACTCGAGCATATCAAGCGCTACCATGAGCGCACAAAGAATACCATCCTCATTGTCTCTCACAGCATGGAGGACATTGCTTCCTTTGCGGACAAGATACTTGTCATGAGCAAGGCAAAGCTATTCTGCTATGACGAGACGGTAAAGGTCTTCGCAAGAGCCGACGAGATATCCGAGATAGGTCTGGACGTACCACAGATAACCAGAGTTTTCGGAGAGCTCAGACGCAGGGGACTTGACTTCGGCAAGGAGGTCTACACAGTAGGCTATGCCCGTGACCTGCTGCTCAGGAAGCTGAAGGAAAGGGAGGTACGCTGAATGCTGAGAGATATCACCATCGGACAGTATTTTCCCGGAGACAGCGTTATCCACAAGCTTGACCCAAGGTTCAAGATAGTGATAACCATTCTCTATATCGTAATGCTTTTTTCGGGCGGAAATTACCTCTGCCTTGCAGTGGGAGCAGTCTTCACCATAGGAGCCATACTCCTGTCGAAGATACCGCTGAAAATGTTCGTGAAGAGCGTCAAGCCGCTGTTTATCTTCCTTATGATAACGGCCGTCATAAACCTGTTCTTCATGAGCCGCGGAAACGTGCTCCTGCACTGGAAATTCATAAAGATAACAGACGAAGGCGTACACACCAGCGTATTCATGGTCATAAGGATAGTCCTTCTTATCATGGGAAGCTCACTGCTGACCTACACTACCTCGCCCATAACGCTGACCGACGCCATAGAGCGGCTGCTCTCGCCGCTGAGAAAGATAAAGTTCCCCGTACATGAGCTGGCGATGATGATGTCCATAGCGCTCAGATTCATCCCCACACTCATCGAGGAGACGGACAAGATAATGTCCGCACAGAAAGCCCGTGGAGCCGAAATAGATACAGGAAGCTTCACAACGAGAGCAAAGAACCTCATCTCCATACTGGTGCCCCTGTTCATCTCCGCGTTCAGACGTGCGGACGAGCTGGCTACGGCTATGGAGTGCCGCTGCTACCACGGCGGAGAGGGAAGAACACGTCTCAGACAGCTGAAGTCTGCGCCCCGTGATTATATCGCACTTGGCGTGACTGTCCTGTTCCTTGCGGGAGTTATAGTTCTGGGAAGACTGTTCTGACAAGAACAAAAGAGAGGGTAAAAATGAACAAAGAGGAAAAAAGAGCCGCAAGGCGCACAAGGCTTGAGCGGTTCAGAAAAGGAAAATTCTACGGGATACTGTACGATAAGGGAGTCCTGTACTTCCTGCTTTCGTTCCTTATCCCATTTGCGATAATGCTGTATGCCTTCGGCATTTACGGCGTTCATCCCTTCGGAGACAGGCAGATACTTGTAGTCGACCTGTGGCATCAGTACTACCCGTTTTTCAGGGTGGTACACGAGAAGCTCACAAGCGGCGGCTCGTTCCTGTACTCATGGGAAAACGGTATGGGCACCAATTTCCTGTCGCTCATATCCTATTACGCGGCAAGTCCGCTGAACTGGCTCTCGGTGTTCTTCGGCGAGGGCAATGAACGTGATGCGCTTACGTTCATACTGGCGGCAAAGATAGGTTTCGCAGGAGCCTTTTTCAGCACATTCCTGCGGTATACATATAAGCGCAGGGACTTCACCATATGTATGTTCTCGGTGATGTACGCCCTTTGCAGCTACACTCTGGGCTATTACTGGAACGTAATGTGGTTCGACACCATCGCACTGTTCCCTCTGGTCATGACGGGTATCGTCATGATATGCCGTGAGGGAAAATGGAAGGTGTTCACCTTCGGTCTCGCGCTGTCACTCATAGCAAACTACTATGTGGGATATTTCACCTGCATATTCTCGGTATTCATGTTCGCTTCGGCAAGCATCATCGAGTGCAGGGGCATAAAGGACTGGTTCAGGAAGCTGTTTCTGATGATACGCTCCTCAGTTCTCGGCATAGGTCTGGGAGGCTTCATCCTCCTGCCTGCATACTACGGATTACAGCTCACATACAGCGCAAACAACACCATGCCGCGGGAGATGTCCTTCTATGAGGACTGGAAGAAGATATTCGCAAACCTGCTCTCATACAATGAGCCCACAAAGGTGGACGGACTTCCCAACTTTGCCTGCGGAATGCTGGCGGTGCTCCTCTTCGGAGTGTTCCTGCTGTCATTCGGCATAAAGATAAGGGAGAAGATATCGTCACTGATAATGCTGGGTATCATCGCCGTGAGCTGCAATATGAATATCCTCAACTTCATCTGGCACGGCTTCCACTTCACCAATCAGATACCATACAGATTTGCTTTTATATTCAGCTTTGTACTGGCGGCGTCGGCGTTCAGGGCGCTGGATATCATGCTCAAAAAGGGCATTAAGATATACCAGCTCATACTGATGCCCATAGCTCCTGTGACGGTGTTCGTCCTCAACCGCATGGTGGAGGGTGACGCATTCAAGCCCTCACAGGCTTTCAAGAGCTCACTTGTCATTACCGCCGCATTCTGGCTCATATTCATCGCGGCAAAGATATTCCCGTTCAAGACCACAAAGAGGCGGAACGTGCTGCTGACACTTGCCCTTACGGCAGCGGTGCTCAGCGAGTTCGTCAGCAACGCACAGATAGGCGTCAGGACCGTGGACACTACGGGCTACTACGACTATCCTGCCAGCTACGGCGACGTAAAGCCCCTCCTTGACAAGGTGAAAAAGAACGACAAGGACCTTTTCTACCGTATGGAGATGACACAGACCTACACCTTAAATGACAGTGCGCTGTACGGCTACCGCGGAGTATCGCAGTTCTCGTCGGCAGCAAATGTCTCGGTGACGACAATGTTCAAGCGTCTGGGGCTCTATGCCTCGGAGGCGGGAAACAGATACTATTACAGAACATCTACCCCCGTTGTGAATTCGCTTCTGGGAATAAAATACATCATCAAGAAGGGCGGCACACTCAACTCAGAGGGCTGGGTCCTTGAGGAGGAGGACTCCTCGGGAAGCACACATCTTTACAAGAACCGCTATCCTCTGTCAATGGGCTTCATGGTCAAGGATAATGTGCTCCTCATGGAGGACGGCGGCGGCGCCAATCCCTTCGAGTATCAGAACGACCTTATCCGCAGGGTCTCGGGTGTTGAGGACAGGCTTTTCGTGCCCCAGCCCGTGGCTCTCGTGGAATACGACGGACTTGACGTAACAAAGAACGGCTACGGGAACTACACTTTCCAGAACGACTCGGATGAGCCAACAGGAAGCGCTTTATACACCTATGACTGCATCGACGGCAGCTACCTCTACGGTTATGCGAACGGTACGGGCGGCACCTGCGATACCCTTGAGATAAAGTGCGGCGAGGATCTGGTGGACTCGGGCAAGCTCATCGAGAGCTACCCCATAGTATTTACCATGGGCAACGGTCAGGGCGGAGAGACCTCCACGGTGAGGATAACCTCCAACAAGGATCACAAGACAGGCAACTTCAAGCTGATGATATATGCTCTTGATACGAAGATATTCGACAGGGCTTATGAGGAGCTCGCCGATGAACAGCTCAATATAACCGAGTTTTCCGACAGGAAGATAAGGGGAGAGCTCACCGCAAAGGAGGACGGCATACTCTTCCTGTCCATTCCATACGAAAAGGGCTGGAAGGTATACGTTGACGGCGAGAGGGCTGAGACTTTCAAGCTCCTTCAGGCTGTGACAGGCGTAAAGGTCGCCAAGGGCAGCCACGATATCCGCATAGAGTATACTCCCGAGGGCTTCCCTCTGGGTGTTACCATATCCTTCGTCAGTCTCGGACTGATAATACTGGCAATGCTTTTCGACAGAAGAAGGCTGCGCCGGCGCAGGAGAACAGCTCCCGCGGCGGAGGCTCCTCAGGAGGAGCTTCAGGAGCAGCCGCCATTCAATTACAGAGCTGAGGTATACGATCAGGTCTGCGAGTCCCTCATAGGTGAGGATGTAGGCAGGGTCGAGGATACCGAGGTCATACTGTACGACGGAAGCAAAAAGCCCGAAAAGGAGGTCGATGATGCGAAATCTGAAAGTGACCATAGCATACAGGGGGACTAAGTATCACGGCTTTCAGCGGCAGAGCAACGCGGTAACGGTGCAGGAGGTGCTCGAAAAGGCGCTGTCAAAGGTGCTCAACGAGCCTGTGACCATTACGGGCTGCTCGCGGACGGATACGGGAGTCCATGCCAATATGTTCTGCTTCAATGTAAAGACCAGCAGCAGGATACACTGCCTCGGCTTTTGCAGAGGAGTGAACGGCGAGCTTCCCGATGATATATCCATACTGAGCTGTGAGGACGTTCCCGAGGACTTCCACGCGCGGTTCGACTGCAAGGGCAAGGAGTACATCTACAAGATACACTGCAGCGAATCGAAAAATCCTTTCGCCGCCGATCTTATGCTCCATTACAGGAGAAAATTCGACATCGAGGCGGCAAGAAAGGCGGCACAATACTTTGTGGGGACCCATGATTTCTCCTCGTTTTGTGCCGATTGCACAAATGTTTCCACGACTGTAAGGACTATTTATTCTTTCAGAATAGAAAATAGTGGAGATTCTGTGATAATGCTTGTAAAAGGCAACGGTTTTTTGTATAATATGATTAGGATAATGGCAGGGACTCTGCTGGACGTAAGCGAAAAACGCATCTCGCCCGACGATATCCCCGCTATCCTTGCCGCAAAAGACCGCTTGAAGGCAGGCAGAACAGCCATGGCTCACGGACTGTATCTGAACCGCGTGTTCTACAGCGAGGATGAGCTTATGAAAGATACATACTGATGAGGCGGCTCTCATCAGCAAGAACAAAGGATAAGGAGGTGTCAGTGTGCCGAAAATGTATGACGCCGATGATATAGTCGATCTTAAAAATCGCAAGAGACGGCGGAAAAGACTTATGCGGTTTCTGACTATCCTGCTTATAGCGGGCATTGGAACGGGTCTTTATTTTACCCGTGACAAGTGGTATAATAAGTTAAGGGGTATAGGAGAACAGTACAGGACTATCGTCAATTCAGGCAAGCTGGCTGAGGGCAATTTCCCGATAGAAGTCAGCAGCGGATCGGATTACCAGTTTGAGCTTACAGACAGGAAAATGATCGTGATGAGCGATACCTATACTTACTTCTACGATACTGACGGAGCGCTTCTGAGACGCCGTCAGCATACATACACCAACACGGTGCTCCGTGCAGCAGGGGGTAGAGCCCTGCTCTATGAAAACGGAGGGAACGAGCTCTGTGTGGAGGATGAGGATCAGATCATCTACACCAAGACTCTTCCGAAGAATCTCATACTCTTCGCAAGGATAAGCGAGGAGGGATATACGGCTGTTGTCACAACTTCCGACAAATACAGCTGTGAGATCATCGTATATGATAAAAGGGGAAAGGTCATATACGAAAGAAAATGTATCGAAAAGGTCAGTGACCTGAGCTTCATAGAAAGGAGCAAGGGCTGTGTGCTGAGCTATATCTCGGCAGAAAACGACCAGCTCGTAACTAATGTTCAGGAGATCGACTTCAGCGAAAACGGTGAGCACTGGACATCCCCGGGACTTAATACCCTCGGACTTGATGTTTTTGGCTACGGAAAGGGCGCATTTGTGCTCGGAACGGACGCCTGCGGCTACGTTGATGACAACGGGCAGATAAGCTCGTATTACTCCTATGACGGCAAGCTTGCCGCAGGAGCAAGCGAGGGCGGCAACTCTGCGGTTATCGTCAACGACGACGACAGAAGAAAATATGTAATGGCTATATTCAAGGGCGGCAATACAGAAGCCCGTATTATCGAGCTGGACAAGCCCTCGATAGATGTTGCTATATATGAGGATCTCGTTTATGTTATGTGTCAGGGTCAGATAAATGCCTATGACTTTAACGGAGGTCTGCGCTCTGTCGCCGAGGTAAGCGACTCTTACACCGGATTCCTTCGCAGCGACGATCATATTTTCCTGAAGGGCTATAATAAAATAGACCGTATAGACTATGAGAGCTGATTTTTGGTACGATCAATCCACATTTGAAGGGAGGAAGCGTCACCTTATCAAATGACGCGATCTATATGGGAGTACAATTCTGGTGGTTTTATGATGTTATCGCAGTTGCAACTATCCTTATCTGCTTATTCATCACAGTAAAAAGAGGTTTTTTAAAGGCAGCAGTATCGCTGCTGGGTTATGTATTGGCATTATTTATCGCGCTGTCTCTCAGTTCGTCTATCGGCAGCTCAATATACAGCAAGTCTGTAAGAGAGAGCAATGTCAAAAAGATGGATCAGGCTCTTTCCGAGAACGAGTTCTCAGAGGAGCTGGCAAAGTATCTTGAATCTCTGGGATACAATGTCAAGGTAGACCGCGACAAGCTCACCGGTATCTACATCAAGGGCGAGGATGTTGATGAGAATATCTATACCTATCTCAACAATATCAACGGCAGAAAGGTAGAATCCGAGGAGGGCATCTTCTATAACAAGCTCCATGAGGGTTATGCCACCGTTATGAGCGGTCTGGTATCAAAGCACCTCAGCGAGTATTCCGCAGAGTGTGCCGCAAAGGAGATAAGGGAGCATCCGACAAAGTTCTACGGCTTCATGAAGCTTATGGATGAACCCGACAGCAGAAGAGCACCTGCTGAGTTTATCGTTGATAATTACCTCAAGGCACCTTATGTCTCGATTATCAAGCTCATAACCCTTATAGTCATGCTCATAATATTCCTCGTTCTTACCATAATCATTTCAACTACAGCAGGCAAGAACGATAAGATGGAACCAAGCATCGTTACCCATGTGATATGCGGACTCATAGGCATATTCAAGGGCGCGGTATTCGTGTTCCTTATAGCGGTAATGGTCCGTCTTTATGTGGTATTCGGAAGCAACAAAATGCTCTTCTTCAACCACGAGGCAATAGACAAGACCTTTATCTTCAAGTACATCTACGATATCGTAAAGGGTATCTGAGGCGGCTTGACAACAGCGCCCGCGGTTTGCGGAACAAGCGCATAGAAATTACTACAGGAGGAACTGCCTGATGATAATGTGCAGTAAATGCAAAAAAAGACCTGCGGTGGTGTTCATCACCTCCGTTCAGGGCAGCGAAAAGAAAAACGAGGGTCTGTGCCTTTCATGTGCAAGGGCGCAGAATATCCCGCAGATAAAGGAATACATGGATAAGCTGGGCATCACCGACGAGGAGCTGGATCAGCTCTCGGATCAGATGATGGGTATGCTTGACGGCGACAGCTTTGAAATGGGCGGCTCGGGCGTACTTCCCGACTTTATCACGAATATGTTCGGCGGAAACAGCGGCGACGACTCAGAGGGCGGAGATAAGCCCGATGAGGGCGGCTTCGACCCGAGAAGCATCTTCGGCGGCGGACGTTCCGATGACAAGCAGTCCGACAGCAAGGAGAAGAAAGGTCTTTTCGGACGCAATAAGGAGAAAAAGCCGAGAGAGCCCAAATTCCTCGGAAGCTACTGCACCAATCTGTCACAGAAGGCTGCTGACGGCAAGCTGGACAATATCATCGGCAGAGACAACGAGATAGCAAGAGTTATACAGATCCTTTCAAGGCGTACCAAGAACAACCCCTGCCTCATAGGCGAGCCGGGTGTCGGCAAGACCGCTATCGCAGAGGGTATAGCTCTCCGCATCAACGAGGGAAATGTTCCCTTCAACCTTGTGGATAAGAAGGTATATCTTCTCGACCTCACCGCTCTTGTTGCGGGAACTCAGTTCCGCGGACAGTTTGAGAGCCGTGTAAAGGGGCTTGTGGACGAGGTAAAGCGCGAGGGCAATATCATACTCTTCATAGACGAGGTACACAATCTTGTCGGCGCAGGAGACTCTGAGGGCTCAATGAACGCTGCAAATATCCTGAAGCCTGCCCTTTCACGAGGCGAGGTCCAGGTCATCGGTGCCACCACATTCGGCGAGTACCGCAAGTATATCGAGAAGGATTCCGCTCTCGAGCGCCGTTTCCAGCCTGTTACAGTCAACGAGCCCACCATCGAGGACACAGTCAACGTCCTCGTGGGCATAAAGAAATATTACGAGGAGTTCCACAAGGTACACATCTCCGATTACCTTGTGAGAGTGTGCGCTGTGCTCTCAGAGAGATACATCACAGACCGCTTCCTGCCCGATAAGGCTATCGACCTTATGGACGAAAGCTGTGCATACGCCTGCATACGCTCTCCCGAGATAGGCGAGTACGAAAAGCTCAAAAAGGAGATAAAGGTACTGGAGGACATGGAGAAGTCCATTTCCGAGCAGGATGAGATAGACTATCAGGCTCTTGCAGAGGTAAAGGGCAAACTCATACACATCCGCGAGACTGAGGCTGAGCTCAAAGAGAAGGCTGAGAACATCAATGTTGAGGAGTCCGATATCACCAAGGTCATCGAGCGCTGGACGGGTATCCCTGCGGCTAAGATAGCAGAGAACGAGTTCCTGAAGATATCAAGGCTGGAGGGTGCTCTCAAAAAGAGGGTCATCGGTCAGGACGAGGCTGTTTCGGTACTCACAAGAGCTATCAAGCGCACAAGAGTACAGCTCAGCAAGCGCCGCAGACCTGCTTCATTCGTGTTCGTGGGTCCCACAGGCGTAGGTAAGACAGAGCTGGTAAAGGCACTTGCCGAGGAGCTCTTTGACTCTCCCGATCCGCTCATCAGACTGGATATGACCGAGTATATGGAGAAGCACTCCGTTGCGAGAATGATAGGCTCGCCTCCCGGATACGTCGGCTACGACGAGGCAGGACAGCTCACAGAAAAGGTTCGCAGAAAGCCCTACTCCGTAATACTCTTTGACGAGATAGAGAAGGCTCACCCCGATGTTATGAATATCCTTATGCAGATACTGGACGAGGGCAAGGTGGACGACGCTCACGGAAGGACCGTAAACTTTGCAAATACCATCATCTGTATGACCTCAAACGCAGGCTCTACGGACAAGAGCATAGGCGTTGGCTTCAACCGCACAGAGAATGAAATATCAAGAGACAAGGCTATGAAGGGTCTGAGGGAGTTCCTCCGCCCCGAGTTCATCAGCCGTATAGACGAGATCGTTGTGTTCAAGGATCTCACAAAGGAGAATTTCGCTGACATTGCCGCTCTTATGATCGACGAGATGAAGGAGCCCCTTGCAGAAAAGGATATCACCGTGGACTACACAAGACAGGCTCTTGAACTCATTGCCGAGAAGTCCTTCGGAAAGCCCTACGGCGCAAGAGATATCCGCAGAGTCATCCGTGACGAGGTGGAGGATCAGGTGGCTGAGCTCATTCTTGAGCGCGGCTCTGAGATCAATAAGATAAGCATTTCCTGCGACGGCGACAAGATAGTTGTCGGGGGCAGTAAGGAGGCAAAAGAAGATGAAGCGTAAGTTACTGTCACTTATTGCAGTTATGGCAGCTTCGGCAGCTGTTTTCACAGGCTGTCTCGATTCGGGAAAAAGCAGCTCGGCGGGCACAACGGCTCCCGAGGAGACAACTGCCTCTGAGCCCTTTACCAATGACGAGGGCGAGGAGCTGTCCGAGAGCATGGAGCTCATGTATGTCAAATTCAGGGACGTTCCCGCACTGGAGAGCGGTCCCGTTATAAAGATCAGCGATACCACCGCAAAGCCCGGAGAGATAGCAGAGGTAACGGTTTCTCTCACGGGAGCAGACAACCAGTGGAATATGTGCGGAATACACATCACATATCCCGATGTACTGGAGTGCCAGCTGTCCAATGCCGAGGAGCTGTATGCGCTGTACGAGCCCGGCGATGCTGTAAGGAATAACGCAGGCTTTGTAGCTATGGACTGGGAGGACAATCTTGCACCCGAAATGGTAAGAGAGCATAACAAGTCGCTGTTCTTCACCACCATGTTCATGGATACTAAGGGACATGACGGCGATATCGCCACATTCTACTTCAAGGTCCCCGACGATGCACAGCCCGGAACGGTCTATAAGCTCAGCTATTACTATATGGACTCTGATATGTTCCGCGATGAGCAGTCGGATATGTCATTCGAGAAGTATGCCTTTGAGCATCTTCAGGACGGAAGTATCACTATAAGATAAGTTTACGGAGCTGCGGCGCATAAGTGCGGCAGCTCCGTATGTTTCTGAGAAAGGAAGTACATAATGAATAAAAAGGAAACAGCAGAGATAAAGAAGAATTTTTCCGACAAGAGCGGATTTTTCATCATGGAGAGAGTTCTTACAGCGTTCATCGACGCGGATAAGAATGTTCGCTATCACAATGTCAGCTCATGTCTCACCATGCCTGTTGAGGAGCACGATGTCTACGACGAGACGCTGAAAAAGGTGCTCAACACCAACGTGGGCAAGGCTTTTGTGGAGTATGAGTTCCCCAACGAGGCATATGACGAGGGTCAGCCCCAGAACATCCTCTATACCCTCCTCACCTCCGAGCTGAAGGACGAGACAGCCTGTGAGGACTTCCTCAACCATATTGCCAACAACATCGCCTATACGGGACCCTTTGCGGTGATAACATCCTACTGCACCTATACCATCCGCAAGAAGGACAAGAATGACGAGTTCGCTGACGGCGAGGACGAGATATACCGCTATATCCTCACAGCTATCTGCCCCGTTAACACCAGCAAGGACGGCTTTATTTTCGACAGTGTCGGCAACGAGATAACCAAGAAGGTAAACACCGAGCTCATCATCAGCAAGGCTCCCTCGGACGGCTTCCTTTACCCTGTTTTCAGCAACAGGAGCTCCGATATCAACCATGTGATGTACTACACCAAGAATGTGAAGGCTCCTAACGTGTCGGTGGTTGAGAACGTGCTGGGCTGCACCTTTGTGATGTCGGCAGAGAGCGAAAAGAGCAGCTTCCAGAGCATACTCAAGAACGTAGTGGGTGAGGACCTTGACTATATGCTTATCAAGACCGTGAACGAGAAGATACAGGAGGTCGTGGACGACAGCAAGGACGAGACCGACAAGGTGGTCATCGACAATGCAAAGCTGAAGGATATCCTTGTGGATGTGGGACTTCCCGAGGAGAGAGTTAACATGGTGGAGCCCGTATACGAAAAGGTCTGCGGCACAGCTCCACTTACTGCGGCAAATCTTGTGGAGAACAAGACAGTTCTCACCTCACCGGGCATCACCGTTAACATCAAGCCCTCGGCGGCAGATAAGGTGCGTACAAGTGTGGTGGACGGCAGAAGATGCCTGCTCATTGATATCGACGACCCTACCATTGAGATAAACGGACTTCCCGTTACTCTGTAATATAAATCATAATTTAGCGGAGCTAAATTATGATTTAAGCCGTTAGCCCAAAGCCATTAGCCGTTAGCCTGATGTAGGGGCGGCGTTCCGCCGCCCGATAATAAAGCGGCGAAGCCGCTTCCTAATGGCTAAAAGCTAAAGGCTAATGGCTTCGGAATTTAACACCTTCGGTGTTAAATTCCGAGTTATCCGAGCGACAATAATATGCGATAAAAAACAGGAAAGCCGTGCTGCTCAAGCACGGCTTTCCTGTTCTGATTTGTCCCTTACAATTTATTTTTGGAATTATATCAATCTGTGCGGCGCGTTGTGCAGATGCACCGCACAGATCAACATCGAAAAGAATTATGACATCGACCAGCTGTCGAAGCTTACGTCGCCGTTAGCTACAAAGTAGATGTCTGAAGCGCCGCTGGGGATATTTGCGAGAGGAGTCTCAATAGTTTCCATTGAGCCGCCTGCGGGTACTTCAATGTAGGTTATAGCCTCGCCGCTTGCTGAACCTGCGCAAACCTTGATGATCGCGCCGCTCTTGGATGAAGCCTTTGCAGTAAGTGTGCCGCTTACCTTGGAGAAGTCGACCTTGCTTACCTTAGCCCATTCGCCCTTCTTGAACTCGACTGTTGTGTTGCCTACGCCTGAAACTGTGATGCCCTTTGACTCGTTAGCCATTGTAGCAGCGCGTACAGTCTTGGTAGGATCTAGGTTCTGAATCTGTGAGCAGCCCTTCATATCGCCGCTGCAGCTGAGTGTGCCGTTTGAAGAATTGTATGTACACTCATTGATCTGAGTTGAACGATAGTTACCGTCCTTGTTATCCTTGTTACGGTTATTGGGATCGCCGCTGTCGATGAAGGTATTGCCCATGCGGAGGGACTGCTGACGTGAGTGATATGCTACATAGTACTTGCCCTTGAACTCGATGATAGAGTGGTGGTTGTTACCGCCGTTGTCTATTCTCTGAGTACCTGTATTCTTGAATACAACGCCCTTGAGCTGGTTCTTTGTCCAAGGACCTAAGGGATTAGTGGAAGTCATGTAGAGGATATCTGCGTTGCCGAAGCTTACGCCGTTGATGTTTGTGCCGCCGGGAACGTTCCAGTTAGCACAGTATGAATAGTACCATGTGTCGCCTATCTTGATAAGGCTTGAATCCTCGAAGAGGTAAGGAGTCTCCATAGTCTGAGGAGTTCCTGAAAGTGAGGTCATGTCTGAACCGAGCTTAACAACTCTGCCTGTCTTGGGGTTGTCGTAGCCGTTGCCGTCGTTCTGCTTCTTGCCGCCGCCGAAGAAGAGGTAAGCCTCATCGGTCTTTTCATCGTAGTATACGCCGGGGTCGAAGAGCCATTCTACGTTGCTGCAGTTAGCTGTATTGCGGCTTACGAGTTCGCGGCCGATAGGATCCTTTACATTCTTGGTGAATGTGGGATCATCAGCTGAAAGAACGCCGATGCCTGAGCCGTTGTTTGCGAAGTAGAGGAAGAACTTAGGCTTGCCGTCTACCATCTTCCATGCTGCATCGGGAGCCCATGCTGCGTTTGCCCATGAAGCAATGCCGTTTGTGGTCCTGCCGTTTCTTGCAGCTACGGGGATAGCGCCGTGGTCAGTCCAGTTTACCATATCGTCGGTAGATACACAGTTGATAGTACCTGAGTTATATGTGTTTATCTGGAGTCTGCCGTCGCGGTAGTACTCAAATGCGTCGTTGGTGGTATAGATGTAAAGTCTTCCGTCATATACCATCCAGCCGGGGTCAGCACCGAAGCGCTGAGTTGTGAGAGGATTGTTCTCTCCGTCCTTTTTCCATGATTCTGCAATATTCACTGTTCCAAATTTAGCAGCTAAAGCGCTGATGTCAACCTGTGGCTTGTTTACGGGGAATTCTGTGATCTTCTTGAGGATGTACTGCTGGAGGAGAACCAGATCGGCAACTTCAAAAGTTCTGTTCTGGTCAACGTCGGCAGCCTTCTGAGTCATTGAATCCTCGAAGCCGCCGTTGAGGAGTCCTCTTCTTGCAGCGACCATATCCAGAGAGTCGATGCACTCGTCGAAGTTTACATCGCCGAGGATGACTGTGCGGATATGAGGCTGTCCTGCGCCGGGAACTACTGTACCTGCGGGAGCGCCTACTGCGTCATCGATATAGAAGTTTGTGAATATCGTCTCGTGAGTTGTCTCAACGTAGATCTGTACGTCGGTAGCGCCCGAGGGTATCTTGAAGTTTGTGTTTGCAAGCTGTACCCACTCGCCCTTTGGAGCAGATGCCAGAGCGATCTGATCGTAATGGGGCTCGTTGTCAGCGTCATTGTACTGGAGTGTGAGCTTGAATTCCTGAGAATCCAGATCACCGTCGAGGTAGCAGGCATTTACTGAGAAGCTGTACTCCTCGCCGGGCTTGAATATTCTTGAATTGAGGGGCATTGCTGCGCCGTTCCATGAAGCCTCTCTGTCCTGAACGAGGAGGGCTTCCTTGCCTTCGTAATTTGTTCTGCCGCTGGTGCTTACAGAAGCTGAGCCTCTGCCTACCCAGTTGTCCTCTGAGCCTTCAAAGTGGCTGTGGAACCAGTAACCGTCGGAATCGGGCTCGGGGTCTGAGATGGTGAAGTTAGAGCTTCCGGGACCGTGGTAGGGGAGACCTTCGCTCCACTGGCTGTCGGGAACAAGGCTTGTGATAGCGTTGTAAGCTAACTTGGGCTGATTGTTTCCGTCATAGAGCAGAGGCTGATTGCTTTTGCCTGAATTCCTGTCTGTGCCTACCCATGAGTTATTGTCGTTGGGTCCCCACACCTGAACGAGAGTTACGTTAGGTCCGTTGGGGTGGCTTGCGTTCCAGTCCATAGCGTGCTTGAATATAGCCTTGTACTTGTCAGCCTGCTGCTGTAAGGTGTACTTGCCGCCCTCAGTTGAGAGGTCAAGCTCTGTTACCTGAACATCGATACCGAGGTTGAGGTACTTGTCCATAGCTGCGAGGTAGGAGTTTGTGTCGCCCCATGCGCCGCTTGCAGCGCAGTTGAGGTGAGACTGCATACCCATACCGTCGATGAGTCCCTTAGCCATGAGAGGCTTGAGGATTGTGTTTATGATGCAGTTCTGCTTGTCATTAGCGAACTCGTTATAGTCGTTGTAGAAAAGCTTACAGGTCGGAGGAGCGTACTGTCTTGCATAGGTGAATGCCTTCTCAACGAAGGAGTTGTTTCCGTAAACTCTTACCCATGCAGATGAGCCGTTCTGACCCTCTGTGCCGTTTGTAGGTCTGAGACCGCCCTGTGAAGCGGTGCCGTCATAGATGACCTCGTTACAAACGTCGTAAGCATAGAGGTCGAGGTCGGGGTACTGAGTTGCGTATGCGTTGAACATATTCTTGATGTAGCTCTCCATACGCTGATCCATAGTGGAGCTGTTTACATAACCGCCGTTGTCGCTGAAGTTCTCCTTGAAGAACCACTCATGAGTCTGGCTGTGCCATACAAGGGTATGACCTCTGAAGCCGAGACCGTGCTCAACGCAGAAATCGCAGATAGCTGCACAGCTGTTGAGAGATACCTTTACGTTGGTATTGGTCGAGCCGTTCTGGACCATAGTATCCCATGGCTTTGTCTCGTTCTCGCACTCGATAGCGTTGCAGTCCTTGAGCAGTATGCCCTGGATACCGCTGTTCTTGATGGTACCGCCGTTGAAGATGTTGCCAACGCGGAAGTAATCGCCGAACTCGTCCTTGAGACCCTTGCCTGCGGGAGCAGCGTGTGCCTCAAGAGCTTTCTTGTCTCCTGTGATGAGGAAATCATCAAAGAAGAAGTCATCTGTGGAGTCTGTGGTGATCTTTAACTTGAACTCGTAGCTTCCCTCGGGAGCGGTATAGCTGTTCTTCAGCTCTGTCCACTGACCTGCGGGAACGTTCTTGGAAGCCAGCTCAACAGTTGTCTCCTCCTCTGTCTCCTCGTCGATGACCAGAAGTGAAAGGTGGAACTTCTGAGCGGTATTGCTGAATACCTTTACGCTGTAATTGTACTTGTCTCCGCCGAAAAGGTAGAGACCCTTTGATGAAGCGGCGCCGTCCTCAGCGGAAGCACGTCCCGAGACCTTCATGCCTCTTGACATATCTGCGCCTGCTGCGGGCTGAGCTGTGAGCTCTACGGTGTCGCCCTCGCCGTACCAGCCGTCATAGTTGCGTTCAAAATCGTTGGTTACGATAGAAGCAGCGTATGTGCGCTGTACGAATTCGGGAAATGCCACGAAGGCGCCCGAAAGACAGCTTGCAGCGGTAAGACTTGCGACAAGTTTTTTGAATTTCATACATTCTCCTCCTCAATATTTATTTATTTTATTTTTTTCGCTCACGCAATGATATACCGTATATCATTTCATGCTGTTACACTCATTTTACTTCAATAATAATAACATTGCAACTCAAAAAACAAAGATTTGGTGTACAAAACGAAGAATGTGCCGAAAAATAGGCGTTTGCCTTAAAATTTTGGTTAAGATATTACTATTTTTAGCATAATAATGCTATTTCAGAAAATGTGTGATATTTTGCATGATATGTTATACCAAAAGCTCTGCATCATCGGTGCAAAACAGCATTTTTTAACGGCATGAAAGGCTGTATACCGCCCATGTGCGGAATGCAGAAAAAGTGCAGAAGTCGTTATATCCGCAGGGGAAAGTAACTTGCAAAAATTACCATTTGTAGAAAGTCCACCTAAGGCGTAAACCTTGCGGAAGACTTGACAAAACGGATTGAAAAGTTCATAAAAACATGATATGATAGTACTATCATGACATACAGCGCTTTCGGCGCGAAAGGAGTTGAAAAAATGAAAGTATCCGACGGTTACTGGCTCAGCAGGACGGGCTACGATGTCAGCTGGGCAGCTCAGATATACGAGACCGCAGCGGACGACAGGTCCCTGACGGTCTGGGCGGCTACACAGTTCATATCAAACAGGGGCATGACCTTAGGCGGTCCAATGCTCACCGTGACCTTTACCTCTACCCTCGAGAACAGCATCAAGGTCACCATAAGCCATTTCAGCGGCGGCGTGAAAAAGCGTCCCTCTTTCCCTCTCAATGAGGACAGCGGCTTCCGCCCCGTCATAAAGCGTACAGAGGACGGCGGCTGGGAGCTCATTTCGGGAATGACCTCCGTCAGGATCGGCGCAGACGGCAAGGAGTGGGATATCTCTTACAGATACGGCGGCAGGCTGCTTACAAAGTCGGGCTGGCGGACTACGTCCATCATCGGGGAGGAGCCCCTGCGGAGACAGCTCCGACAGCAGGAGACCGTGGGAGAGCGCTTCTTCTCGAGGTGGGACAACGGCGGCAGCACCTATATCCGCGAGATGCTTGATATCTCCGTAGGGGAGTACATCTACGGCTTCGGCGAGAAGTTCACCTCTTTTGTGAAGAACGGTCAGACCGTTGAGGTGTGGAACGACGACGGCGGCACCTGCACCGAGCAGAGCTACAAGTCTGTGCCTTTCTTTACATCGTCGAGGGGCTACGGAGTGTTCGTGAATACGCCTGCGAGAGTCAGCTTCGAGGTGGGCAGCGAGAACGTGTCAAAGACTGCATTTTCCGTGCAGGGCGAGACTCTGGAGTACTTCATCTTCGGCGGAGATACCATTGCAGACGTTATAGAGCGATATACCGCCCTCACGGGCAGACCTGCACTGCCGCCGCCGTGGTCATTCGGACTGTGGCTGTCAACGTCCTTTACCACGGATTATGACGAGGAGACAGTGACCTCTTTCATTGACGGTATGCAGCAGAGAGACATACCCCTTGACGTTTTCCACTTTGACTGCTTCTGGATGAAGGAGATGGAGTGGTGCAGCTTCCGCTGGGATGAGAGCAAGTTCCCCGACCCGAGGGCGATAATAGCGAGACTGAAGTCAAGGGGACTGCGTGTATGCGTGTGGATAAATCCCTATGTGGGGCAGAAATCCCCTGTGTTCGCAGAGTGCGCGGAAAAGGGCTATCTCCTGAAAAACAGGGACGGCTCCGTGTTCCAGTGTGATATGTGGCAGTCGGGCATGGGCATCATCGACTTCACCAACCCGAAAGCGAGGGAGTGGTATGCCGCGCAGATACGGGGACTTGCTGATATGGGCGTGGATGCGGTAAAGACGGATTTCGGTGAGCGTATCCCCACGGACGTGGTCTGGCACGACGGCTCCGACCCGTATATGATGCATAACTATTACGCTTATCTCTACAACAGAACGGCTTTTGAAGCCCTTGACGGCAAGGGCTGCCTTTTCGCAAGGTCAGCCACCGCAGGCTGCCAGCAGTTTCCCGTTCACTGGGGCGGAGACTGCTTCTCGGACTATAATTCCATGTGGGAGACTCTCCGCGGCGGACTGTCGCTGTGTATGTCGGGCTTCGGCTTCTTCTCCCATGATATCGGCGGCTTCGAGGCAACAGGCACACCCGACCTCTACAAGCGGTGGACAGCCTTCGGGCTCATGTCCTCCCATTCGCGCTATCACGGCAATAACTCCTATCGTGTGCCGTGGCATTTCGACGAGGAGAGCTGCGATGTGGCAAGGCATTTCGTGAAGCTGAAAGGCAGGCTCATGCCCTATATCTGGAGCAGCGCCGTAAAGGCACATCTCACGGGTATCCCCGTCATGAGGGCAATGGCTGTGGACTTCACCCGCGACCGCGGCGCACTCACTGTTGACACTCAGTATATGCTGGGGGACTCACTGTTGGCGGCTCCTGTTTTCAGCGAGGATGGCGAGTGCAGCTTCTACCTTCCCATTGGCGGCACATGGACCGATATACAGACAGGTGAGGAACTTCAGGGCGGCGGCTGGTATACCCGTAAGTACGATTATTTTGGTATGCCTCTGTATGCAAAGCCCGACTCCGTCATAGTGTACGGAAACTTTACCGACACCGCCGACTATGATTACGCCGACGGCATGAGGATAGTGTTCTACGGCATGAGCGAGGGCGGCTGTGCGGAGACCGCCGTATACGACAGAAACGGTGATATCGCCGCAGAGATAAGAGCGGTCCGCAGGGGAGAGGAGCTCCTTGTTACAGTCACGGGAACCGGCAAGCCGTTCACCTGTGAGAGTGCTCAGGGACTTGCAATAGTGTACAGCAGATGAAAACTTGCTGCTGCCCCTTTACTTTTATTGATTTTTATGTTAAAATATAGTTCGGAATATGCTGAAGATACAGAGAAAGGCAGGGATAAACGACAGAAATGAATGAAACACAGGGATACAGTGCGGAATATGCCGCACTTAACCATGAGATATACAGCCTTACAAAGCAGCTCGAAGCTAAGGAAAAGGAACTGAAAGAAAAGCAGAAGACCGATGTCTATGACCCCTTCGACAACCCCTCAGAGTACCACTGGTACAACGATGACTATTCGGAGATACTTCCGTGGATAACCATGCCCGAGTTCTCAGTGCCGTATGAGCCTGCAAAGGTGGAAAAGAACGCTCTCAGGAAGTATTACAACATAGGCGGATTTACTTTCCTGTTCCAGTTCCTCGCCTCAAATGTGCTGGCGCTGCTGCTCATATCGGGCATACAGCTGATACTTGGGAAGCTAAACCCCGACGCGGCTTCGGGAGCGATAGAACACTATATGAGGGGCGGAGCGATATTTGTCTCCATAAACCTTATCATATATCTTGCCGCAAATGTAGGATTTGCCTTCATAGGACTGAAATGGGCAAAAGTAAAGCCCTCGTTCATGCTGAATACGCGGGATTACAGCTTCAGCGACGCTGTGGTCCACTGCCTTGCGGGACTGTTCATATGGATATGTGCAGGAGTCCTTTCGCAGGGCATAGACAATATCTTCTCGCAGTACGGCTTTTCAACAGATGTGGACATGGATTACGGCAATACGGGTCTGGGATTTGCCATAATGACCATATACAGCTGCATCATCGCTCCGCTGACAGAGGAGATAATGTTCCGGGGGGCGCTGATGAAGATATTTTCCAAGGCAGACAGACGCTTCGCCATATTCATATCGGCAGTGTTCTTCGGACTGGCACACGGAAATATCCCCCAGTTCATGCTGGCTTTCCTTATCGGAATATTCTTCGGACACATCGATATGAAGCACAACTCCATAATCCCCTCCATAATAGTGCATATCTTTATCAACTCAATGGTAACGGTTATGTCACTTCTTGAGGAGCATGACATCGCGCTGGGGCTTTATTCTCTGGCACTTATCGCAGGCGCAGTAATCGGACTAATCCTGCTGATAATCTTCCGCGTGAAGAACAAGCTGCCCATGGCAACACCTGCCCAGAGGCTGAGAGGCATATCTGTGGCAAAGACCTCGGTAGGATGTATAATCGCAGTGGTCATCCACATCGGATACATGGCACTGAACATAATAGCTACGAAACAATAAAAAAGCCCCAATGCGTAAGGGCGGTACTCTTATAGAATGTTATAGCAAATTATCGGGGGAAAACCTTTCTGAGGAAAGGTTCTTCCCCCGAACCCCTTTTCCAAAGACTTTATAACTGAATTTAGCCCCGACAGGGCGCTCCTCACAAGATGTGAAAATCAGTAATAATACTGAGAGCGCCCTGTCTGGGCTAAATTAAATGCTGAAAGTTTTAGGAAAGGAGTTTGAGGAAGAACCCTTTTTCAAAAGGGTTTTCCTCAATATCACTTGTAAAACTTCTATAAGAATACCGCCATTAAGCTTCGGGGCTTTTGTCTGATATACTGTTTAGTGCGGATATCACTGTGCCGCAGGCTTTTTTGCAGCCTTTTTGCTCAGCAGGAACAATATGACAGCTGTGCCGATACCCAATGCGACAGTGGTGAATATGCTGCCCTCTATGCCGAACTCACCGCCTGTGAGCAGCGCCTTTGAGGAGACGGTGGAAGTGCGCAGTATGGAGGGATAGTCGGAAGTTCCGCTGACGCTTATGCCGTACAGGCTTCCCTGTGTGAAGTTCCAGATGGAATGTATGGTGGAAATGCCCCATATACTTTCTGTAAGCGTCAGGTAAAGTGCTGCAAAGACGCCGAAAAGGGTGAGATTGATAAAGGCGATGACTCCGAAGCCGGGATTTGAGGCGTGTGCAAGTGCAAAGCCCACGGAGGTTATGCCCACCGCGACTGCGGTGTGGTAGCCTGCGCCGCCGATGGTCGTGAACAGATAGCCGCGGAAGATGAACTCCTCGCTCATACCCTGTACCACAAACCCGAAGAAGAACAGTATTATCTTGGTGTAGTCAGCGTCGGTGCAGACAACGGTCCTGCTTGCGCCTGCGGCGTTGCTCATGGCAACGATGGCGGACATAAGCCCCGCACCGATGACCAGTCCGATGATGTAATTTGGTACGCAGCGCTTCTTTACAGCGCCCATGGAGCGGACGGACCGCATCTCGATAAAACGGCAGTAGAACATGGCGCCAAGGGTGCCGAAGATCGTACTGAACAGAGTGGCGATCATTGTGTTGGTGTCTGCAAGTGCCTTCTTTGAGGCATCCATTGACGCCTCCCATTTGCTGTCCTTGTCCGAATTGGCAATATTCTCGGCGATATCCCTCCATGACATTATGCCGGGGACAAATGACTCCAGCAGGGCGATCACTATGAAAACCACTATAAAGCAGATAAGTATCTTATAGAGCTTTTTTGAAGCGTGTGACTTTGACGCTTCGTCGAATAATTTGGGTCTGTAATTAAACATCAAAACACCTCCGAATATCATTTTACTATAGTATCTTCCCGATGTCAAGGCGTAGGACAGAGTTTCTGCTCATTTGACAAGACACATTAAAAATGTTAAAATTAAAGTTAGACTGTATTAAGGGGTCTGGAAGGGGAATATCAATGTATAAGACCATTTTTTCTCATGTCGGAAAATACAAAAAACAGGCAATATTGTCGCCTGTTACCATTATCGGAGAGGTGCTTATGGAGGTGCTGATACCGATAGTTATGGGAAAGATAATTGATAACGGTATACAGAAGGGCGATATCGGCTACGTTGCGAAAATGGGCGGACTCATGGTCGTTATGTCAATATGCTCGCTCTGCTTCGGCGCTCTGGCGGCAAGATTCAGCGCTGTTGCGGCAATGGGCTTCGCCAAAAATCTCAGGAGCGCACTTTTCCGCAAGGTGCAGGGCTTCTCATTTGCAAATGTGGACAGGTTCTCAACGGCGTCCCTGACCACCCGTCTGACCACAGATGTCACCAACATACAGAATGCCTTCATGATGTTCATACGCTCGGCATTCCGCTCGCCGATAATGCTTGTCTGTGCCACTGTAATGGCGGTAAGACAGAACGCGAAGCTGTCGGTGATATTCCTGTTCGCCATTCCCGTGCTGGGCTGTGCGGTGTTCTTCATCATCTCCAAGGCGCACCCGCGCTTTGAGAAGATGCTTACCAAGTATGACAGCATGAACGGCAGGATACAGGAGAACCTCATCGGTATCCGCGTGGTAAAGGCTTTTGCCCGTGAGGACTATGAGAAGAAGCGCTTTGAGGAGAACACCAACGATGTCCGTCTGGCACAGTTCGCGGCGGAAAAGCTTGTAATACTCAATATGCCTATAATGCAGCTGGTAATGTACGCCAGCATAGTTGCCATACTCTACTTCGGCGGACATATGTCCGTAAAGGGCGGTATAGAGACAGGCGAGCTCTACAGCTTCATCATGTTCGTGGGACAGATACTCATGTCGCTGATGATGCTTTCTATGCTGTTCATCATGTTCGTGGTATCGAGAGCTTCTCTCCAGCGTATCTACGAGGTACTGAAGGAGGAGCCCACCATTGTTGCTCCCGAGGGAGCTTCCGTGTCCGCAGAGGACGGCTCCATCAGATTTGAGAATGTCAGCTTCAGCTACTATGACGATATGAAAAATCTTGCCCTTGAGGGCATAGACCTTGATATACATTCGGGCGAGACCATCGGTATCATCGGCGGTACGGGCTCGTCAAAGACCTCACTGGTACAGCTCATACCCCGCCTTTATGACGCCACCGCAGGCAGGGTGCTTGTTGGCGGTCACGACGTAAAGGAGTATCCCCTTGAGACTCTCCGAGATCAGGTGGCAATGGTGCTCCAGAAGAACGTGCTGTTCTCCGGCACTATCAGGGACAATCTCCGCTGGGGCGACGAGAACGCCACAGACGAGGAGATCATCGACGCCTGCAAGTCCGCCTGCGCTCACGACTTTATCATGAGCTTCCCCGACGGCTATGACACCGATCTCGGACAGGGCGGCGTAAACGTTTCGGGCGGTCAGAAGCAGAGGCTCTGTATCGCAAGAGCCCTTCTGAAAAAGCCCAAGATCATCATTCTTGACGACTCCACCAGTGCGGTCGATACGGCTACGGACAGCAGTATCCGCAAGGCGTTCCGCGAGAAGCTCGGGGGCACCACCACTATCATCATCGCTCAGCGCATAACCTCCGTCATGGACGCGGACAGGATAATCGTCATGGACAGCGGCAGGATAACCGACATCGGCACCCATGCACAGCTCATGGAGTCCAGCGAGATATACCGCGAGGTATACGACTCACAGCAGAAGGGAGATGAAGAATAATGCCTCCGAGAACACAAAGAGCAATGGCAAAGCCCGAGAACACATTCAAGGCTCTGAAGCGCATATTCAGCTATATGTACGGCTTCCGTGTGCAGTTCATCTTCGTGGTCATCTGCATAATCTTCAGCTCCTTTGCGGGAATTATGGGAAACTCCCTGCTGAAGCCCCTCATCGACAACCTTGACCATGCCATAGACGACGGAAAGTGGCATTACGGCAGATTTATCGGCATACTTGTGCTCATGGCGTCCATCTACGTCATGGGAGCACTCTGCTCGCTGTTCTATCAGCGCATGATGATGAAGATATCCACCACCACCCTTATGCGTATCAGGAACGACCTTTTCTGCAAGATGGAAATGCTCCCCATACGCTATTTCGACAAGCACACTCACGGCGAGCTCATGAGCCTCTACACCAACGATACAGACGCTATCCGCGAGATGCTCAGCAACAGTATCGCACAGTTCATCAGCTCCGCGGTGACTATCGTGGGAGTTTTCACGGCAATGCTGATCTACAGCTGGAGACTTACCATACTGGTAGTTGCCATGCTGTTCATAATCATCAAGGTCATCGGCTTTGTGGGCTCACGCAGCAGCAAGGGCTTCATTGCCCAGCAGAAGGCTCTGGGAAGCGTAAACGGCTACATCGAGGAGATGATAGACGGTCAGAAGGTGGTAAAGGTATTCTGCCACGAGGAAAAGGCTGAGGAGGAGTTCGACGCTCTCAACGAGGAGCTGTGCAAGGCTGCCACCCACGCCAACACCTTTGCAAATATCCTCATGCCCGTCATGAACAACCTCTCCTATATACACTATGCCGCAACTGCTATAATCGGCGGTATATTCGCCGTTAAGCACATCGGCGGCATGACCATAGGTACCGTTGTGTCCTACCTCATGTTCACCCGTTCATTCTCACAGCCCATCACACAGGTCTCCCAGCAGCTCAACTCCGTTCTCACCGCTCTTGCAGGTGCCGAGAGGATATTCCGTGTCATCGACGAGGAGCCCGAGGCTGACGAGGGCTATGTCACACTGGTAAATGCGGAGATAGCTCCCGACGGTACAGTTACCGAGACCGACAAGCGTACAGGTCACTGGGCATGGAAGCACCCCCACAAGGCTGACGGCACCGTTACCTACACCGAGGTCCGCGGCAATGTGGAGTTCGACGATGTTGTGTTCGGCTATGAGCCCAACAAGACCGTTCTCAACGGCATCTCCCTCTATGCAAAGCCGGGTCAGAAGATAGCCTTTGTAGGCTCAACCGGCGCGGGCAAGACCACTATCATCAACCTCATAAACCGCTTCTACGATGTGCCCGAGGGCAAGATACGCTATGACGGCATAAACATCAACAAGATAAAGAAGGCCGACCTGAGACGCTCACAGTCCATAGTTCTTCAGGACACCCATCTGTTCACGGGTACGGTCATGGACAATATCCGCTACGGAAAGCTTGACGCCACCGACGAGGAGGTCTACGCCGCAGCAGAGCTTGCCAATGCAGACAGCTTCATAAAGCATCTGGAAAACGGCTACGACACCATGCTCACCGCTGACGGTGCGAACCTGTCACAGGGACAGAGACAGCTCCTCGCCATTGCAAGGGCAGCCGTTGCAGACCCGCCTGTGCTCATTCTCGATGAGGCTACAAGCTCCATCGATACCCGTACAGAAGCCCTTATCGAAAAGGGAATGGACTCCCTTATGGAGGGCAGGACAGTATTCGTCATCGCTCACAGGCTCTCCACCGTCCGCAACTCCCACGCCATCATGGTGCTTGAGCACGGCAGGATAATCGAGAGAGGAAACCACAGAGAGCTCATCGCACAGCAAGGCAAGTACTATCAGCTGTACACGGGAATGTTTGAACTGAGCTGATTATACAATTCAAAAAACAGGCAAAGTAAAAAGTTTGTTCAATAAGCATCTTGCAGAAAAACGGCATATCGTGTATTATTATAGATAGTGTAAATGTTATGGGAAATGAGGTCATGAAAATGAATATAAGGAAAGCTCTTGCAGCTGTACTGGCTGCCGCTTTCATTTGCGGAGCAGCAGCTTCATGCAGCTCCAAGGATAAAAAGGCGCCCGATAAGGCGGCTTCTGCCGAGCCCACCACAGCTCCCGTACCGGGAGTGAACTTCGACGAAGCTGTGGGAGTACAGTCAGGCGACGCCTACCTTGCCGTGGTCGATACCAACTGGGACAAGCAGTATCTCGGCGGCACAGATGAAAAGAACCAGCTCTGCTATAAGGCAGGAGTGGTACACATAGACGGCAACGGCGACTATAAGGTCAGCGTTACCGCCAACAGCACCGCCTTCCAGTACCTCGCTTCGGGAGACCCCAACGGCGACTATAAGGTGAACGGCATAGGCTTCGCGGCAGTTATCATCCACGATGCGGAGTCGGTGCTCCCCAACGCCATAATCACCGTAAAGAACGTAAAGGTGGACGGCAGGGACGTTGAACTGAAAAAGAAGAATTACACCAATACCGAGGCAGAGGCTGTCCGCACCAATATATTCAACGAGTGGGTCAGTGATGAATTTCTGCCCGCAGACGCAAGGACTGCCGAGGGAGGTCTGTATGTCAACTTCGACACCAATTCGCCATCGGAGATCAACGACGGCAGCTATTCCGCCCAGATAGTTGATCCTGCCGAATTCAAGGACTGGACCGATATAGAGGTGGACTTCTCAATTTCAGGGCTCTGATACCCTATGAGAGCATATTTCCTCACGGACTTTCCGTGAGGATTTTTCTTTAATTGCTACATCAATAATTCAGCTTTCTATCACATAATACACATATCCATAGCGTATAATGCTTGCATAGATAGAGAGCCGCAAGATAAAAAAGACAGAGAAAGCAGGTTTTACTATGAAAAATTATGCTAAGATACTCGGCTTGCTTGTCACTGCGGCTTCTCTTGCTTCCACGACAGCAGGATGTATCCCGTTAACGGGCGGCAGAAGCTCCGCCTCGGAGACCAAGGTCACCGAGGAGCTCACCACACGCGATACTACGGCTGCTGCCGCTGAGACTGTGACCGCAAACATACCCGAGCCTGTCAGCAGCTTATCCGATACATTGCCGACCCCGGAGGAATTGTTCACAACGAAAGACATATCTCCTCCGCTGGTTGAGAATGACGCAGAGATAAACCTAATGGGCAGCAAGGCTGAGGTCGAGGGAACAGGCGTGACCATTGAGGGCAGCACTGTAACTATCACTTCCGAGGGCATTTACAGCATATCAGGAGAGCTCACAAACGGGCAGATAATAATCGATGCACCGGAAGCAAGTGTTCATCTGAAGCTGAACAACGTAAATATCACTTCCGGGACGTCGGCGCCTTTACTCATAAATGACGCCAAAAAAACATACATCACCCTTGAGTATAACAGCGTAAACTCACTCACCGACGGCAGGAGCGATACCATTCCCGAGGGGGAGGATATACCCGACGCTGCTTTATTCAGCAGGGACAGTCTTACCATCAACGGCGGCGGTACTCTCAATATCAGCGGAAACTACTGCGGCATACGCTCAAAGGACAATATAGTCATCACGGGCGGAGCGCTTAACATCACCGCAGGCAGCGACGGCATAAAGGCAAAGGACTACGTTGCGGTCGCTGACGGCAAACTTAACATCACCGCAGGAGGCGACGGCATAAAGGCATCCGGCAAGGACGAGAATGCTTTAGGATTTGTTTACACTGAGGGCGGCTCCTTCGATATAAGCTCCATGGGCGACGGCATACAGGCAGAAGGCATATTTTCCGCTAAGGACGGAGACTTCCGCATCACCACCGCAGGGGGCAATGACCTGTCGGGAGGCTACAAGAACACAGACAAGGACATGAGCCCCGATGATATCGGCAGCTCACAGACGGGACTTCCCGAGGTATTCGGCGGAGAAGCTCCCAACAGTAAAAAAGGCATCAAGGCAGGCACCGAGCTCAACATAAGCGGCGGTACCTTCAGTATAAATTCCGCGGACGACGCTCTACATTCAAACGGCAGCGCCTTCATCAGCGGAGAAGCAGCCGTTACTCTCAGTGCTGAGGATGACGGCATACACGCAGACAACAGCATCTCCGTCAGCGGAGGTACGCTCCGTATCTTCAATGCCCGCGAGGGATTTGAGTCCGCTGTAATGGATATCAGCGGCGGCGATATGCGTATCTTTGCCGAGGACGACTGCATCAACGCAGGAGACGGCACTCACAGCAGCCACAAGGAAGACCCTGTGGAGGGAGTATCCGTAGTCATCAGCGGAGGCACTCTTTACGCCAACGCTATCGGCGGCGACGGTCTTGACTCCAACGGAGACCTTACCATACTGGGCGGAGATATCACCGTAAACGGTCCCGAGCACGGCATGAACAGCGCACTGGACTGCAACGGAGTATTCATCGTCTCGGGCGGTACACTTATTGCGGCCGGCTATCACGATATGGCGGACTATCCGTCACAGAGCTCCACACAGTGCTCCGCTTCCATAGGCTTTGACACCATATTTGAAGCAGGTACGCCCTTTGTCCTTGAGGACGAGAGCGGAAAGGAGCTTTTGAGATACGCTCCCGTGCATTCCTACGACCATCTGGTCATCAGCACTCCGCTGCTTGAAATGGGAAAGACCTACACGGCATATGCAGGTGACGGCGGAGAAGGCGGCTCGTTTACATTTACCGTCAGCGAGATGACTACCCGTCAGGGACTCCAGACATATATGGAGCAATTCAGGGACAACTGAGACTCTGTCCCGTTTTACACGACATCTTCATTTTTCATATAAACCACCCTAAAGGGGAAAGCGCTCGGAAACGGGCGCTTTTTCCGTTTAAACATTATTGACAAATTCGTGCAGGTGTGGTATAATTGATTTATAACAAATTAACTGAAAAATTCACCTTAACGGAGGAAATAACAATGGACGATAAAGTAGTAATGAATCCCATAGTAGCCGACTTCTGCGGACTTCTCGAGAGCCGCAGTGTTCCCTATGAGCTTAACGACAATGATGCTAATATGATAAGATTCCGCACAAAGCTGCCCCATCATGAGGTAGCTCCCTATGTGTTCATACACTTCAATCCCGATAATCAGGCGCTGACACTGGCGCTCAATCACACTGCGAAGTTCACAAGCGTAGGTCTTGACCTTTATCAGGTCATCAACGACTTCAACGCTGATTCGGAGAGCTTCGGCTGCAAGATGTACATCGAGCACAATGGCGAGCTTGTGGTACTGACAAGTGCTATCCTTGCAGGCAAGGACCCCAGAGACCAGATGGAGGATTATCTTAACGTTGCCATCGTATCTCTTGACAAATACTACGGCAGGATTTCTGAAATAATTAAGAATAGCAAAAAAGATTAACGGTATATAGGCAAATTCTTCAATTATTTTTCGGATAAAGAAGGAAGAATATTACCGCCTGTAAAGTTTTTATTGTACAAAAAGTAGATTTTTATTGTGAAATCTGCTAAAACTCTCTATATCCTCTTTAAAAATATATTTATTTGTGCTAAACTGTAATTAGTTCAGATATCTTATTTTCGGGAGGTGTTTGTATGAGCAGCGTGAAAAGTTTTGCGTGCAGAGTGCTGGCTGTTATTATAGCTTCGTTCATATCTGTATGCTGTATTTCAAGAGCTCCTTATTCAGACGCCCATGCCGATCCGGAGGACAACCTCGCACAAATGGCTGAGGAGATATTGTGGCTCACCAACGAGGCAAGGGCAGAAGCAGGCATCAAGCCGCTGAAAGCTGTTCCTTATCTCAATGATGTGTCAAATGTCCGCTCGAGAGAGTGCATTTTCAACTTCAGTCACGACCGCCCGGGACCTACCATAATGCCTGACGGCACAGAGGAATACAGATTTTTTACAGTCATTGACGACAGTCTCGTTCCGTGGACGAAGGCTGCGGAGAACATCGCCGCAGGCTCAAATAATGCCGAGGCGACGTTTGATCAGTGGAAAAATTCGCCAAATCACTGGAAATCCATACTCAATCCCGATTATACACATATCGGTGTTTCCGTTTCCTATGACCCAAACAGCGAGTACAAGTACTACTGGGAGCAGATATTCGTCAAAGTGGACGGTTCCCTTGAGGATGAGTATATCCCCGAGAGATACAAGACCGTTCCCGTGGGTTCGGGAGATATAAACGGCGACGGCGAGATAAATACATTCGATATCATTACCATCAACAAGTATCTGGCAGACCGCGTCGAGCTCAATGAGCTTCAGCTTGACAGCGCGGATATGCTGAAAGACGGACAGGTGACATCTGCGGACGTTGCCGTGCTGGAAAAGTTCGTCCTCGGCGAGTACAAGGTGCTTCCCGTGACTATGGAGATGATAATGAACGGTGAAACAGGTTATAATTAGAAGAGAAGATATATAAAGGTGTGTTCATGATAAAAGCGGCTGAGAGACCATCAGCCGCTTTTATTTTGTCGCCTGAAATGGCTGTAAATAGAAAAAAACGGAATATCGTCCACAATCTCTTATAGTTAAAATAAAAAAATATATAAATCAGTGCAGCAATTTGCTTTCGGGGGACGAATGTTGTTTATGAAAGGTCGACCTTACATCAATATTAGGAGGAATAAACATGACAGGCAGCGAGCTGAAAAATATGCTTGACAGGTCTCCCACGGATTGTCACAGGGCGCTCATCAGGGAGTACGGCAGGTATGTGTATGCCATTGTTTTCAATAAGCTGAGAAGCTGTGGTACTCAGGAGGATATCGAGGAGTGCGTCAGCGACGTCTTTGCGGATATCTTTATAAAATTCGAGTACGAGGAAGCCTATGTGGGCGATATAAAGGGCTATATAGGTACCGTGGCAAAAAGAACGGCTATCGACAGGTTCAGGAGCCTGTCCGCTGCAAACAGCCATGTCGTATATGAGGACGAGGACGATATGCAGCAGCTCGTCTCTGACTTCAGTGTTGACGAGCGTGTGGACAGTTCTGAACTCCGCAGAGTCCTCCTTAACAAGATAGCGGAGCTGGGGGAACCTGATTCCACTATAATTATACAGAAATTTTACTATAACCGCACATCTTCCGAGATAGCAAGGAACGTCTCCATGAATCCGTCATCGGTACGTTCAAGATGTACAAGGGCTGTTCAGAAGCTGCGCGGCAAGCTTGCCGAAGTCGGTATATCAAAGTAAGGAGGCACAGGATATGAGAAAAAGAAACTTATTCGATATGCTGGGGAATGCAGAGGAAGAGCCCATGGATATACTCACGGACAAGTGCCCCGAGATATATGATGCACAGATGGAAAGACTTTTCGCGGCAAGCGAAAGGAAATACAGAATGAAAAAGAGAGAAATCGAAAGAAACAGAACAGAGAGAGATAATAATATAACCATGAGCGGTGAGACCGTTTCGGGAGCAGAACACATAAGAAGACCTGCATGGCTGGCTCCGGTCTGCTCAGCAGCATCGCTTATACTCGTAGCAGGTCTGCTGATCGGCAGCACTACCCTTTTACGCAGACACAGCGGTGGCGGCGGCGGTGTGGTAACTCCTGCCGTTACAGTCACCACCGAAAGGGCAACAGGCACCACCACAGCTTTAACGGGCGTGAGCGGTTCTTCCGTAACGACTACTTCCACAACTGCCGTATCGGGAGAAGGCGGTACATCTGATAATAATGCAGGCGCAGGTACAGTGACCACAGCAGCCAATGGTACCGCAGGCGGCAGCTCATCAAGCGGAGAAGCAGCACCTTCATCGGGCTCGTCCGCAGGCGGCGGTGCCGTGAGCAGCGGTCTTTCCGTTGACGCTGCTCTGGGAGAGAGAGCAGAGGATTTCTTCGTAAAAAGTCAGGAGCTTTCAAACCTTCTTACCTTCAGAGTAATGGAGACAGATGACAGCGACTACATCACATTCGATGTTGACCCTTCTGTTGAGTTTTATACCCGCGACTTGTCGCTGGATCCTCCGATGTACTGCAATACACATACCGCATATTTTGCCCGTGTAACTGACAGCCGTTTCGGCAGTACAGCCGATATCATCAACTATTACAACAGCTTGTACTATTCAGACGGCTGGAAGGACAGCTACTACGGCTGCACCCTTGTCTCGGATGGATCAGGTCTCGGACCTGTCCTCGGCAACAGTCAGCAGTACAGCGTTGCATATATAGACCACAACGGAAAGCTTTATCAGAATACCTTCTACCCGAACGGAAGACATCCTGTGATGAACTTATTTGAAGACTACCCTGTCATAATAAAAGACAGGACGGATACATCGTTTACAGCCATAATACCTTATTATACATATGACATCTCAGCAGGTATGGGCGGCTGCGAGCTGATGAGCTTTGCAATTGACCCCGCCTGCAGCGACTGGCGCATAGTTAAAGAAGAATTTGATGATTTTTCCTACTATGAGGAATGCCGTCAGAAACTCGGCGTATGATATCTACACTCCTTTGTAAAGTATATGGAAAAGCCCCGATATGAGAATATCGGGGTTTTTCCTATTGTGTGTTATGCGTCTTTATCGTCTTTTTTGTCGGCTTTATCGACATTAGGGGCAGCCTTTTCCTTAGGCGGAGGAGGCGGTCCCTGAACGGGTGCCCTGTTCTGCACGGGCATCTGCTGAGGAGCAGGATACATTGGCGGAGCCTGCATATATACGGGAGCAGGCCTTACGGGCTTGGGGTGCTTTGCGCGGTATTTCTCCGCAAGCTTTGATATGAGCTTTGCCAACTTTACAATGATGAATGCGATGATACCAAACAGGAGCAGATAGGGAAGTACCCTTATGACAACGAACAGGAGCTTTTCAAGGAATTCGAGGAATGAGCTCCATGTCTCGGAAGCCGTGTTCTTCAGTCTCTGACCGAATGTATCTGTTTTCTTTACCACGGGCTTGTCGGTATACTTCCTTACCTCGTTGACGGAGAGGTTTATGTAGGAGTACGCCACATCGTTCTCGATGGTGTTCATACGGGTCTTCAGGGTAGCTATCTGTATCTGTATATCCGTCAGCTCGTTTTCGTACTGTATGGCGTCTGACTCGTTTTTGACAGATTCCAGCAGGTCGAGATAGCGCTGCTCCTTTGCCTCATAGATAGCGAGAGTCGTTTTCAGGTCGGAGTATTCCGTGCTGAGGTTTTCGACGGAAGCGTTCTTGCGTCTCAGGTCGCCGACCTCCTCGATATCGCTGCAAAAGCTGTCATAGCTTGCGCTGGGAACTCTTATGACGGCGCTGAGGCTCTTCCACTTTTCGTCGTCGGAATATACCCATTGGCTCGAAGAACCGCCGTCGGAGTAGACCTCGCTCTCGATAAATCCGTTGTAGCTGCTGATAAGCTCGTGTATCCTGTCAAGGGACTTATCGAAATCGAGAACGTCAATGCTCATATCGCATGAATAGACCAGCATTTTCGTGTCGATGAGCTTGGGCTCTGACTGCTTATAGTCCGTAGCTGTGGCATCGCTGTTTTCGGTGTCTGCGGATTCTGCCGCAGCTGTATCATTGTCCTCATAGCTCCCCACTGTAAATTCGCCGTTGCGCGGTCGGGGAGTATCCTGTTTGTCACCGCTTCCGCAGGCTGTGAGGGAGAGGGTTCCTGCTAATGCTAATAGTAATAATGATCGTTTCATGTTCACACACTCCTTTTATGGTGATCTTATACTCACATGATACCATTTGGGGCGGGCGAAGTCAATGAATATATCATAACAGGAATATTGAAATTTGTTTACAACATATAAATAAAAAGTTATCGGCGGTCAGAGGAAACAAAACAGGGGACGCACACTTGCGTCCCCGTGTATCTGCTGTTTATCATTCAGGCTTGCGGCAGACCACTGTCACCTTCATGGTATCCAAAGCCGTATCCGCGTATATATCGCCGTTCATGAGTGCCATGAGCCTGCGGCAGATGTAGAGCCCCAGACCGCTTCCGCTCTGGCTGCCTGTGTTGGAGCCCCGCCAGAAGCTGTCGAAAATGTGGGGCAGCTCCTCCTCCGGCAGGGTACAGCCCGTATTGGCAACGGTTATGAGGCGGCAGTCCTCCTCCTCGGAGAAGCTTACGGAAATACTTCTGCCGTCGCCGTATTTCACGGCATTCTCCATGATGTTCTGGAGCACCTCCACCAGCCTGTCGGGGTCTCCCGACAGCATACAGTCGCTGTATTTTTCAATGTTGAACTCCGTTCTCGTAACGGACAGCTTGTCTGTATAATAGTTCTTTATCTCGTCCATGACCTCTGAGAGATAGAACTCTCCGCTGCGGACGTCAAAGTCCATAAAGTCGCTGCTGAGATTGGCGGAAAGCTCCTTGACTATGCCCTCTATCTCGTCAGCCTTGCCGTCAATGCTGTCTGCGGCGGAGCGCTGCTTGTCGGCGGTGGTGTATATCCCCTTGGACAGCGCTTTTGCGTAGAGCTTTATGGCGGCGAGGGGAGTCTTTATATCGTGGGAAAGCGACAGCAGGAAGGTCTTTTCGTTCCTTGCGTATTCAAGCTCGCGCTGACGGGACTGCTCCAGCTCCTGACGGAGCATATCAAGTCCCCAAATGAAGCGTCCGAAATAGCGGCTTTTTTTCTCCTTTAGGGGAATGGTGAGATTGCCCTTCGAGAGCTTTTCGGGGAGCTCGCTTATTTCGTTGAAGGGCTTTATTATGCTCCTTCTGATGTAGAGCAGTATGCCGATTACCGCTGCTGCAAAGGCGGCGAGGAATACATTCATAAGGACAAAGGTACGTCCGCTGCTGTGCGGCTCGGAATCGGTGTAATCTATCCGCCAGAGCTGACCGTTTATCTCCCTTATGAGGTATTCGCCGTCGGAGCTGTAAAAGTCGGGGCTTCCGTCATAGCTGTATATCCCCGTGATGTGGGGATAGTCCCCGGCGCTTACCTGCGCCCCCTGTGAGAGCTCCCGCTCTATGCGGCTCACCTCCACCTTGTACAGCGGCTGCGAGAGCTTTTCGCTTTTCAGCATTACCGCGTCAAGAATTATTATGACCGCAGCCATTATGATAACGGCTGCGGCGATTATCCTGTTGAAGCCTTTCATATCAGCCCTCCCAGCGATAGCCCTTGCCCCAGACCGTGATTATCTTCTCGGGAGCCTTGGGGTCGTTCTCTATCTTCCGGCGGAGCCATTTGATGTGGACGGTCAGTGTCTGTGGCTCGGATTCGCTGTCGGCGCCCCATATCCTGCTGAATATGAGCTCCTTGCCGAGAGTCTGCCCCTTGTTGGCGATGAGCAGGTGCAGCAGCTCAAACTCCTTTGCGGTGAGCTCCAATGGGACACCGTCCTTTGAGGCTGTACCCTCCGCGAGATTGAGGACTATGCCCCCGTCGGATATCATGTCCATAGCCAGTCTGCGCCTGAATATGCCCTTTATCTTGGCTATGAGTATATCTATATCGTAGGGCTTTTCGATGTAGTCGTCCGCCCCGAGGAGGATTCCGCTGAGCTTGTCCTCCTTGTCCGTCCTTGCAGTGAGCATGATTATGGGAGTATTGTCCCTCTCTCTTATCCTGCGGCAGACCGCAAAGCCGTCCATGTCGGGGAGCATTATATCAAGCAGGACAAGCCTTGCCCCGTATTTTTCAAACAGGGACAAGGCTTTCTCGGCTGTGGGAGCTGTGCTGACTGTGTAATCCTCGGCGCGGAGAAATTCGCACAGCAGTCCGCTCAGCTCCTCATTGTCTTCAACTATAAGTATATCTACCATTTTACCAACCCATTTCCATAAGCCAGTTATTGAGACCGCGCTCGCGGTCGTGGAGCGGCTGCTCCTTTTTTATATTATACTCCCCCCTGATGTTTCCGTCAACTATATACAGCACTCTCGAGCACTTTGCAGCCACCTTTGAATCGTGAGTTACCAGCATGATGGTAGTACCCTCACTGTTGAGCTTGGTGAGCTCCTCCATGACCTCGTCTGAGGAGGTGCGGTTGAGAGCGCCTGTGGGCTCGTCCGCGAATATCATCTGCGGATCGTTTATCATGCTGCGGCAGATGCAGGCTCTCTGGAGCTGTCCGCCCGAGACCTCGTTTATATCGTTCTCGCCGACCTCGCTTATGCCCAGCTTGTGCATAAGGTCCTGACCGCGCCTGAGTATCTCTTTGCGGCTCTCCTTTTTCTTTGAGGACTTCACGGCAGGCAGGATGATATTATCGATGATGGACAGGTTCTTCATCATGTACATCTGCTGGAAGATGAAGCCCATATCGTCCAGTCTCATCTCCGCAAGGCTGTTCTCATTCTGTTCGGAAAGGCTCTTTCCGCAGAACTTAACCTCTCCGGCGGTCATCTTGTCCATGCCGGAAACGGTGTAGAGCAGGGTGGACTTGCCCGAGCCCGAGGGACCCATGACAGCCACCATCTCCCCCTTGTCTATGTGGAAGCTGACGTTCCTGAGCACGTTGTTCTGTCTCTTGTTTATGATATATGTCTTGCAGAGGTCCTTGACCTCGAGTATAGTATTCTTGCTCATATCCATATCTCCTTTATTCTATGTCGGAAGTATCCGAGGCTTTGATGGTCTTCATGTACATTGCTGTGAGGTATGCGCCGAGGACTGTTGCCGCCGCAATGATAACTGGGTATACCGCGAAGACCTCCACAGGCTTTATGTTGTATTCCACGCCGTCAAGGGCACCCATTATGCCGAATATGGGGTCGATGCACAGCTTTGTGACGGGGGTGCTGAGCAGTATCGCCAGCACTGCCGCGATGGCAGCCGAGATAAGGAACCTGAGAGTGTGCTGCCTTCTCACGGATCTGCTCTTGAAGCCCATTGCCTTCATGAGAGCTATCTCGGGCTTCTCCTTTGAGATGAATGAGCGCTCCATGAGTACCGAGATCATGATGACGATGATAACTGTGATGAGCAGTACGAAGACCTTGACTCCGTTAATGGTGTCCTTTACGCCCTCTCCTATGCAGCTCATTACAAAGCCGTCCGTATCGTCGACATACTTGGTATCAAATATATCCTTGACTCTGCTTATGCGGCTGTTTATCTCCTTTTCGTCGGGAGAGTCGTCGAAATCTATCTGAAATCCCATGACCTGACTTACAGCTGAGTCGGGTACCTCAAGGCTTTCGTGGAAGCGTCCCGTTTCGCCCAGCTTAACCATGCTCTGGAAAAGGGCTGTGACGATGTATTCGTCTGTCTTTCCGTCGATGGTGATGTTTACTTTGTCCCCTATACCTGCTTCCAGCTTCTCCGCAACGGAGCTGGTGAGTGCTATCTCGTTGCTGTATTTGGGTGCATAGCCCTCGGAGTAGCTGTAGTCTGAAGCCTTTGTGTCCTTGCAGTACATGAATGTGGGAGAGAGCTTGTTCCCCTTGAACTCCACAGCGGGAGAGACAAGACCCTCAGCGTGTACGCTGCACGGCAGACCGTTATCGATAAGCTTCTTCTCTATCTTGTCGCACTGTTCCGTAACAGTGGTCTCACCTGTCATTACTTCCATTATCATATCCGTGTCGGTTATGTATATGTCGCTGTCAGTGGAGCACATAAGGGGCAGCAGCTTCCTGCTTGCAAGGGTGTTGCCCGTGTTGGCAAGGCACATTACCAGGAGCAGGCAGACTGTGAATATTACTGTCATTATGCCGAACTGCTTCGGGCTGCTGAACACATCATTGAGTGCAAGGAAGCCCGTGGCGCCGAGCTTGCTCTTTCCCAGCCTGAGCAGTCCCTTCTTTTTGAATCTCTCGCCTGTCTGACCGCTTCTTACGGCGTCGATGGGGGAGAGCTTCTTTATCTTTCTTGTACATCTCCAGCAGAACGCCAGGATCACGAGAACTACCGCAAGACTGCACAGGACACCCACCGCAGCGGAGCTGTCGCTGCCAAGGTACATTTTTCTGCTGACTGAACTAAGCAGCATATTTCCGAAGGGTATGCTGAGGAAGAAGCCTATGACTGCGCCTATTGCCGCGATACCCAGATACTTCACCAGGAAGAGCCCTCTTACCGAGCGGTTTTTGAGTCCGAGAGCCTTCATGACCCCTATCTCTCTGAACTCCTCATTGATGGTGAAGCTGATAGTAAATCTCAGCATCACAAAGGATACCAGTATCAGGCAGACGCTTACGATGAGCAGCAATCCTGCAACGATCGTATTCATTATATAAGATGTCCTGATAACAGATATGCCTACGTTCAGGACAGTATCGGGAATATCGGAAAGGTCCGATTCCAGAGCTTTTGCATCGGGACCGTTTATATAGAATACAGAAGCGCTGTTGTTCTCCTGCGCCTTTTCATCGGCTGCCAGCTTTTCATAGTCCTCATTGTTCATTATTATACGGGGATTGGTCATCATATCCGAGCCAAGGAAGGCGTCCTTGCCGATTCCAGCATATTCCAGCGTCAGCTCCGTATCTCCTATCTTCAGCTGTATTTCATCACCGCTTTCAAAGTGTGTCCTGTTGAGAATACAGCCTGTGAGATAAGCCTTTCCCTGCGGAACGCTCTTTATTATCTTGTTGTCCTTGTCGAAGTAATTGATCTGAGCGTTGTCGACGGAGAGTGCCAGACCAATACTGCTGAATTCGGAGAACTTTTCGCCGTTGCGGGTAAGGTCATTATCATGGAATACGAGCTGTTTCTCTGTGCGGAAGTCGCTGACATTTGGCTTCTGCGAAAGCATATCTTCGATAGCATCAGGGTCCTTTGAGAGGCTGATGATGAAGTGATCGCTCATGTTTGCCTTCTCGAAGTAATTGTCCAGACCGCTCATGACGGCGATGATGTTGTTGACGCTGCTTGCTGCGAACATAGTCGCCATTATCACAAACAGCAGCAGAATGATGTTCATGGTCTTTTTGCGTTTCAGGTCTTTTTTTAGTATCCTCAGAAACATATTCATCCCTCGCTTTCTGTGACTATATCTTAGCATGGGAATTATTAAATAATCCTTAAATGGTTTTCATGGTCGTTTTTACCGAAAACAGCCTGCAACGCTGTGCAGGCTGTGCAATTGTTCCGTAATATCCTGAGCTGCTGTGCTCCTTGTCTGTTTTATAGATTATACCACATAATAAAATTAATAGCAAGATACGCGAAAAAACGGTGCAGCCGTTACAGCTGCACCGTGATATATACTTATTGTATGTTTGCTTATCAAGCGGGCTTTTTGAGGTTGCCTGCCTTGAGGAGGTTGAGCATATTCGTATTCTGAGCAGGTGTTCCCGAATATCCCGAGATGCCGTTAGCAGCAGCGATCTTGGAGCGGTATGAGTAGGATGAGTCTACACCGATGGAAACAAGGGCATCAACTATCGAATTATACTGTGAACCGCACTTGGGGAAGTACTGTACAGTTGAGCCGGGCTTTTTGAGGCTGCCTGCCTTGAGGAGGTTGAGCATAGTTGTGTTCTGAGCGGGTGTGCCGCTATAATTGGTGATATTGTTTGCAGCAGCGATCTTGGAGCGGTTTGAGTAGGATGAGTCAACACCGATAGAGTTGAGAGCGTCAACGATGGAGGTGTAACCCTGACCGCAGGCAGGATAGCAGCCCGGAGCAACATAGCCGCCTCCGCCGCCGCCTTCGTTGGCAATGGGCTTGTATCTGAGAACGCCCTGCCAGTTGCCGTAATAGTAAGAAGCAACATTGATCTCTCTGCCCGAGCTGTCGCCGCCTCTGCCGTCATAGTCGCTGTGAGCGCCTACGTTCTTGTTGTTGCCGAGATAGAGCTCTGTATGTCCGCTGCTATTGCTTCTGCGGAGGAGAACGTCGCCGCGCTTGAGGTTAGCTGTGCTGCCGATCTCGCTCCACGGGATCCATACGAAGTCGTGAGCTGTGAACTCAGATTTCATATTGCCTGTGTAGTAAGCATTGCCAACATTGATACCTGCATACTTCATAGCGTTGATGACCAGTGAAGAGCAGTCGTAATCGGGGTTGCCGTTTCTGTTGGTCTGGCTGTAGCCGTGGGAATTGTCGTTGGCGATACCGATAGCCCAGTTGATAGCTCTTTCCATAGTTGCGTTTGCAGCGTTTGCAGAAACAGGTGCGCTGCTGATGAGACCGCTGCCTGCAATGAAAGCTGAGCAAGCGATAACAGCTGTTGCCTTCTTGAATGTTTTGATGATCTTGTTTTCCATAATAATTACTCCTTTTATTGATAGATTTGATTTTATATTAAGGCTTTATGTACCTTAGTTGGGCTTGATGAGCTTTCCTGCCTTGAGGAGGTTGAGCATAGATGTATTCTGTGCGGGAGTTCCCGAATAGCCTGAGATGCTGTTTGCGGCAGCGATCTTGCAGCGGTAATTGTAGGATGAATCAGCACCGATAGAAACGAGAGCGTCAACGATGGAGTTGTAGCTCTGACCGCAGGCAGGGAAGTATACTATTGAGGGACCGCTTGAAGGCTTCTTGAGCCTGCTCTGCTTCAGAAGATTGAGCATAGTTGTGTTCTGAGCAGGTGTGCCGCTGTAATTGGTGATATTGTTTGCAGCAGCGATCTTTTTGCGGTAAGCGAATGATGACTCGGCACCGATGGAGTTGAGGGCATCAACTATGCTTGTGTAGCTTGATGCACAGGCTCTGAAGTAACCTTCCGTGACGGGTACCATAGTGTCAAATCTTGTGAGATCATATCTCTCGATGAGGCTGATGAGCTTGTTGGTGTAACCGCTGTCGGTAGCCCAGCCGTCTTCCCTTATCTTGCGGCAGGCAGCCTTATAATCCGTTTCGCCGATAAGATTTGAGTATCTGGAATAGCCTGTGATGAACTGGTAGTAGCCCTCTATGCCCTGATCGAAGGAGTGGTATGCTCTGAATGTGCCGTTCACTCTTACCAGAACGCCGTTGATCTCCTCAGTGGTCTGTAAGGTAACGGTCTCTCCGTGGTAGTTGGAGCCTGCCTTCATGCCGAAGAAGTTATAGTATCTGCTGGAGAGAGTGCTCTGACCCCATGCGGATTCGAGGATAGCCTGAGCAATGGTCATGCTCGGGAGTATTCTGTACTGTGCATAGCCTTTCTGAGCTGCTGTGCCCAGATTGTTGATGAACTGCTGCTGTTGTGACTGTGTGATGGCATAAGCGCTGACAGGCTTTACCACGTCGGGGGAAGCAACTGCTGCTGCGCCGCCCATGCACATAAGTGATGCCATTAATACTGCGACTGTTTTTTTCATTTTTTACCTCCGTTTGCTGTTGTTTTTCTGCCGATACTGTTGCACCGACTGGCGTTTTCCTTATGTGCCTATAATAACAGCTCTTATGCAGAAGCGCTACAATAAAGGAGTAAAAGGGCGGTTTTTCGGAGTAGACGGGCGTTTTTACTTATAATTGCAGCTAACATAAATCATAATTTTGCGGAGCAAAATTATGATTTGAGCCGTTAGCCCATAGCCATTAGCCGTTAGCCTGATGTAGGGGCGGCGTTCCGCCGCCCGATAATAAAGCGGCGAAGCCGCTTCCTAATGGCTAAAAGCTAAAGGCTAAGGGCTTCGGAATTTAACACCGAAGGTGTTAAATTCCAATTTAGCTCAGAAGCCGAAAAAAAGCTCCCGAGGGAGCTTTGATAAAAATATCTTTGGATCATTTGGGAAAGCCGTTGAGTATGACATAGATCACGAATGAGATGATATCGACGAGCATTACTGCTCCGAGAACTATGCCTGCTATCTTCAGACCCTTTCTGACTTTCTTCCCGTTATCTTCAGTGAGGACCTTTTCCTTTATATCTGCATACAGCTCCGACTTTACGGTCTGTGGGGCAGGGGCAGGCTCGGGAGCCTTGTCCAGCACCAGCTCGTCCAGAGAGATACCGAACAGGTCGCTGATGGCAATGAGCTTTTCCATATCGGGAGTTGAGTCACCCACCTCCCACTTTGAGACGGTCTGCCTTGATACGTTAAGACGGTTTGCAAGCTCCTCCTGTGAAAAGCCTTTCTGCTTGCGAAGCTCGTAGAGCTTGTTGTTGAATTCCATATTTCACGCCTGCCTTTCTGTATTGTTTCTTTTATACATATGCCACAGCAGAACAGCTGCCGCAGCCAGTACCGCAGCGGTGATGATACTTGCCTCTATGCCGTATCTGCCGCCGTTGAAAAGGTTTTTGTCCGATGTACGCATATTTATGACTGCCCATGAGCCTTCGCTGCCGCTGAGGTCAAGTCCCAGAATGCAGCTGAGACAGAAATTCCACATGGAATGCAGTCCGCAGGCAGCCCAAATGCTCTTTGTACGGAGAGTCAGCAGAGAGAATACACATGAGATAAGGATAAGACAGAGCACACCCGGGAATATATACTCAGCTTCAAAGCTGCACAGCGTACCCATGTGGGGAAGGGCGAATGCGGCAGCACTTGCACCGACAGCAGCAGGGAGAGATACCTTATCCTTCAGCGAGCAGAAAACCAGTCCTCGGGAAAGAAGCTCCTCGGCTGCTCCCTGAACTATGTATCCTCCGAGCATGAGCAGCATTGTTATATTGAAATTCGCGGAAAAGCCGCTGAATTTTATTGTTCCTGTAACCATTATAGCAGAAACTGCGGTGATAATCAATACAACTCCCATACCTGCGCCCATGAACCAGCCCGAGATCTTTTTGGTTATGCCCATTTCATTAAGCTTCCTTTTCACGACAAGCTTCCAATAGAGAATGCATACAGCAATGAGAATGATCATACCGTAAAGCTTTAATAGCAGCATAACATTTTCGCTGAACATTTCTCCCTTTAAGAAGTTCCTGCCGCAGAGGAACAGTCCTCCGATGACAAGTCCCTCCGCAAGAAAAATCCCTGCCAGATAGCACAGGAAAAATGCCAGCAGCTTTTTTGTGATGAGCAAAGCCGACGGCATATCATCTCTGTTGTTGAAAGGGCTTATATTTTTTATGAAGCCTCTCACGGGAACCAATGATCTTATCATAAATGATACCTCCTTCTGCCACAGCGTGACAGTTTTTTCTTCTGCTTCCATGATATCATTTCTGCTGCGATGAGTCTACCAACTGCCGCAGGCAATCTGTCAACGGGGCTTAACATTTATGTAAAAAGCCGTTGCATTGCCGATTTTTCGGGAGTTACTTCGAGGACTGGGCGGTGGACTGCGGAGTATGCTTTCAGACTCGTACCCGGGGTTGACATATGATCTTATGGGGAGTATAATAAACAAAAGTGCAGCCGTCTGCACGGAATAAAAGCGGGATATGATACCCTTGTTTCGTTTAAGCAAAAAACATACAAGTAAGGAGCGTTATTATGAAAAAGACTGCATCATTCATCTTATCATTTGCAATTGCAGGGGCATTTGCATCATTCAGCGCAGAAGCATACGACAGTTCAGCTATCAGGGCTGTCAAGATAGTTGAGCACGGAGACTACGAGCTTGAAGACGGTTCTACAGTAAACTATAAAATCGATGAATTCGATAACGTATCTGTCGGACACTATCAGGGCGGCGGCGGTGACGTTGTGCTCCCGTCAGAGATAAACGGAAAAACGGTCAGCATAATATCAGCAAACGCATTTTACGGCTGTAAAGAGCTGACCTCGGTCAAAGTTCCCGACAGTGTAAAAAACATCTCAATGTCTGCCTTTGAAGGCTGCAGCGGTCTGACTTCCGTAAATATCCCTGACGGCGTATCAGAGATCTCCCACAGCCTTTTCAAGGACTGCACAAGCTTACAGTCCGTTCAGCTTCCCGACAGTATCAGAGATATTGATTATGAAGCCTTTGAAAACTGCATCTCATTGACCGACATAAATATTCCCGAGGGAGTTGAGTATGTCATGGGAAATGCTTTTGCCAACACGAAATGGTACGAAGAACAGCCTGACGGAATGGTCATTATAGGAAAAACCGTGTATAAATTCAAGGGAACTATGCCTGATAATACATCTGTAACTGTCCCTGATGATATAAAGCTTATCAGCGGCTCAGCCTTTGCTGACTGTTCGGGCATGACAGAGGTAAAGCTCCCCGAGGGACTTGAGGTCATAGAAAACGATGCTTTCTCAGGCTGCAGCGGTCTGACCTCGATAACACTTCCCGAATCTTTCAAAGATGTGGGACATCATGTTTTTGAGGGCTGCACAGGGCTTACCTCAATAACCATCCCCGAGAATGTCAAAGCTTTTGGCTACGGCATTTTCAGAAACTGTACGGGACTTACTTCCGTAAATCTCCCGAGCGAGCTGATCTCGATAACCGAGAGTACCTTTGAAGGCTGCACAGCTCTTAAATCACTTACAGTGCCCGACACTGTGGAATACATTGGCGATAATGCTTTCAAGGGCTGTACAGAGCTTACGGAATTGATCGTACCGGTAAGAAAAGAACTGTATTTTGGCGAGAATATATTTGAGGGACGCACTGATAAGCTTACGATCTACGGATACAAGGATACGGATATCGAGAAGTACGCAAAGGATAACGATATAAGATTTGTGGTGCTGAACGATGACGGTTCAAAGCCTGCCGCAACTACAACTACAACTACAACAACTGCTGCAAAGACAACAGCTGCCACCACTGCAAATAATAACTCTCCCAAAACCGGCGACAGCGGTGCTGCGGGAATAGCTGTGACAGGCATAGCGGCAGTATTGTTATCCGCAGCAGCATACAAAAAGAGAAAAGACTAAATAATACATCAAAAAAGTCCCCACAGTAATCGTGATACTCGTACAGCAGTTTTATAGGTGATATTGAGGAAGAACCCTTTTGAAAAAGGGTTCTTCCTCAAACTCCTTTCCTAAAACTTTCAGCATTAAATTTAGCCCAGACAGGGCGCTCCCGGTAATACTACCGGGTTTCACATTTTTCGTGAAGCGCCTTGTCTGGGCTAAATTCAGTTAAAAGTCTTTGGAAAAAGGGGGGGAAAAAAGAACCTTTCCTCAGAAAGGTTTTTTCCCCCGATAATCACGCATAAGCTGCTATATAAGCACCACGATTAGTGGGGACTTTTCTTTGTGTCATAATAACGCAGGGCTTATTCTGAGAGCCTGACTTTGCGATGATATGGAAATATTTGCGGAGAAGATAAATAAATTCCGGAAAAACTGTAACTAAGGAAAACAATGTGAAAATGCCTATTGACAAACAGCAGATCGTATGGTATCATATGAATAGATGCTCATATATTCATTTATGACAGAGCATATCTTACAGGAGGTTTTTCCATGAGCAAAAAAGTATTCTGGGACAGGATATCACCGATCTATGACCTGTTTGAAACTGTTTACAACAGAAAGGTTTTTACGGGAACAGGAGCAAAGGTCGCTGAAATGATAGATACTTCGGATAATGTACTGGAATGTGCCTGCGGAACAGGTGCTATAAGCGTTTATATAGCGCAAAAATGCCGAAAGCTTATTGCTACCGATTATGCTGTCGGAATGCTAAAGCAGGCTGAAAAAAAGTGCCGTATGTACCGTAATGTTACGTTCAGGAGAGCGGATATAACGGATCTGAAGTACAAAGACGAAAGCTTTGATAAGGTGATCGCAGGAAATGTTATACACCTGCTTCCCGAACCCGAAAAGGCTTTGCACGAGCTTGAACGGGTAGTAAAGCATGGCGGCAGTATCATTATCCCGACATACATAAATATGTCGAAAAAAACAGGAAGGTATGCAGTAAGGCTCATTGAAATGCTGGGAGCTGATTTCAAAAAGCAGTTTGATATGGATTCCTACAAGAAGTTTTTTTCGGATATGGGATATAAAAATGTGAAATATCATGTTGTGAACGGAAGGATGCCATGTGCGATAGCTGTGATCGTGAAGGAATGATGGATATATAGAAGCCCTTAGCCTTTAGCCATAAGGAAGCGGCTTTGCCGCTTTATTATCGGGCGGATAATATCCGCCCCTGCTGACGGCTTAGTACCAAGATAGATTCAAAAATCAATGAAAATATGATACAGAAAGTCCCCGCGATTGCGGGGACATTTATATTAGAAAAAATATTAGAAAACAACGAAAAAAGCACTTCTGAAAACTCAGAAGTGCCTGTTTCATGAGGGTGGGAGATGGGATTCGAACCCACGGTCTTCGGGACCACAATCCGACGCTTTAACCAGCTAAGCTACACCCACCATATTCAATAAATAAAAACGAAGCTCTCCATTAGATGGAGTCATATAACGGAGAGTTTCGGTGTGGCGCGCCTTGCTGGATTCGAACCAGCGGCTTACTGCTTAGAAGGCAGTTACTCTATCCAGCTGAGTTAAAGGCGCACAGAAAACTTTAGCAGCCATAGCTGCTAATAAATGGAGCGGGTGATGGGAATCGAACCCACGTAACCAGCTTGGAAGGCTGGAATTCTACCATTGAACTACACCCGCACGGCGTTTCAACAGAAAATATTGTATCATAATCAGAGCGGATTGTCAATAGCAGTTTTGAAAAACAGTCACATTGACTAAAATTTTACGGTATACCGCCTTGACGAAAGTCAAAATGCTGATTATAGCTTGCAGGACAGAAAAATTTTAAAAACTTTTGTCACAATTCGGGCTTTTGAAACGTCTAATTATATAGGAGGCAATTTCCCTGAAAAGTTAAGTGACAGATTTGTTATAAAAAAGTCACGTTAATGTCATCTTGACAGTGTATGATATAAGAGAACTATGAAAGAGGGCGCTGAAAACGGTCGTCTGAGGCGGCTGAGGACCTCTATGAGCTTCTTTATCAGGGCACTTAATATATATTCCATATAGTAAAGAAAATGTAAAAATCTACTGTGGGATATTGACAACGGTTTGTCAATGATGTATTATATTAAAATGAGGGGAAGTCCTCAAAGCGGCTGATCTTGTTCATAGTACAAAAAAATGCTGCCATATGCACGGAAATGAAGTTCTGATCTGTGTATATAGTGTGGTGTGTTCAGGAGTGGTACTGTGAAAATAATGAAGACCACAGCTTATCTGTGGATAGGAGCTGCAATGGGTATAGCAGGACAGTTCCTCGGAGAGCTTCACGAAAAAGTTCCGCTGTGTGTGAGCAATCTCATCTCGGATATGACCATATGGCCGCTGGTGATACTGCTGATAATACACAGGGACGTTGATGCGAAGACAATGCTCCGTGACCTGTTTCTCACATTTCTCGGGCTGGACGTTGGCTACTACGGATATGCAGCAGTCAAGCATACGATAGAGTATGCAAAGTTCGGCGGAAGCCTTTCTTCTGCGATGTTCTCCGATGTCCCCGACCTTATAGCCTACACGGCTCTCGGTACTGCGGCGGCAGTCTGGGGCTGGCTCATGGTAAAGCTTCTCCGCAAGAACAAGGCTGTCCTTTATAATATAATGGTGATCCCTTTCATAGCGGTACAGCTGCTGTTCATGATGAATGACATCATCTCATGGGAATACCGCCGGTCAATGTTTCTGCTCGGTGCTGTATGCCTTGGAATTATCATATATCTTTATACAGTAAAGTCTCCGCTGAGAAGGAGAAATGATACAGTTACAAACTGCCCGGTGGCAGCATGATATAGTTAAAATAAAAAAATATGTCTGATCTTCGTCTTTTTGGGGGTTCTCAGGACACTTATCTACAGAGAACGATATGATGGAGGTCAGACAGAAAAACTCAGAACAAAAGACATTTTGTGAGGTTGTATTCAGATGAAAAACAAGACCCGAAACCAGTGCGGAAGGAGGGGCGAGCGGATATTCAGCAATATCTGCGTCATGCCCAGCCTTATAGGAGTGATGATATTCTTCTTCATTCCGTTCTGCATAGTAATTTACTACTCTCTTATTAACAACCCTGTTTTAAAAGAATTTGTAGGTATAGAGAACTACACAAAGCTCTTTCACAACACGGCTTTCACCAAGGCAGCAAAGAACACAGCGTTCTTCTCACTGGTGTCGGTGCCCCTGTCGGTGGTGCTGGCTCTGGGACTGGCAATGCTCCTTGAGAGAAAGATACCCGGAAAGAGCATATTCCGAACATTCTTCCTCAGCCCCCTCATGGTGCCTACGGCTTCCGTAGTCCTCGTGTGGCAGGTGCTGTTCCACAATCACGGTACCATAAACCAGATAATCGAGCATTTCGGCGGTCATTCCATTGACTGGCTGAAGTCGCCCTACGGACAGGTGGTCATCATATGTATGTTCCTCTGGAAAAATCTGGGATACAATATGATACTTTTCATGTCGGCGCTGTGTGCGATACCCCGTGACATCATCGAGGTCGCTGACCTTGAGGGCGCAAGCGGCTGGTACAAGTTCGTACATATAAAGCTCAGATACCTTTCGCCGACTATCCTTTTCGTGCTTATCCTCTCCATGATAAACTCCTTCAAGATATTCCGCGAGGTATACCTGCTGACGGGAAATTATCCGCAGGATAAGCTGTATATGCTCCAGCACTTCATGAACAATACCTTCAACAGCCTCGATTATCAGAAGCTGTCGGCGGCTGCGGTGCTGTTTGCACTACTTATGATAGTTATAATGGCTGTCCTCCTCATCGTGGAGAACATCTTCGGAAAGGATGTGGAGTGATATGAAGCCGAAAAAATTTGGAGTAAAGCAGCGCAGGAAAGCGTTCGACATCTTCGTGTTCCTGTTCATACTGGCGGCGGCGGTATTGTTCCTGTTCCCGACGGTGCTCACAATAGCCAATTCGTTTATGACCTCAAGCGAGATATCCGCCAACTACGGCTCTATGTTCTCAAACATGACCGAGGAGAAAAAGACCTTCATCTCACAGAACGTGAACCTGAAGTTCATTCCCGACAAGGTCACCTTCGCTCAGTACAAGGCGGTGCTGATACAGAATTCTGACTATCTCATGAAGTTCTGGAATTCGGTGATACTGACAGTTCCCATCACAGTGTTCCAGATGATAGTGGCAATACTCACTTCATACGGCTTTGCGAGATATCCCAACAAATTCAAGAGCATCATCTTCTTCGCATACATCATACTGATGATAATGCCTTATCAGGTAACTCTCGTGCCGAACTTCCTCGTGGCTGAAAAGTTCAATATGCTCGACACAAGACGAGCCATAATCCTTCCCGCCATATTCTCACCGTTCAGCATATTCCTGCTGACAAAGGTAATGCGCCGAATCCCCATCTCCTATGTGGAGGCTGCAAAGCTTGACGGCGCAGGCGAGCTGAAGATACTTACCAAGATATACGTTCCGCTGTGCAAGGGCGCCATCGCTTCCATCGCAATGCTGGTATTCATTGACTACTGGAATATGGTGGAGCAGCCTCTGGTCCTTATGAAGGATGCAGCTTATCACCCCCTTTCGGTATTCCTCTCCCAGATAAATACGGGAGATATCGGTCTCGCCTTTGCGGTGGGAGTGGTATACATGATACCGACGGTGCTGATGTTCCTCTACGGAGAGGATTACCTCATAGAGGGAATAACCTATTCGGGCGGCATCAAGGGTTGATGAAAAGTTGATAAATGCGGTCTACAATACAATTAACAGAGCTATTCTCTCAGAAGGAGTAAATATAATATGAACGAAACAAAAGAAGTCAAGGATATAGCTGCGGACAGCGGCGATAAAGAGATAAAGTCGCCCGCAAAAAAGCGAGAGCTCATCAAGACTCTCATCATAATCTTTCTCGCCATCATGCTGGTGCTGACATTCTTCTCAAACACCATAATGAACAGGTCTCTGCCCGAGATATCAACAGAGACAGTCGCTTCGGGAAAGCTTACGGAGCGTATCGAGAAGCGCGGCACCGTTGAAGCAAATCAGGCTTACAACGTCACCGTTGACGGCAACAGAGTCATCGAAAAGATACATATAAAGACAGGTCAGGAGGTAAAGAAGGACGACGTCCTCTTTACGGTAAATACAGTGGATAATGAAAAGCTGGAGACCGAGGAGGCTACACTGGATACTCTCAAGCTTGATTATGAGACAGCACTTCTCAAGGATCCGCTGGATTACTCCTCAGAGAACCAGAAGATAAAGGCAGCCCGTGAAGAGCTCAACGATCTCATCGCAAAGCGCGACGCTGCAAGAGCAAATGACAGCAATGCAGCTTACGCAAAGGAAGAGAACAGACGCAACAAGTCAGAGCTTACAAGGCTTGAGGGCATACAGGAAAAGCTCCAGTCAACTATCAAGGCTATCGACACTGATTCATATATGGATGCAGCTCCCGAGTACAGCGGCAATCTTGCTGCACTGTGCTCAGAGTACATGAATGCCGACGCTGACTACAAGACTGCTTACGAGACCTATCAGATGGCTCTCGAGAGCGGCGAAAACATTGAGAGCGCAAAGGCAGAAGCTGACGAAAAGGAAGCTGCAAGGAACTCCGCAAGAGAAAACTACATGAATGAAAAGAACAACATCCGCGGCGATCTTGTTTCACAGCTTGGCGATATCAGCGGTTCTGTGGCAAGCCTTAATGCGGCTGTTGAGAATTACACCGCCGAGTTCGGCGAGGGCGGCACAGAGACATATGCTGCTCTTGCAGCTTCTGTTACCGAGAAGCAGAGCGCTCTTGAGGAACTTATCATAGAGCTGGAAAACACCAAGCGCAAGAACTCCATCACGGATAAGAAGGAAAACCTCGGCATAGAGTCAAAGAAAAAGGCTCTTGAAAAGCAGCAGGAAAAGGTGGATAAGCTGAAAAAGGAAGCAAAGTCCACTGAGGTAAAATCAAAGTATTCGGGCGTCGTAAGTTCAATAAACGTACAGCCCGATGCCTCCACAACTCCCGAGGAGGTACTGGCTGTCATAGACCTTTCCGATGAGGGCTTTACAGTCAATATAACCGTTGAGAATGAAAACCTCAAGAAGATCAAAAAGGGCATCGAGGCAGAGATAGTCAACAACTGGAACGGCGATATCAAGGCTGTTCTCAAGGAAATAAAGAGCGACAGCTCCGCAGGCGCAAAGAACAAGACACTGGTGTTCAGCGTTACGGGCGATGTCCAGACAGGCGACAGCCTCGACCTTTCCATACCGCTGGGAAGCGGCACATATGATGCCATTGTTCCCAAGAGCGCAGTTTATCCCAGTGATAAGGGATACTACGTCTATACCGTCCGCTCAAAGAGTACTCCTCTCGGCAACCGCTACTATGCAGAAAAGGTAGAGGTCAATGTGGAGGCTTCCGATACGGTATCAAGTGCTGTATCAGGCGGATTGAACAGAGGCGACTATATCATCACCGCTTCCAGCAAGCCTCTGAAGTCAGGCGATCAGGTCCGCATGAAGGATAAATAAGGTGGTGGACCTTATGAGACCCTTGAAGAAAAAACTTACCATTGCAGCTGCTGTGGCGAATGCCGCCGCTATTATCGGAGCTGTGGTGCTGACAGCGCTGGGAAGCCATGCAGCTAAGACCCAGAGCTATAATTACGCGGCAGACCGCTGGAGCAGCGACGGAAAGACTAAATATTCCCAGATAAGCTGCTTCTTCAGTCCCGATGCGAATTTTGACAAGAACGGCGTCGGAGGCTTGAGGAGTATGCTCCTCTCCGAGCTGAAATCAGCATCTGTCAATCCGACGGAGGGCGTTGATCTGGTCCCCGATGCTTACAGCGCTCCGGCAGGTACGGCAATGGTCAGCGGCGACGCAAGCGGACACTCCGATGCGGAGATAACCGCTGTGGGCGGAGATTACTTCTTCCTGTTCCGTGATTTCAAGCTGGCAAGCGGCTCCTTCTTCTCGGAAAAAGATCTGATGCAGACAGGCGCAGTCATTGACAGTCAGCTGGCATGGGACCTGTACGGCTCCGATGAAGTCACAGGAATGAACATATATATAAACAATGTCAAACTCTTTATCTCAGGAGTTATCGAAACTCCTTCTACCAAGCCCGAGAAGCGCTGCGCAGGCAAAACTCCGAAGGCTTATATATCCTACTATGCTGCGGGGCTCATTTTCGGAGCTTCCGCCGATCAGAGCGGCTTATCCGATACGGCTGTTCCCGAGTTCAGGAAGATAACCTCATATGAGTGTATCGTTCCCGAGCCCGTTGAGAATTTCGCTTACAGCAAGATCAAGAAGCAGCTTGGCGACAGCTATAAAGGAAAGCTCAGCATAGTAAACAACGCAGAGCGGTTTACCCCGAAAAAGAGAGTAAAGGCTCTGAAAAAGCTTGGCGATTCCGTCGTAGCAAAGGACGGCATCATTTATCCCTTCTGGGAGAACGCATCAAGAATGGTGGAAGTCAGGCTCTCACTTATCTACGGAGCGCGAAGGGTGCTCCTTATCATACCGCTGATAACGGCACTGTGCCTGATCATAATGGGATACAGACTGTTTATGCGGAAAAAAGAAGGTCTGAAGAAGGCTGCGGCAGACGGCGTCTCGGCGAAATGGAGATCGCTGAAGAACCATATGCCTAAAAAGGCTGAGCAGACCACAGAAAAAGAAAGCTGAGGCAATGACCGAGGCAGCAAAAGAAAGTTCAATAAAAATAAAAATCTGAAAAAGAGGGATTATTATGGAAAAAACATTTCTCAAACGAATCACAGCATTCTCCGCAGCACTCACAGTTATAGCAGGAGCAGCAGTTTCCTGCTCAAAGAAAGACAATGCATCCGAGGGCGGTAAGACAAAGGACGCAGCTCAGCTCATGGCAGGCGCATACAAGACCGAGCAGATCGACTGCGATATCGTTAACCCTACCTCCATTGCAAGGATCAGTGACGATAAGATCGTCATTACAGGATATGATGAGGAAAAGAATGCTCCTACATTATATCTTACCGATAACGGTTTCTCGGAATTCAATGAGGTCAAGATGGAGATCCCCGAGGCAGAGGGCGATGTGGAAGTAAGATATGATAACTGTGTCGCTCCCGACGGAGAGATCATGGTGTTCGCTACATTTACCGATTACGGTGACGGAGAAAAGCCCGATTTCGACTCTCCCGACTTCAATCCCGACGAGTTCGACTTTGAAGAATACTACAGCAATGTATCATATTCATACAAGCTCTATGTTGTTGACATCGACGGAAAGGTAAAGTCTTCTGCCGATGTAACAGGTCTTGAGGAATTTCAGGGCGACGAGAGCGGAAGCCTCAATATCGGCAGAGCTTCAGCTATAGGCGGCGGAAAGATGATCGCCACTGCATGGGGCGAGATGGAGGATTACAACATCATAATCAACTCCGACGGCAAGGTAGAAGGCGAGCTCGATCTCGGAAACAGCAACTACGTCGACAGCTTCACCGCTATCGATGATGATACGATCGCAGTATGCGGCTATTTTGGCGGCAAGGAGTACGTCAAGTACCTCGATGCGGGAACTCTGAAGGAAACAGGCGAGCAGATCGACCTCTCAGAGGCAGGCCTTGAGGGTCAGATGGGAAGCGTGTTCAAGGGAACAGGCGACTATAAGCTCTATATAAACGGCTCATCGGGTCTTTTCGGCATCACTGAGGACGGCAAGTCCACAGAGATCGTCAACTGGCTGGATTCCGACCTCGGAGACGGCGGTATACAGTCACTTTTAATTCTTGATGACGGAGATTTCGTAGTATGCTATAACGACTACAGCGGCGGAGACTACGGCAACAGCGGCGCTACACTTTATAAGCTCACAAAGCGCGATGCTTCCGAAATGGAGAACACAAAGGTCATCACTGTCGGCGTTCTCTATGACGACTGGGCTGTAAAGGAGAAGATATCCGCATACAATAAGAAAAATGACGATGTCCGCTTTAAGATGGTGGATTACAGCAAGTACGACAACTACGAGGAAGAGACAGGAAAGACACTGTCATCGGGCGCAGATCAGCTCAAGAAGGATATAGTTTCAGGCAATGCACCCGATATGATCGTTTCATATAACGGCGCTATCATCAGCAGCCTCTACAACAAGGGACTCTTCGTTGACCTTTATGAGTACATGGATAAGGACAGCGACATCAACAAGGACGACATCATGCCCAACGTGCTCAATGCCTGCGAGATCGACGGCAAGCTCCTCTCTATCGCACCTTCATTCAATGTAAGCACAATGATCGCCAAGAAGAAGTTCATCGACAAGGAAAACTGGTCTCCCGATGACCTTATCGAGGCATATGAAAACCTTCCCGACGGTATGAGACTTACAGCACTTGACTGCAAGGAGCAGATGCTCTCATTCATGATGGGCGTTCTCAATAACTGTATAGATTATCAGAAGGGCACCTGCAACTTTGATACTCCCGAGACAAGAAAGCTTCTTGCTTTCGTAGACCGGTTCCCGTCAAGCGAAGACCTTGTGGACTGGGAGGATCAGAGCGCTATGCAGGAGATGTTCTCCGAGGACAACTTCAAGGAGGACAAGGTACTTGTTCAGGAGCTTTACATCTCAGACTTCCGCGAGTACACAAGAGAGATCAAGGGCAGATACAAGGGCGATGACATCGTATTTGTCGGCAATCCCACAACAGATGGCAGAGGCGCTGTTCTTACACTTGACAAGCACTTTGCTATCCTTTCCAACGCAGAGGACAAGGAAGTATGCTGGAACTTCATCAAGGAATTCCTGTTACCTGCTGAGGACGGCGAGGAGAGTATGTACAGCTACGGCTTCCCCTCACTGAAGTCGGAATTTGACAAGCTTGCTGACGAGAGCATGGAAAAGCCCAAGTACAAGGATGAGAACGGCAAGGAAGTAGAAGAAGACCTCACATACTATACATCTTCCAAGGAGATCAAGGTCGATCCTCTTACAAAGGAAGAGAGAGACTTCATCGTTGATTACATCGAGAGCGCTGACAACGTATCAGCTGACTTTGATCCCGAGGTAGAGTCAATCATAGAGGAAGAGATAATGGCATACATTGGCGGTGAAAAGACTGCCGATGAGGTCATCGACCTTATCCAGAGCAGAGTTTCAATACTCGTAAGCGAGCAGAGCTGATAACAGCGCTGTATAATAATTCATGTTATTCACATATTTTCGTATATAAATACAACCTCCTTATTTTTGGCGCTGCCGCCCGAACAACGGCAGCGCTCTTTCCTTTATACAGACTTTTGCAATAGATTATGCATATGAGGCTATAAAAAAAACAAATAATTTTTTGTCTATCTATTGACAAATATGGACAAAGGTGGTATACTTTATGTATTATAATACCTTTAGGGAGGATTTTATCATGGATAATAATTACAACAACGACAACAATCAGCAGAATATGTCTACTGATCCTTACGCACAGGGCGGCGGCTATGTTCAGGACCCTTACAACAACATGAATGGTGCTCCTAAGCCGAACGGAATGGCGATCGCTTCTCTCGTACTCGGCATTCTTTCATTAGTGCTCTGCTGCTTCAGCCTTATCGCTATCATTCTTGGCGTTATCGGTCTGGTTCTCGGTCTCAAGGCTAAGAAGGACAATCCTTCGGGTCTGGCTACCGCAGGCGTTGTACTGAGCATTATCGGTGTTGCTCTTGCAGCAGGTCTCTGGATATTCAGCGTTGTTGCAGGCGAATCACTCAAGGACTGGGCAGAGAGCCTTCAGGACGGCGCTCTTTTCATCAAGTAAGATATGTCTAAACGACTGAGAATAATAATAGGTGCGGCGGCGCCTCTGGCGGTCGCTGTCCTGTTTGCTCTCAGGAATTACATAATAGGGCTTGAGAAGTTCTTTCCCGAGTGCTATGTGCATAGAACGACGGGATTATGGTGTACCGGCTGCGGAAATACAAGGAGCGTCAATGATCTGCTCCACCTGCATTTCATCACAGCCTTTCGCGATAACCCTGCAATGCCTATCATAGCAATACTGCTGTTGATGCTTTATCTGGAAACAGTTATCGGCATAAGCGGCAGAGAGGTAAAGCTGCTTCCCCGTAAGGGACTTTTCTGGGGTATTTTTATTGGTGCCTTCATGGTCTTTTATGTGCTGAGGAATATATTTCCCGTGCTGGGTCCTGTATCTTAAAGATGACACAAATAAGCTCCCGTATTTATGCGGGAGCTTGTTTTTATATATTGACAAATTTCGGCAAAAATGGTATACTTTATTTATTAAACAGTACCTTTAGGAGGGTCTTTTAAATGGATAATAATTATAACAACGGACAGCAGGGAGGTAATCAGAACCTGCCTGAGCCCACCGAGGAGATCACGGGATATATAGACGGTCCCGACCCTAACGCTCCTCAGGGCGGCTACCCAAATAACAGTGCTCCTTACGGTCAGCAGCAGAACAGCTATCAGAGCAGCGGCGCTACCTACGGACAGCAGCAGGGCGGCTATCAGAACGGCAGCGCTCCCTATGGTCAGCAGCAGGGCTATCAGAACGGACCTAATCCCAATTACTACGGACCTCAGAATCCATATCAGCAGCAGGGCTATCAGAACGGTCCCGCTCCCAATTACTATGGCCCTCAGAATCCGTATCAGCAGAATATTCAGAACCCCTATCAGGCACCTCCCGAGGGCAGCGTGGGAATGGCTGTTGCTTCAATGGTGCTGGGTATAGTAGGCTTCCTCATTTCATGCTGCTTTTACCCTGTTACAATAGTAATGGCTGTGGTCGGTCTTATTCTCGGCGCAGTTGCTATCAAGAAGGGACCCGCAGGCAAGGGAATGGCTGTTACCGGTATCGTACTTTCCATTATATCACTGGCTTTCGCTGTACTGGTCATCATACTTGCAGCATCGGCAGGTACAACCTCGTTGTGGGATGCTATTGAGGATATGGCTCTGTTTATAAAGTAAGCAGAAAGATCCGTATCGTATTGCAAATACATAATAAATGCCCCTGAGTGTTCAATGAGCGCTCGGGGGCTTTTCGCGCTATAGATATAAAAAGCGGCAGTTTTTCTCCGCGGACGTTGATTTATTTAAATTTATATGTTATAATAAATTGTGTATAATACTATCATGTAAACTGTTCGGAGTGTGGAAAATGAATAAATACAAAAAGCTTGCTCTTAATACAGTCGTCTTTGCCATAGGTGTATTCGGCTCAAAGATACTGGTAATCCTGCTGACAAGACTGTATGCACATAATATCGACGATGTAAACAGCGGAGTAAAGGACCTCCTTGAGACTACTCTGCTCCTCATACAGCCTGTGTTCACATTCGCGCTTCAGGAGTACCTTATCCGTTTTGGTCTCGATAAGGCTTACGACAAGAGGGAGGTCTTCACCACCTCAAGCATGATAACTCTGGGAGGAATGGCGTTAATGGCGGTATGCGTCCCCATAATGCGGGGATTGCCTGCCCTGAACTTCCTCAAGGGCTATACACTTCTGTTCATAGCCTATACCGCCATGTCGTCCCTGCGAATGCTTTGCCAGAATTTCGTCCGTTCAAGGGATATGGTAAAGCTTTTCTCCCTTGACGGCATACTGACCACTCTGACCTTCTTCCTGTTCAACATCATGTTCATATCAAAGATGCATATGGGCGTCAAGGGCTTCCTCCTTGCGGTCATACTCTCGGACAGCTGCTCAGTCGTGTTCCTCTTTGTTGCGGCAAAGCTCCGTGACTTCCTGAACAGGGAGTACTTCAACCCCGACCTTGCAAGGGAAATGATGCGCTTTGCAGGTCCCCTTATCCCCACCATAGTGATGTGGGCGATAACCTCACTCTCCGACAGGCTTTTCCTCAGAGTGATGCACAGCGACTATCATGAGCTGGGAGAGGGTGCCGTAGGTCTTTACGGCTATGCCAACAAGATACCGAACCTCATTTCCGTGGTCTCTACCATATTCTTTCAGGCATGGAGTATGTCCGCCATAACAGAGAACGACTCCGCAGACAGGAACAAGTTCTACGAAAGGGTGTTCTCAGCCTATGAAGCCATAATGTTCATGGCAGGCGCAGGACTTCTCCTCATAATCAAGCCCGTTACTTCTTTCCTTGTTCCCTCGGACACGTTTTCGGTGTATGAGAATGTTTACATCTACACTCCCATACTTGTTGTGGCAGTAATATTCATGTGCTTCAACCAGTTCCTCGGCAGCATCTACACTGCTACCAAGCACCCGAAAAACGCCTGCTGGACAGCTCTTGTTGCCTGCGGCATAAATATCCCCATGAACTACTTCCTCATTCCTCTCTGGGGCATTCAGGGAGCAGCTGTGGCAACTCTCCTCAGCTATCTCATATGCTTCTGGGCAAGAATAATCGACGCAAGGTACTATGTGCCGTTCAGGTTCAATGCTGTCAGGAACCTCATCAATACAGGTGTGCTGCTGGTAATGGCAGTGCTTATCATTGGCTCGCCCAAGCTGTATCTGCTGTGGGTGTTCCTGCTGTTCGCGTATATCATGTTCACAAACTATCAGGCAATAATCGACACAGCAAAAAAGCTTCTCAAAAGGAGCTGAAAACGATCATGACGGGACACCGTCCCTTATAAACAACAAAGGAGGAATCATATCATGCCGACACCACATAACAATGCAAAGAAAGGCGACATCGCCAAAACAGTTCTCATGCCCGGAGACCCTCTGAGAGCAAAGTTCATTGCCGAGAATTACCTTGAGGATCCTGTCTGCTACAACGAGGTAAGAGGTATGCTGGGCTATACGGGCAAGTACAAGGGAGCTCCCGTATCCGTGCAGGGAAGCGGCATGGGTATGCCTTCCATAGGTATATACTCATGGGAGCTTTTCAACGAGTACGGCGTTGAGAACATCATCAGAGTAGGCACAGCAGGAGCCATTGCGGACGATGTTCAGCTCCGCGACGTCGTTATCGGAATGAGCGCCAGCACCAATTCCGCCTACGCCTCACAGTACAGACTTCCCGGCACATATGCTCCCACAGCCTCATGGAGCCTTATCTCCGCAGCGGTAAAGGCTGCACAGGAAAAGGGCGGAAGTTTCCATGTGGGCAATATCTTTTCCAGCGACACCTTCTACGATGACGCCGACAGCCTTGCACAGTGGCAGAAGATGGGAGTGCTGGCTATCGAGATGGAGGCGGCTGCACTCTACATGAACGCCGCAAGGGCAGGGAAGAACGCTCTCTGCATACTGACTGTTTCGGACTGCCCGCTGAAAGGGCTTTCCACTACTGCCGAGGAGAGACAGACCACCTTCCGCGACATGATGGAGATAGCTCTGGAGACCGCATATTCCGTAAAATGAAAATTTCAGAGTAATTTAAGGTAACTTTAAGATTATTTTAAGGTTGGATTGGTATATTATTAGTGGATTAAGTAATCCCCCAATTCCCCTTCTATATTTATTCATTTTATTTGTATAGCTATGCATCACTGCATAGCTTTTTGCTTTATACGGATATATGTGCATAAAAAGGCGCAGCAGCTCCCGAACGGAAACTGCTGCGCCTTTTCATGGGGAAAGGGAAGAGGAATCAATCCTCGATGGTTTTGCCGTTTTTCTTGAATCTGGACTTCTGTCCGAAGTTCAGCGACATGGTGAGTATCTTGTCTGACTTGAAAAGCTTCAGTGCGAAGAACATCACCACTGCGAATACTATTATCTGATATACCAGACCTATCCATAACTCGGTGGTATTGCCGAACATGAGATTGGGAATGGCGGTGAAAGTATGAGTAAAGGGGATAGCGTAAACTATGAGCTTAGGTACCGTGGGGAGCGAGTTCACATCTGTGAACATGGTCACGAACCATGGTATCATTACCATCATCATTATTGGAAGGAGCATTGTCTGCGCCGACTTTGAATCGTTTACCAGTGCGCCAAGTATAATGGAGATCGCAAGGCAGATCATAATGGTGATGAAGAGCTGAACTCCCACAATGAGATAATCCGTAACGCCGAGATTAAGTCCCAGCTGCTTCATGGCATCTCCTGCGGAGAGGACTTTGCCGACCTCATCCGAAACACCGAGGTCGCTTGTTATAGCTCCTGTCATGCCCTTTGAGTAAGCCGAGAAGCCGAACATCATAACGCCTGCATTGATGAGAGCTACGATAGCAGCTGCAAGCATCTTTGCTGTTATTACGGAGCCTCTTGAAACAGGTGCCGAGAGCAGTGTCTCAAGGGTCTTGTCTATCTTCTCGTTTGATATAGATGCTATCAGTGACTGGGACGTCATGAGAATGAGCACCATTATTATAATGGGGAGTATCATGTTTGTTGAGGTGATCTTGCCGAGGACAACTCCGCTTGATATCTTTGCGGACTTGTCGGCGACAACCGTCTGGTTGACTACCGTAAGCTCCGACTCGATATGTTTAAGGTCCTCCTCAGAGACACCCTTCTGCTTCGATATCTCAATGGAAACATACTTGTTTATGAGGGCCTCGGTGGTATCTGTGCCGCCTGTGAGACCACTGAACGTGGAAGCGGACTTCAGCTTTGACACCGAGATTATCTCGGGCTTTTCACCGCTTGCCAGCTGGTCTGCGAAGCCCTTTGGAAGAACAACGTAGCTCTTGAAGCTGTTATCCTTGAAGCCTGAGGCGTAATCCTCGCCGTTTACGGTGACCTTGTTTACCTTGGCACCGTTACTCTCCATGTCCTTTATCAGTTCATGGGTGACGTCGCTGTCGTCCATATCGCAGATATAGACGTTGGTATTCTTTGCGTCCTCAGCGAGCTCGCTGGTTACGGACTGCATAACATTTCCCATGAGCCAGAAAAGGGCGAGGGAAACCACCAGTCCCAGTATCATCTGAGCGTTTATGAGTTCGGTGAGTTCTTTTTTCAGGAGGTTAATGAATTTCATTCTCTTTCACCACCCTTTCAAAGACCTCCTCGAGGTTGGGAGCGTTGTAGCGTTCCTTCAGCTCGTCCGTGCGTCCCGTCACCATGAGGTGACCCTTGGCGATGATGCCTACGCGGTCGGAAACGAACTCGATCTCGAGCATATTGTGGGATGAGAGAAGGAAAGACATTCCCTCTTCTGCGGCGAGCTTCTTGATGGTCTTTCGTATTTCGAGGGCGTTGAGAACGTCCAGACCGCTGGTGGGCTCGTCAAGTATTGCAAGCTTAGGCTTTGTCATAACAGCTCTCGCAAGGAGAAGCTTTCTTATCATGCCTCGGCTGTAGCTTCCTATCTTATCGTTGAGACGGTCGCCAAGTCCGCAGATGTTCTTGGCTCGGTCAACATAGCCGTTCAGTGTATCGATGTCCGTTGTGAACAGACCTGCCATGAATCTGAGGTACTTTATGCCCGTCATCTGTTTATATGCGCCTGCTTCGTCGGGGAGGTAGGTAATGGACTCCCTTACCTTTTCCGGCGCTTTCAGGATACTGTGTCCTGCAACAACTGCATCGCCTGATGTGGGCTGGAGCAGTGTGGAGATCATTCTGATAGTAGTAGTCTTGCCTGCGCCGTTGGGACCGATGAGTGCGAATATCTCACCTTCGCCGATCTCGAATGAGACTTTGTCGACGGCGAGGACTTTGGAGTACTGCTTAGACAGCTCTTTAACTTCGAGCACGTTTGCCAAGTCTATCGCTCCTTTTGTTATTAAATATTATATCGGGATAATTGCTTTTTCCTCATTTTTATGATAACACAAAAAGCACCAAATGTCAATACAAAAAGTAGAATGCGGCTAAGATTTTACAGTTTTTTAATAATAGTAAATTTTGCAGGAACGAGCGGCAAGATCAGCAGAAATTACTTGGAGAAACTTACAGATAATCAAGGCGATGTTTGTACGGTTTGCTCAGGAAAAACGTTATTTAGCTAAATGACGTGATGTAAAATATATTATTTATAATACGGACACATTCCGTTTCTTGACATTGTACCGTAAATTTGATATACTGACTATTAGATGGAAAATTGCAGTTTGGCAGAACTGCGGTCAGGCTGACTGTGCGCATGATCCCCGACCGAGGGAGCTTGCGCATTTTTTGTTTATTTGTCCGATGAAAGGGGGCGGAGCGGAAGTGAACAGGTTTTTGCGGAGACTTTTTTCGGGGGCGGCAGCCCTTGTTTTCTGCGGTGCGGCACAGGTATTCCCTGCGGCTGCCGAGGACACCTCTGCACAGGCGGCAATGGCGGCAGACTACTACGCCATGGCTTCCCCCGACAGTGAGATGCTCAGCTTCGGTGACTACTATGACCTTCATTCCGCAGAGCCCCGACCCGCTACGGAAATAGTCATAGAGGGAGCGGACTATGCTTCCTCGGCAGGCGGAGAATTCCGCAAGGGCAGCTTCACCGACGACTTCGGCGAGGAACGGGACAATACACTGCTCTGGAACAGTGCCGACGGCGAGGTGACCTATCGGTTCACGGTGCCCGAGACGGGAAATTACTGCCTTTCGGTGGATTACTGCCCCATGGTCTCAAACAGCACCTATATAGAGCTGGGGCTGGAGATAGACGGACAGACTCCCTACGATACCGCTTCGAGACTTACTCTCGGCAGGGTATGGGTCAACGAAAAGGACATATACACCGATATACGTGGAAATCAGGTGCGTCCTGCACAGGTGCAGAAATCGGCGTGGAGGAGCTGCTTCTTCGGTGACGTTGACGGGCTTTTCAGCGAGCCCCTGTTCTTTTATCTGGAAAAGGGCTCCCACGAGCTGAAGCTGACCTCGGAAAGGGCTCAGCTCGCCATAGAAAGGCTGTGCTTCTGCCAGCGTGAGGAGCTTCCCGATTACAGCGGCTATGCGGCTTCTGTAAGTGCGGACATCACTGTGGAGAGCACTGCCCCCACACTTTTCAGGATAGAGGGGGAGAATGCGGCGTTCAAGTCCGACCCGACGCTCTATCCCACATACGACAACAGCAGCTACCTTGCTTCACCATCGGACCCGAGAAAGATGGTCTACAACACCCTCGGCAGCGGAAGCTGGAAAAAAGCTCTCCAGTCCGTCACATGGGAGATACCCGAGGAGGAGACAGGCGCAGGGGGCTGGTATAAAATAGGCATAAAGGCACGGCAGGATCAGATAAGAGGCTTTGACTCCGAGCGACGTATCTACATCGACGGCAAGGTGCCCTGCAAAGAGCTTGACGGCGTGAAGTTCCACTACGATACGGACTGGTCCGTGACGACTCCCGAAAGCGGCGGCGAGCCCGTGTACATCTGGCTGGAGGGCGGCAGGAGCCATACCATAACTATGGAGGCTGTCCCCGGCGAGATAGGCGGCTGTCTCCGCAGGCTTGACAGCGCAGTAAAGGAGCTGAACACCTATTACCGCAGAGTTCTGATGATAACGGGACCCGCTCCCGATAAATACACGGATTATTACGTCCACGAGAAGATCCCCGAGCTGGTGGACAAATTCGGCAGCATTTCCGCCGAGCTCAAGGACGTTCAGAAGGAGATAGAGTCTATTTCCGGCAGCAGCGGCACAGAGGCGGCTGCCATAGAGAATATGGCGGTGATACTGGATAAATGCACTGCCAAGCCTCTGAAGATACCCTCCTATCTTTCGCAGATAAAGACGAGCATCACCTCACTTTCGGCGTGGATGAGGGACAACCGCGACCAGCCTCTTGAGGTGGACTATATCGAGTTCGCGTCCGCGGACCGCAGCTTCTCAAGCTGTAAGGAGAAGCTGGGAAAGTCGCTGAAATTCGGCTTTGAGGGCTTCATCGGCTCCTTCTTCGAGGACTACACCACCCTCTCCGATGTTTCGGGAGAGGACGCCATCGACGTCTGGGTGGCTCTGGGCAGAGATCAGGCGCAGGTGGTCAAGGAGATGACGGAGAACCAGTTCATGCAGGAAACAGGCATACCCGTGTCCGTGAACCTCGTGACAGGCGGTGTTGTGGAGGCTACTCTTGCAGGAAAGGGACCCGACGCGGCGCTTTTCCTCGGGGGAGAGTTCCCCGTAAATCTTGCAGCCCGTGACCTTCTTGTGGACCTTTCTCAGTTTGACGACTTTGAGGAGGTAAAGGGGCGCTTCCAGAAAAACGCCATGACACAGTACACCTTCAACGGCGGCTGCTACGGACTCCCCGTCAGTCAGACCTTCCCCATGATGTTCTACCGCACCGATATACTGACGGAGCTGGGTTTCAGCTCTCCGCCGGAGACATGGAGCGGACTTATAGATATGCTGCCTGCGCTCCAGCGCAGATATATGTCGGTGGGACTGGTCCTGCCGCCCAATGATATCTCTCCTGCCACGGAATGCGGCCATACCTTTGCAATGCTGCTGCTCCAGAAAGGGCAGAACTACTATAACCCAGAGCAGACCGCCTCCGCTCTGGACACCACCGCGGCGGTGCAGTCCTTTGAGGAGTGGACGGATTTCTACACCAAGTACAGCTTCGAGCAGGTCTATGACGGATTCAGCAGGTTCAGGACAGGTGAGTACCCTATAGTCATTGCAAATTATACCTTCTTCAACCAGCTTACCGCCGCTTCTCCCGAGATAAACGGTCTGTGGGACTTCTGTCCCGTGCCGGGGACCGAGAGAGAGGACGGAACCATATCCCATGCGGCTAATTCCAGCGGCTCGGGAGCAGTCATCTTCAAAAAGGTGAAGAACAAGGAGAACGCATGGCGGTTCATCAAGTGGTTCACAGACACCGAAACACAGGTGAGGTATGCCGCTCAGATAGAGGGACTCATGGGAACTATGGGAAGATTTGACACGGCGAATACCGAGGCTCTCGGGCAGATGTCATGGTCGTCCGACGAGCTTGCAAGGCTCCGCGCCCAGCAGGAGGAGCTGACGGAGATACCCGTTACCCCTGCGTCCTATGCGGTGACCAGAAATATCATGAACGCCTTCCGCGAGACCATCAACGATGGCGCAAATCCCCGTGATACCCTTATATGGTACAACAGGGACATAAACGACGAAATAACGCGAAAGCGCAAAAACTTAGGACTTGAATAGGCGAGCCTTCAGCCCTTAGCCGTTAGCCATCAGGGGAGCGGCTGTGTTTCTTGCAGAGCTGAGTTCGGCTATCATATGTAGGGAACGCCGCCCTCGGCGTTCCGAAAAAACTGCTGAAAGGAAAGGAGTGTGAAAAAATGGCGGTCAAAACTCAGAAGCGTGGGAAAGGCGCTCTCTGGCGCGATATAAAGCGCAATAAAGCCTGCTACGGTATGCTTGCGCCCTTTATGATATTCTTCATACTCTTTACGGCTGTCCCCGTGCTGATGTCCCTGCCTATGGGCTTTACGGACTTCGATATGGCAAGGCCGCCCAAATTCGTGGGACTTTCCAACTTCACGACCCTTTTCTTCTCCGACAAGATATTCATGCGCTCCATAAGGGTCACTATTGTGTTCGCCCTGCTTACGGGACCCGTCAGCTATGTGCTGTGCTTCCTGCTGGCATGGCTCATAAACGAAATGCACCCAAAGCTCAAGACCTTTTTCACCCTTATATTCTATGCCCCCTCAATGGCTAACGTGTATACGGTGTGGAAGCTTATCTTCAGCGGTGATATGAACGGCTATCTGAACTCGTTCCTTATAAACCTCGGTATCATCAACGCTCCAGTGCAGTGGCTCACCGACGGCAGATATGTCCTCGGCGTCACCATAGTAGTGCAGCTGTGGATATCCCTCGGAGCAGGCTTCCTTGCCCTCCGCGCGGGCTTCCAGAACATCGACCGCTCCATGTATGAGGCAGGAGCCATCGAGGGCATACGCACACGCTGGCAGGAGCTCATATACATCGTTATCCCATCAATGGGGCCCCAGCTCATGTTCGCAGCAGTAATGCAGATAGTGAGCTCCTTTACCGCAGGCACAGTAGCCCAGAACCTCGTGGGCTTCCCAAGCACTGACTACAAAGCCCATACCATCATGACCCATGCCTTTGACTACGGCTGGCAGCGCTTTGAGATGGGCTATGCCTCGGCTATATGTATGATACTTTTCGTTGCCATGTTCCTGCTGAACAAGCTCATCAGCAAGGTCCTCGGCAAGTATATGGACTGAGGAGGCGAAGCAGTGGCAGAGATAAATACCGCGAAGCTTCGCGGCTCAAACAGACAGGCAGGCAGAAAGTACGGCGGCAGTATGGTCATATTCCTTTTCCTTGCACTGCTGGGACTTTTCATGTTCCTGCCCATATATCTTACGGTGATAATGTCCATAAAGCCTGTGGAGGAGCTCTTTGTCTTTCCGCCCAAGCTCTACGCCGTAAGACCTACCCTTGATAATTTCAGGGATATGTTCAGGGTGCTCCACCAGAACAGGGTGCCCTTTTCAAGATATGTGTTCAACAGCATATTCGTAACCGTGACGGTAACGGTGCTGCAATGCGTGTTTTCGTCGATGGCGGCATTCGTGCTGGCGAAGTGCAAATTCCCGGGAAGCAAATTCATAAACGGCGTTATCGTCGTGGCGCTTCTCTACCAGAGCAGCGTAATATACATCATGCAGTACATCGTCATGGCAAAGCTGCACATGATAGACACCTACATGGCGCTGATATTCCCTGCCATAGCCTCGCCCATGGGACTTTTTCTCATGAGGCAGTCCATAAGTCAGGTGCCCGACTCCATGATAGAGGCGGCAAAGGTGGACGGAGCAGGACTTTTCCGCATATGCTGGCAGATAGTCATACCAAATCAGAAGCCTGCCCTCATGACGCTGATAATATTCGCATTTCAGGGCGCATGGAACATCCAGACAGGCTCCGTGGTGTTCAGGGAACAGTACAAGACCCTGCCCACGGTGGTAACACAGGCGGCTTCCTCGGGACTCGCAAGAGCAGGCGTGGCAATGGCGGCGGCAGTTTTCCTGCTGATACCGCCCATAGTCATATTCATGCTGGCGCAGAGACAGGTCATCGAGACCATGGCGCATTCGGGAATAAAGGAATAATATACGGTTCAACTGTCGGAAGGGAGTGAGGCAAGTGAAAAGATATACGGGCGTGTTTGCAGCGGCACTTGCCGCACTGACACTTTTGGCACCATGCTCCTCGGCGGCTTCGGGAGAGCCCTACGAGAGCTATAACTATGACAACTGGGGGGATGCCATACCCTCACAGGCTGGATATACTGCTGACCGCGCTGTTTCGGGCTTTGATCTCGGTGTGGGAGCCTTCAGCGACCCCTCCGACATCTTCTTTGACGATGAGGGCGTGCTATACATCACCGATACGGGCAATAACCGCATAATCGCCGCGGACAGCAGTCTTGAGAAGGTCATACATATCTATGACCGCTTCACCATGCCCGACGGCTCCGAGACCACCCTCAACAAGCCTATGGGTGTTTTCGTGTCGGCGGAGAACGGCTTCATATACATTGCCGACAGCGATAATTCCAGAGTCCTCATCTCCGACAAGGAGGGCAATGTTCAGAGCGAGATAACCAAACCTGAGTCCGAGGTCTATGACCAGAAGCGTACATTCCTGCCCCAGCGCGTCATCGCCGACAAGGGCGGCAACGTCTATGTGGTGCTGGGCAATATAACCACGGGCGCGGCAATGTTTGCTCCCGACGGCAGCTTCTCGGGCTTTTACGGCGCAAACCGCGTGGAGCCTACTGCAAAGATAATAGGCAACTACATAAAGAGCATATTCATGTCCGACGAGAAGAAAGCTCACAGGACAAGAACTGTTCCCTCTGGCATAACCTCATTCGATATCGACGGGGACTTCATATTCACCTGCACAGCCTCGGGAACCCAGACTACCGACACGGTGAAGAAGCTAAACGCCGCAGGCAGGAACATCTTCGCCAACATGGAGCTTACCTTCGGGGACTACACTCCCATGTACGACACCTCGCGGAACAAGGTTCTCTCGCCGTCCATCGTGGATATCGACGTATCCGAGGACGGCTGCATAAACTGCCTTGACTTTACCACAGGCAGGGTGTTCCAGTACGATGAGGACTGCAATCTGCTGTTCATCACAGGCACCATAGCCAAGCAGACAGGCGGTTTTGACCATGTGGCAGCGGTGGAGTCCCGCGGCAGCGAGCTATATGTCCTCGACTCCATGAAGGACACCATAACCGTGTTCAGGGAGACCTCTTTCGGCAGCATAGTCCATGAGGCGGCGGCTCTCCATAATGCAGGCTATTATGAGGAAGCCCTCGGACCGTGGCAGGAGGTGCTGAAAAGGGACGGAAACTACAACAGAGCCTATGTGGGAGTGGCTTCCGCTCTGCTCAGGCAGGGGGACTACAAGGGTGCCATGAAATATGCAAAGCTTGCGGATGCAGGCGATATATACAACAAGGCTTTCGAGGGAAGGCGCAGGGAGTTCCTCAAGGAGAACTTCCCCGTTATCGCCGCAGTCATCGTCCTTGCCGCAGGGGCGCTCATAGTCCGCGGCAGGCTGAAAAAGAGACGCAGAGCAGATACTCATAAGGGAGAGGAGGAGCAGCAGTCATGATGGACCTTACACAGAGACAGTGGGTGAAGTATGCTGTCATGCACCCTGTTGAGGGCTTCGAGGATATGCGCTGGAAGAAATCGGGCTCACTGAAGATAGCCGCCCTGATAATAGTGCTGCTCTTTTTCGGAGAGATAGCCTTCGGCAGGCTCTACGGCTTCCAGTTCTATATCGCCTACGACAAGACCTTCAATATAATCCCATATATCGTGCGGAGCTTCGTGCTTTTCGGCGCGTGGACAGTGGGGAACTGGTCGGTGTGTACCCTCCTTGACGGAGAGGGAACGCTGAAAAATATATGTATTTACAGTGCCTATGCACTCATACCATACACGGTACAGCTCTACATCAATGTCATACTCTCCCATTTCCTCATACGGGACGAGTATGTGTTCATGCAGATAATCGAGCTCATAGGCGTGGGGTGGACGGTGATACTGCTGTTTTCGGCAATAAAGTCGGTACATCAGTACTCCTTCGGCAAGACCGTCCTCGCCATAGTGCTGACCATAGGGGCAATGCTCATAATGCTGTTCCTGCTGGTGCTGCTTATGTCGCTGATACAGCAGATATTCATATTCATATCCACCGTTTACACCGAGCTCTCATACAGGGCTCGTGTCTGAAAGGCGGTGCCCATGGGAAGAATAGGAAAAAAGCTGCTGCTTTGTCTCCTTGCGGCTGCTGTCATGACTGTGCCATGCAGTGCCTATGCAGACGGGGAGGACAATGAGACTGCCCCCGAGCTGACAGAGGAGGACACTGAGGAGACTGCCGCCGCCGAGGAGAAAGCCAAGCGCTCCGAGGCAGTGGAGAAAGCGGAGCTGTCTCAGGAGGACGCGGAGCAGTATCTGAAAAAGATAGGCTCTGCCGACGGCTTCGACGTCTACTATAAGGACAAGGACTTCGATGATGAGCTCTGGGAAAAGGCAGGCGGCAAGCCCAAGAGCAAAAAGGACTACACCGAGGAGCAGCAGCTCCTCGCGGACAAGATCGCCGAGCTGAAAAAGCTGGGCGAGCTTGTTATAATTGATACAAAGACAGGTAAGGCTGCGGCTTCATTCAAGAGCGGCAGCAAGTGCGATGAGGGCAGGCTCTGGGTCAGCGACGCAGGCAGGTTCTTCATCATCACCGACGAGGACACTACAAAAGTCGTAAGGCTGAGACAGGTGGTCTCCACTCTCGACAGCAGATATGCATTCATCTCCTCTGACGGAAAGACAGTGGAGATTCTTAAAAAGGACTTGAGGGGCGTTGACGAGACCTTCACCTATGACGGCATAGAGGACGGCAGACGGGTGTACACCGCAGGGGACAGCTTCGCATGGCTCACCGCCGACAGGAAGCACTTCCTCGGAGCATACCGCAGCGGCGCGGAGAATGAGAAGCTGCGCATGATAGTTGACGACAGGAGCGCTGTTTTCGGCATCGAGGTCAAGGAAACGGGCTATATATGGTGGTCGTCCCCCCTTGAAGCCACACAGGACAGAGCTGCCACAGCCCTTCTTGCGGACGAGCTGCGCTCATCTAACGTGGTCCGCTACGGAGTGCCCCTGAAGCGCTCGGGCAACAATGTGCTGCGCTCGGGAAACGAGAACGACTGCACATTCACCGTCAAGGACATAAAGGATGGTATCCGCGTGGAGTATGACTACAAAAACGCAGGCTTTAAGGTGCCTGTGGAGTACACCCTCGGGGAGGACTGTCTCATTGCGGCTGTTAAGGTGTCCGAGATAAAGGAGACCAATGCCGCCAATGTGGTCACGGAAATGACTGTGCTGGGAAGTCTGGGAGCTGCCTCCGACAAGGAGGAGGGCTATTACGTTATCCCCGACGGCTGCGGAGCGCTGGTGCGCTTCAACAACAATCGCTCCTTCCAGAACAACATTTATCAGCAGAGAGTCTACGGTAACGATGTTACCGCCGTGCCCCAGAACAAAGGGGCGGTGACGGGGCAGATATACCTGCCCGTCTACGGCGTGGTCAAGGAGGACAATGCCCTGCTGGCAGTTGCCGCAAAGGGCGACTCAAACGCATACCTCACTGCCAATGTGTCAAGGCAGTCTGGCAGCAGCTACAACATCTGCAACCTCTCATTCATTCTCCGCAGCACCGACAGCTTCTATATGTCAGGCAGCAGCAACGAGAAATATACTGTATTTGAAAGCGGCAGCATAAAGTCCGACGATATTGAAATGAGATACTATCCCATCTCCAAAAAAGGCGCGGACTACACCGATATCGCCGAAAGATACCGCAGATACCTCATGGAGGAAAAGGGTGTCACAAAAAGGAGCACCGCAGGCGAGGCTCCCATGTATCTCACACTCTATGGCGGAGTTATGAAGAAAAAGCCTGTTCTGGGCATACCCATATCACTGAGGACTTCTGTCACCGACTACGGTCAGGCAGCTGATATCATCGGCAGCCTCGGCAGCGGCGGCGTGGAGGATATGGTCATTTCCTACAAGAACTGGACAAATGACGGCATAAAGAACAAGGTGGATACCGACGGCAAGCCCTCGGGCAAGCTGGGCGGCAGGTCGGGCTTCGGAAAGCTCACCGACCTTATAAACGACAAGGGCTACAGCTTCTATCCCGTGTCCGACAACAGGGACTTCTATTCGGGCAACGGCTACTACTCCTTTACGGACACAGCGGTCCGCGTTTCGGGCTCATATTCGAGGATAGTCAGCTACGACAGAGCCTACGGCATACCAAATAAGTTCAGAAAGAATATGTCCCTGCTCTCGCCGGGCTATTTTGGCGAGGTGCTGGGGGATATCTCCGAGAACTACCCGAAAAACGGTCTTGAGGGAGTTTCCCTCGGTGACCTTACAAGCTCACTGTACGGAGACTACGGCAAGAAAGGCATATCCCGCGCAAAGGCTGAGAGCCTCCTTGAGGAGGGCTACAGCAGGCTGGACAGCAGCCTTGAAAACGGCATACTTGCCGATACTGCCAATGCCTATGCGCTGCCCTATGTCAGCAGAATTAAGGACGTTCCCCTGAGCTCGGGCAGGTCGGATATCTTCGACGAGGATATACCGTTCTATCAGATGGTGCTCCACGGAGTCCTGCCCTATTCATCGGAAGCTATAAACGGCAGCGCCGACCCCGAGACCGCTGTGCTCATGGCAGCGGCAACGGGAAGCTGTCTAAGCTACGATATGATATACGAGGAGACAGGGGAGCTCAAAGACACGGAGCTGGATACGCTCTATTACGCGAATTATAAATACTGGACCGACACTGCCGCAAGGGAGCAGAGTCTTCTTGCGCCAATGCTGGAGCAGGTGTCGGACAGCTTCATTACAGGCTATGAAAGGGACGGGGACACCATAACCACGGATTATTCCAATGGTATCACCGTCACCACCGATCTGGTTGAGCGCACTGTAAGCTGGGACGGCGGAGCAATAGACCTTAAAGACTGACAGGGAAGGAGGAAAATATGAGCGGAAAGACTGCCCCTGCGGCAGAAAGCAGGAAAAAACGCCGCATAATGTCATATCAGCGGCGGAAATCAATGTACGGCTACGGCTTCATAAGCCTGTGGCTCATAGGAACAATACTGTTCTTCCTCATCCCTCTGGGAAAGTCGCTGTGGTACTCATTCTGCGATGTTTCCGTAGAGCCCGGTGCGCTGAAAACGCAGTTCGTGGGACTGAAAAACTACAACGTCGTCCTCAATGAGGACCCCTACTATACGGACTACCTCATAGACACCCTGCTGGAGACCCTGTGGAAGACTCCGCTGATACTGGTTTTCTCCCTGTTCATAGCGGTCATACTCAATCAGAAGTTCAGGGGAAGGACTCTGGCAAGAGCAGTTTTCTTCCTGCCCGTCATCATCGCCACGGGACCTGTTTTCAGAATAATCAGCGGCGATATGGAGTCCACGGGCAACGCAGGCGCCGAGCAGTTCTCGACTATGTTCTCCACGGACCTTGTGGGCGAGCTCATGGAGTTCCTCGGCATTTACGGCATAAGCGACAGAATGAACACCTTTATCACAGCTGTGGCAGACAACGTATTCGGCATAGTCTGGAGCTCGGGAATACAGATACTGCTGTTCCTTGCAGGTCTTCAGAACATATCTAAGGACGTCAGGGAAGCCGCACAGATGGAGGGAGCTACGGCATGGGAGTACTTCTGGAAGATCGTTTTCCCCTCGGTGAGCCCATTCATACTGGCTAACCTTATATTCACTGTCATAGACTCCTTTACCAACCCCATGAACAGCGTCATGAACCGTATCGTGGCGATGAAGAACCAGTGGGAGTTCGGAGGAGCCTCTGCAATGGCATGGGTGTACTTCGCCATAGTTCTGGGAGCCATAGGCGTTTTTGCATGGCTGACAGGCAAATTCATACAATACGAGACCGACTGAGGAGGTGAGAAGCATGGCTGATGAGACAGCTGCACCAAAGGTAAAGTCCGCCGAGGAGATAGGCGGAGGCATGAGCAGGCGTCAGCTGAAAAAGCTGCATATGCAGTCCATGACCCGTGAGGAGAGAGGCTATCTGCGCAGAAAGGCTGCCGCAGAGAAGGTCTGGCCCGTATTCAGGGCAGTCATACTCATCGGGCTGGGCTTCGTCATCATGTATCCTCTTATATATATGATAAGCTGCGCCTTCAGAGAGAGGGCGGACATGAGCGACCCCACCGTAATGTGGATACCGAGACACTACACCTTCAGAATAATAACCGAGACCATAGACGCTATGGACTACTGGAAGACTCTGGGGAATACCCTGCTGCTGAATATAGGCTGCTCGCTGGTGCAGGTCATATCCTGTGCCATAACGGGCTACGGCTTTGCGAGATTTGAGTTCAGAGGCAAGAAGCTGTTCTTTGTCATAGTCATAATGATGATACTGGTGCCGACACAGGTAATATCACTGCCGCTTTACACGCTTTTCCGATACTTCGGCATAAAGGGGCTGTTCAGCGTGAACCTCATCGACAGCAGGCTTACCATGTACCTGCCTGCAATGACTGCAAACGGCATACGCGCAGGACTGATGATATTCATATTCAGGCAGTTCTTCAAGGGGCTTCCCCGTGAGCTTGAGGACGCGGCATACATAGACGGCTGCGGACCGTTCAGAACATTCGTGAGCGTTATCGCGCCAAATGCGGCACCTGCCTTCCTGACGGTGTTCCTGTTCTCGGTGGTGTGGTACTGGAACGATTACTATGTGAGCAACACTTTCTTCACTAACACAAAGACAATAGCCCTTATGCTGACAAATCTGGACAATGAGCTGAAGATAAGGCTGTTCAACGACCCTACTGTGCAGATAAGTCCGAGAGAGCAGATAGTCTGGAAGGAAGCAGGCTGCCTGCTGTCAATAGCACCTGTGCTGCTGATGTATGTGTTCATGCAGAAGCACTTCACCGAGGGCATAGAGCGCTCAGGCATCGTCGGATAATTTCAGTTGAGAGTTTAAAGTTGAGAGTTGAGAGTTATGTTAACGCCCCGAGCGTAAACATAAGCTTTCAGCTCTCAACTTTTTATTGACAAGTTGCCTGTAAGAGCGTATAATTTAAGTATATTCACTTGTTCGGAGTAAAACACATGAAAAAGATCCTGAAAACCACAGGTGTTTTCCTGAGAGCTGTCCCTCACTTCCTCATATTTGAACTTATATTCAAGCTCCTGCTGCTTGCCATCGGTACTCCCGTGCTGGCGCTGCTGCTGAAGCTGACAATGAAGCTCTCGGGCATAAATTACCTTAATGACGAAAATCTTCTCGTTTATCTGAAGCATCCCGCCACGATCATCGTTATCGTGCTGATGCTCTTTTGTTATGCCTTTTTCTCCTTTGTGGAGCTGTCCGCACTTGCCGCCTGCTTCTCCTGCTTCGGCAAGGGTGAGCGGATATTCACGGGAGGTATGTTCAGGACGGGACTGCGCGCCTTCGGAAAAGCCTTCAAGGGCTCGGGCATAGTCTCCTTCCTTGCATATATGGCTGTCATGCCTCTGGCGCAGTTCTCGCTGTCCTCAGGTATGTTCATGGCACCGCTTATGCCTGTGCTGAGGAGGATATTCTACTCTGTCAGCGGCAGTATGGCTATCGCCTCATACATACTTATACAGCTGTTGTTCATCATTCTGATGATAAACGGAAGCTACAGCATACACTACCTCATACTGACGAAGTACTCCTTCCGCGACTGTATAAAAAAGAGCCGCGAGAAGATCAGCGGTCAGCGCGTTAAAATGATAATCTCACTGTTCCTGTGGAGCCTTGCCGTCGTGCTCATCATAGCGGCTGTCACATTCGGACTGAGCTTCATCATAGTATTCATCATCAAGGGCTTCTCCGAGCCGAGAGCAGCTTTCGGTACTGCGCTGAAGGTGCTGCGCTATACATGGAGCGTATTTACTGCTGTTTCCGCATTCTTCTCCGCACCTGCGGTGATGTGCTGGCTTACAAATAAATTCCTTGCCGACAACAAGGATGAGGAGCTGGTGCTGCCCAACAATAGCATAAAGAAGATGAAGCGCGGACACAGCGCTATTCTGGTCACTGTACTTATCGCGACAGGTCTTGTTATGAACCTGTCCTATTTCAAGGCGCTGTCACAGGGAAATGTCAGCCTTAACGTGGGAGTCCTGAGCAGGACTCAGGTAACGGCGCACAGAGGCTTTTCGAGAAAAGCTCCCGAGAACACGCTGCCTGCCTTTGAGGCGGCTATGGACTGCGGCGCGGATTATATCGAGCTGGACGTGCAGCTCACTGCCGATGATGTTCTCGTGGTCTGCCACGATGACAAGCTTGACCGTACCACCGACGGCACAGGCAAGCTGAGCAGCTATACCTACGACGAGCTCATGCAGTTCTCGGCAGGCTCATGGTTCGGCAAGGACGGCGAGTTCGACGATGTACGCATACCGTCCATGACTGAGGTGCTTGACCTTGTGGGGAAGGACATCATGCTGAACATAGAGATAAAGCGCTCCGGAGACCCAAAGCGAACCGCCGAAAAGGTGGTGGAGCTGGTGGAGGAGTACGGCATAGTAAATTCCTGCTATGTGACCTCTTTCTCCTATCCTGCGCTGAAAAAGGTGAAGCAGCTCAACCCAAAGATAAAGACAGCCTTTATTGCAAATCTTGCTACGGCGACTTCATATGCGCAGCTGCCCTACATAGATGCGGTGAGCATGAACTACCTCTTTGTCAACCAGAGCGTGGTCAACTCTGCCCACCATAACGGCAAGCGCATATTTGTATGGACGGTTGACCGACAGAGCGAGATGCAGAAGATGATGGCTCTCGGCGTGGACAATATCATCACCGACCGCCCTGACAGAGCTCTTGATGTGGTCAATTCCAAGTCGGTGGGCGACACAGTTCTGACAGTGCTGAAATATATTTTCGGAAGCTGAGAGATTATGCGGAAATATCCGTCTAAAAAATATGAGCAGCTATTGACAGTGCTGTGACGGGCTGATATAATGATAAGGAAACAGTGACACGGCGATACTGCAAATGAAAGAATATAAAACGTGGAGGTATTACATAATGGAAAAGAAACAGAAGGCTGCTGCCGAAAAAGAAACAGCCAAAAAGGCAGCCGATACCAAGGACAAAAAGCCCAAGGATACGGGCAAGGAGGTCAAGGCAGCCGAAGCGGCAGCACCCGCAGCTCCTGCTGTGCCTATGAAGCCGTATTTCGCAGGAATAGACATTGTAAAGATACTTGCGGTAATACTTGTTATCAGCGTACATTTCTTCTTGTATAACGGCTTCTACTATACCCCCCTTACAAACACCTCGGCTGTGGGTCCCATCGCTATGCGCTGGTTTGCCTACACCTGCGTTCCTCTGTTCATGATATCCACGGGATACCTCATGAAGAACAAGACTTTCAGTGCGAAGTACTACACGGGAATTATCAAGATAATCGTCATTTACCTTGTCATCAGCGTCATATGTCTGAAGTTCAAGCAGGACATCCAGCACTATGAATTCAAGAACTGGGATATATTCAAGGGCTTCCTTGAGTACAGCAACGCACAGTACGGCTGGTACATCAACTACTACATCGCGCTCTTTCTTGCTATCCCGTTCATCAACCTTGCGTTCAACGGCTGCAAGAACAACAAGCAGAAGTTCATAATGACCTTAACTGTTTTTGCATTTACCATATTTGCAAGAAGCTTTTTCCTCGGCTTTGACAGAGACACCCAGATAAAGGCGCTGCCAGATTATCTCAACGGTGCGTGGCCTCTGGCTTACTACTATGTGGGCGCCTTCATACGCGACTGTCCGCCTAAGAGAAATATCCGCAACAAGCTCATCATCTTTGCCTGCTTCTGCGCTTCACTGGGCTTCCTTACATGGAGCACCTACAAGCAGAGCGTCGCAGATGTAGAGAACGAGCAGCACTTCCTTTCATGGCACTTCAACGACTACGGAACATACCCCGTTTTCCTTGTTGCGGTCTGCATATTCCTGCTGCTCTTTGACATCACCACAAAGAACAAGGGCGTCAAGTTCGTGCTCCGTCAGCTTTCGGGAGTTACCCTTGCCACATACCTTATCTCCTACATCTTTGACAATATGTTCTACAACAGCTGGCAGAAGGACATGAATTCCGAGCGCCATATCGGCTTCAACGAGAAGTACGCCGAGGTGGGCGAGCGTCTCGGTCACTGGTACGAGGTAGTGCCCAAGATATTCATATGCTCACTTATCAGCGCTATCGTCATCCACAAGCTGTACGACCTCTGCGTATTCCTTCTGAAGAAGGGCGTCGAGGCTGCTAAGGCTGAGAAGGAAGCGACAGCTGTCGAGAAGTAAAATACCGCTCCCGAGGGCGAAAAACAGCTCTCGGGAGGTTCTTTTTCCAATGGGAAGCAGATATAGTTAAAACAAAATTATCGTTCATTAAAAATTTACAATTACAATTTCTGCAAATTGTTGATTTATCCCTATATATGTGGTATAATAGGTTACGTTGAGTGCGCTGATATGCGCGCTGACTGCAGAAGATATGCGTTGAAGCGGAAGGTTGCTGCCGGTATGGCAGGTAATTTCCGTGGAGTATGTCCGATTTTAAACCGGGCGAATGGGATATCGAACACAGTTTGTGGTTATTCTTCACGCAGCTTGCGTATGCGTGGATTATGCTCTTTTTGTGCTCATATTTTGTTAAGACGGCTCGGAAAACAACGGTTTTTCGAGTTTTTTTATGAGATGAGGCATGAAACACACGGAAACGTGTGATATTCCAATCTGCGTCCCCGTAATTAATTCCAAGGAGGCGAAAATAATGGCAGTCAACGAAAAGATCAGATTCAAGATCAAGGGCTACGATCACGCTACTGTTGATATTGCAGCAGCTAAGATCGTTGAGGCAGCTAAGAGAAGCGGTGCAAGAGTTTCGGGACCTATCCCGCTCCCTACCGACAAGGAAGTTGTTACAATTCTCCGTGCTGTACACAAGTACAAGGACAGCCGTGAGCAGTTCGAGATGAGAACTCACAAGAGACTCGTAGACGTTATCCGTCCTACTGAGAAGACTTCAGCTGCTCTTGAGAAGCTCGAGATCCCCGCAGGCGTAGACGTTGTTATGGAAGTCAAGTAATTGACCGAAATTACGCTTGAAACCACCGCTCGGGAAGCGGGATGACGGTAGACCGTCGGTCATGTTGATGTGTAAATCATCAACCAATAACCTATAGGAGGAAAAGAAAATGCAGAAAGGCATTATCGGTAAGAAGATCGGTATGACTCAGATCTTCGACGAGACAGGAAAAGTTGTTCCTGTAACAGTAGTAGAAGCCGGCCCCTGTGTCGTTGTACAGAAGAAAACTGTAGAGAACGACGGCTATGCAGCTCTTCAGCTGGGCTACGGCGACGTAAAGGTACAGAGAGTTAACAAGCCTATGAAGGGCCACTTCGACAAGGCTGACGTAGCTTGCAAGAAGGAACTCAAGGAGTTCAGACTTGACGACTGCGACGCTCTTAACGTAGGTGACATCATCAAGGCTGATACATTTGCTGTAGGCGACGCTATCGACGTTGTCGGCACCAGCAAGGGTAAGGGATTCGCAGGTGCTATCAAGCGCCACAACCAGCACAGACTCAAGGAAACTCACGGTACAGGTCCTGTTCACAGACAGGCAGGTTCAATGGGTGCTTGCTCATCCCCTTCAAGAATCTATAAGGGCAAGGGCATGGCAGGTCACATGGGTGCAGAGCAGGTTACTGTTCAGAATCTCGAAATCGTTAAAATAGACACTGAGAACAATCTCATCGCTATCAAGGGCGCTATCCCCGGTCCTAAGGGCGGTATCGTTTATATCGTTGACAGCGTAAAGGCTTAAGGAAGGAGGAAGCGTAAATGTCTACAATTTCAGTTTTTGATATGACAGGTAAGCAGGTTTCCGAGACAGAGCTCAACGACGAAGTTTTCGGAATCACTCCCAACGAAGGCGTTATGCACGCTGCAGTTGTTAATTACCTTGCAAACCAGAGACAGGGTACACAGTCCACACTTACAAGAACAGAAGTAAGCGGCGGCGGAAGAAAGCCCTGGAGACAGAAGGGTACAGGCCATGCAAGACAGGGTTCGACCCGTGCTCCTCAGTGGGTACACGGCGGAATCGCTCTCGGCCCCAAGCCCAGAGATTACAGATATTCCCTTAACAAGAAGGTAAAGAGACTCGCAATGAAGTCTGCGCTTTCTGCTAAGGTTCTCGACAACAACATGATCGTTCTTGACGCTCTCACACTTGACGAGTACAAGACAAAGACAGTTGTTGAAATGCTCAAGGCTCTCGGCGTTGAGGGCAAGGCTCTCATCGTAACAGCAGAGGCTGATGCAAAGGTAGTAAAGAGCGCAGCTAACATCCCCGGTGTTAAGACTGTTGCTGTAAATACTCTTAATGTTTACGACATACTCAACTACGATAAGTTCATCGTTGTTAAGAATGCCGTTGGAAAGATCGAGGAGGTGTACGCATAATGAAAGCAGCTCAGGACATCATTCTGAAGCCCGTTATCACTGAGAAGTCAATGGATGAGCTCCAGAACGGAAAGTACACCTTTAAGGTTGCTAAGGACGCTAACAAGTCCGAGATAAAGAAGGCTGTAGAGCAGCTCTTCGGCGTAGAGGTTGCAAAGGTAAACACTATGAACTGCAACGGCCGCTCAAAGAGAGTGGGCAGATTCGCCGGCAAGACATCTGACTGGAAGAAGGCTATCATCACTCTTACAGAGGATTCAAAGTCAATCGAGTTCTTCGAGGGTATGGTTTGATCCCTACATTAGTATAAGTCAGAAAGTATGGGAGTAATGCTCCCGCAAAAAATGCATTAAAGGAGAAAGTTGAAATGGCTATTAAAACATATAAGCCTACGACACCTTCGAGACGTCAGATGACTGTAACTGACTACTCGGTTCTGTCAAAGGTTGAGCCGGAGAAGAGCCTTCTCGAACCCATGAAGAAGAAGTCGGGAAGAAACAGCTACGGCCGTATAACAGTTCGCCACAGAGGCGGCGGTAACAGAAGAAAGTACCGCGTTATCGACTTCAAGAGAGACAAGGACAATATGATCGCTGTTGTTCAGACTCTTGAGTACGATCCTAACAGAAGCGCATTCATCGCTCTCGTTCAGTACGAGGACGGAGAGAAGAGATACATCCTCGCTCCCAACGGCCTCAAGGTAGGCGACAAGATCGAGTCAGGCGCTGAGGCTGATATCAAGCCCGGCAACGCTCTCAAGCTCGCTGATATCCCCGTTGGTACATTTATCCACGCTATCGAGCTTTATCCCGGCAAGGGCGCTCAGCTCGTAAGAAGCGCAGGCAACCAGGCTCAGCTCATGGGCAAGGAGGACAACTACGCTCTTATCAGACTTCCTTCCGGCGAGATGAGAAAGGTTCCGATCGGATGCAAGGCTGCAATCGGTCAGGTTTCCAACATCGATCACGAGAACGTTAACTATGGTAAGGCAGGCCGTGTAAGAAACATGGGCTGGAGACCTACAGTTCGCGGTTCTGTAATGAACCCCTGCGATCACCCCCACGGCGGTGGTGAAGGTAAGTCACCTGTCGGCCGTCCCGGACCTGTTACCCCTTGGGGCAAGCCCGCACTCGGCTACAAGACTCGTAAGAAGCATCACAGAACTGATAAGTTCATCGTAAAGCGCCGCAACGGCAAGTAATCTGAAAGGAGGAACTGATTAAATGAGCAGAAGCATTAAGAAGGGACCTTATGTCCAGGAAGTTCTCCTGAAGAGGGTCGTTGCAATGAATGAAGCAGGTGAGAAGAAGGTCCTCAAGACATGGAGCCGTTCTTCAACAATATTCCCTGATTTTGTAGGTCACACATTTGCTGTACATGACGGTCGTAAGCACGTTCCGGTATATGTAACAGAGGATATGGTAGGTCACAAGCTCGGTGAGTTTGCTCCTACAAGAACTTACAAGGGCCACGCAGGCTCAAAGACATCCAACAACGGTAAGAAATAAGCGGAAGGAGGAGTTCAGAGATGGAAGCAAGAGCTTATTTAAGAAATGCTCGTATATCACCCAGAAAGGTGCAGATTGTTCTGGATCTTATCAGAAACAAGCCTGTTGATCTCGCTTTAGCTACTTTAGATCTTACTCCTAAGGCTGCAAGCCCTATCGTTGCAAAGCTTGTTAAGTCCGCTCAGGCAAACGCTGAAAACAACTTCAGCATGGATAAGGATAATCTCGTAGTTTCCGAGTGCTTCGTAACACCCGGTCCTATCATGAAGAGAATCATGCCGAGAGCACATGGCAGAGCATATAGAATTTTAAAGAGAACATCACACATCACAGTTGTTCTTAAAGAAAAAGAATAATCCCAAGGAGGTTTGAAGAATGGGCCAGAAAGTTAATCCGCACGGTCTTCGTGTCGGCGTTATAAAGGATTGGGATTCTCGCTGGTATGCAAATAAGTCCGATTTCGGCAACACTCTCGTAGAGGATTACAACGTTCGTAACTTCATCAAGAAGAGCCTGTATGCTGCAGGCGTTCCGAGAATCGAGATCGAGCGTTTTGCTGATAAGGTTAGAATCCACATCCACTGCGCTAAGCCCGGTATCGTTATCGGCAGAGGCGGCGCAGAGATCGAGAAGCTCAGAGCACAGCTCGAGAAGATGATGAACAAGCAGGTTCTCGTCAACATAATTGAAGTAAAGCAGCCCGATATGGACAGCCAGCTCGTAGCAGAGAAGATCGCTCTCGACCTCGAGAACAGAGTATCTTTCAGAAGAGCTATGAAGCAGTCTATCGGCAGAACAATGCGTCTTGGCGCAAAGGGTATCAAGGTCAAGGTTTCAGGCAGACTTGCCGGTGCCGAGATCGCAAGAAGCGAGAGCTACCACGAGGGTACTATCCCGCTCCAGACTATCCGTGCTGACATCGACTACGGTTTCGCTGAGGCTGATACAACATACGGCAAGCTTGGCGTAAAGGTTTGGATCTACAAGGGCGAAGTTCTCAAGGGCGACGCTGCAAAGGCAGCTGCTCAGAGAGAAAAGATCGAGCGCAAGAACGATACAAGAAATAATGACAGACGCCGCCGTGACGACAGACGTGACGGTAACAGAAGAGGCGGAAACAGAAATTTCAATCGTGACGCTAAAAGAGAAGGAGGTAATCAGTAATGCTGCTTCCGAAGAGAGTTAAGTACCGCAGAGTCCACAGAGGACGTCTGAAGGGTAAGGCATACAGAGGAAATAAGGTAACTTACGGTGATTACGGTCTTCAGGCACTCGAGCCTGCTTGGATCACATCCAACCAGATCGAGTCTGCCCGTATCGCAATGACCCGTTACATCAAGAGAGGCGGTCAGGTTTGGATCAAGATCTTCCCCGACAAGCCTATCACAGAGAAGCCCGCTGAAACACGAATGGGTTCAGGTAAGGGTTCACCCGAGTACTGGGTAGCAGTAGTTAAGCCCGGCAGAGTTCTCTTTGAGATCAAGGGCGTAGCTGAGGAAACTGCAAGAGAAGCTATGCGTCTCGCTATGCACAAGCTTCCTATCAAGTGTAAGTTCGTAACAAAGGCAGAGCAGGAGGTTGAGCAGTAATGAAGGCATCGGAAATCAGAGAAATGTCAGTTGATGAGCTCAACGAGAAGCTCGCCAGCCTCAAGGAGGAGCTCTTCGCTCTTCGTTTCCAGCTGGCTATAAATCAGCTTGATAATACAGCTCGTCTCAAGGCTGTAAAGAAGGATATTGCACGCATAAAGACATCTCTGCGTGAGGCAGAGCTTGCTGCAGAGCAGTAAGAAAGGGAGGATTTAGCTAATGTCTACTGAGAGAAACCTTAGAAAAACAAGAGTAGGTAAGGTTGTAAGCGATAAGATGGATAAAACCGTCGTAGTTGCTATCGTTGATAACGTTAAACACCCGCTTTATAAGAAGATCATCAAGCGTACCGTTAAGCTTAAGGCTCACGATGAAAACAATGAGTGCAGGATCGGTGACCGCGTTGAGGTTATGGAAACACGTCCGCTTTCCAAGGATAAGAGATGGCGTGTGACAAATATCATTGAAAAGGCTAAGTAATTTTGATAGAAGCTTAAAGCTTGAAAGGAGGAACTCGCTGTGATACAGATGCAGACTTATCTTAAAGTCGCTGATAACACTGGCGCTAAGGAGCTTATGTGTATCAGAGTTCTGGGAGGTACACGCAGAAGATATGCAAATATCGGCGATGTTGTAGTTGCTTCAGTTAAGAAAGCAACACCCGGAGGCGTTGTAAAGAAGGGCGATGTTGTAAAGGCAGTTATCGTTCGTTCAGCAAAGGGTCTCAGAAGAGAGGACGGTACTTACATCCGCTTTGATGAGAACGCTGCTGTTATTATTAAGGAAGACAAGAACCCCAGGGGAACCCGTATCTTCGGGCCCGTTGCTAAGGAGCTCCGTGAAAAGGAGTATACAAAGATCCTCAGCCTCGCTCCTGAAGTTCTTTAATGGAGGTGTCATTCGATTATGAGTAAAGTACACGTTAAAACCGGTGACACTGTAATCCTTCTCACCGGCAAGTACGAGGATAAATTCGACAGCAAGGGCGACAGAAAGACCGGTAAGGTCGTAGAGGTCAGCCCCAAGGAAGATAAGGTCATCGTTGAGGGCATCAACATGATCACAAAGCACGTTAAGCCTACAAGAATGGGCGAAAAGGGCGGCATCATCAAGACTGAGGCTCCCGTTTACGCAAGCAAGGTTCAGCTGGTTTGCCCCAAGTGCGGCAAGGCAACAAGAATCGGCCACGTTGTAGAGGACGGCAAGAAGCTCCGCGTTTGCAAGAAGTGCGGAAAGTCTTTTGAATAATAGTAAAGGAGAAACGACATGGCAAGTTTAAAGGATTTTTATGTTAGCGACGTTGCTCCTGCACTTATGAAGAAGTTCGGCTATAAGAGCGTAATGCAGATCCCCAAGCTCGACAAGGTTGTTATCAATGTCGGCGCAGGTGAAGCAAAGGACAACGCAAAGGTCATCGACGCCATCATGACCGATCTCGCAGCTATCACAGGTCAGAAGCCTGTAGTGTGCAGAGCTAAGAAGTCAGTTGCAAACTTCAAGCTCCGTGAGGGTATGCCTATCGGCGTTAAAGTTACTCTCAGAGGCGAAAGAATGTATGAATTCGTAAATAAGCTCTTTAACGTTGCGTTCCCCCGCGTTCGTGACTTCAGAGGTATAAGCGCAAATTCATTCGATGGCAAGGGCAACTATTCAACAGGTATCAAGGAACAGCTCATCTTCCCTGAGATCGAGTACGACAAGATCGACAAGGTAAGAGGTATGGATATCAACTTCATCACAACAGCACAGACTGATGAAGAAGCTCGTGAGCTCCTTTCACTTCTGGGTGCTCCATTCATCAAGTAATCAGGGAGGAAAAGAAATGGCTAAGAAGGCAATGATCAATAAGCAGCAGAGAACTCCCAAGTATTCCACAAGAGCTTACAACAGATGTAAGATCTGTGGCAGACCGCACGCATATCTCAGAAAGTTCGGCATCTGCCGTATCTGTTTCAGAGAGCTTGCACACGACGGTCAGATTCCTGGTGTTAAAAAGGCAAGCTGGTAAAATACAAGAAGGAGGTCATTCGGCATGCAGATAACTGATACAATCGCTGATCTTTTAACAAGAATTCGCAATGCGAATACTGCTAAGCACGCCACTGTTGACGTTCCCGCTTCAAGAGTAAAGAAGGACATCACACAGATCCTCGTAGACGAGGGCTATGTAAAGGGCTTCCAGCTCATCGAAGACGGAAAGCAGGGTGTTATCAGGATCACGCTTAAATACGGCGACAACAAGTCTCCCGTTATAACCGGACTCAGAAGAGTTTCAAAGCCCGGTCTGCGTATCTACTCAAGCTGCGCAGATATGCCTAAGGTAAGAAAAGGCCTTGGTATTGCAATCGTTTCAACTTCAAAGGGAATCGTAACCGACAAGAAGGCAAGAGAGCTCAACGTCGGCGGCGAGGTCCTCGCATACATCTGGTAAGGAGGATATCGATCATGTCAAGAATCGGTAAAATGCCTATAAGCGTTCCTGCAGGTGTAGAAGTAAAGAATGAGAACAATCTTCTCACTGTAAAGGGACCTAAGGGTGAGCTTACAAGACAGTTCAGCCCTGAGCTCGGCATAGAGGTCGAGAACGGCACTATAACAGTTACAAGACCCAGCGACGACAAGCGTCATCGCTCACTTCACGGTCTTACAAGAACACTCATCAACAACATGGTTGAGGGTGTAACAAACGGATATTCCAAGACTCTCGAGATCGAGGGTGTCGGCTACCGTGCTGCAAAGAGCGGCAACAAGGTAAATCTTAACCTTGGCTTCTCACATCCTGTTGTACTTGAGGAAACAGACGCTATCAAGCTCGAAGTTCCCCAGCCCAACAAGATCGTCGTAAGCGGTATCGACAAGCAGGCTGTAGGTCAGTTTGCAGCTGAGATTCGCGAAAAGCGTCCCCCTGAGCCTTACAAGGGCAAGGGCATCAGATACGAAGGCGAGCATATCATCCGCAAGGAAGGTAAGGCCGGTAAGGGCAAGAAGTAATTAAAAGGAGCAAATTGCTATGATTAAGAAATTTGACAGCAATAAGGCAAGATTAAAGAGACACCGCAGAGTTCGTGCAAAGATCTCAGGAACTCCCGAGCGTCCCCGTCTCAATGTGTTCCGTTCAACAAAGCACATCTATGCTCAGCTCATCGATGATGTAAACGGTGTTACTCTTGCTTCTGCATCAAGTATGGATAAGGGCTTTGAGGGCAACGGCGGCAACGTTGAGGGTGCTCGCAAGGTCGGCGAGATGATCGCAAAGAACGCAGCTGATAAGGGAATCAGCGAAGTTGTTTTCGACAGAGGCGGCTACCTCTACCACGGCAGAGTCAAGGAACTCGCAGAGGGCGCCCGTGAAAACGGATTAAAGTTCTAAGAGGGAGGTAAAACAATGGCTAATATTGAAACACAGGCTCCTGAGTTCGCTGAGAAGGTTGTTGCTATCAACCGTGTATCAAAGACAGTTAAGGGCGGACGTATCATGAAGTTCTCCGCACTGGTTGTTGTCGGTGACGGTAACGGTACAGTAGGCTTCGGTCTTGGAAAGTCAGGAGAAGTTCCCGATGCTATCCGTAAGGGCATCGAGGACGCAAAGAAGAACCTTGTAAAGGTTTCTCTCAAGGGAACTACTATCCCTCACGAAATCGTTGGCGCATTCGGCGCAGGCAGAGTTCTCATGAAGCCCGCTGCACCCGGTACCGGCGTTATCGCAGGCGGTCCTGTTCGTGCCGTGATCGAAGTAGCAGGCATCAAGGACATCAGAACAAAGTCACTGCGTTCAAATAACCCCTGCAATGTAGTAAGAGCTACTATCAACGGCCTCGTAAACTGCACTTCCGCAAAGGATGTTGCTGCTAAGAGAGGAAAGACCGTTAAGGAAATATTAGGTTAAGGAGGCAGTAAGAAATGGCAAAGAATATCAAGCTCGTAAAGAGTCTCATTGGTAGAAAGCAGGACCAGATCGCTACTGCTCAGTCACTTGGCCTCAAGAAGGTCGGAGATGTTACAACACAGCCCGACAATGAGCAGACAAACGGAAAAATCAAGAAGATCTCACACCTCGTTGAGGTTACAGAAGCGTAAACAAGGAGGTGCAACGGTATGAAGATACATGAATTAACACCTGCGCTCGATTCAAACAAGGCTGTAAAGCGTATAGGCAGAGGCCACGGTTCGGGCAACGGCAAGACAGCAGGCAAGGGCCATAAGGGTCAGAATGCCCGCAGCGGCGGCGGCGTAAGGATCGGCTTTGAAGGCGGTCAGATGCCCCTCGCAAGAAGAATCCCTAAGAGAGGCTTCAATAACATCTTTGCAACAAAGTATGCTATCGTTAACGTTTCCGATCTTAACAAGTTCAAGGACGGCACAGTAGTAGACACAGAGCTTCTCGTGGCTTCGGGTCTCGTTAAGAAGGTTTATGACGGAGTAAAGATCCTCGGTAACGGAGAGCTTTCCGCTAAGTTAACTGTAAAGGCTGCTAAATTCTCACAGAGCGCTATCGAAAAAATAGAAAAGGCTGGCGGGAAAGCAGAGGTGATGTAATGTGTTTCAGACCTTGAGAAAGGCATGGGGCGTCCCCGAGATCAGAAAAAAGATCTTATACACATTATTCATGATCATCCTGTTCAGATTCGGCTGTGCAGTAGCAGTTCCTTATCTGAATTCCGATGTCGTAAGGACATGGATGGATACAAAGGCTTCCGACGGAGGCTTCCTGGACTATATGAACACCATCACCGGTGGTGCAATGTCACAGGCTACAATGTTTTCACTTTCGATCACACCATTCATCAACGCTTCCATCATCATGCAGCTGCTTACTTATGCACTGCCTCCTCTCGAGCGTATGCGCGATGAGGGAGAAGAGGGAAGAAAAAAGATCGACAAGATCACGGCATTCGTTGCTATGATCCTCGCAGTAGTAATGTCCTACGGATATTACCTCATACTCAAGCGTATGAACGTTGATGCTGAGGACGGCGGAGTGCTCCACGCACTCAAGTACAGCAGCGGCGGAGAGGGCGCTTTCGCAGCCTTCGTTATCATCGCTTGCTTCGTAGCAGGTGCTCTCATCGTTGTCTGGATGGGTAACAGGATCAGCGACAAGGGTATCGGAAACGGTATCTCTGTGCTCCTCTTTGCAGGTATCGCAGCAAGATTCCCCACCGACGCAGCCCTTCTCGTAAAGCTCACTAAGGATAACCCCAGCAAGTACCTCTTCGTATCACTGGGCTATCTCTTATTCATAGTTGCGGAGATCGCTTTCATCGTCTTCATGAACGAGGCAGAAAGACGTATCCCGATACAGTACGCAAAGCGCGTAGTCGGCAGAAAGCAGTACGGCGGACAGAAGACACATATCCCGATAAAGGTCATCATGAGCGGCGTTATGCCTATCATCTTCGCTATGTCGTTTATGTCTCTTCCCCAGACCATTGAGCTGTTTGCAGGAGCTCCTACAAAGACAAGCGGTTTCTATTACCACTTCATGAAGTTCTTCAGCACAAGAAACTGGACCTATGCAGCTATCTACTTCCTGCTCATCATTGCGTTCAACTACTTCTACGTTTCGATCCAGTACAACCCTGTTGAGATCGCAAACAATCTCCGTCAGTCAAACGGCGGTATCCCCGGTATCAGACCCGGTAAGCCCACTTCCGATTATATCCAGAGAGTCCTCAACAAGATCTCTCTCGTGGGTGCGATCTTCCTCGGCATCATCGCTGTTATCCCGATCTTCATCTCGATGGCAGACGATCAGCTCAGATCACTTTCAATGGGCGGTACTACGATCCTTATCGCAGTAAGCGTTGCGCTTGAAACTACAAGAACACTTGAATCACATCTTATGATGCGTCATCATAAGGGCTTCTTACAGTAAAGGAGGACCGACACATATGAACCTTATCTTTTTAGGCGCCCCCGGCGCAGGCAAGGGTACTCAGGCAGAGGTTGTTTCCGACGCTCTGAATATTCCTCAGATATCAACAGGCAATATCCTCCGCGAAGCCGCCAAGAACGGCACAGAGTACGGCCTTAAGGCTAAGGCTGCTATGGACGCGGGTGCTCTCGTATCAGACGATATCGTTATCGGTATCCTGAAGGAGAGGATCGCTGAGGACGACTGCAAAAACGGTTTCATCCTCGACGGTTTCCCGAGAACGGTCCCTCAGGCAGAGGCTCTTGACAAAATGAACATCCAGATCGATAAGGTTATCGAGATCAGCGTTCCCGATGAGACTATCAAACAGAGAGTCTCGGGCAGAAGAGTCTGCCAGGGATGCGGAGCTTCCTACCATATCGAATACAAGCCTACAAAGGTCGAGGGTGTTTGCGATAAGTGCGGCGACAAGACTATCGTTCGTAAGGACGATCAGCCCGAAGTCGTTCTCGACAGACTTGCAACTTATCACGAAAAGACAGCTCCTCTCAAGGACTATTACGAGAAGCAGGGCAAGCTTGTCACTGTTATCGGTCAGGAAGAGGTCGCTGATACTTCTAAGCTCACTCTGCAGGCAGTAGGAGTAGAGAAGTAATGAGCATAACTATCAAATCAAAGTCCGAATTAGCCATAATGCGTGAAGCAGGTAGGATTACCTGCGGCGCAATATGGTATGCGGGCGAAAGATTAAGAGCAGGAATGTCAACACTTGACGTTGATAAGCTGGTCGGCGAGTATTATGCCCGCCACGGCGTGAAGTCCTGCTTCAAAGGCCTTTACGGATTTCCCGGGAACGCTTGTATCTCGGTAAACGAGGAGATAATCCACGGTATCCCCAAGGCAAGCCACAGACTTAAAGAAGGCGATATAGTAAGCATCGACACGGGAGCTGCGTACAAGGGCTTCAACGGAGACAGCTGCTGGACCTTCCCTGTTGGCAAAATTTCTGATGAAGCTAAAGCATTGCTTGAGGTTACAGAGCAAAGCCTTTTCGAGGGCATAGCTCAGGCTCAGGTTGGCGCAAGAGTCGGAGATATTTCTCATGCTGTTGAAGAGTATTGTGCTTCACGAGGCTACGGAATCGTAAGAAATTACTGCGGCCACGGAATCGGCAGAGAAGTTCATGAATCACCCGAAGTACCGAACTGGGGTAAGGCAGGTCACGGACCCAGACTGGTTGCGGGTATGACAATCTGCATCGAGCCCATGATAAATATCAAGGGAGACGACGTCAAGGTCATGAAAGACAACTGGACAGTCGTTACAAAAAGTGGTTCACTTTCAGCTCACTTTGAGCATATGATCGCAATAACTCCTGACGGTCCCGTTATATTGACACAGCCCTGACGGAGGACAACATTGTGAAGCTGATGAAAGGCTCTGTTGTAAGAGCGGAGGCGGGACGAGACGGCGGAGGCTTCTTCGCAGTAGTCGGTACCGACGAAAAATATTGCTTTATAGCAGACGGCAGGAGCAGAAAGCTCGATAAACCCAAGCGCAAGAATATAAAGCATATCCGCGTTACAGACAGTATGATCGATCTAAACGATATAACTGATAAAAAACTCAGGAACGCTCTGAAGCAGTTCGGAAGCGCTGAGTAAAGGAGGTTATTCAAAGTGTCAAAAGAAGATGTAATCGAGGTTGAGGGCGTTGTAACCGACGCTCTGCCAAATGCAATGTTTAAGGTTCAGCTTGAGAACGGACACGAGGTATTATCCCACGTTTCGGGCAAGCTCAGAATGAATTATATCAGAATCGTACCCGGTGACAAGGTAAAGCTTGAAATGTCACCATACGACCTGTCAAAGGGCCGTATAACATGGCGCGTTAAGTAATAATACAGGATATTCATTATCCGCTATCCGCTAAAGGAGGTATTTTCAATGAAAGTCAGACCTTCAGTAAAACCTATTTGCGAAAAGTGCAAGGTTATTAAACGTAAAGGCAGAATCATGGTGATCTGCGAAAACCCAAAGCATAAGCAGCGTCAGGGCTGATCCCCGAGCGCATTAATGGAGGTGCAATTATAATATGGCAAGAATAGCCGGTGTTGACCTTCCCAAGAATAAGAGAATCGAAATCGGTCTCACTTATATCTACGGAATCGGTCGTCAGACTGCAACAAATATCCTCGCAGCAACAGGCGTTGATCCTGACGTAAGAGTAAAGGATCTCGCTGAGGAGGATGTAGCTAAGCTTCGTGATTATATCGATGAGCATTACACAGTTGAGGGTGACCTCCGCCGTGAAGTTGCTCTTAACATCAAGAGACTTGTTGAAATAGGCTGCTACAGAGGCGTTCGTCACCGTAAGGGTCTCCCCGTAAGAGGACAGAGAACAAAGACAAACGCAAGAACCCGCAAGGGCCCTGTAAAGACTATCGCTAACAAGAAGAAGTAAGGAGGTCATGAGCTTTGGCACAGCAGAAGGGTAAAAAAGTTACTACTGTCAGAAGACGTAGAGAACGTAAGAATATCGAAAGCGGCGCTGTTCATATCCAGTCCACTTTCAATAACACGATCGTTACGATCACAGATACAGCCGGAAACGCTATCTCTTGGGCAAGCGCAGGCGAACTCGGCTTCAGAGGCTCAAAGAAGTCAACTCCTTTCGCAGCACAGACTGCTGCTGAGACAGCTGCAAAGGCTGCTATGGAGCACGGCCTCAAGAACGTTGAAGTATATGTAAAGGGACCCGGTGCAGGTCGTGAAGCTGCAATCAGAGCACTTCAGACAGTAGGCCTTGAGGTAAGAATGATCAAGGACGTAACACCTATCCCGCACAATGGCTGCCGTCCGCCTAAGAGACGTCGTGTCTGATCAAATTGGAGGTGTATTAAAATGGCAGTACAGAAGGAACCAATTCTTAAAAAGTGCAGATATCTGGGCATCAGCCCTGCTGTTATGGGCGTTTCCAAGAAGGAGTCCATCCGTTTCAAGAACGCAAACAACAGAAAGAAGATCTCTGAATACGGTCTTCAGCTGAAGGAAAAGCAGAAGCTGAAGTTCATCTACGGCGTACTCGAAAAGCAGTTCAGACACTACTTTGCGATCGCTGAGAAGATGGAGGGTAAGGCCGGTGATAACCTTATCACTTGTCTCGAATCCAGACTTGACAGTGTTGTATACAGAATGGGCCTGGCTCTCACAAGAAGAGAAGCAAGACAGCTCGTTGTACACAGCCACTACACAGTAAACGGCAAGAAGGTAAACATTCCTTCCTATAGAGTTAAGGTTGGCGACGTTATCGCCCTCAGAGAAAAGGACAGAACTTCCGAGAAGTTCAAGGCTACAGTAGAAGAGACTAAGGACAGACTCGTTCCTGTATGGCTCACAGCTAACAAGGATGACTTCTCCGCTACAGTAAATCGTCTTCCCTCAGCTGAGGATATTGACTACGAGGTAGCTACTCACCTCATCGTCGAGCTGTACTCCAAGTAATCAAAGGGATATACTTGAAGCGTCAGTATTCGAAATCAACATTAATTGCGAAATAGGAGGGTTTTTATGCTGGAAAAAATTAATAAGCCTGATATTGAGATCGTCGAGCTTAAAAGTGACGGCAAATACGGCAAATTCGTTTTAGCACCGCTGGAGCGTGGATACGGTATTACACTTGGAAACAGCCTCAGACGTGTGCTGCTCTCCTCACTTCCGGGTGTGGCTGTAACATCTGTAAAGCTTTCGGGCAAGGATGGTACAGTACACCATGAGTTGTCAACTATTCCGGGCGTAAAAGAAGACGTTACCGAAATAATCCTCAGTATTAAAGGACTGACGGCTAAGCTTTACGGCGAAGGCCCTAAGACAGTATATATAGAGGCAGAGGGCGAATGTGAAATTACTGCCGGCGATATAAAAACCGACTCTGAGGTGAATATCCTCGATCCCGGTATGCACATCGCTACACTGGGTAAGGACGCAAAGCTCTATATGGAGATCACCATCGACAGAGGAAGAGGCTATGTTTCCGCAGAAAGAAACAAGAAGCAGATCAACCTCCCCGTTGACGTTATCGCCGTAGACAGCATCTATACTCCTGTTCTTAAGGTGAATTACACCGTAGAGGATACACGACTCGGTCAGGTCACCGACTATGATAAGCTTACCATGGAGGTATGGACAGACGGTACAATCTCCGCTAAGGAAGCATTATCACAGGCAGCCAATCTCCTCAACGAGCATCTGAAGCTGTTCATCGACCTCTCAGAAGAGGCAGGACTGGCTGAGGTCCTTGTTGAAAAGGATGAGAAGGGGAAGGAAAAAATCCTTGAGATGACCATTGAGGATCTTGACTTATCTGTACGTTCATTCAATTGTCTGAAGCGTGCAGGTATCAATACCGTAGATGACTTGATCAATAAGTCTGAGGAAGAAATGATGAAGGTTAGAAACCTTGGAAAGAAGTCCTTCGACGAGGTCAAGGAAAAGCTCCAGTCACTGGGCTTTGACCTCTCCTCCGAAGAGGAATAAACCATAAATCGTGCGTTTAGCGCACCACTATAAAAAGGAGTGAATACAATGCCGGGTACAAGAAAACTGGGCAGAACATCTGATCATAGAAAGGCTATGCTCAGAGGCATGGTTACTTTCCTGCTTGAGAACGGTCAGATCGAAACTACCGTTACAAGAGCTAAGGAAGTTCGTGCAGTTGCAGAAAAAATGATCACTATCGGTAAAAATGATGATCTGCACTCCAAGCGTCAGGTGTTCTCTTACATCACAAAGGAGTCCGTTGCTAAGAAGCTTATCGACGAGATCGCTCCCAAGTATGCAGAGAGAAACGGTGGTTACACACAGATCGTTAAGATCGGTCCCCGCCGCGGTGACGCCGCTGAAATGGCTATCATCAAGCTCGTTTGATCAGAGATATAACGACAGGAGCCGTTCCCGTAAAGGGAGCGGCTCTTTTTTGCGATATGCCTATAAAAAATGCGGAAAATCGGTGAAAAAGGACTTGCAAAACTCACCGATATGTGTTATAATATCCATTGTATGAAATACAATCCCGAACGATAGGAGAAATAATATGAATAAGAAGATAATAACCTCTCTTGCCGCAGCTGTTTGTACAATGGCTATGGCAGGTTCAACAGCTCTCAACGCATTTGCAGAGGGAGAGTCATCCGCAGCAAACGGTCAGCAGCCCGGCGGCATGAGCTTGCTTTCAATGCCCCTTATGCTCATCATCATGTTCGTGCTGCTCTACTTCATGGCTATCAGACCCCAGAAGAAGCGCGACAGAGAGCTCAAGGAGATGCAGGAGAGCCTCCAGATCGGCGATGAGATCGTCACTGGCGGCGGTATCGTCGGTATCGTTGTAAGCGTGGGCGAGGATACAGTCGTTATCGAGACAGGCGGCGCTAAGCACAAGCTCAGAATAAAGAACTGGGCTATCACCGAGAACGTTACCGCAGCAGAGCGTATCAAGGAAGCAAAGGCATCAGGCAAGAAGTCATCAGCAGTTGCCGCAGCAGCAGTAGTTGACGATGATGACGACGCAGACAAGAAGTCCAAGAAGAAAAACAAGAAGAAGGACGACGAAGAAGAATAAAAATAAACACCTCCGCATAGAATTACACAGTATTCTATGACGGAGGTTTTTTATGCGCAGACACAGAAAAAGCCTGTGGGCAAGCGGTATACTGAGTATGACAGCGGCAGTGTGCTGCGGACTTGTCTTTACGGCGGCAGCAGCGGTACTGTCTGCGGCGCTCATATACTATGTAATGGGGGAAATGGGACTTTCCAAGGCGTTTGCAGGCTTTTCCCTCGGGGCAGGTGCTTGTATCGGCGCCTATGTATACGGTAAGTACAGACGCAGGTGGGGACTCTTTGGCGGCTCTCTTTGCGGAGCCCTTATGTATGCAGTCATAGCTGCAGCAGGGGTTATCCTGCTCGGTGAGCCCGCAGGCATAAAAAAGCTCCTCCTGCTGACCATCTGCGGTGCAGCAGGAGGAGTTGCAGGCGTTAACTCTAAACGCCCGAAAGGTCTTATGGATCAGTAATTGCCTGAGGTATCCTCCATGAGCTTGAACTCGATATTGTAGTATCTCACAGTGCCGTCCTTACCGACGTGAGCACAGGTCGCAGGCACCTTGTCCCCGGCTTCATACTGGCTGCTGATGGTGTCGTAGAGCTCATCGTAGGTGGTAATGGTCTTGCCGTTTATCTCCACGATGAAGTCGCCCTCCCTCAGCTCGGTATTGGCGATATCGCATTCCTTGTCTATCTTCTCGATATAGACTCCCTTGAAGTCGTCGGGGAGCTCATAGCCCAGCTTTTCCTCAATAGTTGCAAGCTTCGATTCGGAAGCCATGTCTATGAGCTGAATGCCTATCCTGAAGCGTCCTGCCACGAAGCCGTTCTTGGCAAGCTCCTCGATAACGGGATAAGCCTCGTTTATGGTTATTGCAAAGCCCAGACCCTCAAGGTCGTTGCTGACGTACTTTGAGGAGGTGATACCGATGACCTGACCGTACATATTGACCAGAGCGCCGCCCGAGTTACCGGGGCTTATCTCCGCATTGGTCTGAATGCAGTCCATCTCAAAGCCTGTAGAATCGCTTCTTATCTTGCGGTTAACGGCGGATACGATACCGTCGGTAACGGTGCTGGCGAGGTTTGCAGGGTTTCCTATGGCGATAACGGTCTCGCCCACAACTGCCTCATCGGAGTCGCCTAAAGTAGCGGGAACCAGACCCTCGGCATTGACCTTTATCACAGCGATATCGGTCTTTGCGTCCCTGCCGATAATCTTGGCATCGTAGAAGTCGCCGTCCATTGTCTCTATCCTGTGGTAGCCCTCTGCTTCAAGAACATGGGCATTTGTGACGATGTAGCCGTCCTCGTTGAGGACAATGCCCGAGCCTGTTCCCAGCGGACGCTTTGCGGTATAGCCTGCGTAGTCCGCATAGGTGTATATCTTGACGATGGAGGGTCTTACGAGAGCAGCTGCGCCCTCGGGAGTGTACCTGCCGTTTGCGTCCTTGTAGTTACTGTCATCGGTGGCACCGTCGGGTTTGTGCTCCTTATAGAGCACTACTGCCTGCGGAGAGCCTATCTTATCCACGATGGAGTCGCTTTTCACGATGTCGTGGACAATGCCGAATATGGAGAGTCCTGCTGAAATTGCCACAAGTACAGCGAAAAGACGCTTGATGGCGGTATTGTTCCTGCCTTTCAGCTGCTCATCGCTGGGATAATTCATGGCAGGAGAGCCTTTTTCCAGCTCCTCAAAGCCTATGGGTTCATACATGAACTTATCGTACACGGGGCGGCGGGGCTGATTATAATCGGGCTGTCTGTAACCGCTGTTGGGCTGATTGTAGCCGCTCTGACCGAAGCCCGAGGGCTGCTGACCGTAGCTGTTATTCTGCTGACCGAAACCGCTGTTCGGCTGACTGTAGCCGCCCTGCTGGGGATAGCCGTTGTTCCGGATGGGCTGACCGTAGTTCTGCTGAGGTCTTCCGTAGGGAGCGGCACCCTGACCGTAACTGCTGCCCTGCTGCTCATATGGGGGAGGAGAGGGCTGACTGCCGTAGCCGTTTGGCTGCTGCTGCCTGAGCTCCTGCATATCACTGCTGCCGTAGGAATTATCCGAAGCGGGCTTTTCATGCTTGGGGACATAGGGCTGCTGAGAGCCGCTGCCGTAAAAATAATCTCTTTCGTCCATTGATTATCCTTTCTTTTTAGGCTGTTTCTCGGGTATCTGTATGAGAAACTCCGTATATTCTCCGTACACGCTCTTGACTACTATGTGACCGTGGTGGAGATGAACTATCTTTCGTGAGATGGCAAGACCGAGACCCAGACCCGTTGTATCCTTGCCGCGGGAGGAGTCAGTCTTGTAGAAGCGGTCGAATACCTGCGATATCTCGTCGTTCTTGAGACCCTCGCCTGTATTCTTTATGCCTATGGTGCAGATACCGTTTATGGAACGCTCAAACCTGAAGGAGAGGGTACCTCCCGTATTGATGAACTTTACAGCGTTTTCCACAAGGTTATACACTACCTGCTGGATAAGGTCGGGGTCCACCTCAGCGGACATACGCTCGCTGCCGAGACCCTCTACCTCTAAGTTTTTGTCCTCTATCTTCTTCTCGAACATGAGAACGGTCTGAATGACTATTTCTGTCAGGTTTACGTCGCGGAAATTGGGTCTGAGGGTACCTGTCTCGAAGCGTGACATATTGAGCATGGAGGAGATGAGGATGCGAAGGCGCTTTATCTCCTTTGACACCAGCACAAGGTATTCGTTCTGTCTGGTCTTGGGGATAGTTCCGTCGAGGATACCGTCAACAAAACCGCCGATGGTAGTGATAGGAGTTCTCAGCTCGTGAGATACGTTGGCGATGAAGGTCTTGCTGGTCTCCTCGCTCTTTGCGACGTCCGCAGCGACTGCGTTGACGTAGTCGGCTATCTCGGGGGAGGTATAGGGAACGTCTGTGGGTATCTGCTCCGAGAAGTCGCGCTTTGCGTACATCTCGCTTATTCGTCTGAATTCGTTCTCATATGCGGACAGCCTGTTGAACCTGCGCTTTATAAGTAAAAGCTGAACAGCAAGGCTCAGCGCACAGAACAGGGTATAGAACACGGCTATCTTGACCGAGAAGGAATTGATATCGTTTGATTTTGCGTATATCTTCGCGAACATCCTTGAGGGGACGAGGTCATTCTCACCGCTGAGGAAGAAGCAGGTACCGTAGAGCATATAGGGCTCGCTTGCGGAGATATTGCTGCTTTCGATATCAAGGAAGTCCTTTTTGCTCAGCTTTTCCACCTCTGCCACGGTCATTTTAGAGCTGTTCTTTATCACCTTTTTTGGGTCTTCCCTGTAATCCGCGTCAGAGAGGACGCAGTTGCCGTTCTCGTCGTAAATATATATCATCAGGTGATATTTTGACGAGAATTTCTTATGCAGGTTCTTGGTGGTCTCGGAACGAGTGTCCCTTGTCACAAGGTAGTTGTCCTGCATACAGCTTATGAAAAGGTCGCCTATGGACTGGAGCTCGTCAAGCTTGGTGGACTTGTATACCGCAGAGCTGACGGTTATAAGTATAACGCCTATGACTATATTCAGCGACAGCAGTATAACAGCAATGAATATGAAAAGCTTGTCATAAGAGCTTTTTTTGTTTTTCAAGGGTATCACCTCAATACAAAATAAGGGGACTGAGCGTCCCCTTTATGCTTTGAAGTTAATGAGAGCTTATTCCTCTTCTTCTGCTTCAAACTTGTAGCCTACGCCCCATACTGTCTTGAGGGTCCACTTGTCGGAAACGCCCTCCAGCTTTTCGCGGAGACGCTTGATGTGGACGTCGATAGTTCTGGAGTCGCCGTAGTACTCGAAGCCCCAGACCTCATCAAGAAGCTGGTCACGGGTATAAACTCTGTTGGGATTGGAAGCAAGGTAATAAAGAAGCTCCAGCTCCTTAGGGGGGGTATCGATATTCTTGCCGTTGACCTTCAGCTCATAGCTGTCCATATTGACAGAGAGCTTGTCGTAGTGGACTTCCTTTGACTCGGGCTCAGCCATACCTGTGCCAACGCGGCGTGTAACAGCGTTGATACGGGCAATGACCTCCTTTGCGTCGAAGGGCTTTACTATATAGTCGTCAGCACCCAGTTCAAGACCGATGACCTTGTCGATGGTCTCTCCCTTGGCAGTTATCATGATTATCGGGACATTCGAGATCTTTCTGATCTCGCGGCAGACCTGCCAGCCGTCCTTTCCGGGGAGCATTATATCAAGAAGCACCATATCGGGGCTCAGAGCTTTGAATTTAACGACAGCGTCGTCGCCGTCATGGCATAAAAGAACGCTGTATCCGTCCTTTTCGAGGTATAGTCTGAGAAGATCGCATATGTTTTTATCGTCGTCAACTATAAGGACTTTTGGATTTTTTTCATTGGCCATTGTTTTAATACCTTCCTTCCGTATCAAACATTATATTAAGATAATTATACCGCAAAGAGCAGAAAATGTCAATCAAATTCCGTTATTTTTTTAAACTCAGTGTACTTTCATATATACATTTTTTACAATCTCGAAAACATATCACAGACAGCGCAGATAAGCTCGGTATTTGTGGGCTTTTCGGCAAGTCTGCCCTCCGTGAGTCTTGTGAGGGCGCCGTTTTCGAGAATGTGTGAGCTAAGGTTCCGCATCGCTCTTTCCACAAGCTTTGGAGATGTGGAAAAGCTCTCGGCGGTCTCCTCATATATGCTGCCCATGCCGCCCCATAGACGGTGAGGAGCATTTATGCACAGCTCCGCCGCCTTTGCGAGGTAGTGAAAGCCGCTGAGCCTTCTGGGAAAGCCTGTTTCCTCGAGAAACAGCTCTATCCGTTCAATGGCGGAGCTGCCGCAGCTCAGGTGCAGGAGAATGCTGCTGCATATATCGGGGACCGAGCAGGGCATGATGAATATTTCCTCGGCGCCTGCCTGTCGGAAGTGCCTGCGGACTGCCGCCGAGGGAGTGTACAGCCCTATGAATACCGACCTGCCATTTTCGGCTGCATTGCGGACAAGCTTCAGCAGCCTTTCATCGGCGCGGTAGGTGAACAGCAGTATACCGTCATATTCACCGAAAGGCGCTCTGCGGAGCATCTCATTTATCGCAGGGCGGCAGCACTCGGCGGTCAGTCCCGCGTTCATGCAGCGCTGAGCGATTATCCTGCCGATAGCGGCAGAGCTGTCGAAGATGAGCAGGTTTTTCCGCATATAGTCCTCCTGTTTCAAGGGGCACAGACAGCCCTTTTTGCGAAAGCAGCGGCATTGCTGCCGCCGCTGTGTTTATATGCTGTGATCAGACTGTTCTCTGGGATATAGCTCTGATATTGCTTACAGCCCAGTCGAAGGTATCTGTGTGGAGCACAGAGCCGCAGTATTCACATACCGCAGACTGATTTATGTCCACATTTGCGCCGCAGTACGGACAGGTCTGTGATGTTGTGCCTGTTGAGCGGCTGGTCTGGACACCTGTTGACCTTACCAGTGACCATTCATAGGTCATGAACTTCTCTCTGGTATTGCTTCCGCGGATGATATTGCCTGTGCGGTCGTCCTTGACATAGTCCACTATCCTTGTGTTGATACGGGCGACCATAACGTCCATACCGCTTTCCTGCTTCCAGCCGAGGAGCTCGACGCTGAGCACTGCTATACGCTCGATATAGTTGGTCTGACGGTTCAGGCGGTAGTTATTGAGCTGCCTGTCCATCTGCGAGAAATATGCGTCGGTAAGGTAGGGGCGCAGAGGCGAGAGGTCCTTAGCCTGCCACTGATTCTGGAAGCGGACATAGAGATTGGACAGCTTCTCCTTAAATTCAGACGGTGCAAATGACGGGTCGATCTGCTGATAATCGTTGATATTCCGCAGATTGGTCTGCTGCGGAGCCCGATAGGGGGTCTGAGAGCCGCGTGATGAGCTGCCCGAAGACCTTGAAGAGCCTATTATTATCACCACTATCACGATAATGATGATAAAGCCAAGGCTGCCTATATCTAAAGAACCCGAGGAGCTTCCTCCGCTGTATGAATAGTCGTCGTCCCAACCTCCGCTGTCCCAGTCTCCGCCGCTGTCCCAGTCTCCGCCGCTGTCCCAGCCGCCTCCGAAATCGGAGTCGCCCGAGAAGTCGCCGAAGTCAAGAGCGCGGCTCTTCATTGGTACTATCATCAGTCCCAGAATGAGAATGATGACAGGTATTATTCTCAGTATTTTTTTCATGGTGTTATCCCCCTATCCGTATCTTGTTTACAGAGTTTTCTGTGATATTCCCTTGATATTCCTTACAGCCCAGTCGGAGTCGCCTGCGAAGCCGACGAAATCAAGAGCGTGTCCGCGCATGGGAACAGCAAGAGATACCAACATGACCGCAAGCAAGGGAATAAGTTTCAGTATTTTCTTCATATAGATATAACTCCCTATATCATACATTGATTACATTATAGCACAATTTTCATATTTTGTCATTTATGATAACGCCGTCACTTTGTACAAAAAACGCGGCGGCGTTTTGGCTATTGCTATAAAATCACCGTCTTTCCTACGGAATACAGCCTTTTACGGCTCCTTTTACACTTGACAATTCACAAGTTCTATGGCATAATTTATTATGTATAGCTATGGTATACTCGTGAGGAAGCTCCGCTTTTTACGGAGCAATTAAAAAAATGAGAGGAGAGTTTTACTATGCTGAAAAAACTGACAGGCGGCATTTTAGCTGCTGTCCTGCTTGCTTCCAGCTCAGTGACCGCAATGCCCGCAAAAGATATGAGCACTGCAACGGCTGCCGACAGCAAGTTCAATTATGCAGACGCACTGGACAAGTCGCTGTATTTCTATGAGGTGCAGCAGGCAGGACCTCTGCCCGACTGGAACCGCGTTGAGTGGAGAACAGATTCCACTATGCAGGACCCCGTTCTCGGCGGCTGGTACGATGCAGGTGACCATGTAAAGTTCAATCTTCCTATGGCTTATTCAGCTTCTATGCTGGCATGGGGACTTTATCAGTATCCTGACGGCGTTGAAAAGGCAGGACTGAAAACAACATATGAGAACAATCTGGAATTCGTTCTTGACTATTTTGTTGACTGCGACAAGGGCACAGAGGTAGTTTATCAGGTAGGTATCGGTAAGCACGACCACACATGGTGGGGCCCAGTTGAGCTGCTTGAATACGGTATGGAGGACAATTCCCATTCTATCGCAGAGGCTCGTGCGGCTCTGAAGGGTTCAAAGGGCTGCTGTGCAGTTATCGGTGAAATGGCTGCGGCTCTGGCATCGGGTGCAGCTGCACTTGATGGCACTATCTCAGCTTCAAAGAAGGCTGATTACCTCAAGCACGCAGACAGTATGTATGAGCTGGCTAAGTCATCACCCAACGATTCGGTATATAATGACAGCGACGCATCGGGCTTCTACAGATCGAGCCACTGCTACGATCAGCTCTTCTACGCTGCAAACTGGCTGTATATCGCAACAGGCGATGATAAGTACCTTGCAGATGCAAAGAGCTTCTTCCCCAATCTGGACAGAATGCGCGGCGAGGGCGACGTTATCGCCTACGGCTGGAGCCACTGCTGGGACGATAACCTTCAGGGCGCTATGCTGCTCTACGCTATAAATACAAATGACGCTGACGCTATCAAGCACGTCAAGAAGCACTGTGACCGCTGGGTAAACGGTGATGAAGCAAAGAAGATCCCCGGCGGACTCCGCTGGCTGAGCAACTGGGGCTGCCTCAGATATGCAAACACAGCAGCTTTCATCGCTACCGTTGCAGCTGATACAGTTCTCAAGTCAGAGGCTTCGACTTACACTGATTTTGCAGAGACACAGCTGAACTATGCTCTGGGCGACAACCCGAACAAGCAGAGCTATCTCATAGGCTTCGGTGATAAATATCCTCAGAATCCCCACCACCGTACATCTCACGGCTCGTGGAAGAATGATCTTGCTGTTCCCGGATATGCCCGTCATATCCTCTACGGAGCTCTCGTAGGCGGTCCTAATGAGGACGGATCATATACCGATAACCGTCAGGACTTCATCAACAACGAGGTCGCTACAGACTATAACGCAGGCTTTACAGCTATGCTCTGCAAGATGATCGACAAGTACGGCGGCACAAAGGATCCTTCATTCCCTCAGCCCGAAAAGCACGACGGTCCCGAGTTCTACGTTGAGGTGCTCTCAAAGGGCAGCGACGCCAGCGGTCAGACAGTCAGCTTCAAGATGACTAACCACTCCGCTTGGCCTGCAAGAGTTCAGGACAATCTTTCATTCAGATACTACATGGACCTCAGCGAGGTCATCGCAGCAGGCAAGAAGCCCGAGGATCTGGTCATCCGCTGCGACCGCGACCAGGCAGGTATGTACTCAGGCAAGGGCTATAAGCCTGCTGAGATATCCAAGCCCATCCAGTACAGCGGCAATATCTACTACATCGAGGTCAAATTCCCCGACGGCCGTGTAGTTCTTCCTATCTCGGAGGGACAGCAGCAGTGTGAGGAGCTCATCGCATTCGTAATGCCCGATTATGGCAGCGGCTGGGATTCATCAAATGACTTCTCCGCAAAGGCACTGGGCAAGACCACAACAGGCGCAGACGGTTCTTCCAAGGGCGTTATGTCACCCTATGTTCCCGTATACATCAACGGCAAGCTCTACTACGGTGAGGAGCCTGACGGCACAAAGGCTGACGGTATGGGCAACTCGGGCGGCGATACTCCCAAGACCACAACTACCACAAAGCCTGTTGTAACAACTACAACAACGACCACAGCTCCCGCACCCACAACAACAACTACTACCTCAACAGCTCCCGTTGTTGAGCCTACAACTACATCAACAACTGTTACAGCACCTAATAAGGACGTAGTTTACGGCGATGCTAACTGCGACGGAACAGTTGAGCTGGCTGACGCAATCCTTATCATGCAGACCCTTGCAAATCCCAACAAGTACACCATTACCGAGCAGGGCAAGACCAACGCCGACGTTGATACCTCAACAGTAGGTCTTACATCTAACGATGCTCTCCGCATACAGGAGTTCCTGCTCCACAAGATCTCTAATCTTGATCCTAACAAGGCATAAATAAACCGAAAGCTCCCCGAAAGGGGAGCTTTTTTGTTATCCGGACAATAACGGCATGAAGTTTTTGTGCATTGTGACAAATCCGTCGGGAGGTATTGACAAGTATATCGCAGTGTGATATACTTATATCGCAGTCAGATATATCGAGGTTCGATACATCGCGGCGGAATATATAGGGGAGGTAAATATGACAGACAGATTGAAACGAGTCTACATTCCCATGTCGGAAACTGCCTTTTATATACTGTTCTGTCTCCGTGATGAGATGCACGGCTACAGTATAACCCAGAGGGTAAAGGAAATGACCGACGGGGAAGTGGTCATAACCGCGGGAACCATGTACGGAAGCCTGTCAAAAATGGAAAAGGACGGGCTCATAAGGTTTATCCGCGAGGAGGATAAGCGAAAGCTCTATAAGATAACCGAACTCGGAAACGAGATACTGGATACAGAGATAGCCCGTATCAAGCGTTTGTACCGCAATATAGGAGGAAAATGAGATGAGTGAAAAGGCAAGGATGACTACACATAAGTTATTTCTGCTCCCCGATTACGAAAAGGAAGGGGAGTACCTCACAAAAATGCACAGCGTTGGCTGGAAGCTTGAGAGAGTATCGGGATTTTCTCAGCATTTTGTAAAGTGCGAGCCCGAAAACGTGGTATATAAGCTGGACTATGCCGCCAATAACACAAACTATCCCGAGTACATAAAGATGTTCGCGGACTACGGCTGGGAGCACTGCGGCAGGGTAATGGGCTTTGATTACTTCCGCAGGAACGCTGACGGGCTCTCCGAAGAAGAAATGGAGATATTCAGCGATCCCCAGTCAAAGCTGGACATGATGAAAAGGGTGATACTCACCAGAATGACGCCCCTGCTCATCATATTCTTCATGGGGATACTGCCCAATATGTATATGATCGTCGTTAATTCCTTGAATTGGGACCGCTCAACACTTCTTTTTCTGGCGGTTTTATATCTGGGAGTGTTTGCATTGTATGTTTCCATATTCATATACTGCATCAGAGGGTTCAGGAAGCTGAAAAAGAAATACACGGAATAATTAAAAATCTCAGAAGCGCAAGTTAATGAGGTAAATCATAATTTAGCGCGTATGCGCTAAGTTGATAGTTGAAAGTTGAGAGTTGAGAGTTAATGTGTTCGCTTCGCTCACAATATTTAAATATTGTCGCCGCAGGCGACTCCAAAACTTTCAACTCTAAACTCTAAACTCAAATCAAAAATGCCCCTGAGCGTTTTTTGTAACGTTCAGGGGCTAAACTTCTATATTGGTATCTTCCCGATACCTCGGATCTTTTATGTTTATTCAGATACCGCAATCCTCATATTCCTTCCATCTTTCGTAGTAAAGCTTGTTGCTCCAGCTGCGGAAGAGGATATATGCTACGGAAACGATAGCCAGAAATATCGCGCACAGTACGGGCAGCGAATCTCTGAACATTTTTTTTGCGGGATAGGTATTGTTATTCTTGCGGTCCATATAAACTTCCTTTGCTTTGAATCGGCTGATCACTCAGCGTTCTGTGCAGAAGCGCCTCCGTTCATTTCAGCCATAAGTCTCTGAAGCTCGGCGTCCACCTTAGCGTCGGACTCAAGCTTCTCGAATGAATCTCTCAGATCGTCACCGCTGCCGCCAGCAAGGTTATTGCCTGCGATCTCGGTAAAAGCGTCAGCCTCAGCTTCCTTGCGCTCGATCTTCTCCTCCATCTTCTGGAACTTCTCCAGAGAGGAATTGCCATCGAAGCCGCCTGCAGCCTTAGCCAGATTCTTCTTTGTTTCAGCCATCTGAGAACGAGCGATGAGCATAGCCTGACGGCTCTTAGCCTCCTCCAGCTTAGCTCTGAGGACCTCTACCTGATCACCGATAGCATCGGTCTGGGCAGAGATAGACTCGTACATTTCCTTATAATTATTGAGATCCTCGTCAGCCTTGACCTTTCTTGCCAGAGCCTGCTTAGCCAGCTCCTGATCGCCCTTTGACAGAGCCATCTTAGCCTTAGCCTCCCAGTCTGAGGAGATCTTCTGAGCCTCGAGGTACTTCTTCTCAGCCAGACGCTCGCTTGCCTTTGCCTTGCCGTAATTCTGAGTAGCCTTAGTGAGCTCGGTCTGCATATCGATGATGATCTGCTTGACCATCTTCTCGGGATCCTCAGCTCTGTCGATAAGGTCGTTGACATTTGACTTGAGAAGGTCGCTTAATCTCTGAAATACACCCATTGTTATAATCCTCCTGTTTCATGTAAGAATGCTTCACGGGCACACCCCTTGTGCCACGACTATATTATATGGCATAGCAGGGCTCATGTCAAGAAATTTGCCGCTGATTTCATCTGATTTTCATTTATGAAGCGGCAATGTGAACGCATTATTACAAAATTATTCCTCATTTTTTTCCAGTTCGTTAATGATATTGCCAAGTCTTGAAAAGTCCTCAGACTTAGCGTTCAGCATATCGTCAACCTCTGAACCGAGGAGTTTCTCGCGGAGATCAAGCATTTTCCTGCGTCGGTCGAAGGCTTCTGCGGTCATTACTATCATATCCTGACAGTTCTCGTTTACCAGCTTCAGCGGTTCTGAAGTCATAGCGCAGAGCTTTACGAATAGCTCATAGTTATTGGAAAAGTCATCGTTCTTGATAGAAATCATGGGAAAAATCTCCTTCCGATACAAAAATGATCCCCTTATAACTATTTTACCTTAAAATGAGCGGCTTGTCAATGATTTTTGTGAAAGATACAGTAATTAGTGGTTGGTTGTCAGTGCTTAGCTTTAGCCATTAGCCATTAGCCTGATGTAGGGGCGGATAATATCCGCCCTATAATAAAGCGGCGAAGCCGCTTCCTGATGGCTAAAAGTTAAAGGCTAAGGGCTTCGGGATTTAACTTACTGAAATAATTGCCCCCGAGTGCTTTACAATGCTCAGGGGCAAAACTTTTATATGTGTAATCCGCCTTGTCAGCCGTCTATACTCAGGTACATGAAGCCTTTCAGCTCCTTGTCGTCGTACTCGAAGCTGATAATGTGCTCCTCGTCAAGAGTGTGGTCAAAATAGGTCACGGTCTGGTTGCCGATGTCGATGGTGGGAACTCCCAGAGCGTCCTTTATCTCGTCGGCTGTAAGCTCTCCGTAAATATCACTTATGCCCTCTTTTATAAGGAAGTCCGCGATATCGTCCAGACGGGCAGCATATATGTCAGCCATGCGCTCGGCAAGCTCCTCAAAGCCGTCCATTATCTCATCGCAGGTGACGATGACGTTGCCAAGGTCCTCTGTGTAAAGCTCTGTGCTCTCATCGTATTCAAACATGATAGTCACTCCTTTGGTGTGGAGTCACGGCAGGTCCGTCAGCACTGCGCGGACGGGTGAGCCGTCCAGCTCCGCCATTTTCAGCGGCAGCGCCGACAGGAAGTATTCTCCTGCCGCTGCTTCCGAAAGGTCGAGATTTTCTATGATGTACACCTCTGCGCCCAGAAGTGTGCGGTGTACCTGTGCGATGGTGCCCTCTGCACCTACCGTCATGCCCTCTACTCCCAGAGCAAGGAGCCCTCTGCTCACCATTTCCTCTGCACTTTCGGGAGTTACGGTGATATCGCCCTTTATGAGCAGCCGCTCTGTGCCGCCCTCAGTCATTCTGCGGACGTCCTCGGCGGTGAGCTCGCCGCTGTGCTCGCATACCCTGCATCTGCCGATACAGTGGGAGAGGTCAATATGGGCTGCGTCCTTTCCCTCGGGTAGAAAGTGTCGGGGAGCGTCTGCGTGGGTGCCCGTATGTCCCGTTATCTTTATGACCGTTACCTGATAGATATCGGGCTCGGGCTTATCAAAGCTCGTGTGGGGCAATGTTTCGGGGACGGGGTCACCGGGGAAGGTGGGGGTGGAGAACATCTCACGGGATATATCGTATATCATAAGCCTGCGTTGGCAGCAATGCGGTAGATAGTTGCTACATCCTGAGCGGTCAGGTGTACGAAGCCGCCTGTCTTTCCGTCGCCTATGCCGAATTTCTCAACAAGCAGGGGGATATCCTCCTCCTTGGCGCCGAGCTGCTCGAAGTTTATGGGCATTCCTATGCTGTGGAGGAAGCTGCGGAAGCAGGCTATTCCCTCAAGTGCCGTCTCGTCGGGGAACTCGAAGTTCATCTGACAGCCCCAGATGCGGACAGCCATCTGTGCAAAGCGCATAACGTCGTGCTTGTATACGAATTCCATCCATGCAGGCATGATAACTGCCAGTCCTGCACCGTGAGCGCAGTCGTAAAGGGCGGAGAGCTCATGCTCGATGCCGTGGCTGTTCCAGTCCTGACTTCTGCCGACGCCTACGATATCGTTATGAGCAACGGTTCCTGCCCACATGATGTTGGCTCTTGCCTCGTAGTTGTCGGGCTGTGCGATAACACGGGGAGTTTCCTTTATCATGGTGAGGAGGACTGCCTCACAGAGACGGTCTGTTATCTCTACATCGCGTGTATTTGTGAAGTATCTCTCAAAAACGTGAGCCATGATGTCCGTGGCTCCGCAGGCTGTCTGGTATGCAGGCAGTGAGCAGGTAAGCTCGGGGTTGAGGATGGAGAAGCGGGGACGGAGCAGGTCTGAGCCCACATCGCGCTTGAGGCTGCCCTCCTCCTTGGTGACTACGGAAGCTCCCGAGCCCTCGCTACCTGCGGCTGCGATAGTGAGTACGGTTCCGATGGGGAGAGCCTTCTCAACTACCTTGCCTGTGCCGTAGAAGTCCCAGAAATCGCCGTTATAGGGAACTCCCAGAGCGATAGCCTTTGAGGAGTCGATAAATGAACCGCCGCCCACCGAGAGAATGAAGTCAACGCCCTCGCTGCGGCAGAGCTCTATGCCCTTGTAGATGAGGGTATCACGGGGATTGGGCTGAACGCCGCCCAGCTCAGTGTAGGCAATGCCGCTCTCGTCAAGAGAAGCCTTTACGCGGTCAAGGAGTCCCGACTTTACTGCCGAGCCGGAGCCGTAGTGTATCAGCACCTTGGTGCCGCCGTACTTCTTTACCATTTCGCCTGCTTTTGTCTCTGTATCCCTGCCGAAGATGAACTCGGTAGGGCTGTAAAACTGAAAATTATCCATAATTATATTCCTCCGTTTATATTTTACTGCATTGTCTTTTTTGCCTGTTCCATTGCGGATACCACCTTGTCGCACCAGCGGTCGAATTCCTCGTCGTCAGTCCGGCACTCCTTATGGGCAAGTATGTAGCGGACGGTGTCCCTTATGCCCTGATCCGCTCTCACCTTTGCGGTGAACCACGGTACAGCGCGTTTTATCTTTGAGTTGTCGAATATGACCGTGCTGGACTTGTCGCCGATGAGTGTGCCTTCAAAGTCGTATGGACCAACTGCATTGAGCCATTCCGAGGACACATGGCAGACTTTAAGCTCCACTCCCAGCTCATCGGCTATGATAGAGTATATCTGGTTCCATGTAACGCTCTCGTCGGAGGTTATGTGGAAAGCCTGTCCGATGGCGTGGATATTGCCGATAAGTCCTGCATAAGCCACTGCGAAGTCGCTGTTATGGGTGATTGTCCAGAGGGTGGTGCCGTCGCCGTGGATGATAACGGGCTTGCCCTCCATGATGCGCTTCACTACCTGCCAGCTGCCCTTATCGCCGTGGACTCCCAGAGGCACCGATCTCTCGTCGTAGGTATGGCTGGGACGGACTATGGTCACGGGGAAGCCGTTCTCGCGGTACTGCTTCATCAGGTACTCCTCACAGGCTATCTTGTCACGGGAGTACTGCCAGTGTGGATTGGAAAGGGGAGTGCTCTCGGTGATGACGCAATCGGAAAGAGGCTTCTGATAGGCAGATGCGGAGCTTATGTATATGTACTGCTTTGTCCTGCCGCTGAACAGACGGAAATCGCGCTCCACCTGTTCGGGTACAAAGCCGATGAACTCGCCCACGCAGTCAAAGCTCATTCCCTTCAGTTTCTCGGCAGCATCAGCCTCATCTGAGATATCGCACTTTATGACCCTGACGCCGTCGGGGAGCTCATTGCTCCTGCCGCCGCGGTTGAGCAGTATGACCTCATGCCCCTGCTTGGCAAGGAGCTTTGTTATCGCCATACTGATAGTGCCTGTGCCGCCGATAAATAGTATCTTCATGTTTTTCTTCACCTCGCTTATTATTTTTTGTCGAATACGCATAACTGTTGTGTAAATTATACCATAATAATATTAAAAATGCAACCATTATAATTTGAAATTATATCAAAAATATTGTTTATCATTCAAATTCTTGCACTTAAAAATAAAAAGTGATAGAATAGTGTTACACATTATATGAACCATGCGTTATTATGAGTGAGGACAGATCTGATCCATAAAAATAATACGGAGGTAACCTATGACCGATAATGAAATTCTGCGCCTGATGCATGACGATCCCCCGCGGGGACAGAGGGCGCTGTTTGACAAATACTATAACTATGTCTATGCTATTGTCAGCAGGCTCATCAGCGGTTTTGGCAGCAGCAGCGACATGGAGGAATGTACTGCGGACGTCTTTGCTGCTGCTATGATGAAGCTTGAGCCCCGTGAGGATACGGCGCTGAAGTCATTTATCGGTACGGCTGCGAGAAATGCTGCTATAAGTACGCGCAGGAGACTGGCTTCAAAAACAGGACTGGACTGCCGCGAGGGCGATGAGGAGCTGTCAGCACTGGCAGACTCCGAGGATATTGCCGAAAATGCGGAAAAATCAGAGCGGTCGGAGCTTCTCCTCCGTATGATAGGAGAACTGGGGACGCCCGATTCCGTAATACTTATACAGAAGTATTACTATGATAAAAGCTCCAAGGAGATAGCCGAAATGGTGGGAATGAACGCGGCAGCTGTGAGAGTGCGCTGCGGACGTGCCATGAAAAGGCTGAGAAAGCTCCTTGACGAAAACGATATAACTCTGTAAAGGAGGATAGGTATGAACAGCAAAAAGAAGATAATAGAGACCCTGAAAAAAGCGGACAAGGCTTCCGTTGAAAGGCTCATGGAGGAGCAGACAAGAAAGGAGGCAGTTTTCGCAAGGGTGCAGAGAAAAGCTGCTGACCATAACGAGTATACTGACGTTGCAGAGGGCGTTGAAAAGTATGAAAGGAAGATCAATATGACGAGAATAATCAGTGCGGCTGCGGCTATGGTGGTAGTGCTCGGTGCTATAGGCGGCGGAGCATACCTGAGAAGAAACAAGGGACCCAAAACTCCCGAAGATGTATTGACAGCTCCGACTACAACAGCAGTTTCAGCGACTGCGGCTGTAACAACAATTCCCGCAAACGTGACAACAGGAAAGAACATCAGCACTGTCACTGTGACAGCTGCAAACGGTTCGGCAACGACAGCAGCCGAAGTCTCTGCGACAACTGCCACTACCGCAGCAGTCACTAAGAAAGCAGCGGAAAAGCCTGCCGTTACCACAGCTCCTCAGAGCTCAAGTACAAATACTGAGGAAAAGGTACTTGCTGAGCTGAGAGAGTATTCGCAGTTCGGCGAGGAGACAGAGAAGATATACAAGGAGTATGCAAGGATAATCGACGAGTGCAGCACCATGATAAAGGGCGGAGATATGACAGGTGCCAAGTACGATCCTGACCTGTCAAGAGAGTTCATTTCAGCTTCACATGAAGATCCTGCCCATATCGGATACGCATTCTATGATATCGACGAGGACGGCGTTAAGGAGCTCCTCCTCGGAGTGAATTACAACTATGGTGAAGAGAGCAGATATTTTGACAGTGTTATCTACAATATCTTTGGAGCAGACAGCAATGGTGAGGTAAAATGCGTTGTTAACGGCGCTCTCAGGGACAGATACTATATCTGCACAAATCCCACTGCGGACAGACCCATGAACGGTGGTATGCAGCACGGCTCATTTATCATGAATGCAGGCTCGGGCGGAGCTTCCAACAGCGTAAACTATTTCTACAGGTTAGCATATGACAAGCTCAGATATGTTGAGGGCGTGGTAACAGACGGTATCGACGATAACAATGAACCTATCACATACTATTCTGCCACGAAGGAATACGATACTAGCGATGAGGCAAGGATATCCAATGATGAAGCAAACAAGATAATTGACAGCTATAATATCGTGGATTTCCGGTTCACAGCTTTAGACTGACAGGTTTTAAGCCGTTAGCCATAAGACGTTAGTTAATGTAGTGGGCGGCGGAACGCCGCCCACTTGCTATATTTATGTACGAAAAAAGCTCCCGTAAAGGGAGCTTTTATCATTCATCGAAGAATGTAGTTTTATATTCCGCGACTCGCGCTCGGTCGCCGTGGCAGTCTATTTCTATATCCTCGCGCTTGATGAGTCTGAGAATAAAGAAGAACAACAGCGCATAGGCGATGCCGTTTACCATGATACTGAAGTAGATACGGAGTCCCATGATATTTCCGAGCATACCTGCGAAAATGACTGCGACACAGATTATTACGGAGAGCTCCAGCTTTTTGTTATCTGGGTCAAGCTGGATGAATGCGAGGCAGACAAATCCTGAAAATGCTGCGTGTATTATTGCAAGTAACAATGAATAAGGCTTGTAGAATGAATACTTGAATGAGTTCAGCTCCAGTATCATCATTACGGATTCGACGATGATATACAGCGTGAACATCAGCTTCATTATTGTTCTGAACCTCACCGACGAGGATATGAGCCAGTCACCCCATATCAGCAGGGCAAAGCCGCCGATCTCGCAGGTGTAGGCAGTTATTTCCAGTATTTTTGACAATACCGAATCGGGGGAGAAAACAATGTAATATATAAGGCAGACTATGCTGAACGCAAGAAACATAAGGTTTCCTATCATGCAGCTTTTCAGCCCTTTATTCAGCCTTTCATGCATAATTAGCTCCTTAACCGAGAGCCTTCAGAGCTCTCTGTCCTATGTCTTTTCTGTAGTGAGCGCCCTCGAAGCTTATCTTTGAAACGCCCTCATAAGCCTTGTCAAGTGCAGCCTGAAGGTCATCGCCCTTTGCGGTAACACCGATGACTCTGCCGCCGTTGGTAAGGAAGTCGCCGTTATCGCTGAGCTTTGTGCCTGCGTGATAAACGAAGCAGCCCTCTACCTGACCCTTTTCGTCAAAGCCGTTCATCTTTATGCCCTTGGGATAGCTTTCGGGATAGCCGCCGCTTGCCATGACTACGCAGGCGCAGCTGCCCTTATGCCACTTTATGTCCACCTTGTCAAGCTCGTGGTTGTAGATAGCCTCGAAGATGTCATAGAGGTCAGCGTCCAGCATGGGGAGAACAACCTGTGTCTCGGGATCGCCGAAGCGGCAGTTGTACTCTATGACCTTGGGACCCTTGGGGGTCATCATGAGTCCGAAGTAGAGACAGCCCTCGAAGGTGCGTCCCTCAGCGTTCATGGCGTTCATAGTGGGAATGAATATTTTCTCCATGCACTCCTTTGCGAGCTCCTCTGTGTAGCAGGGATTGGGGGAAACAGTTCCCATACCGCCTGTGTTGAGACCCTTGTCGCCGTCAAGAGCGCGCTTGTGGTCCATTGAGGAGATCATGGGCACCAGAGTCTTGCCGTCTGTGAAGCTGAGCACAGATACCTCGGGACCTGTGAGGAACTCCTCGATAACTATTCTTGCCGAGCTCTTGCCGAACTTCAGCTCATCTATCATCTCGTGTACTGCGGCAACAGCTTCCTCCTCGTTCTGAGCGATGATAACACCCTTTCCGAGAGCGAGACCGTCAGCCTTGATGACTGCGGGATAGCTGTTCTGTTCTTTGAGGTAAGCGATAGCCTTGTCAGACTCGGTGAATACCTCATAGAAGGCAGTAGGAATGTTGTACTTCTTCATGAGCTCCTTTGAGAATACCTTTGAGCCTTCGATTATAGCGGCGTTTGCCTTGGGACCGAAGGTCATGAAGCCCTCAGCCTGAAGTGCGTCCACCATGCCCAGCACCAGCGGATCGTCGGGAGCTACCACAACCATATCGGGTCTGAGCTCCTTAGCCAGAGCCACAACGCCGTCAACATCGGTCGCGCTCACATTGAAGCACTCGGCATACTTTGAGATACCGCCGTTTCCGGGAGTGCAGTAGAGCTTGCCTACCTTGGGGCTCTCTGCCAGCTTCATGATGATGGCGTGTTCACGGCCGCCTCCGCCTACTACTAAAACATTCTTCATTGAGAAAATTCCTCCTGTATGTAAATTGGTTATTTATCCTTTTATTTTATGGAAATGCAGTCAAGCATTTCCTGTACGTCAGCCTCGTCCCTGTCTTTGATATAGTTCATATTGACGTAATATGTGTGACCGTCCTTTATGAAGCTCTTCGTGTCATATACTTGGGTAAAAGGAGTGCCTTTATAGTCATCATAGTGCTCAAAATGAACGTGTTCAGCCTCATAGCCGAATAATTCCTGTTTATCTCTGACCACGTTGTGAAAATGTTCGGGATCATTTATTTTGGACTCATATCTCTCGTCATATTTTTCAGCGTTATTTTCGGCATTTCCAGAACCATTTACGCCGATAGAGAGAACAGGATAAATGCCTTTGTCCTTGTCATCGGATTCTCTGTACCGAATGGTCTGACCCGCCAGAAGCCCCTCATCTTTGTACTCAAAATCACTGAAGGAGTATTTGCCGCCGGTGCTGATATGGAAATATTCATTATCATACTCATCGGGCAGGTCTGCTAATCTGTAATCCGAGGTATACTTAACGGTCTTCACTATGTTTTTCATTGCCATATCGCCAAGAAAGCCGTTAATGAAAGAGTTGTCAGTCTCCATTACAAGAAAGTAGGTATCTGTGCCCGTGAGATAAACATTCTCCTTTTCATGCTTTGTATTATGCTCTATGTTATAGCATTCAAGAGGAGTACCGTCAATTTTTTCCCTTTCGGCATCATCTTCGCCGAAGCTTTCCGCGTAGGCTCTCGGTGTCTGATTTGAATTGAGTTCGCAGATAGCAATATCTCCGCCGAAGCCATATTTGTACATCTGTCCATTGATATCATGAATGGATTCGTTATCATCGAGCTTAAAGCCCCTTGGGACCTTAAAGCTGAAGCTGTCAGTGGTACATTCCACCGAGGGATGGGTCATATAGTATGTGTATCCTACTGCACTCGCAGCAATGACTGCAACGGCAGCACCTGAGATGATTATAGCTTTATTCATTTGTTATCTTATTCCTCTGCTTCTTTAATTGTAATGTTATCAAGTATTTCTTTTACGAGAGCTTCATCGGCAGAGTTTATGTATACCGCATTGAAGCTGTACACATAGTTTCCGCTTTTCAGGAAGTACTGGTCGTGGCATACGAGAGCTGTCCTGTCATCGGTATCGTTCTTTTTGACGTACTTGATATGCTCGCAGTCGCAGCCTGACAGCTTGACCTGATCGCGGACGATAGATTCGTACTTATCCTGCTCTGTCTGAACATCATTGTAAATGGCATCTGCAAATTCGGCAGGAGAGTTATCCAGCTCCTTGACGGTTACATTGACAGAGGGGGAGTATGTTCCCACATCGGTGTCAGCCAGAGCCTGAACTATGGTCGCCCTGAGGTCTGTCAGGGTGTGCTCCTTGCTGTATTCGGCAGTTTCGTCCTTTAAGGTGAATTTGCTGCCTGCGTTGAAGCTGAGCAGGTCAAAATCGTAGGTATCGGGCTTGTCTGCCAGTCTGAAATCGGATGTAAAGACCACAGACTCGGCTAAATTGTCCATTGCCTTTTTTATCAGTAACGCCTTCGCAGGGCTGCATGAGCAGTCCATGCTGAAAAACTTTGTTTCTGTTCCGAAGATATATGAAAGGCAGGTGAGCTTTCTGCCCCTGATGGTCAGATCCGATGTACGGAAGTGTCCTTGCAGACCTGCTGCCTCAAAGGGCTCGGTCTTTACGTTCTCCTCGTCCTCATAATAGACAAGGAAGCCCTTTGCCGCCTCGGGAGTACAGTTGAGGGTCTTATCCTCTATGGTCACCTTTTCTCCGAGACATCTGAATGTGTATTTTTCGTCATCTTCCGAGCTTTCATAGTTGAATCCGCTTGGCACCCTGAAGCTGAAATCCTTAGCCTTATATTCGTGGGACGGGTGTGTGAAAACGAAGTATCCGCCGAAACAGATACCTCCGATAAGAACGATCAGCAGCGCGAGGATGATGATGACTTTTTTCATAGCTTTACTCCTTTGACTGGCGTTTGCCTCCGAATATTTCCACGGCGGCACAGCAGAGTACCATTACCGCGGCTGCATGGACGAGAAAATTTGTCGTACAGAGCCTTACGCATATCTTTTCGGCGAGAGCGAGTTCGCTGCTGCCGTAAAGATTGCCTATGACGTATTTGAGTATCCTTGCTGTCAGTACAGAGCCCAGCATGAACAGCATATAGAATATGCTTGTAGTCACAGTGGTCCTGATGCCTCGCTTGTGTATAAGGTCGGTCTTTACATAGTTGACTGCGGCAATAATGCCGATAGGTGCTGCTGCCAATACGGAAAGTGTTATGAGAAAAACCTTTATGTTCGTCGGCATGGAAGCCTCTCCGCTGCTGCTGAGAGCTGCTGCGGTATAGGAAAGGTGTGTGTCTGTAATGAAGAATATATCCAGTGCGAGCTTTGTTATGCAGCATAGTGCGGCAACAAGTAGTGTGTTTCTTAGTGAGTTGGTTTTCTGCATTTCCTTCTCCTTATTTATACTTCAGATGTTTTACATGGCGGTCTTCGTCTATACCCAGTGCGGCAGCGGTGCATACCAGCACCAGTGCTCCCACAAGGATAACAGCGAAAAAGAACGTGATATACTCCGTGCGCTGTATGAGCCAGCTTTCGGAGATATGAGCCTCCGCCATTGAGGAGTGCGATATAAGGAGCGCTGAAACGTGTTCGGCTATAAATCCGAACACCCACAGCGCAGGAGCAGCCTTCAGTGTGCGTCTGCATCGCTTTGCCGAGAATGCCCAGCCCGTGCAGCTGCAAATGTATATCACAAATGGCAGCCATACTATCAGTGTAAGACAAAGCAGAGCCTTGCACTTGCCCGATATTATCATCTCGGGATGAGAAGCGGCGAAGCTGCTGCTTGCAAGGGCTCCGAAAATAGTACCCGAAAGGATGTAGGCGAGAATTGAGGCAAAAATGTACAGACCGCAGAAAACAGCGGCGGTGATATATAGCTTTCTCAGCGATATGGAGTGATAGCTGCTCATGGTGTTCCCCCTGTCTGAAATAATACTCATGGTAAAATTTGTGTCGAAATAACTATACAAGTATAGTATACCACATAGAGGAGAATATTTCAAGACATTTATTTGCTGTTTTCTGAGAGTTCAAGGCTTCCGAGGAGGTCGGCTATCTTGTTTTCAACGTAGCCGAAATTGGTGCTCTCCGCATATACGCAGAGGTACTTGTCACCGTAGTCGGCAAAGTAGGTCCTGCTGTGGAGCTCCTCATCCTTTTTCCACTCGTAAAAGTAGAAGGTGCAGGAGGCGGTGGCAAGTGCGCCTGTGAAGATTATGGAGTCGTCTTCGGCACCCATGACTATTTCCTGAGCACTTTTTCCGCCGTGGTCATCATCGGATACATAGATGCTTATACCTAAGGAGTTGATATCATTGTTTGTGTTCAGCAGAAGGTCGCAGGTGCCTTCACCGCCGCTGTATTTCCATATGGACGGGTCTGCATAGAGCGAGAAGCCCTCTCCGCTGTATGTGCCGTCGCTGTATTCGGCGCTGCCCTGAGGGGCAGTCACTATCTCCTGAGAGACAGGGGCAGTTTCCGACACCGAGCCTTTGCTCTCAGCACAGCCGCAGAGTACAGCAGTTATCACGCAGGCAGCTAAGACAGCCGTAAGTCTGTGCTTTTTCATATTTTATCTCCATAGTACAAGGCTGCGGTCAGGATATGACCGCAGCCGATGGTTTTATTAGTGGTGGAACAGGCGGATACCTGTGAATGCCATAGCGATGTTGTACTTGTTGCAGGTCTCGATAACATTGTCATCACGGATAGAACCGCCGGGCTCTGCGATGTACTCAACGCCTGACTTCTTTGCTCTCTCGATGTTGTCGCCGAAGGGGAAGAATGCATCGGAACCGAGGCAAACGCCTGTGTTCTTAGCCAGCCAAGCCTTCTTTTCCTCGCGGGTGAATACAGCAGGCTTTACCTTGAAGATACGCTGCCACTCGCCCTCGCGGAGGACGTCCTCGTACTCGTCGCCGATGTAAACGTCGATAGCGTTGTCGCGGTCTGCACGGCGGATGTCGTCAACGAACTGGAGTCCCATTACCTGAGGAGACTGTCTCAGCCACCAGTTGTCAGCCTTCTGACCTGCAAGTCTTGTGCAGTGGATACGGGACTGCTGTCCTGCACCGATACCGATAGCCTGTCCGTCCTTGACGTAGCAAACGGAGTTGGACTGTGTGTATTTGAGAGTGATGAGAGAGATAAGGAGGTCGTCCTTCTTGTCGTCGGGGATATCCTTGTTCTCTGTAACGATGTTGGAGAGGAGCTCGCGGTTGATATCGAGCTCATTGCGTCCCTGCTCGAAGGAAACGCCGTATACCTGCTTTGTCTCAATGGGAGCAGGCTTGTAGTTCTCGTCCATTTTGAGTATGCAGTATGTGCCCTTTCTCTTGGACTTGAGTATCTCAAGAGCCTCGGGGTCATAGTCGGGAGCGATAACGCCGTCGGAAACCTCACGCTGGATCATCTTTGCGGTGCAGACGTCCACCTTGTCGGAAAGAGCAATGAAATCGCCGTAAGAGGACATTCTGTCAGCGCCTCTTGCTCTTGCGTAAGCGCTTGCAAGGGGAGTGAGCTCGCCCAGATCGTCTACCCAGTAGATCTTCTTGAGATCATCGCTGAGAGGTCTGCCGATAGCAGCGCCCGCAGGTGAAACGTGCTTGAATGAAGTAGCTGCACACATACCCGTAGCAGCCTTCAGCTCCTTTACCAGCTGCCAGCCGTTGAAGGCGTCAAGCAGGTTGATATAGCCGGGCTTTCCGCAGAGCACCTCGATAGGGAGCTCGCTGCCGTCAGCCATATAGACTCTTGAAGGCTTCTGATTGGGGTTACAGCCGTACTTTAACTGCATTTCATTTGACATGATAATGTCCTCCTTATATCAATTCATTATTAACCGGATATTTTTTCGTACTCGTATCTGTACGTTGTATGCACATCTGATCCGGTACCGATGATGTCCTTATATATAAGTCTGTTCGTTTCGTCGTACTCATACTCTGTTGAGACCGTTACATCATACGGATCCGTTTTTGTTTCTTTTATGAGATTGCCCCTGCTGTCGTAAGCATACTCGGTCTTATATACGAAGCTTTCGTCCGAATCCTCCGAGGATTCCGTTCTTACAGCGGTGAGGATATTCCCTGAATCATCATAGGTATATTCGCTCACCATTGATGAGCCGTCGCTGTGCCATGTTTCCTTTGCGAGATTACCGCTGCTGTCATACTCACATTGCGTTTCGCTGCGATAGCCGGTGCTTCCGTCGGAGTTATAGGAAATATACAGCACCTCGCTGCCGTGGCTGTCATATTCCTTGCGGTAATTCTTTTTCCACAGTCCCGAATCACTGTCCTTGGTGTAATTGACATGGTATTTCAGCGTTCCGTCGTCATAGTAACAGAACCTGTCATGGAAGTAAATGTCCCTGTCCGTGGACGGCGGAGCTGCATAGCTCTGGGTCTTTGCAGTGACATTGCCGTTTTTGTCATAGGTATAGCTGTAAAGCTTTGTCAGCTCCATATTTTCGGGATCACCGGCGGTCTCCGACCTGATGATGTTATCATGGTCGTCATAGTCCTGAAAGTATTTGCAGACCAGTTCATCGTCTTCATACTGATATGAAGTACAGCGGTATGCAGCTTTATTATCAGGCAGCTCAACTTCCTCAGCCGAAAGGGTATCGGGCAGGTCTTCGGTACGCGAAGAAGAAGCTGCTTTTCGGGAGCTGCACCCTGTCAGCACCACCAGCGCCGCTGCGAGTATTGCTGCGAAACGGTTTTTTATGCCCTGCATTACTTATTCTTGTTTACGATGCGAGTCTCCTCGGAGTTGTCCTCAAGTTTCACATAGCGGACAAAGAGAGATACCTTGTTGTCAGCGTTGAGGTTTTTCCAGAGCATATCTGTGAACTCATCGATATTTCCGCTGATGCCTACAAGCTTGGGCTCGCCCTCAAAGCTGGGAAGGGGAGAACCGTCGCCCATATAGGTGTGGATGAAGTGTCCCTCGCCTGCGATGGGATTTGTGTAGCTGAAAGTATATCTCTGACATGAGTCGGGATTGCCGTTAGCGCTCTTGAGGATGGACATTGCGTAGTTGAAGCCCTCCTCACCGAAGCGGAGTATACCCGAGATACGGGGTGTGAAGTTGGGAGCATCGTCCTCGAACTCTCTTGTGCGGAGAGCCTGCTCGAAGGTGTACTGCTTGTCCATGAGCTCATAGATAGTATCGGTCTGGTCGCCGTTGGTAACGATGAGCTTGTTGCCCAGAACTCTTACGGGAGCATAGATGATGAGGTGGGGATCAGTGAGCTTTGAGGGATCGAAAGCCTCTGTGCGGATACCCTTGCCGTCCTCGATGAATACGCGGTTGCGGCTGTTCTCGCTTCTGCCCATGATGAAGTAAGCTGTGACAGCGTATTTTCCGCAGTCTGACTTACCGATAACGATACCTCTTCCGGGGTAAGCGTTTGAGCTGAGCTCCTGTGCAAGATCAAGTTTTTTCATAATAATAACTCCTTTCGGATAATTGTTTATCAGTATCTGAATATGAGTGTAAGTGCGAAGTCCGTTACGACTGTTACCAGCACCGCGATGGTGATGATATTCAGCGTTTTCGGCTTTGGCTTTGAAAGCAGCCTGTCGTAGAGGGACTGCACGAAATACAAAAACAGCAGACCGCCCATGCCGAATCTCAGCGAGGGTGAAAGTGCTATCCTTGCCTGAAAGTTTATATCATAGTCCGCATAGGTGTTCCACGGCCATGAGCCCGTGAAGAACTCCAGTATATATGTGCCTGTCAGCTCAACTGCTGTAGCCACAGCCATGCTTCCGAAGAACACTATGAAGGGACGGGATATCTGAAGGGCTAAGCCCCCTTCTTTTTTCATGAACCGCCCGAAGATAAGCAGGAACAGAAGTGCTCCCACGGCATATATCGGGCAATATGGTCCGTACATTATACCAAGATTGGTAAAACCCCATTTATAGACCACTACCTCGAGGAACACCTCGTAGCACCAGCCCAGTATCGCATACATCCAGAAGCAAAGAAAAAGCTTCTGAACGGTCTGTTTTTCCAATAATTCCCTTAATTTTATCATGATAGTTGTATGTCTGCTCCCTGCGGCAGTCTTTATGTGCCTGCCAGTACGGGAGTATAGCCTGTTGCTTTGGTGAGTATGAAGTCCGCAGCCACAATGACAAGTACGGTCAGTGCGATGATATTCAGCACCTTTGGCTTAGGCTTTGCGAGAAGCCGGTCGAAGAAGGGCTGTACCGCATAGAGAAACAGCAGTCCGCCCAGTCCGAAGCGGACGGAGGTGCTCAGGGCGATACGCGCCTGAAAGTTGTACTTGTACCGTGCATAGGTCTGCCACGGCCACGAACCCTTGGTGTATTCAAGTATATAGCTTGCGGCAAGCTCAACAGCTGTGGCGACTGCCATACAGCCGAGGAAGATGAGGAGCGGTTTGACTATATTCAGCCATTTCACGTCCTTTTTCTTCATAAGCCGGCCGAAGCAGAGCAGAAACAGCAGAGCTCCCACACCGTATATCGGACAGTAAGGCCCGAACATCTCGCCCCTGTTGGTGAAGCCCCAGCGGTAGACCACTACCTCGAGGAAGACCTCGTAGCACCAGCCCAGCACCGCATACATCCAGAAGCAGAGGAACAGCTTCTGAACGGTCTGTTTTTCCCATAATTCCCTTATTTTTTTCATAGCTTTATTTTACATAAGCCTTTCCGTCGACTATCTCTATCCTGTCCTGACAGAACAGGGATACAGCCTGAGGAAGAAGCTTCCACTCTACGTTTTCCATGATACGGCGCTGGAGTATCTCGGGAGTATCGTCCCTTTCCACATTTACCGTACCCTGAAGAATGATGGCGCCTGCATCTGCCTCCTCGTTTACAAAGTGTATGGTAGCGCCGCTGACCTTTACACCGTAGGCAAGAGCCGCTTCGTGGACCTTGAGCCCGTAGAAGCCCTCGCCGCAGAATGAGGGGATAAGTGCAGGGTGTACGTTTATTATCTTATAGGCATAAGCCGAGGTAACGCACTTGTCGAGAATTGTCATAAAGCCTGCCAGCACTACAAGGTCTGCCTTTTCCTCATTGAGAGCTTCAAGGATAGCCTTGCTGTAGCTGACGCTGTCCGCGTAGTCCTTGCGGGGGATGACTCTTGTAGGAATATCGTTGTTCTTGGCTCTTTCGAGGGCGTAAACGCCTTCCTTTGAGGCAATGACACAGGTTATCCTGCCGTTCTTTATGATGCCCGACTTTTCGGCGTCGATGAGCGCCTGTAAATTGGTGCCGCCGCCCGAAACGAGCACGACTATATTCTTCATGGTGTATCCCTCCTGTTACTTTGTCGCAAAAGCGAGGATAAGCACTATTGCAGCAATGACGCCGCCTATGAATAGGAAGCGGACATAGTCCCTTGTGAGCTCGTCCTCACGGCCTGCAAAGCAGAAGAACATGGGGTCCTGAGGGTCATAGCATATGACCTCCTCGCTGCCGATCTCATAGCGCTTTTTCTTATCACTTACCGTATAGGCAGAGGTCACCTCTCTGCCCTCCTCGGTGGTGTATTTCAGTATGGGGTAGAAATGACTGCCTTTTTTATCGATGAAGTAGTCGGAGACAGTGCCGTAAACGGTCACGTTGTTTCTGAGGCTCCGTCTTATCCTGATGATGTGCGAGACAAAGACCGCCGCCATCAGCAGGTAAATGACCACTATGCCGAACAGCAGTCTGCCGTTATAGTAGGAATATCCCACTATGAACATGGAAACGGCTGCCCATATCAGGTCTATTTTCTTTACGTTCATAATTATTCGGGGAACTGTACATGACCCTGAATGATAACGGTATCATCGTAGGAGAGAGGGATATCCTCGTCCACTACCACCTGTCCGTAGATATCCGTGATACGGAAGGTAAAAGGCCCCTTGCCCATATCGCGTGACTCAAAGTAGTTATACGGACGGCGCGGTATCTCCACAAATTCGCCGTTTTCGTCAAGGTATTCCAGCTTTGTGATGGGGTAGCGGTGGTTGCGGACCTGAACTCCGCACCAGAACTCCGTACTGCCCTCTTTGTATTTGAATGAAATGGGAGCATTCTCCGCGGAATCCAGAGGGATTATCTTCCAGCTCACGGGTACTCTGCCCTTCTCAACGGGTGCGATGAGGGGGAAAGCGTCCGTATAGAGGTCAAGGTCACCCTTTTTGCCCTCGGGGAGCTCGTCTGTCACCAGCATCTTTATGGTTCCCAGCTCACCTGTTACCTCGATATAGGCACCTGCAAGCTGAGCCTCATTGTAGTCATAGTGATTCATGGCGACTATCCAGTAATCGCGGGAAACGGGGTCAAGCATAGCGTGACCGCCCGTATATCCGCCGCCGTAGAAGGTACCCTCGCCTGTATGTACAGTGCCCTTGGGCTCGAGGATACAGCTCTCATCGATGGGATAGTCGGGTATCTCAAACTCTGTAGGGACCTTGCCGTTTACGCCCAGAATGAACTTCTGGAGAGCGTTCAGCTCAGCCCTTGATATCTCGGTATTCTTCCTTGCGGCTATCATATCCAGTGAATCCACGACGCCGTCGGAATTATAGTCCATAGGGATATCAGCGGCAGTCTCTGCCCTTACGGCAGATGTGCCCGAAAGCACCAGCAGTGCCGCCAGTGCGGAAAGAAATGCTTTTCTCATTAATATCACGCTCCGATATCGAGCCATATCATAAAGGCTCCCATAGCGATAATGACAGCTCCTGCCACAGCCTTGTACACAGCCTCACGGACAAAGAAGCCCTTTCTGGACTTATAGTAGTGGAGGCGGGGAGCTTCGGGCGAATACTTTATTTCCATAGGAGTATTTGTTTCGTACAGATGATAGTATTCCTTGAATATCTTTGAGAACTTGGGCACGAAGGGAAGGCTTGAGCTTATCATCTCCCTCCCGTCGGCGGTGATATATCTTAATACAGGTGAGTATTTAATGGTTATAATAGGGATAAAATGAATAAGACTGATATCGAGGCGTTTTCTGAAGCCTGTTATCTGTCCCACAGCAGAAATAAAGCTGCCGTCGTTATCTATGCAGCGGCGGCTGCGGACGATGCCCGCAATTATAAGAGCCGCGCCGAATGCGATGATAATGACAGCAGCTGCGATCATGATATCCAACTCTGTCACATCCTTAATGCCGTATTTATCAGCAGATTATAACGCCTTCCTCAGACTCGACCAGTTCGCCGAGCACATAAGCGTCCTCGCCTGCTGCCTTGATAGCGGCAACAGCCTTGTCTGCATCATTCTTGTCAACAGAGACGATCATGCCGACGCCCATGTTGAATGTGTTGAACATATCTCTCTCGGGGATATCGCCTGTTCTCTGGATGAGATCGAAGATGGGGAGCACCTGAACAGCGTTCCTCTCGATCTTTGCAGCGAGGTTCTTGGGGAGAGAACGGGGAATGTTCTCATAGAAGCCGCCGCCTGTGATGTGTGAGATGGACTTTACCTTAACGCTGTCTATAAGGCTCATTATAGCCTTTACATAGATGCGTGTAGGAGTCAGCAGGCATTCGCCGAGGGTAGTTCCCAGATCGTCGAAGTGCATGGAGAGGTTCTGCTCGTTTACGTCGAACACTCTTCTTACCAGTGAGAAGCCGTTTGAGTGTACGCCGCTTGACTTGATAGCGATGAGAACGTCGCCTGCCTTCTGGGTATCGGGCTGAAGGATCTTGTCCTTATCCACAACGCCAACCGAGAAGCCTGCAAGGTCATACTCGTCCTCTGGCATGAGACCGGGGTGTTCTGCGGTCTCGCCGCCGATGAGAGCGCACTCAGCCTGAACGCAGCCCTCTGCAACGCCTGAAACTATTGTGGCGATCTTCTCGGGGAAGTTCTTGCCGCAGGCGATATAGTCAAGGAAAAACTGGGGCTTTGCGCCGCAGCAGATGATATCGTTTACGCACATAGCAACACAGTCGATACCGACAGTGTCGTGCTTGTCCATGATGAAGGCGAGCTTTATCTTAGTGCCGACGCCGTCTGTACCCGAAACGAGAACGGGCTTGTTTATACCTGTAAGGTCAAGCTCGAAAAGGCCGCCGAAGCCGCCGATGCCCGAAAGAGCGCCGGGGATCATGGTGCGGGCGATGTGCTGCTTCATGAGCTCCACAGACTTATAGCCTGCGGTAACGTCAACGCCTGCCTTTTTATAGCTTTCGGAAAAACTGTTGTTCATTGATCTACCTCCATGACATAAATGTAGGGGACGGCGTCCTCGACGTCCCGCAAAGCGTATATATTCTACGGGCTGTCGAGGACGCCAGCCCCTACAGTCGGTTACATTGATTATTCTTTGCCGTTCCAGCAGTAGGTGCAGAGTCCGCAGGAGTCGAGTCCCACAGCCTTTTCGGTTCCCTCAAGGGTCTGGAACTCAAGGGAGGTAAGGCGGAGCCTCTTGCAGATCTCATCTCTGAGTCTGCGGCCTCTCTCTGTTGCGGAGTTGCTGTATTCCTCGATGTGTCTCACGCCTACGGGACCTTCAAATTCGTCGATTATCTGGCGGGCGATGAGCTCCATCTCGGAGGTGCTGCGTGAGAAGTTGAGAAACTTGCAGCCGTACATGATAGGCGGACAGGCAGAGCGCATATGCACTTCCTTGGCGCCGTGCTCATAGAGAAACTCTACTGTCTCTCTCATCTGTGTGCCTCTTACGATGCTGTCATCGACAAAGAGGAGCTTCTTGCCGTTGATAAGGTCATGAACGGGTATGAGCTTCATCTTTGCCACCTGATTTCTCATGCTCTGGTTAGTGGGCATGAAGCTTCTGGGCCATGTGGGAGTATACTTGATGAAGGGTCTTGCAAAGGGGATACCGCTCCTGTTGGCATAGCCGATAGCGTGGGGAGTACCCGAATCGGGGACGCCGCAGATGTAGTCAACATCGGGGAGCCTGCCGTTCTTGATGTCGTTCTCAGCCATTATCTCGCCGTTGCGTGTACGCATTACCTCAACGTTTACGCCCTCATATACGGCATTGGGATAGCCGTAGTAGGTCCAGAGGAAGGTACATATCTTCATCTTTGAAGGGTCGCCCTCGGCAATGGTCTGACAGTCGTCGGCTGTGAGCTCGACGATCTCGCCTGCCTGAAGCTCCTTATAAGTTGTATAGCCCAGCTTCTGGAAAGCGAATGACTCTGTTGAAAGGCAGAAGCCGTCGCTTCTCTTTCCGATGATGATGGGAAGTCTTCCGAACTGATCCCTTGCGGCGATGATGCTGTTCTTTGTGAGTATGATAAGGGACATAGTGCCCTCAATCTTTTCCTGTGCATAGCGGATACCGTCCACGAAGCTGTCCTTCTGGGCGATAAGAGCGCCGATGAGGTCGCCGGAGTTGATGCTTCCGCTGCTCATTGCTTCAAAGTTGGCGCATCCCTTTTCGAGGAGCTCATTAACGAGAGCGTCCGCATTGCGGATTATGCCCACTGAACATACCGCATAGAGACCCAGCTTTGAGCGAACGAGGATAGGCTGGGGGTCTGTATCGCTGATACAGCCGATACAGAGCTTTCCTCTCATATTCACAACATCGTTCTCGAACTTTGTACGGAAAGGAGAGTTCTCGATGCTGTGGATATTTCTCTGGAAACCGTTTTCTTCGGAGTAAGAGGTCATACCGCCTCTCCTTGTACCGAGATGTGAATGGTAGTCTGTTCCGAAAAATACGTCGGTCACGCAGTCATTCTTGGAGGCTGCACCAAAAAAACCGCCCATATATTATTCTCCCATAAGTCTCTTCATGATTTCCTGATAAGCTTCTTCAACGCCGCCCATATCTCTGCGGAAGCGGTCCTTGTCCAGCTTCTCGTGAGTTGTGGAATCCCAGAAGCGGCAGGTGTCGGGAGAGATCTCGTCAGCGAGGATGATAGTTCCGTCGGAAGTCTTACCGAACTCGATCTTGAAGTCGATGAGGTCGATATTCAGACCCTTGAAGAACTTTACCATGAACTCATTTACCTTGAAAGCATACTTGGCGATAGTCTCAAGCTCTTCCTTTGTAGCAATGCCGAGAGCAAGTGCATAGTAGTCATTGATGAAGGGATCGCCCAGATCGTCGTTCTTGTAGCTGTATTCAAGGATAGGACAGAGGAGCTGCTTGCCTTCCTCAACGCCCATTCTCTTTGAGAAGCTGCCTGCTGCGACATTTCTGATGATGACCTCAAGGGGAACGATGGAGACCTTCTTTACGATAGTCTCGCGGTCGCTGATCTCCTCGACCAGATGTGTGGGAACGCCTTCCTTTTCGAGCATCTTGAACATGAAGTTTGTCATCTTGTTGTTGATGACGCCCTTGCCTGCGATAGTGCCCTTCTTTTCACCGTTGAACGCAGTTGCGTCGTCCTTGTAATCTACGATCACGAGGTCGGGATCATTTGTAGCATAGACCTTCTTGGCCTTGCCTTCATAGAGCTGTTCCTTCTTTTCGATGTTTGACATTTTAAAATTCCTCCTTGAGATATATAAATGATTATATATGCAATCCCGCAGCATTGCGGAAATTGTAGGCTTTGAAAATTATCTGCCGCCGTATCTCGGATCGATATAGGGTTTTCCGTCCCTGTCGAGGAGAGGCTGCATGATAGTGGGTGATTCCCCGTAATGTGTTACGCTCACATAGGTAACGCCTGTGACTGTGTCCACAAGAGTCACATATGTGGAATTGCTTATGCGCTGTTCCGACAGCATTTCAAAACGCTGCGGAAGCTGAGGTTTGTTTGGATTGCCGAACATTTCATTTTCCCCTTGTATCATGTTATGAGAGCAGCATATCCGCTGCCTCCTGCGGTGTGCGGGCGATGTAGTCCGCGCCTGCCTGCGTGAGCTCCTCCACGGAGCCGTAGCCCCAGAGTATGCCCATACATTCTATATCAGTCTTGTGGGCGCCGAGAACGTCCTGTCTGCGGTCGCCGATCATGAGCACAGTGCTCCTGTCGGTGATGCCTGCCTTTGCGAGAACATATTCGATGACCTCGTCCTTGTAGTCGCGGGAGCCGTCAAGCTCCGCACCGCCCACTATCTCAAAATACTGAGCCAGACCGAACCTTTCAAATATGCGGACCGCATAGACCTGCGGCTTGCTGGTGGCGACCATAAGTCTTTTGCCGCCGCTTTTAAGCCTTTCCAGCATCCCGGGGATGCCGTCGTAAACGCGGTTCTCAAAGAGCCCCGTGTCCGAGTACCTCTCGCGGAATATCCTTACCGCCTCATCCACCTGTTCTCCGTTCATGCCGAGAAACTCGGCAAAGGACTGCCTTATGGGCGGACCGAGAAAGATGTTGGTGTCCTCGGGCACCTCAAAGCCCATGCGCTCTATGGCATAGATAAGGCAGTTCAGTATGCCCTCGGTGGAGTCAGTAAGAGTACCGTCAAGGTCGAATAAAAGAGTATCAAATTTTTTCATTATGTATCAAGTGAGATATCGTGCCAGTCGGCAGTATCGCAGATGAGCCATTCAAGACCGCGTCTGCGTTCGAAGACCACCTCTCCGTTAAGGTCTCCCACGGAGCATTTCGGGTCGATATGCTCGTGCTGGACCACTGCCCAGTGATAGCGGTAGTAGAGGTCCAGCATATCCAGTATCTCGTCCGTGCTGCGGAGAGTGCATCTGCTCTTGAAGTCCTCATAGCTTTCCACCTGAGAAACGAAGCGGATGGACTGTATACAGTCGCATATCCCGCTTGCGTCGGAGATGTCCTCCACCAGTCCCAGAGCCCAGAACAGAGCCCAGCAGCACTCATACTCCCAGACAACGTCCAGAACGTCCTGCTTTGATGCAGTGCCGTTGAGCAGGCGGCTTTCCTTGGCGTTAAGAACATCATCAACGCCGAAATACTTCATCAGGTTGACAAATCTGCCTGCGTCCTCTGTGTGGTCGTCATTGAGCTCTATGGCTATCTGTGTTGAGAGCAGAGCTGCCACAGCCCTTTTACAGACCTCGTCAAGGCTCCTGAGCTTTACCTCGGAGGCGTCCTCAGTCATGGGGAGGGAGGGGAGTATGCTTATGCCTTTTTCGGCTATGAGCTTTTCCGAATGAGCTTTTCTTTCCTGCGGAGTCATGGCGATACCTCCTAATTTGTATCAGAGAGCGGCTATCTGCTCCTGCAGAGCCTTGTCCTTTGCGATAACGCCGTCAGCCATTGCCTTCTTCTCGGCAGCCAGCTTCTCAGCCAGCTCCTCATCGGCGATGGCGAGCATCTGTACAGCCAGTACAGCAGCGTTCTTTGCGCCGTCTATGCCCACTGTAGCCACGGGTACTCCGGGAGGCATCATAACTGTGGCGAGGAGAGCGTCAACGCCCTCAAGAGCCTTGGATTTCATAGGAATGCCGATAACGGGCAGAGTTGTGTGGCCTGCCACAACACCTGCAAGGTGAGCAGCCATGCCTGCGGCACAGATGATAGCGCCGAAGCCGTTTGCTCTTGCATTTGAAGCAAATTCGCAAGCCTCTGCGGGAGTTCTGTGTGCGCTCATAACGCGGCACTCGAACTCGACGCCGTACTTTTTCAGCTCTGTGAGAGCAGACTTTACAACGGGGAAGTCGCTGTCGCTTCCCATGATAACTGCAACTTTCTTAGACATATCAAATCTCCTTTATATGAATGCTGATAGATTGACTTATATATCCGCGGTCAGCCGCTTTTGCTTTCAGTGGAGGGCTGCTGATCGTCGGGCTTTGTATCGGGCACGGGCACGGGATAGTCGGGCTTGTCGGAAATGAATTTTCCCGAAATGACTCTCAGTTCCCCTGCGGAGCCGCCCACGAACTCCACAACAGCCTTATAGCGTCCGCGGAGGCGCTTGGTCTTGTTGGCTTCGTTCCTGTATGTGAGGGCGGTGTCGGCAGTTACCGATACTGCGTAATGGGGCTCCTTGTCCTCTGAGCGGACGGAATATACGAATATATCGGATACCCCTGTGAGTTTTTTTGTGGTGATGGAGTGCTCCTCGGGGAAAAGAGTGAGGATCACTGCCGACGGGTCGGCTTTGATAGCCGAGCGCACGTCACTGTTGCCTGTATAGGCGTATTCGAGGTACTGTCCTGCAGCCTGTGTCATCTGCTCCAGCATTGAAGGGGAGAGCTCTGACAGAAGTATCCTGCTGCTGACATCGAGCTTGTATGTGCTGTTGAGAGTGCTTCCCTCCACAGAAGCGTGCTTGAACACCATGCCTCTGTCCGTCACCGAGTAGGTATATGTGCCGGGACCCGACGTAAGTATCAGGTCGCCGTCGCTGGCTGTACAGCTGTCCCACGCCGTTGAGAAGCAGGGGATGAATCTGCCGTTGTAGACAACGGTCAGGTTCTTGTCGGAGGTACGGGCCAAATACAGTGTCTGACCTGCCGATCTTATGCGATCGATGGAAGAATAGACCATGGGGATGGAAATATTCCCGTCGTAGTCTATGCAGCCGAACAGTTCTCTGCCCCGTATCTGCTTGGAAGCTATGCACATTTCCGTTTCTGTGAACTTCAGCTCCTGCCATTCCGGAGGAACTATGACTCTCTCACTGCTGTCGATAATGCCGTAAAGCCCCGAGGTGTCAAGGAATATCCTGTTGCCGGAGCTGTCGGTATCCAGCTTTTTCTCGATAGCCGCGGCATTTCCGCCGCCGCTGCCGCCTTTTTCGGTGCCCGAGTAAAATCTCGTTATTGCCACCGCAAGGATAATGATGACTATGAAAAGTACGGAGACCACAAGTCTCATGTGCTTATTCAATGTCTCCGCACCTCCCCGATCACTTGTTCTCGCTGTCGGATGAGGACTGCTGAGCTTCAGCCTTGCGCTTGCGGTAGATGTCCTCGGTCTCCTTGGTTATATAGATGGGACGGTTTTTCGCCTCAAGGTAAGTCTTTGAGAGATACTGACCCAGTATTCCCACGCTGAACAGCTGGAGTCCGCTGAACAGGAATATGAGACACAGCATGGTGGGATATCCGTCGGGGGCGTCGAGCCAGCCGAAGATAGAACGGATAATGGTTATCACTATGAGCACGAAGGCGATGAAGCAGGTGATTATTCCCAGCAGCGAGGCGATAGCCAGAGGAGCTGTTGAGAAAGCCATGATGCCCTCAAGGGAGTATTTGAACAGTCCCCAGAAGGACCATGATGAGGTGCCTGCGGGACGCTCGACGTTTTCGTATTCTATGTATCTGGTGTTGAAGCCCACCCAGCTGAATATGCCCTTTGAGAACCTGTTGTACTCGGTCATATCGAGGATGGCGTCCACCATCTGGCGGCTCATGAAGCGGAAGTCCTGAGCGCCGTCAACGATCTCGGTCTGGGAGATCCTGTTCATGATCTTGTAGAACAGCCTTGCGAACCATGAGCGCACCTTTGACTCGCCCTTGCGGCTTACGCGGCGGGTCGTGGCACAGTCGTATTCACCGTTGCGGACATAGCTGTACATCCGGGGCAGGAATGACGGGGGATGCTGGAGGTCTGCGTCCATAACGACAACATAGTCGCCCTTGGCGTTTTTCAGACCTGCGTACATACCCGACTCCTTACCGAAATTTCTTGAGAATGAAATATATCTCACGCGCTGATCCCTGTCGGCGAGAGAGCGCAGTATATCAAGGGTAGTATCCTTTGAACCGTCGTTGATGAACAGATATTCAAAGGTAAGCTCGGGGAAGTCCTTGGACATCTGCCCTGTCACCTTGGTTATCTCCTCATAGAACATGGGGAGCACTTCCTGCTCATTATAGCACGGAACTACTACTGAAACGAGTTTCACTTTTTTTCCTCCTTCAAAGAAGCTGATGCAGGCTCCTGCCAATAGCATTCCTGAGTCTGCCAATACACTATTAATAATACAACAAAATCGGCGATAATGCAAGAGCAAAATGCATGATTTCAGAATTTTTTACGTCTATGTAAAATAATAGCAGTAAAGGGGCACGATTTTGTTCTATCTGATAGGAAGCGTATCGGCGCAGCATCACGGCAAAGTAACGAAATACTCGCATTTACCTAATTTAACTTAAACAATGTAAGTAGAATTTGACAAAAAAATCAATAACGATTTGTTATTTTCACCGAAAATTTTAAAATGGGTATAATTTTTGCGTTCATTTTTTAAGAAAGTGTTGATTTTTTTTGAAGTATCATGTATAATATACTTGTATAGTTATTCGCATCAGGAGCTTTGCGGCACAGACCCTCTTTACTGTGCCGATCTACGATGCAGAGCTGATCCTTGCGAGCTGGGAAATCGGCGTTCCGCTGCCGTAAAGCGGAGGCTGCGGCTTTTGAGCCGCGGTGGGGAGAGGACTATGGATATAACATTGGTAACGTCTTCGTATGATAAGGTGGTTCACGGCACCGAGAATGACAAAAAGACAGGCTGCGGAATAAACCTTCTCAGGCCCGAAAATGTAACACGTTTTCACAGGACCTCGAAAATGCGAGACCTGAAGGAGATCACCTGTGAGAAGTGTAAGGCAAGTCTTGCAAAAAAGATGATCAAGGCCGATAAAAAGGAAATGGCTCTGCTTCTGAAGGAAGAGAAAAAGCGCGAAAAGATGGGCATTGGCGATGAGGGAATAGTTCCCCTCGGAAATACCACTGCAAGGATCACAAGAGATCCCGACGCACAGAGGAAAGAAGAAGAGGCAAGAAGAAAAGCAGCTGAAGAGGCAAGAGCTGCAAGAGCTGCCGAGGAAGCAAGAAGAGCACAGGAAGCCTCTCAGGCTCCCGAGCCCCCTGTAAGTACCATCCCCGGAACAGGAGTTCCCATGGACGCAGGTCTGGCACAGTTTGCTATAAACGCTCCTCAGAACGAGCAGCCCGAGCCCGCTCCGGCACCTGCTCCTGCACCGGCACCGCAGGATGATTTCCTTGCACAGTTTGCAATAAACAAGCCAGTTGATGAGGAAGCAGCTGCACCTGCTGCTGCAAGACCCGAGGACGATTTCCTCGCACAGTTCGCTATTCCTGCTCCGCAGTCGGCAGAGACAGCTCCCGAGCCTGCGGTACAGCCTCAGACAGAGGAGGACATAATGCAGATGTTCTCCATCAACAATGCTCCCGCACAGGAACAGCCTTACGGTCAGCCCTACGGAGAGCCGCTGTACAGTCAGCCGCCTATTTATAACGACCAGCAGATCATAGACGTTGACGGCACAGAGCTTTCGCCTGTTGCTCCTGTTTATGACGGCGGCGTGCCGACAGTGGATGACGGTCAGGAGATCATACAGGGAAGCGAATGGGACTTCGTTGCAAATCAGCTCTTCGGAGCAGACGGAACAGTTCAGCCGGTACCCGAGCCCGTTATGGAAGCTGAGCCTGCTCCCGTATATCCCCAGTATGACGAAAATCTTCCCAAGGAAATGGATGAACTTGACATACCTGCGATACAGGATATCGCAGCCCCCGTACTCGACGAGATACCCTCGGTCGAGGACATCGCAGCACCCGTACTCGACGAGATACCCTCGGTCGAGGACATCGCAGCTCCCGTACTCGACGAGATACCCTCAGTTGAGGACATAGCAGCTCCCGTACTTGACGAGATACCCTCGGTCGAGGACATTGCAGCACCCGTTCTTGACGAGATACCCTCAGTTGAGGACATTGCAGCACCCGTACTCGATGAGATTCCCTCAGTTGAGGACATAGCAGCACCCGTTCTTGACGAGATACCCTCAGTTGAGGACATCGCAGCACCCGTACTCGACGAGATACCCTCAGTCGAGGACATAGCAGCTCCCGTACTCGATGAGATTCCCTCAGTTGAGGACGTTGCAGCTCCCGTACTTGACGAGATGCCTGCATTTGAAGACATCGCGGCACCTTTGTCGGATGAGATTGCACAACCCATATATAATGAGCCTTTCATGGCGGAAGAGGAGTTTGATTCAAATATGAGCGATTATAATTATGTTGCACCCGGCAGAGGCGCAGAAGCTAATACAGAGAATACAGAACAGCCCAGACAGGCAGCACCTCAGCAGCCCCAGATCATAAAGGTGCCCCAGCTTGCAGGCTACGATTCAAATAACCAGCCTGTTTACAAGTACATTCAGATGAAGCTTGCAGGCTATGACCAGAAGGGTCAGCCCGTGTATGTTCCGCTTCAGGCAGCAAGACCTCAGCAGGCAGCAGCACCCGCACAGCAGGCAGCTGCTCCCAGACCGCAGGCTAAGCCTCAGCAGGCAGCAGCACCCGCACAGCAGACAGCTGCTCAGGCACAGAGAGCCGCAGCAGCTCCTGTTCAGCCTGCAGTTCAGCCTCAGCAGACAGCACCCGTTCAGCCTGCACCTGTACATTCGCCTGTTCCGAAAAAGCCTGTTCAGCAGAGCGGCGTTCCCAAGGCAAATATCTCTCAGATCGCTGTAAATCCTCACAGCAAGCAGACTTCACAGGCATTTATCAACGCTATCGCAAGCTCCAAGGAGTATGCTGACAAGAACCTTATCGATACACAGGGACTCAAGGCTAACAGCCCCGTACTTACTTCCGTAGAGGACGTTCTCTCAACAATGGGCGACGATTCCGCAAAGAGACAGAAGGCAGTTCAGGCTCAGCAGGCAGTTCCCGTATTCGAGGAGTACAAGTCGCCTGCAAGAAATACTTACAGAGGCGGCGGTTCTTCACCGAAAATGCACCAGCCCCTTGAGAAGGACGCACGCTACATGACGAAGTCCGAGCTGAAGGCTAAGAAGAAGCAGGACAAGATCGATGCCAAGTTCAAGAAGGAAATGTCCAAGAGAGGCTTCTGATCAAAAACAGCACAGATGAAATGAGGAGAAATAATGGCAGAAAACAATATCCTTGAGGAGCTGAGAGCAAAGCTCACCGACTCACCCGATGATAACAACGAGTTCCTTCGCAAGGAAGGAGAGCGATTTGCAAAGGAGGGCAACGTCGAGGGCGTTGAAGCAGTTACAAAGCTGATCATAGAGATCATGCCTCAGTCCCAGAAGGAAGAGGTCGAAAGACTGACACATCTCGACGGCGAGCGCCTTGATCAGGTACAGGCAAAGATAGTAAAGCTCGTAGGCGAAAAGGACCTCAATGAGGCAAAGAACCTTGCAGAGCGTCTTTACAAGAAGATAATGCTCGACTACAAGGAGGGCGAGACAGCAAAGTTCGTCTCCCTGAGAAATCCCTTTGAGGATAACCTCTATCAGCTCAGATACAAGCCCGAGAAGACACTTAACCGTGCTCCCTTCGACTTCGCAACCATGCTTACTACATATGCATATATCCTTGTTGAGATGGGCTCACCTCTTGACGCCATCCCCATACTGGAGCAGGCTATGGACTTCAATCCCCTTGACTGCGGTCCCAGATTTGAGCTGGCGGAGATATACAAGCTCCTGAAAAACAAGAGAATGATAATCGAGACCACCAAGGAGACGCTGAAGGTCGCTTCCTCACCCATAGCCATCGCAAGATGCTACGCAAACGTGGGCTATGCCCTGACTGATATGGGCGAGTACGACGATGCAGCCACTTTCCTTACAGCAAGTGTTATGTTTGCACCTCACCCTGCCATCCCCAATGAGATGAGAGAGCTCGTACAGCTCAAGGGCGGTCCCATAAAGCAGCCCAACCGTGATGAGATAATTGAGACCATGAAGAAGTACGATGTGCCCTTTGGTCCCAATGAGGACGTTGTTTCCGTAGCTGCACAGCTTTCGGCAAACTACATCAGGGAGGACGATATCCCCAATGCACTCATGGCGCTGAAAATGACATATAACCTCACCCGTGACGAGGAGATCAAGAAGATCATCCTCAGGTATGAGCCCAACGCAGAGCAGATAGTTCCTGTTCAGGAGCCTGTTGACGGAGAGGGCAAGCCCAACATCACACAGACGGTGAACGACAAGCCCGAGAAATGATCCTCGGCGCAGCATAAAAAATAAGCCATAGCACTTCCCGAAAGGGACAGGTGCTATGGCTTTTCTGTTTTATGTCGCGGGAACTTCCTCCCAGCGTATATCGGAAAGTGTGACTTCATGGGCGCCTATGCCTGCCGCGCCGTCGATATTGCCGAGCTGGAACTTTATATCCGCTTGCATATCGCTGCCGAAGGTCACTCCGAGGGAGAAATGCTTCTTCTCGGGGGATATTGTCACCTTCTCGTCAAGATAGCGGGTGTAGGAGCTGTCCTCTGCTGTCACCACCATGCTTCTTTCGGCAGTTGATACCGCGTCAAAGCTGAGCTGATACCTGACGCCCTTTTTGACCGCTCTGCCGCGGAGAAGTCCCATTACTGCGTATTCAAGAGAGCCTGCGTTCCTGACGTCTATGACCGTGCATCCCTCCTTGTTCACTACGGAAGCATCTGCGCCCTCGATGTAATTGTCAAGAGCAAGGGAGGTCATCTCGGTGGGGCGGAAGTCCGAGGACGTATCCTCGTATACCCTCACATAGTCGATATCGAAGTTCTTGTCGCCGCTTGCAAATGTGGCAGGTTCGGCATATATGCCGTCAACGCCGTCGAAATGTCCGCCCACAGCCAGATTGAGTATGATGTAGAAATTCTGGTCAAAGGGCGCAGGATAGCTGAAGCCCTCGGAATACCAGTCGGCCTGTGTGCTGTAAAGGCTGTCGTCCACATACCAGCGTATCTCGCCCTTGTCCCACTCTATGCTGTAAGTGTGCCAGTTCTCGGTGCTGTCGCCCTCGGGGAAGCCGTATTCGCCTGTCAGGTATCTGTTGTTCGGCCATACTCCTCCGAAATGGACGGTACCGCATATCTTTTCGGGAGTGCTGCCCCAGCCCTCCATTATGTCTATCTCGCCCGATGAAGCCCAGCCGCCGTAAGCGCTGTCCTCGGGGAGCATCCATATGGCAGGCCACAGTGACTTGCCCGAGTCGCACCTTGCTCTCACCTCTATCCTTCCGCCGCAGACCGAGAACTTGTGCTGTGTGCTCAGCCTTGATGACGTATAGTCGTAGCTTCCCTGTCTCTCGTCGGTGTAGCTCTCCTTGCGCGCGGAAATGGTGAGGACTCCGTCCTTTACTGCGGCGTTCCTGTCGGTGTAGAACTCCTGCTCGTTGTTGCCCCAGCCGTTTGTGATATAGTTGCCGCTTTCGTCCAGCTTCCAGTTGCCCAGCTCATAGGACCATTTGTCCGCGTCAAGGCTGCTGCCGTCAAATTCATCGCTCCACACAAGACGGTACTTTTCCGATAGGGGAGACTCCGCGCCGCTGCCGAGGAGAAATCCGCTGAGACGGTGGAGCTCGTCTGCATTGGCTCCCTGTTTTCTTGCCGATACCATGTCAAATATGTCAACTGCTCCGTCGCTGTTGTAGTCCATGTCAATGGCACTGTCTGCGAAAACCGCCGCGGGCACTGCCGCAAGCAGTACAGCTGCCGCCGCTGCTGCTCTGAAAAAACTCATAAACAGCCCTCCTTATGTATTTTACGAGATAATTGTACCATTTGCGGACTGCTGTGTCAAGCTATTCCATGCCACTTGCATTATCCTGTCGGAAGTGATATAATGATATCTGCTGAGTTTTTTTCGGTGATACCTCGGAAATACCGTTTTCCCTGCGTATACTGTATATACGGACAGAGTTGTCCGAACATTTCGGGAGGATATTGTTATGAAAAAGCTTATCACATCAATAATTGCCTGCTCTCTGGCAGTTTTTTCGCTGGCTTCCTGCGGAAAGTCATCTGACACAAAGAAAAAGGAAAAGACCGCTGATATCACGGGAAAATGGGCTTTCAGCGAAAGCCCCAACGAGGATGTCAGCAGCGTGGGACTCATATTCAGCGACAAGGGAAAGGGCTCTGTATACGAGGAGACCACTTCTATATTCAGCTTCACCGAGGACAGCATGGTGCTCTACGGCTATGCTGTGGACAAGGAGTACATTACCGAGGAAAATGACGTTGTTACAGTTACCCTTAACAACAGCGACGTTATCGTAATGAAGAGAACAAAGAGCGGCGGAAGCGGCTTTGACGGTACATATGATCTCACAGGCGGAAGTCTTTATGACAGCCTTGAAAATTCTGTCTCATCGGAAAGTGAAAGCGCAGATATCACCGTTGAGCTCAAGGGCGATAAGAGCTTCGTGGTGTTCAACGATATGTTCACATACAAGACCGAGGGCAGCGAACTTGTTATCTCGGGCTGCTCACCCCTCATCATCCCCTCTGCGGACGAGGATTCCGACGAGATAACCGCGGAGTTCAAGTTGGACGGGGATACTCTCACTATCATCGACGACAAGAACAGCAACGTCCTCACCCGCGCTGCATAAAAACGTGCTATAAGTGCGGCACTGATATAGGAATTTATGCCATAGTATTTCTGATGCAAGGACAGAAGTGCTATGGCATTTTTATTGCCGCTCAGCAGCATAAATCGGAATTTCGAGCTGAGCCAGCTCGACCGCTTGCCACGTTGTCGCTCGTAAACTCGCTTAATAATATCAAAAATGGTATTTGTACATCGCTTACAGCGCAATAAGTACGCCGAGCCTATGTAAGGGATTCCAAAGGGACTGTGTTCCTTTGGCAGAGTCCAGAGGCAGCGCCTCTGGTCGTCGCTTTCAGCTTTTAAGGCGACGAAATAAAACAAAGCGCTCCGCAAGGGGTGAATCAAAAAACAGTCCGGTGGACTGTTTTTTGAGAGGGGACGCCCTGCAAGTGAGGGCGTCCCTTGATTGAGCGAATGATAGTCGCCACTATAATACGAATTTTTCGGGACGTCGAGGACGCCGTCCCCTACATTTCCATTTTTTCGCATACGCGCTAAATTTTGATTTATCTTAGCAGCAATATGCAGTCTTACGGACAGCTTTTACACAGGGGGATGTTGTCCGCAGCAAACTGCACTTGCATAAATCCTGATGTAATGGTATAATGTTTTATATACGAAAACAGGAGGTAAACAATGAAAGTAAACGACATTATCCACGGATTTACCGTTACACGAACAGCTCCCGCCCCCGACTGCGGCTCGGAGCTCATAGAGATGCAGCACATAAAGACAGGAGCAAGGCTTGTCTGGCTGAAAAACAGCGGTGAGAACAAGCTCTTTTCCGTAGCCTTTAAGACTCCTCCCACGGACGATACGGGTATCTTCCACATTCTGGAGCACTCTGTTCTTGGCGGCTCCGAGAAATACCCCGTAAAGGAGCCCTTTCTGGAGCTCATGAAGGGCACCATGAACACCTTCCTCAACGCCATGACCTACCCCGACAAGACTGTTTTCCCCGTTTCCAGCCGAAACGACACGGACTTCATGAACCTTACAAGGGTATACCTTGACGCAGTGTTCGCACCTGCCATATACTATAACCCCAACATCTTCTATCAGGAGGGCTGGCACATCGAAATGCGAAGCAGCTCCGATACTCCTGTATACAAGGGCGTTGTGTTCAATGAGATGAAGGGCGCCATGTCCTCGGTATACAGCCGCATGGAGTCGGATATGATGCAGGCTCTCTATCCCGACAGCTGTTACAGATTTGAGTCGGGCGGACTTCCCGAGTCTATCCCCGACCTGTCATACGAGCAGTTCATTCAGGGGCATAAGACCTACTATCACCCCTCAAACGCCTACATATACCTTGACGGTCCCGTGGATATAGACTCTGTTCTGGAGCTCATAGACGGCGAGTACCTCTGCCGTTTCGACAAGCGTGAGGTGGAGAACGATATCCCCGTGCAGGCTCCTATTGCTCCCACGGTGAAAAAGAGTTATTACGAGATATCTCCCGACGAGGAGGAGTCCAACCATACATACTACCTCATAGGCAAGGTGCTGGGAAGCTGGCAGGACCGCGAGAAGATAACTGCCGCTTCCGTTCTGGGAGAAGCTCTTACCGGCTCCAACGACGCGCCGCTGAAACGCGCTCTCCTCGACACGGGACTCTGCCTTGACGTATCACTTGAAGTAAGCGACGGCATCATGCAGCCCTTTGGCTGTATCGCCATAAACAACACCGATGAGGAGAACTGCGGCAGTCTGAAGGAGACTCTCCGCAGCGCAGTATCCGAGCTTTGTGAAAAGGGCATAGGCAGTGAACTCCTCACCGCAGCCATAAACCGTCTGGAGTTCCGTTACCGTGCAGGCGGCGAGCCCAGAGGTCTGACACGCAATATCAACGCCCTGTCCGCATGGCTCTACGGCGGCGATCCGCTTCTCTATCTTGAGATGGGCGAGGTATTTGACAGCCTGAGAGCAAAGACCGAGAGCGGCTATTTTGAGGAGCTTCTCAGACAGTGGCTCCTTGAGGAGGAGGGAACAGCCGAGCTGTATCTCCTGCCCTCACGCACCTACGGCGACGAGCAGAAGGCTGACGAGGCAAAGCGTCTTGCAGCTATCGTTGATGGGCTTGCCTGCGAGGAAAAGGACGTTATCGTCGAGCAGAACCGCAAGCTGGACGAGTGGCAGCAGTCCGTGGACACTGCCGAGCAGCTTGCCACAATGCCCCACCTTGCCATTTCCGAGGTAGGGGAGGAGCCTCTCAGCTTCGACACCGAGGTCACGGACATAAACGGCATTACCGTGCTCCGTCATCCCTCATCGGATGAGGGCATAGCGGCTGTCAGCCTTTACTTCTCGCTGGCAGACTGCACCGAGGAGGAGCTTTCTGCCGCAGCGGCAATGTCAGAGCTCCTCGGAGAGCTTCCCACCGCAGACAGCTCCGCAGCAGAGCTTCAGCGCAGGATAACGGGACTTCTCGGCAGCATAAGCTACAACGTGGACGTATTCTCAAAGCAGGGCGTTACTGACAAGTGCAGCCCATATTTCTCGGTAACTGCACGATTTCTCGACAAGAACACCGATGAGGCGCTTGCTCTCATCGCGGAGATAATCACCAAGACCTCATTTGACGACAAGGACACCGTAAAGGAGCTGCTCCTCCAGACCGACGAGAACTACAAGCAGAGCATAATCGCCAACGGTCACACCTACTCCATGACAAGGGTAAGAGCAAGCCTGTCTGCGGAGTCCGCAGTGACGGAGCTTGTGTCGGGCTATGAGGGCTACAAGCGTATACATGAGGCTGTAAAGGCTCCCGAGAAGCTCATCGCTGCTGTCAAGACGCTGAGCAGCCGTATCGTATGCAGGGCGCGTCTTACCGCAAGCGTTACGGGAGATATCTCTCCCGAGGCGCTTATCACGGCGCTTCCCGAGGGAGATGCTCCTGCGGTGAAGGAGATGAGCTTCCGACTTGACCTTCCTGCAAAGCAGGGCGTGGTCATTCCTGCGGGAGTTTCCTACTCCGCAATGGCATTCCCCGATAATTCGGCAGATACAGCGGTAAGAAAGGTGCTTTTCCGTGCGCTGTCCCTTGAGTACCTCTGGAATGAGGTAAGAGTAAAGGGCGGAGCCTACGGCACAGGCGCGTTCATGACGGCTTCGGGAGAGCAGTCCTTCTTCTCCTACCGCGACCCGTCTCCTGCCGCAACTCTTGACATATGCGCGAAGGCTGCTGACTTCACGGAGCAGTACTGTGCAGGTGAGCCCGATATCACGCAGTATATCATCAGCTCCGTGGCTAAGGATGAACCCCTCATGTCAGACGGCAACAAGAGCAGAAAGGCTGACGGACTGTGGTTCAGGGGCATCACCGACGAGGAGAGAGCTGCCGAGAAGAAGCGTATGCTGGGAGTTACCGCTCAGCAGCTCCGCGAGGCAGCCGAAAAGCTGAGAACTACGGGAAATATCTGCGTAATGGGTACTGAGTCCGCAATGGAGGGGCTTGACCTCGTTAAGGACACCCTTGCATGATATAGCTTAAAAAAGGTATAATCCATCATTTTTCGCAGATAATAGTCACGGGAGATGATGGAATTGAGCAGAAAAAAGCGGGAGATACCCGTTCCCGACCCCGAAAACGACGAGAAGTACATCTGTCCGTCGGCTTCATGGGGCGATATTACGGGACTTGTTCCCTTTGCCGCCGATGACGGTAATCAGCGCGGCTCATATGATGGAAAAGACAAGAAATAACAGCAAAAACTGCGGAGAGAAAGCTCTCCGCAGTTTGCATTTTAGACAATACAAGCAGTACGAAATTGACATATCCTACAAATTTTGCAAAAATGCTTTATTTATTACTTAAAGCATGGTATAATGTATTGAGTTTATTTAATTTATCAGCTTCGTAATATACGGAGATCTATCGGGGGTCCATATGAAAAACGGTGTAAAAATGCTCGACATCGCCACAAAGCTGGGCGTCAGCGTGGTAACGGTGTCCAACGCCCTTGCAGGACGTGACGGCGTAAGCGAGCAGATGAGAAGAAAGATCTGCGAGACCGCAGAGAAAATGGGCTACAAGCCATCCAATACCAAGAGCGAGAAGAAGCGTCTCGCAATGCCGAAAATAGGCAAGAATGTGGGTATACTCACATCAGAGAGGTTCGTGGGCGCAAGGGGCACATTCTACTGGGAGCTCACCGCCAGCATATCCAACCAGCTGTCACAGCTCAACGTCTGCACGGTCTATGAGTGCGTTACCGCTGACAGCGAAAAGAACGGCATACTGCCCAATATGGTCACCGATAACAAGGTGGACGGCATAATCGTTATAGGACAGGTCCACAGGAGCTACATAGACTGTCTCAGCAAGCTGACCATGCCGCTGATGTTCGTGGACTTCTACGACAACAGGTACAACATCGACTCTGTCATTTCCGACAGCTTCAACGGCGGCTATATGCTCACTGACCACCTTGTGGAAAAGGGACACAGAAAGATAGGTTTTTTCGGCACTCTCAACGCCACCAGCAGTATCAACGACCGCTATCTCGGCTATGTCAAGTGCATAATGGAGAATGAGCTGGAGTTCCGCAACGAGTGGATAATCGGCGACAGAAATGAGAGAGGTATACTCAACGACAAGATAGATTTTCCCGACGAGATGCCCACGGCTTTCGTCTGCAACTGCGACGAGACCGCATTCAGAGTCATCTCCGCGCTGAAGTCCAAGGGAGTGAGAGTTCCCGAGGATATCAGCGTTGTGGGCTACGATAATTACACAGTTTCCAGTATCTGTATCCCCACCATCACCACAGTGGAGGTGGACCTTTCAAAGATGGCGGAGGTATCGGTGGGTATCATGGCGAAGAAGCTGGCAGACCCCGAATACTCCGAGGGAAGGCGCATAATCAGCGGACGTCTCATCGAGAAGGAGAGCGTTCTCGATATAAACGGAAGCTACAGTGAGGAGCGTTCCGATGCTTTTTGAGAATTTCTTCGGACATCTCAGGACCGTCCGTCAGCACAGACATCAGGTACTCATACACTGCATAAAGGCAGGCATACCGTGGAGAGGACTTGTCCACGACCTGTCAAAGTTCTCGCCCACGGAGTTCATCCCCGGAGTCATGTACTATCAGGGCAACAGGAGCCCCAATGAGCGTGAGCGCGAGGTCACGGGATATTCCCGTGCATGGATGCATCATAAGGGCAGGAACCGCCATCACTTCGAGTACTGGACAGACTATAACACAAAGACAAAGCAGCTTGAACCCGTAAAAATGCCCGATATATTCATATTTGAGATGTTCTGCGACAGAGTTGCGGCTTCAAAGATATACAACAAGGAAAATTACAGGGACAATATGCCGCTGGATTACTTCCTGCGCTCAAAGCACAAGAGGGTGATCGAGAAGACAACTGCGGCAAAGCTGGAATTTCTGCTGACTATGCTCCGAGACAAGGGAGAGGACGCAGTATTCAGCTATATTCGCAGGCAGGTAAGGAAAAACAAGCGGCGCTGAGCCGTAAGGGGCGCCTCGTGGTGCCCCTTTTTTGTGAATGAAAGGGATAAGGTGAATATGAATCCGAGACTGCCCTATCTGAGGGAAAAAACAGCAAAGCTGACCTCCTCTCCGGGAGTTTACATCATGAGGAGGAAGGACAGCTCCATAATATACATCGGCAAGGCAAAGAACCTGCATAACCGCGTCAGCAGCTATTTCCGCGAAAATCCCGACCATACGCCAAAGGTGGCGGCGATGGTGTCCAACGTGTACGACTATGACTTCATCGTCACTGACAGCGAGTTTGAAGCCCTGCTGCTGGAGTGCAGCCTTATAAAGCAGCACAAGCCCAAGTACAATATCCTGCTGAAGGACGACAAGGGCTATCACTATATCCGCATATCCGACGAGGAATACCCCCGCATAACCAACGAGAAAAACACCAAGCAGAGCGGAAAATATCTGGGGCCCTACACCAGCGGTGCCATCACCAAGGAGGCTGTCAACGAAGCCAACCGAGTGTTCATGCTGCCCACCTGCCGCAGGAAATTTCCGCAGGATATAGGCAAGGGACGCCCCTGCCTCAACTACCACATCAAGCAGTGCATGGGAGTCTGCCGCGGCAGGATAAGTGCCGAGGATTACCGCAAGACCGTGGACGAGGCTGTGGAGTTCATACGCAGCGGCAGCGTTCAGTCCGTGGAGCGAATGGAGGCGGACATGAACAAAGCCGCCGAGGAGCTGGATTTCGAGAAGGCAGCCGTGCTCCGCGACAGGATAAACGCCATAAAAAAGGCTTCCGAGAAGCAGAAGATAATCAACAGCGGCGTGGAGTCCGCGGATGTTATCGGCATAGCGGAATACCCCGACGGACTGTACATCTCGGTGCTCATGTACCGCGAGGACAGGCTCTTTGACAAGGCTGTGTTCGAGCTTCCGCTGCCCGACGGCGGCGAGGACATACTCAGCCATTTCATGCTGCAATTCTACTACAAAAAGACCGAAATACCGAAGAATATCATCATTGACCATATGCCCGAGGAGAGTGAGCTCCTCATCGAGATGCTTGAGGAGCAGGCAAAGCGCAGGGTGAAGCTCCATGTTCCGCAGAAGGGGCGTCAGCTGGAGCTGCTCAGGCTCGCCAAGAACAACAGCGCGGAGTATGCCGCCATAAAAAACGACCGCACAGGCAGAGAGGTCATCGCCCTCGAGCAGCTTGCTCAGAGTCTGGGACTTTCCAAGCCGCCGCGGTATATCGAGGCATACGATATCTCCAACCTGTCGTCGGAGTCCATGGTGGCGGGCATGGTGGTATTCGAGGACGGCAGACCGCTGAAAAAGGCGTACAAGCGCTTCACCATCAAGGAGCAGGAGCTCCAGAACGACTACGGCAGTATGCGGGAGGTGCTGAAAAGACGACTGATGCATATACTGACGGGGGAGGGGGACGAATACTTCACACGGACTCCCGACCTGATACTCCTTGACGGCGGCAAGGGCCATGTCAACACCATCGCGCCCCTGCTGAAGGAGCTGGGGCTGGATATACCGCTGTTCGGTATGGTAAAGGACGACAAGCACCGTACCCGTGCCATCGCTACGGGAGGACGTGAAATACAGATAAACGAGCTGAGACAGGTCTTTGACCTGGTAACGAGGATACAGGACGAGGTACACAGGTATTCCGTCAGCTTCATGCATTCGCGCCACAAGAAAAAGACCTACAGCTCAGAGCTGCTGACAGTCCGCGGAATAGGCGAGAAGAAGGCGGCGAAGCTGTTCATGAAGTACAAGACCATAGCCAATCTCCGCAGGGCGACTCCCGAGGAGCTTGCCGTCACCGCAGGCGTGGGAAAGGACGTTGCGGAGGAGCTCTGGAGAGTCATACAGGAGATGTAGCCGCAGGCGGTATAAAGAAAGATACAAAAATATATATATTATAATAGTATACGATGGGAAAAGTGCAGAAAACGGGTATCAAATGTAAAAACTATAAACTTGTCCACAAGTTTCACTGCGGTTTTTGCGGCGTAAGAACGTTCATTTAATAGGAGAACGGGCAAATTGCCTAAATTACAGTTAAGCAAATTGCCGCAGTTTACAATTCTGTAAAAAAAAGAAGAAAAAATGAGCTTTTATGTTGCAATTTAAAAGCGAGTGTGTTATAATTATTGTGGAAGTTTAACAATGTTTGGTATCTGTGTGCTAATACCTATCATTGTGCTGCCTTCAGACGTTGATTTGTGTAGAATATAGGCCGTTTACAATAGTCGATATTACCGCTGGTATAAATCTTGGTAAATATTGATAAAAAACGGCAGATTATTTATGTCAAAAAAGCGATTGAAAAGTAACTCTTAAAATGATATAATTGTTATTATTAAGGCAGTGAGAAACGTTCATCACAAGTATTAATTATGGAGGTGGTTTCATGAAGAGTTATTCCTACGATGCTCAGGACGCAAGGGGAAAGCATACAAAGGGTGTCATCAATGCGGAAAATGAGCAGGAATTCTTGCAGCGAGCCAAGGAAAAGGGCTTGTATATCAAGGATTATAAGGAAAGCAATTCAGGTGACTCAAAATCAATCTACAAGTTCAACACGAAGGAGCTTAACTTCTGCTGCAGACAGTTAAGTGCTATGCTTACTTCGGGTCTTACGCTTGTAAAAGCCATCGATATCCTCACCAAAGAGCAGGAAAATGAAAAGGCAAGAGCGATCTGGCAGGATATCTACGAGAACGTTCAGAAGGGTGAATCCTTCTCATCAACTCTTCAGATGCATTCGGGCTCTTTCCCCGAATTCCTGATCTCAATGGTCGGCGCAGGTGAGACCAGCGGTTCGCTGGATATCATCATGACACGAATGGCGGATCATTACATGAAGGAGAATAAGCTCAAGAACTCTATCAGAAGTGCAATGGTATACCCTATCGTTCTTCTCGTACTCTGTATTGTTGTTGTAATCTTCCTCTTTACGTTTATCATGCCTACATTCATCGAAATGTTTGAAGACAAGAGCAAGATGCCGCTCCTCACAAAGATGATGGCGGCTATAAGTGACTTCCTGAGAACAAAATGGTGGCTCCTCATCATAATTGTTATCGCAGCATTCGTTGCTTTCAAGTACGGTATGACTGTGCCGAGCTTCAGGAAGAAAGTCCACAGAATGATCATCAAGGGACCCGGATTTGGTCCGCTTGTCACCAAGATCTACACAGGAAGATTCGCAAGAACTCTTTCTTCACTCTACTCCAGCGGTATCCCCATGGTAGAGTGCCTCGAAAGATCTTCCGCTATCCTTGGAAATTCGTACATCGATGAGAAATTCGAGAACGTCATCGACGAGGTAAAACAGGGCGAGACCCTTTCATCAGCTATCACCCGTACAGAGATTTTTGAGCCTATGTTCTGCTCAGTAATCTACGTTGGTGAAGAGGCAGGTGCTCTTGACTCTATCCTCGAAAAGACATCCGATTACTATGAAGAAGAATCAGACGCAGCGGTTCAGCGACTCGTTGGTATCGTACAGCCTGTACTTCTCATATTCATGGGCGTAATCATCGGTCTTGTAGTCTGCGGCGTATACCCTGCACTCTACGGTTCACTCGAGAGCCTCGAAAACGGTTAATAAGGAAAGGTGGAAAGATAAATGCTTTCATTTGATATTACTGATAGAAACATACGAGTTGTTAAGGGTTCTGATAATAACGGCAAGGTCAAGATCAGCTCCGCAGCAACAGTAGCAGTAGAGGAAGGATACATCGTTAACGGACACGTTAAGGACGTTCCCGCAGTTGCTACTATCATCAACAAGGTGCTGAAAATGCACAGAATGCCCGATAAGGAAGCGATCGTATCGATCTCCTCCAACCTGACCATCTTCAAGGAAATGGTCGTTCCCAAGGGCAGAAGCCAGGACCTCCAGAAGACAGTTAAGATGCAGATGCAGGCTGAGCTCAATCTGGATGACTCATACAGCGTATCCTACATCATCGTAGGTGAGGCTGACAGCAGCGAGGCAAGCGAGCCTTCATACAAGATACTCGCTACCGCGTGTCCCTATGAGATCGTAAACAGCTACAAGGAAGTGTTCAAGCTTCTTGCGACAATCTCGCTGAAGTCCGTAATGATCGGATGCAACTGTATCACAAGAGTACTTCTTGCAGATACAAAGATCAGATCTAAGATGCCTCTCCTTGCTGTTCAGATCGACAACAACTTCATCTCACTCAACCTCTATGAGCACGGTCAGCTTTCGTTCTCGCGTTTCGCTTCCATCGATGCTGCCGACTACGGTTACTCCGATGACTATGTATTTGAAGCTGTAAACGAGAACATCTTCCGTATGCTCCAGTTCCACAGAAGCCGTAACACAGGCGAGACCATCGAGAACGTTATCTTCTACGGTGATACTCACGAGTATGTAAGACTTACCGACGAGCTTGAGAAACTGGACCTCAAGACCAGCCTCATCAATGTTCCTCCGCAGATCCACGGTCATGAAAACCTTGAGTTCTCTCTCTACGCAAACGCTATCGGCGCTATGTTCAAGAGAAACAAGGAAGTTGAGAAGATCAACCTTCTCGAAGCTGACCTCGGTACTGTTGTAAAGAGCAAGATGAAGAACGAGAACATAGGTAACTATGCTCTCATCGGATGCCTCGCAGGTTCACTTCTCATCGCAGGCGGTGCTTACGCTGCAACATTATTTATCGACAAGGGCGTTAAGGATGACATCAAGGCAACTGAGGAATACATCAACTCTTCCAAGACCAAAGCAGAGCTTGAGCATCATGAGAGACTCCTCTCACTCAAGGACGTTGTAAACGCTTACTACGCTAAGATACACAACGCAAGAGATGCTTATCTGTCACAGCCTAACATCACAGGCGCTGAATATGATGAGCTCGAGAAGATACTTGACGATCTCTGTAAGGAAAAGAACATCGAGTATAATAAGATCATCAATCCCAGATATCAGGACGGTGAGCTCACCTTCTCAGTGGAGTGTGAGGCACCTGATAAGGAATATGCACAGAAGCTTCCTGCTGAATATGTTCAGAAGCTCCAAGAGAGCGATCTGTTCAGAAATGCGGCTTATGCAGGCTATAAGATAGATACGAGAACCGTTGAGGAGACCAAGGAGTCAAAGGATTACATCACCTTTGATGCTGCGGCAAGTCTCGTGCCCAACAAGAGTGCTTATCAGCCTGAGACCAAGAAAGACGAGGAGGCTAAATAACTATGAAAATTACTTACAGAGATAAGATCGTTGCAGCGGTGCTTATTGCAATAGCAGTCCTTCTTATAGGATTCTTCGCACTTGTAAGACCTAAGATGAAAGACATCAAGGCACACCGTTCAACACTTTCAGATCTCCAGAACACAAAGGCAGAGATCGATAAGAAGATCAATGAGATACCCACAATCAAGAACGACATCGATGAGACTTACACAAAGACAAACAGCGAATCAAAGGTATTCATCCCCCTCGACAGAGTTCTCGACACAAGATACATCGATATGTATATGCAGAGCTTTGCTGACGAATCAAAGGTAACCATCAAGAGCCTCGAGCTTGAGAATCCTAAGCTCGGACCTATCGATTACTACTACGAGGATGTCGAGGATTCACTTGCTGATATGCGTAGAGCTGCCGATGTCAACGGCGACCTTGAAAAGGCTTACAATGCTACATACGCAGAGAGCAATGCACTCTCTCAGAGAGCAAAGGAATCTATCGTTCAGACAAAGTACGGTATGACAGTAAACGGCACCAAGAAGAATGTTTACAATTATCTCCAGAAGCTCAAGGAATTTGAGAATGCAGCAAACATCGCTTCTGTTACTATCACGGATTACTCATTCGGACAGGACAGCGCTAAGCGTGCAGGTGCTTCACTCCCTGAGGATTCAGAGGATGTTGTGAAGATCACAGCAGGCGAAGGAAATCAGGAGATCTCAAATACTTCTGATGTAACGATCGTTATCACTCTTTATTCAGTATACAACATGGAAAAGCCTAATACAGACTGATCCTAAATCAGACAAGTATGCAGAATACTTACATTACACGCTGTAGTTATGAGAAAAAAATAACTTGAAAGGCGGTTAGGAAAATGAAAACAGAGAAAAAGAAAACATTGCGCGGCTCCATTCTGTTCACTGTTGTTTGTGTAATGGCACTGCTGATTATCTTTCTGACCGGTACTCTGGCGCTTGCTTCAGCAGCAGGCAACAGAGCACACAGGTCGTATTCGGTATCGCAGGCTAATTACACGGCAAGAGCGGCGATTGCGAGCTTCACCGAAGCAATGAAGCGCGATGAGCGCATCGTTGCTGCTGTACAGGCGGTCGGCTCAGACCCCTCTGTACCAGCCCTTCATCCTCAGGTCATCATCAATGATAAGACTCTGGGTGAGATAGGGTACATTGACAGCCACGGAGACTGGATCAAAGACCACATCGAGGTAACTCATGTGCCCAATACCGGTGCTTATGACTACTACGACAAGAAGGGCGACGGCAGTTACGGCTGGTATCCTGTAGATACAGTCAAGATCACTGCTACCTGTAAGGTCGGCAAGGAGCGTGAGACAGTTTCTGCTTACGTTCAGAAGGCTCCTTCAAGCCAGACAGTCACAAATGGCGGCGGTATCCAGGGACTTCAGGAAGTCGGCGGTAATTCATTCGCTAACGGCGGTCTTATCACAGGCGGTCTTGGCGTCGGTATCGGTGACACAGTTCCCGGACTCCACCACTTCCACAATGATACAAAAGTTGAAACTACACTTACTTATGTAAATGCATCACTCTGCGGTGGAACATCAAGCTTTGAGATCAGAGTCAAGAAGCCTGACAGAGCAACTGCAGAAAAGCCTTATTCACAGACTGTTATCGACGGTAATCTGCTTATGGAGAACAACAACTTCATTAAACTCGATTATGAGATGACAGAGGACTTTACTCAGAAGGAAGTTCCTTATCTCTTCATTAACGGAATGCTTACACAGGATCAGCAGTCACAGCTTAACCTTGTAACAGGAAACAATGCTCCTTTCAACGTGTTCATCGGGACACTCAATCCTAAGGGTCCTGTCAATATTCAGGGCGACCTTTATCTCATGGATAAAAATCCTCATGATCCTCATCAGGATTATACAGCGGAGTATATGGACAGCAACGGTAACCGCGTTCCTTCTAAGGATGTAACGGGCACAAAGGGCGTTAACTACTTCGGACTGCCCGGTCAGGACGCCAAGCTCTACGCATGGGCAACTTCTGTAGTTCAGAAGGAGGAAACCCAGTTCGGCTCTATGGGTGGTAACATCTACTGCATGGGCGACCTTATTCTTTGCAAAGCAACAATACATGGCGATGTTAGAGTAGAGGGAGATTGCGTTGTTGAAGATGTTTATGATACTGTAATCGATGGCGATCTGGTTGTACATGGAAATTTAACAATAAAAGACGAGGGTAAGCTGACGGTAAAAGGTGATATATATAACGGTGACGGCGGCGGAAGAACTCTGAAGCCCGGCTTCTCATATCACGAGAATGAGGTTTATCCCGATATTACCGTAAAGGATAACTACATCTTTGATAACACTCCTGTTCCCGAGTCTGAGGGCGAGTATTACAAGACCCTCATCACACAGGAAGGAGAGGGAATCGACGATCTGACTACTATCGTTAATGCCAGCCAGACAAAGTATAAGGTCGATTTTGACGGCAAGCCTCTGTTTGAGCGCGACGAAGAAGGTAACTTCATAACAGACAGCGAAGGCAGAGTTGTGGGAATCACTTCCGAAAGCGATCACACATATTACGACGCTGATAAGAACGAAGTTGAAGAAAGAGACGCAAGGGGCACATATTACAGCAAGGAAGGCGATACCAAGCGCTATACCGAGGACGAAGCATTCGAGGGTCAGGCTAAATATAAGACATATGCAGCTTACAAGAAGCCTGCATATCCCACAAAAATGCAGAGAGAGTATATCTGGGGCGAAAAGGATGCATCAGGTGTGCTCACAGTAACTCATCCCGAGACAAAGATCATCAAGACCCTTCACGAGGTAAGAGAAGCTCTTAACTACGATGATGAGGGTAATTATAAAACAGATATTTATCACACATCTGTTCCCGATGAGTTCCTGCCCGTTTCAGGTGATCAGGATTCACTTCCCTATGCATACGTCAATGGTGCCCGCAACGATTCCAACCAACTCTGGAGCGGCGGTGCTATAACAAAGTCGTGTATAATCAGCAACAAGGAAAATCCCACTCAACAGCTGACTATTACCGAGGATATACATATCAAGCCTCTCAGCGAGATGTGGGTAGTTATCAAGAATGTCAATTCAAACAACCACAAGATAATAGTTGACAGAGACGCTACAGCAGACGGAAAGGTAAACTTCCTTATCGTTGGTGCAAACAACTTCTTTGATAACACAAGCATCATTACAAATGAAGTTCGTAATAATATGCCTGTTAAGTACGACAAGGAGTGGGGCATAGAGTATTACGCGGCTCCAAATGCTAAACTTAAAATGCAAAACCAGTGTATGATGGTAGGTACATTCAAGGCACCCGAGCTTGTTATAGGATGCACTGATCAAGGTCCATATACTATCCAGTACGAAGATGAATATGGACATACGGAAAACAAGAATCCTGTTATTCTCGGAAGTGCACTTGTTTCACAGGTATCACCTGCAGTTAATAAATTCAGCGTTGTCAACTCCGGAAACGGCGGCGTAGGCAACGGCGGTTCAAGCATCAATACTGCACTTGGACGTTTCGAGATCAAGTACCTCATGGGCGTATAAAGGAGGAATGTTCTTATGAAAAAAAGCAAGAAAAAGCTGAAGGGCATGACTCTTATCGAAATGATCATTTCGATAGCAATATTCGCAATAATGGGCGGACTTCTCGTACTTGTGGGAACTCACATCGATAATACCACAAAGGCAACGAACAAGCTCAAGAACAAAATAGTGGAAGAGTCACCCTATGCGGCTAACCACGTCAAGACCCTTAAAACAGACCCGACATTAGGAAATATCGATCTTACTGATACAGCGATCTCTATCACTGTTATACAGGATGAGGCGTCAGGAAACTACTATGTGCAGATACCTGATCCCAATGACCCATCAAAGAAGATCATCGACACAAGATCATACGGTCAGGGTTCGGGCGACAGAGTAGATATGACTGCCAAGAAGTATACTACCGAGGACGTAGTTACTGACGGTATGACCGCTCAGGAGAAGCAGGACTTCCGTAAGGGCGCTAACGGCGGACTCAATCTCGATTTTATCGAGATCGATCCGTAACGGAGGTGTCGTTATGAAGAAAATGACCAGAAAAGGTTTTACTCTCGTAGAGCTGCTGGTAGTTATGGCGATATTCTCCATACTCCTCGTAGGTGTTATGGCTATCATAAAGCCTGTATCAACACTTTTCAGGAATACCTCGATCTCAGAGAAGACCTATGCTTATGCAAATAATATCCAGGTTTACCTTCAGGGTAAGCTTGAGTACTCGGAAGACATCGTAGTAGCTACCTCGGACAAAATGGATGCAAACGGCGACCTTGTTTTCAATAAGGTCGACCTTGCAACAATGGCTGAGGACTTCCGTAAATCACACTTTGAGAATACGGTAGGCTACAACGGTACAGCTGTTGTTCCCCTCAAGGGCAAGATCCATGTGGTAAGACTGGTAAACAGCACCACAGATCCCAATTTCCCTCAGGGCTCGATAACAGAGCGTGTTTACGATTTTACTTCTGATGCAGCTATCCCCACATCTGCTGACCCCACGGAGACTCAGGACCTCAATCCTGCATTCTTCACAGCAAGAGATGCTGCTTATAACTTCAGTTACGCACTGGGCTCCTCAAATCTTGAGGTAGTTCCTACTCCTCCCGGAGGCGATGACAATAAGGTTTACAGAGCTCTCAACAGAGATGTGGATGATACATTGGGTACCGGTATCGGTACATCAACTCTTGCAGTTACCATCGTCCTCGACAGAAGAGACGGCGGCGCTCTTGCAGTTCCTGCAGGAAGCGGCAAGGGACCATATGCTTACAGAGCTTACAGAGACCCTGTTGCTATCCAGGTAGCAAACCTTCCTCTGACAAATATCCGTCAGAGACAGGATAGTTCAAAGGGTTTAAGAAGACCTTATAAGGACCCCACTACCGGCAAGATCGAGTATCCGCCTATAGGAAGCCATCTGTTAGGTCTTTCATATGATGATACAAAGGCAACTACGAACGTCGATTTCAATAACGATATCTACTTCATATTTGCTTATACTGACGAGATCATCAACAAGTAATAAGTAAAAAAACAGGCAGCAGTTCAATGCTGCTGCCTGTACTTATTTTTTAATTTTTCTCGGGGATCAGTTCCCGCTGAGTCTTTCGGGAATATTAAGATACCATTGAGCGATCTGAGGCCCCCACAGTGAACCGATGGCAATTCCGATAGCAAGGAACGGACCGAATGCAAACTTTGAATCCTTGGTCACTGCCTTGACTATTATGCCGCCGACAGCGGCTGCGATAACACCAATAAATGTTGAAACGATAACAGCTTGTGTTCCGAGGAACGCACCTGCTGCAAACATCATAAGGCTGTCTCCCAGCTCGATAGCACGGAAGTCTTCTTCAAACTTTCGTCTGATGATCGGGCGGCTGATCTCTCCGATAAGGAAGAAGGGAACGCTGATGATGAATGCTCCGATGATGCGGCTCTTCAGTGTGACATCTTCGTACTCTCTTGAGTAGAATAAGTGAAGCGGAACAGCAAGGACGAGTATGACAACAAGCATACTTATGTAAATGTCTTTGGTATCCCAGTCGATAAAGCCTATAACAATAAGGAACGACATGAGAACGCAGGTTATTATGGATTTAACATTGATGTCCAGAACGTAGAACGTCAGAACGTAGAGAAGACCGTTGAGGGCTTCGACTATGGGATAGCGCGGTGAGATCTTCTGACCGCAGCTGTGACATTTTCCTCTGAGCATTAGCCAGCTGAAAACAGGTATCAGATCAATGGGTCTGATCTTTGCACCGCAGGTCATGCAGTGAGAAGCCTTTTCCTTATCCTCTTTCGTGCCCCCGATACCCAGTATCGATTCGCCCGCGGGGAGCCTGAGGATCACAACGTTAAGGAAGCTTCCGATGCAGATGCCGAACAGGAAAATAATGACGTAAAACATGATCTTGAATGGCAGCTCGGTAAATTCACTATGGAGCATATCTTCAAATCCGAACATGATTTTACCCCTCCTTCATTATTATTAATGTACATAATATTATTATAACATAAATTATGGAAAATTCAAGTAAAATTTTAGAATACACGGCGGTATGACGGATATTGTCGTGTGTTCAGAAAATAAGCGGAGGTTTTTTATGAGAAACGAGAGAATTGGTGACTACTTAGTCAATCAAGGGCTGATCACAAGCGAGCAGCTTCAGCAGGTCCTTGACGCCCAGAAAGCATCCAACGGTTCCAAGAAATTCGGCGACGTTGTAGTTGAGCTGGGCTTCATGTCTGAAGTTAACTTCGCGAAGGCACTGGCAGGCAACCTGAGAGTTCAGTACGTTGATCTCGATAACGTAGAGATCAACACAGATGCTGTACAGATGGTTCCCGAGGCTCTGGCAAGAAAGCATACCGTAATCGCTATCAATGTTCAGGGCAAGCGTCTTACAGTTGCTACCAACGATCCTGTAAACTTCATTGTTCTCGAGGATATCAAGGTATCAACAGGTATGGACACAGTCCCCGTGCTTGCAACTACATCTGCTATCAATAAGGCAATAGGTAAGTGCTACTCAATGCAGAACGTTGACAGCGTTCTCGAGGGCGTTAACCAGATGGGCGGCGACCTCGGTGAGATGAGCGAGGCTGACCTTGAGTCAAAGGACAGAGTTGAAAGCGCTCCTATCGTTAAGCTTGCCACAACTATCGTAGAGAACTCATACAGAGCAGACGCTACCGATATCCATATCGAGCCATTCGATAAGTATACAAGAATACGAATCCGTGTTAACGGCGACCTCGTAGAGCTCATGAACATCTCCAGTGCGGTACACAGCGCCCTGACAACACGTTTCAAGCTCATCAGCGGCATGAATATCGCCGAGAAGAGAATCCCTCAGGACGGCCGTTTCACACAGGTCGTTGACGGAACAACTCTTGATGTCCGTGTATCCTCACTTCCTATGGTACACGGTGAAAAGATCGTTATCCGAATTCTTTCAACAGGACAGATCGCCCTCCGTAAGATCACTGATCTGGGTATGTCCGATTATAACTATACACTGTTCGAGTCAATGCTGAGAGTTCCTCACGGCGTTATCCTCGTAACAGGACCTACCGGTTCAGGTAAAACAACTACTCTTTACGCTGCTCTTGGTGAGATCGCTAAGCCTAACGTAAACGTAGTTACCGTTGAGGACCCTGTCGAAAAGGCTATCGACGGTATCAACCAGTGTCAGGTTAACACGAAGGCAGGCATGACATTTGCCGCAGCCCTCCGTTCTATCCTCCGTCAGGACCCTGACGTAGTAATGATCGGTGAGATGCGTGATACCGAGACAGCAGATATCGGTATCCGTGCCGCTATCACAGGTCACTTGGTTCTCTCCACACTCCATACCAACGATGCTGCATCCACAGTTGTCCGTCTGGTTGATATGGGCGTTGCTCCTTACATGGTCGCTACTTCACTTATCGGTGTTATCGCTCAGCGACTCGTTAAGGTACTCTGTCCCGACTGTAAGAAGCCGAGAATGACAACTCCCGAAGAAAATGACCTTATGGGTCTGGATCATTCTATACAGATATTCGAGCCCGGCGGATGCCCTGCCTGCAATAACACAGGATACAGAGGCAGAACCGCTATCCATGAGATCATTCACTGTACAACAAAGGTTTCTTCCATCATCGCGGGCGGCGGTACTAAGGAAGAGATCGAAAAGGCTGCCAAGGAACAGGGAACCAAGCTTCTCCGTGACAACGCTGCCGAGCTTGTACAGGCTGGCGAAACATCTATCGACGAGCTTGTAAGAGCTACATATACAGTATAATGGCTTTGCACCTAATTAGGGAGGATAATTAATATGGCAATCGAAATTCATAGAATACTTGACGAGGTAAGACTCCTCGGCTGTTCTGACCTTCATTTCACAGACAGGATCGCTCCTGTTGTACGTCTCAACGGTACACTGAGAACCATGCGTTCACAGTACCCCGAAATGGACGAGGAGGAAATACTCAACATCGTTCACCAGATGACTAACGACGCTCAGCAGACAAGCGTAAACAACCACCACGATACCGACTTCTCGTTCACAACAAGAAGCGGCTACCGTCACCGTGTAAACGTATACTTCCAGAAGGGCAAGCCCGCTATCGCTATCCGTCTTCTGAGAAACGATATCCCTACACTTGAGGACCTCGGACTTCCTCCGATCCTCGCTGACTTCGCTATGCGCCCCCGTGGACTGGTTCTCGTAACAGGTCCTACCGGTTCAGGTAAGTCAACTACCCTCGCAGCTATGATTGACTTCGTTAACCTCAACAGAAGCGCTCACGTTATCACTGTCGAGGACCCTATCGAGTACGTTCACGAGCATAAGAGATGTATGGTCAACCAGAGAGAGATCGGCGATGACGTTCAGAGCTTCGCACTCGCTCTGAGAGCTGCTCTCCGTGAGGACCCCGATGTAATCCTCGTAGGAGAAATGCGTGACTTTGAGACCATTCAGGCTGCCGTAACCGCTGCCGAAACAGGACATCTCGTTATGTCAACACTTCATACAACATCCGCCGCTGATACCATCAACCGTATCATCGACGTTTACCCCGAGCATCAGCAGCAGCAGATCAGAACCCAGCTGGCTAACAACCTTGTTGCCGTTATCTCTCAGACACTTATTCCTAAGAGAGACGGTACTGGACGTATCGCCGTAATGGAGATCCTTAACGTTACTGACGCTATCTCGGCTATGATCCGTGATAATAAGATCCACCTTGTACAGTCTGCTATCCAGACAGGTAAGCAGCAGGGCATGATGTCTCTGGATATGGAGCTCGCAAGACTTGTATCCAAGAATGTCATCACCGAGGTCGATGCGCTTGAGAAGTGCCTCGACAAGCAGGAATTCTATCGTTTCCTTGCTCAGCTCGGCGGCGGCCCCAGAGGAGGAGCTATGCAGGCTCCCATGCAGGGCTGATAAAAAACACAAAGCAGACAGGACCGTCGGACAGTTTAGTTCGGCGGTCTTTTATGTTGGATCGGTTAGCGGCGAAAGCGTTCATAAATGGCAGCATTAATTATTGGCAGGCAGGACCGGCAGCGGAAAAATAAAAACATACCAATTATGTACACACTATTATAATAGTACATAAAGTTTAAATGCAGCCGTGGTCGCCGGAACGGAAAGAGATTTTTTTGCCGAAGATGATAAAAAACTCTCTGCTGAAAAAGGGGAAAAATAAAAAAGTATCGATTTTTTTCTGAAAAAACATCAAAAAAAGGGGCATATAAGAAGCAAAATACCCCTATACATAAAGTATAGTTGACTGTGAATATAACAAAAACAAGCTAATATAATTAATTTATTCACAGATTCTTGTGCAATTCGACGAAAACCCTAAAAAATAAGTGCCTATTCACCGTTCCAATGTAAAAACTGCCTTTAGATATGGATTTTTTTTTCAAAAAGTGTTGACATTATGTGAATAAGGTGGTATACTATAATCACAGGGAAGGGAAAGGGAGATAAAAAATCCCCGAACCTAAAAATCGAGTGGAAGTCAAGGAACCTTCACAAATCTATATTTTTAAAGGAGGGTTTTCTTATGAAAACTACAAAGAAAGGCTTTACACTTATTGAGCTCATCGTTGTTATCGCTATCATCGGTGTTCTCGCTATCATCGGTGTTCTCGCAGCAATCCTCGTTCCTTCAATGCTCGGCTATGTTAAGAAGTCAAAGGTTTCTTCGGCTAACTCAACAGCAAGCACACTTCAGAAGGCTATCAACACAACTCTGATCGAAGTTGATGAAGAGACTCAGGATGCTGGCTCTATCACAGCTATCAACCACACAAAGGGTACAGACACAGTTTCAGTTGGCGGCACAATTCCTACAGGAACTGACGCAAGCAAGATCTGGGCAAAGATCGAGAACTACATGGAGAAGGCTAAGAAGCTTAAGTTCGTGTCTCAGTGCGAAGGCGCAGCTTGTAAGGCAGTAGCAGTTGCTCTCGACGACACATACACAGGTACAGCTCCTGGCGGTGTTGTTACAGTTGACAACTACAAGTCCTACAACAAGGATAACGACGGTGACCTTTCTAAGGCACTCGCTGGCGCAGTTGCTAAGGCTTTATAATCACCTCAAGTCTGAAACTTGAAATGAAATGAAAATAATGCTCCTTCCTCACGGAGGGAGCATTTTTTTACAGAAATGAAGCGGAGAATACTGGCTAAATGCACAATAAACAGGCGCAAAAATTGTCGCCGTGAAACTCATTTTCATTATTGACAAAATGTGAACTTTTTGATATAATGTAAATGAAGAATTGTATTGGGAGGTGCATTTCAATGAGAACGAATAAAACCAAGAAGGGCTTTACCCTGATGGAGCTCGTCATCGTACTGGCTATCCTCGGAATCCTTCTTGCAATAATCGTGCCTTCATGGGGATACTTTATAAGAAGATCACGCGAGAGAAGTGCTAATGCAAAAGCCAAGGTCGTTTTCAATGCGGCTCAGACCGAGGTCACAAGAGTCAGCATGAAGGAAAGGCCTGACCTTAATATAGTTAAAGACCCGACTGCTGACAGTGTAAGAAAAAATGACGCTCAGAAGAACATCTATATAGGTGACGGAGATTTTTACTTCTACTGGGACGGCCATACAGGTGAAAAGGTCAATGCTGCCGGTACCGCGGTTACAGCGGATGCAGCTCGGAACAGGTCCTTCAGCGATGGAATAAACAACATCAATAATAACGGCGACGGTTGCTATAAGATTTATGTCAGCAATTACAATGTTCAGGCTGTCGTTTATTCTGAAATGGCAGACGGCAGATACAAGGGCACATATCCAAAGGGCATGGACGAGCTGACTTCCACACAGCAGGGGACGATCAGATCGACAAATGTCCGCAACATTAATCTTAATGCGATCACATGATAACACTATAAAGCACAGCTTTTAGGCTGTGCTTTTTTTTGCTGTAAAAAAGCTGCTTTACTGCTGATAGTTGGTTTTCAACACATAAATATACACAATGTGGAAAAGTTTGTGCTTGACAATGTCGCAAAAAAGAGTTATAATATATTTACTGTCCGACAGGGAAGCGAAAGCGGTCGAGTGAAAAAATCAAAGAAATTTGAAAAAAGAGCTTGACAAACCCGAAGGAAAGTGATATAATATTAAAGCTGCCTCAGAGAGGCAGTAAAGAAAACAGCATCTTGAAAATTGAACAATGCGAATAAAAAGTAACGACCCTTGAGATTCCTTTATGAAGATAAAGGGAAGTCAAGAAAAGACTTTAAAAAAACACGAAGAGTAATAACGCAAGCGTTATGAATTAGGATCGATATTTTAGATGCGAAAGCATCTGATATATACAACTTTAATAAAGAGTTTGATCCTGGCTCAGGACGAACGCTGGCGGCACGCTTAACACATGCAAGTCGAACGGAGATAATTTGAGTTTACTTAGATTATCTTAGTGGCGGACGGGTGAGTAACACGTGAGCAACCTGCCTTTGAGAGAGGGATAGCTTCTGGAAACGGATGGTAATACCTCATAACGTAGTTTTA
>NZ_UETD01000004.1:0-114881 GCF_900116855.1 Ruminococcus flavefaciens
CAATAAAAACAGTCCGAATAGCTTTCGGACTGGAATAATAGCTGAATATTGAAGTAAAAATAGTATCTCTACAAGCCTTTTTAAGTTTAATGCGCATGCCGATAAGAGGCATTGCTCAGTAACTCGTTCAATGCCCCTCTTTCGGGTGCGTCTTAAATTATGTCGTTCTTTTTGATGAGAGAAATTTCCCTCGCACCATATTTTTCGCAGCCGCATAGCTTCATAGTACTCAGGCGTTCCGGCATGTTGCATTTGTTTTTCTTTGGCTTCTTCATGAAGATGACGTTCAATCCGTCTTCCAATTTTCGACTTACCTATACATTTTTCCTTATGTGGACAGTTTTGACACTCTGATTTTTTGGCAGCATAACGTTTTACGCCTTTACCTTTGCAATAAGATGAATACTTTAGTATTCTCCCTGCGGGACAAAGATAACAATCATTGTCGGTATCATATATGAAGTTATTTGGCGAGTATTCTTCAGTATAATTACAGTTAGGAGTAGGTTTCTCTCGTTGCGGTATATATGCTGCAATATCTTTTTTTATCATTGCTTCATATACTTCTCGACTGTCATATCCGCCATCCGCACAGATTGCATCAGGATTGAAACCGAATTTTTCAATTTGGTACTCGATTCGTTTAACGTGAGGAACAGAATCCTTGATATTTCCAGCAGTAACAAAAACATCAGTAATCATTCCATGCTTTGAATCGCAGGTCTGATGATTCAGATAGTGAAATCCTGTAGGCTTTCCCGGACGCTTCATCAGTCCGCATTCAGGATCTGTAACGCTTTTGGTGATCTCTTTAGTTTTAGTAGTATCGTATTCAACAGGCTCTTTGATAAGACCGAGTTCATATGCCTCACGATCAAGCTTCTGTATATATTCACTTGGAGTATCAGGTACTTCAATGACTTCACGCAGGTCATTACGTGCATTCGCTCTGATGTGTGTAGAGTCAGTCAGAAGGAGCTTTCCGTCAATAAGACCTGCCTCGAAACACTTACGAACGATCTCATCAAAGACATCTCTAAAAATTGTTGTACCATCAAATTTTCTGCGACGGAGCTGTGAGATAGTTGAGTGATCCGGAACACGTTCATCAAAGTCAATTCCTAAGAACCAGCGGTAAGCAATATTTACGGTGATCTCCTGTTCAAGCTTACGCTCAGAATCGATACCGTAGATATATCCAATTAATAGCATTTTTATCATTACAACAGGATCAATCGAAGGTCTTCCTGTATTTGAATACAGGTCAGCTACCTTGTCATAGATGAAATCAAAATCTACAAGTCTATCCAAATCTCGCAAAAAATGCTCCTGTGGCATTAGTTCTTCAAGTGTCACAAATGACATTTTCATTTGCTTGCTTTCAGCTCTTTTTAACATCGCTGCTACCTCACTTTCGACACTTATATTATACCATATTCAGCACTCAATGTCGAGGGTTTGTCAACAGCACCGAATCGCCACCTCGCCACCTGAGTCGGCAAATCGCAGGCTCAGCAAAGGGGTGACCGAAATGGACACCCCTTTGAAATGAACGCTGAACGAAATGGTGCTGTTGACAAAGTGGTGTTTTCGGACATAAAAAAGCAGCCCGTAGTTTTTACCAGGCCGATTTGCAAAGATTTGGCAGTATAAACAGCCCCTTTCATAGGCATTTTACAAGCCTTTTTAAATTCAGGGCGCACGCCGATAAGAGGCATTGCTCAGTGACGCGTTCAATGCCCCTTTTGCGTGTTCGTGTCAGATTATGATTCGCCTTTTGATGTGAGAAGTTTCCCTCACACCATATTTTCCGCAGCCGCATGGCAGCACGGTATTCAGGCGTACCTATATTCTGCCGTTGAATTGATCTTGCTTTTTCATGCAGCGTACGATCTATCATTCGTGGATTTTTCGTGTGTCCATTACATTGTTCTCTGTATTGGCAGGATAAACAGTCTGCTTTTTTTGCTGTATATCTTTTACGTCTGTCCTTTTTTCTATATCCTGAATAGCGCAGCACTTTGCCAGCCGGGCAAACATAAATGTCCCGCTCTTCATCGTAGGTGAACACTTTGGGATCAAAAGCCGGTTTATAATTCGGTGTTCCGGACCGAGTACGTTCAGGTATGAAAGTTTTTATATTTCTGTTCAGCATAGCATTATGTACTTCACCGCTGTCATAGCTCGCATCTGCGCATATCGCTTCTGTTTTCATTTCAAATTTGTCGATTTGGTATTCCAGGCGTTGCGTATGCGGTGTACTGTCATGCTCATTTCCGGCGGTAACATACACATCGGTGATAATCCCATTTTCAGCGTCACAGGTCTGATGATCAAGATAATGAAACCCGACCGGCTTTCCGGGGCGTTTCATCATTCCGCATTCAGGATCCGTACTGCTTTTTGTAACAGACTTGGTTTTTGAGGTATCGTATTCGATGGGTTCTTTGATAAAACCCAACTCATATGCCTCACGATCAAGTTTCTGCATATATTCTGTGGGAGTATCCGGAACTTCAATGATCTCTCGCATCTTATGATTGGCATTGGCTCTTATATGCGTTGAATCTGTCATCAGCAATTTTCCGCTAACCAAACCAGTTTCAATGCATTTGCGAACAATCTCATCGAATACATCACGGAACACAGAAGTACCATCAAACTTTCTGCGCCGAAGCTGAGAGATGGTAGAATGATCAGGAACGCGCTCGTCAAGATCAATTCCGAGGAACCAACGATAAGCAATGTTTACCGTAATTTCTTGTTCCAGTCTGCGTTCAGAATCAATACCGTACAGATATCCAATCAGCAGCATCTTGATCAAAACAACCGGATCAACAGACGGCCTTCCGGTAGATGAGTAGAGGTCGGAAACCTTGTCATAGATAAAGTCAAAGCTGACAAGTCTGTCCAGTTCCCGAAGGAAATGTGTTTCCGGCATAAGCTCATCCAGTGTTACAAATGCCATCTTCATTTGCCGCGGTTCAGATCTTTTTAACATTGCTCTCGACCTCGCTTTCTATGATATTATTATACCATATTTCCTTGCGATTGTCGATGGTTTGTCAACAGCACCCAAACGTGACATCCTTTGCAATAAGGGTATCGTGAAAACCGATACCCTTGTAGTGGTTGTGCTCAGTATCAACAGCCAACATTGGTCCAGTCTGATGAATGGATTTCGACAGCGAGCTGTGGTATGATAGTTGGTCAGGAGGTGACCGCGGCAATGAAGTTGCAGGATCTATACTATGGAAACGTCATACCGTGTCAGCACGATGTGAGAAGGGACTCCGACTATGCAAAGCGAAGTCTGGAGCTGCTTGAAATGTGCGACAGACTGGAGAAACGACTGTCGGCTGACGATAGAAAGCTGTTAGGCGACATAACGGATATGCAGGGAATGCTGTCCGAAACGATGGTAGCAGAGAGCTACATACAAGGTTTCCGTGACTGTGCCGAGCTTGTCATAGATGTTATGTTCGGCAGGAGCAAGAACCTGAAATAACATAATAATTAAACGGAATGGGTACGGTAAAAAATCGTACCCTTTTACTTTATCAAAAAGGAGAAAGTTAAAATGAACAATTCAATGATAATGATCATGTTTAGAATATTAAAGAGAGGTGTTAGCTATTGGCAGATATTGAAAAGATGTACGACAAGATGTTTACCGATTACCCCGACGTGGTGAGTGTTCCGCAGCTGATGAAAATGCTGTCGGTAGGCCGCCATGCTGCTTATGAATTAGTAAGCAGCGGCGAGATACAGAGCTTCAAAGTCGGTAAAAATATAAGGATACCGAAGATAAAAGTTATTGAATACATACTCGGAGCAAGGAGGTGCTGCCTATGAAAAATGTGACAGGAAGTCTGCAAACCAAACGCGGCAAGTACTATGCTGTGCTGAATTTATACGACCACACAGGTAAACGAAAACAGAAATGGGTATCCACGGGATATGAGATCAGAGGTAATAAGAAAGCTGCGAAAGCCTTCCTCGACGAGCTGCTTGTAGCTTACAACAAGAAACAGCAGGCGGCACTAAAAGTTATCTCAAAGATGAAGCACCCCGAGCAGTTTATAAAGGAGCAGAGCCGAATAATGGCTCTGCCCCTGTTTTTATACATCGAAGAATGGATCGACCACTCTTCTGTGAAGCTCCAGCCGACTACTATTGATGGTTACAGACAGCTCTGTGGCGGAAGGATACGGACGTTCTTCGAGAGCCGAGGAACTACCGTTTATGATCTCACAGGCGAGGACCTGAACGAGTTCTACGCTTACCTTACAAGGCAGGGACTGAAAGGTGCGTCTCAGCAGAGGTATCACGGACTGATACATTCCGCATACAGCTTTCTTATGAAGCACCAGTACATTGACAGCAATCCCTGTGACTTTGCCGACCGTCCAAAGGCTGAGAAGTACCGCGGAGCGTACTATAATCAGTCGGAGCTGACGGAACTGTTCCGTGCTGCGAAAGAGAGCGAGATATACATTCCCGTGCTTCTTGCGGCATATTACGGACTTCGCCGCAGCGAGGTCCTCGGTATCAAGTGGAGCAATATCGACTTCGGGAACGGCACTATCCGTATTGCTCACAAGGTCGTGGAGCAGAAGGTGGACGGCAAATACCAGACAGTCGGTCACGACAAAATGAAAACGGAGTCCAGCAACAGGATACTTCCGCTGATGAAGGAAGTGGCAATGGCACTGCGGAGGCTGAAGCTCCATCAGGACGAGCAGCGCTGTTTATGCGGTAATTCTTACGTTCACGAATACGATGACTACGTCTGCGTGAATGAGATAGGTCAGCTTCTCAGACCAAACTATGTCACTGCGAAATTCAGTGAGCTTCTGAAAGAAAACGGCTTGAAGCACATACGCTATCATGACCTTCGCCATAGCTGTGCCAGTCTGCTTCTTGCAAACGGAGTGCCGATGAAAGAAATACAGGAGTGGCTGGGACACTCGAACTATCGCACAACAGCCGACGTTTATTCTCATCTTGATTTCAGCAGCAAGGAGCATTCTGCGGAGATAATCTCCCATGTTCTGGCGGTGTGAGGTTGACATAATCAGTGTGGTGATGTATAATCTAAGTAAGAAAAATCGGAATTTGCAGCCGAAGGCTGCGCTTTTCACGTTGCCGCTCGCAAGCTCGCTTACTTTGCTTACAAGTCATAGTCTGCTTTCGCTTACGGCAATACTAATATAAATCGGAATTTTACGGAGCAATGTTCATATGAAAAAAGCATTTAAGATAATTGGAAAGGTACTTCTTGTAATCATAATATTACTAATCATTTTCTTGCTAATAGTGTTCACATACAATAAAATTATGATGAATAAGGAAAAGGCACTATTGGACGAACCTCTTGGCGAAATGATAGAGGTTGACGGACATAATATGTGCATATACTCTGAGGGAGAAGGTAAACATACATTAGTATTTCTTTCAGGTTCAGGAACTGCCTCTCCTATACTTGATTTCAGAAGTCTTTATAGTTTGTTAGTTGATGATTATAGGATAGTAGTTGTTGAAAAATTCGGCTACGGTTTCAGTGATGTAGTAAATACTGAGAGGTCATTTGATACAATACTGAGGCAGGACAGAGAAGCTCTTTCAAAGGCTGGAATTGATGCTCCGTTTATCCTCTGCCCTCACTCAATGTCTGGACTTGAAGCGATACTTTGGGCACAAGAATATCCAGATGAAGTCGAAGCAATTGTAGGTCTTGATATGTCTCTGCCACGCTCTTATGACAACTTTAATTATTCAAAAACAGAGCGATTTGAAAAAATTGCAGCTATTGGACGAGAGTTGGGGATTATCAGGTTTTACTATTCTGACAGCTCGCTTCCTCAAGGACTTTCAGAAGCTGAAAAAAGTTTATATAGAGCCATAGCCTGTAAAATAGCTGTGAACGATGACGTTATAAATGAAGGTCTTGCTATCCACGATGCCGTCAAAAAAATCGACGGAGCGCCTAAACCTGATATACCAATGTTAATGTTTATATCTGACGGAAAAGAAACAGGCATTGAAAAGTGGTCGGAGATACAAAAAGAGTATGCTTCTGAACTGTCAAATGCAACTATTGTTGAACTTGATTGCGGACACTATGTTCATAATTATAAGCAGGAGCAAATAAGTGAAGAAATGAAAGAATTTATTGGTAATATTAAGTGATAACTTCTGATTTACACGATTATAAGCCGGAAAGCTAACAACTTTCCGGTTTATTTTTTGCTCCCGCAAATGTGTCTGAAATCTTAATTCTGAGTCCGAATATTGCTTTTCGGGACAGGTTGTGGTATACTGTAGTCGCTGAAGCGGATTTCCGAAACAGGAGGTAAAAATGAAAGAAGTAACAGGAAATCTGCAAGTAAAAAACGGCAAGTACTATGTGCTTGTGAATCTGTACGACCGCAGCGGCAAGCGTTCCATAAAGTGGGTAGCGCTGGGACTGGACGCAAGAGGCAACAAGAAGGCTGCAAAAGCCCGTATGGCGGAGGTGCTGGAGGAGTACAACCGCAGTCAGAGGAAGCTGCTGAGGACTATCAGCAAGAAGAAAGCTCCCGAGAAGTTCATTCAGCAGCGAGAGCAGGTGCAGTATCAGACGCTGACGGAGTTTCTCACGGACTGGATAAACCTGTCGTCAGGCAGGCTTCAGCCGTCCACGATAGACGGCTATATGAAAATGGTGAACGGCAGGATAACCGAGTTCTTCGGGAACAGCGGTATAACGATAGGTGACCTTGCAGGCGAAGACCTCAACGACTTCTATGCCTATCTTGAAGACTCCGGCTTGTCGGGAGCGTCAGCTTTGCGCTATCACGGACTTATCCACGCAGCATTCAGCTATGCGGTGAAGAAGGAGCTCCTCGACGATAATCCCTGCGACCACGCAGACCACCCGAAGAGGGAGCGCTACCGAGCCTCATTTTACAGTGAGGACGAGCTGAGAGACCTGCTTATGGCGGCGAGGGAGAGTCCCATATACATTCCAGTAATGCTTGCGGCTTACTATGGACTCAGACGCAGCGAGGCTCTCGGGCTGAAATGGAGCAACATCGACTTCCAGTCCAAGACCATTTCCATATCCCACAAGGTAATTGAGGCTAATGTGAACGGCAAATATCAGGCAAAGGGCTTCGACAGAATGAAGAACCAGTCCAGCAACAGGACGCTTCCGCTCATCGAAGATGTCGAGAATGAACTGCTTTACCACCGACAGCAGCAGTCCATGAATGCGGCAGTTCTTCGAGGTGCATACTGCCACGACTTCGATGATTACGTCTGCACTGATGCCACAGGTCAGATTATGCGTCCGAACTTCATATCAGTGCAGTTCGGAAAGCTGCTCAAGGACAACGGATTCCGACACATACGTTACCACGACCTGCGTCACACCTGTGCAAGCCTGCTCTTGAAGAACGGCATACCCATGAAGGCGATACAGGAGTGGCTGGGACACTCAACGTTCGAGGTAACAGCCAACATTTATGCTCATCTGGACTACTCAAGCAAGGAGAGCTCGGCGGCAAAAATGGCACAGCTGCTTGCAATCAGCGAATAAAATAAGTCCTGCACAGAACTTTTGACAGTTCCGCACAGGACGCACAAAATATCCAAGTGTTAGAAAAGTGTTAGAAATGAACAGCCGTTCATAAATGGCAAATGCCGTAAACGGCGAGTTTACGGCATTTTTTGGCAGGGGCAGAAGGACTTGAACCCTCGGCACGCGGTTTTGGAGACCGCTGCTCTACCAACTGAGCTATACCCCTATTTATTATCGTTGCTGACTGCAACACAATAATTATATCAGATAGAGGGGGACTTGTCAACAGTTTCGAGAAAAATTTATTTTTTAATTAATGATAAAACGATCTCGGAGAATTTCTCTGAGACCGTTTTATCATTATTGGGGAGCGTCCACGGTTTTCAGTACGATGGAACCGTTTTCGCAGACTATCTCGCCCAGCTTTTCTTCGGGAGTTGCTTTAATATCAACGAAAGAGCGGACGTTCAGTTTTGCTTTGCAGAGCTCCAGCCTTCCGTCGCGGAGGTCAAATGTAAGATCGTCCATAAGGGATGAGAAGTCAAAGCCGCCTGTTTCTTTTGTGGCGGTATCAAAGTAACCGACAGAGGTGCGGTGGAGGCCCGAGCCGCAGGAGTATGTGAAGTAAAGCTCCTCTGCGCCGTCTCCGTTTATATCTGCAGCGGCAAAGGACTCCGTTCCGTTACCGCCGAAGCCCATGCCAAGGACATACATCTCGCCGTTATAGACGAGGAAGCTCTCGCAGCTGCTCTCGAACTTGAAGACACGGAAGCCGTACTTTTCGGTTATTTCCTCGGGGGTCACGTTGAAGCAGTCTTCTTTTTCGGATATGTACTTAGGAATGACAGCGGTTTTAAGGAACTCCTCCACCCCGTTATCTGAGGGAGTGAGACCGAAAATGTCGATACTGCGGCTGTTCAGCTTGCTGACAAGGGAGCTTCTCAGCCTGCGCAGGTCGAATACATCAATGACGCCGTCCTCGGTGATGTCGGCAGCTTCATAGCAGTTGAGCTTTGAGCCGTGTTTATTCAGCAGATAGCTCTGGACAGTTACTACATCGGCGATACTTATGGTACCGTCGAAGTTTGCGTCGCCCTTGATGAAGTCAAGGGGAACGAATTCCAGTCCCCATTCGTTGGCATAGCGCTCCGCTTCCGTGCCCTTGCAGCCCTTTATGACGCAGCTGCTGTCGAAAGCGCATTTTGGCTCATCTGTCAGTGGACGTCTTGGGGGAGGCGGCTCGATGCCCGAAGTGAAATCCTGAAATGTTTTATGCGGATATGCGCCGATGACCTCAACTTCGGGAGGTATGGTCACAGAGGTGATATTGCTCTGAAAAGCGTCCTGTTCGATGGCTTTTACGCTTCGGGGGATAGTAAGCTCATTAAGCAGGGGGACGTTTTTGAACGCCTGTAAGTCTATACGCTTTATGCCGTTCATTAAGTCAATTTTTTCGAGGGAAGTGCAGCTGTCAAAGGCGTTCTCGCCGATCTCACTGACAAGAAGCTGCGCTGTTTTAAGTCCCGTGCAGTTGGAGAAAGCCCATTTCTGTATATTGAGCTCAGGGCAGAGCACCTTTATCTCGGTCAGTGAGAGACAGTCTATAAAGCTGAACACTCCCATGTATTTCAGAGTCGAAGGGAAGTTTATACTTTTAAGGTATTTGCATTCTGCAAAGGCGCCGCTGTCAATGATCTCGATAGTATCGGGAAGTCTGATCTCAGTAAACGGGGTCTGTGTAAGGGCATTTTTTTCAATGGCGGTCACGGGACAGCCGTCTATTTCTCTTTCCACAGTAAAGGGCTTTGTAATGGGGGTATCGCTGTATGTATATGTATAGTCCGTCCACGCCAGAACAGCCGTACCGTCGGGCTTTTTGTAGTAGTAGCCGCCGTTTTTCTCAATGAAGCCGAACTTCTCCATGTACTCGGCATCGCCTCTGAAATCTCTCATGGGACAGTCGAATACGGTGGGGATAGTCTCGATCAGCTCGTCTTTTTTGTTATAGACCTCAAAACAGCCTTTGGTATCAGGTGAGGTCTGCATACGATAGACCACATAGCTGTTCCGCTCATCGTCAAGCCAGTATTCGATGGCCTGATCGACGATATTATTCCGCAGGTCACCAAGCTCCAGATGGACAACATCGGGGACGCAGTTGATATACGTCAGCCAGCTGTCGGTCTTATAGTAGGACATCTGATCCGCAATACCGTAGGCATTTTCCAGCTGCTGCAAGGTAAGCCGCTCGCCAACGTCATCGCCTGCAAGGATACGTCTTGCTCTTTCGCAGACTATGTCATCATTCTGAGATGTCTCCGTGTCGAAGATAAAGTGACACAGCTCCTGCTGCTCCTCGGTGAGGGAGTCATAGTCGGTGATGCACAGGTCATACCTGAGGAAATTGTCCCAAAGTCCCTCATAATAGTACGAGGGATAGGCGGCTGCACGGCTGCCTGACGTAAGTCCCGAAAGGGGAGCGCACAGCATTAAAGCTCCCGTAAATAAAGCAATAGACTTTTTCATATCAAAACCTCCTTTTCATTTGAATGTCCGTATCATAACTGTCACTTTCATTATAGCATATATATATATATAATGTCAAGAAAAAGCCATAGTACTTCTCTTTCGGGAAGCACTATGGCTTTGTTTCTTATAGGGTATGAGCTTTATATGGCTCAGAAGTTAAGTGCGGAGTGGATTATCTCGAAGCGCTTGATGAGGAAGTCTACAACAGAGACTGTCTCTGAATTCCACATCATTCCGCCGCCGCCGAAGCCGCCTCCGCCCCAGCCGCCGCCGAAGCCGCCGCCGAAGTCGCCGCCCCACTGAGCGCCGCCGCCGCCCCAGTCGAAGCCGCCTTCAAATGCCCAGCTTTCTTCTGTAACGACTGAATCGTCTGAGTTCTCATCGGACTGCCAGTTCCAGCCCTGCTGTCCCCAAGGATTCTGCTGACCCCAAGGGTTCTGCTGCTGACCGGGGTCCTGCTGACCCCAAGGATTCTGCTGTCCGGTGCCTACCTGGAGACCGTTTGCTGTCTTCTTTGTGGTGTTGTCGAACTGATCGAGAGTAAAGAAGAAACGGGGGTCTGCCTGAACGTGAGGACGGATAAGTGAAACGTATTCTGAAGCGTACTGCTCGGGATCGCTGAACCTGTTGAGTATATCCTTAACGTAGCCTACATACATATCGTAGTACTCGGGAACCTGCAGAAGCTTTGCAAAGGGACGATTCTGTATCTCAGCCTGATAGAGGCTTGTCTTGACATCTGAGTTAACAGCGTCTGTACCGCCCATGAAAGCGCCAAGGCTAAGGTTGTAGTCCCAGCCTACGAAGTAGTGCTTGCCGCCTGTGTAGATCAGGTAGTAGTTATGTGCGAGTGAGCCGTTGTAGCTGTCGTAGTTGCACATTACCGAGTTAACTGCGAAGCCCTTGAGGAAGCTGGGAACGTCCATGATATTCTCGATGAACTTGTAGTTCTGGGGAGTGAGCTTGTTGATCTCAGTCTTGAGTTCCTCAAGGTGAGTGAGCTGCTCATCGTCGCCGAACTTGAGGTCCAGATTGCTGACGGGCATAGATGATGTGAATGTACTGTAGCTGTCTCCGCCGAATGAGAACAGACCGCCGCCCTGATTGCTTCTCTCTGTAGCCTTATAAAGGTCAGAGTCATCGTCGATAGCATAGCGCTCTGCGAGAGTTGTACCGGGCTGCTCACAAGCAAGGTAGAAGCTGTAGAGCTGACCGTTGAGGTACATATCCGAATAGCTTGTTCTGGGAGCCACGCCGTCGATAGTATACATAGCGTCATAGCAGATGGTATCTCTCATGCATGAAGCGTCTGAGTAGAAGTTATTCAGACAGAACTCTGTAAGACCGTGATAGTTGGTGTACTTGTCGTACTTATCCATCTTGAAGCGGAAGCTGTACTTGCCGTTTGAAACACTCATACGAGAGCTGTTGCCCTTTGTTCTGATGCCGACATTCTTGAACTCCTCGCCGTCGATAACGACATCACAGGGAGCCCACTGCTCTTCCTGAGCAACTTTCATGAAGTTGTTCCAGTCATTGTCTGACATCTTGACCTCGATCTTATGAACGAGCTTCTGGTTGAAAAGGCTGCCGTAGAGCTGATCCTGATCATCCATGTCGTTGTTTACTTCGGTATAAGAAGCGGGAGTGCCGCCCTTGAAGGTGCTGCCTGTGCTGTGCTTCATCTTGATGCCGCCTGCAAAGAGCTTATAGTCGCCCGATGTGCTGAGGTCGGGAGATGAAACTACTGCAAATCTGTACTTCTTGAGGGTGTTCTCCTCAAAGAATATCTTCTTGGAGGAATCTGTCAGTGCGATAGGATTGTTCTTTGACCACTCCTTGACGAAGTCAAATGCGAATACTGACTGCTGAGCGGTAAGAGTTCCTTCGTACTGATTGTCTGTTGCTGTAGCAAGGAGACTTCCGCCTGTAACGTTGATAGTACCAACGCTGGTGAGACCTCTGTCTCCGAATGCGCCGATATTACCGCCTGAGATATTGATAGCTGTCTCAGCCTGAATAGCGTCCTTGCTTGACTTGATGCTTACAACACCGTCCTCGATATCAACGTTGCCCTTTGAGGACTTGAGACCGTCGCCCTTTGAGTCGATGATGACAGTGCCGCCCTTTACTGTGACAGAGGTCTTGCCCTTAACGGCGTCCTGACCCTCGGTCTCATTAAGGGTATTTATATTGATGCTGCCGCCTGTGAACTTGATATCGTTGTTGCAGACAACGCCGGGCTGAACGTTAGCGTTTATGTTCAGTGTACCTGTTCCTGCGTCGCCGCCCTTGATAGTAAGATCGTCCTTGGCTTCGATAACAGCGCAGCCCTCGTTATCACCTGTGTAGGGAGAAGTGCCGTCAGAGAGTGTGTTCTCTGTGCCGTCCGAGATGGTGATAGAGGTCTTGTCAGCGTTCTTTACGAGAACAGCAGGAGCGCTGTTTCCTGTGATATTAACGCCGTTGAAGATGAGCTTTACTGTGTCGGGATCAGCCTTGTCGTCGGGAACTTCAACATATATCTGTCCGTTGTTGAGAGTACCGTCGATGTAGTAGCTTCCCGAATGTGAGATGGTAACGTTTGAACCGTTTGCAACAGCGTACTTTCCTTCTACAGTTGCCGATGAACCTGTCAGGTGGATCTTTGTCTCAACATCCTCCTTTGGAACGGTCACAACGGGCTGTGTAGTAGTTGTTGTAGTAGTGGTCTGGATCGGAGCTGTCTGAGTAGTTGTCTCGGAATAGCCCGGAGCGTATGACTCGGGGAGAGAGGGGATAAGGTTAAGGAGCCTTTTCTGTATAGCGAGTGCGTCGTTTCCTGTAAGTCCGCCGCCGCGCTCATAGACGTCTCCGTTGACCCTGCCCTGTTCGGTCATGTGAGTCGGGTCTTCACCGCCAACACCGTATTTTGAGGGGTTGGCAAGGCTCTGCATGATAAGTATAGCATCTGACAGCTCAAGGGTACCGTTGCAGTTAGCGTCGCCGTATACTATATCATTTGACGCTCCTGCAGCCGCAGTAACTGCCACGGCTGCTGAGCTGAGGATACAGGCAGACATGATACCTGCCAGTAAACTTTTCTTTTTCATTTCAATCATCCTCCTAAATAGCGTGGTGACTATTATTAATAGATGATTACATAATAATAAATAATTCTTAAAATAATCTTAAACTAACCTTAAAAGTGCGGAAACTATAACGTTTTATGCAGAAGTTTTCTACTATGGTTAAATGTCTCTATTAATAAAGCCATTTAGATGTAAATGTATCCTGATACGGATCCTTGTTCTTGGGAAGCTCGAAAACTGAAGTCTGGAGCTGCTTGAGATCCATAGTAGGCTGGATACCGTAAACATGGTAATCGAAGTACTGAGTCATCTTTTCCATGTCCTCGTCGATAACGGCGTGACCTTCCTTATGAATATTGATAGCGAGGTGGTCACTGAGTCCGACGTAATCCCAGATGTGCTTCATGCCGCAGTAGCTCATCCACATTGAAGGAGCATTTACCCAGTCCTCACCAACGCAAGAGCCGATGATGAAAAGGTATCTGTCGGGATCACAGCAGAGTGAACCCAGCATATGCTGATCCATGGGGAACTGATTTGCGTTTCTGAATTCCATGAACTTTCCGTTGAACCATGCCTGCTCGCCTGAAGCCTGGAGACTTCCGAGAGGCTCGTTGTCACCGTATCTGTATGAGCTTGATGCGCCCTTTGAGCTGAAGTCGTATGACTTGCCCTGTGACATATAACGATACAGAGCGAGACCGCCTGCACCGGAGCAGGAAGGAGCACACATCTTGAAGCGCTTGTCGAATGCGCCGCATACAGCTGTTGCCTTTCCGTATCTTGAAACGCCCGTACAGATAGCGTTCTCGGGATTGATGTTCAGTTCCTTTGCAGCGCCTGCATAGAGAGCATCGAGAGTTCTGCTGAGACCCCATGACCAAGCCATGAGCTCGCCTGTCTGAGTCTCGAAGCTGTTGCCGTAAGGATAGAGGTCGTAGAATGCGCCCTTGTGCGAGTTGTTATCCTGTGCTGTGCCGGGAGCAGTGAACATACCGTCGCAGTCATATGTTATTACAGCATAGCCCCTCTTGGTAGCGGAGGGAGTTGACTGCATGGAGTGCATACCAAGGATAACGGGAGCACCGCCCTCGTGGCGTACAGTTGCAGGCTTGTTGATGACCATGTTGAAGGAAGCGGTCTTGCCTGTGCTCTTGCGCTTAACAGTGATAGTCATCTTGTTGCCGCTGATCTTGTAAGAAGTCTCATCGTCCGAGCCGTCGATCCACTTGCCGTACATATAGTATTCGTACATACAGCTGATCTCAGCCTGACGTCTCCACCAGTCCTCCTCGGACTGTACCTTTGAGCCGTCCATGAAGATGAAGGGATCGGGAACGTCGTTGGAGCTCTTGAGCTGGCTTACAGCAGGGAAGTCATAGCTCTTGGGATAGTCCCCGGGACCGTCCTGTATTGTTGTGGGCGGGAACTCTACATCCTCTCCTCTTACGAATGAAGTAAGTGTCTTTATGTCCTCAGAGTCGATCTTATCATTATTATTAAGGTCGCCCAGCTTGAGAGAATCCTTGTCAAATTCCGACTGGAGAGCAAGTCTTCTCATTGGGATCAGGTCAAGTGAGTCCACAACGCCGTCCTTGTTAAGATCGCCGCGCTGTGGCTTGCCTGTCGTAGTGACCGTGGGAGTTGAGGGGATTGAAGGAGCTGCGCCCTTCACGCCTGTAACCTTTACGTCGTCAAAGAAGAAGTCGATGGTGCTCTTCTCGGTCTCAACGTAGAATGACATATCCGAAGCGCCTGCGGGAATGGTGAATTTGTCGTTGGAAAGCTTTGTCCATTCGCCCTTCTTGACATCACCCTTTGCGATATCCATGTACTGGGTCGTGGTTCCGTCATTGTACTGGAGCGAAAGCTTGAAGCTGTCGGTATCGGTGCCTGTGTCGTATCTTACATAGGCTTCAAAGCCGTATGTGCTGCCTGCCGAGAACGAGTAGTCCAGCGGGATAGTAGCGCCGTTCCATGAAGCAGTTCTGCTTGTGACCTTAAGAGAAGCTGAGCCCTCATGTGCAACAGACTTGCTTACCGCAACGGAAGCTGCACCTCGTCCCGACCAGCCGTCTTCACCGCTTTCAAAGCTGCTGCCGATAAGAGTCACGATCTCATCATCGGCTGCGAGAGCTGCGGTAGAGCCGCATAATACAGCGGAAGAAACGAGGGCTGCCAGACAAAGCGAAGAAAGATTTTTGGATTTCATAATTCCCTCCTGAATAATTTAATTAAAAAACATCCTCATTGAATAATGCCGTGAAGCGTGTTTTTTATGATCCCTCCTCATTTATTCTTTAGTAGAAAATGTATAGTTTTCTTTCCATTAGTTTGGCATTATTGTTTATTATCTTTGATGTTAATATACAATAAAACGCTGAATTTGTAAAGCAATTATTAACAAGACGGCAATTTTTGACTATTACTCAGCAAGATTTGGTCAGAAAAAGCGCAATTTCTTGCTGTTCATCAAAGAATTTTACCAATATTTTTACTTTGATTGCCTGTTTGGTAATAATTTGTTTACTTGCATTGCCCAAAAATTGCGAGGTGGATAAAATGAAACTGGAAAAGCATCTTATAATTATAATATTTTCTTAAATAATGTTGCTTTTGAACTGAAAGAGCAGAGGGGCTTTTCCTTTATATATCTTAAATTATTGAAATGCAGCTCCAAAAATGTAACATTTGTGCTGAAAAGAATAACACCCGCTGTCAACGGGAGTACATAAGCCTTTTGGCGTTATATTATTGTGCTTGGTGGACAAAATGAATACAGATTTGCTATTAAAAAAGCGGTTCGGTAAAACCGAACCGCCGTGTTTATGCCAAATACACAGTATTGTATCTGTACTGTCATGTCTGTTGAAATCGCAGTATGTGCATGATCTGCATTAATCTCTTCTGAACAGGTCTCGTGTATAAACCTTTTCTTTAACATCATCGAGGACGCTGTCATATCTGTTTGCCACGATACAGCCGCACTTCTTCTTGAATTTTTTCAGGTCATTAACAACGAGTGAACCGAAAAATGTGCTGCCGTTTTTAAGTGTCGGTTCATAAATGATAATTGTTGCACCTTTAGCCTTAATACGCTTCATAACGCCTTGTATGGAGGACTGGCGGAAGTTATCCGAATTAGACTTCATAGTCAGACGATAAATGCCGATCACAACTTCCTTCTCTTTTTCCTGATTAAAACCTCCGTCGGAATAGCTGTAAGTTCCGGCGATCCCGAGAATACGGTCGGCGATGAAATCTTTTCTGGTCCTGTTTGACTCAACAATTGCAGACATCATGTTCTGAGGAACATTCTGATAGTTCGCAAGAAGCTGCTTTGTATCCTTCGGCAGACAGTAACCGCCATAACCGAAAGACGGATTGTTGTAGTAGTCGCCCACACGGGGGTCAAGACATATACCCCTGATGATGTTTGCGGTTTTAAGTCCCTTGACCTCGGCGTATGTGTCGAGTTCGTTGAAGTAGCTGACACGAAGTGCAAGATAAGTATTAGCGAACAGTTTTACTGCCTCTGCTTCGGTTGTTGCCATAAAAAGGATATCGATATTTGTTTTTACAGCACCCTGCTGTAAAAGTGCAGCAAACTCCTCGGCAGCCTTCATGTTCTTCTCATCGGAGCCAACAATGATACGGCTCGGATACAGATTATCATAGAGAGCCTTTGATTCTCTGAGGAACTCAGGGCTGAAAATAATATTGTCCATACCCATTTTCTCGCGAACCTGCACAGTGTATCCCACAGGGATCGTGGACTTTATGACGATGGTGGGTTTGTTCTTCTTTTTTGCTGTTACCTTTTTGATGAGTTCCAGCACTGCCTCTACCGCAGAGCAGTCAAAGAAATTGGTCTTGGGATCGTAGTTTGTCGGTGCAGCCACTATAATATAGTCGGCATCCTTATATGCACTCTCGCCGTCTGTCGTAGCAGTGAGAGACAGCTGACGCTCTTCATGCTCCGCAAGATACTGCTCGATGAAGTCGTCCTGAATAGGGGACTGCCAGTTATTCAGCTTCTCGACCTTTTCGGGAACGATATCCACAGCAGTAACATCGTTGTGCTGTGAAAGGAGAACTGCAAGGGACAGTCCGACATAACCGGTGCCTGCGACCGCGATCTTCTTACGTTCAACAGTTTTTACTTCCGCCTCATCGTCTACGAAAAGTTCATTATGATCGAAGCCGAGAACTTCGGAGAGAGCCAGAAGCTGATCAACAGAGGGCGTGTAATCGAGGGCTTCAAGCTTGGACAGCAGTGAACGGTTGATGCCTGTCCTGTCAGCAAGAGCGCTCTGCGAGAGCTTTAATGCCTTCCTCTTACCGACCACAGTCTCTGCCAGTTTAGCGATTGAGAGATGCTTCATATAAATCTGCCTCCTATATAGTAGTGTTGCTGATAGCAACAAAAGAATAGCTGCTTATAACAAATCCATTATACCATATGGGAGCGATAACGTCAATAGTTTTGTGATTGATTGTTGCATAATATTGCAGAAAAAAATGATACTGCCCTTCTTTTGCTGCTGTCAGCAACAGCTGGCTTACGGATAGTGAAGTATTCGATGCGGTGCTTAGTTAAATTGCTGAATTAATATGAATTATGTCTTAACAGCTTGATTTTGTATACGTTAGGGAGTATAATTATTATATTGGTTTATCATGTTTGTCATATCGCTTTAAAAGACATTTCCGGTGCTTTCCTACCGGATCGGGAGTTCTTCTCCTGCCGAAAAAGGGATTGTGCAGTATTTTGCTGTTCCTGATCCTTGTAAGGCAGAAAACATCGTGGATCATGATGAGTTCCTGAAGTTTATAAATAAATGAGAATTATTAAAATTGGAGGAAACGTGTTTGACTTTATCAATTCCTAAGCTGAGGCAAAAATGGGGATCGATGTCCAAGGAAGCAAGGGCATCGGTTGCTTATGCCCTCTGCAGTATTGTACAAAAATGCATTTCGTTCATAAATATGCCTATTTTTACAAGGCTTATGTCTACTGATGAATATGGCGAAATGACGGTGTATTCGTCATGGTCCGGTATTTTTTCGATCGTTCTGACACTCAACCTGGCTTACGGATCGTTTTCACCTGCAATGCTGAAATTTGAAAAAGACAGAGACAGGTACATTTCTTCAATTCAAGGTATATGGCTGGTTCTTTCAGGATTCTTTTTAATGATATATCTTCCGCTTCAGGGGTTCTGGAATGATATTTTAGATCTGCCTACATTGTTCGTGATCTTTCTTATTCTTGAGACATTATCGATCAATTCCATAAATCTATGGAGCGGAAAAAAACGATTTGATTATGAATATAAGCCTGTGGTCGCGCTGACACTTCTGATGTCTGTAGCTAATACAGCTGTTTCGCTTGCATTTGTTCTTTTGAGTGAACAGAAAGGTGCTGCAAGAATATGGGGCCATGTTGTTGTAACGGCAGCATTCGGCATTATTATTTTCAGCTTGAATGCTGTTCGCGGTAAAAGTGTCTTTCATAAAGAGTATTGGAAATATGCTTTAGGCTTTAATATTCCGCTGCTGGCATATTATCTGTCACAAATGATCTTTAATCAGAGCGACAGATTAATGATCAATCATTATTGCGGAAAAGGCAAGGCTGCAATATATGGAGTCGCTTATACTTGGGCAATGGTTCTGATTTTTGTGCTGAATGCGATTAATAATTCCTATGTTCCGTGGTTTTATAAAAAAATCAAAGAAGGCAGGGAGGAAGAAAATGCAAAGGTCGCAAACGGCATCGCAGTATTAATGGCTGGACTGATAATGTGTATCGTTATTATGGCTCCGGAAGTAATACTGATCATAGGCGGTGAAAAATATGCTGAGGCTATTTGGTCCATCCCACCGGTCGCAATAAGTCTTTTATTGCTGTTTTACGCTCAGCTGTTCATCAATGTACAGTTTTACTATGAAAAAAAGAAGGATTTAGTATACGCTTCGATTGGTGCGGCAGCAGCAAATATTATTCTCAATGCCATACTGATACCTCATGTCAACTATATTGCTGCCGGGTACACAACCATGATCAGCTATATTATTTTTGCAGCTATGAATTATTATACAATGAGAAAAGTGGCTAAGGAATCAGGCTTTTCTATGAAAGCACTTGATATAAAAATGCTGTTATTGATTTTTATTGCATTTACTGCTGCCTGCTTTATAATGATGGCAACCTATAAATTAATTATTGTGCGATATGCCATTGTTCTGGCAGGGGCGATCGCCGCAGTGATCAAACGCAGAGAACTTATGAAGTTTGTAAATAATACCGTAAAACATAAATAGGAAGTGGATTGGCATTATGAAAAGCATAAAGAAGCTGATAAAAAAGCCGGTTCGGATCATTGGAGAGCGAGTGATGGATATCAGGTCTGCTTATTATATAAAACGAAATATCAGGGTTAAGAATACAGATGTAATAAGAATAGGGTTTATCGTTCAGATGGCAGAGGTATGGGACAAGGAGGTCCGTATTTATGAGGAACTCAGGACAAGGGCTGATGTTGAGACATTTCTGATAGTGGTTCCTCCGTATGATTTGAAAACAGATAAAAATACACTGTCATACGAAAACGATCCCTTTCTCAGCATATACCCTGAGGCAATAAAGGCTTTGCAGCCCGATGGGAACTGGATCGATATCAGAAAATCCAATCTGGATTATGTATTCTTCCAAAGGCCCTATGATCAGTATCTTCCCAAGCCGCTTAGGAGTACCGAACTGGTCAAACACACTAAATGCTGTTATGTGCCGTATGGATATGCAGGTTCGGATGTTTTTAATCGGGGGAATACAAATCTGCCGTTTTTCAGGAATATGTCATTTGTTTTTTTAGAGTCCGAGTATATGAAAGGGATATTCAGGAGATCATTCAATAATAGATCTATGTTTAAGCACCAAAAATATGAAACTTTGGGCTATCCTGATCTTGAAGTATATTTTGATATTCCTTCAAGAGATGAGAAAAAAAATATTCTTTGGACTCCGCGATGGTCTTATGACCCTGAAATGGGAGGTTCTCATTTTTTTGAGTATAAGGACTTACCGTTTTTTATTAAAAGTCATTATTCCGGTATTGATGTTGTTTTCCGTCCGCATCCGTTGATGTTTGATGAATTTATTAAACAGGGATTGATGAAACAGCAGGAAGCAGATGATTATAAAAGGCGTATCAGAGAAGCTTCCATAGCATATGATACGGGAACACTTATTTCGGAGGCGATCAGTCGTTCTGACCTCCTGATAACCGATTATTCATCTATAATTATCAACTATTTTCTGACCGGAAAGCCCATAATCTATTGCAAGGCAGATTATGAGCTGAATGAAGAGTATTCTAAAATTGAAAGCTGTCTGTATGTAGCTGAAGATCAGCAGCAGATCGAAGCCTATATAGCAATGCTCCTGAATGGCGAAGACCCGTTAGCAGAGAAAAGAAAAGCGTTGATCGAAAAATATAGACTGCAACATATAGGAGCAGCAAAGCGTATTGTTGATTGCTTACTTTCGGTTTCATAACAATGAAAGTATGATTTTAAGGAGCTGTGTTTTATGGTTATTGGATATACAACCGGCGTATATGATCTTTTTCATATAGGGCATCTCAATCTTTTAAAGAACGCAAAGGGACTTTGCGATAAACTTATCGTTGGTGTTACTGTTGATGAACTTGTTGCATATAAAGGGAAACACGCTATGATACCTTTTGAGGACCGCATTGAGATCGTTCGCGCTTGCAAATATGTTGATGCTGCAGTTCCTCAATATGATATGGATAAACTGAAAGCCTGCAAACGGCTTGGCGCATCCATTCTTTTTGTCGGCGACGATTGGTACGGAACTGACAAATGGAAGAAATATGAGGAGGATTTTGAAAGAGAGGGGATCAAGATCGTTTATTTCCCATATACGAAAGGAATTTCCTCTACCAGAATTACAAATGCATTGAAACAGGTGCGCGGCTGGACAAGTGAAGCAAGCGAGGCAGCTGCGAAAGCCCACTTGATCGCTGAGGAGAACAGTAATAATGGCTGACAGAAGATTAAGTATTATGTTTTTAACGATCTTGTTAGTGTAAAGTATGTATTTGAACGTTAACGTAATGAGAATGACATATGGTATCCCGACAGTTTTTGATCTGATTACTGAAATGTGAAAGGAAATATTATTATGGTTGATAAAGAATACTGCATGAGCTCATATATGGCTTTCCGTTACATTGAAGATGATGACAGGGATTTTTATGATGGAATGCATCATGAGAATATAAGACCCTTTGCAGATAGCGAGCGCATTCCTGTTCATTCCGCCGATGATATTGATCGTGAGATCGGGAAGCAGATGGAACAGTTTAAGGATAAGAAGAAGGGAGTCCTCCTTTCAGGCGGAATGGATTCTGCAATAGTTGCCTCTTATCTTTCCGGTTCTGATGCCTATACATTCAGATTTCTCGGGGGAGAGTTCCAACCTGAGGAACTCGCACGGGCTGAGTATTATTCTTCGTATTACGGATTGAACCTGCATTATGTAGATATCAGTTGGGACACCGTTGTATCGCATCTCGAGCCGGTCATGAAAGCGAAGTGTGCTCCGGTACATTCGATCGAGCCGCAGATACTGCAAGCAGCGATTCAGGCAAAAGCTGATGGTATCGAAATGATGTTTGTCGGTGAAAGCAGCGATCTGGTCTTTGGCGGCATGGATGGTTTGCTTGGGAAAGACTGGGCTTTTGATGAATTCATGGATCGATATATCTTTACGAAGCCGGAAGATGTTCTCAATGAGCCTGTGTCTATGCAGTATCTCTTTGAACGCTACCGTAAAGACGGTAATATGATCGATTATCTTCGTTTCATGGATGACGTGTTCGCTATAGAATCCTCGGGTTCTTATCTGAACGCATTTGCGGTTGCCGATATGCCCTATTATGATCCTTATGCAAGACTCAGAATGGCGGATAAGCTTGATCTTCACAGGATCCGTAACGGCGAACCGAAATACCTGATAAGAGCATTGATGGCAAAGAAATATCCTGATATCCCTGTTCCGAACAAAGTTCCCATGCCTCGTCCTGTTGATGCTTATTTCAAAACATGGGAGGGACCTTCAAGACCGGAATTCCGCAGAGATATTGATATGAGCAAATTCAACGGCAATCAGAAGTGGCAGATGTATTGCCTTGAGAGATTTTTGGATATCAATGAGAAGGTATAACGTAAAGGAACTGTATTTATGAAATAAAATATCCTTGTCGGTGTTTAATGGCAAGCCCTGAGCCGTTGACAACGGTAACAAGCAAACGGCTTTATTCTTTGCCATACATGGCGGGATGCGCGTACAAAGTGTTTGAAGGCTGCCTTGGATGCACAGGTGATGGTCCTAATAATATTGGAGTTTGAGATCGCCATGTTCCTTTTTAATTCAATAGCTGCAGGTGATGTTTAATGAAGTTATCAATAATAATTGTATCCTACAATGAGAGCCGATTTCTTGAAAAGGCTGTGGGATCGTGTCTTGATCAAGATTATGATGATTACGAGATAATTATCGGGGATGATGGTTCTGACGATGGCTCGGTAGATATAATAAAGAGATATGCCGAAACAAATAATATTAAATATTTTGTTATGGAAAGAAATGCAAAGTATTACATTCCGTCTATCAGAGTATCTGATATTATTAAGAGGGCACTTGAAATTGCTGACGGTCAATATGTTTGTGTATTATCCGGCGACGATTTTTTTGTTGATATGGGAAGGTTCAGAGAGCATACCGAATTTCTTGACACACACAGCGCATATTCGGCTGTTTATTCAAAATATGAGGAATATCATGAAAAAAGCCGGAGATCTATTGCTGCAGGTTCATACTGTAATTGGAGAAGTTTATTCTGGAGCGGAATGTATGCGCATATATCGTGCTTTACTTTTCGGAAAAAGATTTATGAAGACAATCAGCTTTTGGATAAAATGTGCGACGATACCGGCTTGACATACAGCATCGCTATTGCCGGGAAGTGGCATACGCTTCCAAGCGTAACAATGGCGTATCGCCAGAGAGATGGAAGTATAATGCACAAGGCTGATAAGCTGGAGCTATCTATTATTGAATTGATGCTGCTGCAAGATGTTCTGAATAAAAAGAAAATGATCTCCGGCAGTCTGTCACGTTATTATAAGCCGCTTTCATATTGCAGGAAAAGAAGAACTCATCTAAAAGAAGAAAAGTATCATAAATACATAGAGGCTTGCAATGGATATGACAACAATATCCTGAAGGAGATCATAGACTCGGAGAAAAAAATAAAACCGAAGCTTAAAATAAACGGCTTGCAGATCATCTCGCTTTTATGCTATTTATTCTACGGATTTTTCAGAAAGGCATACAAACTTATTGATCACCGATAGAGCTTAATATGACATAATGAGGCATTGACCGAGCATCTTTCTAAACAGGGTATAGGTCCATGTACAGTTTTATCAGGTAAGGAACCCTTATGGTTATATGCAAATGTCATGGGATAACAGCAAAAGGTAAATGATCATCTGTCTGAAAGAATAACAAAAGGTCACTTGTTTAAGTGACCTTTCATTTTTTATTTTACAGCGATAACCGTTATCCACGGCTTGTCTTTATGGTGGGAGGTCTTCACACTTGAGAAGCCTGCCGTTTTAAGAGCAGAGCTTATCTGCTTTGTGGTATAGCACTTCATACCGTCGATTATTTCCTCGAATTTTAGGCTTGCTTTATCAGTTCCGTCTGATTCGTTGACGATCATAAAAGTGCCGACTTTTTTCAGAATGCCGGCTACCTGAGAGAAGCATTTTTCGAGGTCCTTCCAGAAATAGATGGTCTCGAAAGCAGTTGCAAGGTCGTAGTGATCTTTTTCCAGATCGAGAGCTGACACATCGCCCTGTCTGACACTGCACCTGCCTGCTTCGATCATAGCCTTGTTGAATTCCCGTGATTTTTCCACGGAAAGGGGAGAGTAGTCAATAGCTGTCACCTCTGCAGCGGGATATCTGTTAAGCAGTTCGCCTGCATTTCTGCCGCCGCCGCATCCTATTTCAGCGATCGCTCTCGGTGACAAGTCTTTTAGGTGACTCATTCCCCAGTCAGCCATTTTTGCATGGCCGCTGTTCATTCCTTTCAGCATCATTTTGCCGAGAACACCCTCGGGTTTTCTTGTCTGACTAACGTAGTTTCTGAAAAGCCCCATGTTATCACCTCATTTTATGCAGCATCTTTTTTCTCAGCTTCCTGAGTTCCTTCGGCTTCTTCTGCGCCTTCCTGATCGGCACTTTCATACATCTTGTCGGTTTTGCCTATCTCATCGGTGAGTTCAGCACCGTCCAGAGTTACCTCGGCTTTACAGCTTTCGATAACGCTGTTTTCGGCACGTCCTGCAACAGCACCCGGAGTTACAGCACCTGTGATCTCGGCTTTGACTGAGCAGTCAACGATCCTGAAAGCTGTCTCCTCGCCGTAGTAGTAAAGTCCTGTTCCGATAAGACCTCCTACATGGGTCGCACCGGGAACGTTCATCTTGACAGTAACGCTGCAGTTCTTGATAATGCCGGGATAAGCGTGGGACTCAACGCCCTCTGTAGCCAGAGCGATATCTCCTACCGAGTGAGTACCGCTGTATCCGCAGAGACCTCCGATAGCATGACCGCCCTTTGCAGAGATTATCTCAACATCAGCTGTACAGTCGGTAACGCTGTCCATCATTTCAAGGCAGCCTGCAATACCGCCCATACCAACAGGTTCATTGCCCTCAGCTATGATCTTTCCCTTTGCTGTGCAGTTTTCGATAGTTCCGCCGAAGCTTCCTCCGATAATGAGGCCGCCGCACTCAGCAACGTCGCACTGGATTATTCTTCCGTCTGAGAAATCGTTGTCACCGAGTACCCTGATAGTAGTACCATCAACTGTGCAGTCGTGGACGTGATTTGTTGAACCGCCTGTGATACCGCCGATAGCGTTGACACCTGCGATCTCATTTTCACCTGTGAGAGTTACATCGTGTATCTCGCCCATGTTGTATCCGACAACACCGCCGATAGCCATTGAGTAGGTATCTGTGCAGTGGATATTGATATTCTTGGCAGTAAGGTTCTTGACCTCGCCCAGATTCATACCTATGATACCTGCACCGCAGATCGGGGTATTGCTGTCGAAGGTTACATTTGAGATAGTGTGTCCGTTACCGTCGAATACGCCCTGGAACATGCAATCATGGTTGCTCATATCTTCAAGGTCCATAGTGCCGATAGGAGTCCACTCAATGTCAGTGCAGTCGATATCGTCAGTGAGGACAACGGTCTTGCCTGCGTATCCGCCCATAGAACCATCGGTTACGCTTTTTGCAAAAGATACAAGCTCCTCGGCAGTGCCTATCTCGAGAGTATCGCCTTCGGAGCCTGTTGAAGCTTCATCGCCCGTTTCGGAAAGGTTTTCTTCAACAAAGAGACCGATAACATTATCTATAAGCTTGTCGTCGCAGTCTGCGGGTATCCCTGCTGCCAGCCAGTAAGCATAGTCGCCCTCAGCGTATTCGGCAAGTGCTGCTTCATCGCTTCCGTAGCGGAATTCGATGTGATATGTAGTTGCTGGCGTATCGGGCATCATGAAGAAATATCTGAATTCGCCTGCATCTTCGTCGGACGTTTCATAGAGGAAGCCGTCCATCATTCCGCCGAGAGAAAGGTCCTTAACATATGAATACTCATGCTCGAAAACTTTTTCTCCTTTTTCATCAAGGCCCGAGATGGTGCTTCCGTCGAAAACGAACTGATCAACGCCGTTGATGAAATAGCAGTCGAACTGTGCCTCCTCGGGGGCAGTGTATTTCTTTACAGCGTCCTCGCCGTAAACAGTGCCTGTGCAGGCATTTTTCAGCATCTCGGCACAGTCAGCAGCCATATCAGCACCTACGATAGCTTCGCATTTATCCAGCCAGACCTGATCGTATTTATCGTCGCAGATGACTGTGAACAGCTCGTCATAAGTACCTCTTACATCTTCGAGAAGCTGTTCGGCAGAACTGAGTTCAACAGCCGAAGATGACTCGGGCTTGCTTGAGGAAGAATCTGATTTCGTCCCGCAGGCACACAGAGAAATGACCATTGCAGAAGCAATGGAAAGTGATAGTTTTTTTTTCATAAATATCCTCCTTGGGAAATATTATTAAGTTAGAATATACTAACTTTAAGGCGTAAAATAAGGGATCATATATTGAATAAATGATCCCAGCCGCAGGCGAAAAAGGTTCTGAGCTGAAGGATATACCTGAGCGCCTCAGCCTTTTCCATATCATGGCGGACAAATTCAAAAAAGCCGTGTACATAGGAACTGCACAGCAGATGTATCAGCTGTGGAGTCGCTCTGCCCGAGCTGATGACCTGATTGCCTGTGCGCTGAATATACATCAGCGTATGGTGTTCGTCAACGGAAACTATCTCATCTACGAAATCCGCAAAACGAGTACCCTTGCTGCAGCATATCAGAAGCTTGAAAATATTGAGATTATCGTAGATAAAGTCGATGATCGAGTATATGTAGTCCTTGTATTCTGCGTCGAATTTATCATCGTGAAAGAGATTTTTCTGCTCGTCAACAGGACGGGTGTCATAGCTGTCCATGTAGGAGGTGAACATCCTTTTCAGCTTATCGGCACACTCCGAGACAAGAGCAGCAAACAGCCCTTCCTTGTCGCCGTATCTTGTGTATACGGAACGAGGAGTAGTGCCTGCATTTTCGGCGATAGTTCTCAATGAAGCGGCAGTATAGCCCTTGTCAAGAAATTCTTTCATAGCCTGTTCAAGCAGTTTTTCGGTAACACCTTCTATCCTGTTAGCCACTGTACTTCTCCTATCTTACTATTTGCAACACTGTTGCATATCATATCACGAAATCATTCTCATGTCAATAGTCGTAATCAAAATTTGTTATTGTATACAAACAATATTGTACTAATGTGTGATTTTGCGTTGATTATTCTTCATACTTTATTATCGCAAGCTAACGAGCATCATGAATAATTGTTCAGTATGAAAGAGACGGAAACTGCGATTCTGTAACCAATGCACTGAGGTTTTCCGAGAGTGGAATAACGTGAAAAGCAGGTCTGCTGAGAAGGCTGAAATGGTCACAGACGAGCCGAAGGAATACAATATGGTGCTCTGACAAGGGCATAAAAAACTCCGCAGAGGGAAAACTCTGCGGAGCGTCTGATATTGCTAAAAAGTGATTGAAAGAGCTTTTATAATGAATAAGCTCGCAAAATGGCTGTTCTAAGCCTTTTGCCAGCTGCAAACAGTGTCGGTATTTGTTACAGCAGCGTTATTTCCTGATTGTCAGCGTCAACGCGCACCATAGCTCCATATGGGAGTACAGCTCTCGGTGCGGCGTGACCAAAGTTTACGTTATAGAGTATTGGAAGCTGCGGATCGTTCACCACGTCACGCCATACCTCCTTGTACTCATCATAGTTTACCTCGTTCATGGGCTTGCCTACGATGATCCCGTTTATATTGCTGAAAACGCCCCGTGCCTTCAGTGCTTCAAGGCATTCTCTCAGGCGCTGGGGAGGCGGCATCTCTTCGCTTGTTTCTGCAAAGAGTATCTTGCCTTTCCACTCCTCGGCGGTGGGGAAAATATTGTACTTTTCTGTTATCTCAGCCTGTCTCAGGAAGTCCTCTCTGAGCTGCGGACAAGCCCTGAACAGGTCGGCGAGAACGTTGTCGTACCGCTCTGTATTTCCTCCAATGAGCATTTCACCCATGCTTTCGATACAGCCGCCCAACAGCACGCCCTCAAATACGGGAGCGCCCTGCAGCAGCTCATAGCCGTGCTCCTCCTTGTGCGAAACGGGAGCAGTTCCCACAGCGGCGGCGGAGAAGTCCTTCCTCTCCTCATACCATACATCGGAAGGCGTTATCTTCCTGCCGTGATATGGGGCAAAACAGCTCTCGAACTGTGCCTTTGAGTAGGGGAGCATATTTCCCGAAAGCTCAGCGATATCGCACATGAAAGCCTGTCCGTAGAAGGTCTGCAAGCCCAGCCTGTGGAACATGAGGTGGTTGTTGGTGGTATCGGAAAAGCCAAGGAAGAACTTCGGGTGCTGCTTTACAGCGTTTATGAACTCCTCGTCCTCCATGAGATACGGGAAGGTGCGGAAGGTCTCGATACCGCCGATGGAAGTTATAATGCCCTTTACCGAGTCATCAAGAAAGGCTTCTTTAAGGTCTGCGGCACGAGCCTCGGGGTGACTGAGGATAAAGTCAGCCCCCCTGAGAGCGTGTCTGGTGAAGACAGGCTCCAGACCCATTTCGCGAAGCTTTTTCTCGCCAAGCTCTTTTTCGTGAGCGCAGTATGGTTCGCCGATAACGCCGCTTGAAAGACAAATTACAGCGACCTTGTCGCCATTTTTGAGTGGCTGCGGTGTCAGCATGGAGTACACTTCCTTATCTGTTGCGTGATTTGAGATTGCGGTCTATTTCGCGGTTCGCATCGCGTTTTGCGATGTCGGCGCGTTTGTCGTAGAGCTTTTTGCCCTTGCAGAGCCCAAGCTGCATTTTTACCCGTGAGTCCTTGAAATAAAGGCTGAGGGGGATGAGGGAAAGTCCCTCCTGCTTGAGAGTTCCGTATAATTTATTGATCTCGCGCTTGTGCATGAGGAGCTTTCTCACTCTCATGGGATCGCGGTTGAAGATATTGCCTTTTTCATAGGGGGAGATGTGCATACCGCGGACGAAAAGCTCGCCCTTGTCGATGGAGCACCATGAGTCCTTGAGATTGACACCGCCCTGACGAATGGATTTTACCTCTGTACCCACAAGCTCGATGCCTGCTTCATAGGATTCGAGTACGAAATAGTCGTGGCGTGCCTTGCGGTTCTCGGCAATAGTTTTAGTACCTTTTGAGCGCATAATATCATCTCCTGTCTGCATAAAATTATACACTATACGGGAGAAATTGTCAACAGCGTCAGATGTAGTCCCCTGACGAATAAAGTCGGCATGAGAAGTTTGCCGTTAGTGCGTAGTTATGATGGCGATACCTTCACTGACCACTAATAACTATTCTCCCTATTGCTTTTTTCAGACTTTCATGTTATAAGCGGGGAGCCCCCGCAGGCTGTTTCGCGGCAAAGTATCATAAAACGGCAGTTTTTCTCCGCACCCCTTGCAATTATAATGCTTTTATGTTATAATATGGGCACAGACCGTGGGGACGGTCCTAATGATATGGAATTTAATGAAAGGGGTATCACTATGAGACGTTATGGATTACTTGATCTGCTCTTTGAGGGAGCAGTTGCGGCAGCCGACTACATCGCCGATGAAAGACGCGAAAAGCGCGGCGAGAGGCAGCGCAACAACGTTTACCTCGGAGACATAAGCGGCAAAAGGTCTATTGATTTTGCAGAGCAGCTTCGCATTGACATGGAAAATGAAAAGGCTATGCGTCAGTCAACCGAACAGCAGCAGCGCAATAACTACAACTTCAGCAACAGGAATGCAGGCATGGATGACCTTTTTACGGCTTCGGCAATGCAGAATAATGCCGCTCCTCAGACTGTACAGAGTTTTGACAGCTCGCCCTATGGACAGGAATATGAAGGAGCCCCCGAGCTTGGCGGCTCTCCTCAGACGGAGCCAAAAGGCAGTGGAGGCGGCATAGGCGGAAATAACTCTCACGGCTTCTGGAGCGACTAAAAATCTTATACACAGAAAACTACCCCTGAGCGATGTTATTATCGTTCAGGGGTATCTCTGTTTCAATCCCACTGTGGTTTCTTGTCTACTGAAAGCAGTGAGTAATAAGCAAGTATCTGTGAAGCGTCCGCGCTGTCTATTTTGCTGTCGGGCTCGCTGCACATGGTGGCTGACTCGGTGTCGATATCGGCGGCAAGATAAGCGAGCCGCTCCATTATATCGCCCTCGTCGTCGGAGTCGGTGAAGCTGAAGCTGTTGCCTACCGACAGCTGTGCATAGCAGCTTAAAACCACGCTTGCATCTAAAGCGTTGACCTGTCCGTCCATGTTGACATCGCCCTTGAGGATGGTGGCAACTGACGGTGAAGCCAGCAGCTCGTCGCCGAGGTACAGACTTACCGTGCATATAAATGTATCGTCAACTCTGCGGAACTCCAGTTCGGGTTCACCTGAGCTTCCGAAGCTGAGATCTGTGGGCTCCAGCTCTTCGCCGTCTATCTCTGCGGAGGATACTATGTCCTTGGGAGCTATTCCTTTCCGCAAGATGACCTGAGGGGCTGAGGAGTTGAGGACCACGGGGCAGGTGGTAGTCTCTGCGGACTGAGCTGCTTCTGTTGTGGTTGTAGTTGAAGTTGTCGATGTAGTTGTTGTGGTAGTAGATGTCGTTGTAGTAGTGGTAGTTGTTGTAGTTGTGGTTGTCGTCGTGGTAGTTGTCGTGGTTGTGGTTGTCGTCGTTGTAGTTGTAGTGGTAGTAGTTGTCGTTGTCGTGGTAGTTGTCGTAGTAGTAGTAGTTGTTGTTGTTGTTGTCGTTGTCGTTGTCTTGGGAGTCGTTATCACGATATCCCTTACTATCTCGTCACCAAAGGGGATAACTACATATGTATTTCTGTCGGAGCAGCCGTAAATGGGATTTACGCTGTTTTTCTGGTCGGTGAATACTGCATCGCCCAGAGTGGGACCTGACTGCCACCACCAGTCGGTGTAGCCGTTGCCCGTATATATTCCTATGTGGTGGTTATCGGAGAGCTGCCTGAGACCGTTAAGACCCGTTCCGTAGTAGCCGTCCACGCACCAGATGATGTCACCCTTTCTGAGAGCGCCGCTGCCCAGCATTTCGGCTTTTGTGGAGAACTCATAGTACCTGATGTTGTAGGTGCTCAGGTAGGAGAGCCAACCGTTTCCGCCGTTCCATGACCTTCTGGTGAACAGTGTATTGAAGGTGCTGTTGAAAGGCACCAGTGTACCTGCATAATTGATAGTACAGCCTGTTTTTACGGATATTCCTTTGGCGAGTGCGTGCCATACGAAAGCCATACAGTTGAGACCGCCGTCGGTATCGGAGCCGCCCGTGCTTACGATAGTGTCCCTGCACCCCTCTGCGTACTGCCACTTGTCGCCCCTTGGGGATGTGGCATAGAGCCATGTGGAGTAGGGGGTGCCGATATAGTAATCATTGGAGGCGTACTCCGTTATGAAGCTCTGCCACTGGCTGAGAGAGATGCTTGTCTGACCGCCCGAGGCTGCCTTAATGGCGTCATTGAAGTAACCGCCGCTTGGATTTTTCAGCCCCAGAGTTGCAGTCCTTGTGCTCCTCTCGCGGTACACGGTTGAGGTGGATGTCGTTGTTACGGGCTGCTGCGGAGCAGATGTGGTGGTGGTGGTCACAGCAGGCTGCCAGCCGCTTACGCCGTCCCACGGCAGGACGATGTAGGTGTTTCGTGCGGCACAGCCGTAAATAGGATTGATGCTGTTATACTGAGCGGAGTAGTCTCCGTCGCCGGTAGTGGGACCTGTCTGCCACCAGCTGTCGGTGGAGCCGTCACCCATGTAGATACCCACATGATGGTTGTCGGCAGGAATGCTGAGACCGTTCATGAGGGTGCCAACTGCGCCGTCAACGGTCCAGATGATGTCGCCCTTTGTTAGGACTCCGCTGGACAGCATTTCAGACTTGGTGCTGAACTCATAGTACTTTACATTATAGGTCTTTATGAAGTCGTACCAGCGATTGTTGCCCCCTGTCCAGCACTGCCTTGAAAAGCCTGCATTGTTGAAGCCGTTGAGCATAGGTACCCATTTGCCCGTTACGGAGATATCCAGTCCCGAGCCCTCTGAAAGGCTCTTTGCGGCGGCGTGCCAGATGAAGCCTGTGCTGTTGAGACCGCCGTCCGTATAGGAGCCGCCGCCATCAACGAGGTAGCTGCCGTAGCCCTCGTCCACCTGCCACACATCACCTCTCGGAGAAGCGGAATACAGCCAGTAATCGAAGGAGGTGCCGAGGTAGTAATCGGACTTGGTGTAGCGGTCGAGGAAGTTTATCCACTGAGAGCGGGGCTCGTGGTAGCGGTTGCCGCCTGCGATATTGAATGCCTCGCTGAGAAATACCCCGTTGGGGTTATTGAGAACTGCTGCCTTTGCGCGGAGACCGCTGTCGGCAAAGAAGCAGCAGGAAAAGATCATAATTAAAGATACGAGCAGAGCGGCTGCTCTGCGGATGATATTATCGGAGTGAGCCATAGCAAAGCTCCTTTCACAAAATGTTCATAATTTATTATAGCATAATTATATAGAGATGTCAATATAAGCGATTTTATAGAAAAATATTGCTGTAATTTGTTAAAATAGCTGAGTTTTTATATATTTTGTCCACCAAATCTGCAAAATGTCGGTTGCGTTAAGTTCGTCAATATGATAAAATAATAATCAACAAGGCGAAAGAAATCGTCAAAATGTTATATGCCGTGCACGATAAACAGTTGACGGTAACTGCCTTCAAACTTAAAATAGAAATAAAGGGGATATTTATAGAAGGAGGAATTGGAAATGAAACACACAAAAGCAAAAAGAGCAGCACTTTCGCTGCTCCTTTCGGCTGCCCTTACGACGGGAGCGGTAGTGCCTTCCCTGCGTTTTGACAGCACCGCTGCGGAACAGACGTCCACGGTGTCCAACCCTGTCATATGGGCGGACGTACCCGATGAGGACGTTATAAGAGTGGGCGATACATACTATATGGTCAGCACCACCATGTTCTTCAGCCCCGGCGCTCCCATTATGAAGTCCAAGGACCTTGTATCGTGGGAGATATGCAACTACGTCTACGATACCCTTGCTGACGGCGATGTACAGAGCCTGAAAAACGGCAAGCACGACTACTCCCACGGACAGTGGGCAGCAAGTCTCCGATATCATGACGGAATGTACTATGTGTTCTTCGGAAGCTACGGCACGGGCAAATCCTACATCTTCAAGACCGATGACATCGAGAACGGAACGTGGACAAGAAGCGAGATCAACGGTATGTACCACGACGCTTCGATATTGTTCGATGACGACGGCAGGAACTACCTTGTTTACGGCGGCGGAGAAATAAAGATAAAGGAGCTCAACTCCGAGATGACAGGCTTCAAGCAGGGCGGCGTGGACAAGACCCTGTTCAAGACAAATATTCAGGGCTACGTCTCGGGTGAGGGCTCACATATCCAGAAAATAGGGGATTACTATTACATATTCATCATCGCATGGCCCAGCGGCAGCGGACGTACAGAGTACTGCTACCGTTCAAAGGATCTGCTGGGAACATACGAGAGCAAGGCTGTGCTCAGCTCGGGTGTAGGCTCCTACGGAAGCGGCGCTGCACAGGGCGGCATCGTTGATACTCCCGACGGAAAGTGGTACGGAATGCTGTTTCAGGATCACGGCTCGGTGGGAAGAATACCCGTACTCGTGCCCGTAACATGGCAGAACGGCTGGCCCATGATGGGCGTGAACGGCAAGGCTCCCGTGACCTTTGAGATAGACGGCGGCTTTGCGGGAACTCAGCTTGCCAAGGACGACGATTTCAGCTACAGCGAGAACAAGCTGAAGCTGGAATGGCAGTGGAACCATAATCCCGATAACTCGGCATGGTCGGTCACAGAGCGTGAGGGCTGGCTGAGACTCAAGAACAAAAACATCGCTTCTGAGCTGCTCAGGGCGAGAAATACCCTCACCATGCGTACAGAGGGTCCTGCCTGCTCTGGAGTTGTCAAGCTTGACGCTTCAAACATGAAGGTGGGAGACTACGCAGGACTTTCCGCATTCCAGTTCAATTACGGAAATGTGGGAGTCTACGTTGCAGACAACGGCGAGAAGCGCATTTACATGGCGAACAACGGCGGCTACTCCAATGATGCCAATGTCACCGACAGCCGCAACAGTATAGTGGAGGAGACCAAGCTCAGCGGAAACGAGATATACCTCAAGGCGGATTACCGCTTTGCAAATGTCACATCCGACGGAAGCTCCTCCAACAACATCGACAAGGTCAATTTCTATTACTCCTATGACGGAAGCAGCTGGACAAAGATAGGCAAGGAGATAGGCATGACCTACGATCTGAAGCTGTTCACAGGCTACAGAAACGCCATTTACAGCTACCCCACCAAGACCACGGGCGGCTATGCCGACTTTGACTTCTTCGACTATGAGCGTGAGGAGTGGAACGCTCCCAATATCGTGGAGCCCGACCCCGACGGATATTTCTTCCACAATACCTTTGAGAGCGGCACCGAAAAGTGGAGCGGCAGAGGCTCGGCTTCCGTTGTCTCCGACAGCAAGGACAGCTATGCAGGCGGAGCTTCACTTCTCTGCAGCGGCAGAGAAGCCAACTGGAACGGCGCTGTGCGCTCACTGTCAGCAGGTACCTTCAAGGCAGGTGAGGAGTACAGCTTCAGCACTGTGGTGAAGTACGACGAGGGTCCGGATTCACAGACCTTCTATCTGACACTACAGTACGACAAGGACGATGATACTATTTACGACAAGATAGCCATTGTGGACTTCGTCCCCAAGGGCGAGTGGGTCCAGCTCAGCAATACAAACTACAAGATACCCGAGGGCGCTTCAAACCTCCAGTTCTATGTTGAAACAGCTAAAGACGAGTACGATTTCCGCGTGGACGAAGCCATCGGCGCTCCTGCAGGCACAGTCATTGACGGTCCTAAGGCAGTTCCTGTTATCCTTGGCGATGTCAACGGCGATGAGGTCATTGACAGCTTCGACATGACAGCCGCAAGAAAGGCTCTCCTCGCCGGCAAGTTCGACGACGCAAGGCTGAAAAAGTCCTTCGACGTCAATAAGAGCGGCACCTGCGATGTTGCAGATCTTATCCTCATTCAGCAGTATGTTCTCGGCAAGATAAGCGAGTTCCCCGTTGAGGAGATCGTTACCGAGGGACCCTCGGTCCGCTACTCCATGGCTGAGTACACAAAGCTGGTGGAGGAAAAGGTGGTCAACAGAGAGCCCGACAGCTCCCATCAGGAGAAGTCGGGAGTAAAGTACGGCACTGTCAAGAGCGGTACTTACTACTCCACCACCTGCAAGCGCAATAAGCCCTATAATATCCTGCTTCCCGCAAACTATGACGAGAACAGGAAGTATCCCGTGCTGTACTGTATGCACGGCTACTGGGAAAATCAGGACAGAATGATAATCAAGGGCAACGGCACCATGTACACCCGTCAGATAATCGGAAATGCTGTTGCTGAGGGCGAGGCTGAGGATATGATAGTGGTGTTCCCGTACATCTATTCCAGCGCTACACAGGCTGACTGCTCAGCTATGGATGATGCCAACAATGCCGCCTATGACAACTTCATCAACGACCTGACCAAGGACCTGATGCCCTATATCGAGAAGAATTACAGCGTTAAGACCGGCAGGGACAATACTGCCATCACAGGCTTCTCCATGGGCGGACGAGAGTCACTTCTCATCGGACTTCAGCGCCCCGATCTCTTCGGCTATGTGGGAGCTATCTGCCCTGCACCGGGAGTAACCGGCAGCTTCAGCTGGAAGAGCGGCGAGGAGCCCCATCTCCTGTTCATCACCGCAGGCAGCAACGACAAGACCGTATACAATATCCCCAGCGGATATAACGACAGCTTCACAAAGAACGGTGTGCCCCATATCTGGCACTATGTAGAGGGCGGCTATCACGGAGACAACTCCATCCACGCCCACCTTTACAACTTCGTAAGAACATTGTTCAAAGCATGAGGTCAACACATTCTTTCCTCTTAAAAAGAAATACCGCAGCTTCCGTATAGGGGAGCTGCGGTATTTCGTACCGTCAGATATCTTTTACTATGTTGTTGACCCAGATGTCGCTTTTTACCATGAAATAGCCGATGACTACCTTTATTATCTCCGAGAAGGTCACGGCTGCGAATATAATGCGGATATCAAGGTCTGTGAAGTAGGCGAGGACGGCGGCAAGAGGTATCATTATTACCCATGTGAAGCCGAAGTCGAAAAGGAAAGTGATTCCTGTTTTTCCGCCGCTCCTCAGTGTGAAGTAGCAGGCGTTGGTGTAGCCCCACAGCGGCATTGCCATTGCCTGTATAACTATCATGTATGCGGCAAGGCTCCTGACCGAAGGCTCGGTGTTGTAGATGTGGGGGAAAATTGGCGCGAACGGCAGTGTGACCAGTCCCACTGCCGCAGCAGCCGCAACTGCGAAGAAAAGCAGCTTGTTGTCTGTGTCACGGGCTTCCTCAAGCTTGTTGGCACCGAGCCTTGCGCCGACAATTATTGCGATGCAGGCTCCCATCTGTAGATATACCGAGCTGAAAAGGTTTGTCATAGTGCTTGATATATTTCGCGCGGCAACGACCTCGGTGCTCCTTACGGAATAGCACTGCATTACCACGGACATTCCGAATGACCAGAGAAACTCGTTTGCCAGCATGGGGATACCCTTTTTGGTGATGTCCGCCATAAGTGAGGCAGGTATGCGGAAGCCGCGGAAAAGTCCCCTGATGTACTTGTTCTTGTCGGGGTGAGTGTGTGCCCAGACTATGACCACCAGTGCTTCGATGGTCTTGGCGATGACAGTAGCCCACGCGGCACCTCTTACGCCCATTTCGGGCAGTCCCAGCTTACCGAAGATGAGACACCAGTCGAGAAGTACGTTTATGCCAACTGCCGACATGGCAGCTGCCATAGGCGCCTTGGTGAAGCCGCATTCCCTGACCACGCTGGAGTAAGCCTGACCAATGCCGAATGGTATGAAGCCCAGCATGATTATCTTCAGATAGTCCATACCGCTTGTCATTATGGCGTCCCTCTGCTGTGGAGTGCTCTCCTTGCTGATGAAAAGGGAGATGAGTGAGGAGCCGAAAATGCTGCATATAAGTGCGGCGATGGCTATGATGCCCGTGCAGACCAGCAGGCGGAAGCGGAATGTGTGCTTCTGACCTTCGTGGTCGCCCTTGCCGAAGAACTGGGCGCCGAATATGCTGGGACCTGCAACGGCACCGAATATAGTGACATTGAATACGAATACGAACTGATTGATTATGGAGACACCGCTCATGGGCTCGGTGCCCAGCCTGCCTACCATTATATTGTCGATAAGGCTTACCAGATTGGTCACCATCATCTGTAATATCATGGGTATTACCATGACCATGACGGACTTGTAGAAGCCTCTGGAGCCGATATACTTTTTTCTGAACTGTGATGACATAATTACCTCCTGTTGAATAGGGAATATTATAACACAGCTTCGGGAAAAAATCAAGCGAAAAGCGGCTATATTACCAAAAAAGCTATGATAATTGTATTATTGTGCAGCTTGTGGGATTATAATAAGAATATGATAAATAAAAATAGCTGTCATGCACAAATCGACAGCAAAAATAAGGGGAATAATAATTAAAGGAGGAATACTTATGACACTGAAAAAAACTGCCGCAATGCTCACTGCGGCGGCTGCAATGCTCTCTGCTGCGGATACGGGAGCATTTGTGGGGAGAGTTACCGCAGCTGACGGGATACAGGCTGTTTTCTATGTATCTCCCGACGGAGACGACAGCGCGGACGGCTCGGAGGGCGCTCCATTCGCCACCCTCGAAAGGGCGAGGGATGCTGTCAGAGCCATAAACGGCAGCATGACAGGTGATATCGTGGTAAGGCTCAGAGGCGGAGACTACCGTATCACCAAGCCTGTGGACTTCGACACAAGGGACTCGGGAAAAGGCGGATTTACCGTAAGATATGAGGCTTGCGAAGGAGAGTCTCCCGTCATCAACGGAGCGGTAAAGGTCACAGGCTGGACAAAATATAACGACAAGCTCTGGGCGGCTCCTCTCGACCGTGATATAAAGCTCAGGAACCTCTATGTCAATGACCGCCGCGCTAATATGGGCAGTGTTACCGTGCAGGCTAAGGGCGGCTACGGAGACTATAACATCACCGCAGGTCAGGCAGACTGGGCGTGGGACTCGGGAAAAAAGAGCGACGGCATAGTCTACGGAGCAGGCGATATGCCCCGTATTACCTCCAATTTCGACGACCTTGAAGTTGTCAACGGCACCACATGGAACGAGAATATAGTTTGTTCCCGTGATATAAAATATGACGGCGGCAGCATGATACTCCTCATGCAGCAGCCCTACGGTGCTATTGCCCAGACTCCGGGCTGGGGAGCAGGGTTCTCCACAGGAGGCACGCATACCATATACAATGCCTTTTCCTTTGTGGACAGCGAGGGCGAGTTCTACTTTGACAAGACTGCCAAGATTCTGTACTACTACCCGAGGAGCGGCGAGGATATGACCACCGCCGACGTTGAAGCTCCCATAGCTGAGGGACTTATAAATATCTCGGGAAGCTCCACCTCCGACCGCGTGGAGAATATCACATTCAGCGGTCTGACCTTTGCCAATACGGATTATCAGCTCACAAACGTTGCTGGCTCCCATGGCAAGACCACCTGTCAGGCTGCACAGAGCTATACTGCCTTTGCAGACTCCAACTGGCACTCGAAAAAGTACGAGATGGCGGATACACTTCCTGCGGCGGTCCATATCACCAACAGCGACGGCATAAAGCTCACGGGAAATGTGGTTAAGCATACGGGAGCTGACGGTATCTCCATGACCAATGACGTTATCAACTCGGAGGTCAGCGGCAACTTTGTCACGGATATCACCTCCAGCGGAATTACCGTGGGTCATCCCCAGCATATCTACATCGGTGACGCTGCTCCCAATAATCATGAGAAGTTCCCAGTGGGAGTAGAGGGCATATGCAAGAACGACCTTATCACACAGAATCTTCTCTACGATATCAGCGTGGTACACGGCTTCGGCGGCTGTGCAGCCATTACCGCTTACTATGCCGACTCAGTGAAGATACTCAGCAACACCATCGAAAAGACCGCCTATAACGGCATACATCTGGGCTGGGGCTGGTGCAACTTCAAGGACAGCACCACCTGCCGCGACAACATGATATGCTATAACAGAGTCATAAACTCTCTTAACCGACTCCACGACAGCGGCGGTATCTATACCATAGGTCAGATGCCGGGGACAGTAATAAATGAAAACTACATTCAGGGCATCCCTGCAGCGGGTTCATTCCAGCCCACCTACGGACTGCACAATGACGAGGGAACCGCATATATCGAGGAGAACGACAATGTTCTCGAGATAAGCCCCAATGTTACCTATACTATCAACTGCGAGGACTACGGTCAGAAGCACCACCTGACTATCCTCAGGACCTATGCCACTGTAAGGAAAATGGGCAAGAACCCTCCCGACAGCCGCATTGACGACCCAATAGTGGTGTCTGACAATGTATGGGCAATGCCGCAGTACAGGATATGTCTCAATTCGGGAATATCCGACGAGTACCGCAGTCTCATGCCACTGTGGCTGAAGTCCGCTGCGGACTATGCATTCCCTGCAAGCTGTGCGGCAGCCTGCGGTGACAAGCTTCCTGTCAGAAAGGTGGACGGTACTGTATGGATAGCTCCCGACGGCACAGACAGCTTCAGGGCAGGCTCGGACATGACAAAGGCAAGAGGCTCAGCAGGAAGCATAAAGACTCCCTCGGAGGAGGGCGAGTACAGAATATACGTCCTCGATGCTGACGGCAAGGTGCAGAGCAAGTCCTCACACATTCTCAGACTAAGCGGAAACAGCAGCGGAGATGTTATAGAGGCGGAGAGCTGTGACTATAAGTCGGGTATCGACGTGGAAAACTGCTCGGAGGGCGGAAGCGATGTTGCGTACATCGAAAACGGCGACTATATCGGCTTTAAGGACATTGACCTTACCGATGTCAGCACTGTTGATTTCCGTATGGGCTCCAACGGCGCAGAAGCTGCCCTTGAGGTAAGGCTTGACGCTCCCGACGGTAAGCTCATAGGCAAAATGGACGTGAAGAGCACAGGTGGCTGGCAGACATGGAATACCCAGAGCTGTTCCATCGAAGCTGTAAGCGGAAAGCATGATGTATATTTTGTCTTTAAAGGCGGAGAGGGCTACCTCTTCAACGTCAACTGGTGGAGACCCGACCGTCCCGATGAGGAGTACCTCCTTGGTGACCTCAACGGTGACGGAGCAGTGGATGTATTCGACCTGTGCAGTATGCGCAGAGCTGCTGTGGAGGGAGATGCGGAGCGCTTCGGAGCTGCCGATATCAACGGTGACGATGTGATCGACGAGAACGATCTGAAGCTGCTGAAACAGTTCATCTCAGGTGAACTGAAAAGCTTCTGATACATTTATATAAGTAAGCAGCCGCAGTATCCGAAAGGGTACTGCGGCGATTTTTGTGTGCTGTTGTGTGTAGTTTTTAATAATATGCTGAATTTTTGTGATTATTGCCGAATATAGATTTTACCTATTGACAAAGTATGGTATGAGTGATATAATACATATAGTTCCGATAGGAATACAAGGAAATGAGAAAGGAGAGCTGAACATGAGACATTTTTCAATGTGTTGCTGCTGTTGCATGAATAGCAATTATATGTTCCGTATAGTGCGCACTTATGCTCAGCGATGTTGCTCTTTCTGAAACATTTACGGCATATAACCGGACCTGAGGGTCTGTAACTGCGCGGAATGCGGAATGCGTTCCGCGCTTTATTTTTGGAGGTCGCTATGGTTGATGAAAGAGAAAGCGTGACCGCTAAGCTTTGCGCATTTGCAAGAGCTTGGCACTCAAACAGATCACGCGAGAAGATATATGACGATTATCTTGCCTATGATCTTATGGGCAAGGAGGAGTATGACGCAGTATACGACATGATAAGCCGCGGTTTCGGCGGCAATATACCGCAGTTTTCAAGGGAGGACACGGAGCAGATCATCAATGAGTATATAGCTCCCATACCTCTTTCGAGGATACATTTCTCCGAGAGCAGGCTGGAACGATTTGCGGAGGAGAACGGTGAGATACAGTACGTCATCTGTGGAGCCGGTTCGGATACATTCTCATTCCGCAACGCCAATGAGAACATCACCGTCTTCGAGGTGGATCACCCCGACACCCAGCGCTATAAGCTTGAAAAGATACAGCAGCTCCAGTGGAATATCCCGAAAAACGTCAGGTTCGTTCCCGTGGACTTCGAGAAGGAGCGAATGTGCGACAAGCTAATAGAAGCAGGCTTTGATCCCGAGAAAAAGGCGTTTTTCAGTATACTCGGCGTTTCCTACTATCTTACGCTGGACGTTTTCTCGGATACACTTTCCCAGATAGCTGAGCTGTCAGCCCTCGGAAGTGCGGTCGCCTTTGATTATCCCATAAAAACGGGCACATTTCCAAGGCGAGTGCAGAGACTTGAACAGATAACAGAGTCACTCGGAGAGGTCATGCGCGGCGGTTTTGATTATAACGAGGTATCCCGTGCCCTCTATGCGCTGGGATTTCAGATAGACACATATATGCCCCCCGAAAAGGTGCAGAAGCTGTACTTCGGCGGAAGGCAGGACGGATTGAGAGCATTTGAAAATGTCAGCCTGATATCGGCTACCTATACCGCAGGCTATGATTACGAATAAACATATTTATAAAGGAGAATTATCATGAGTAATTTCAAGAATACAGAAACAGCACTTATACATGGAGGTATCTCCATTGACGAGCGCACAGGCGCTGTGAATATACCCATATACCAGACCTCCACCTACAAGCAGGACGGTCTCGGAAAAATGCGCGGATATGAGTATTCGCGCACGGGAAATCCCACAAGAGAGGCTCTCGAAGCCCTCATCGCCGAGCTGGAGGGCGGCTATGCGGGATTTGCCTTCGGCTCGGGAATGGCAGCTCTGACAGCTGTCCTCAGCCTGCTTCACAGCGGAGACAGAGTTCTCATTTCCAGCAATGTTTACGGTGGTACGTTCAGACTTCTCAGCAAGGTATTCGATCACTTCGACATCACCTATACCATCTCCGATACCACCGATATCGCAAGCTTTGAAAGTGATATCGCAGAGGACGTAAAGGCTGTCATCATCGAGAGTCCCGCAAATCCTCTCATGACTGTTACCGATATACGGGCAGTTGCAGAGGCTGCACACAGACACGGTCTCCTCGTTATCGTGGACAATACTTTCATGACTCCCTACCTCCAGAAGCCCCTTGAACTGGGGGCGGATATAGTGGTACACAGCGCAACAAAGTACCTCGGCGGTCACAGCGATGTGGTGTCGGGACTTGCAGTGGTCAACTCCAAGGAGCTTGCGGAGAAGATAGCATTCATACAGAATTCAACAGGCGGAGTTCTCGGACCCTTTGACTCGTTCCTGCTCATAAGAGGCATCAAGACACTTGCGGTCCGCATGGACAGACACGTTTACAACGCGGAAAAGGTCGCAGACTTCCTGTCAAAGCACGACGCCGTGAAGAATGTCTACTATCCGGGTCTTTCCGACAGTCAGGGTTATGAGGTGAACCGCAGACAGGCAAAGAACGGCGGTGCTATGATCTCATTTGAGCTGAAGGACAATTATGATATCAACACATTCTTTGAGAGCCTTCAGCTTGTATCTCTTGCGGAGAGCCTCGGCGGAGTTGAGTCCCTCGTATGCCACCCCTCGTCAATGACTCACGCATCAATTCCGGCAGATATACGCAAAAAAGTTGGCATAACCGACGGACTTATCCGTCTCTCGGTAGGTATTGAGCAGATCGACGATATTCTTGAAGATGTGGCTCAGGCTATTGCAAAATCCGAAAGAAAGTGAGATAATATATGAAGTACTATGATTCAATGCAGGCACTCATCGGAAATACTCCGCTGGTGAGACTGGGCAATATAGTCAGGGCAGAGGGCGTTAACGTCTTTGCCAAGCTGGAGCTTTACAACCCCTCGGGAAGCGTCAAGGACCGCACAGGTCTCTACATGATAAACGACGCTGAGAAAAAAGGACTCCTCGGAGATGGCGGCACCATCGTTGAGGCTACCGCAGGCAATACGGGTCTGGGCATAGCCTTTGCCGCTCTGAACCGCGGCTACCGTATCATCTTCGTAGTCCCCACCAAGTTCTCGGCGGAGAAGCAGTCGCTGCTCCGCGCACTGGGAGCTGAGGTCATCAATACTCCCCGCGAGGAGGGAATGCTGGGAGCTGTCAGAAAGGCAGAGGAGATAAAGTCGCAGATAAAGGGCTCTATCTCACTGGAGCAGTTCAAGAACCAGAGCAACCCACTCGCTCATTACGAGACCACGGGCAGGGAGATATTCGAGGGACTGGACGGCAGGATCGACTACGTTGTGGCAGGCGCAGGAAGCGGCGGCACCTATACGGGCATACTCAGGTATATCAAGGAGAGAGTACCCTCAGCACAGGGCGTTCTGGCTGACCCCGTAGGCTCCACCATGGGCGGCGGTGAGCACAGCGACTACAACATTGAGGGCATAGGCAACGACTTTATTGCCGACACCATGGATATGTCACTTGTGGACAAGGTCATAAAGATAAATGACAGCGAAGCATTCGACACCGCAAGGCTTCTTGCCGCAAAGGAGGGCATTATCGCAGGCTCATCTTCCGGAGCGGCTATGGCGGCGGTGCTGAAGCTCATCGACAGCGGTGCAAAGGGCAACATAGTAACGGTATTCCCCGACCGCGGAGACAGATATTTCAGTACGGGGCTTTACGACTGATATAATAAATAATGAGGTGTTATAATGACTTTACAGCAGCTAAAATACATTCTTGCCATATCCGAAACAGGTTCTATGAACAAGGCTTCGGAGCAGCTCTATGTGTCCCAGCCCTCACTGACCTCATCAGTGCAGGAGCTTGAAAAGGAAATAGGAATAAAGATATTCCACAGGAGCGGCAGGGGAGTTACTCTCACCAATGACGGTGCCGAGTTTATCCAGTACGCAAGACAGGTAGTGGGACAGTTCGATGTTCTGGCAGAGAAATACATCAGCAAGGGCGGCATAAAGAAGAAATTCGGCGTTTCCACCCAGCACTACTCCTTTGCGGTAAAGGCTTTCGTGGAGATGGTAAAGCATTTTGACACCTCGGAATATGAATTTGCTGTCCGCGAGACCAAGACTGCGGAGATAATCAGCGATGTTGCGACTCTCAGAAGCGAGATAGGCATAATCTACCTCAACGACTTCAACCGCAAGTCCCTGACCAAGCTGCTCAGCTCCAACGGTCTGGAGTTCCATACCCTTACCAAGTGCAGTCCATTTGTCTATCTCTGGAAGGGACATCCGCTGGCAGGAGAAAAGTCCATAAACTTTGAGCAGCTTGCCGACTATCCCTGCCTTTCATTTGAACAGGGGGACAAGAGCTCCTTCTATCTTGCGGAGGAGATACTCAGCACAAACGAGTACCAGCGCATCATCAAGGCAAACGACCGTGCCACCATGCTTAATCTCATGATAGGTCTGGACGGCTATACTCTCTGCTCGGGCATTATCTGCGAGGAGCTCAACGGCAGCGACTATATAGCAGTTCCCTTTGACGGAGGTTCTGCCGACGAGATAATGGAGATAGGCTATATCACGCTGAAAAACGTGATACTCAGCGAGATGGCGGAAATATACATCAGTGAGATAAAGAGTTATCTCGGGTTATAAGCTCATCCTATAACACATCATAGCGTTTCGGTATTGGACAGAGAAGCGCTGTGGGTGTATAATTAAAACATACCAAAACGATAGGAGATTTCCCATGAAAGAGATAATCTGGCTGGGCAGAGGCGGACAGGGCGCATTCACCGCCGCAAAGCTACTCGGAGCTGCCTATACTGCCGAAAACAGCGATAAATACGCTCTTGCGTTCCCGTCATTCGGCCCCGAAAGACGAGGTGCTCCCGTGAGAGCCTTCACAAAGCTCGATACCAAGCCTGTCACCGACAGGAGCCAGACCGAAAAGGCTGACTACATTGTTATTCTTGACGATACGCTGTACAGTCCTCAGCTGAAGAAGCTCTTAAAGGACGACGGCAGGATAATCGTCAACTCAAAGAGCAGCATTGACGGAGCTCTCACCTTTGACGGCGAGAAGATATCCGCGGAGTTCAGGCTGCCTACGGTGAATACGGTCATGTACGGTCTGCTTGTGGGACTTTCGGGAGTCGTTTCCGCAGAGGATGCCATAGGCTCCATAAAGGGATATATGCCCGAGAAAATTCAGGAGCGCAACATCGGCGCTCTCAGCAGAGCTGTTGAGGAGGTGCTTTCATGAGACCATATATCAGAGAAAAGACCGCCTTCGGCTTTGACGAGTTGCCTGTGAACACCTCATTCGAGGCAGGCTATCTGGTCACTGTCAACAGCGGCTGGAGAAGTATACGCCCCGTGGTGGAAAGCGCGAAATGTGTGGGCTGCGAGCAGTGTTATCTGTACTGTCCCGACGGAGTTATCTCAATAAAAGACGGCAAGGCACAGATCGACTACGACTTCTGCAAGGGCTGCGGAATATGCGCGAAAATATGCAGGATAGGTGCCATAGGAATGGAGGCGGAGCGCTGATGAGCAGAAAATTTCTTTCGGGCAACGAGGCTTTTGCCGAGGGCATAAGACTTGCACGCCCAGAGGTCATATCGGCATACCCCATAACTCCCCAGACCATCGTTGTGGAGCGCCTTTCCGAGATGGTGGAGGACGGCAGCCTCAAGGCTGAGTACGTCCATGTGGAGTCGGAGCACTCAGCACTCTCATGTGCAATAGGTGCAAGTGCAGCAGGAGCGAGAGCCTTCACGGCTACCTCCTCACAGGGACTTCTCTACATGGCGGAATGTCTTTACTATGCCGCAGGAGGCAGGTTCCCCATAGTTATGATGAATGCGGACAGATCAACAGCACTTCCATGGAACATTTACGGCGACCAGCGCGACAGTCTTTCACAGCTTGACAGCGGCTGGATACAGGCTTACGCAGAGAATGCACAGGAAGCTCTGGACCTCGCACTCATGAGCTATAAGATAGCCGAGAACAAGGCTGTTTCAACTCCCTACATGGCAAATCTTGACGGTTTCGTGCTGACACATACATATGAGACCGTGGAAATTCCCGACAGGGAGCAGGCAGACAGGTTCCTGCCACCCTACGAGACCGATAACCGCATCGATTTCGATAATCCGAAGAATATGGCGTTCTCCGCAGGTCCCGATACCAACTACATCTTCAAGTACAGAGAGCATGAGGGAGTTCTGGCAGCTAAATCCGTCATCACCGAGACCGAGAAGGAGTTCGCGGAGATATTTGGCAGACAGTATACGGGACTCACAGAGAGCTACCTCACCGAGGATGCCGACTACATACTCATCACCCTCGGAAGCATTGCAGGACTCTGCCGCGAGACAGCAGACAAGCTCCGCAGCAGGGGAGTGAAGGCAGGAGTGCTGAGGATTCGCTATATGCGTCCCTTCCCAAATGAGGAGATAGCCCGCGAGCTGAAAAATGCCAAGGGCTACGGAGTTCTGGAAAAGGACATCAGCTTCGGCAATGAGGGCGCGGTATATACCAATGTAAATTCGGCTCTGAAAAAAGCAGGGCTCACCATAAAGGGCGGCAACTTCATCGGCGGTCTTGGCGGAAGAAATATCTCCGCTGCCGATATCGAGGGTATATTTGCCGACATCGCCGACGGTAAGGACGGCGTTCATTTCCTTGGCATAGGAGGTTCGGACAATGGCTAATAAAACGGCGGAAAGCATTTCCCGTGAGGAGTTTTTCTACGGCCACAAGGCGTGTGCAGGCTGCGGCGGAAGCCTTGCAGTAAGAGCTGCACTCAAAGTTCTGGGCAAAAACGCAGTATCAGTGCTGCCTGCCGGCTGTATGTCGGCAGTCGGATTTAATTTCCCGCAGCTGTGCTTCTCCAACAACTCCATAATCTCCACCTTTGCAGGAACAGCCTCCATGCTCACAGGCGTTGAGGCAGGTCTCAGAGCCAAGGGATACAAGGACTTCACCGCAGTCGGATTTGCAGGTGACGGCGGCACCGCAGATATCGGTATACAGGCTCTTTCCGGAGCTATCGACCGCAACGACAATATTATCTACATCTGCTATGACAACGAAGCCTACATGAACACGGGCATACAGAAAAGCGGTCTTACACCATTCGGCGCAAAGACAACTACCACTCCCGCAGGCAGGAATATCCACGGAAATATCCGTCCCAAGAAGAATATGTTCGAGATAGCTGCCGCCCATGATATTCCGTATGCAGCTACTGCAAGCGTGGGCTATCTGCCCGACTTCATTGCAAAGGTGAAAAAGGCTTCGCAGATACAGGGCACCAAGTATATCCACGTTATCGCTCCATGTCCCACGGGCTGGGGAGTCGCTCCCGATGAGACCGTTGAGATAGCGAAAGAAGTGGTGGACAGCGGTCTGTGGTATCTTGCGGAGTACGAGAACGGCAGATTTACTCTCAATCACAAGCCGAGGGAGTTCACAAGCGTTGAGGTTTACCTTAAAAAGCAGGGACGCTTCAGGCATCTTGATGATGATGATATAAGAGTCATAACGGAGTCCCGCGACAAGAAGTGGGAGCATATAAACAGCACATTTGAATACTCGGGGAAATAGTCCCCGAGAGGGCTTATAATACTGTATAACAGTTATAGGGAATGCCTATAACAAATGATAAGCCTTTCGTATTGGACAGATAAGCATAAAGGGTGTATAATAAAAGCATAGAAAGCCGATAGGATATATCGAAATTGTAATAATAGAAATCGGAGGATAAAGACATGAGCAGAGATGTAAACAACAAATTCTGGGACGAGGAGCTGGAAACCCTCCCCCGCGAGGAACTGGAAAAGAGACAGCTTGAAGACCTGAAGGAGATCGTTAAGTTCGCATACGACAACGCTCCCTACTACAAGCGTTCATTCGATGAAGCAGGCGTAAAGCCCGAGGATATCAAGACCCTCAAGGACATCGAAAAGTTCCCCTTCATCAACAAGAAGACCCAGCGTGACACTCAGGGCGTCGGCTCATTCCTTGGTGAGCTGTGTGCAGTTCCCGAGGAGGACGTTGTATTTATATCCACATCGTCGGGCTCTACCGGAGTTCCCACAATGAGCCCCTTCACAAAGAAGGACTTCGACGAGTTTCAGGAGACAGAGAGCCGCTGGTTCTGGCAGGTCGGAATGAGACCCAATGACCGCTACGTTCACGCTCTCAACTTCTCACTTTACGTTGGCGGTCCTGATGTTATCGGCGCTCAGAACTTAGGCGCACTGTGCATCTGGGGCGGTACACTCCCCAGCGAGAGACTTCTTTTCATACTCAAGACCTATCAGCCCACTGTAATATGGACCTCCCCTTCATACGCATGGCAGCTTGGTGAAAAGGCTCTCAAAGCAGGTATCGATCCCAAGAAGGACCTCAATATCAAGAAGATCATCGTTGCAGGCGAGCTTGGCGGCTCAATCGACGCCACAAGAAAGGCTATCGAGGACCTGTGGGGCGCTGAGGTCTATGACTTCTACGGACTGTCCGATATCTTCGGTGCCTGCGCTGCACAGTGCGAGTACCATGACGGACTCCATATCGCTGAGAACCACATCCTTGTGGAGACAGTTGATATCCACACAGGCGAAGTTCTCAAGCCCGGTGAGGTAGGCGAGCTTGTATTCACAACTCTCCGCAAGCACGCCCGTCCCCTCATCCGTTTCAAGACAGGTGATATCGGACGCATCGACACCACAAAGTGCAAGTGCGGACGTACACACGGCAGGATCAGCATCCTCGGCAGAAAGGATGATATGTTCATCGTTTCCGCTGTAAATGTATTCCCCAGCGATATCGAGGCTGTTATCCGTGAGCAGAGCGGTATCACAGGCGAGTACCTTATCCGTATCTTCGAGAAGGACTTCACAGCCAAGTATGCTGTTGAGATCGAGAAGAACGCAGATAATCCCAAGGACGATGATACGGTTGCAGCTGAGATAAGCGCAGCACTGAAGGCTCGTATCGGTGTTAAGCCTGCAAAGGTGGTAGTTCACCCCGACGGCGGACTTGATACACGTTCAGAGCACAAGTCCAGACGAGTTATCGATGAGAGAAATATTGACTATAACATCTGATCGTAGTATAATAAAAGATGTATGCAGGGGCGATGTGAGCATCGCCCCATGCGAATTGTTCTTGTAGGGGACGGCGTCCCCGACGTCCCAACGGTAAACTGAGTGGGCTGTCGAGGACGCCAGCCCCTACATTTTATATGATTCAGGAGGAAAAATATGCCAAAGCTTTCAAGCAGAACAGAGACATTTACAGATTCAGTCATAAGGCGTATGACGAGGATATCAAATAAATACGGCGCAGTTAACCTCTCTCAGGGCTTCCCCGATTTCGAGCCGCCCCGTGAGATACTTGACCGCCTTGCACAGGTCACAAACGAGGACTTCCACCAGTACTCCATAACATGGGGAGCTCAGAATTTCCGTGAAGCTCTTGCGGACAAGCAGTCCGCTCTCATGGGCAGGAAAATAGACCCCAATGGCGAGATAGTCGTTACCTGCGGAAGCACCGAAGCTATGATGGCAGCCATGATGACTGTTACAGACCCCGGGGACAAGGTCATAGTGTTCTCGCCTTTCTACGAGAATTACGGCGCAGATACCATTCTTTCGGGAGCCGAGCCAATTTACGTTCCCCTTATCCCTCCCGAGTTCAGCTTTGACGCGGACGTTCTCGAGGCGGCTTTCAAGCAGCGCCCTAAGGCAATAATCCTCTGCAATCCCTCCAATCCCTGCGGAAAGGTGTTCACACTGGAGGAGCTTCAGACAATAGCCGATCTTGCAAAGAAGTACGACACATTCGTCATCACCGACGAGGTTTACGAGCACATCGTATATGCACCCCATAAGCATATTTACTTTGCTTCTCTGCCCGATATGTGGGAGAGGACCATCTCTTGCTCATCACTGTCCAAGACCTACTCCATCACAGGCTGGAGACTGGGCTATGTTATAGCTCCGCCAGAGATAATCGACACCGTGAAGAAGGTTCACGACTTCCTTACCGTGGGAGCTGCGGCACCCCTGCAGGAAGCGGCAGTTACGGGACTGCGCTTCGGTGCGGACTACTATCAGTGGCTTCAGGATAAATACACCGAAAAGAGACAGCTTTTCCTCGACGGGCTTGACCGCATAGGTCTCAGCCATACGGTGCCGCAGGGAGCTTACTACATACTGCTGGATATCTCGGAGTTCGGCTATGAGAGCGACCTTGATTTCTGCGAAAAGCTTGCCGAATATGTGGGAGTCGGAGCCGTTCCCGGATCAAGCTTCTTCAAGGAGCCCGAGAACAGGTACATAAGGTTCCATTTTGCAAAGAAGAACGATACTCTGAACAATGCGCTGGAGCGCCTTGCGGATATCAGAAAGAAAATGCCGAGAGCATAAAAAATGCCCCTGAAAGATCAAGCGGTCTTTCAGGGGCTTTCTGTATCATAACTTCATTTCGTATTTGGGCATGAGCTGCAGCTTGTGCAGATTAGCCCTGTGGAGACGGTCTATCTTCTCCTTTATCTCGGGGACCGAGCTAAGGTCGTCCTCGCCGCGGATATACTTGTCCAGCATAGCGTAAGTAAAGCCTAAGTTCTCCTCGTCAGTCTTGCCGCAGAGTCCGTCGATAGGCACCTTGTGTACCAGCTCATGGGGAAGTCCGAGAAGATCGCCCACCTGTAATACCTCTGTTACCGTAAGGTCGGAAAGGGGAGAGAAGTCGCCTGCTGCGTCGCCGAACTTGGTGGAATATCCCACCCAGTCCTCAGAGAGGTTGCAGGTGTTGACAACTCTGCCGTTGTGGCAGGCTGCCACGGCGTAAAGTGTGGTCATGCGGACACGGGCGGGAGTATTAACCCTTGCCTGTTCCGAGGGCTCCATGTGCTTGCTGAGCTCGTTCATGAATGTGCTTACCGTATCGCCGATGTTGATAGTGTAGCTCTTTATGCCGAGGGTGTCCACCAGAAGGCGGCTGTAGGCGATATCTGCCTGCTCACCCTGAGGCATGAGGACTCCGATGACTCTGTCCTTGCCGAGAGCCTTTACGCATACCGCTGCGGCTACGGAGCTGTCCTTGCCGCCTGATATGCCGATAACGGCGTTTGTTGTGGGAGAAGCTGTTCTCTCGAACAGGTCTCTTACCCATTCAACTACTTCATTTGTCACTTTTTCTGCGTTGAAGCTGTAGCTCATAACTTTACCTCCGTTCAGTGTGACTGCCGAGCGTGTGCTCAGTCTGCCATTGCTTTCTTTATAGCGCCAAGAAGCTCATCGTAAGTCTCGAATGCGGGAAGCTCGGGGTGATCCTTCTTGATCTGTTCCGTGCTTCTGAATAAGAAGCCTGCCTTGCTTGCCTCTATCATGCCGAGATCGTTGTAGCTGTCTCCGCTTGCGATAGTGTCATAGCCGATGGACTGGAGAGCCTTTACTGTGGTGAGCTTTGACTTCTCACAGCGCATCTTAAAGCCTGTTATCTCGCCGTTTTCGGCAACCTCAAGTGAGTTGCAGAAGATAGTGGGCCAGCCCAGCTTCTTCATAAGGGGAGCAGCAAACTGTGTGAATGTATCGCTGATGATGATGACCTGACCCAGCTCGCGGAGAGAGTCAAGGAACTCCTTTGCACCGGGCATGGGATCGATCTTTGCGATGGTGTCCTGTATCTCCTTGAGTCCGAGACCGTGCTCCTTGAGAACGCCGAGACGCCAGTTCATGAGCTTATCGTAATCGGGCTCGTCACGGGTGGTCTTCTTCAGCTCGGGAATGCCGCTTGCTTCCGCAAAAGCTATCCAGATCTCGGGAACGAGTACGCCTTCAAGGTCAAGACAAGTTATATACATATGAATTCCTCCATTGAATTGATTTCTTACTCTACTATTATACTACGTTTTATCCTTTTTGTAAAGCACCAAAAAGGGCAGTCGGTGTGAATTATTATATTTCCTGAGAATTTATAAAAAAAACTTCGGAAAAGGCTTGACTATTTCCGAAGAATATGAGATAATAAGCTGTATGTGATTTTTTATGAAAGTGAGTTTTGTTATGTTAAAGTATATTCTTACATTTCTTATATCAATGGTTCCCATCGTAGAGCTGAGATGCGGTATCCCATTTGGTGTGAGCATGGGCATAAAATGGTATTACGCAGTTCCTATATGCATGATAGGAAATATGCTGCCCGTACCCTTTATCTTCTTCTTTGCGAGAAAGATACTTGAATGGGGCTCGGACAAGCCCGTGATCGGCAAGTTCTTTTCATGGTGCCTTAAAAAGGGACACAGCGGCGGCGAAAAGCTCAAGGCTAAGGCAGGAAAGGGAATGTTCTGGGCACTTCTTCTCTTTGTGGGCATCCCGCTTCCCGGCACAGGCGCATGGACAGGCACTCTTGCAGCAAGTCTGCTTGACCTTGACTTCAAGAAGAGCATTCTTGCAGTTACTCTGGGAGTAGCCCTTGCAGCCACTATCATGACAATAGCCTCGCTCCTTGGCGTAGAAGCATTCATAGCTGTCAAAGGCTAAAAATATTACGCGGCATCTGATGGATATCAGGTGCCGTTTTTTATTGTAACAAAGCTTTCCGCAAACTCATAATATAAAACGTGCGGAGAGCTCTTTCGCACAGGTTCTCCGCGCAGGAAAGGAGGACTTATGTTATGAATCTCGATCTCTTTGACGATATGGAGGGAATCATTCTCCATGAGCGTGAAGCCTCTCTTGTATCCGATATGAAGAATAATAACGGAAACGGCAGTATGACGCGGTTTCCGAAGAATACTCCTCTCGCTATGGCATATGTGCCGTTTCAGCAGTGGGGAGAGACCTACGGTGATGATGAGGCGCTCAGCAGGGGAACGCTCTTTCCCGAACTCGACCTTCCATTCTCGAAAGGAGGCGCTGACAGGTGAATGAACGCAATATGCTTCTCAGTCGGATAAAGAAGTACGACTTCACACTGAAGGAGCTGAACCTCTATCTTGATACTCACCCCAACTGCCGCCGCGCTCTGGCTATGTTCAGAAAGTATAAAGAACTCCGCAGCGACGCCGTTGAGGAGTTCACAAAAAGGTTCGGTCCCATTACTCCCGAACAGGTCAGCGATACGCAGAACTGGACATGGGTGGAAGATCCGTGGCCGTGGGAAAGGAGATAAGCTATGTGGCAATATGAAAAGAAATTACAGTATCCTGTTAAGATCAAGACGCCCAATGCGAAGCTTGCGAAGATAATCATATCTCAGCTAGGCGGTCTGAGTTCCAGAAAGTTATAATTTTATAGCTTATAAAAAATCTCCACTATTCCCTTGGGTTTCATGAAGATGATACGGTCGACAAAGCTTCTGAGAGTCATGTTTTTCAGTGTTTCGCTGGTTTCGTCACTTTCGAGTATGTCGAGTCCTGCTTTTATCCTGCCTGAGATCAGCTCTTTTATATCAGCTTCCGATCTTGGCGCGGAGACCTCAGCCTGAGCAGTCAGCTCGTCTATTCGGGACTGTATTTTCTGCTTGTTCTCCCGGTATTCTTCCAGCGAGTCTATACCGGCTTCGTAGGCTTCGCGGATACGGGAGAGCTTTTTCTTTTCGCGCTCGATCATGACCGCGACATCGGGGGACGTTCTGACAGGAGATCTGCTTTCCACAGAAACTTCAAAGCTCTGATGTTCAAAATCGCTTTTCAGCTTTTCGATGACTGATGTGTTGATCTTGTCTATCTTGATGCAGTGTGATACCTTGCACACTCCTTTTGCGTACTGGTGACATTGCAGAGATTTGTGAGAAGCTATCATAGTCAGTGTAGCTCCGCAGTTATCGCACTTAACAAGACCTTTCAGCATGAATTCCACAGGCTCATGGCGAGAATATCGAGTATACAGCTTTTTGTTGTCTGCCAGACGCTTCTGAACGGCTTCATATATCTCCTTTGAGATGATCGGTTGATGTTTGCCGTCTATTATCAGAGTGTTTTCAGCGTTCTGGTGGAAGCGGTCAAGGCTGTCCCTTCCGTTCCTGCTTCGGCGGAGCTTGCCGATGTAAGTGGGATTTGTGAGGATATATTCAACGGTCCTGTTCTCGAACTTGTTGCCCTTTGTGGAGCGTATTCCCATATCATTGAGCTTCGCGGCAATCTGACGGGCTCCCATTCCCGAGAGGTAATCATCATAGATCATCTGCACAACAGACGCATTGGCTTTATCGGGAGCGAATATGCCATTATCCATTTTGTAGCCGAAGGGCGGCTGTGAGACTACTCCGCCGCGGCTGAACTTCTCATTCATTCCGCGCTTGACCTCTTCTGCAAGGTTCAGGCTGTAGTATTCGTCCATAGCCTCTATCAGAGCTTCTATGAGGATAGAAGTGTTGTCCTCACCCAGCTGCTCGGAGATGGACACAACGTCTATGCCGCACTGCTTACGGAGCATTGACTTGTACACGATAGAGTCCTGACGGTTTCGGGCAAAACGGCTGAATTTCCAGAGCAGGATCACATCGAAAGGCTTTGGCTTCAGCTTTGCCGTGCCGATCATGCGCTGAAAGGACGGGCGCTTGTCGGCTTTCCTGCCGCTTATGCCCTCATCGATGAAAATAAACTCCTCGGGAAGTATCAGCTCATGTTCCTTGGCGTACTTGCGTATAGCTTTCAGCTGACTGTCGGGGGAGTATTCTATCTGGTCATCGGTAGATACTCTTATGTATGCTGCCGCTGTTTTCATATTATCCCTCCTTAGTGATATCCCCTGCATTGGAGCAGGGGATTATTTATTTATTATGTTTCAGTATTCTTTTTACGGCTGCGATTTCGAGAGACCAACAGCCAAAACCGCCTAATATTCCGCTTACAAATCGGCGAGCATTGGTCGATTCAAGTTTTCCGGTATTTTGCATGAACCAATCAAGAAACATTGTTTCGGCAGCTAAAAGGCTTATTTCAGGTCTTATTGTAACCTTTTTGGCAGCTGTGATAATTGCTAAGCTCTCGCCGACAAGTACTCCGCAGCAGCGAGCGCAGACAGGAAATTGATACTGTCGAAAGAAAAAACTTCGCTCAGGTAATTGATGACACCCGGTAGCTGCTCCTGCTTTCATAGACCTGACCCATAAGAGCCGTGTGTAATACCAGATATTACGCATTACTTGAATTGATAGCCGCAGTCAAGACAGCAATAGGTAATTTCATTTGAAACTTTTCTGTTATCCTTGAATTTACCTTTAGTTTTTCCCATGCCGCATAATCCGCAGAAAAAACCGATACCGCCTGTAAGGCAGGTGCCAATGCAAGCTTTGCACCAGCCAAAGCCCTTTGTTTTCCTTGTATCTGTGACTTTTCCTTTAACAACTTGCTGATTGACCGCTTGAATGTTTGAACTTCCGCATTTTGGACAATTCATATAAATACCTCCTGAAGAAAGATTGTATTTATATAATATCATACACTTATCCACTAAATCTATAATATAATATGTCCAAAATATCGAATGTTGTCGCATTTTGTCGCTTACAAGCTCCCATCGTCTCCGAGGACGTTCAGATGGCGGCTGTAGCGCTTGGGAATGTTTATGCCTACAAGATACCCTATGGAGTGCAGGAAGTCGGAAATAACGGCAAATCCGTCCTTGTAGAAGGCTTCGATGCGCTTATCCTTGAAGGGGATATTCTTGTAATCGGGCGGACAAACGAAAGTCCAGTCAGCTCCGCTCCTGTCCAGAACGATACGGAAGAACCTATCCACATCGGTGTCTTTGTAGCCCACATTCATGAGAAGTATGTGGTGCTCAACGCCTTCATCGATATGGCTCATAATGGCAGTCTTACCGTCGAAGGATATGAGTATGAGGAGCGGTTCATCATTCGCCATAGCCTTGTTTACGTCTTCCTCGGAGGGATATTTTATTATATTCATCGGAATGACCTCCTCTCAGAACCTGCGTTTGACTTCGATGACAGGACCGATGACCTTCACGCGGTTCATTTCTTCAAATTCGAAAACTCTCGGGGGATAGTAAGGATTGACAGAGCTGAGAGTTATACGGGTATTTTCTATATCAACGAGCTTGACGAGCCCGTCTTCAGCGTCGACATTTACGACAGCGTAGCATTCTTTATCAAGCACTTCCTGTTCGCGGACGAGGACAAGGTCCTTCTCGTGGAGCTCAGGCTCCATGCTGTCACCTTTGACTTCCAGCCAGAAGTGCTGATAGCCGTCCTTTAGTATATCGCTGTCGGTCATGATATATTCGGATATATTCTCCTCTGCATGGCAGTTATAGCCTGCGGCTACTCTGCCGATAAGAGGGACACGAACACAGTTGGCTTCGCTGTAGGGGATTTTCTTGATAGGGGTGTCATTTGTCTTCCAGCCCATGAGATATGCAGGTGTAACGTTCAAAACCTTTGCAAGCGGTTCTAATACAGTTGTAGGAAGCTTTTCTATATCATTACTTTCATATCTGTATATTGTTGCACGGTTCTTTCCAAGACGCTCCGCAAGTTCATCGACAGTCAAACCAAGTTCTTTTCGACGTTCTTTGATACGTTCTCCAATAGTCATTGTGTTCACCTTCTTTGCTTTTTATTGTATTATATCACGCTTTTCGCAAAAATGCAATAGTAATTTTGAAAAATTCAAAAAAATTCTAAAAAAATGCGAAAAAGGTATTGACAAACCATAGGCTGTATGGTATTATAAAAATGCAAAAAGTCGCACAAATGCGACATAATGTAAGTGAGGTGATAAAATGCTTGATGTCCAGAAGCTAAAAGGGAAAATAGTCGAGAAAGGCAAGAGCGTAGAGACAGTATCTGCCGATTTAGGCATAAATCCTGCTACTTTTTATCGTAAGCTCAAGAACAATTCTTTTGAGATTAGAGAAGCGGACAAGCTTATAGAAATTCTTGCTCTTACTGGTGAAGAGGCTTCGGCTATTTTTTTTAGCGACTGTGTCGCATAAATGCAACAACGCAAGAAACATAAAATTCTGCAAAGAAATTTGCAAAAAAGTGTTGACATTTCTTCCCGAGTATGACGCAAGGCGCCATACACCGAGCATGATATACTCAACTCGGAGGTGAGAATATGTCAGAACCATGGAATGTAAGAGCTCGGAAAAAGCTTATCGATCTGAATATGAACCGCAGACAGCTTGCCGAAATCATCGGCGTGAACTATTCTGTGATGTGCGCTGTGCTGAACGGTTCCGTTATTCGTGAGAGCGTTAAGCAGAAAATCTGCTCTTACCTGAAAATCAATTGAAAGGGGAAGTAGAACATGGACAAGCTTATAATTCCCTCAAGGAATGAGCTTGAGGACGGCACACATATCCGCGTAAGCAAAAAGATGAAGGAGCTCGTTGACGAGATAGCAAAGCGCTCTGGTCGCAGCCAGTACGTCATCATTAATAAGATGATAGAGTTCGCTTATGAGCGCGTAGTCATCGAGGACGAAGAAGACGAGTAAACCAGTACAACCCATACCGCATACAATTGACCGAAAGGAGATGTTACTATGGCAAAAAAGACAACCGAGCTGAAAGCTGTCAGCTACATATCTATCGGCGGCGCTCCGCCTGTCCGCTTCGACAGCCTTACACCCGAAAAGAGAGCTGAGTACGTTGAGAAGATGGCTGAGAACATCGGCAGGACTCTAAGCACATACCTCAGCAATCACCCCGAAGAAGCCGCTCCGCTCTTCAAGAATGCGGAATAAGCCCTCAGGGGCTTGCGGACAAGCTATGAAAGGAGATAGACCTATGTTTGAAGGACTTGCAGTATTCTGCATATCTGGCTGCCTTGGTCTGGAACTCTACTGCGGAGTACTGATGAAGAAGATACTGAAAGCGCGCTCAGACGAGCGCACAGACGACAGGAGAGCCGCTTACAGGGCAAAGGCATATAAAGACCTTGCCGAGCGCACGGCTTTAAAAAACGCCCGTCAGACGCTTTGGCGGAGCTTACAAAAGTGAGGTGTAAAGATATGATAACACTTTACCAGAAAGCCGCAGCTATAGCCATAAAGCTTGAACAGTTGGACAAGGAGCTGCTGCTTCGCCCTGAGTGGGTACTTCGTAGGGCTACGGCTGAAGAAATCGACTTCTATTATGCAAAAATGTGTAAAGGAGTGTGAGTAAGTGGCAGAAGTATACAGAAGCAGGGTTTATACAGACAGACCAGAATATGCCGACTTCGAGCCGCCTGAGAAGTTCGAGGCAATAAAGAGTATCATAGCAAAGCGGTTATCACAGCATCCGAATGCGATTTGTTCATATTCGGGAGGTGCTGACAGTGACATCATGATAGACCTGATAGAGCAGACAAGAGCACTCTTTGAACTGCCGCCTGTCAAGTATGTATTCTTCAACACAGGTCTTGAAATGCAGGCGACAAAGGACCATGTCAAGGCAACAGCTGAGAAGTACGGCGTTGAAATTGAAACAATTCGCCCGAATATCAGTATTGTACAAGCTTCAAGGAAATACGGTATTCCCTTTGTATCGAAGATAATGTCATACGGTCTGGAAGAATGGCAGAAGAAAAAGCTTCCGCTCTCAATCGCTGATGAATATGAGCTGGCAGAGGACAAGATCGCCAAGCGTGCAGAGCTGAAAGCACGTTATCCAAAGTGCGAGAGTCTGATAAATTTTCTGTGCTGCTGTAATGCAAAAGGAGAACCGCGCCCGAATATACAGCTTGTTATCAATTCAAGCAAGTACATGAGGGACTTTATCGGAGAGTTTCCGCCTGACTTCAAGATCAGCGCTCAGTGCTGCGACTTCTGCAAGAAGCAGCCTGCACATAACGTCCAGAAGGACTATGACATGATCATTACAGGCGAGAGAAGAGATGAAGGCGGTATGAGGTCGGTGCCGAAGAAAAAAGAGGCAACACAAAACGGCAATACTATGTGCTTTTCTCAGAATTCAGACGGTCAGTATCGTTTGAAGCCGCTGTATTATGTATCTGACAGTGATAAAGCTTGGTATAAAGTGCATTATAACATCCGCTACTCAGACGCCTATGAGGTCTATGGACTGACAAGGACAGGCTGTTGTGGCTGCCCGATATCGTATAAGGCTGTGGAAGACCTCGAAAAGATAAGGCCATATGAGCCTAATGTCGTAAAGGCGGCATGGGCTATATTCGGTAAAAGCTATGAATACCGCATAAAGTACAATGAGTACAAGAAAGAACGTATGAACAGAGAAAAAGAAATGAAGACAGTCATAGATGGACAGCTTCATTTCTGAAAAAAAGTGCTCCCCGAAGGGAGCGAGAAAAAATATTTACCACCAACAATATACCACAGAAAAGGAGAAATGTCAAATGAAACAGCTTGATTTTTTTCGTGAGCTCATCGTGGACAACTTCGCAGGCGGCGGTGGAGCTTCGACAGGGATTGAGCTTGCGACAGGACGATACGTTGATATTGCTATCAATCATGATCCTGACGCTATCCTCATGCACAAGACTAATCACCCATACACTACACACTATTGCGAGTCAGTATGGGAAGTTGACCCGGTAAAGATATGCGAGGGGCACCCTGTCGGTCTGATGTGGCTCAGCCCTGACTGCAAGCATTTTTCGAGGGCAAAAGGCGGAAAACCCGTAGATAAAAACGTCAGAGGACTTGCATGGATAGCAGTCAAGTGGGCGGCTACAGTAAAGCCGAGAGTGATTATTCTTGAAAATGTTCCCGAATTCGTTACATGGGGACCGTTGAAAGGCGGATATCCCGATAAGAACAAGATAGGAACTACTTTCCGAAGCTTTGTCAATGCCCTGAAGCTTCACGGATATGAAGTTGACTGGAAGAAACTGAGAGCCTGCGACTATGGAGCACCTACGACAAGAAAGCGATTCTTCCTTATAGCCAGATGTGATGGCGAACCTATTATATTCCCGGAGCCGACTCACGGAGCAGGTCTGAAGCCGTACAGAACGGCAGCAGAGTGCATAGACTGGAGCATTCCCTGCAAGTCGATATTCGGCAGAAGTAAGCCTCTGGCTGAAAAGACAATGAAGCGCATTGCAAGAGGACTCGACAAATTCACATTGAGAGCCGATGAACCTTTTATAGTTCCGATAGGGTACGGAGAACGCAGTGGACAGGCTCCGAGGGTGAACAGTATTTGTGAACCTCTCAGCACTATCGTGTCAACAGTGAAGCAGTCCGTGGTTATTCCGTCAGTTCAGAAGTATTTCGGCGGAGTAGTTGGAAGCTCCTTGAGCGATCCTCTCGGAACTGTCACAGCTCAGGATCACAATGCCTTGCTCTCACCTTATCTTATACAGTATCACAGCGAGACTGTCAGCCATGAAGTCCGAGGGCAGACGCTCAATGAGCCTATTCTTACGGTGGACGCTTCTAATAGATACGGGCTCACAGCGGCACACATCGTAAAGTATTACAGCGGTGATAACAGTTCTGATTGCAATGCGCCTCTCGGAACAGTCACAACGCACGACAGATGCGGACTTGTAGAAAGTCACCTTTGTGTGCTCAGGAATAATGAGGACTGCAAGCCCCTGACTGAACCTCTTCCGACAGTCTGCACAAGCGCGGGACATTTTGCGGAAATACGCACAAGGCTGTGCAAGTATCCGCCGGAGATAGATCTCGGACACTGGTCTGAGGTGCGAAAACTGCTCATTGAATACTGCGGTTACAGCATAGCCGATGATGAGGTCCTGTTGCTGAATATTGAAGGAGAGGAATACTACATAAACGACATAGGGCTGCGTATGCTCGAACCGAGAGAACTCTACAGAGCGCAGGGATTTCCCGATGACTACATCATCGATCACGACTACAAAGGGAACTTATACAGCCGCACTAAGCAGGTCGCAAGGTGTGGGAATGCAGTTCCGCCGCCATTTGTGGAAGCTCTTGTAAGAGCAAATCTGCCTGAGATGTGCGGAGCAAAAATATCAACAATGAAAGAACTAAGGGAGGTAATCTGAATATGTGTGAAAACAAGGATACAGCTCTGGCTGTACAGTCAGAGCAGCTTAATGAAGTAATGGCAAAGCCCACAGGTGGCTTTATAGAGTCATTCAGAGAGAGCTATAAGCTTGCGAGCGTTCTCGCAAAGTCTTCACTTGTGCCGCAGCAGTATCAGGGCAAGACAGAAGACTGCGCCCTTGCAATAGATATGGCTGAAAGAATGGGCGTATCGCCGCTCATGGTAATGCAGTCGCTGTATGTTGTGAAGGGAAAACCTTCATGGAGCGGACAGGCTTGCATGAGCTTCATAAAGGCTAAGTACGGAGATGCACAGCCGGTATACACCGGACAGCGCGGAACGGATACAAGAGGATGTTTTGTGCGCGTTATCAAGCCTGATGGTGAAGTTATCGAGGGTACAGAGGTAACTATCGCAATGGCAAAGTCAGAAGGCTGGATGAGCAACAGCAAGTGGAAGAATATGCCCGAACAGATGCTTGCATACAGGGCGGCAGCATTCTTTGCAAGAGTATACTGCCCTGAGATTCTTATGGGTGTTTCGGTGGAAGGTGAAGTTGAGGATATGCAGCCTTCACAGCCACAGAAAGCACCTGATCCATTTAAAACGGAGGTAATTGAATAATGAAAAAGTCGGAAACTATCAAGAATATAATAGATCTGATTATCGAGTATACGGGAAGCGAAAACTTCGCGGAACTTGAATGGCTTTTCAGTGAACTGAGCACAGCAAAAATAATCGAGGATAAGGAGAGTAAGAAATGAGGACTACAAAGATAAAAATACGCAACCTTTTCGGCATCACAGAGACAGAGCTTGACGGGCGTTCCGTTGAGCTCACAGGTGCTAATGGAGTCGGTAAGACCTCTGTTATTGACGCTTTAAGATATGCGCTTACAAATAAGTCGGACAGGGACATCATAGTTCGTCAGGGTGAAAAGGAGGGCGAAATTCTTATCGAGACCGACACAGGTCTGAGTATCGACAGAAAAAAGAGAACGGAGCAGGCAGATTACAAGTCTGTAAAGGAAAACGGGAAAGAGGTAATGGCACCTGAGAATTTCCTTCGTCAGCTCTTTACACCATTGCAGCTTGATCCTGTTGCATTTACGTTAATGGACGCCAAGTCCAAGAACAGAGCTATCCTTGATCTTATAGAGTATGACTGGGATCTGAATTTTATCAATGACAAGTTCGGCGAAATACCTTCATGGATCAATTACGAGCAGAATATCCTTGAAGTCCTCAGTGATATGCAGTCTGAGAACGGACAGTGGTTCAAAGAACGCCAGAACGTAAACAGAGATATCCGAAACAAACAGGCGTTCATCGAAGATATTGCCAAGGATATCCCTGCGGATTATCAGGCTGAGAAGTGGGAAACTTACGACCTCGGAGCAGCATATAAGAAGCTTGAACAGATAAAGGAGCATAACAGCCGTATCGAAAGGGCGAGGCTTTTCCGCAGCAGTTATGACAGCAAACTCAGAAAGCTGGAAGCTGACAAAATGATAGAGATCTCAGCTGAAGAAAAGGCAATATCCACAGAGCGCGAAACGCTGCTATCCGATATCGAGCGCATGAAGGCTCAGATAAAGGCAAGCGAGGACAAGCTTGCTGGACTGTCAGGCAAGCTCGAAGACAAAAAAGCACTTGCTGAAAGCCGTTTCAACGAAGCTAAGACCAAGCTTGATGCGGATATGAGCGTTGCTGATGAATATACCGACAAACAGCCTATCGACTTTGCTGAGCTTCAGAAAGAGGTGGAGAACGCCGAGGAGATGAAGCGACACCTCAATGAATACAGCAGAATGAAAGGTATGCAGTCGGAGCTCGAAGAGCTCAAGGCTCAGTCTGATGAATATACACGAAAGATAGAACTCGCTCGAACTCTTCCCGGGGAGATACTTGAAACAGCGAAGATACCGATAGAGGGCTTTACTGTTCAGAACGGCATACCTCTTATTAACGGTCTGCCTGTTGCGAACCTGTCGGAGGGTGAGCAGCTTAGCTTATGCGTAGATGTGGCAATTTCCAAGCCTAATGGCTTACAGGTCATTCTTATAGACGGTACCGAGAAGCTGTCTTCCGAGAACCGTGAAAAGCTGTATAGCAAGTGCCACGAAAAGGGCATCCAGTTCATAGCTACAAGAACGACCGACTCCTCAGAAATGGAGGTACACTACATATGATCCCTCATTCCCTGACAGCTGAAAACTATTTCAGCGCCGAAAATAACATGAAGTATATGAGCTGCTCCCAGTTCAAGAGCTTTCTCACCTGTGAGGCTTCCGCTTTGGCGGAGCTTCACGGCGAGTATCAGAGAGAGGTCACGGACGCTCTGCTGGTCGGCTCTTATGTGGACGCACATTTTGAAGGGACGCTTGACATTTTCAGAGCACAGCACCCTGAGATATTCACAAAGTCGGGCGAGCTGAAAGCTCAGTACCGACAGGCTGAGTACATGATACAGCGAGCGGAACGCGATAAGCTTTTCATGCAGTATATGAGTGGCGAGAAACAGAAAATAATGGTCGGTGAGATAGCAGGCATACCTTTCAAGATCAAAATAGACAGTTATCATGAAAATAACTGTATCGTTGACCTGAAAGCTATCAAGGATTTTAAGCTTATATGGAATGTCGAAAAGGGGAAGAAACAGCATTTTATCAATTACTGGGGTTATGATATTCAAGGTGCTATTTACCGCGAGGTCGTCCGTCAGAATACAGGAAAGCAGCTGCCCTTTTATATCTCAGCTATAACAAAGGAAAAAGAGCCTGATCTTGATGTACTCTGGGTACCGGATGAGGATATGGATAACGCCCTTGAGGAAGTTATCAGTCTCGCACCGAGATTTCAGCAGCTGAAGGACGGGCTTTTACAGCCACAGCGCTGCGGTGATTGCGGTTATTGCCGTTTCACGAAAGTGCTGACCGAGCCTCGGAACTATCATGAAGACTGTGAGGTGTACGAAGTTGAGCAACAATGACGAGAAAAAGGACTTCATGAAAAAGGTAACTATCCTTGTCGATACCAGAGAGCAGCAGAACAGCCATATCACAGAAGTTTTTAGCAATCTCGGAATAATGTTCAAGTCTCAGAAGCTTGATTTTGGCGATTATAGCTTTATCGTTGACGGCAAGGACTTCTCACGCTCTTGTGTGGTAGAGCGAAAGGCTGATATCAATGAGGTATACGGCAATGTCACAAGCGACCGCGAGCGTATCGAAAAAGAGCTTGATACAATCTCACGGAATGCTCAGCAGTGTACATTCATGCTTGAAAAATGCTCAGGCTGGGAGCACCTGAAAGGCTTTGAACTGTCTGAAATGCAGGCAGGAAAGCAGGGGCGCAAGGTCTGCAACATCGGAGCGACTGTATACAGTACTCTGCAAGCATGGCGCTGCGGCAACAGGTACAGCTTCAGTGTTGAATTCGTCCCCGAGACCAATAGATCAGCGCTGAAGATACTGGAAGTGTTCTTCTGGTATTATCACAACTACAAGAAACAGACCGCTCCTCGCAGGTGATCAAATGGGTAAACGTATCCCTATGGATCAGGCTATGGAAGCCGCAAGGATCACACCGAATGACTCTATATATGCCAAGCAGAACAAGTACGGCTACAAAATCAATGTCAATCACCCACAGATACGGCCACTATATGAAAGATACAAAGAGCATATCGGTGAAAAAATACTATCTGACAGGCAGAGACTGAATTTTGAGTGCCTCATATATCAGATGATAGAAAGAAAGAAAACACAGCATGAATAAAACGGTATTAGTCGGCAGACTCACAGCAGATCCCGAGCTCAGACAGACACAGAGCGGCGTTGCTTCATGCAGATTTACAGTTGCAGTGAACAGGCGCTATGCCGATAAATCCACAGGTGAAAGACAGGCTGATTTTATCACCTGTGTTGCATGGCGTCAGACAGCCGAGTTTGTCAGCCGCTACTTCTCAAAAGGTAAGATGATAGCAGTTGAGGGTGAACTGAGAAATAACAACTATCAGGACAGGAATTATCCTGATGTTACGCATTATTGCACCGAGGTACTGGTGGATAATGTCGAATTCTGCGGCAGCAAAAATGAAAGCGGCGGCTACGGCGCTCCCCAGAACAATTACAATAACAGTTATTCTGCTCCTCCTCAGGAGGCAGCTCCACAGCAGCCCACTGCAAATGACAGTATGTCTTACGGCGACCTCAGCGATTTTGAGGAGATCCTCAGCGACGGCGATGTTCCATTCTAAGGCGGTGAAAATGTGGCAAATCCGCAGATCAAAAACGGCTATACACGCATAGCAAATGAGCTATTGGAAGCAATATGCAGGCTCAACATATCGGGAAACGAAATGCGGATACTGCTTTATATTATCCGCAGGACTTACGGCTTTAACAAGAGCTATGCTGAGGTGCCGCTTTCGGATATTTCCGAGGCTCTCGGCATGAAAAAAGGTAATGTGTCAAGAGGAATAAAAAAGCTCCGCGAAGCAAATATAGTTGACCATAGACCGAACAAAGGTACCACTCCGCAGACTGTATCAATCAACAAAAACTATGATGAATGGGCTGTTGAAAGTTGTACAGATTTGCTGTTATCAAATTCGATAACCGTTATCAATTCTGATAACCCTAAGGGTTATCAATTTGGAAACCCTACTGTTATCAATTCTGATAACCCTAAGGGTTGCCAAAATGATAACCATACATATAAAGAAAATATAAAAGACAGTATTAAAGAAAGGGGGGAAAGAAAAACGCTCCCTTCCTCACACGTTGGTCAGAATAGGAGTGCTTTTGTTAATGATGATAACTATAATCAACTCGTTTCTGAGTACGGAGCTGATGTTATCGACAAGTACATCTCTCGGGTCGATGACTGGGCTTTCAAGAAAGGGAAGAACATAGGAGAGAGTTCGGAGACGATCAGAAGATGGCTTGAAGAGGACAACGTTCAGAAGCTTGACCCTGACATAAAGAATTATGAAAAATTCATCAATCAATTTTTGTATTGAAGGAGAAGTGACAATGGACGACAGGATAAAAATTATAGCCGATCATTACGGCTTCACAAGTCAGGCAAATATGCTCACCGAGGAAGCAGCTGAATTCACAGTGGCAGTGAATAAGCTCCGCAGAGGGCACGCAGACGCTTATGAGCATATCAAGGAGGAAGTCGCAGATGTGATCGTAGTCGCAAAGCAGCTGCGGTACCTTCTCGGGGCTGACGAGATCGACAGGATAATCGACGGCAAGCTTGAAAGACAGATAGAACGAATAAAGGGAGAGGACGACAATGTCAAAGAAGAAACCTGACTACATGATAAAGGGACAGACCGAACAGCTGTCTGAGGACATTCACAACGCAATCTTAATGGGAGTGAGCTACGGCAAGTATATGGGAATGAAGCACGATAAGCTTGCCAAGGCTCTTAAACGTATAAAATGAAACGTGAGCAGTTATGCTCTCAGCAGATACACTGTCTGTCCTGCCCTTTGTCGGTGCTAAGGACAGGCAGGGACTGCCATGAGATAAAGGAGGATATTATGTTCATAGACGATAAATGGTACACCGAACCTGAGGTACAGGCATATATCAAAGAGCTCAAAGCTCGGATAAGTACCCTTGAGGCAGCACTCGAAAGGTGCAAGGAGGAAGAGAATGAGTGATACAAAGCTAAAGCCTTGTCCGTTCTGTGGCTATAATAAGTTGAAAATAGACCGCAAGAGGAAAAGAGAAGGATATACAGGCTTAGATGATATAGTCTACTATGATACATATTCAGTGCGTTGTCCTAAATGCTTTAGCAGAGGCGGTGCAGTAGGTGGAAGAGTCCTCTCCCGTATCAGCTATGATGGTGAACTGCCTGAGTGGGCAACGACTGCCGATGAGCTGCAAGCTAAAGCTGCCAGAGCATGGAACAGGAGGGCAAATAATGACTGATACAGATATGCTGCACATGGCAGCGCTGGAAAAGAGATGTGAAGAGCTCGAAACTCGTAATGCTGAGCTTGAAGCCAAACACTGGGACGAATGCAGACAGATAGCTCACTATGATAATGACATCAAGAGCCTTAAAGCGCAGATAGCAGATTTAAAGCGGTGTGTTAAATCCTTAAATAGCGACTATCTGACAGGGTATATCTCAGCACTGTCAGCGGTTGAGGGCATGATAGATAAGAACGGAGGTACTGATGATGAAAACAGCAAGTGATCTGTTCTGGATAATTCATACAGGCTGTACATATGCATGGCTGTGCTGCAACTGCGATCGTGGCACGGAGTGCCGCATGGAAGCCCTCGCGAAGGAAATGATACTGCGAGGTGAATACTGATGATCATAGTAATAGCAGCTATTATAATAGCTCTTGCCTGTTACCTCATGGGCTTCTGCATCGGCAAGAGGTACGCCGAGGAGCAGTTCAGGGCGATGAGAGGAGAGCTGGAAACGGAGGAGCAGGATGACGGAATTTGAACTTCGCAGGTGGCTCAACAGAGCTTTTTACGCTGACAAGAAAGCAAAGGCACTGGATATGCTCGTACAGCAATGCAGAGAACGCGCCACGGGACTTGTAAGAGCGACCGAGGGTAATGACAAAGGCAGGAGCAGCACGTCAAAAAACGGCACGGAAAACGCTCTCATACAGCTTGCGGAAATGGAGGATAAGGCGGAGAAGCTCAGCGCTGAGGCTGTGAAGATCACTGCCGAGATCTGGGAGGCTATCATCGGACTTCATGATGATGACCTTGAGGCTGTGCTTATCAACAGGTATATCCTCTTCCAGACCGTTGAGCAGACGGCTGAGAGTATGGGATATGATCCGAGGACTGTTATGAGGAAAATCAAAAAGGCAATTGAAAAGTTGTCACCAAATGTCATTGAATGTCACCCTATTGATGTGTTATGATGTATACATAGAAAGCAGGCGAAACAACGGGTTGGCTTTCACGCGGCAGGCAATAAATCGTCTTTCAGTTGCTCTTGCCGCGTGCGCCTTCGCCTATTTCTATGAGTTTTACAAACATCCCTTTCACACAGCCGGGCATCTTCACCTTCAGCTCGGCTGCTCTTTGGCAGGTTAGAACAGCGGCGAGTTCGCAAGGCTCATAACCTTGAAGTCGTGGGTTCGAGTCCCACACCTGCAACCAACGGCATGAGTCCATTTTTGTATATCTCCTGAAAATAATGCAGAAGTACCTCGGCAGCAGTCGGGGTATTTCTGTTATCGGATAAGGCGGTCACAGCAATGAAAAAAGCCTGCCCTTACTGCGGAGCAGTTCATGACAAAGGATGTATCTGTCCTAAAAAGCCGCAAGGCAAATATCATCAAAGGACAGAGCTGAGCAAAGCAGATGTTTTCAGAGGCTCCTACGAGTGGAAGTGCAAGCGTGAACACATCATGAAACGGGACCTTTACTTGTGTGTTGCTTGTCGGCATAAGCTTACGGGAACTATAAGGCAGTTCAATAACGAAGACTTATCTGTGCATCATATCAGACCTCTGATCACGAATTATGAGCTGCGTTTAGATGACAATAATCTTATAACTCTTTGCAGAAACCACCACGAAATGGCAGAAAAGGGAGAGATTTCCGCTGAAAAATTATCAAAAATCCTGCCTGAGCATCCCCCCGGGGGGTGAATTTTCAATATTTGAGAGGTGGTATCCATCGACGCCCCCCTTTGAACATAAAGTATTCGGAAAATGAGTTTTTTTGGAGGTGAAAAGCTTGGCGAGACCCTGTAAAAATGTTAAATTGCAGCATGATAGATCGCTTGACAATGATGAAGCAGCTCTGCGGCTGAGCAATGAGAACAAGCTGAAGGGCGATGCTGCACAGCTCAGACCTCCGAAGTACATGACAACAGCACAGAAAAAGATATTCAGGTATATAGTCAAGAACCTTGAAGCGGCAGAGATACTCGGGAACCTCGATGTGTATGTTCTGTCCGAGTGCAGTATCTGCATTGACCGTATGCAGGAAATCGAAAGGACTATCAATGAAGCCGGTTCGATTATTCCTTCGCTCGTAAGGCTCAAAGAAACGTACACGAAAGCGTTCTTCCGATACTGCAACGAGCTCAGCCTTAGCCCTCAGAGCCGTGCAAAGCTTGCAAATATCAACCTTCAGGCATCAAATGAAGAAAATCCGCTTATAAAGGCGTTGATGGACGATGAATAGTGACTGGTTCATGAACTATGCCGAGTACGCAGTGAGAGCTATCGACATTGAGACACACTGGTATGAATTACGCGGCTGGATAACAAAGAACGGCAGGCATATCCTTATTGGCGATGACGGTGGCGGTTCTTCCGGCAGTGGAGCTGGAAAGAGTATTGACAATTCTGTAAAAAGTGGTATAATAGAAGAAAATGGTGAGCCAAAGCCTATTACTAAGATAACCGATAAGGCGATTGCAAGTGTACCCAAGGTAAAAATAAGTGGTTATACCGATGAGCAATGCTCGAAGATACAAGAACAGCATAAAGAATTGCTGAAGTATGCTCGTGATAATAATGATTGTAATGAAGTAGCGTTTGTATTTGATAGTTCATTGCAGGTCCGAAAAGAATTCAAAGGTTCTGATGATAGGCTTGATTTTGGACAGAACTTTTATGACAGTGATTTGATGATAATGCACAATCACCCGAGAAACAGTAGTTATTCTTTTACCGATATAGTTGAATTTGTCGGAAATGAAAGAATAAAGACACTGACCATTGTAAAGAATAACGGCAATGTCGAAACATTATCCAAGTTAAAGGACTTTGATAAACTCTCTCTCTTGAGGTCTTTGCAAAAGGCAGAAAATAAGGTGCTTAAAGCAACTAAAAAAGGTGAATATCGTGATAACGAATACCGAAAGGTAGTAAATAAATTCCTTGATAATCAGCAGAAAGGTGGGCTTTTTGAATGGAAGAAATGAATGTAGTTCTTGACGGATCAAATAAGGAAGGCTCTGAGAGACTTGCTGAAATGATCAAAAGACTTGAGGAAGAAAAGAAAAAAGATAAGACCGTCTGAGAGATCAGGCGGTTTTCTTATACCCATTTGTGAAGTTGACTGCACAGAAAGGAGCTGACAGCAATTGACATAGTGAAGCATAGCAGAGCTTATAAATACGCGCTTTGGTGTACCGAGCCCGATAATCAGTATGTGGGACGCTATGTCAAACGGCAGGCGAAGCTCTGGATAGCTATTGTTGACGGCAGCAACACCGAAGCTTATGTTTGCGGTAAGCGCTGGAAAAAAATAACAAAGCTGCTGAAGCTCATCATTCACCCCGATCTGCATTGCTCGATGTATGAGGGGCTTGAGGATTATGCAGTATTGTTCATATATGCCCTGTTCTGCACAAAACGCAGGAGTGATGATCTCAGATATTATGAGACGGGGCTTTTAGAGATCGCGAGAAAGAACTTCAAGACGTTCACCTCAGCGGTCATTTTTATTATCGGACTCTTGACAGAGCCAAAGTTCAGCCGCTTTTTCAGTGTAGCCCCCGACCTGTCGCTTTCCAGTGAGCTTCAGGTCGCTATAAAGAAGATAATCAAATCCAGTCCCTGTCTTGCGGATGAAAAGATATTCAAGCTCATGCGCAAGGAAGTGCGGTGCAAGCTGACAGAGTCTGAATATACACCTCTTGCGTACTCAAACGACCGTATGGACGGCAAGCTTGCCAATATGTTCCTGGCTGACGAGTGCGGAGCTATGGACAACTATCCGATAGAGGCGATGCGCTCATCGCAGATAATGCTGCTGGAAAAGCTGGGTATCATCATATCGACTCAGTACCCGAATGATAACAATGCGATGACTGAGGAAATAGATGTTGCAAAGAAGGCGATAGACGGGCTACTCGATGATGAGCGTATATTCGCACTGCTGTATGAACCTGATGATGAGTTCAAGACAGGTGATACTTGGAAGACCTCCGATGTAGCTCTCTTACAGGCTAATCCTGCCGCCTACGCTCATGAACATATGCTGAGAGACTTGAAGAAAAAGCGCGAGAAGGCTGTGCTCTACGAGAATAAGCGTGAAAACTTCCTCTGCAAGCACATGAATATCCTCTACAAGGGGCTCGGAGTCGAGGGCTTTGTTGAGATAACCAAGGTCAGAATGTGCTTTTCCGAGCCTGAGCCTGACTTCTGGAAGGGCAGGAGAGTGTATATCGGGCTTGACCTGTCTCAGACCGATGATAATACATCGGTGGCTATGGCGGCTTATGACGAGGCGGAGGATATGATATATGTCAAGGTGTGGGGATTTTTTCCTGCTGATAAGCTTGAAGAGAAAACACACCGCGAAAGAGTAGATTATAAGAAGCTCATAGAGCGTGGTGAATGCTTTGCCTGTGGTGATGAGGTAATAGATTACGGCTTTGTGGAGCGTTTTATCCAGTCGCTGCCTGAGAAATACGGCGTTGAGATAGTTCAGCTGGGCTTCGACCGATATAATGCTATATCTACTGTGCAGAAGCTTGAAGCCGCAGATGATCCTATTGAGTGCGTGGAGATAAAGCAGCACAGCAGCGTGCTCCACAGACCGACAAAGCTGCTGAAAGAGTCTATTCTCAGTAGGAAATTCAGATACGAGGGCAATCAGATGCTTGAGATAAACTTCCAGAATGCCCGATGCACCAAGGATACAAACCTCAATCTCTATGTCAATAAGAAAAAGTCAGCAGGCAAAGTGGATATGGTCGTGTCGATCATTAATGCGCTGTATCTCTTGCAGGTGGACGTACTTGACAGCATGGAGCAGGGCTTCGGCTGTCAGGTAATATGAAAGGAAGTGGTCAAAATAGGACTTTTTAAACGTAAAAAGAGACAGGAAATAAGGGCGGACACCGTCCAGAGTGCCGAGACCTCAATACTCACATTCTTTGGTATCACAGGAGAGCTGACACGCGAAGCGGCTCTCAGTATTCCTACTGTATCAGCTTGCATCGGCAAGATAGGAGAGACGATATCACAGCTTCCTGTCAAGCTTTACTGCAAAGACGAGGAGCAGGTCACAGAAATATTTGATGATCCGCGAATAAAGCTGCTCAACGGTTCGACAGGCGATACTCTCAGCACTGTGGATATGTGGAAGGCTGCTGTCGAGGACTACTATCTCGGGCGCGGAGCGTGGATATTCGTCAACAGCAGCGGTCTCAGCGTCAAGAGTCTGCACTATGTTGACAGCCGGGATGTGAGTATACTGTCTAACACAGACCCTATATTCAAGGCTTTCAGAGTACAGATAAACGCTCAGAGCTATTATGATTTCCAGTTTATCAAGCTGCTGAGACGTACCCGTGACGGATATACGAATATCCCGTTGCAGGAGGAAGCGTCTTCGGTGCTGTCAGCGGCATGGAACGCTCTTAAACTGGAAAATATGATGAACTCCAACGGCGGTTGTAAGCCCGGTTTCCTGAAAGCGAAGAACCGCCTCTCCGATGCTGCTATATCAGCTATCAAGGAAGGCTATCAGAAGGTCTATGACAACGAGCAGAAGCGTGACAAGATAATCGTGCTCAATGACGGCGTTGACTTCGAGGCTATCTCTTCAACGGCGGCTGAGCTACAGATGAACGAGAACAAGAAGACCAACAGCATTGAGATATGCAAGCTGTTCGGCTTCCCTCATACGGTCATTGACGGCGGCGCTACCGAGAATGATAACAAGAAGTTCACGGCGGCGGTGATAGCGCTCCTTAATCAGATAGAGACAGAGCTTGACAACGTTCTTCTGCTTGAATCTGAGAAGGAGCAGGGCTATTACTGGGCATTCGACACGAAGGAGCTGACACGCGGTAGCTTGAAAGAGCGCTACGATGCTTACGAGGTCGCTGTCCGGAATAATATCCTTCAGATTGACGAGATACGCCGCGAAGAGGACTATGAACCGCTCGGATTCAACTTTGTCAAGCTCGGACTCTCCGATGTTCTCCTGAATCCTGAGACAATGGAAGTATTCACGCCGAATACCGGGCAACAGAAGAACCTTCTTACCGGCGAGGAACGTGCGGAGGACGTTGAGCTGAGATATAATCATAATCACGATGAAAAAGGACGGTTCGCTTCTGGTGGCGGCGGTTCTTCCGGCGGAGCAGGCGGAAAAGCTGCGAAGAAGGTTGACAAATCTGAAAAAGATGCTATAATTGAACATAAGGAAGAGATTATAGCTGATTTTAAGTCAACTAACTTCAACGGAGAAATACATATACCGCCAAGAGAAATTGATGTCAATAGTCTTAGCTTTGATAAAAGGCATATAATGGACGAAAATCATGATGTCAATCTCAAAAGTGCAAGACAGTATATCAATAATGCTAAGGTTTCTTATACAAAGCATATTAACGGTGAAGAGTTTGAAAACTATATCGGCGATAAAGGTGCAACATATGTTAATATCACAAAAAATAGTATAAGAACAGCTTTCCCCAATGCTGAATTTACTCAAGGAACCAAAAGATTTCTTGATACTGTAAATAAACACTTGAAGTAAAGGAGTGAGTGAAATGCTTAAATGTCCATTAGTAGACAAAGAAATTGATGGAGGCGATTGTCTTATAAACACTGATATAATTGACGGCTTTATTTCAGATGATTCACACATTCCTGACGAGTTCAAAGTAAAACCTGATTACAAGGAAATCTGTAAAAAATGCAAGTACCATGAAAGCACATGGGGAGAACCGAATGACGATTAAACCGCCCAGCAACGAGAGGTTTTCTTATACCCATTTGTGCGGTCAACTGCACAAAAATATGTTGAAAAGCATTTGCAACAAAATTGAAACTTGGTTGCAAGTGCTATTTTTATACCTTGAAAGGATGTGAAATAATGAAAATTGAAGTAAGAGCTGACGGGCTGCATATAAGCGGCTACGTCAATGTCACAGGCAAGCTGAGCCGCCCTGTGATAACTCCCAGAGGCAAGGTCCTTGAAACTATCGAGGAGAGAGCTTTCAGCGAGGCTATCAAGAAGAACGGCGACATAACCGTTACCCTCGACCACGATCAGGGACACGCCTATGCAAATACGCGTGACGGTTCACTCGTTCTTCGTGAAGACGCTATCGGACTTCACGCTGATGTGCTTATCACAGATGAAACAGTCATCGAAATGGCACGCAAGGGCAAGCTGAGAGGCTGGTCCTTCGGTATGTTCAATGTTAAGGACGAAATGGAGAGCCGCGGCACTGATGAGCTGCCGATCAGGCACGTCAAGAGTCTTGAACTGGACCATGTGTCTCTGATAAAGGACAAGGTTCCATGTTATGCTGCAACTTCGGTAGAGTGCCGCGCAGACGGTAACGTAGATATGGAACTGCGCTCTCTTGATATCGAGCCTGAGCTTGTTATCGAGAATAAGCCTGACTTTACGGAGTATGAGAACAGGCTGAAAGCACTGGGATAATCCCTTTTGTGCAGTCAACTGCACAGTTTAATATGTTAGAAAGCACCATATAGGTGCTTTTTTTATACCCAAACCAAGAAATGGAGGAATTTATAATGAAAAAGCTTTTTGAGAAAAGAGCACAGAAGAAAGCGGAGCTGGACGCTCTGCTCAACAAGGCAAAGACAGAAGAAAGAGCTTTCTCTGCGGAGGAAAAGGCACAGTTCGATGCTCTCGAAGCTGAGATACAGTCCCTTGACGCTACTATCAAGGCAGAGGAGAGAGCCAAGGGCATTACTGAGCTTCACGCACCTCAGGCGGCTCCCAAGGGCGAGCAGCTCACACAGGAGCAGATCGAGGAGAGAGCTTTCGCCGACTTTATCAATGGCAAGATCACAGAGATGAGAGCAGGCGAGCAGAACGTTGACTGGACAAACAACAGCGGCGCTATCATTCCCACAACGATCGCTAAGCGCATACTTGATGAGATCAAGGACATCTGCCCTATCCTTGCAGGAGCTGATGTCTACCATGAAAAGGGCAAGCTCCAGATACCTAAGTGGACAAAGGCAAACGGTTCTCACGATGTAACCGTGGGCTATGCTACAGAGTTCACCAAGCTCACCGCCGACAGCGGAAAGTTTGTATCTGTTGACCTGGGAGGATATCTCGCCGGTGCTCTTGTACTTGTAGGTAAGAGCGTCATCAACAGCTCCGCTGTCAATGTTACTGCATTTGTTATCCGTAAGATAGCAGAAAAGGCTGCGCAGTTCCTCGAAGGCGAGCTTCTCAAGGGAACAGGCTCAAATGCAGCTGAGGGTGCAACAAAGACTACAAACGTAGTAACAACAGGAACAGCAGGCTCTATCACTCTTGATGACCTTATCGCTGTTCAGGCAGCTGTAAAGCAGGCGCATCAGAAGAACGCCTGTTGGACAATGAATTCAGCAACATTCACTGCTATCAAGCAGATGAAGGATACTAATCAGAGACCTCTCATCGAGCCTGATGTATCTTCCGAGTTCCCTTACAGACTGCTCGGAAAGCCTGTTTATCTGTCTGATAACATGGACGGAATTGCTGCAAACAAGCTTGCAGTACTCTACGGCGACTACAGCGGTCTGTCTGTAAACTTCCGCGAGGATATCAGCATTGAGGTGCTCAGAGAGATGTATCACGATCAGCACGCTATCGGTATCGACTGCTGGTTCGAGTTCGACTCAAAGATCACAGACGAGCAGAAGCTTGCTGTGCTCAAGGTAAAGGCTTCATAAATCAAACAGCGGACAGGTGGAGGCTTGTCCGCTAAATTTACTCTGAAAGGCGGCGAGAGCATGAAAATAAGTGAGCTTACCTCTGAGATGGTAAAGGACTATACGGGAATATCAGATGATGACAGCGATGACATTGTCGGTACACTGCTGATGCCTGCGGCGAAGGCTTATATCACCGGCTATACAGGACTTACGGAGGAGCAGCTTGATGAGCATGATGATCTTGCTGTAGCTTTCTGCGTACTTGTCAACGATATGTTCACTCAGAGGGACTATACAACAAGCATACACAGGCAGGTGTCTCCCACAGTCAAGACAATACTCAGCCTTTATGCTGTAAATCATCTGAGGTGACGGTATGGCTTATACAAAGAAGATCGAGATACAGCACTATACAGAGTCACAGGACGAGATCGGAAATGACGGTATGGTGTGGGCTGTTCTTATCAGGGCGTGGGCGAAGATTGAGGAGAATGCTTCAGGTAAAGAGTACTATGAAGCTGCTCAGACAAACTCCGAGAACGATGTAGTGTTTAAGATAAGATACACAAAGGCTCTCGAAAATAAGCTCACTTCAGAGCTTCGCATCTCATACAGGGGAGCTTTATATGACATCAAGTCCATCGGAGGACTTGCCGAGAGAGCTCCTGAGCTCACTATAAGAACTGTGCTGCTGAACGGAGGTGTGAGGTAATGGCAAAGGGACATAATCAGCTTATTGCAACACCTGTGGCACTTGTCGCCGCAATGGTTTCGGCTTGTCAGGAATATACTGACGAGGTCAGAGAAGCAGTAGAGGAAGGCATAATCGAGATAGGACAGGAAGCTGTCGAGCAGATAAAGGTACTTGCTCCCGTATATGAGGGAAGCAACAAGAATACTCCCAAGGGAGCATATCGCCGCAGCTGGAAATACCGTGTTGACAGACAGCGTGGAAGGATAGAAGTGACTGTCCATGCCAAAAGCCCCCATTACCGCCTTACACATCTGCTTGAAAACGGTCATCTAAATCGTGACGGAACTACACGTTCAAAGGCTATCCCTCATGTCAGCATAGTCAATTCATTGGCTCAGAAAAAGGTAGACAAGCTTCTGGAGGAGTTGTAGATGGAACTTACAGAGATAAAAAGCAGGCTGGAAAGTCTCGGTATCCCCGTCGCTTATATGCGCTTCAGAAAGCCTCAGAGCCTTCCATTTGCGGTATACTATGAGTCTGGAACGGAGATAAAGGGAGCAGATAACTATAATCTGTACCGTGATGTTACCATAAATATTGAGCTGTACACCGAAAAGAAGCAGCCGCAGCTTGAGAGACAGCTGGAAAACTTATTCAGGGACAGGGAGATAGATAAATCTCCCGATATCTATATCAAGGACGAGGATATGTACATGACACCATTCTCGTTCGATACTATTCAATACATTGAGGAGGAATGATCATGAAAAAGGAACTTGACAGAATTGCTTTAGGTTCAGTTGACATCTATATGATGGAGTTCACGGGCTCAGCTGTTGCGGATATACCTGCTGACAGTGTGATTGAGACCGAGGCAAATCACATCGGCAGAACAAAGGACGGTGGAGAGATCGTTTATTCGGCATCGTTCTATAACGTAAAGTCTGATGACGGAAAGGCAGCGAGAAACGAAATGACCGATGACAGTGCAACTATCTCATTCGGTCTCATCACATGGAGCGGTGACACGATAACCAAGCTTGTGCCTACTGCAACAGCTACTGTTACGGGCACCAAGCGCCGTACCCTTATCGGCGGAGTTGCCAACAAGGATGACAAGACCTATCTTATTCGCGCAGTCCATAAGGACAAGGTCAAGGGAGATGTGCGCTATACCGCTATTGGCAAGAACGTCAACGGTTTTGCCGCTTCCTACAGACCTCAGCAGGAGACTACTATCACTCCCAGCATCACGGCAGAGCCATTTGATGACGGCAGACTCATCATTCTTGACGAGGAGGATGTTACAGCTGCCACAACTGGAGCAGGTGCTTAAATGTACAGGACGATAGTTTATTTTGAGGACCTTCAGGATGACAGCCACCCCTATAATGTGGGAGACGTCTATCCCCGTGAGGGCTTTACTCCTTCGGACGAAAGGATCAAGGAGCTTGCCACGGACAAAAATATCCGCGGAATTCCCCTCATAAAGAAGGAAGAACACAAACCAAAGAAGAAATGATACAGGCGAGCTTATTGCTCGCCTTTTTCTGTAAAGGAGTATATCATGAGACGATTTAACTTCAGACTGGATAACGGTACAGCACTTACAATACAGCCTCCTACACTGAGAATGTATTATAAGGAGCTTCTGACAGCAAAGAACGATCCACAGCTGTTCAATGCTGTGGCTCATATCTGTGACAGGAACGATGAAGGAATAACAGTTACCGAGGAATATGTAGTCGATAACTTTACTGTTGACGACCTCAGCCGCTTTATGAGAGAACTTCCCGAGTGGATCAACAGCGAAAGGAAGGCTGACCCAAACTGACGGTACCTTATTCTCCGTGCAAAAGCGAGGATAAGGTGTATTATAAATGCGTGTCAAGCGACATGAAGGTAGTATCTGACTATACACTGCTTGATTTTTCTCAGATAGACGGACTTGAAGTGTTCGATTATTACGGCTATCTTCATGACGCTGTTGTCTGGAATTGCAGCAGATCAGAAGCAGGGCGTGACTACCTTGAGGACGCATATATGCACAGCCGGACCGAGCCTGACAGAGCTGCGCTTAAAAATATCAAGTAAGGAGGGAGAAAATGGCAAGCAATAAAATAAAAGGACTTACAGTTCAGATTGGAGCTGATACCCTCGGACTTGATACAGCTCTCAAAGGTATCGAGCAGAAGACAAAAAAGGCTGCCGATGAGCTGAAGGACGTAAATAAAACAATAAGGATCACAGGTGAGTCGGCAACACTGTGGGATCAGAAACAGAAGCTGCTCAATACTGCTCTCGATGAAAGCAAAAAGAAGCTCGGCACTCTTATCGAAGCGCAGTCGCAGGTCAAAAAACAGCTTGCAGATAAGACGATCACGGGAGAACAGTACCGAGCTTTTCAGCGTGAAGTCGAATATGCAAAAAGCGCTGTTGATAAGTACGAAAAAGAGCTTGCAGAGGCAAAGGACAAGGTAGGGGAGCTTGGAAGTGCTTCTGACGCTGCCGCAAGGGAAGTAGATGACTTCGGAGATGAAACCTCGGAGGCAGCCGAAAAGGCAGATAAAGCTTCAAAGGGCGGTCTTACAGCTGTAGCCGTTGCCCTCGGCAATTTTATCTATGACGCGGCGAAAAAAGCAACTCAGGAGATAGTCGGTTTCGGCAAAGAGATAGTGTCAACGGGAATGACATTTGAAAGCTCCATGTCAAGCGTGGAAGCGATCTCAGGAGCCACTGCCGAGGAGCTTGAACAGCTGGAAGAAAAAGCCAAGGAAATGGGCGCAACAACAAAATTCACAGCCGCAGAGTCAGCCGACGCTTTCGGATATATGGCTCTTGCAGGCTGGAATGTAAGCGATATGCTCAGCGGTATCGACGGAGTTCTTGAACTTGCGGCTTCCTCAAATATGGACCTTGCAAAGGCGTCTGATATCGTTACGGACTATCTAACCGCTTTCGGCCTTACAGCGCAGGACTCCTCACGGTTCGTCGATATAATGACGTATGCTATGGCTAATTCAAACACCACTACGGAAATGCTTGGAGAAGCCTACAAGAATTGCGCCGCTACTGCCGCTTCAATGGGATATTCAGTCGAAGATACAACAGCCGTACTCATGACCATGGCGAATGCTGGTATCAAGGGCGGAGAGGCAGGAACAGCTCTCAACGCTATAATGACACGTCTGGCGACTGATACAAAAAACTGTGCTACCGAGCTTGCAGAGTATGGCGTCAACGTATATGATGCTGAGGGTAATATGCAGAGCCTTTCAAGCATACTTGAAGGAGTTTCGGATCACTGGGAGACTCTGACTGATCAGGAGCAGGCAAACCTTGCAAAGATGCTTGCAGGCACCAACCATTATGCAGCTTTGCAGACGATCATGAGCGGACTATCCGACACCGCTGAAGAAGCAGGTATGTCCTTCGGAGACTATACCAAGGCTCTTGAAGAATGTGAGGGCGCGGCAACTGATATGTCGCACACTATGATAGACAATCTTCAGGGAGATATGACCATACTTGACAGCGCCGTTGACGGTATGAAGCTTTCTCTTGCAGATGAACTCAATCCTGCTCTCAGGGATGTTGTCCAGTATGTTACAAAGCAGATGCCAAATATCCAGAAGGTAATGAAGCCCATTGCAGAAGGCGCAGGAAAGCTGATAAAAGGTATAACTGACAATCTCCCTGCCGTTATGGCAGTCATTAAGCAGAGAGCTCTGCCGGTCATAGAAGTACTTGGCGGAGCACTCAAGAACGCCTATGAGGGCGCTAAATGGCTGGTGGAGAAACTTCCCGGTGTCAGTGGATTTGTCCGCGATGTAAAAAATGTCAAGCTGTTCAGTGAACTGACAGAGGATGCGAGAGCGCTTAATGACGGTATCAGGAAAGATATCGAAAAAATGCGTGAGCTCCGCGATACTGCAAGAGAGCAGACAGAGACAGACCTTGCCGAAACCTATAAGACAGAGGCTTTATATGAAGAACTCAAGGGGCTGGTAGATGAAAACGGCAAAGTAAAAAAAGGCTATGAGGACAGAGTTAACTACATTATCGGAGAACTACAGCAGGCAACAGGCATAGAAATACAGCAGGTCGATGGAGTTATACAGAAATACGATGAGCTTCAGGCTAAGATAGAGGAAACCATCAAGAAGCAGCGTGCTCAGATATTCGAGAAGAACTATACCGAGATGTATAGTGAGGCACTTGTGCAGAACGGTCAGGCTGCGAGCAAAATCGCCGAAGCACAGAAGACCCGAGAGGAAAACCAAGCCTACATCGATGACCTTAACAGCCGCGTAAAAGCCATGTTCCAGCCGGGCGGCAAAATGTATAACTCAGACATCACATATGATATGGTCGGAGAAGTCAGTGATGGCTCCATTGAGAAAATGAAAAAATGGGGTATCATCAATGATGAGGAATATGTTAAGGCAGGCAGAGCTCTCAATAATGTTATGAATTCATCAGACAGTCTCGCCCGGCTTTACGCCGAAATCAGGAACAACAATCATATCATCGAGCAGTACGAAAAAGCCGAGGAGGCTCTTGCCAACGGCAATTATTCAGATGCACAAGGGTTATTTGCGAGCATTGATAACGCTTCTGTAGCTTCCTTTGGGAAGATAGAGGATAATGTTGATGAGGCTGTGGAGCATTACAAGGAAGCCGTTGATGATGTGGGGCGTAAGATCGAAGCTGTTACCGATGAGAAAATAAAGTACGGTGATACTGCAATAAAAGCCGAAATAACCGAGCTTGTTGACAAAATGAAAACTGACGGACTGAAAGGTGCTGATATGCTTGCTACGGGCATTGTTGATAAACTTTCAGCAATAGACGGCTTTGACACATCTGCACTTAAAGAGTTTATGGCACAGACGGGCGTTGATCTCGGCGATATCCTTGCAACTACATCGTTTGAACAGATGAGCAGCTCTCTTCGTTCTGCTGTGACAGAGCTGCTGTATTCACAGAATGACCTTATTTATAACACTATAAACAGCCCAAGCGATGCAAGACTATATGGTGAAGGAAGATACGATATAGGTTATGCTCATCATGCAACCGGCGGCACCATAGGCATAGGACAGCAGGGTATTGTCGCAGAGGCAGGTCCCGAGCTCCTTCAGGTAATGAACGGCGGTATCAAGATCACTCCGCTGAGCCGCACGGCAACGAACACCCCCGTCGGAGCAGGCAGTGGTACGACTATCAACAACTACAACAACACCGTCTACGCGACGGTGAGAGGCAAATACGACGTATACGGCATGGCTGAGGACATGGCAACAGCCGAGCGCCGTATCGAGCAGGGAAAAGGCAGGTGATAGCATGAGCACATTTATTTTTAACGGCATCAGCTCCGACACTCTGGGACTGATAATCACAACTCCGATGATCCGCCCTACATGGCAGCCCGAAAGGGATTTTACGGCTATACCGGGCAGACCTCAGCAGTCATCGCACGAAAAACAATGGTACCCCAATGCTGAGCTTACAGCATACGCAGTGATCACAGATGCAAGCGCTGAGAAACTGCATGATATCTATGCCAAACTTCGCGGCTACGGAGTGCTGAGTATATCGACAGCACCAGATGAGATACTCTACGCATTTGTACACCTGCCCGTCCCCGAGGCTAAGGCTCTGCTCATGGCGGAACTGCCTATTGTATTCGAGTGTGAGCCTTTTGCCTACGCAGCGGCGGAAAAGGCTGTTGATATCACGGAGACAAATCCGTATAAGCGCGTAGACGTCGAGGGCACTGTATTCTGCGATCCCACGATAGAGTTCGTGCCGTCACAGGCAAGCACCGATATCAACTGCAACGGCAAGGTGATACAAGTCAAAACACCGCAGGAGATCATCGGAGCAGGCTATCCGGACACATACAGCATAACGCTTGACTGTGACGCGCAGCTTGCATACTATACCCGTCCGAGCGGTGACAAGGTCGCCTGCACGGAGCTGACCAAGGGACCGTTTCCGCGGCTCCATATCGCGGACAACTACATCATCAACAGCGGCGTGCAGTCTGCCGAGATACGCTATAGGGAGAGGTGGTACTAAGTGAGCGAGATCAAAGAGCTGACAAGTATACCGCCTATAGTTTTTAATTCACAGGGCGGAGAACTTATAGACTGGAGCGTCACGGGAGCCGCAGGCGGCGTCGGAAAGGAGACGGCAAACAGACTTGACTATAAGCCTATAGCTCGTGGCTCGGGGCCCGGCGGCACATATACCGACGGCACCACCATTGCAGGTGTTGCAATGAACGCTGTCAGTATCCCCGACGGAGCACCTGCCGACGCCGACCATCAGCGCTGGTATATGCTCCGTGCAAATATCAACGAGGGCGGTAACTGGGTGGACGATTACAGAAGTCCCACCTATGCCAACTGCAACTGGTATGCGAAGCTTACGGCAGGCACATACAAGCTCATTGCAGAGTGTGCAAATCCCTACGGCAAAACCGTCCGCGTGCCCAATCTTGACAGCATCTACCGCAACGACAGTGTATTGCCGGGGAACCATATCCCCAGATACGACCTTGTGGACAGCAGCGGAAATACACTCATAGAAGTAACTTGGGAGAACTTCTTCGTAAGCGAAAATCAGCGGAGATGGACCCGAAAAGAGTCCGTATTCACCATAGCGGAGGAGACCAGTGTCGGCGTGTTCTCGAAGATGTTCCAGTACGACAGCTCCTACGCTGTTGATAATATCACGCCCTATCTTGTATTCCGCTACATGATAGTGCCTGTGGACACACCGACATCGCAGTTCAGCGTCACCCTGCCCATATCGGGCAGTCCCGTTATCTCGGGCGAGAGCTGCTGGGAGCCGCACAAGGTAACGCTTGCGCTGACTATCAGCTCAGTGGGTGCAGGCGCAACAGATATCGAGATAGACATCGGACAGAAGCTGACAGCAGGTCAGACGATATCCCTTGCAAGCACTGGCAGAAGTATACCCACTTACTACGGCCGCAATACCATCACCTGTGACAGTGAAGTGCAGCCTACAGTATACATCAAGTACACCGAGCAGGAGCTTGTGCCGATGTGGGCTGAGGAGCGCCCTGCGCAGGTGAGCATATATGACATACATGAACCTCAGAGCGGCTTTGACCACAACGGCATTGCTATCCTTATGCCGTCGGAAGTGACGTCAGAAAAAGAGGATAAAGGGCGCTGGGATATCACTCTCACGCACCCGATCGACCCATTCGGGAAATGGACATACATCGTAGGGCAGAACATCGTCAAGGTTAACAGTCAGCTTTTCCGCATAGATGAGACTGAGATAGTCGCAGAGGCAGACTCTGAGTATATCACAGCCCATGCATGGCATATCACCTACGATATGAGCGACTACTGGATAGAGGAGGCACAATTCACAGCCGTCGGCGGCGAGAACTACATCACGCAGCTGAACGCTCACCGTGTCAAGGACTTTCCAAATCAGCAGCACATGGTCGGAGAGTATACGTTTGATATCACATCCGACCTCGAGGGACAGATGGAATGCTCTATCACCGATCAGAGCATCATCGAGTCGATTTTCGGCGCCGATAACTCGCTCGTCACTCTCTACGGTGGCGAGGTATATCGAGACAATTTTCACATGAGCGTCAATCAGACACTTGAGGGAGCACCTGAAGGCAATGCGTTTACCTTGAGGTACGGCACCGACCTTACGAAGATATCCTTCAAGATAGATATGTCGGGCTGGGTCACGAACCTGATCGGCGTCGACAATTACGGTAACATGGTAGGCGTATGGTACGATACATCGGGCGACTGGATCGTACATCACCATAAGACAAAGCGCATCCATTTTACTTACTCGGACGAGGCAGCAGATGGCATCGAGCGTCTCTGGAAATCTGTATGGCCGTACTGGGATAGCGTAAGCACTCCGACGGTATCTATTGTCGTAGAGGTCGCCAATATCAAAGGTGACCCGAAGTACAAAGATTTCCTGAACTTGCAGAACTATGACGTAGGCTACAAGGGGACGATCTATGTCGAGCACCTCGGCATAGACGTGGAAATGAAGATAGTCTCTATACGCAGGAATGAGCTGACAGGGGAAGCAATACAGATCACCCTCGGCAATACCAGACGCTCGCTGATACGGCAGACAGTCATGTCGCAGACCATAGTGTCCCCGAATTCTGTGGAGGGCAAGAACGTAGCCGCCATGCAGTCGATGCAGGCGGAGCTGTACAATACTCAGACTGCACTCATGAGTATGAGCATTGCGGGCATGGAAGCGTTCGACATAGCAGAACTTGAGCGCCGAACGATAAACGAACTGGAGGGAAAATAATGAGTACTACATATACGCCGAACTACAACCTCGGCAAGCAGGAAGATCACGCCGACAAGTTTGACATGAGTGTGATCACCGAGAATATGGACAAGCTTGACACAGCACTGTATGAGCAGGCAGAGGATATCGCAGAAGCCGATACCGCCGAAGCCGCCGACCGTGCCGCACTCGCTGAGCTTATCGACGGTGGAGCGAAAAACCGCCTGCCGATAACATCTGTTGATAGTCTCAAGCGGCTGAATACCTATGGTACATGGGAGAACAATGTCTACACTCACTCAAGCGGAGTCGTATTCACAGTCAACGATGATATGTCAATCACAGCAAACGGCACAGCTTCGGGAGCAAATGCAGTTTTCATTCTTTCAATGCCGGGAGGCTTTTCGATTGAGGCAGGCAACTGGATCCTCTCGGGCTGCCCGTCAGGCGGCTCGGCAAGCACATACAACATCGCTATCGCGGGTACGACGTCCGACACAGGTACGACGGGAAGCTTTACCTCGTGTAGCAAGGTGCTCGTGAGGATCTACGTCATAAATGGCACAAGTATATCAAATGCGGTATTCCGTCCCATGGTCTGCTCGAAAGCAGCATGGGATATATCACAGGCTTATCAGCCCTACCGCCCGAGCTATGCTGAGCTCTACGCGATGGTGCAGGCGCTTCAGGGCGGCAGCAGTCTCAACAGCGTGCAGTCAACTGCACAGCTCACGGCACTCGACAAAACCGAAGAATTAACGACAATAGACGACAGCAGTTATACAACGGAAAACAGTTGATTTTCACCTTTTTTCAGACTATAAGTGAGAGGAGGTGAAAACATGGACAGCAGTATTATAGTATCCATCATATCAGCAGCTGTGACAATTATTACAGTAATCATAAATACAAAGGCAAGTAACCGTGAACTGACACACAAGCTTGAAACACAGCAGGCTGTCACGGAGACTAAGATAGACAGCCTGACATCTGAGGTCAGGGAACACAACAACTTTGCAAGGCGTATGCCTGTCGTCGAGGAGCAAATCAAGGTCATCAATCACAGACTGGAGGATTTGGAACGTGAAAATCAAAGAAAGAGTAGCTAAGCTTATAGACGTAAAGTCGATAGTTACGCTGACATTAACAGGAGTATTCGCCTTTATGAATGCCGCAGGTCTGGATGTTCCTGAGAACTTCAAGACGATATACATAATGATAATAGGCTTTTACTTCGGTACTCAGACAAACAAAATAAAGGAGGAAAAGTAATGAATAGTCCATACGAAGGCAAATTCAAGGTATCGCAGCAGTATACCCTCGGAACTCATGACGGACTCGACCTTGTCGGTATCGACAGCAAAGAGATCCACAGCTGTGCTAATGCAGAGGTTATCCATGTAGGCTGGGAAAACGCAGCGAACCACAAGCAGGGCTTCGGCTACTATGTAGCTACGAAGGACGATGTTGCCGGCAAAGACGGCGTGCAGAAGATACGCTACTACGGTCATCTTACTGAGAACAGTGCAAGAGTAAAGGTCGGCGACAAGGTCAAAATCACTGATGTGCTCGGAATTGAGGGACACACTGGCTATGTGATACCCGACGGTCCCGGTGGAGCTCATTGTCACTACGAGATCCGTTCCGCGTTCTATAAGGGGGCGAAGGTCTATGATGTCAGCGCAGAGTCAGGTATTCCCAACGTTAAGGATGGTATCTATGATGATGGCTATCGCCCGAAGCAGAGCACTGCTGAGAAGAAAACGATAGAGGTAATGCTTGAGTATGAAGGACATAAGTACAGCGGCCTTCTGGAAGAACTGTGAGCCTTGACAGTCTGCACTCAGCATGGTATAATACATGAAGAAAGCCCTTCCTTTCGGGAGGGCTTTTCTTTATAACTTTCTGGATTTCGGCGGTCCTGACGGTGAGCTTTCGGCTTCGCTTCGCTATCTCAACCAGCGCTATGCAATGCCATACGGCGAAGTAAAGGGACTCCTTACTGACATCGGGACCGAGGAATATGCACATCAATGATGTATATGATACCTGTGGAAAATCAAATCAGCGAAATATCGAGAAAAAACGGAACAGGGTGCCACTTGTCGCGGACCTCTGTCTCGCGGTGATATGTGATATCCTTGATTACTGTGCGGAGCAGATTATTCTTTTCCTCTGCTGAGGCAGTAGGGTCCTCAAGTATAGCGATAGCATCGTGCAGTGCAATGATCTTCTGTCGGTAGTCTACCTCTGATACCTGATAGCTCTTAGCTGTCTCGATTGCCTCTTGGAGCTCCTGCCGGCGCTGCGCGAGTGCAGCATTACGCTTGACGAATACCTCGCTGGTATAGATACCCTGCTCGAGAAATTCGTATAGTCTCTCTTGCTGAGTTTCAAGCGCATTGAGTTCCTTGCGTAGAGCTTCTGCGATAGCCTTGTGCGCGTCATGAGTGTTTTGAGTGCCTTCTGCAAGCTGCTCAGATAGTTCTGCCACAAGCTGTCGGAGTGCTCTGATTACTTCCTCTTCTACCTCTCTGTACGTCGCTGAGCGATTACCACACCGCATCTGATAGGCGCAGTGCAGACGAGCCTCGCACTTCTTATGAGGCTGATATATCATAGGGCGACCGCAGGAACAGTGCATGATACCCGCAAAGGGATTTTTCAGTCCTGACTTAGCCTTTACTTTCGGAAGGCTTCCGAAACGGGCAAGAGAAGCGTTGAACGTCTCCTCCGAGATGATAGGCTCATGCTTGCCGTCGACGAGTATCCAGTCCTCTTTGTTAGCCTTAGGGCGTGATGATATCAGCTCGCCGCCCTCATAGTGCTTCACGGTCTTGCGACAGTTCCAGCGAATTTTTCCGATATATACGGGGTTGCGAAGCATATCTCTTATGCTTGCGTTATTCCATATCTCGGACTTCCTCGGCTTGATATGCAACTCATTGAGACGGTTCGCGATCGTGGTGGTTCCGAGCCCGTCTTTTGTCCAGAGCTCATACATCAGGCGCACGGTGTCAGCCTCTGAGTTCGGGACGAGAGTATAAGCTTTCCCGACCTTTACTTTATCATAACCGTAGGGAGCGACAGAGCCGATGAAGTTTCCCTCATTGACGGAGGCTATCCTGCCGCGCATCATGATCTCCTTGACGTATTCCAGATAGTCATTTCCGCGCATGAGCTCCATCTCGAAAAACTTACGGTCGAACTTGTCTCCGAGATCATACGTCTTCGGAGGCGTGACGATCAGTGTATCAGTATAGCGGAACGCTCTGATAATAGTGCCGCAGTCAGACAGGTCTCCACGGCTCAGTCGCTGCGGATCAACAACAAGAACTCCCTTTACCTCCTCGGTCTGAATACGGTCGAGGAGCTTTTTTATTTCTGGGCGGTCTTGAATAGTCTCACCCGAGACTACCTCTCGGTAGATCATGTCCTCAGGGATAACTCCGCCGAGCTTGGCAGCTGCATAGTCCTGCAATATCTTATAGTGCTTCGCCAGTACCTCCTCGACGGTCTCATGCTCGCCGTCGGCTCGGGACTTACGAAGATACATCAAGTATTTATCGGACATGCTTCCTCCTTTCTGCGGCCGACAAAGATGTCGGTTGCAAATATCCCCTGCACGGAGCAGGGGATTATTTTTAATAGAAAACAATCGTATCAATCATACTCATGACAACATCGTTGTCAATCGAATGGAAAGAAATAGTGCCATGAAGAGAGTCGGTATAGAATTCAATTCGTTTATTGTCGCTGTTCCCATCAGCAGTAATTAGATATGCCTGTCCATTTTTCACAAACGAGTCCTCAACAAAATATCCTTCATAAGATGATTTTAATGCATCATCAGTCAAGGCATATTCTTTGAAGCTTTCCCAGTGTTCAGTAATTTCGGCTTGAGATAGTTTATCATAAGAGGGATCGTGATTTATAGAAAAATCAATAAAATGCATATCGTCTTCTGAGCCCCATATCCATGAAGCCATTGTTAAATCACCATTGATATGATCGTTTTCTTGCCAGTTTGAATTTGTGCTGATTTTTAAATAATCACATTCCCATGATGCATCAAGAGTCTTGAAGTCAAGTTCTTTTTCTTTTTGTGGCTTTGAGGAGCAAGAGCAGCTAAATAGCATTAACAGAGATATAGGGATTGAGATAAGCTTTTTCATAATAGCCTCCTTACACAGACTTGATTATTTTCTTTACCACGCCCATGATCTTTATATCATCGAGCTTAGAGCCAGAGAAGACCATCGGCGGATAGCTCGGATTGATAGACTCAAGCGTGAGCTTTTCCTCAGTCTGAAAAGCACGCTTCACAAAGCCGTCGTTTTCTCCACAGACCACCGCCACAACAATGTCGCCGTTCTCGAAGTAGTCCTGCTTATGGACAACGACGAGGTCGTCCTCCTCTATCTTCGGATACATCGAGTCACCCTTGACAGCGATAGCCAGAGTCTCCTCAGCTTCCCGCTGACTTTCAAGATATAAAGGCTCATAGCCGCAGATCTGATCGTCCGCGTATGCTCCAAAGCCTGCGGATACAGTTTTGAAAATCGGTATCATGTATATATTATCTTTATCAAGAATATTAAAACCTCTATACTGAGGTTCAGAAGTCAGTGAAAGGTTCGCGTCATCGTCCCAGCCCATAAGAGAAGAAGGAGAAGTATCAAGTGCCTTGGCGATTGCTACGATCATTGATTGAGAAGCGTCACGTTCCCCTGACTCGATTTTTGCAATGGTTGATCTTGATTTATATCCGGCTGCCTGAGCAAGCTCATCTTGTGTCATGCCTTTGTCTGTTCTTAATTTATTAACTCTTTCACCAAAAGTCATGTATCTCACCTCCTATTTATATTATAATCATTATAGCATATTGTTGTCGAAGTGTCAACAAAAATTGTCGTTGAAGTGTGACACAATGTCAACAAAAATATCAGTACGGATTTGTGCAAAAAATAGAAAGAAAAATAATATGCAAAATTCTGTTGACAAATTGCCAACACAATGATATACTGTAGATGTTGGCAAAGAGTCAACAATCATTACTGTGGAGGTGAGAAAATGACTGACACTCAACTTCTAATGTCTTGCATAAAAAACTGCAAGCTGAACGTAAAAAGCGTTGCAGCACAGCTAAATCTCACAAGACAGGGGTTTTGGAAGAAGATAACAGGTCGTTCGGAGTTCAAACAGTCGGAAATCGGAAAACTTACAAGGCTTTTAAAACTTGATGTCGATACCCAGTATAAAATTTTTTTTGCGAATGCTGTTGACTGATAGTCACGCACAGCCATCAGCTAAGGACAAAAATGTCCCTACCACCCGAGAAAGGAGGATATAATGGACAAAATACATATTCACTGTGATACTATTGCGCAGTTCAAAGCTTTAAGGGAAATACAGCGCTCTTTTCTACCGGAGGGAGTAAAGTCGTTACAACTTATTCCTGATGGGATAAGGCTCACCGATCAGACAGGAGCGACAGCAGATTTTATTTATTTTCCCGGAAGCGATATGGTGGTATTTTCACAGTAAAGAAAAAGAGCTGGAGGCAACTGTACAACCCGTAAGCACATAAGCATAGGAATGAGGTGATAGTATGAGAAAAGACGATATCAGGAACTGGACAGAGACCGAGACCGAAAAGGAGCGCACGGTCAGCTACGATACAGACCGCGCTCATATAACTGTACATATCCCGAAGCACACTTCCGAGGAGCAGGCAGTCTTTGAGAAAAACGTCCGTGCAGCTCTGCGTCGCTTTTATCATCACATCACCGTTGAAAAAGGCTGTGACTGGGACGAGCTCGTCGCCAAGTACAGCAACTGACTTGTGCAGTCAACTGCACGGGAAAACCGATAAGGAGGAAAATACATGAAAAAGCTTACCGATGCCGAGAAGAAGGAGATCATCAAGAACATTCTCGGCGCAGCAGACCGAAAGAAGCAGCTCGGAATTGAAGCCGACCTGCACTGTATCTCCAAGGGCGATGTGAAGGATATCCTCAAGGCTGACGGTGTCGACCTGAGAATATTCTGCGGAGGTCGCCACGACAAGAAACGCATTGAGGACGAGCTTATCAAGGAGCAGGCACAGGAGCCTGTGGACGAGCCCACCGCCACGGAGCAGGGAGAGACCGACGAGGAACTCGCTCAGCAGTGGGCTGATCTGGCGATACCGCCCTATGAAGAAAATATTTGTGAACCTAAAGAAAAAATCTGCGAACCCGAAGAAAATCACACCCTCGCAGACGTTCAGGACATACCGCGCAAGCCTTACACCAACGAAATTCCTAAGGCGGTAATTGCTGCTGTAGAAGATAAGATTACAGAACTTCAATATATGATCGAGCAGAATAAGGAACAAGAAAAAAGCCTTTTACAGCACAACGAGAAGTTTAACGCTCGTATTGATATTTTGAATGCATGGCTAAAAGAGGTAAAAAACAGAAAGTGAGGGGATTGAGGTATGAGAACAGATGAAGAGATTTTTGACGAGAAGCGCCGGTTTGTCACGGACAAGCTCACACCTTTCCTCGCGGCGATAGATCAGGACATAGAGTCCGCGGAGTATCACGTTATCACTCATACTCCCTACGATCTGGAATATATCATCATCACATGGAAAGGCGGGAGCAGCAAGAGAGCATACGTCACCGGTGACAGCCTTGTCGCCCTCGCAAAGGACGTTCTGAAGGTGATATCATGATAAGATACAAGATAAGAGACGTCGCCTATGAGTGCGACGAGACACAGGGAACAGCTACGGTCAAGGCTCCGAGTGGTGACATTGCCTTCAGCAACGCCATCGAGGGCTGGAACTACTTCACAGGTCTGGCGTTCTTCCCGCTGGAACTTGACCTGCGGAATAAGCTCCAAGAGAACGGCTTCAACCGCTGGACAGGCACTCGCAAGGTTGACTATACCGAGAGCGAGCTGAAGATGATAGACAATGCCGACGAGGCAGCACGAAAGAGAGAGCTGTACAAGTTCTGAGGAGGGCGGTATGGGCAAGAAAATAGATTTCGACACCGCCTTGAAGCTCGGAGGCATTACTCCGAACGATACAATTTATGCCAAGCCGAACAGCTACGGCTACAAGCTGAACGTCAATCACCCGCAGATCTTGCCGCTCTACGAGCGATATAAGAAAAAGCTCGGAGAGAAGATCCTGTCAGATACTCAGAGGCTCACCTTTGAGACGATGATCTTCAAGGCTTTACAGAAAAAGAAAGAAAAAGAGGTAGAACAATGCGACTGATAGCATATATCCTGATAGCGATAGCATTTATCGCTATCATAGGAGTGCCGATAGAGTTCCTTGCCGAGCACATTCGGAAGGGGAGCGCATACCGTGCGGCACGGAAGGAGATCAAAACGAACATCAGAGTCTGGGAAAGTATCGCAAAGAGTTGTGATCCGATCACAGATGCATACGATAAGGGCTATGCAATAGCCAGACTTGTGATATATCATCACGAACTGGACGAGCTGACAGCCCGAAAAGAGTACTTGTGCAGTTGACTGCACAGAAAACCGATAAGGAGAAAACTATGGATAGAGAGAAATATTTCGGTGAGAAAATCGAAGGACGGAAGGAACAGGCTATCGCGTCAGCCGTAAGGGAAGCCCTTGAAAGCTTCTGCGATCAGGAGCCCGAGTTCGAGCAGGCTATCGAGCAGAGCGGAAAGACCTTCCAGGAGTGCCTCAAGGAGGTAGTGAACGGCTGTGGAAGCTGCCTGTCCGACATCGAAGCATACCGCCGCGCCGTGAAGTTTTACTTCTCGACCGCGACGGTGAGTTTTAAAATGACTATTGACCTCAGCGGCGACAACGGTGCTGTGAAGCCCATCACCATGACAGAGAACAAGAAGGACACGCTGAGCATATCCCTCGACGATCTCCTCGATTTTTAAGATTGGAGCAAAAAAATGAAAAGAGGAATAACTGTAGAATTCGACTATTCAGACGACGGCTACTGGGTAGAGAAAAAGCGAGGCTCACTTACAATTGAGGAAATAGCGCAGGCAATAAACGAGTATCACGGAGAAGACAGATACTTCTTTATGATCGACACAAACGCACCAGAGGGCTGGTACGATAACTATAATCTCAATGGCGACTATGAGCCGAAGGGTGACTGTGTCAAGGTTTACAGCTTCGATGCTATGAAAAGGCTGACAGGAGCCAGTAAGTGAGGAGGCGAGAGTGTGGACAACTCATTTATCAGCACAGAAGACTACCGAGAGGAAATAGAAGACTTCTTTCCGAAGTTCGTGTTCTACCGCAGAGGACATCACACTCCTACCTGCGGGAGCTTCGGAGAATTCATAGACGGTGAGAAAGGGAAGGTCACGGACTGCTACTGCACAGCCTGCCACGAACGCTATGAGGACGGGATCCGCAAGCCCTCGGAGTACAAGCATAAGGAACTCGGCTATTGTGCCAACTGTGGGCACCCTGTTGAGTTCAGACAGATGAACAGAGGGCGGCAGAGCTATTATGTGACAGGGAACTTTGCCATCTTCGAGGGCGCAGGAGATCTCATGCGGATCAAATGTATCAAAGCATACCAGCGTTTTTCGGGAGATACCTCTGAAATGGAACCCGAGATAGGATGGTATACAGTCACTCAATATGAATTAAGGCCCGGACAAGCTATACAGTACAAGGCTGTATGGAACAAGAGAAAATATGAATGGAAAAGAAAGAAGACGGACTGCACCGAGCCTAACTTCAATATCGGTGGCTTTGGATATGCCGACAGGAACTACACGCTCATCAATCAGGAAGCCGTCGATCACAGCTTCCTGAAATACCTTTTCAAAGGCGAGCACTACGACTATATCTATATCACATGGCTCTGCTGCTATGCGCAGCATCCTCAGCTCGAATACCTCCTGCACGGTGGCTTCGAGTATCTTGCGAGGAACTATGTCGAGGCCCGTGTCCCTGAGTACGGAAAGCTTGTCACAACGCGGTACAACTGGCGCAGCAACGATCTCAAAAAAATGCTGCGTCTGGACAGACAGGAGATAAAGTTCCTTGCTAAGGAGCAAGGCAGATACTACGACAGCTATATCAAGTTCAGGCGTGACTTTTTCAAGGGCAGAAATACAGCTGAAACCTTGAAATACTTCGAGAACTTCCGCAGCTCGACAGAGTATATTCGAGAAGTCGAAGATATGACAGGTATTGCTCGCAAGAAGATCATGGACTATGCTCTGAGAAAGCAGAACTCACAAGGAACATACTTCTTTATCACTCTCTACAAGGACTATATCGAGCAGTGCATCGAGCTCGGGCGAGATATGAGTACCGATGTAGTAACAATGCCGAAGGATATGTTTGCAGCTCATGACAGAACAACAGAAATGCTTCGTACCATACGCAGCGAGAAGGCTGCTATACAGCTTGCGGAGTCCGATGCACACCGCCGTGATCTTGAAGTCACGGATATGGAGCTTGGTCTTATCCTGAGGCTGCCGTATGATACGGAAGAAATAGTCGCAGAAGGTGAGAAGCTCTCTCACTGTGTCGGCGGATATGCAGACCGACACGCAGCAGGGAAGCTGGCTATACTGTTTCTGCGGACAGTAGGGCATCCCGGAACACCGTACTACACAATGGAAGTGTCAAACGATCTCCAGATAGTGCAGTGCAGAGGGTATCGTAACAACAATGCCGGCAACCCGAAGCCGGAAGAGATCATCGAATTCGAGCGCCGCTACGAAGAATACCTCAAGGAAGTAAAGATTGACCGAAAGAAAGCGGCAGAAAAAGCCAAGAGGAAGAAAAGGCAGCAGCAGAAAGCAAAGGTTGCTGCCTAATAAGATAAGGAGGAAACTATGGACCAGATCATCACAGCAGGAGCAGGGGAGAGCACTCTCCCCGCCGCTGCAAGAGCAATACAGATCACGGAGCGCATCAGAGCCAACGGCAGAACCGCAGTCAACGCGGTCTGCGCTATCGGTGAGGATCTCCGCACAATGAAAATAGATAACCTATACACCGAGCTCGGATATGAGTCCTTTGAGGACTACGCAGAGAAAGAGTTCGATCTGAAACGCCGTCAGGCCTATCAGTACATATCAGTATTTGAAAAGCTTGGAAAGGAGTTTGTGCAGTCAAATGCACAACTCGGCATCACGAAGCTTGCACTCCTTGCTACCGCTAACCCTGAGGACCGTGCTGAGGTCATGGAGTCCGAGGATGTCGCCAAGATCACCACAAGGGAGCTTGAAGAGCTCCTCGACAAGTACAAGCGGCAGGGCGAGCAGCTCTCCCTCCTTCAGGAGGAAAAATCAAATCTTGAAAAAAAGATTGATGATCTCGAAAAATCCCCGAAAGATGTTGAAGTAGCAACACAAGTCAAAGAAGTTCCCGACCCTAAAACAGTCAAGCAGCTTGCTGAGGCAGAGGCAGCCCTGAAAGAAGCAAAAAAAGAACTCTCGGCAACGGCAGCAGAAGCGGAGCTTTATAAAAAATCTGCTGAAAGTGCTCGAATTGAAGCTAAGAAAGTCAAGGATAATGCGGAACTTGAAGCAGAAAAAGCGGCGAAGGCAGAAATTGAAAAATTCCAGAAGGTTGCTAATGAAAGAATACGGAAAGCGGAGCAGGAGAAGGAAGCACTTGAAGCCAAGGTGGCAGAGCTCCAGAAAGCAGTCGAGAAGCCGCCCGAGAATGCAGATAAGAGTAATTTCAAAGTGCTGCTCAGTACAGTCTACCGCGATATGCTCGGACTTGTGGAATTTATCAACGATACCGAGACCGAAAAGGAGCGCAAGCAGTATTTCAAAAAAGCTCTCGAAATACTGCACGTCTGCGAGGAGAGTATCAAGAAGATAGAGCTTCCCGTAGATATACCGAAGCAGCCTCTGACGTCTCGCGGAGTTGTTGACATCAACAGCATGAAGCCGATAACAAGCAGCAGCAACGCGGACTATGACGATGACGACGGGGAGGAAGATGACGATGAATGAGCCGATACCCAAGCCGTGCAAGTGCGGAAATACATTCGTAGGACCCACGCATCATTTTGATAGCATCAGCTTGCGAACGGTATATCATGTATCGTGTCTGATATGCGGCAAGCAGGGAAAGAGTGCAGATACTCCGGAAGGAGCTATCGAAGCTTGGAACAAGGAGGGCGAGAAATGAATGATTACGAAGTCGCCCCTCGCAAGCGCTCTAAGTGCGAAGTAAAGAAAATCCCCGGTCAGACGCTGGACTTCTGCCGTGACATTGCCGCAGCGAACTCCCTCGGTGTTAGCTATGGCACATACATGGGAATGAAGCACGATGCAGAAGCTCAGGAATACTACGAAAAGTTCGGAGTACGTCTCAAGAGGAGGCGGGCGAAATGAAAATGAAGCTCAGGAAATGCTCCTGCGGCGGAACTGCCGAGATTGTAGACGGCGAACCTACGGAATTAGGAGCTAAGATGCTGCGCGAGTACGGTCTGATACCGTCTCGCACTTATAAAGCCGTATGCAGTTCCTGCGGTAAGAGCACCGCGTCCTTCCCTTACGGCGACGAGGTAAAGGCGGACTGGAACCGCCTGAACCCTCTGCCGCTGAGAAAGTACGTCAGAGTTGTACGGTGCAAAGACTGCAAGCATCGAAAAGAACGACATTATGAAGAAAGTGGCGAAAAGCCATATATCAAGTATGAGTGTAAATTCACAAAATACTCAATGAGTGATGATGGCTTCTGTTCTTTTGGTGCAAGAATGATAAAGGACGGTGATAAAAATGAGTGATTATATAAGCAAAAATGAAGTTTTAAATCTTATAATGCATAATGATAAAGTTTGCCATTATGCAGATGAACGCTATGAGAATGTTGTGTACGCAACAGCTTGTAGAATAAGTGATGTTGTGGCTAATATGCCTGCCGCAGACGTACAGCCTGTTGATAGGTGGACAAGCATTGAAGAAAGCAAGCCGAAAGATATGCAACAAGTGTTAGCTGTCGTTGACGGAGATGTACGAGAAGCGTTTTACAATGCAGGTTGTTTTATAGGAAGCAACTTTTATCGGAGCATTAACGAAGTAAAATGGTGGCAGCCTTTACCCGAACCACCAAAGGACGGTGATACAAATGAGTGAGTATATAAGCAGAGAAGCAGTACTCAAACACCTTAATGAGTGTAAGGAAGACCCATTTTTTGACCCTGATATGGCAAGGATATGCTTTGCAATAAGCATATTCATTGAAGAAATGCAAGCCGCAGACGTACAGCCTGTGGTACGCTGTAAAGACTGCATATATCTCAATCGGCACGACTGCCCTATGGCATATATCGAGCACCAGACACTGCAATTCGCAGCTGTCACTCCCGATTTCTACTGTGCGAAAGGAGCCGACCATGAACCGTGATAATATCAGTAAGATGTCATTGATAGACCTGCTATCGAAAATCTCAAAAGGAATAGACGAGTGCCTCTATCAGGTGCTCTCAGACTGCAAAGACGTGGAGAAGCGCTCAAGATGCGAGAAAATGTCATCCTGCTATGACTGCTTGTCCGCATGGCTGAACGAAGGAGGCAAGATTATGTTCATAGGTGACAAATGGTATACAGAGCCTGAGATCAAGGCGTATATCACGGAACTGAAAAAGAAGCTCTCGGAAGATACACACACACAGGAACTCGAAGCCAAGGTGAAGCTGCTTCAGGAGTTCCTACAGTGTGTCAGAGCATACTTCGGAACTACCTGCGGCTGGGTTGACATATTTGAGGAAGATGCCAAGAAGCTTCTTGAAGGGGAGTGATGACATGACACAGCACGAGCTGAAAATACTCCCTGAGTACTTCGTTGCGGTAGCCAATGGCACCAAGACCTTTGAAGTCCGTAAGGATGACCGTCCTTTTGAAGTGGGAGATATTCTTTGTCTCCATGAAATCAACTGCGGGGTGCTGACTGGCCGCACAATAAAAGCTGAAGTGACCTATGTTCTCCGGCACCCTGATTATTGCAAAGAAGGATATTGCATACTCAGCATCAAGGTAGCTCAGCAGCTTGTGGTTGAGAATATATCGGAAAAAAGCAAGTGGGAATATCACGAACTCGTCATAACAGGTGAAGGAACGACAGATTTTTATGTATGCCCGAAATGCAAAGGGGCATTTGCAACAGATTTATGTCAAGTGAACGGCGCATTTGAGATTGACGCAGGAGAAAGCTTTAAATTCTGCCCTTACTGTGGAAAAGAGTTAGGAGGAGTTGAGCATGAGACATGAGGAAACTCCACTTAGTATCGGATTAGTCATTCTGATAGTGCTCATAGGAATATTCGTTGAAAGCTGTTGGAGTGGATCTGTAGCTGACAGCGATATTCACTCGCACAGATACATCGTAGTCGCAGGTAAGTACTACCCCACAGAGGATATAGAGTATATCGAAACAGATGTAGTGTTCCACGATAAGCACGTTATTACTATTCACTTCGAGGATGGAACGACTTACCAAACCCAAGAGGGTCAGTATGTGTTTGCCGAGTCAAAACCTGAGGACACGTAAAGGAGGAAATCATGACAGAACCATGGGATTTGATCCAAATAGCATCTGAAGGACTGGCTTGCTCTCAGCTCCCCTGCACTTATGAACTTTTTCGCGCGTGCTGTGAGGACGAAAAGCAGGAGATCGCTTCTCTCGTATGCTGCACTATGTTCAAGATATCCCGAGACATGATCCTGAAAGGAGAATACTGATGAAGACAGCAAGTGATCTATTCTGGATAATTCACACAGGCTGTACATACGCATGGTTGTGCTGCAACTGTGATCGTGGCACAGAGTGCCGCATGGAAGCCCTTGCGAAGGAAATGATCCTGAAAGGAGAATACTGATGAAGCCAACAAAAATGAAACGCTGCCGCTGCGGAAGCCTTGTCGAGCGGCACCAGACTGTCAACGGCGGCTGGATAGTACACTGTCCCGAGTGTAGCATGGCATTCGGAGTCAAGCTCGATGTAGCGGGTACATTTGATCCTGAGTGTATCAGTGGTGAGTTTGAAACCGCTGAGCAGGCTGCTATTGCGTGGAATGAATGGATAGGAGGCGGAGACGATGACGAAAGTTGAGCTGATAGTCGGTTTACTTATGGCAATTGCAAGCATCGCAGTAGCGCTCCTCATAGCCTACTGTGCGGATAACAAGGGCTACGTCTCAGATGAGGAGTGGGAGCGCTCCCGCCAGGAGACAGACGAGCACGACGAGGAGGTGAGAAAGTGAAGAACTGCTTTTACTGCGGAGGCAGGAAAGTCAAATACCAGCGTGACGCCGAGCTGAGAGTGACGGTGAAGTGTGAGAAGTGCGGCTCAGAGGTCAGCACTCCGTACATGACTGAGGACTCAGCTCGTGGCTACTGGAACATGAAGCAGGCGAGCCTTGAGCACGCTGCTAAGAGATCAAGGAAAGCGGCTGCCAGCTGAGCAGCCGCATACCTATACTATTATATAGTGATAAAAGCAGTCCCGTGAAGCTCGGGAATACGAGCTTGTAATCTATCTTATATTTACGACCACCGAGAGGAGCGGAGGAAAATGAGAAGTTGGTATCGAGAGACTCGTTACGAATGTGGTGACTACATGGAGGTAAATATATACCCCGTGTATACAAAGGCACCTTGCAGGAGAAAGAAGGCAAAGCCTACCTCGGAGACTCAGCAGAAGCTCAATGATATCTATGCGGAGAGCAAGCTGATCAGGATAGCGAATGCCAACTTCACAGATCACGATCTGAAAGTCGAGCTCACTTACTCGAAAGAGCATCTCCCTCAGACTGATGAAGAGGCAGCTCGTGAGTTGAGGAACTTCCTGCGCAGGGTGAAGAGATACAGAGAGCGGAACGGACTCTCTGAGCTGAAGTACATAGCAGTCACCGAGAAGAGCTCCCGATCAGGCAGATATCATCATCACCTGATCATGAGCGGAGATATATCAGTCTTTGATCTTGTACAGCTCTGGGGACTCGGCATTGTTGGAACCGATATCCTGATCTTCGACGAGAACGGGATAGCATCCCTCACTCGCTATATGCTCAAGCAGGCTCGTGAGTTCACAGGTAAGAAAAAGTATACACGATCTCGGAACCTGATAGATCCTCCACCGAAGCAGAGAGACAACCGCTTCAGCAAGCGGAAGATCGTCGAGCTTGCCAAGGACACGGAGAACCGTGCCGAGTTCGAGAAGCTCTACGAGGGCTATCATCTCTCTCAGGCTCAGGTGGTATACAACGATACCAACGGCGGCGTATACATCTACGCCCGCTACTACAAGAAAGGAGCTGCATGGTGCAACAGAAAGAAGAAAACGAGCAGACTTTCCTCTTCCGCTGGGCGACCTTCGCCGAAGGACAATACCCAGAGCTCTCGCTGATGTATCATATCCCGAATGAAGGCAAGCGAAGCAAGGCAACAGGAGGACGGCTGAAAGCGCAGGGACTCAAGCCCGGCGTTCCTGATGTCTGCCTTCCGACAGCACACGGCGGATACATTGGCTTGTATATCGAGATGAAAGTCAAGCCGAACCGTCCAACCGAGAACCAGAAGAACTGGCTGCGGGCCCTGCGAGCTGCGGGGCACCTGACAGCCGTAGCCTATGACTGGGAGGAAGCAAAGAACCTCATCGAGGATTATCTGAAGCTCCCTCCGACAATACCGAAAGGAGAAAGCAATGAAGCTAAGTAAACTATTCTCGCTCATGAAGCAGCACAAGTCCGTGCAGATCAGGCAGGGGCGAGCTGCTCAGTGGGTAGGAGACTCCAGTAGTCTCTATCCGATCTACAACCTTCCGCAGCTGAACGAGGCAGCTATGCAGGAACTGCTCGGCGTGAGTGACGACGCTTGGGACAAGTACAAGTATGAAGAATATGAGGCGATGAAGTACAGCGAGGAGGATAACATCGACGGAATGTATCAGCTCGACAGGCTGAAGATCATCATATGCTGGAGCGGCAAGGAACTTATACCGCTTGTCGGCGGAGGTAAGATATTCTTCATACAGGCTAAGTATCTCAAGCCCTTCGATGATATCGGTCTGCTGTCATTCTGGTATCGCGAGGAGCCACTCCGTGATGGAGTGATAGGAGTCAACGAGGGTATGTGCCTCGCAGGTCTCGTGATGCCAATAGTAGTTGATGATCGCGTATTTATTGAGACACTATACCGAGTATACGAGCTCACCAAGCGTCAGGCAGGTGAGGAAGCGTGAACGACGAAAAGGAGACCTGCTACTTTCTGACACCCGGGAAGTTGAACAAGTGCAGCATACTGAATGAACAATGCACAGGCACCCGCTCTTGACAGCTCTGCTCCTTCCACAGGACCGAGAAAGAGTTCTTTGAGGCTCGGAACCGTGCCGTCGAGATCAATCGTGCCCGTGGCAAGTGCGCACGCTGCAAGTATAGCAGGCATCACCCTTGTGAGATCATCACGATAGGAGGCGGGGACAATGCAGATCTGTAAGTGCTGGCACATCGAACACGGTGAAGGAGTATGCTATGGCACTCCCGAGCGTGATATCTGCAACTGTGACGGCGACGAAAGACACTGTGATTTTTATGAACACGTCCGAAAAAGAGTAACAGGAAAGGAGACCAAGTATATGACACCCGAAGACTACCTCATGCAGATCAAGGACATCAGTCTGCGCATCAAGTCCCTTGAAGGGGAGCTCCACGACGCAGAAGCTGAGGAAGATACCGAGTATGCAGAGGAACTCAGCGCAAGGATAAGTGCTGACATCGCACGCTACAAGGAGCTGAGACTCAGGATCAGAGACGAGATACAGCAGATAGGAGACAATCGCCTGAGCTGTCTTCTCACAGAGTACTACGTTCGCGGAAAGACGTGGGAAATGGTCGCAGAAGCTATCGGAGTCAAAGACGCTAAGTGGGTAAGGACAAGGCTTCACGAGAAGGCGTTGAAGCTTTTTGCAGGAACATTCCCGAAATATTTTTTGCAATGCCCCTTTTAAGCCCTTTTCCACCCTTGAAAGTAGTTCTGAAATGATGTACTCTAAAACTAAGAAAGGCAGGCGGATCCATCGTAGGGCTACCTTACCGGGCGTTTCCTTTACGGTATGCGGAGACGCTCGGCAGCCTCCGCCTACTTTCGCTCCTTATCGGAATTTATCATCCCCTTTGCGGACGCAGCAGCGCCCGCATCTGGCAGAGTGGAGCAGTGGTAGCTCGCGAGGCTCATAACCTTGAGGTCGCCGGTCCGAGTCCGGCCTCTGCAACCAGGGCAGCAGTAAGCCCGGTAACCTTATCAACAGCCGCTTCGGCGGCTATGCAGGCGGCGGTACCAACGCAGGGTGGACACCTGCGTGGAGAGGTCGGCACTCTCAGCTTGCACCAGTGCGAAAGCACCACCTTTTCAAAGATTTTTTCAGAGGCAGAGAGCCCGAGTTGCAGCTCGGGCTGATATGCACACAAAGCTATGCTATCAAAGATATGCTCACGTTGTGGCAGGAAGCTCCAAGTCGGAGAGGCTTGCAGCTGCTACAAGCGAGACAGAGTCAATCCTCTCGGAGCTTATAATGCCGAGATAAAAAAATTCTACCTCACAGCAGACTGGGAAAAAGCAAGAAACAAGTGCATTTCTTCTTGTTTCGGGCTGGATTTGATAAGTCTTATCTGTGAGAAAAAAATCGAATATGGATTTACGGTACATCACATTGTACCGCTGATAAACGACTACCGACTGCGATTACAGCAAAGTAATCTGATATATCTTACCGAGGCTCACCACAGAGCCGTCCATCGCCTATATGAGGCGGAATATCAGGAGACTGTCGAGGCGTTGAAAACATTTTCCGAACTTGCCCGGGAGGCACTCGCTACCCCGGGGGGTATGTTGAAAACTTTCGACCTTCTCAAAATGAACCGCTGCGGTAGTTTTCTTTTTGCAAAATTGTAAATAAAAAATTTTTCTAAGCCTGTGCAGTCAACTGCACAGCAGAAAGTGAGGAGAGAATGGGAAGAACCCGCTTGCCGCTCTCCGAACAGAAGGGTGATCTCACCAAGGAGCGAAGAGCAAGACTTGAAGCGGAGCAGGACCTTGTCCGCACGCCTAAGAAGTATATCCTCAAGGCTCCGACCTGGCTCAGCAAGAGAGCCCGCAAGGAGTATCGCCGACTGATCGAGAGTATGGCGGAGATGGATATGCTCGGCGATCTTGACGCCAACAATCTGGCGGCTTACTGCAACGCCTGGGACAAGTACCTCCAAGCTGAGGAGGAAATCAAAGAAAAGGGGCTGCTCATAGAGTCCCCGAAAAATCCCAAGTCGCCGTATCAAGCTAATCCTGCTATACAGATACAGATCAAGCACGCGAAAGAGATGCGTGAGTTCGGTAGGCAGTGCGGCCTATCAATTGACAGCCGCTTGAAGTTTGCAGCGGCGAAGCTGCCGGAGATAGAGGCAGACATTACCTCGGAGTTCGGCGATATCTGATGACGATCAGGCAGGAGCTTGAGCGATACGCGGCAGAGTGCATCGACGGCAGACGGGTAAGCTGCCGGAAGCACCGATGGGCCTGCCAGCGCTTCCTGGCAGACATTGAAAAGCTTGATACTGATAGCAACTATCCGTACTACTGGGACGAGGAGCAGGCGAGGGCTATCGTCAAGTGGTTCCATTACCTCCGCCACTCGAAGGGAGTCCTCGCCGGTAAGAGCATCGAGCTCATTACCCCGCAGCGCTTTACTCTCTGCCAGCTCTACGGCTGGCGGAGGAAATCTGACGACCTCCGGAGGTTTACCAAGTACTTCAAGGAGGTAGCCAGGAAGAATGCTAAGTCTCAGGAGCTCGGCGGTGTCGCCCTCTATGAGATGTCCTGCGGAAGCACCAGAAACGGAGAACACTATGAGGGCTACTGTGCAGGTACCAAGAGAGAACAGTCCAAGATCATAGTTGACGAGTGCAAGCTGATGCTCAAGAGGAGCCCGCTTGCGCGAAAATTTAACTGCACGGCAAATAGAGTCGTGCATCGGAAGACAGGCTCCTTTATCGTCGCTCTCAGTAAGCAGGATGGACAGAATGGCGACGGTACAAACCCCGCTTTTCTGATCCTTGACGAGTATCACCAGCACGCGACAACAGAGTTCTACGACCTTGGGCTCGGCTCCAATACCAAGGAGCCGCTGCTGCTTATCATTACAACAGCAGGCAAGGACCTCAACTGTCCCTGCTATCAGCAGGAGTATATGTATTGCAGCGACGTACTGGACCCCGACAAGCCCGATATCGTCAACGACGAGTATCTCATAGATATCTTCGAGGCAGACACAGACATAGAGCTGAGCGATGAGACATACGACAAGCTTGTAGAAATGGCGAACCCGGTCCGCGCATCGTATGCGGCAGGCCGCAAGCTCATGCATGATGATTACGTCATCGCGAAGGAAGTTCCCGAAAAGCTCATATCCTTCCTCACCAAGGTGCTGAACGTCTGGGTGCAGGCGCGTAATAACGGTTATATGGACATGGCGAAGTGGAACCGCTGCAAGGTCAGCGAGCTTCCCGTCGATATCAGAGGACTTCCCGTATATGTGGGCTTCGATATGTCTGCGAAGATAGACCTCACTTCGGTGAGCTTCATCATTCCCTACAAGGACGCAGACGGCATCGTCAAGTATATCCTGTTCTCGCACTCGTTCATTCCGAACCGCGAGAAGCTCATGGAGAGATGCCGCGTTGACAAGATGCCTTATGACGCATGGGAGCGCAACGGCTGGCTGACGGTGACGAACACCGAGATTGTCGATCAAAACGCCGTCATGAATTACGTTCGCGGCTTCTGTAGTTCTCAGGGTCTCGTGATACAGTCTTTGTGCTTCGACCCCGCCAACGCGAGCAAGCTTATGCTTGAGCTCAGCGACGAAGGCTACGATGTCGTAGAAGTATATCAGTCGCATAAGTCTCTCAACGAGAGCACCGCAGGCTTCCGCGAACAGGTGTACAGTCAGAACGTGGTATTTATCAACAACCCATTGTTGAATTATGCGATAGGAAACGCCGTTGTCCGTAAGAATAACGGCCTAATCAAGATAGACAAGGACGCAACGAAGCGCCGAGTGGACCCGGTAGACGCTACTCTCTGCGCATTCAAGCTCGCCTTATATCATGTATTCGTCACTGCTCCCGTAGACGTGGACAAGTGGCTGGAAAGTGAAAGCTGGTGATAAGATGTCGCTGTTCAAGCGCAGAAAAAAGATAGCCGACGAAGTGGAGACCACCACGGAGCAGGCAGCAGAGGGAACGACTACCGACACGGAGCAGGAACAGCCCGCGGGCGTCGTGACGATCCAGCAGCTGAATGAATTCTTCGACAAGCAGGGCTTTTCAAGCGCTCTGGCAAAGAACAACCTCAACGCTGCGACATACTACGCTTGTATGCTGATCCGATGCAATGCCCTCGCGAAGGTTCCCTTCAAGGTATACGAGAGAGACGGCGACGGTGCCAAGGAGTCGGATCACTACCTCAACAAGCTCCTGAAGCTTCGGCCGAACAGGTTCATGACGGCCCACGACTTTTTCTGGGCGTCAGAATTCCAGAGGCTGAGCACAGGAAATACGTTCTGGGTATACAGCTTCCGACGCGGCAAGATCGAGGAGGTATATCTCCTCGATAGCAACTATGTAGAGATCATAGTCGATAATGCGGGCATACTCAGCTCGCCGAACTCGGTGTACTACCTGTACACTGACCCGCGGAGCTCGCGGCAGGTGATATACACGTCCGACAGGATAGTGCATCACAAGTACTTCTCGACTGACGGCATCAAAGGTAACTCGATACAAAAGTATCTTGTCGATGTTCTCAGTCAGGAGAAATACGCACAGCAGGTCGTGAATGAGAAGTACAGTCACGGCTTGCAGGACCCTATCATCGTAACCTATACGGGAGACCTTGACAAAGTCCACTCGGCCCAGATAAAGAAAAAGTTTGCTAACCTTGCAGGCGCTCAGAACGCCGGTACCGTGATCCCGATACCGGCAGACTTCGGTGTGCAGCAGCTTGAGACCAAGCTTGTGAACTCACAGTTCTTCGAGCTCAACGGGCTCACTACTCGACACATCGCGAACGCCTTCGGTGTCAAGAGCTTCCAGCTCAATGACATGGAAAAGAGTACATATAGCAACATCGAGCAGCAGAACAGAGCATTCTACAGCGACACGATGCAGAACGTTCTCACTGCTTACGAGCAGGAGGCGACGTTCAAGCTCCTCAGTTCCGAGGATCAGGAGACAAAGTTTATTCAGGCGAATGCCGACGTTTATCTCAGAGCTGACATCGAGGCTCGCTACAAGGCATACCAGACAGGCATCACGGGCGGCTTCTTGCAGATTGCAGAGGCCCGAAAACGTGAAAATCTGCCATTTATACCGGGTACCGATAAGCTTATCATCGGCAACGGCGCAGCTATTCCGCTTGATATGCTCGGCTCACAGTATGATAAAGGAGGTAACAAGTAAATGGAATATGCTGACAGAATAGAGATCACCTTCAAAAGCGGTGAGACCATTGCCTATAAAGAAGGGGAATGGGACGACTACGCTTACGACGGCAAAGCTGTTATCGTCAAACAGAAGGGTGCTTGGATCGGAATATATAACTTCGACCATGTTTTCAGCGTCGAGTTGAAGAACACCAAAGCCGTAGACTATGTGCCACTATAAGGAGGTGAGAAAAACGAAAAAGTACCAGTTTACTCAGAAAGACAAGACAGGTGCAGTCAAGGACTGTGGCTATATGATCTATGACAGTGCAGACGATGAGAGCGCAGAGCTCCGCTTCTACGGTGACATCTGCTCAGCTACATGGATCAGCAAGTACTTCAAGGAGGACAAAGCTCCTCAGGATGTCGTCGATTTTCTCGCTGAACTCACTGCCGAGGGCAACGGCCATAAGAAGCTGAACGTCTACGTAAACAGCGGAGGCGGTGACGTCTTCGGAGGTCTGGCTATATACAGCATACTGGCGAGATACCCCGGCGAGAAGATCGCACACATCGACGGTATCGCCGCGAGCATCGCGGGAATAATCCCGTTTGCTTGCGACAAGGTCGTAGCTCCTAAGTACGCTCAGCTCATGCTCCACAAGCCGTGGAGCGGATGCTGGGGCAATGCTAACGACTTCAAGAAGGCGATCGAGGCACTCAATACAGCCGAACAGTCCATTATCAACGTCTACAAGGCCCACGCTGTTAACGGTACAACCGAGGACAAGATCAAGAGCATGATAGACCGCGAGACGTGGCTGACCGCGGAGCAGGCGGCAGAATACTTTGCAATCGAACTCCTTGACGCAGAGCCTGTCGCTGCCTGTGTATCAGACAGCTACAAGCGGTATATGAACACTCCCGAAGCTCTCCTGAAAATCAGCGAGAGCACTAAGCAGACCGAACCTCCTATCCCTCAGGAAGGTGAGGATATCAACAAACGCAAGAGAAAGCTACAGATGTCACTCGATGTCCTGAAGCTCTCAAATAAAACATAAAGAAAGAAGGAAAACGACTATGTCGAAAATCGAAGAGATGCAGGCCAAGCTTGCAGTAATCATCAACACAGCTCAGGACTATCTCGACAAGGACGATCTTGAGAACGCCGACAAGATGCAGAAGCAGGCACAGGAACTTGCTGACAAGATCGAAAAGCAGAAGGCTCTTGATAAGCTCTCAGCGAGTATCGAGGTGCCTCAGGCATCTCAGGCAACCGAAGGCACTAAGGACGCTACTAAGACAAAGGAAAACGCTTCCTTTATCCGCGCAGCTCTTAAGAAGCTCTCGGGAACAAAGCTTACAGAAGCAGAAGATGCTCTGCTCCTTCCATCGGTAACATATCCTAACGGCGAGCACGGTGAGGGTTATATCCTTCCTCAGGATATTCGCACCAAGATCAAGGAGAAGCTCCGCCAGTTCAGAAGCCTCAGAGAGGTATGTGGCTATCTGAAGACAACAGCACTCACAGGTAGCTATCCTTCAGACAATGATGAAACTGAAGGCCTTATCGATTTTACAGACGGTACTGACGGCACATATGTGACTGATCCTGCATTCACCCCCGTGAGCTGGTCGCTCAAAGAAAAAGGCGCATTCATCAAGATATCAAACACGCTGCTCTCACTCACAGATAATGATCTCATCAACTACATCGTAAAGAGATTTGCTAAGAAAGCAGTTATCACGGAGAATGCTATGGCGAAGGCTAAGCTCGAAGCAAATAAGACCGCGAAGACACTCAGTGGCTGGGAAGCTCTTAAAGAGTCCATAAACGTGGATCTCGACCCTGATGCGCTTTACAATACAAAAATCATAACAAATCAGGACGGCTTCAACGCACTTGATAAGGCACTTGATCATAACGGCAGGTCTGTGCTTCAGCCTGACCCCACACAGCCCACGAAAAGGCTCTTTATGGGATATCCCGTAGAAGTATACTCAAATGCTATGCTTCCAAGCGACTCAACTAACAATGTCGCCCCCATTTACTACGGTAATATCGAGGAAGGTGTACAGTTCGTCGACCTCGACAATATCTCATTCGCATCCTCAAAGGAAGCAGGCTTCATGAGCAACACAACAATCTGCCGCCTCATCGAGTGGGTGGATGTTACTCAGCCTGACGCCTCCGACAAGTGCTACTGCTTCGGCAAGCTCGCACTGGGGGAATAACGAGCGAGAGTTCTGAGACCCTTGCCGCCGCTGATACCAACAGCGACGGCGAGCTGTCGCAGGAAGAGCTCGAAGCCCTGACAGTAGATCAGCTCAGAGCTCTCGCTGAAGAACTGGAAATCACACTTACAGCAACCAAGAAGGCTGACATCATCGCCGAGATACTCGCGGCGCAGAAATAAGCTCTACTCGTCGGAAAGGAGGACCTCATGGAGCTATCACTTATAAAGCAGTTTTTAAAGGTCGACTTTGACGACGACGATAATATCATCGAGCTGATGGCAGATGTCGCTACCGACTACATCAACGCAGCAGTCGGCTCTTGCAATTACGAGGACGCGAGGGTAAGGCTCCTCGCCCTCGTAATTATCACAGAGCTCTACGAGAAACGCAGCTACTCCGTAGAGAAAGCAGGCGTTAAAGCACAGTACACAATAAGATCAATCATAGCGCAGCTGCAAGCGGAGCAGGAGATGACCGACGATGAAGCTTGAAACAGATGTAGGGCGCCTGAATAAGCGTATCACGATACAGCAGGCAAGCTCGGAGGAGCAATTCGACACGATCGGAAATCAGCTTCCCGGCTGGACTGACTATCACTCATGCTGGGCCGCAGTGACGGGTGACTCCGACAAGGAGAGCTACACTGCCAAGGAGCCCCGTGATAAGGCAGTCAAGGACTTCAAAATCCGCTATTGCAGCAAGCTTGAAGACATGACAACGGATAGCTACCGCATCAAGTACAGAGGACACTACTACAACATAGTAAGCATCGACAATCTCGCCGAAGCCGACTCCTTGCTTATCATCAAGGCTCGGAGGGAGGAAGATAATGAATGAGATCATTACCCCCGACGAGTTCGCCAAGGCTCTCGCCGAGGCAACCAGAACCATGACCGAGGAGGTCGTGGAAGAGATGGAAAGCGGGCTCGTCAATATCGCTAATAATGCGGTCGAGGAGCTCAAGCGTCTCTCTCCCGTCTATAAGGGGAGCAGCAAGAAGCTGAAAAAAGGTGACTACCGCAAGAAGTGGAAATGTATCATCGAGAAAGAACGCGGCGTCACAAGAGTGACGATCTATAATGCGAAAGGCGGTCTCACGCATCTGCTCGAGAATGGCCACGTTGTCAGAAATGGCACTAAAAGAGTGGTCGGAAACGCCGACCCTATACCGCATATCTCGATAGTCAATGAGCACGCCGAAAAAGAACTTGACAAGCTGATGGAGGGGCTGTAATGGAACTGAAAGAGATCCGCGACAGACTCTTGTCGCTTGGCTTACCGGTAGCATATCTGCGCTTTAAGAAAGCTCAGAAGCTGCCGTTCATTGTATACTATGAGTCCGACACCGAAATAACAGGTGCCGACAACTACAACCTTTATCGCGATGTCGAAATCACGATAGAGCTTTACACTGAGGACAAAGAGCCTCAGCTGGAGCGCCGTCTGGAAAATCTCTTCCGCGAGGTAGAGATTGGCAAGGAAGGTGACACAGCACTCGAGGACGAGGAAATGCTGCTTACAGTATTCTCGTTCCGCACAATACAGTACATAGAGGAGGAAAATAGCAATGTCTAATACCACTACATACAGACAGGAAAAAGACCGTATCGCTCTTGGTTCGGTGGATGTATATGTCACAGAGTGGACCGGTACAGCAATATCGGATATTCCTGAAGATGCTACCCTTGAGGTAGACGCTAACCTTATCGGACGCACCAAGGAAGGCGCAGAGTTCGAGTATCAGACCAACTACTTCTCGGTCAAGAGCGATGACGGCAAAGCGTCGCGCAATGAGATGACCGACGATAACGGATATATGAGCTACGGAATGATCACTTGGAACGGTGATACAATCTCGAAGCTCATTGAGACAGCATCGGCAACGGTCTCAGGAACAGGAGCAACAGCAAAGCGCCGCACCCTCATCGGCGGAGTTGCCAACGCTAACGGAAAGACATATCTTTTCCGTGCGGTACACAAGGACAAGGTCAAGGGTGATGTACGCTACACGATGATCGGTAAGAATATCAACGGCTTCGCAGCATCATATCGTCCCGGTCAGCCCACAACGATCACCCCGAGAATTCAGGCAGAGCCATTCAGCGACGGCCATCTGCTCATAATCGACGAGGACAATATCGACGCAGGAGCATGATATGAGGTACGAGGTACTTGAGTACTTCGAGGACAAGCAGGATAATCGTCGCAAGTATTTTCCGGGCGACGCTTATCCGCGCAGAGGGCTCAAGCCCACGGCAGAGCGTCTCGAAGAGCTCTCCACCAATAAGAATTGCCGTGGAGTGCCTCTCATCAGAGAGGAGCAGAAAGAAGATAAAGAGACTCAGACCGAAGCTGAGTCATAGTATAAGGCGAGCTTCGGCTCGCCTTTTTTTCATAAATGGAGGAAAAAATGCAGGCTTTTCAGTTCAGATTGGGGAAGCAGCTCCTGACTATAGGAATACCTACCGTCAGAGAGTGCGACGGGCTTTTCAGCCCGATAAACAGCTATGAGAAAATCGACGCCGCCGAGAAATACCTCTCGCGGAATATCGAGGGGATAACAGTGCGAGACAAGCTCTCGGCACTGGATATAATTGCACTCGAAGTCAGGCTCGGCGCCTGGCTTGCTCAGATCAAGGAAACGCCTGCATACAAAGCCCCGCCTGTGCAGTCAACTGCACAGACTGTACTCCCGTATGACTGCACCACGACACACATCAAGGCAGTAGCAGAGTATGCCCGTATGAGCTTCCCGGAGGTCTGGGAACTGCCTATCACAGACTTCTGGAAGCTTTTCCGTGATGCGATCATATGGAACTACAGCCGCACCGCGGAAGGCATCGACCAGCTGGAGCACGCCAAGGCTATATCAGCGACCGAGCCCGACCGTGAGAAGCTCGGCAGCAGTCCCGCCATAGCAAGGAGGCGAAAGAATGGCGAGTAAAAAAATCAAAGGCATCACCATACAGTATGAGGGTGATACCGTCAAGCTGGAAGAGGCGCTTAAATCCGTCGAGAGTAAAGGCCGCAAGGCGAAAGCCGAGATGTCCGAAGTCAATCGCGCCCTCAAGGAGGCACCTGACTCTGCCGTACTCTGGCAGCAGAAACAGGAGCTGCTCAACAAGACACTCGAAAGCTCTAAGGATAAGCTCAAGCTCCTCGAAGACGCACAGGAAGAAATTCAAAGGCAGTTTGACAACAAGTCCATCGGCGAAGATCAGTATCGTGCATTTGAGCGCGAACTTGAAAGAGCCAGAGCTGAGACAGAGAAGCTCGGCGCCGAGGCTGAGGACGCAGGAAAGCACGTCGAGGAGCTGAGCGGAGAAGCCGGAAAAGCTTCAGGCAGTCTCGATAAGATGGGGAATACCGCGGAGAGCTCTGCCGAGGGCTTCACGGTCCTCAAGGGAGCAGTTGCTAAGCTTGCTGCCGACGGCCTTGAAAAACTTGCTTCTGAGCTTAAAAACGCGACCGAACAAGCACTGGAATTTGAAGGGTCAATCGCAAAAGTTAGTACTATAGCTGATGATACTGTACCCATCGAAAAGATGAAAGATGATATCATCGATCTATCGAATGAAACAGGCATTGCGGCGAATGTCATAGCTGATGCGACATATGATGCTATTTCGGCAGGTCAGCAAACCGGGAACGCCGTTAAATTCGTCGGCGACGCTACAAAACTCGCAAGAGCAGGTTTCGCCGACACTGGTGATACACTTGATTTGTTGACGACAATCTTAAATGCTTATCACATGGAAGCGTCCGACACAGCCAAGGTCATGGATGTGCTCATACAAACTCAAAACCTCGGCAAAACCTCTGTCGGGCAGCTCTCAAGCGCCATGGGTAAAGTCATACCGACTGCAAATGCGTACAGTGTCAACCTTGAGCAGATTGCAGCTGGATACGCGATCATGACGGCGAACGGTGTTGCAACAAGTGAAACAACGACATACATCAATAGTATGCTTAACGAACTCGGAAAGAGCGGTACAAAAACCTCGAACGTTCTCAAAGAAGAGACTGGAAAATCGTTTAAGGAATTGATGGACGAAGGCAATACCCTTGCCGATGTGCTTACAATAATCAAGGATAATGCTGACAAGAATAGTCTTTCGTTTGGCGACTTATGGGGCAGCGCGGAAGCGTCAAAAGCAGGTCTTGTCTTGCTTGGAGAGTCAGCGGATGCATACAATGAAACTCTCAAAAAGATGGAAAGTAGCGCCGGTGCTACTGATATAGCTTTCGAGAAACTTGAAACAAAAGAGTATAAGCTGGAAAAGGCACAAAACCAAATGCGGAACTCACTGATTGAAATCGGAAGTGTTGCACTTGAATCAATTGTTCCTATCGCTGAAAAAGCAATGCCGTATATTGAAAATAAGCTTTTATCTTTTAACAAGAATTTGCCTGCAATTGAGAAGACGGTAAGTGATATGCTCCCGCTTATCAAGGGAGTAGGCGCTGCCTATGCCTCATGGAAGATAGCCAGCACTGCACTCAAGGGTGCAGAAGCTGTCAAAGGACTCGCCACGGCCATGAAGACAGCCGACGGAGCGCAGAAGCTCCTTAACAGCTCTATGCTTGCAAACCCCGCCGTGGCAGTCACAGCAGCAATTGTCGGTCTTACCGTCGCAATCGGCGCTCTTGTAGTCGCTCAGAAAGAGGAGACAGATATATCCGCCGAGGTTGCTGAGCAGTTCCGAGCGGAGCAGGAAGCCGCAGACGCTGCCCGCGAAGAGATCAAAAAGATGAAGGACGACTTTAACGATCGAGCCCGCGATATCGAGAACGAGTCCAAGCGTACCGAAGACCTCTGGAAAGAGCTCGACAGCCTCGCAGATGCCTCGGGCAGAGTCAAGGACGCTGACAAGAAACGAGCCGAGTATATCCTCGGTGAGCTCAACAGTGCTCTCGGTACCGAGTACACTATGACAGGCAACCAGATTGAGAACTACAAGACGCTTGCGTCAGAGATTGACAAGGTGATCGAGAAGGAAAAGGCACAGGCTCTTGTCGATCAGTACATGGCGATGAACTCGGCAATGATGCGTCAGAACGCAGAAGCTCAGGCGAACTACGAAAAGTACGATAGTCAGTACTCAGCTGCGCGATCTGAAATGAGCACCGCGGAGCAGCAGTATCGGGCTCTTGCAGGTGACGATATCTCCGCTGAGGACTATCTGAGGCAGTATAAGGCTTCCCGAGCATTTGGCAAGAGTAATGACGAGGCGTGGGGAAGTGACGAAGTCGCCGCTGCTGCACAGGCATATCTCAATGCTAAGCAGGCAACGATCGAAGCTGGAGACCTCCGGCAGAATGCGAAGCAGGCATTTGACAGCACTATCGACTATATGCACCGCCTTGATGACGCAGAAAAAGCCTTTGCAGAGGAGAGGTACGACGATGTAAAGGATATCCTTTACACCGAGAAAAACGCGAACAAAGAAATCCTCGAAGATACCAAGAGCAGCCTTGACGAAAGGAAAGAGGCATACAAGGCAAGTCTCGAAAAGATATACTCGGATATAGAGCTCTACTCCAAGAACTGGCGGCAGAAAGAAGCTGACGCCATCATGCAGGAGATGGGCGAAGTTGTTAACTCTGCAAGGCTTGCGGGCCTTGATGCAAACGAAGCCTTTGACGAGACTTTCCGCGAGAACGTGCAGAAAATGCTCGATGACGGTTTCGACATAACTGAGCTTGCCAAGTGGGCGAAGGAAGCAGGACTCGACGTCGGAGACGTTTTTCAAGAAGACTACACGAAGATAGTTCAGGATCAGCTTGACAAAGGCTATAACATATCGGAACTCCTTCTCTGGGGTATTGCGAGCGGTGAAAACGTCGGCGGGCTGTTCACAGACGAGTTCACGAAAAAGTATCAGTCGCAGCTCGACAGCGGCTTTGACGTTCAGGGACTCCTTCAGTGGGCGACAGAAAAGGGATATGAGCTCGGCGACGTTTTCGGAAGCAATTTTTCGTCAAGGTATCAATCATACCTCAACGATATGCTTTATGCTAACAACGACCTCATCAATGAGCACAGTATCAACAGTCAGGCGGATTATGAATACTGGAAAAGTCAGGGCTATGACTTTCACGCCACAGGCGGCACCATAGGCATAGGACAGCAGGGTATTGTCGCAGAGGCAGGCCCCGAGCTCTTGCAGGTGATGAACGGCGGTATCAAGATAACCCCTCTGAGCCGCACGGCAACAAACACCCCCGTCGGAGCAGGCAGCGGCACCACTATCAACAACTACAACAACACCGTCTACGCGACGGTGAGAGGCAAATACGACGTATACGGCATGGCTGAGGACATGGCAACAGCCGAGCGCCG
>NZ_UETD01000004.1:116065-335768 GCF_900116855.1 Ruminococcus flavefaciens
GTATTGCCGGGGAACCATATCCCCAGATACGACCTTGTGGACAGCAGCGGAAATATACTCATAGAAGTAACTTGGGAGAACTTCTTCGAAAGCGAAAATCAGCGGAGATGGACCCGAAAAGAGTCCGTATTCACCATAGCGGAGGAGACCAGTGTCGGCGTATTCTCCAAGATGTTCCAGTACGACAGCTCCTACGCTGTTGATAATATCACGCCCTATCTTGTATTCCGCTACATGATAGTGCCTGTGGACACACCGACATCGCAGTTCAGCGTCACCCTGCCAATATCGGGCAGCCCCGTTATCTCGGGCGAGAGCTGCTGGGAGCCGCACAAGGTAACGCTTGCGCTGACTATCAGCTCAGTGGGTGCAGGCGCAACAGATATCGAGATAGACATCGGACAGAAGCTGACAGCAGGTCAGACGATATCCCTTGCAAGCACTGGCAGAAGTATACCCACTTACTACGGCCGCAATACCATCACCTGTGACAGCGAAGTGCAGCCTACAGTATACATCAAGTACACCGAGCAGGAGCTTGTGCCGATGTGGGCTGAGGAACGCCCTGCGCAGGTGAGCATATATGACATACACGAACCGCAGAGCGGCTTTGACCACAACGGCATTGCTATCCTTATGCCGTCGGAAGTGACGTCAGAAAAAGAGGATAAAGGGCGCTGGGATATCACTCTCACGCACCCGATAGACCCATTCGGGAAATGGACATACATAGTAGGGCAGAACATCGTCAAGGTTAACAGTCAGCTTTTCCGCATAGATGAGACTGAGATAGTCGCAGAGGCAGACTCAGAGTATATCACAGCCCATGCATGGCATATCACCTACGATATGAGCGACTACTGGATAGAGGAGGCACAATTCACAGCCGTCGGCGGCGAGAACTACATCACGCAGCTGAACGCTCACCGCGTCAAGGACTTTCCAAATCAGCAGCACATGGTCGGAGAGTATACGTTTGATATCACATCCGACCTCGAGGGACAGATGGAATGCGCTATCACCGATCAGAGCATCATCGAGTCGATTTTCGGCGCCGATAACTCGCTCGTCACTCTCTACGGTGGCGAGGTATATCGAGACAATTTTCACATGAGCGTCAATCAGACACTTGAGGGAGCACCTGAAGGCAATGCGTTTACCTTGAGGTACGGCACCGACCTTACGAAGATATCCTTCAAGATAGATATGTCGGGCTGGGTCACGAACCTGATCGGCGTCGACAATTACGGTAACATGGTAGGCGTATGGTACGATACATCGGGCGACTGGATCGTACATCATCATAAGACAAGGCGTATCCATTTTACTTACTCAGACGAGGCAGCCGATGGCATCGAGCGTCTGTGGAAATCTGTATGGCCGTACTGGGATAACATGAGCACGCCGACGGTCTCCATTGTTGTGGAGGTCGCCAACATCAAGGGCGACCCGAAGTACAAAGATTTCCTGAACTTGCAGAACTACGACGTAGGCTACAAGGGAACGATCTATGTCGAACATCTCGGCATAGATGTCGAGATGAAGATAGTCTCTATCCGCAGGAATGAGCTGACGGGCGAGGCGATACAGATCACCCTCGGCAATACCAGACGCTCGCTGATACGGCAGACAGTCATGTCGCAGACCATAGTGTCCCCGAATTCTGTGGAGGGCAAGAACGTAGCCGCCATGCAGTCGATGCAGGCGGAGCTGTACAATACTCAGACTGCACTCATGAGTATGAGCATTGCGGGCATGGAAGCGTTCGACATAGCAGAACTTGAGCGCCGAACGATAAACGAACTGGAGGGAAAATAATGAGTACTACATATACGTCGAACTATAACCTCGGCAAGCAGGAAGATCACGCCGACAAGTTCGACATGAGTGTGATCACCGAGAATATGGACAAGCTCGACACCGCACTGCATGAGCAGGCGGAGAATATCTCGGAAGTGCAGAACGCTCAGAGTGATCTCGATACCGCCGAAGCCGCTGACCGTGCCGCACTTGCTGAGCTTATCGACGGCGGAGCGAAAAACCGCCTGCCGATAACATCTGTTGATAGTCTCAAGCAGTTGAATACCTATGGTACATGGGAGAACAATGTCTACACTCACTCAAGCGGAGTCGTATTCACAGTCAACGATGATATGTCAATCACAGCAAACGGCACAGCTTCGGGAGCAAATGCAGTTTTCATTCTTTCAATGCCGGGAGGCTTTTCGATTGAGGCAGGCAACTGGATCCTCTCGGGCTGCCCGTCAGGCGGCTCGGCAAGCACATACAACATCGCTATCGCGGGTACGACGTCCGACACAGGTACGACGGGAAGCTTTACCTCGTGTAGCAAGGTGCTCGTGAGGATCTACGTCATAAATGGCACAAGTATATCAAATGCGGTATTCCGTCCCATGGTCTGCTCGAAAGCAGCATGGGATATATCACAGGCTTATCAGCCATACCGTCCGAGCTATGCCGAGCTCTACGCGATGGTGCAGGCGCTTCAGGGCGGCGGCAACAGCCTCAGCTCTGTGCAGTCAACTGCACAGCTTACAAGTACAGATGCAGGTGATAACAATGCAGATAGTTAAGGAGGGAAATGTAATGCAGTATATAATCATGATAACAGTAGTACTCGGTCTCGCAATAGCGGACTTCATCACAGGTATAATCAAGGCATACATCACACGGAAGCTCAGCAGCAGCAAGATGCGGAAAGGAGGCTTGAACAAGATAGCTGAGATCATCATAATGACCGCCACCTGCTGGCTCGAGATAGGCATCAAGGCCCTCGGGCGATACTACGGGGATAAACCCGAGAAGCTGACGCAGATAGCCGGCACGATTGCGGCAATCGCGGTATTCGGGTATATAGCTCTCATGGAGATGCTCTCGATGCTTGAGAACTACTGCGTGATAAACCCCAATGCACTATGGGCGAAGAAAATTGTAAAAAGGCTAAAAGTATTTGAAGACGAGGAGGAAAAAGATGAAAAACGGAATTGACGTCAGCAGACATCAGCTGACTATCGACTGGATCGCAGTCAAGAACAGCGGTATTGAGTTCGCGATTATCAAGGCAGGCGGCTCAGATGATGGATTTTATGAAGATAGCACCTTCCAGCGGAACTATGCCGGCGCAAAGGGTGCCGGGCTCGCTGTCGGTGCATACTACATTGTCGGCAGCAAGTGCATATCCCGCGAGGACGGTATCGCGGACGCGAAGCGCTTCCTGAGGATCATCGAGGGCAAGCAGTTCGAGTTCCCCGTGTACATCGATCTGGAAAAAACAGCTCCTGAGCATAAGACAGGCGCAACAGATGCTTGTATCGGCTTTTGTCAGACTATGGAGCAGGCAGGCTACTACTGCGGCATATATGCCTCTGATGTGTACGGCTTCGCGGAAAGACTCGACATCTCACGCTTGGCAGCATTTGACAAGTGGGTGGCAAGATACGGCAGCAAGCCGCAGTACGTCAAGACTTACGGCGTATGGCAAAAATCTGACGTGGGCAGAGTATCGGGTATCACCGAGAAAGTCGATCTTGACGAGTCGTACATGGACTACCCATCAATCATCAAGGGCAAGGGCCTCAACGGCTTTTCCAAGCCCGAGCCTGTGCAGCAGTCCGAGCCTGTCAAGGCACACACCGTCCATCATCTCAAGGTGATCATCGACGGAGTGCCTATCATAGACGATCACGAGTTCAGCGGTCTGCTGGGCGATTGAGAAAGAGCTCCCTTCGGGGAGCTCTTTAATTTTACACAAAACAAAGTTCAGTTATTTGTGCAAGTATACAAATATCACTCAATGAGTATTATTATTTTAAAAACCTATTGACATAGCACTCAATGAGTGCTATAATATAATCGAGGAAAGGGGGATAGAACCCCGAAAGATGAACGCCGAAAGGCAAGGAGGGCACTATGACTATTAAGGTAAATGGAATTGAAATCGGTACAATCACAACTAACCGCTCACTCACAATTGAAGAAGCAATGTACTCACTCGGATATGACATCAACGATCAGGACGATTGCAGAAAAGGCTACGAAAAAGAAGTTGAGGGCTTTTACCTCGACGATTGCGGAAACTATTGCTTTGATTACGAAGCAGCAGAAATGGAGTATTAATCATGAACTACGATTACTACAAAACGCTGATAGGCGAATACATCAACCTCGGGCGCTCGAAAGAGCGCCTGCTGGGCGAAATAGGATTTCCCGAGGAGCTGAAGCTTACAGTCGATGGGCTGACAAAAGCTGTAGACATAATAGCCGCAGCAGCCGAAAACAGTATGAAAGAACTCGTGGAACTCTCAGGTCTGAGTATGAGAGCCTTTGCGGGAAAGTACATGATCCCGTATAGGTCCATGCAGAACTGGTGTGCCGAAGGTAAAGAGGCTCGCACTCCTCCCGATTACCTTGCACTGCTTATCGGCTACGAGCTTATCACTGAGCTCAAGGTGGAGGGCTCAGACGATGTCGATATATGATAGGATATGCCGTACTTGTGGAGTGAGCTTTAAAGGCGGTCCTCGGGCATGGTATTGTCCCGACTGCCGCAAAGAGCGTCAGCGCGAACGATCTGCCAAGTATCGCAAGAGCACTCCGAAAAGAAGCCTCGGAAGTAAAGACATCTGCCAGAACTGCGGCGAAGAGTACACTGTTGAGGGTGGATTGCAGAAATACTGTCCGAAATGTCAGGATATCATGCACAAAAAGCTTGACACTGAGCAATCCCTTGAATATTACCGCAAAAACAAAGAGATTATAAATCCTGCGCGTAATGCCAAAAGGCGAGTGCCAGACGCCCGCTGCGTTATATGCGGCAAAGATTTTAAACGCTCGGGCAGAGCTAAAGCCTGCCCCGAATGCCGCAAAGAATATAAAAACGGCAACTGGAGAAGCATATACGGAAAGAGGTATACAAAGAAATAATAAAAGGAGTTTCCCTTTGGAAGCTCCTTTTATTATGTACAAAACAGAGTACAAATATTTGTGCAAGTATACAAATATCACTCAATGAGTATTTTTTTCTTAAAAGTTATTGACAAATCACGCAATGCGTGATATAATATAATCAAGGAAAGGGAAACAGCCTTCCTAATACGGTGGCAGATGCCAGAAAGGAGAAGAAAATGAAAAAAATGACAAATGAACAGGCAAGAGAATTTAAAAGACTTGTCGAAGAAAACATTAAACTAAAAATTAAAGTAAAGAAACTGAAAAAGAAATTAAAAAAGAAGTCCCAGCCAAAAGGCTGAGACCTCAACTGAACAAAATCAAAGGTTGGGCGGTATCTGCCGCCGCCCTACCGATGATATAATCATATTAGCACAAAGGCAGAAAAAAGTCAAGTGGGTAATGCAGGTCGCCAGAAGGCAAGGAGGACTTTATGAAAAAGGAAATAATGAACATCATCAAGAACGGAGGATGCTTCACAGTTAATGAAGCAATAAGCCTTGACAGAGAAGTCGGCGCAAGAATTGCGGGAGAAGAAGTCGATAAACTTACGGCAAGAATTAAGGTTGTCGGAATAAAAGGCTGGTATAACACCGAGATTATCTCAAGAGAGTATAACGGCATTATCGAAGAACTTAACGCAGCAATAGAGAAGGCATATGCTGAGGCAGCATCTAACCTCTGCAAGCAGATGAAAGCGGGGTACTGCTAATGTTGATAGGGAGCAAAGGCTACCCGATAAGCTACGAGTGCTCAGAGCTTATCGAAGAGTTGAAAAAAGACATCAGAGAATGCGGCAAGGACAAGCTCCTTGCCGTATGGCTAAAGGAGTACAAGGAGCACGGTATAGAATTTGCTGTCAACTACGACTTTGTAGTCGACGAAGCACCGATAGAGGCATCGGAGCTTGAAGCCGACGAAAGACTCGCAGTTATGACAGCGGAGAGCTTGCTGGACTTGCTTATAAAGCAGAACGACCCCGTACAAATATATGACCTGCATGAGCCCCACGTTCGGACGATCAAGGAACTCCGTACAGCTTGCGATATGACGCAGAAAGAGTTCTCGGAATACTTCGGCATTCCGAAACGCACCATTGAGGACTGGGAGGCGGGAAGAAGAAAGCCCTCTCAATGGGCTGTGGAATTGATCGAATACAAGCTCAAAAAAGAAGGCTTGATTTGAAAATTCCGCACTTTTTGCACTTGACAAAAAAAGCCGCAGTTATATGCGGCTTTTCCTCGTGTATATCATTATTGTGCAGAGGAACTTGCCCACTTTGAAATGATATCGGCGATACTCTATCAGCTCACCAAGGACCTGTCCATGGAGGAGATAAAGGCAAGCGGCTTTGATACCTACTTTGTGGATCATACTACGGGCATTTACCCCGTAGCTGCCTCGGGAACGCCCTTTACAGCGGCTTATTTCCAGTCCAAGGGCGATATCCTTACGGATATTCAGGAGGACATGGCTGCGGAGCAGAAAGCCCGCACCACCTATGACAATATACTCAGACTTGCGGACGATCCCGATGTAAGGGACCCCATACGCTTTCTCCGTGAACGTGAGATAGTTCATTACCAGCGGTTCGGTGAACCGTTTCGGTCATGGTGAAGCACAGTAAGCGTAGAGCCGCCGCTCCCTGTTTTGCGGCAGCGCTTTTCTGCTGGGAAACTTTTATGCCGCTTATCTTGCCTTTTTGAAGCTTTTATGTTATAATTTATAAAACACAGAGAAAAAGAGATGAGGAGAGAAAATGGATAATTTCTATGAGAAAATGAACGAGGAGTGCGGTGTGAGACTGCCTTTTTCGGGTGAACAGGACTGGGAGTGGTGTGCAGGCGACCCCAAGCACACAGATGACTATATCGCTTTCTACAACAGGCATTCCGAGGATATGGACATCTGGCAGAAATACCTTGCTGTGAACCTTATCGTGCAGGGGATAGAAGACCTGCTGGAGCAGGACGGGGAGCAGGCTGCGGCGGACAGGCTGTGGGCTGACACGAAGGAGATACTTCTCCGCGATAATCACAGGCATACCATTTTTTCGTGGTCATGTGTGGACGAGGAGCCCGAGGACTGCTGGAATATCACTCCGCGAATGAGGGAGCTGCTGTGAGATCAGCTGATGAACTATAGATCATAACTGAACAAGAACTAAAAAACGCAGGAATTTGAGGAATAATATGAAGTATAATTTTAGGACAGATTTGAAATATGTTGATATAAACGGTCATAAGCTGCACATATTCAGGGCAGGAGATGGGAGAAAGCCAAAGCTTGTGTTCATGTCAGGCTCGGGGACCGCAGCACCCATGTATGTTTTTAAGATACTGTATGAGAAGCTGATCGGAGATTTCAGGATCATAGTTATAGAAAAATTCGGTTACGGTTACTCTGACTTGTATGAAGGTTCATGTAAAATAGACGATGTTATAGCTTATCAGAGAAAGGCGCTGGAGTCCGCAGGTGAAAAGCCGCCTTATGTTCTTCTGCCGCACTCTATGAGCGGTCTGGAGGCTATCAGGTGGAAACAGCTGTATCCCGAAGATGTAGCGGCGATCATCGGACTTGATATGGCAACGCCAATAACCTACATGGAGTGGAGTGACAGTGAGATAAAAAAGCGAATAGGTCTTATGAAGAAATTTCAGAAGCTCAACAGACTGGGGTTGCTTTTCTGGTATCCATTGAGCAGGCGCGGACTTGATAAAAATGAATGCAGGGAGCTTAAGCTGCTCAAAAAGAGAAATCTGATGAACGACTGTTATATAAATGAAGCGAGAGCGGTGCAGGCTAATGCTAAGGTCACCGCATCATCGGAAATGCCACGCTGTCCTATGCTGATGTTCGTGTCAGACGGTAAACAGGTATCGGCTAATTGGCGTGAGAACGAGCGCAAGTACGCTGCCGGTGTTGGCGCCGAAACGGTTTTCCTTGACTGCGGTCACTATATCCACTATTTTGAGAGTGAGCGTATCAGCACAAAGATAAGAGAGTTTATATCCAAAAAGGAACTCTTTAAAGATACATAAGCACCAACGTATAATAAAACAAAAACGGGCAGCCTGCAAGTCTTGCCCGTCAGAGTAAACACACCGAACCAAACCAAATAGTAACAGAGCCGATACGTTATGTATCGGCTTTAATTATAATGTTATTGTCAGGTTTTGATACCGGCATCCTGTCGAAATGATGATCACAATGTTGTTTAATGATGATCAATCCTCAAACATTTCATCATAGATATCTCCCCAATCTTCGCCAATGAATTCTTCTGCCATCGACTCGATGTAGAGGGACTTTATTGTCAAGAAATCGTCGAAATCGTTGTATTCCTTGGTCTCGCCTTCAAATATTGACATTATTTTTCCGTCAGAACGTGAGATAAAGACTGTTTCTCCGTCGCCGATCACGGAAGCGATGATAATTATATCGTTTTCTTCTTTAAGAGTTCCGATTTCGGGCCATGAAAAATCAATAAATTGATCTAAAATAGAAGATTCTGCCGTTAACATGAGCCAGCTCTTATACTGATGAGGTAAAACTGTATCGTTTTCTTCTTCCCATTCATTGATCTTTTCGAGTGCAGCCGGGGGAGCAAATGTTGAATCTTTGAATTCTGCCAGAAGTGAACACATATTCTGATAGTATTTGAACTGTTCACTTATTATGGGGTCAATAACAAATTTTTCCATAAAAACTCTCCTTTTATAATGATTTAGTGTGCGATGATATATATTGTTTATTGCATAATAATAACGTAATAATTATATCACGTCAGATGAATAAAGTCAATGGCAGAGCGTGAAGTGTAGTTTTTGAGCGTGAAATGGCATCGGAAAAGGATATCTGCGGTAAAAGAGTGATGGAGATATGCAGTTCCGATCATAAGGACCCGCTGGCTATCCGTCGGGTGATTGACCTTTCTCATTCGCTGTGATATAATGTTAACAACAAACATTTTATCCGGAGGAACACTATGAAGAAGATACTGACAGCGGAGGACGACAGGGAAATAAACCGTCTTATCTGCGAATATCTGTCCTCACAGGGCTATGAGACACTGTCCGCGCTGAACGGGCTTGACGCGGTGCGCATGGTGCGTGAGCAGGAGGACATATCCCTGCTGATACTTGATCTCATGCTGCCCTTCCAAAGCGGCGATATGGTGCTTACAAAGATACGGGAGTTCACGGATATTCCCGTTATCGTAGTCTCGGCAAAGAGCGATACGCGCTCCAAGATAGACCTGATAAGGATGGGCGCGGACGACTATCTGACAAAGCCCTTTGATCTTGACGAGCTGCTGGTGCGTGTGGAGGCGGTGCTTCGCAGATATGACGCAAAGTCCGCGCAGGACGAGGTTAAGCTGCTTACCTGCAAGAACCTTACCCTTGACGTTACCGCAGGTACAGTCACCGTCTGCGGAAGCGTCATGTCACTGACGAGCAAGGAGTTCTCCATACTGGAGCTCATGCTGCAAAGTCCCCGGAAGCTGTGGTCAAAGGCGAACCTGTTTGAGAGCGTGTGGGGAGAGTCATACATAAGCGACGACAAGACCGTTAAGGTGCATATGAGCAATATCCGTCAGAAGCTTAAAAAGCTTGACCCCGACAACGAATATATCGAGACTGTGTGGGGAATGGGTTATCGTCTCATAACTTGACATATTCTTGACCATTCGCTTAACCTTTTCTTTACACTTGCCTGTTAGAATAGGATCAACGAAGACGAAAGGGGGCGGCGCTATGGGCAATAGCGTGATAACCATGACAAACATCACCAAGCGCTTCAAAAAAGCCGAGGTGGTGAAGAATTTCAGCCTTGATGTAAAAAATGGGAGCATTACGGGACTCATCGGTCCCAACGGTGCAGGCAAGACCACCATAATGAAGATACTTGCGGGACTTATGTTCCAGACCTCGGGCGAGCTGAGCTTCTACGGAAGCCGCGATGATCTTGACCTGAACCGCAGACGCATGAGCTTCATGATAGAGGCTCCCATAGTGGACTACAATATGACCGCATACGAGAACCTCAACTATGTGCGCTATGTAAGGGGCTATCCCGATAAAAAGCGCATCGACGAGGTGCTTGACATCGTTGATCTTAAGGACACGGGCAGGAAGAAGGCGCTCAAGTTTTCCCTTGGCATGAGACAGCGACTGGGCATTGCAATGGCTCTCCTCACAAAGCCCGAGGTGCTGGTGCTGGACGAGCCCGTAAACGGTCTTGACCCCGAGGGCATAGTAGAGGTAAGACATATACTGCAAAAGCTTTCGGAGGATCAGGGCGTCACCATACTCATATCAAGCCATCTGCTGTCCGAGCTTTCGGAGCTCTGCACGGACTTCTCCATAATCAACAAGGGACAGCTTGTGGAAAATCTCAGCCTTGAGGAGCTTCACAACAGGTGCCGCAGCCACATAGTGCTGAGGACAAACAACACCGAAAAGACCGCAGCCGTGCTTGAAGATAAGCTTTCCATCGGCAGCTACAAGGTGCTCCAGAGCGGAGACATCGAGATATACGAGCAGCTTGACGCGGTGGAGCGCATTTCCAAGACCGTTACCGACAGCGGCTGCATAATCACCAAGCTTTACGAATCGGGACAGTCCCTTGAGGACTATTATCTTGAAAAGGTAGGTGGCAGCCATGAGTAATTACATAAAAGCAGAGCTTTACCGCATAACAAGAGGAAGAAGCGTATTGGCATACATACTGTTTGGTTTTATGCCGCTGACATTAGTATTTGGCACCTTCATGTCGGATCCGCTTCACCCCAGCTATAAGGTGGCAGCAGGCAGCTTTCCGATTATGGCTTGTATGATGGCAATGTGTGCAGGAGCACTATTAGGAAAGCATTACACAAACCGCACTGCACACTACGAAATAATGGACGGTGCAAACGTCCACAAGCTCATATGGTACAGGATCATAGTATATACATCGCTTCTTACGGTGATGTACTTTATCCCCCTGAGCCTGATAATGCTGATATATTCTCATAATTTGAAGACGATCATGGCTATTGCGCTGTTTTATATCGTTTTTCTGAGAATGACAATGTTTGTCATCGGCATATCCATGACGATAAAGACAGGGGAAGGCATTGTTTTAGCGTATGTCAGGATAATTCTTGAGAATATCGTCTCAATGCTGGGACTTGCTTCAAATGAAGACGCAGTTATCTCAATGTCAGATACTGTTGTTGCCATATTCGGGTGGTTCCCCGCAACGGAATGTACACTGGCGGCAAACGGCTACCTCAGCGGAGGACTTGTGGTAAAGGCGCTCATCGGCTTTATCATCGAGTTTGCGATAATGTACGCTCTTGCCTATACGTCCCACAAGAGAAAGTGGTATGTAAGGACAACTATCGGCGGTCACGTTTAATAAATCAAGAAAAGGAGGTTCGCGCTATGGAAATTTTACTTGGAGCAGTCTGCGTGTGCCTCCTTTTGCTTTCGGCAGTGCTGCTGCGGAAATATCTGTCCTTGAAGCGTAATATCCGCAGCTTCTCACGGGAGCTTGAAAAGCTGAAGGACAGCGGTTACAGCCAGCCTATGAAGGTGTCGGACTTCGACAAGGACATAGTTGGGCTGGCGGTAAAGGTCAACGAGCACACCGATATCCAGCGAAAACTTGCCATGGAATACGAGGAGAGCAGGCGCCAGCTGAGCACAGTAATATCAGGTATCTCCCACGACTTCCGCACACCGCTGACAGCTTCGCTGGGCTATCTGCAAATGATAGAGAAAAGCGGCGGACTTACGGGAAAAAACGCTGAATACCTCAGTATTGCCATGGAGAAAAACCGCTATCTCAAGGAGCTCTCCGACGAGTTCTTCGAGCTCACCAAGACAGAGAGCGGCGGCGAGGAGCTTACCTATGAGGAGGTAAATCTCAGCAATATCCTGACGGAAACGGTTCTGGAGCAGCATGACTGGATATCACAGCGGAACATCTCCGCGGATATAGATATTGCCGACGGCATAATTATCAGCGCCGACAGCAGAAGTCTCACAAGGATACTGAATAACCTCATGTCAAATGCTCAGAAATACGCAGTTGATAGCTTTGCCGTGAACCTGAGCCGTGAGGGGGAGCAGGTAAGACTTTCCGTGGAAAATACCGTTGCGGACAGCGAGTCCGTGGACATCGACAGAGTATTTGAGCCATTCTACCGTATGGCTTCGCGGACATCAGGCGGCTCGGGACTGGGACTTTATGTGGTGAAGCTCCTCTGCGGCAGACTTGGCTGGGATGTTGCCGCAGAAATAAACGGGGATGTTTTTGCCGTCAGGATAATAATATGAAAGCCTTCTTCGGTCTGTACGACCGTGGGAGGCTTTTTTGTGCAGTTCTGACTAATGGACGGGTGATTTACAGTGCGTTTTGCCGAAAAACTAAAAGTTGAAGAAAATATATTGACACGGTGTCAGTATAGTGCTATAATATCATTAATGACACAGTGTCAGAATGAAATGAAGGGGGCATTGATATGCCGAAGGGTTCACCCGAGCTTACGGCTTCACGCCGTGAGGAGATAATAAACGCCTGTGAGAAGCTCTATGAGACCATGAGCTTCAAAGAGATAACGATAAAGGAAATAGGCGCAGTTACGTCCTTTACAAGGACTTCCATATACAACTATTTCCAGACGAAAGAGGAGATATTCTTAGCTCTGATGCAGAGAGAGTATGAGCTGTGGGCGCAGGAGCTGTCAGCTCTTTCGGAGGAAAAGGACAGCATGACTGCGGGGGAATTTGCGGACACTCTGGCGAAGTCTCTTGAGAAGCGGCAGCAGCTTCTGAAGCTCCTTGCAATGAATCACTACGACATGGAGGAGAATTCCCGTGCGGAAAGGCTCACCGACTTCAAAGTGGCATACGGTGCGTCACTGGACGCAGTCAGAGTCTGTCTGAAAAAGTTTTTCCCGAATACGGATGCAGAGAGCTTCATTTTTGTATTCTTTCCCTTCCTTTTCGGGGTCTATCCGTACACTTTTGCCACAGAAAAGCAGCTTACAGCCATGCGTGAAGCAAAAATGGATTTTAAAATGCACAGCATTTATGAAATAATATATTCCTGCGTAATGCAGCTGTTGGGAGGTAAATGATGAAATACACAAAGCTTGGCAATTCCGACCTTAATGTATCCCGTATATGTATGGGCTGTATGGGCTTCGGAGACTCACAGAACGGACAGCACTCATGGACACTTGACGAGGAGCACTCCCGCGAGATAATAAAACGCGGTCTTGACCTCGGCGTCAATTTCTACGACACTGCGATAGGCTATCAGTCAGGCACCAGCGAGCAGTACGTGGGCAGGGCTCTGCGTGACTTTGCAAAGCGCGATGAAGTAGTTGTTGCAACAAAGTTTCTTCCGAGAACACCTGCCGATATCGAGGCAGGCATAACAGGTCAGCAGCACATCGAGCGCATGATCAACAAGAGTCTCGAAAATCTCGGCATGGACTACGTTGATCTTTACATCTATCATATGTGGGACTGGAACACTCCCGTTTACGATATCCTTGACGGTCTCAACAGGATAGTCAAGGCAGGAAAGGCGCGTTATATCGGCATTTCCAACTGCTATGCATGGCAGCTTGCAAAGGCGAATGCCCTTGCGGAGAAGGAGGGCTTTGCGAAGTTCGTAAGCGTTCAGGGTCACTACAATCTCATCTTCCGCGAGGAGGAGCGCGAAATGGCAATGCTCTGTGCCGAGGACAACATCGCCATGACTCCGTACAGCGCACTTGCCAGCGGCAGACTTGCAAGGCTTCCCGGTGAGACTTCAAAGCGAGCCGAGGAGGACAGCTACGCCAAATTCAAATATGACGCCACCAAGGAGCAGGACGAGGTCATCATAAGGCGAGTTGCGGAGCTTGCGGAAAAGCACAGCGTGTCCATGACAGAGGTGTCCCTTGCATGGCTGCTCACCAAGGTAACAGCGCCAGTTGTGGGTGCCACAAAGCTACACCACATCGAGGGCGCGGCAAAGGCGGTGGAGCTGGAGCTCACTGACGATGAGCTCGCTTATCTGGAGGAGCCCTATGTTCCTCATTCGCTTGCTGGAGTAATGGCACAGAACAAGCCTGCAAACAAGAACGAAAAGCACGTCTGGTCCACAGGGAGCCAGAAAATATAAAATAAAACGGAGGTAATAACGATGTTTAACGAAAAACTCACTTTAGCAAACGGCGTTGAAGTTCCTCAGCTTGCACTGGGAACATGGCTCATTGACGACAGCGCAGCGGCAGAAGCTGTAAAGGCTGCACTTTCACTGGGCTACCGTCATATCGACACAGCACAGGCATACGGCAATGAGCGCGGCGTGGGAGAAGGCGTCCGCACAAGCGGTATCCCTCGTAAGGACATATTTGTTACCTCAAAGGTAGCTGCCGAGCACAAGGACTACAAGTCCGCAGCCGAGGGCATTGACGAGACTCTCTGCAAGACGGGACTGGACTACCTTGACATGATGATAATACACTCACCTCAGCCTTGGAAGCTGGTCAATCAGTCTGATGACCGCTTTGTTGAGGGCAACCGTCAGGCGTGGAGAGCCCTTGAGGACGCATACAAGGCAGGAAAGCTCCGCGCAATAGGCGTTTCAAACTTCCTTCAGGGCGATATCGAAAGCCTCTGGGAGACAGCGGAGATAAAGCCCATGGTGGATCAGGTGCTCTGTCACATCTCAAACTCTCCCATAGAGCTGATCGACTACTGCACAGCAAAGGGTATAGTCATGGAGGCATATTCTCCCGTGGCTCACGGCGAGGCAATGAAAAATCCCGTTATTGCCGAAATGGCAGAGAAATACGGAGTTTCCGTGCCGCAGCTCTGCATAAGATTTGACATACAGCTGGGAATGATAGTTCTTCCAAAGACAGCTGATCCCGAGCATATGAAGAAAAACGCGGAGCTGGACTTCATCATCTCCGACGCTGACATGGAAGCCCTCAAAAACATAAAGCACATCGAGAACTACGGCGAGCACAGTTTCTTCCCCGTATTCGGCGGAAAGTTCTGAGCTGCCGCTCCGAAAGGAGAGTAGTATGAAAAAGCTCATATCAGTAATAGCTTCGGGATTTCTTATGCTGACCGCATCGGCTCTGAGTCAGACAGGAGCAGGAACAGCTGCGGAGACTGACGCTGTTTCGGCAGCTACAGCCGCAGGCAGATATACTGCCGAGAATGTTCGCGCCCTTCAGGACTTCCTCCTCGGAAAGGAAACGGAGGACCTGACCGACAAGCCCTATGACCTTAACGGTGATGAGGTATGGGACGTTTTTGACCTGTGTCTCATGAAGGGTGAGGCAGAGAAAAACAGTGCTCCCGAGCCCGATAACAGCACCATCGTTGTGTACTTCTCGCGCACAGGCAACACCGAAAAGATAGCGGAATACCTCATAGATATCACAGGTGCGGACAGCTATGTCATCGAGGCTGCTGTGCCCTATACCGACGAGGACATAGAGTACAACAACTCCACCTGCCGCGCAAATCAGGAGCAGAACGACAAGACGGTGCGTCCTGAGATAGCAAAGCCCATAGCTTCCATTGACAGCTATGACACGGTGTTCCTCGGCTATCCCATATGGTGGGGACAGGAGCCCCGTATCATCGACACCTTCCTCGAGAGATATGACTTCTCGGACAAGACAGTGATACCGTTCTGTACATCGGGAAGCAGCGGCATTTCCGCCAGCGAGCGCAATATTGCCGCACTGGTGCCCATCGGGAAGCAGCTTACGGGAAAGCGCTTTGCAGCAAGTGCAAAAAAGGAAGATGTAAAGGCGTGGTACGACAGCCTTGAGATTAAAAGCAAATAATTAACGGACAGGAGAGATATATCATGAGTGAAAAAATAGTACAGACAGCAGGCAGAGAACAGCTTGGCGAGTTCGCCCCCACATTTGCACATCTCAACGACGATGTGCTTTTCGGTGAGGTGTGGAACGAGCAGTCCATTGACGTAAAGACAAGGTGTATCATTACCGTGGTATCGCTGATGGCGTCAGGTATCACAGACAGCTCCCTCAGCTATCATCTTCAGAATGCAAAGGCTCACGGAGTCACAAAAGAGGAGATAGCAGCCATTATCACCCATGCCACCATGTATGTAGGCTGGCCAAAGGGATGGGCAGTTTTCAGGCTTGCAAAGGAGGTCTGGAACGAGACTTCCCCCGAGCTCACCGACAAGGACAGATACCGGAACACCATATTCTTCCCCATAGGCGAGGATAATCCCTACGGACAGTTCTTCGTGGGACAGAGCTATCTTGCTCCCGTTTCCACGGAGCAGGTGCCTGTTTACAATGTCACATTCGAGCCTGCCTGCCGCAATAACTGGCATATCCACCACGCCAAGAGCGGCGGCGGTCAGATGCTCATCTGCGTAGGCGGCAGAGGCTATTATCAGGAATGGGGCAAGGAGGCTGTGGAGCTCACTCCGGGAACAGTCATCAATATCCCCGCAAACGTTAAGCACTGGCACGGTGCTGCACCCGACAGCTGGTTCTCACATCTGGCACTTGAGATAGCAGGCGAGGAGGCAAGCACAGAGTGGTGCGAGGCAGTGTCCGACGAGGACTACGGCAAGCTGAAGTAATAGCAGGTGATATAATGAAAAGAGTTATTTTACCCATAATAGCAGCAGTGTGTGTGCTCGGACTCACAGCCTGCGGCGACTCCGAAAAAGGCAGCAGCTCCCCTCAGTCCTCGGCAGCTCAGACCGAGGCTCAGCAGGAGCAGACCACCGAGACGGCTCAGAGCAGCGCCGAGGACACGACTGCTTCGCAGAATGAGGAGACAGAGCCCGAAGTGACGGAAGCTTCTGACAGCACAGGCAATGATACCGTGATCGTGTATTTCTCCGCAACAGGCACCACCAAGGGAGTTGCTGAGCGCATAGCCGCTGTCACCGACGGCGACCTTTACGAGATAATTCCTGCCGAACCATATACCGATGCCGACCTTGACTGGAACGACGATAACAGCCGCTCTACAAAGGAGATGAACGATCCCGATGCCCGTCCTGCAATTGCAGGTGACACTGTCAGCCTTGACAGCTATTCTACGGTATATATCGGTTATCCTATCTGGTGGGGAGACGCTCCCCGTATCATGAGTACCTTTGTTGAGTCACACAGCTTTGAGGGCAAGACGGTGGTACCTTTCTGCACATCGGGAAGCAGCTCCATAGGCAGTAGCGGAAGCAATCTTGCAGCACAGGCAGGCAGCGGAAACTGGCTTGACGGCGAAAGATTCAGCGGAAGCGTTACAGAGGACGAGATACAGAGCTGGATAGACGGTCTTAGCTGAGTATCGGAAAGAGGTGCAGTATGAAAATAGTTGTACTTATGGCAAGTCCAAATCCTCATGGCTCCACGAGCATACTGGCGGAGCAGTTCAGAAAGGGCGCCGAGGAGAGCGGCAATTCGGTGGAGGTGATAGACGTCTGTCGGATGAATGTGGCTCCCTGCACAGGCTGTGTAGCCTGTGGCTATGAGGGGGACTGTGTTCAGCGGGACGACAACGAGCTTATCCGCAGGAAGCTCCTTTCCTGCGATATGGTGGTATTCGCCACACCGCTGTACTACTATGGTATGTCGGCGCAGCTTAAAACCGTCGTTGACCGATTCTGTGCTTACAACAGCAGCCTCAACCGCAGACATCTGAAGTCAGCACTGCTCACAGTGGCATGGAACTCGGATGACTGGACCTTTGATGCCCTTACGGCTCACTATAAGACCCTTGTCCGCTACATCAACTTTGAGGATATGGGCATGGTGCTGGGGTACGGCTGCGGAACTCCCTCCATGACAATGTCTGGGGAGTATCCCGAAAAGGCATACCGTCTGGGCAGGTCACTGTGACCGCGGAGCGGACAGCTCCATATAATATGTATAAAAAGGCAGGGAAGTTACTCTGCCTTTTTGCATTTTTTACGGAGTTAAGAAAAGTTAAAGACTTGTTAAGAATTTCCGTGATATAATCAGAGCATAGAGAAAACAACACAGGAAACGAGGTAGAGATAATGTTCTGGAGAATATTGAAAAAGGACCTTAAACGCAAAAGGACAATGAACATCATACTGCTGCTGTTTGTCATCATATGCTCGATGTTCGCAGCGGCAAGTATCAACAACATCATAGCCGTAACAGGCGGTATAGACCACTTTTTTGACATTTCCGACGTAACGGATGTAGCTCTGAGTATGCCTGCGGAAAGCGATCTGGACGACAGGATAAGAGAGCTTCCCGGTGTCAGTGAGGTCAGGACAGAGAAATACATAATGGTAACGAGCTCGAAGAACTTCAGCAGAGACGGCGTAAAGCTTGATAACTTTATCAATCCTGCATTTTTTATCTCCGATGATAATATGGGCACAAAGTACTTTGACGAAGACAATAATGTCATCACTGATGTGGAAAAAGGATGCTTCTATGCCAATTCGCCATTCCTTTTCAATCTTGATATCAAAGAGGGAGATGTTTTTGATGTCAATATTGATGGACAGACAGTCCCTCTAAGATACAGAGGAAGATTCAAGGGGGCGCTTCTGAGCCATGAATCTTTTGCAAATCCATTTCTCATCATAGACAGCGAGGATTACAATTATCTGGATCAGGATGAGAATACTGATTTTAACGGATTGCTCTCAATGACCGTTTATGTCAATACCGAGGATGTCGATGCGGTACGGGAACTCATCAAAGACAGTGAGTCGGTATCTCTTAGTACAAGGGAAGAGATGAAGGATAATTACCTTTTTGATATTCTTGCGGCATATCTGCTTATGGCAATAAGTGTGATCCTGATGTTTACGGGATTTGTGGTTCTGCGGTTTACCATCGGTTTCACCATATCGGAGGAGTTCCGCGAGATAGGCGTTATGAAGGCTGTGGGCATTGACAACAGGAGCATACGAGGTATGTACATCGTCAAGTATCTGGCTATTTCGGTCGTAGGCGCAGCTATTGGATTTATATGCTCGCTGCCTCTTACGGATGCAATGATGAAGACTGTATCCGAAAATGCAGTCCTTGACGATAATAACAGCAGGTTTATGGGGATTATCAGCTCCGTGCTCGTAGTTGCGGTTATACTGCTGTTCTGCTATTTCTGCACACGCAGAGTAAAGAAGCTCTCTCCCATAGATGCAGTACGCAGCGGTCAGACAGGTGAGCGCTTCCGCAGAAAGAGCATCTTGCACCTCGGACGCTCAAAGCTGCCGTCAACAGGATTTATGGCGTTGAATGACGTACTCAGCGCACCCAAGCGATTCAGCATAATAACACTGATATTCACGCTCTGTATGCTTTTGATGATGCTGATGTCGAACTTTGCCCTGACGCTCAGGAGCGAGAAAATATTATGGGTATTCACTGTGCCTGAATGCGATGCAATAATTGCTGATGTTGAGTACTTCAAGGAGTTGTATGAGGACCCCATGAAATACCGTGAACTCCTTGACGATAGTGAGAAGATGCTGGAGGAAAACGGCATCCCCGGAAAATGTTCAACTGCTATAGGGGCAAGGGGCGAAACCGCATATAAGGATAAAAAGGCGAATATAGGCTACTGGATAATAAAGAGCAGAGATGATTACCGCCAGCGTATGAATGAGGGAAGTGCTCCTCAGAAGACCGATGAGATAGCAATGACAGGAAAGGCTATGGATAGCATTGGTGCAGGCATAGGTGACAGAGTAAGGACAGTCATCGGCGACAAGGAATATGAGTTCCTTATTACCGGCAGGTATTCGACCTTTGAGTATAACGGATACTGCGCGCTGCTGCACTCTGATTTTGAATTTGCTCCGACACGGGTCAACTCAACAATGGGATTACAGATAGATTTTGACGGAGATCCCGACAAGGAGACTGTTGCACGAAACATAGAAATGCTGAAAGGGATCATTGACAGCGACAAGGTATATACTCCCTCGGAAATGATAAATTCAGCAACAGGAATGTCCGACACTCTCAGCGCCATCAAGAAGCTGATGATGATACTCACGGTGGTCGTGACTTCGCTGATAGTTATTCTCATGGAGCGAAGCTTCATATCAAAGGAAAAGAGCGAGATAGCTCTCATGAAGGCAGTGGGAGTATCAAATGGCAGCCTTATATTACAGCACGTTCTGAGATTTGTCATAACGGCAGTGCTTGCCTGCATAGTTTCAACAGCGGTGATGATGCCGCTGAGCGATCTGCTCATGAACTGGGTATGCTCGATGATAGGCGATGTTTCGGGAATGAAGTGCGCCTTTGACCCGCTGGAGATATTCCTTATATGTCCGGCGATACTGATAGGCGTGACAGTTATCGGCTCAGCGCTGACTGCGCTTTATATGAAGACCATAAAGGCAAGCGATACGGCTTCCATAGAATAAGGATACCTGAGGGTGAGGCAGTATGCTGACCGTACCCGAGCGGTATTCCGACACAGGATTTAAGGAGGAAGGTTATAAAATGAGTACAGTTTTACAGACAAAGGGACTTTGCAAGACCTACATAGTGAACAAGCGTCAGAACAACGTTCTGAAAAACATAGATCTGACCATCAATGAGGGTGAAATGGTGGCAATAATGGGGCCCTCTGGCTCGGGCAAGAGCACCCTGCTCTACTGCGTGTCGGGCATGGACAGAGTAACTGCGGGAGAGGTATTATTCGGGGGAAAGGACACCTCCAAGCTGTCCGAAAAGGCAATGGCGAGACTGCGCCTTGACGAGATGGGCTTCATCTTTCAGCAGATGTACATGATGAAGAACCTTTCCGTGCTGGATAACATCATTCTTCCGGCGGTGAAGTCAAAGAAGAATACAGAGAGCCGCAAAAAGACCGAGGAGCGCGGCAGAGCTCTCATGAGGAGACTGGGTATCGACGACGTCGGAGGAAATGACATCAATGAGGTCTCGGGCGGACAGCTCCAGAGAGCCTGCATCGCCAGAAGCATGATAAACTCGCCTAAGATGATATTTGCGGACGAGCCTACGGGAGCGCTCAACCGTTCAAGCTCCGACGAGGTAATGAAGGAGCTCATCTCCCTCAACAATGACGGCACTACCATTATGTGTGTCACCCACGACCCGAAGGTAGCCGCAAAGTGCAGCAGGGTGCTGTACATAATGGACGGCGGCATCGTCGGCGAGAAGGAGCTTGGACACTTCGGCGGAAGCGATACAGAGCTCCGCAGCCGTGAAAGAGACCTGAACAACTGGCTGATGGAGCAGGGCTGGTGATATAAGGATCTTATCCATGATATAGCGCGGTGTCGGTTTATCAGTAGCCCGATACCGCGCCACTTGCTATTTTCGTGCTTGTATGGTAAAATTAGAACAGGTGGTGATATTATGACCGATATTCTTATAGTCGAGGACGACAAGGAGCTTGCCGACCTGCTGACGGACTTTCTCCGCGACGAGGGCTACACGGTCACGGCAGTGGAGAGCGGCGGGAGAGCGCTGGAGCTGTTTGAGAAATACGGTGCAAAACTGGTGGTTCTGGACATTAATCTCCCTGATGTAAACGGATTTGCGGTATGCTCAAGGCTCCGCGAAAATGCTGACACTCCCATACTCATAGTCAGTGCGCGGACGGACAAGGAGGACAAGCTCAACGGACTTGATTTAGGGGCTGATGATTACATCGAGAAGCCCTACGACATAGATATACTTATTGCCAAGATAAAGGGCATTTTCAAGCGCCGCTATCAGCATGAGATACTTTCTGCGGACGGAGTGACCCTCAATCTTGCCGACCGCACAGCCATCGTGGACGGTGTGGATACAGAGCTTCCTGCAAAGGAATTCGACCTGCTGGCACTTCTTATGGAAAATCAGGGCAAGGCACTGAAAAAGGAATACCTTTTCAGCTCTGTGTGGGGAAGCGACAGCGATTCCGAGCTCCAGACCCTCCATGTGCATATAAACCGACTGCGTCAGAAGCTTGGCGACGACCCGAAAAACGCAAAGCGGCTGCTGACCGTATGGGGCGTGGGGTATAAGTTCGTATGAGTACATTCAGAAAGCTTGCGGCAGCAGTAATAGTTCTGTTTATAGCTGTTATTGCAGGTCTGAACATTTACCTGCTGCGGTCGGGTGACAGCGGTACATATCGGGTGGAAGCCAAGCGGCTCGCCGACCGGATAGAGGAGACGGGAAGTACAGATATCTCAGGATTTCCGCATTTGACAGGAGTTTATTCGGGAGAGCAGCTGTACCGCAGTGACGAGCATTATCTTATTATCGAGGCAGGCGGAAAGCTTTACCGTGTGGAATACACGACAGAAGGCAGAAATAGGACAGTTTGGGCTGTAAACTGCGTTTTGGCAGCTCTTTTTCTGCTTATCTTGATACTGCTTGTCTACATCAGGCGGAATATAATAGTGCCCTTCGGCAGACTCAATACCGTGCCGCAGGAGCTTGCAAAAGGCAATCTTGCAGTCCCCATACCCGAGGAGAAAAGCAGGTTGTTCGGCAAATTCACATGGGGAGTAAATCTGCTCCGCGAAAAAATCGAGGGAGACCGTCAGAAGGAACTGTCGATGCAGAGGGACAAGAAGCTTCTGCTGCTGTCTCTGTCACATGATATTAAGACGCCGCTTTCGGCGATAAAGCTCAACGCAAAAGCACTGGCGAGAGGACTCTATAAGGACGAAGAAAAGCGCCGCAGCGCTGCCGAGAGCATAAACTCCAGAGCCGACGAGATAGAGCATTTTGTCAGCGAGATAACCAAGGCTGCAAGTGAGGACTTCATGGAATTTGAGGTAACTCAGGGGGAGGTATTCCTCAGCAGTATACTCAGAAGGCTCAGCGACAGATACGCTCAGCAGCTTGCAGTTTCGGGAACGAAGTTCACCATTGACAGATTCGATGACTGCATTCTCTCCTGTGACCCCGACAGGCTTGCGGAGTGCCTGCAAAATCTCATCGAGAACGCTGTAAAGTACGGTGACGGAAGGCAAATAGGGCTCAGCTTCGATAAAATGGACGGCTGCGAGCTCATAACAGTGTCAAATACGGGATGCAGCCTTGAGGAGAAGGAGCTTCCCCAGATATTCGAGAGCTTCCATCGCGGCAGCAACGCGGAGAATGTGCAGGGAAACGGTCTCGGACTCTTTATCTGCAAGCGGCTTATGTCCCTTATGGGCGGCGAGATATACGCGGATATCAGAGAAGAACGCTTCTGCGTGACGCTGGTCGTCAGACTGGCGTGAGTTTAACCGGATAATATCCGATATACTGCTGTGAAGCAGATATAATCGATCTGATACGCTATGCGCTGCTTCCTCGATCCCATCGTTAAGGGCTTCGGCGACAGCATGAAGGAGAAATAATCGGAAAACATCATATCGGTTACAACTTATAATACATTGATCCCTCTGTTCGTTAAACGGACAGAGGGATATTTGTTTATGTAGATACTGTTCCCTTAGCTTTAAGAATGAGGACGAGCGATGCTCCAATAGAATATAACGGAGGCGATTTCTATTGTAGTGATAAGCAAGTCAGGTTACATAACGGATGAAAAAAACGTGACAACAGCTAAAGGCGTGATGGCAGTAGAAAACCTTTTCCCCGAGAGCACCGACAGAAGAAAGCTGAAGAAGGCTGAAGCAGAGCTGTACGATGTATTCTCGAAATACGGAAAAAAACGCGGAAAATGATACACTGTCCGCGGCTGCATAAAGTGCCGCCTGAGAGGAGCCGATAATATGATAGCTATATATGCAAGGCAGTCTGTTGACCGTGCAGACAGCATTTCCATTGAGCAGCAGATAGAGCTGTGCAGATATGAAACAAGAGGGGAGGGATACAGGAACTATGTTGACAGAGGATACAGCGGCAAGAACATCAACCGTCCGCAGTTCATGCAGATGATGGAGGATATCAGAAGCGGTATCATACATCAGGTCATAGTCTACAAGCTGGACAGGATAAGCCGCTCCATACTGGACTTTTCAAACATGATGGAAGAATTCGGAAAGTATAACGTGAAGTTCATATCGGCAACGGAAAAGTTTGACACCTCATCGCCCATGGGGAATGCCATGCTCAATATCTGTATCGTATTTGCACAGCTTGAACGCGAGACCATACAGAAAAGAGTGGCGGACGCCTATTATTCACGGAGCCGAAAAAGCTTTTACATGGGCGGTCCCATACCCTATGGATTCCGAAAGGTCCCCGCGCTCATCGACGGCGTACACACCTCCATGTATGAGCCTGTTCCCGAGGAGGCAAAGGCTGTGGAGCTTATATACGGGTTATACGCTCAGCCCGAGACCTCTTACGGAGACGTTATTTCGCGGCTGAATGAGCTTGGCATAACGAAGCGAGGGAGCAGCTGGGCAAGGGGGCGGATACGGGAGATACTGTTAAATCCCATCTATGTCAGAGCAGATGTGGCGGTGTATGATTTCTTGGCGGAGAACGGCGCTGACATTGAAAACTCGCCTGCGGACTTCATCGGTGAGAACGGCTGTTACAGCTACAAGAGCCGTGAAAATAACAAGACTCCGGGCACAGTTTACGGAGAACGAATAGTGCTCGCGCCTCACAGGGGGATAGTAAACTCGGAAACATGGCTGCGGTGCCGTGAAAAATGTATGAGCAGAAAGCAGGTCATTCCCTCACAGAAGGCGAAGAACTCATGGCTGTGCGGAAAAGTGAAGTGCGGCGAGTGCGGCTATGCGCTCATAGCGAAGGAGTACAGAAACGGCAGAGACCGTTATCTGATGTGCTCACAAAAGCTGGCTTCCAAGTCCTGCGGCGGCGCAGGGACGCTCTGCACCGATGAGGTGGAGCATCTGGTTTACAGCGAGATGAGGAACAGACTTGCAAAGTTCCGAAAGCTTTCATGTTCTGACAGGACAACACACGACGCTGAGCAGACAGCGCTGGAGATACAGCTTGCTGAGACGGAAAGAGAGATAAGGGGGCTTCTCGAGAAGGTCGAGGGCTCCGATAATGCGCTGCTGCGCTATATCAACGAAAGGGTGAACGCTCTTGACAGCCGCAGGAACGACCTTACCGAGCGCATAAATGAGCTGAGCAGGAAGTGCGGCGGCAATGCTGAGGAGACCGACAGTCATCTTAAGGTGTGGGAGGAGCTGAGCTTTGAGGACAAACGGCGCGTTGCGGATATACTTATCCGCGTGATATACGTCACATCGGAAAGGCTCATAATACAATGGCGGATATGACTTCATCCTGACCGAAACGGCGAAGCGCTGCGAATAGCGCAGGATAAGCTTGATTCACGCAACTTCTATGCCTGCAATCCGTCGTTTGACAAAAACTGCGGAAGGAAATGAAATCACAGCTTCCTATTAGGCTGAGAATATATGATAAGTATCCGAGGGCAGTATCAGATTACTGCCCTCGTTTTTTTGTATTTATAGAAATATTATGATATGGCAAACAAAAGGCGTAATATACTGGCTGTATAAATGCTTATGTAAAACAAAATACAAATAAAATGTGCGCTTCTTGTGGATGTTTATAATATTGTGTGTATAATGCACTTTTTATTAAACTATATGTAGATGCTGTACTACTATTTTGAATAATGAGCAGATAAATTGATTGTTAAATTTCACATATTTTATTACCATTTTATTACCGAATGTTGATTTTATAGCCAAAATGTGATACTATATATACATAATATATAGGCATTAATAATAATTATAGCAATAATTATACAAATACTGTGAGGAATAAGCTATGGGATCTGAACTTCGGAGATTAAAAAAACTTGAATTGCTTGAGATAATACTTGAACAGGAAAAGGAAATAGAGCGGCTGACACGACTGACTGAGGAGCTTCAGCAAAAACTGGAGGACAGGCAGATAAAGATAGCCGAATCGGGTTCCATAGCCGAGGCGGCACTCAAGCTCTCGGGGATATTTGAAGCTGCCCAGCGTGCGGCAGATATGTACATAAGATCGGCAGAGCTTGCATCGGAGGAAGAAAAGAATGAAGAACTATCAGAGGACATCCCGTCCAACGATACCGCAGATAGAAACGGAGCTGAACAGGCTGAAAACGAAAAGGAGCCGTAAAAGGAACATTCTCTATGTTCTTGCAGTGTCGGTTATAGCTGCGGCAGCTATCATCATAGCTACCAATATATGGTTTCCTGTGCTGAGAGTAGTGGGTACGAGTATGCAGCCCACTCTGCGGCACAGTGACGTTGTGGTGTGCGTAAAGAGCAATAAGAATATCAAAAGGGGGGATATCATTGCTTTTTATAATAATGATAAGATATTACTTAAAAGAGTGATAGGACTTCCGGGAGATCTTGTGGCGATAGATCAGAACGGAACAGTCAGTATCAACGGCGATACCTTGCAGGAGAACTACGTCTCCGCCCTTTCGCTGGAGCCCTGTGACACGGAGCTTCCCGTATACGTCCCCGAAAACTCCTACTTCGTGCTGGGCGACCAGAGGATAACCTCAATGGACAGCCGCTCTGAGATGATAGGAATGATCTCCGGGGAAAGGATAATCGGAAAAGCGAAGCTCAGGGTATGGCCCTTAGACAAGATATCGTCAATAGACAGGACAGGAGGTGCATAAAGTGTGACAAGAAAATATATGAGTGCTGACGCTGTAAGAGCGGCAGACAGCAGAGTGGGCAGATTTGTAAGAGCTGCTGCACTGCTGATAGCCGCTGTTGTTGGCATCTCGGTTATTTATCTGTGTCTGATGCCTGCTCTGGCAGAAAATGCAGGTGACCCGAAATATATCTATTTCGATAACGGACTTGCAGGATATGACAGGGTACTGTACTCCACCGATGGGGGAAACACATGGAATGACATGGCTCTTATGTCACAGCTTGACAGCAGCGACGAAAGAATGGATATTTCCTTTGATCATGTCAATACGGATTATACTTATGTTACTGCAAGCGCAGTTGCTCCGGGAACGGATATAATGTTCAGGGGATATGACAGCGGAGTAGTTTACGATACCACAGTTATCAGAAAGCTTGACGGCAACGGTAATCCGTCAGACGGAAGCAAGATGCAGTGGGGCTATGATTACGAGAATTTCGTATGGACCTCGGGTGCATACGTTGTGGACGAGGTGAACAACTGCTTCTACGCACCTGCACTTGCGATGCAGAACAAGGTCGCGGACCACATCGTCAGCTATCAGTACGACTATAATCATCGTACATTCAGTGATGAAGCATATGAGATGACAGGCGTTTTCGGTGACCTGAACGATGTTAACAGAAGCGGTGAATACAGTCAGGAAAAGGACAGTGAGGGCTCCTACTACACCAACACGGCAGAGGGCGATAACAAGACCAATGCCGTAGGAGACAAGTCGGGCAATGAAGCCAAGGCGCAGCCGCCTTTCAAAGCCACCGCAAGGATATTCGACTATTTCTCCGACTGGGAGCTTTCCGGCAAGAAGCTTACGGAGCTTGTGGATGGAACTACGTTCACAAACTCCACATCAAGCATTGCCTACGCATATCAGGGCGACCTGTGGAACAAGGCTCTCCGTGATTATTATGACGGCTCCGTGGACAAGCTTGTATATTTCGGCTCCAATTCATGGTTCCCGGGTGTGGATTACGGATATGGTCAGGTAGACGGAGTAACTCCCGAATACTACTATATATCCCAGTTCCCCGGTTACTACGGGCCTGCACACGGCTTCTCCAACAGCCGAGGCGTAGCGGAGCTGGTAAAGACCAGAAACGACAATGGACTTGAGCTGGCAGGTACGGACATACCGTCCCCATACTTCAACGAAGCCTTTATCACAGGCGACAACGACAGGAATGCTGTTTACGGAAAAGTCTACAATGACGTTGATTTCGATTTTGAGTACAATTCCGCAACAGGCTATTATGAGTTTTCGAGTACCGACCCCAACGACGCTGTAAGACTTACCGAGTGCGATGACGGAAAGTACGTTATGCAGTACACGCGCGAGGGCGTTACCAAGGCTGATAATACCAGCTCTACGGGCTATCAGTTCTATCCTATGAACAGTCCGGCTACCAACTCAAATTTCGCCACAGAAAATCTGATGTTCGGTATGGAGCTCGACCTTGACTTCGTTACTTACGGAAGTGCAGTTGAGGGAAGAACGAACGGTATCTTCAAGTTCTCGGGCGATGATGATGTCTGGATATATCTTGACAATCAGCTTGCACTTGATATCGGCGGAACTCATACCGCAGTCAGCGGCGTTATCGACCTCAACACAGGATACGGCGTTGTAGGCTCCACATTTGATGCGGAGACAGGCGGAACTGTAGGTACGATCACCCAGCTTCAGAAGGCGGCATTTGCAGTAGGCACCAATGACGGTATTTATAACAGAGATGAATGGACAGACGTAAACGGTGTTGTCAGTATGTTCGATTACACCGTAACGGGCGGTCAGTACAAAACAATGATCGATGAGGAAAACGGTCTTTATATCGTAAAGATAAGGAACGTTGATATAACGGAGCTTGACAAAAAGACCAATAGAATGGTAACTACATCGTTAGCCACATCAGGTGAAGTTGAACTGAAGTTCAGGCTCAACGCGGTGGATATGAGCGAGGGCGAGGAAGAGGGAGACCTTATAACTCACAAAATGAAGATATACTTCATGGAGAGAGGTCTCAACAGCTCCAACTTCAAGCTTGCTTTCAATTTCCTCGACAGCGTTGAACGCGGAGTTTCAAAGACATGGCTGGATGACGGATTTACCGATCACAGCAATGACTCCGTAGAGGTAGAGCTTTACCGCTCCATCAACACATTCACGACCCGTACCGAGGGAGCGCAGGATGTTCTCAACTGCGGATTTGAAGACGGCACAGAGGGCTGGACAAGCAATGCCGACGCTGTAATAGGCATCGACGGCGCAGACCCTGCATTCGGCGAAAATGCCCTGAGTATCACGGGACGAAATGCCAGCTGGATAGGCGCGATAAAGACTCTTGATCCTGCACTTTTCAAGGCAGGCAAGGAGTACAGCTTCAGTGCCATGGTCAAGAGCAGACCCGATTACATCTACAACAGCTTTGACAGCGGAGATGCAGAGGGATGGATCACCAGAGGAGACAATTTCTCCATTACAAGTGACAACATTTCTAATCAGACTGGCGGAAAGTCCATAAAGATAAATGCCGGCAAAGCCTCAAGCTGGCAGAATTGGTATGGTGCCCAGAAGCCGCTGGATGATTTCTGTGACGCAGGTGATACCTATTATTTCAGTTTATATATGAGACCTGCAAATACCAATAATCCCACAGTTTTTGAAATGGGAATACAGTACGACCTGAACGGGACTACACATTATGAGCCGATTGACAACTATACTCCGACGAATAATTTATGGCATCAGCTCAGCGGAAGCCACAGTATTCCCGAAGGTGCAGCGAATATCAGAGTTTATGTTCAGGAGAGTACAAAGGTCAACTTCTACATTGACGATTTTACAGTGTCAAAGACAGAGTCACCTGACGTGACAAGCGGCAGCGATGACAATATCAAGCTGACCCTCAGATATCCCGATGAGACTCAGCAGGGCGGCTACTCCTTCAATCAGGTCGCATCTGAACCTGTACCAAGCGGTGTGTGGACGGAGCTTGGCGGAACTTTCAGAGTTCCCGAAGAAGCTTCCGGACCATTTGATCTTATCATAGAGTCTCAGAACGGCACCGAAGATATCTTTGCCGACGAGGTAAGGGTATATGAGGCAGGCGCTGAGCCGACGGTGATAAACACATACACAGAGGATGTTCAGAAGATAGGTGAAGCTACTCTCAGCGACGCAACTTCATGGGAAAAGGTATGGAAAAACCTTCTGGACTCCGAGACAATAGCAAACGGACGTCAGGACTATCAGTACTTCATCCGTGAAAAGAGCGTGAATACGCGCAGCCCGAAGAAGTATGCCGCTAAATATTTTGACGGTGACAGCGAGGTAACTACCTCGGAGATAGACTTTGAAGGTGATACGATAACGGTATTCCCCATAAATGCTCAGACAGGCTCGCTCAGCATCGAGAACAGACCGCTTACGGACCTCTCCGTAAAGAAAGAGTGGTTCAGAGTTCTTGAGGATGAAAAGGCTGACGAAATAGTAGTGGATATATATAACGATCACGACAGCATCGTCAGAACAGTGACTCTCCGCGGCGACAAGTCGGAGGACACATGGACGGCTGAGCTGAAGGATCTGGAGATGTATTACCGCGACACCGAAAGCGGCGAGGTGCATCCCATAAACTACTACGGAATAGAGCGGGACGATCCCGACCACGAGTACAAGGTCACCTATTCCACAGACACAACTGAGAGCTTCGGCGGCAATACCGCATACAAATTCAGCAGCGATACAGAGGATGGACCTCTCTCGCTGAAAATAACCAACAAGCCCGACAAATCGGGAACATATTCCGCTTCGGTACATAAGCAGTCTGCTGCATCGGGAAAGGCGCCCATCAAGGGAGCAGAGTTCCTGCTTGAGAAATACACAGACGGAGCTTATACCGAAGTCACCACGGCAAAGACCGATGAGAGCGGCAATGTCAAGTTTGAAAATCTGGAGGCAAATGTAAGATACAGAGTTACCGAGACAAAGTCGGCTCTGGGCTACAAGCTGCCCGAGGAGGAGAGCGACCGACAGACCGTGTTCATGATCAGCGCTGACGTTGCAAACAATCTTGACGGCTCGTCACCGATGATATCAAACGGCAGCATTTACAGCTCGCACGAATGGGACGGTACAGCTGACCAGCTGAGCCTCGTAATGGAAAACGAGGTACAGCCCATAATAATGCCTTCAACAGGCGGTAGCGGAATATTGCTGATATATATCTGCGGAGCATTTATGACAGTCACAGCACTGGGACTGGTGCTCGTTTATCGCAGAAAATGCCGATAACTGATTATATTGATCTATTTTAAAGGAGTGTTTTTATGAAAAAGAGCAGTATGAAGAAAATGACAGCAGCAGTTTCTGCTATCGCCCTTACAGCTATGGCAGCTGCACCTCTGTTCAACTCATTTGCAGCAACCACACCCGTTATCACCATAAACGGAAATGACAATGTTACCGTAGACGCCAAGAGCTTTGCCGCATACAAAATAGCAAGCGTTACAAAGGACAATGACAGCGGTGCCTACACATACACCTTCCTTGACGCATGGAAGCCGCTCTTTGCAGAAAAGACATACATACCCTTGACTGATGAGGAGTTTGACGCAAAGGTCTCCGAATGGATAGACACTAACTATGTTACAGGTGCAACAGCAGCCAAGAAGGCAGAGTTTGCAAAAATGCTGGCAAAATTTGCAGATGAGAAGAATATTTTGCCTACACAGGAAGTCACAGGTTCGGGCGACACCGCTGTATTCACCGCAGAGGGCGATGAGACTAAGGATGAGGACAATATAGAGTCGGGCTACTACCTTGTTGTGGATAACTCTGACGGTGACAGCGATGCTATCTCAGCATTCATACTTGACACCTATGTTGATGAGGCTCTCACTATCGACCTCAAGGCTGACAAGCCCTCTATCGAGAAGAAGATATGGGAGGACGCCAACAACAACACCGAGATAGACAACGGTGAGCTGAAGGACGCAAATACCGCAGGCTACGGCGAGGAGGTAAACTACCTTATTACTGCCGATATCCCCGATATGACAGAGTATCAGCACTATAAGTTCATAATAGAGGATAGAGCCTCCGCAGGACTTACCTATTCGGGAGGACTTATCGTCAAGGTAAAGGGCGTTGACGTTACCGATGATTTCGAGGCTCCTGCCACCGGTACCAAGGGACCTTCGCTTTCACTTGATTTCGATGATCTGAAGGCACTTCTGGCTTCCGGGGATATCACAGGAAATGCAGACTATGATGCTGCCGATAACACCATAACCGTTCAGTACAAGGTAATTGTGAACGAGGATGCCGTAGTCGGCGAGGAGGGCAATCCTAACGATGTAGAGCTCACATACTCCAATAATCCAAACAAGTCGGGCGACGGCAGCAGTGAGGACGAGAATGATGATGGCTACAACGAGACCTCAAAGACTCCCAAGGACAGAGTTGAGACCTACCTCACACAATTCAAGCTCCACAAGCAGGACAGCAGCGGCAACAAGCTCACAGGCGCACAGTTCTCGCTGAAGGGCAACGGACAGACCAGCGAGTATGTATTCAAGACCGTTACCGATACAGCAGGCAGCGAGCACCTTGTTATCGACAGCGCAACTGCAAAGAACGAGACCAACTACAAGGTCGAGGTTGATGAAAACGGCGACATCATCTTCTACGGTCTCAAGGCAGGCACATACACCATCAAGGAGGAGAAGGCTCCCGATAAGTACAACAAGATAAGCGACGATATCGTTCTTACTATCGGCTGCACAGTTCCCGACGAGGTCATCATAGACACCGATGAGAAGTGTCAGTGGAGCTATACTCTCGGCGATGAATACACAGGAGTAACATCTGAAGATGCAGGCATATACACCATCAATATAGTTAACCGCAAGGGCTCTGTTCTTCCGTCAACAGGCGGAGCAGGTACAGCAGCATTCGCGGTATGCGGTATCTCAATGATGACTTGTGCAGCAGTACTCTTTGTGATCAACAGAAGAAAGTCTGAGGAGAGAGACTGAAAGCATAAAACGGAATGAAAAACTTATTGCTCAACATCTGCATAATACTTCTGTTCTTCGGCGGTATTGCAGTTATCTCGTACCCTGCTGTAAGCAACTTTATAAATGAAAAGCACAGTTCTACACTGATAGCAGGGTATGAGAAAAGCATAAGTGACTTTTCGGACAAAGACAAGGAGAGAATACTGGCGGAGGCGCATGAATACAACAGAGCGCTGCCGTCAGTGCTGTCGGAGTATGACGCACAGGCTCTTGAAAACAGGGAGGAATACCTCAGCGCACTTGATATCTCGGGAAACGGGATAATGGGAGTGCTGGATATCCCTGAGATAGGCGTTCATCTGCCGATATATCACGGGACCTCCGAGGAGATACTGAGGGTGGCTGCGGGACATCTTCCTTCCACCTCTCTCCCCGTAGGCGGCGAGAGCACACACGCGGTCATATCCGCTCATACGGGACTTCCCTCATCGAAGCTGTTTACGGAGCTGGACGAGCTGGAGATAGGGGATATGTTCACGGTGTCGGTGCTTGACGAGGTGCTGGTATACAAGGTGGACAAGATATCCGTGGTGAAGCCCGAGGACGTTGAGGACCTTCAGATGATCGAGGGCGAGGACCATGTGACCCTGCTGACCTGTACTCCTTACGGTATAAACTCCCACAGGCTCCTTGTAAGGGGAACGAGAGCGCCCTATGATGAGGCTGAGAGAAACGGACTCTTCATCGGTACAGATGCCGAGTTCCTTGACAAGACACTGCTGATACCATTTGGCGCAGTTCCTGCGAGCGTTATCTGCATCATCGTGATCGCGGTACGCTCCGGCAGGAAACGCAAAAATGCAAAAGCGGAGTAAATACATATTGACAAGCGAAAGCGTTTGGTATATAATATTTTAAACAAGATATCATGACTGTGTTTTGTATGCAGTCATGATATCTGTTTATATTCGTGAACACAGCGGCGGATGATTTCCGCATGCGTATGGGGTCGGACTGACAGTCTGAGTGCCGCGGAAAAGAAGCATCGGCACAGTGTACACGGAACACGGCAATATGCCGAATATTGATATAGGGGGAATGAATATGCCGCATTCATCAGGAGGAGGCTCTCACGGAGGTGGCTCCCACGGAGGTTCTCATGGTTCACACGGGTCACACGGAGGAAGAAGCGGACCGAGAATAAGCAGAACACACTTTGCCGGAGCAAGACGCTACTCCTATTACAGACACGGTCAGCAGCGCTATTTCTATGCTGACCAAAACTTCAAGCCGGGATTCAGCTGGGGAAGATTACTGCTGATCTTTTTCTATCTTCCATTCTTTTTTTTCGGCTTTTCGATGCTGAAGCCTGCTCTGAAGGTACTGCCAAAGAATTATGACCACACCATAATCATAAAGGATGAAGCCAATGTTATCAACGATGAGGCAGCGCTGAAAAAGGAGCTTGAGCGCTTCAGGGACAAAACGGGAGTTACTCCGTCAGTGGTCACTGTACATAATGAAACATGGGCAAACTATGGAAGACTTGAGGAATATGCCTATGACAGGTATCTCAGGGAGTTTGATGACGAGATGCACTGGCTAATCGTTTATTCCGAGCCGATAGACCCTGATCCGAAGTTTAACAATTGGTTCTGGGAGGGAATGCAGGGCAATGATACCGACCCTGTAATTACCGAGGAAAGGGCAGACAAGTTAACTGCAAGATTACATGGTGCGATCGTGAAAGGCGATGACGTAGAAACAGCCCTAAAGACGTCTTTCTCACAGTTCACCGATAACTATTCACGCTCCTTCAACTTCGGGGAGCTTATCCCTGCACTGTTCGTGCTTGGCTTTGTTTCATTCCACGCATACTTCATGCTGGGACTGAACGAGCTGAAGTACAGAAAGGCAGTGCCTGCTGACGGTTCCGATATCGGCGGCAGAAGCGTGTATGATCCCACAGCGCAGTTCCAGAGTTATAAGGAATATAAGCAGTCTGCTGCATATAACGGAGCTCAGACACAGCCTGTAACACAGATATCTCCGCAATACACGCCGCAGTCGGGAATGGACGATCTGTTCGGTTCGGGCGGCAGCAGCACAGCAGAAACAAGCAGAAATACGGTCTGCCAGTACTGCGGCACCACATTTGCTGCCAAGTACAAGAGGTGCCCCAGCTGCAACGCGGAAAATCCCGACAGGCTCAACTGAAAACTATAACGTATATAAGCCGGGTCCGAAGTTTCGGATCCGGCTTTTTGTAAATACAGATAGCATAAGTGATAAATAAAAGTGCCGATGATATAAATAACTGTTTACTCTTGACAACTTTTCGGGATTATAGTATAATTAAACTATATTTTTTTCAGAGAGGACACAGCGCGTCGCCGCAAAGCCCTCACGGTGCTGACAATGTAATATCACGGACGCAGCGCAGAATTTTATATCAAAGGAGAAATAGTATGAAGATCGGATGCGTAAAAGAGATCAAGAACAATGAATTCAGAGTGGGACTTACCCCCGACAATGTCAAGGCATATGTAGCCGCAGGTCACCATGTGTACATCGAAAAGAGCGCAGGCGCAGGCTCGGGCTTTGCAGATTCCGAATACGTCGAGGCAGGAGCTTCCGTACTTGACAATGCTGCGGACATCTGGAACATGGTGGACATGATGGTAAAGGTCAAGGAGCCTCTCGAATCGGAGTATCCGCTTTTCCATGACGGTCTCATACTCTATACTTATCTCCACCTTGCAGCAGATAAGGAGCAGATGGACGCACTTCTCGGCGGCAAGGTCAAGGCAGTTGCCTATGAGACACTTCAGGAGACAGACCGTTCGCTTCCTCTCCTTGCTCCCATGAGCCAGATCGCAGGTCGTCTTTCCATTCAGGAGGGCGCAAAGTATCTCGAGAAGAAGTTCGGCGGAGCAGGCATACTCCTTGCAGGTGTTCCCGGTACTCCCAAGGCAAATGTAGTTATCCTCGGCGGCGGTACAGTCGGTACAAATGCCTGCAAGATCGCAGTCGGTATGGGAGCTAATGTAACTATTCTCGATGTGAACCTCAAGAGACTGGAGCAGCTTGACTATATGTTCGGCGCTCATGTGCAGACTCTCTACTCCACAGACAGCAATGTCGAGAGAGCAGTAAAGGACGCTGATCTGGTAATAGGCTCAGTTCTTATCCCCGGCGGCTCAACTCCCAAGCTCTTCAAGGCAAAGTACCTCCCCGAGATGAAGGACGGCGCTGTATTTGTTGACGTTGCCATAGATCAGGGCGGATGCGGAGAGACCTCACACGTTACCACACATGATGATCCCGTATACATTCAGGAGGGCGTAGTACATTACTGTGTAGGCAATATGCCCGGAGCAGTTCCCCGTACAAGCACCATTGCCCTTACAAATGCAACTCTCAGATACGGTCTTCAGATCGCAGAGAACGGACTTGAGGAGGCATGCAAAAAGAGCGAGGTCATTGCAAGCGGTGTAAATACATATGCAGGCAAGCTTACCAACAAGAACGTTGCAGCTGCCCACGGATATGAGTATACCGAGCTTTCGAGCCTTATCGGCTGAGCCGGTAACAAATGAAGTAAACAAAGCCCGTGAACTGACGATGTGCAGTCACGGGCTGTTTGTTTGGAAGCTTTTATTGACAAGAAATGGGCTATGCGTTATAATTGATAATGTAAATGACATCTCTAAATACTGAAACCGAGGAATGATATAATGAATACAAGAAAGATCGCGGCACTTGCCGCTTCATTTGCGCTTACTGCGAGCTTTGCGTCCTGTTCCTCCTCATCTGTGGGACAGGCTGACGTGAACAGCGGTGCACAGACCGAGACAACGGCTGCTGCTGTTACAGAGGCTGCTCCCGAGGAGACCACAGCAGAGCAGTCCACCACACAGCCCATGACCGCAGCTGCGGCTGAAAAGGGAAGCTTCTACGACGCAAAGGGCAGGCTTCTTCTCTCCACAGGCGAGGACGGAAAACGCCGTGTTTCCGCGGAGCCCTATGCAGTATCCTTTGCAAACATAATCACTGTTATGTCGGACGGCTACGACACCGCGTTTGACGATATACTTACAACTCCGTCGAGTGACGGGGCAGGGCAGTCCATACGCCTTACCCTTGACGGTGACGTACAGAACGAGATATACAGCTATATGGAGCAGAACAACATCGTGGGCTCGGTAGTGTGTCTGCGAACAGACGGCTCTATCATGGCGCAGGTAAACTATCCATCCTACGATCCCAACGCAGTTGCCGACCAGAAGTACGACGAGGATCTTGCGTGGGGTGATGTGGGCAATAAGGCTTTCAGCAATTACGAGCCGGGTTCCTGCTTCAAGATAATGTCCGAGGTCATAGCCGATAAGCACGGAGTTTACTCCCTCTACGACGACGGAACGTGGGAGGTAGGCGGAGTGCCCATCGTAAACTGGGATCACGAGACCAACAAGGGCGGATATCCCATACCCGACCGCACACTCAGCTCTGCATTTGTCAACTCCAGCAATATTTTCTTTGCGAAAGCCTTTGAGGAGGTGGGAGCAGATGATGTTCTCGCCGATCTCAGCTCCATATTCCATTTCGGAGCAGATGATGATATACAGTGCGATTTCGGCTCTCTCAGCAACAATATAGAGATATACTGTCTTGACGATCTGCGAAGGAGCGCATTTGGTCAGTCCTATGTGCTGACCTGTCCCATATTCCTTGCGGCACTTGGCAGAGAAGCCGTATTCGGTGACATGGTCACGCCTTTCGTAGTCAAGGACATCGTAAGCTCTGACGGAGCGCAGAAGATAGGGGAGGGCTCAAAGGCGCTGGACGTTATCGCCTCCATACCTGCGGACTATCGCCAGAACCTTCTCAATGGCATGACAGGAGTAGGCTCGGGACTGGGAGTACAGCTTCCTGCGGGCTACAGCTTCTATGCCAAGACAGGTACCGCAGAGGGCTGGAAGGGCGACTGCCTTTATATTACGGGCTGCGCCAAAAACGACTCCGACGACGGTTCGACAGTGTATGAAAACTACGATAATTATGGCGAGCATGGCTCATACATCGTTGTGATGCAGGTCATGAACCCCGAGGCACACGGCTTTGAGTTTGCTTCTCAGTCCTCGGGACTTTACAGAGGAGTAATGAACATAGTAGTAGGAAGATAAAAACACGCCCCGAAGCGCATTAAAAGTGCTTCGGGGCATTTTTATTCAAGCTGTTGGCATAATGCAGGGGACGGCGTCCTCGACGTCCCGCAAACAGACATTGCAGGAGCGGATAAAACGGCGAAGCCGTTCCCTGATGGCTAAAAGCTAAGGGCTAAGGACTTCGTGATTTAACATCTGCGGTGTTAAATTACGAGCTACTCATTGTTCAAGGTATTTCACAGCCCATTCCAGCTCGTAGTCCTCTTTATCGCGGAATATCTTCATAGCCGCGTCGCGGTCCAGCGGTATACGCACCTCACACGGATCACGGCTGATGCGGTCGGCGCGGGGATCGATATCGGGCTCGCCGTTTTCGTTGAGCATAAGGCAGACGGGAAAGCTTACAGAAACCAGTGCCTTTGAGAGAAAGCAGCGTCCGCCTGTTATCTGAGCGCTTCCGTTGGGATCGGTGATACCTGCGAGGGTAACGTTAGGAAGTTTTGACAGGCAAAAGGCGGTGCTGTCACCTGCGCTGACGCAGTTATGATTGGCGAGGACCACTACGTTAAGGTCTGCGAACTCGCCGTCGCCCTTTATTCTCTGCTCGGCCAACTGAACGTACTCTCCGTTCTTGCGCATACCGAGACCTGCGGCGAACATATCTTCATTGGTGAGCAGACTGCAAAGGGCGTAGCCCACAACACCGCTCCCGCCGCCATTGTTTCGCATATCCACCACAAGGTACTCCATGCCCTGTGCTTTCAGTTTGCGGAGCTTTTTGCGGAACATCTCACGTGACCATTTGCTCTCACCTTTGTAAAAGTCCAGATCATCGCGGAGACTGCCGCCCGTAAACTCTGCGCTGAGAACGAGGCAGCCGCATTTGTCGTCCAGCATTTTGGTGCTGAAGTTTGCGGAGTACAGCTCGCGAGTGTCTTCTGGGAAATGATCGAGGGCGTCAAGTGCATCGCCGTAGGTGTCTCCGTTTTCCATTGCGGACAGCACAGCGGACTTCTCCTTGCCGTCGCTCCCGATGAATGAGACCTCAACTGTATCTCCGCCCATGCCCGAAAGCTCGATGAATGCCAGTTTGTCGGCGTTAGCCTTTACAGCTTCGTCGTCATAGATGACATCCTCCTGCACTGCCTGAGACAGGGGCTTTCCGTTCCATTTTGTAATGACAGTACCGTCGGTGATACCCAGACTGTGTATAGCCTCGTCAGTGCAGACTGCGATGACCTCGCCGCTGTCAAGCTGTATCATAGCCATCCCGTAGTCATTCGGCTCGAATGCCGAGTGATATTTACTTTTGTCATAGTACGAGTGGACAGAGACATGACCGTCGTGCAGCTCGTTGCAGAATAATGTAACAGCGTCTGCGAACATGGCAGGATCTTTTTCCTGTTCTGCCTTTTTCACCATAGGCATATACTTGTCCTCAAGGGCGAAAAAGTCTATCTCCTTCCACTCCTTGAGAACGTACCGCTTGTCCATTTTCTTTACAAGAGAGTGGAAAGAATCAGAGTAGCTTTTGCGCGTGTAATTATGGATATCGGAAGCGGCGGATATGAAGCGCAGACCGAAGACAGCTGTCAGTACCCATATTATAGGGGCAACTTTTCTGTACCCCTTGTCGCGCTCGGCACAAAGCGCAGTGATCAGCGGAAGCAGTGATATGAGATACATGGGAGTATAGTTCTGCAGCAAATGCGGTGCAGTATAGATAATGAAGTGGAGCAATGATATGATAAAAGGTATGAAGCAGAGCTTCTTCCATTGTTTCAGCTGACCGTCGTAATATCGCCATTTGTGGTGCAGCACGGCAAGTATGGCGATGGTCAGCAGTATGGCGCCTGACCAGACAAATTGCACCTTGTCTGCGCCTGCCAGACTAAAGCGCAGCGTTCCTATAATATCGCTCATAAGTGATCTCCGCGAGATGTGATGTTAAGTTAAATTATACATCATAGAAGTGCGTCTGTCAACGTGTTCCGGCTCTATGTATCAGAGCGGTTATACTTTTTTTCGATTATTTCTTAAAACGTATTGACGAATTAAGGAAAAAAATGTATAATTATAGTATAGCCACTTATGCACGGCATACGGGGCTTTAAGATATAGATAGCAAGGACGGTAATCAGGATGATATCGAGGGGAAAAAAGCTGATCGCGCTGCTGATCTCAACAGCTGTGATAGCGTCGTTTCCGTCCTGTTCATCGGAGGTCGGACAGATAGAATTCCACAAGGACAGCAGTCCTCATGCTGCTTCCGAGGAGAGTGGAGATACAGCGCCAGCCGATGTCACAACAGAACAAACGACAACAACGACAACGACGACAGAACCCGTTTACAAGGGAAATATTTACGATACGAATTATAATCTTATAACATACAGCACCTACGCCGAGGGCGGCGAGGAGCAGCGTACCTATGGTCAGGGCTACGCATATTCATTCGGCAATATAGTCAGTGAGGCTTCTGCGGGCTTTGATGACGTTTTCGGAGATATTCTCCGTGTCAAGAATCCAACACCCGTAACTGCGGAGAATAACGTGGGACAGTCCATAAGACTGACCATAGACGCAGACGTCCAGACCGCACTGTGCTCCTATATGGCGAATATGGGCATGGCAGGCTCCATAGTTGTACTTAGGACAGACGGCTCCATACTTGCGGAGGTGTCCTATCCCACTTATGACCCGGAGCTTTTCTATTCCGACCCTACATATGTGGATAGTCTCAGCGGAGGCACCATAGCCAACAAGGCTTTCCAGAACGCCTCGCCGGGTTCCTGCTTCAAGATAATGTCCGAGGTCATTGCGGACAAGAACGGCATAACCACTCTTTATGACGACGGCACATGGGTGGACGGAGGAGCCACCATAGTGAACTGGGACCACGACACAGGCTGGTATCCTGTTCCCGAGAGAACTCTCTACTCCGCATTTGTAAATTCCAGCAACATCTACTTTGCAAAGGTGTTTGACCAGCTTGGCACCGATACTGTACTGGCTGATCTTAACAACATCTTCCATTTCTGCGACACTATCAACTGCGACTTCGGTCCCATTGAGAATAATATCGAGATATACTGCCTTGATGACCTGCGCAGGAGCGCATTCGGACAGGCGTATGTCCGCACCTGCCCCATATATCTTGCAGCACTGGGCAGAGAGGCTATATTCGGCGACATGGTAAAGCCCTTTGTGGTTCAGCAGGTGGTGGATACCACCGACCCGTACACTCAGGTGCTCCCCGGAAGCGCTCCTTATGAAGTGCTGGGAAGTATTCCCGAGAACTGCCGTCAGAATCTTCTCGACGGCATGACGGGAGTTGCCAATAATCTCGGACTTTACGTCCCCGAGAACTACCAGTTCTACGCAAAGACAGGAACAGCTGAGACAGGAGCGGGAGACTTCCTCTACATCACAGGCTGCCTGAGAAATGTCAACGACAACTCCGCGCAGAAGCCGGTATACACAAACTATAATGATTACGGCGCCAACGGCTCGTACATCATCGTTATGCAGCTCCAGAACCCTGCTGACTTCGGATTTGATTTTGCAAGCCAGACAGGCAGTCTCTATCAGGGAGTGATCAATACAGTTCTTTCGTACTGAGAGAGCTGAAATAAAAACAAAGCCATAGTGCTTCCGTTATCGGAGCGCTATGGCTTTTCTGTTTATATGGCATTATTTGCTTTTACTTTCGTCCCTCAGCGGTATTTTGTATACCGACTCATCGGTGAAGCGCCTGTGTCTGCCGACATTGCCCGAGATGATCCAGTATATCAGCAGAAGTATCAGAACAGCCGATATGATGACAGCGTAGACGTTCATATCGTCCACCATGACAGCGTCCGATGGCACCTTGACATTATGCGGATATACCGTATCTATCCTGTGTGCGCGGACAAGGAGCCTGTGGGAATTGATACCGTATGGAGTGCAGGTCATAAGAGTGATATAGTCCTCATCGGGGACTATGTTGAGCTCGTCCCTCTCATAAGGCAGGACGGTGACTATCTGATCGATCTCGTAAGTGAGGACTTCATCCAGTATTGTGATCGTAAATGTATCGTCCTCAATGAGCTGGTCTATATCGGTGAATAGCCGCGCCGAGGGGAGACCTCTGTGGGCGGATATTACAGCGTGGCTGCCCTCTCCTCCGATAGGGAGGGATGAGCCCTGAAGATGTCCCACGGCGATATTCAGCACTTCGGGACTTGTGCCGTGATAGATAGGGAGGTAAACGTCTATCTTCGGGATAGTGATGTATCCCATAATGCCTGTGCCCGTAATATCGAGGATATCGTCGTAGCCATCTATCTGACCGTAGTCATTGAACGGAGCGCTCAGCTCGGCGAGGGCGGCATTGTACTGCTCTGCTCTGCGGAGTATGTCCTCTTTTTCGTTGTTGCTCAGATTTGCAACAGCGCGGTCGTAATTGGCGATGGCACGGGACTGCAAACGGGAGTTCCACCAGTTGCTGAATGAGGGGTACAGAGTAAGACATAGCCCTGTTATCATCATGACCACTATGAGCATAGTAGTGATGACACTGCTTTTCTTTTTCATAGTATCGCCTCCGATGTCAGTTCAGCTTTCCGGCGTCGCTGAAAGGGAGGATTATCATGTTTACCTTGCCGATGATATTTTCCTCAGCAATGCAGCCCACGGCAGATGAGCGGCTGTCCACCGAGACTGCGCGGTCATCGCCCATAACGAAGTATCTTCCCGACGGAACGGTGAACGGGAGAGTGATATCGCATTCTCCCTCTGCGGAGAGAGCTGCATAAGGCTCGCTGAGAGCGCTGCCGTTGACGGTGACTCTGCCGTCTGTGCCGATGTCCACAGTATCTCCCGAAACGCCGATAACGCGCTTTACGAGTATTTTTTTGTTGTGGTAAAAGGCGATGATATCGCCCTGTTTTACATGAGCGGAGCGGCGGCACATGATTACCTGATCCTCTTTTAGAGTGGGCTGCATACTGTTTCCTGTCACGCGCATGACAGGGAACACAAGCACAGAGAGCAGCACAATTGCTGCTGCGGCTGCTATCAGAGCACCGATGGTGCCCGTGAGAGTTCGTATGTAGCTGCGCTTGTATCTGAGCCTGTCCATTTCGTTTTTCAGCTGCTCCGCCGTCGGAAGCTCGTAGTTCTTATCGCCTTTCATATCAGGACTCCGTTCCGCCGGCGTCTGAGGTCTCATGGAGAGCCTCACCCACCAGCTTGTCGAGTCTGCTTTTTAGCTGTTCGTTTTCCTGACTGAGCCTGTCGATCTCCTTACGGGCATAGTAGAGCAGCTCTATCAGCTCTGAGCGCTTCAGTTTCTTTAATTGTCTGTCGGTCATAATTTTTCTCCTTAATATACAAAATGTAATATTTGTCATTATATAAATAATTTATAGCATTGCTGCCGAATCGGGGGATTTTGTCATTTCCTTATTATATTATACTTCATTATGAACGCTGAGTCAATTAAAAACACGGATTTTATATTGGTGAAATATATATGTTTTTTGAATAAAGTAATGGTTAACGCATTTGTGCATAATACACATTTAAAAATGAGCGGATTGTTGAAACTGGCATAAAACAGGTGTTTATATTATGTTTTGTAGTATTTATATTTAAAATAACATATTGTACAAAGTGGAACTTTGTGGAACTTTTTTCTTATTGTTGCCGATATTTACAGCAAATGGGCGGTAGCTTTGTTTAAAGCGACGAAGTGATGAAGAAAATGTTAAAAGTTGACAAATTTGATTGACAGCGCACTCAACAGATGGTATAATTAGATTGTAAAAAAGATATAACGCTATTTGGAAAATAATATGGAGCATTAATATGACGGACAAAGAATTCAGAAAGCTTAAACGCAGCGATCTTATCGCGATCATATATGAATATCAGAAGAAACAGGAAGAACTCGTAAAAGAGATCGGTGAGCTTCGGGCACAGCTCGAGTCAAAAAATCTTAAAATAAGTAAAGCGGGTTCGATCGCAGAGGCTGTAGTCGGACTCGATCTTCTTTTTGAGACCGCACAGAAAACTGCCGATGATTACATCGAGCAGGTCAGGCTTGCAAATGAGGAGGCGGAACAGAAGGCTGCCGAGATCATAAAGCAGGCTGAAAAAGAGGCTGCGGAGATAGTCTCAAAGGCAAGGAACAAGGCAGATAACAAGAAATAGTGAAAAGCGAACGCTTTCACTTTACGATATACGGAAAGAAGCACTTAAATGGCAGCTGATAAAAAGAAGCCGGTCACAATGCCCTCAAAGGAGCAGATCGAGACCGAGCTTGGAAAGATAAAATACAAGAAAAAATTCCTTGGCACTCTGCTCAGCACCGTTTCCATACTTATAGTAGTAGCGGCGCTGGCAGTGCTGGCTTCAACATTATTCTTCCCCGTTGTTCAGGTGTCGGGCACCAGTATGGAGCCCGCACTGAAGAACGGAGACATACTTGTGCTTGTTAAGTCTGATGACGTTGAACAGGGAGACCTCTGCTGTGTATCATGGCAGAACAAGACTCTCCTCAAGCGCGTTATCGGCTTACCCGGGGACGTGATAGATATGGACGATCAGGGAAATGTCAGCGTTAACAACAAACCGCTGGATGAGCCCTATGTGACCGAGAAAAGTCTCGGCGTATGCGAGATCGAGTTTCCGTATCTGGTCCCTGATAATAAGATCTTTCTCTTAGGCGACAGGCGTGAGACTTCTGTGGACAGCAGAAGCGCGGCTATCGGCTGTGTGGGCAAGGATCAGATCATCGGTAAGGTCTTTTTCAAGGTCTGGCCGATAAAATGACTCAGAAAGGGGGACGGGATATAGGATGAAAAACTATAATGACGGTTTTTATGAGCTTATTCATAAGAACAGTCTCAAGCGACGGCGCATGATCTCGCTATTGCTTGTTCTCTCGATGCTTGTATCATCCGGCGTCCTCTGGGGGCTGCGTGATACGGGCATTACCATGGTGAACGAAGAACAATGCGGTGTACCCGAGCACACTCATACAGATGAGTGCTACGCGGATGTTCTCATATGCGGACTGGAGGAAAATGAGGAGCATACTCATACGGAGGAATGCTACGAAAGACAGCTTGTCTGCGGCTATGAGGAACATATCCACGACCTCGGCTGCTATACCGATGAGGATACGTTCACCGAAGACGAGATCATGGCATCAGATATGAGTTCTGATGATGAGGTGGTCTATGATCTGGATGAGGAAACTGAGGAGGAGCTCTTGGTGAGCGATATCCCTCAGCTGCAGCTTTCCAACGAAATGATCGCTCTGGCAGGTGATAAACCGGATGTTATCAATACTATCGATAACATTGCGGAAGGCATCAAGTTCACTCTGTTTGATTACGGCGGCTCTGACGCTTCTGCTGAATACAGAGAACTTGAAGGACAGGGCAATAATTACGAATATGATGGAGAGTGGAAGCCGGATGGTAACGGCGGCTATTATCAGGTTATTGGTGCTCCGCCATATAAACACAGCAGTTACCTGAAAAGCGGCATCAACACCGGCAGAAACGCAAAGGATGATATCCTGTTTTTTGCATATGGTACGCCTGTACCAAAGGGACTTGACGGCGCGGTCGTAGAAGGCGGCGATAGAGTCTACAATTATATTGGCGAAGACGGAAAACAGTACTATCACCCTGATAAAAACAGCTACGCAGGAGATTATAACTCTAATCCTCAGTATTCGGGAAACAGAGCTGTTCAGGGCATAGTGCAGTCTGATCTCGGAGCAGACGGCTATCCTCATGTAGTAGGTTCGGATAACAGTCTCAAGTACCTCTTTTCTCCGGATACAACTGTAGACGGTGTGGATATGAGCGAATACAAGAAGGTATATAACGGAGTAAAAGATCAGGGCGTAAACCATCTGCTCAGGAAAGAGACAAGCGTAAACGGCGTAGATCATCTTATTTTTAACAGTAATGATAATTACGCTTACTTCAATAAGGAAACCAATAATTTTGAAGTGTACAAAACCACTTTTGATATCGTCAATGACGCTCACCATAAAGCTAACGAGACAAACTATAATAAGTTTGACGATAATGGAAATCCGATAGTTTATGGCAACGAGGACGTTAATGCAGGTTTCAAAATAGGATTTTTCCCGTTTGACGAATATGATGAGAGCAGAAAAGACCCTAACTATGACGGTAACGGTTATAATCATCATTTCGGAATGACTATGGAAGCTTCCTTCGTCAACAACAAGTTTGACAGAGTCAATGTTAAGGAGCCGATAACTTTCAAGTACAGCGGCGACGATGATATGTGGGTCTATGTTGACAAAAAACTTGCACTTGATCTGGGTGGTATCCACGAGCCTGCAGGCGGTATGATAGACTTTTCAAACGGCCTTGTATGGACACAGGATAACGGTGCCACTGGCGATGGAGTATCCTTGGATGAAGTAAGGGACAGGCTTACTGATCCTGATGAGGAAAATTCACTTTATAGTTATGTTCTCCAGCATTCACCCGAGCTCATAAATGGATATAAAGTCTATGATGAGTATGGAAATCAGGTAGGCGAGAAAACTGCTGCTGATGCTTGGAATGAGCTTCCAAAGCCCATCAGCCTAAATACTTCTCAGCAGAGCAATGATAAATGGATAGTAAAGCCCATCACGGATTATATACCAAACTGGTATAATAATGCCAACGGCACACACGAAATAAAAATGTTCTATCTTGAGCGAGGCGGCTGTTATTCAAACCTTGCAATGGAGATGAACCTTCCTACACTGAAGCCTCTGTCGGTAACCAAGGATGTCAAATATGGTGAACACCTTGACAAGACATACGATAATACCGATTACTGGTTCCAGGTATATGAATGGGATAAGGCAAATGAAACGTGGGTAATACCACAGAGCGAACATCCCGATTCTCCTTTTTATCTGGAAGACAACCGCTTTAAGATAAAGGCAGGAGAAAGAAAGAAGTTCGATGATCTCGGACAGGACAGAAAGTTCAAGGTCGTTGAAATAGGTTACGGTAATAATCCTCAGAACAACGGACCTGAAGTTGAGATGAGCTCCGAGGTATTCAATAAGGTAACTGTTAAAGATCAGAACGGTAAGGAAACAGAGCTTTCCATCATCAACGGTGCAGCCGAAACAGAAGGAGCTGTACTGAATGATATGAACAGCTATAACTTCGAGAATACCATCAGGGAAGAATTTACCGATATAAAGGTCAAAAAGGAATGGAGCCCCGAGCTTGGCGAAAACAGTACGCTGAAGAATTTTGTGGTAAAGTTCAAGGTCATGCGTACAGACTCCGTAACAGGACAGACCAAGCAGGTAGCGCTCAAGAAAGACGGCGTTAAGAAAAGGACCTTCGCTATCACAAGCGGAGAATGGTCGAAAGGCTATGATATAACACATCTTCTTTCGCGTTACGGTGACCACATTTACACATACGCTGTTGAAGAGCTCAATGTTCCGAAGGGATACAAGGCGGCATACGGAACCGACGCTTCCGGCGCAATGGTAATAACGAATACCGACGCCAGACAGATGGAGATAAATGTTGAGAAGAAATGGGAAAACATTTCTTATGATGATAAGGAGGTAAAGCTTCGTCTGACGCGTAAAAGAGTCGGTTATAAGGACAGCACTCCTACATGGGTAAAGGTAAATATCGTTGATGAAGCAGGTAATCTCATAAAGAGCTACTCTACCGAACAGTATGACGGAGTGGATATTAAGAATTACAAGGGCGTATATGCAGGAGGAGCTGCGGAGATAAGGTGCGAGCTTCCCGAGGGAGTTGAGGTCATTGACCCCGATAATCCTGTGAAGAGCCCGAGCACTCTCAGCGCAAAGTACGACGACGGATTTGTTGTTCTTGATAATCTTGCACTTACGAATCCTGATAATCCTTCCGTGCCGAATGAAGTGACTATAAAGGTAACTTCAAACACAGCGAAGGATGCAAAGATGATACTGCATCATTCGTTCACACATGGCGAAAACGGCTGGCTGCCCAACGGCAGTACAGTATCGTATACCTCTGATGCGGGAGCGTATGCTAAGAAGGATTGCCTTGCGATAACAGGCAGAACGAAATCATGGGGCGGCGCAAGACTTAATCTTGATCCGGCGCTGTTCAAGGTAAACAAGACATATACCTTCAGTGTGTATGTCAAGAGCCCGGAAGCAACGCGCTTTAAGATGACGTTCAATAACGGACTTGGTCATTTTGAGCCAATTACAGACCCGTTTGTTGACGCCCCGCGCAATGGATGGGTACAGCTTACAGGAACCATAAAGCTTCCTGCTGAAATCGACCCGTATGGTATGTACCTGCTTGTAGAGACTGTTCCTAAGGGGAATGATTATGATAATTATCCTTGTGAAGCGGATACCTTCTACATGGATGAATTCATAGCCATCGAAGGCAGGGACGGCATCAGAGTAAACAGTCCCGACAAGACTGACGAACCTGACGGTACAGTTGAGATAATTCCCGACAGAACGGTTTACAGCATTGCGTTCAACGATACTGTTGGTGACTGGGAGGCTCGCGGCACTGCACAATTGTCTAACGATCATGATAATGATAATCATTTTGATTATATGATAGTTAGCGGAAGAAACGACACTTGGCATGGTGCTCAGCTTAATAATTCGATAATGAAGTTAGTGAAGGGACATAAATATAAGTTTGACGCTTATGTTCAGGGTCACGGAGACAGCAGTCTCAGTAAAGTAACCTTATCTATTGATACTATAAAAGGCCATGAGAACGATGAGAGTATAGCCAAAAGCCGATATCAGAATATTGGTTCAGCGGCTGTAAAGGAAGGCAACAATGCTTACAAGGATAATGCTCTCAGCGGCGAGTTTGAAATACCCGCTTATGCTGATACCGAGAATATGTACATCTATTTTGAGGGCGACAGTAACGGTCCGTTCAGAGTCCATAATATCACCATCACAGATGTCACCGAGCCGTATACACCGCCTGCAATGGATGGCTATCATGTAGCAAACGGCAGGTATTATTCCGATAACAGCTTGTATATAACAGGTCTGGAAGAGGATTCGGTAACAAATCCTATGACGCTTCTTGGCACATACGAGAATGATCCTTACTTCGATGTAAAGGAGATAATCCTTGATAAGAATTCGGGCTGGAAATACTACTGGAATAATACGACTGATGATTCTAACCATCGTATAGAGGAGGATGCACAGAATTACCTTTACAAGTACTACATCGAAGAGGTGTCTATCCATGATAAGACGAATAATCAGTGGATAAATGTTACCAATGACGCACAGCTTCTGACAGGTGAATCCAATGATACGGATAAAAGCTATCTCGTTTCATACAGCGGCAATGGCGCAGCAACAAACGATAGTGATGATCCGATACTTGTCAAGAACAAATACATCTGGTACAAGCTTCCTGCAACAGGAGGCAGAGGAACCGCAGGCATTTATGTGCTCGGCGGATTCCTGACAGCAATGGGAATATTTAGCGGATGCGCCGCAGGCAGGCGCAGAAGGAGGCGTGATTGAAATGGCTTCCTGAAAGTGTAAAACGCATCCGTCAAATAAAACAATATTAAAATGGAGGAAATCATATGAAAAATAATAAACGCGCATTAGCGATGATGACAGCAGCCTTTATGGCTATCACACCCTTAGCAGCAACAGGCATGACAGCCTTTGCAACATCCATAACTATAAACAAGGTAGCAGGTGATAAAGCTACACACAATTACAAGGCTTTCCCGCTGATAACAGGTACACTTGCATCAGATGGAACTACCCTTACAGCTATGGAGTGGAATACCGCTATTAATCGTGAAAAGCTTGCAACCGCATTAAAGACATTTGATTCTAAAACTTTTAAGAATTTCACAGCCGACACAACACCTGCTGATTTCGCTGATATGATCAAGGGCTACACAAATAACGACGGTCTCGCAAAGGTGTTCAATGATGATGAAATTCTTTCTAAGGGTGCAGGAACAGAGCTTTCAGATGAAGGAGACACCTTCAAATTTGAAGTTGAAAATCAGGATGGCTGGTATCTTGTAATAGATGACAGCACAGCAGGCAATATCAAGAGTGCCAATATCCTCAGGGTAATAGGAGATTCCGAGCCTATAACACCTAAGTTCTCGCTTCCTACTCTGGAGAAGAAGATCACAGCTGCTGACGGTACTAATCCCGTAGATGCAAATACAGCAGCTATCGGCGATGATGTATACTACAAGCTCAGTTCAAACGTACCTAAGCTCACAGGATACGATCATTATTACTTCATAGTTACCGATACTCTTTCACCCGGTTTAACATTCAATCCCGATTCTATGCAGGTCAAGATCGGCGATGATCTTGTTATTACTAAGGATGATGAAACGATCAAACCTTCAGAGAATCAGAAGTACTATATCGTTAAAGAAGCGGTCGAGAACGGTACTCAGATAAAGGTAGTATTTGAAAACTTCCTCGAAACAGTCAAGGCTAATAACATAGCTGAGAATACACCTGTAACGATTACATATAGCGCAACTCTCAATGAGAATGCAGAGATCGATCGTACAAAGGGCAATCCCAATACAGCTAACCTGACATACTCCAACAATCCTAATTACAAGGGCGACGGTACTCCTTCGGAAACTCCCGATGAGCCTACGCCTCCGGAGGAGGGTAAGCCCAGCGATGTAGTTGGTAAGACACCTGATGATAAGGTAAACACCTTTACAACAGCTATCAAGATCAAGAAGGTCGACGAGAATACTCAGCCCCTGACAGGTGCATCATTCAAACTCACAGGTACAAACCTCAAGAACGTAAAGGTAGCTTCAGGTTCTTCATTCGTTGCTGATACAGCAGGCGATTACTACAAGTTAAAGGATGGCTCATACACAAAGACAGCTCCCACTGAAGCAACATCTGCAAAGTATGACGGTACGACCAAGTATAAGAAGGTAGATACCGCAGGTGATTTTGTAGAGGCAACAGAGGGCACATCAGTAGAGGCAACAGTTGATGCACAGGGTTACATCACATTCTACGGTCTCAAGCCCGGAAATTACTCACTCGAAGAGACAGTAGTTCCCGACACATACAATAAGGCTCCCGATGAGACATTCGAAATCGCAGCAACAGCACTGACAGAAGATGCAGCTACATGGTCCATCAGCAACAACAAGTTCACTTTTAATAACACTGAAAAGGTATACGAGATCACCATCAAGAACAAGAAGGGCAACACACTTCCTTCAACAGGTGGTATCGGTACTAAGCTGTTCTACATCTTCGGCGGACTTCTCGTTGCAGGTTCAGGCGTTCTTCTGATCACAAAGAAGAGAATGGCTAAGGACAACTAAGCGAAACACGATCTGAAAAAATATACTGAATAACCGAATGCAGCGGAGGTTTTCCCTCCGCTGCATGACCATAAATATTTCTCAAGGAGCTTTTGATGAAGCGCTTTTTACTGAAGTCGCTGCCATTTGCGGCACTGCTGCTGGGACTGGCACTGCTGCTGTATCCGACGATCAGCGAGCATATCAACGCAATGCACCAGTCGCACGCCATACAGGCGTACAACCGCATAGCAGAGTCAATGAGCGATGAGCAGCACGATCAGCTTATCAGGGCTGCAAACGACTATAACAGCAGACTTGCCTCCACTAAGGACGCATTTTTCCACCCCGAGCTTGTGGAGGGCTACAACGATACGCTTGACATTACGGGAACGGGTATAATGGGATATGTCACCATTGAAAAGATCAAGGTGGAGCTTCCCATATACCACAGTGTTAATGATAACGTTCTTCAGATAGCGGCAGGACATCTGCCGGGGACGAGCCTTCCCGTAGGCGGCGTCGGTACGCATTCCGTATTGTCGGGACACAGAGGACTTCCGAGTGCAAGGCTTTTCACAGACCTTGACAAGATGGAGATAGGCGACGTTTTTCATATAACGGTGCTGTCAGACGTCCTCACATATCAGGTGGATCAGATAAAGACCGTAAAGCCGTACGAGGTCGACGATCTTGCCATAGACCCGAATGAGGATTACTGCACTCTGTTCACCTGTACTCCATACGGTATCAATTCTCACAGACTCCTTGTCAGGGGAAGGAGAATAGAGACCGCGGAGGAGATGAAGGTTTATGTAGCCAATGACGGCTTAATAATATCACCGATAATCGTAGCGCCTGTTATAGCAGCACCCATACTGCTTGTACTGTTCATCATTATGATGTTCGGCGGCGGAAAGAAGCGCAGGAACGCGGCGGAAAGGAGCCGCAGAGCCGTAGAGGAATATTTCAGAGGACTTGAAGCCTCTGAGAAAAATAATAAAAGGAGTGATGAGAATGCAGAAGGTCCGTAAAAGTGCCATATGCCTGTTAATGAGTATGCTTTGTATGCTGTTTGTGTTTTCTTTGGCGGCTCCCATAGATTTTTCCGCAGCCTCTGACAAGAGCATCACTCTTGAGTGTAAAAAAGATGACGTAATACTTAAAGGTATGCGCTGGAAGATCTACAGAGCAGGCGAAAGAGAAGGCGATTCTTTTGTACTGACAGGCGATTTTGCAGACTGTCAGGCAGACCTCGGGGATATGTCGGTGGAGAACATAAGCCATGCGGCACAGACTCTTGAGAGCTATGCGATACAGAAGAAGCTCGGCGCACTTGCAGAAGGCTATACGGACGAAAAAGGCGATGCTGTATTCAGCGGACTGTCCGACGGACTTTATCTTGCAGTAGGCTATCCTCTTGAGGACGGAGTCTACTACTATGAGCCCTCACCTCTGCTTATGGAGGTAAAGGGCGATGAGATCGGCACCACATATGACGCATATCCTAAGATAGTGAGAGTGACTCTCAGTGAACAGGTAACAGCATACACAGTCAGAAAAGTGTGGATAGATGACGACAACGCCTATGCAGCACGTCCGACCTATGTAACTGTTGACATATTCAAGGATGAGGAGCTCTACGACACCGTAACTCTTGATGAGAGCAATGATTGGCAGTATCGCTGGGTAGCTCTCGACAATTCTTCACAGTGGAGAGTTGCCGAGCGTGTAGTTCCCACTGATTATGAGGTCAGGGTCGAGCACACGGAAACACAGTTCCTTATAAGGAACCGCCACAAGACCGTTACTGAAATAACCACAACAGATACGACCACAACGACTACGACCACAACTACGACAACATCGGTAACGACAGGCGGAAGCTCCGAAAAGACAACTGCTCCCCAGACAACAGTTCCTCCCACAAGCACAACGACGACTACCACAAAGGAGAAGATACCTCAGACGGGACAGCTCTGGTGGCCTGTGCTTCCCATGGGAATAGGCGGACTGATGTTCGTCGGACTCGGCATCTCAATGAAGCCGAGAAAGAAGAACGACTAATTGAAAAGTTCAGCGCTCAGCGCTGAGATACCTCGGAAGGAAATGGAAGGGGTAAAGGCTGTCGGTACGAAAGTGCCGGCAGCTTTTTTTGCAGCTGTAAGATGCAGCTGTCGGGAAATATTTCGCGGAGCTTCTTCAAAACGCGACAGGATAAACGGGAAGCCCTTGTCGGAAAATGCTGCCAAAAGCGGCTTTTTTTCGGGAAACCTCGGTATTTAGCGTGAATTATTCCTTTCCCGAAAGGGATGCAGGTGATATACTTTTTTCATAGGAGGATTCTGCTATGAAGAAACTGATAATGCTTGCCGTCGCTGCACTGACGCTGACAGGCGGCGGGGACAGCGCCGAGAAGGCTCACGGGAGCAGCTACGATTACACGATAATAGACGGCGAGGTCACAATCGTAGGCTTCACGGGGGAGCCTGTATACATAGATATCCCTGATTTTATCGAGGGGTGCCCCGTTACTGAGGTGAGGGACAACGCATTCTACAACTGCCACACCTTGAAGTGGATAAGGCTTCCCGACACGGTAGAGAAGATAGGTCATCACAGCTTTTACGCCTGCTACGAGCTGGAGAGCGTTATCCTGCCCGACGGGCTGGAGGAGATAGGCATGGGGTGCTTCTGCGGCTGCGGAGCGCTTTCCTATGTGGAGCTTCCCGAGACCCTGAAAGTCCTGCCCGATTCCTGCTTCCGAGCCTGCACATCTCTTACTGCGGCGGAGCTTCCGGAGAGCCTTGAGACCATGGATAAGTTCTGCTTTGCAGGCTGTACAGAGCTAAAAAGGCTTGACACAGGTGACTCTCTTGTGACTATCGGTGAAAGGGCTTTTTATATGTGCCGAGGACTGGAAAAGATTTATATACCGCCGTCTGTGAAGACCATAGGTGCCGAGGCTCTTGGCTGGGACTGCGACGGTAATCTTATGAAAAAGCAGACTGAGCTGGTTATCCTCGGAGAAACAGGCACGGAAGCGGAAAGATACGCCCGTGATAACGATCTGACGTTCATGGCAGAGGAGCCCTCTGCGGCAGCCTTTGCGGAGCTTCAGCCCATTGATGAGGGCATACCCGCGGCGGCGTGGGCAGGACTTGCAGTGTTCGGAGCACTGGGCACAGCGGTACTATGGCTGGTATTCGGAAAGGGCAGCGGTGACAGCTTAAATAATGAAGACAAAGACTGACCATTAATTGCGTTTTCATTAAAACAGACCATTTTTAGGAATGTTTCATAAAATCCCTTGCAATTTCACAGAAAATGTGCTATTATAAATTTGGAAGTATGCGTTAAGCTTATAGTTTAATTTAGGCACTTAAATTTTAAGCTTGATATTGAAAATTTAATATTCCGATCTGGAGGGATCAATTTGAAGAAAGAGATTATAAAGCGGTCAGCCTGCACTGTGGCGGCTGCTTTCATCGCTGTGGCGGCGATGAGTTTTCCCTCTGCCATGAAAGACGGGAAAAGTGCTTCGGCAGCGGACACTGTGCTGAAGTACGAATTCGAGGACGGCAAGACCTCGGGCGGCAAGTTCTATACCTCGGGGGTAAAAAGCAAGCCCGATGCCGATGTGAAATGGGAGATTTCCGAATTCTCGGGAAGCGGCTTTGCGTACCTCGACCAGAAGGGTACCACTATCAGCGTTGATGTGGAGGTGCCTGCGGACGGGCTTTACGAGCTGACTATCTGTTACTGTGAGCCCACCGACCTCAACAAGAAGGTCCAGTACCTGAACGTAAACGGCGTTAATCAGGGAGAAGTCAGCTTTCCCTTCAACACAAAGTTCGAGGAGACCTCGGGCGGCGTGGTGAACCTTAAAAAGGGAAAGAACACCATTGAGCTGAAGGCTTACTGGGGCTATGCGTATTACGACTACCTCACATTGAAGCCCGCATCCGAAAAGCTCACCAAACTGAGTCCCGACAGGACGCTTTCAAACCCGAATGCATCCGACTCGGCAAAAAGGCTGTACAGCTACCTCTGTGACACCTACGGAAACCATATCATCGCAGGTCAGCAGGAGTACTGCGGCGAGCACAACTACAACATCAACGCCGACCCGACCACCAAGAATTACATTGTGGACAATGAGGCGGAATTCCAGTATATTGAAAAGACAACAGGCAAGCAGCCTGCCATCAGAGGCATCGACCTGCTGGCGTATAACTCCACCTCGACGTGGCGTGACCACGCTCCCGAGAGAGCTATACAGTGGGTAAACGAGTACAAGGGCATAGCTACTCTCACATGGCACTGGAACGTGCCCCTTGAAAAGGGAAGCGAGGAAACAGCCTTCTATGTGAAGTCTGCGGCGGCTACATATACCACCTTCAGCATATCCAAAGCCCTTGAGGAGGGCACTTGGGAGCACGAGGTGCTGCTGGCGGACATAGATGTTCTGGCGACAGAGCTGAAAAAGCTTAAAGAAGCCGATGTTCCCGTGCTGTGGAGACCTCTCCACGAAGCCGAGGGCGGCTGGTTCTGGTGGGGCGCAGAGGGACCCGAGCCCTGCAAAGAGCTGTACAGGCTCCTATATGACAAGCTCACCAACGAGTACGGTCTGGACAACCTTATCTGGGTGTGGACGGGCTATACCTTCCCCACATCTGCCGCATGGTACCCCGGAAACGACGTGGTGGATATAGTGGGCTACGACAAGTACAATGCAGCGGACGGAATGCCCAATCTCAGCTCTATATCGTCCACATTCTACAGCCTCGTACAGAGCACGGACTGCCACAAGATGGTGACGATGTCCGAAAACGACTCCATACCGTCGCTGGAGAACCTTGTTAACGACAAGGCTGCATGGCTGTATTTCTGCCCGTGGTACATGAATTTTCTCACCAGCGAGCAGAACAACCCTGTGGACAATCTCAAGGAGATATACAACAGCGATTACTGTATAACTCTTGATGAGCTGCCCGACCTGAAGAAGTACCCCATAAATGAGGGAGATGCTCCTTCAAAGACAACAACGGCAGTGACGACGACAGCGGTGACAACTACTTCGACCACATCACAGCTCCCTTCGGACAGCGATTATATGAAGGGCGATGTTAACTGTGACGGAACAGTTGAGCTGGCTGACGCTATATTGATAATGCAGTCTCTTGCGAACCCGAACAAATACGGTACTGACGGCAGCGATGAGCAGCACATCACCGAAAAGGGACAGCGCAACGGAGACGTTGACAAAGACGTTGTGGGCATAACTGCCAACGACGCACTGGAGATACAGAGATATCTCCTCAGGCTTACAAAATGGGATTAAAATTGCTTCAGATTATAAAAGGGAGGAATAATACTATGAAGCTTTCAAAGAAGATAATCGCCGCAGCGCTGAGTGCTGCTACGGCGGCAGTCTCAATGGCATCGTCGATGCCCATACAGGCTGCGGACACTGAGACGGAGCAGCAGTTCTGCGCCCCCATCAGTGAAGTAGTCACAGACTCAGGTCTGGATATAGACTACGCAAGAGCACTCCAGTATTCGCTCTATTTCTACGATGCGAATATGTGCGGAGACGATGTTGAAGGCAAAAACCTTCTTCCTTGGAGAGGAAACTGCCACACTTATGATGCACACGTTCCGCTTACACCATGGGACGGAAAGAAGGATAAGAGCACCAAGAGCGGCGTAAATCTTTCAGCGTCATTTATCGAGAAGTACAAGGATATCCTTGACCCCGACGGCGACGGCACTGTTGACGTAGCGGGCGGATTCCACGACGCAGGTGACCACGTTGAGTTCGGTATGCCCGAAAACTACACCGCAGCAACTCTCGCATGGGATTACTACGAGTACAAGGACGTTTTCAAGCAGCTCGGACAGGATGCTCACATGGAGACCATTCTCCGCCACTTCAACGATTACCTTATGAAGTGTACCTTCCGGGACAAGGACGGCAAGGTCATAGCACACTGCTATCAGGTAGGTCTCGGTGAGATCGACCATAAGATCTGGAACAATCCCGAGGTAGACACAATGCCTCGTCCTGCTTTCTTCCTGACAGCCGACAAGCCTCAGATCGACTACGCTGTATCTGCCTGTGCTTCACTGGCTATCAACTATCTCAATTTCAAGGACTCAGATCCCGAGTATGCAGAGAAGTCACTTGACTATGCAAAGGCACTCTGGAACTTCACAAACGATGCGATAAAGGCATTCCCGCCCTCAGAGAAAAAGGATTCGGATCCTCTGCTCTCCGATAACAATGACGGACCCGGAGAGTTCTACGGCTCAAGCAAGTGGGAAGATGACTACTGCTGGGCAGCAGCGTGGATATACATGGCAACAGAGGATAAGACAGCTCTTGAGCTGGCTGCACCCTACTTTGATTACTATGCACCCTCAGGCTGGTGCTACTGCTGGAACGATATGTGGTCAGGCGCAGGCGTTATGTGGGCAGTTATCAATCAGGAACACCCCGATCTTGACCTTGTACAGATGGTAAGAGACGCACAGGGCAAGAACCAGTATGTATTCGATAACTTCTGGGACAATGACTGTGTAGGTAAGTGCCTCAAGACATGGCAGCAGAAAGAGACCAAGGGCGGTTTCGCATTCCTCAACGAGTGGGGAAGCTGCCGTTACAATACAGCAATGCAGCTCATCTGCCTCCTGTACGACAAGTACAACAACAACGGTCAGGCAAGTGAGTGGAGCAAATGGGCTCAGACCCAGATGGACTACGTTCTGGGAAAGAATGATATCAAATTCAAGGAGACCGAGAAGATGACAGTTCTTGCGGGCAAGAACGGTACACACGGTCCCAGATCCTTCGTTGTCGGCTACAATGATACGTCCGTAAAGAATCCTCACCACCGTGCAGCATCAGGACTTCTCATGGCTGAGGATCCCCGTGAGCAGAAGCACATCCTCTGGGGCGCACTTGCAGGCGGTCCCGATGATGCAGATGCACACAGCGACAGCACAAATGACTGGAGAGAGAACGAGGTAACCATCGACTATAACGCAGCCTTCGTAGGCGCTTGTGCAGGTATGTACAAGATGTTCGGAACACCCGAGATGGCAGTTACCGAGAACTTCCCTCCTCTTGACGAAAAGAGAGTATACGGCGGCGGTTCGGAAGGCGGCGGAAGCGGCTACTGGGTAGAGGCACTCGGTATCGACAAGCCCAACAAGAACGGCGACGGTGCAGGAACCACACAGATATCATTCAAGGTACTCACAGGTGAGACATCACCTTCAAAGAAGACATCAGTACGCTACTACTTCAACATCAGCGAGATGAAGAACGGAATCGACGGACTGAAGGAAGTCCGCGAGCTCTACGATCAGTCAAGCACTGAGGCAGGCGACGAGGGCGCAGACGGCGTTATCTCAGGACCTTTCAAGTACGATAAGGTGCCGGATACATATTATGTAGAGGTAACATGGGACGGCTACGTTATCGCAAACTCAGGCAAGAAGTACCAGTTTGACCTCGGTATGTACTACGGAGACTTCTGGGATCCTACAAATGACTGGAGCTATGAGGGACTGAAGATAGGTGACAGCGGCGATTTCTTCGCAGTTGATGATCCTCCGGAGGAAAAAGCAGATCACATCTGTATCTACGCTGACGGCGTTCTGGTAGGCGGTATCGAGCCTGACGGAACGGAGCCGGCACCCAAGGAGGACAAGACCACCACAACTACAACAGCACCCAAGACGACCACGACTACAACTACAACAAAGGTAACAACAACAACTACCGTTACTGCAACTGCTCCCGACGGCAAGGTGGTACGCGGTGATGCAAACTGTGACAGCAATGTCGAGCTTGCAGACGCTATCCTTGTTATGCAGTCGATTGCAAGCCCCAACAAGTACGGCGTAGGTGGATCGTTTGAGAACTGCCTTACCGAGCAGGGAAGACTGAACGGCGATGTTGACGGAGAGCAAGGTCTTACCGGCAACGATGCGCTGGAGATACAGCTCTTCCTCCTTCACAAGAAAAAAACACTCTGATATAATTTACCGAAAGCGGCTGTACAGAAATGTGCAGCCGCTTTGCTTTGCGGATTTTCACAAAACTTTCATTTCTCTCACAATTTACCTGTTGTATTTTCACAGGGAGTATGTTATAATTTTGTCGTACTTGATGTAGGAGATGAATTCATATGAATGAAGAAAAAAATCCGCGTAAGCAGTATGCGGTCTACATAGTGATATGTCTGGTGCTGCTGATGATATTCAACGCGCTTGTAATGCCGAGACTTACGCAGGCTTCCGTAAAGGACGCTGATTACAGCTTTTTCCTTGACTGCATAGACGAGGGAAGCGTCAGAAAGGTGCAGATCGAGGATACCGAGATAACCTTCACCGTCGAGGAGGACGGCAGGGAGCAGGCTTACTCCACGGTACGCATAGACGACGCGGACCTTGTGACGAGGCTCCACGAGAGCGGAGATGTGGAGTTCACAGGCAAGCTTCAGCAGCAGAGCCCTCTCAGAGGCTTCCTTCTTGGCTGGATAATCCCGATGATATTCCTGTTTGTTCTCTGGAACCTGCTTTTCAAGAGCCTTGGAAAACGTATGGGCGGACTTGGCAATGCCATGTCCTTTGGCAAGAGCAATGCCAAAATATATGTAAAGGCGCAGACCGGCAAGACCTTTGCGGACGTAGCAGGACAGGACGAAGCCAAGGAAGCGCTGGCTGAGATAGTGGACTTTCTCCACAATCCGGGCAAGTACGCCGAGATAGGCGCCGATCTTCCCAAGGGAGCACTGCTTGTTGGACCTCCCGGTACGGGAAAGACCTTGCTTGCACAGGCAGTTGCAGGCGAGGCAGAGGTGCCGTTTTTCTCCATATCGGGCTCCGAGTTCGTGGAGATGTTTGTGGGAATGGGTGCTGCGAAGGTCCGTGACCTGTTCAGTCAGGCAACGGAAAAGGCTCCCTGCATAGTGTTTATCGACGAGATAGACACCATAGGCAAGAAGCGTGACGGGCAGATGGGCAGCAACGATGAGCGCGAGCAGACCCTCAACCAGCTTCTCACGGAGATGGACGGCTTTGACGGCAAAAAAGGCGTAGTTATCCTTGCCGCCACCAACCGACCCGAGTCCCTTGACCCTGCGCTGCTGAGACCGGGACGCTTTGACAGGCGCATCCCCGTGGAGCTCCCCGACCTTGCAGGGCGAGAGTCTGTGCTGAAAGTTCACGCCAAAAAGGTAAAGCTTGCTGACGGAATTGACTTCAACGCCGTAGCGAGGGCGACAGCAGGAGCATCGGGCGCCGAGCTTGCCAACATTGTCAACGAAGCGGCTCTGAGAGCCGTAAGGAATGGCAGGAGCGCCGTGAACCAGTCCGACCTTGAGGAGAGCGTTGAGGTAGTCATCGCAGGCTATCAGCGCAAAAACGCAGTCATCTCCCAGAAGGAGAAGGAGATAATAGCCTATCACGAGGTAGGGCACGCCCTTGTAGCGGCAATGCAGAAGGACTCCGCGCCCGTGCATAAGATAACCATAATCCCCAGAACATCGGGAGCTCTCGGCTACACCATGCAGGTGGACGAGAACGAGAAGTTCCTTTTGTCAAAGGAGGAGGCGCTCAGCAAGATAGCCACCCTCACAGGCGGACGTTCGGCAGAGGAGCTTATCTTCAACACTTGTACCTCGGGAGCCTCCAACGATATCGAGCAGGCGACAAAGCTTGCCCGCGCCATGGTCACACGCTACGGCATGAGCAGCAAGTTTGACATGATAGCCCTTGAGACCGTGAACAATCGCTACCTCGGCGGGGATGCCTCGTTGGTATGCTCTCCGGAAACAGCGGCAAAGATAGATGATGAGGTCAATAGCATCGTAAGGAATGCTCATACCAAGGCAGTACAGATACTCACCGACAATATCGGCAAGCTCCATGAGATAGCCCGTTTTCTCCTTGAAAGAGAGACCATCACAGGAGAGGAGTTCATGGCTATACTCCACAAGGAGCCGCTGGTGACTGCATAAACCGTAAAAAACTGCCAATGATAGCCGATGAGGTGATACTATTGAAAAGGACAACATCGGCTGTCATGGCAGCAGGTCTTATACTGACCATACTTATTTCAAATGCAGGAAGCATCATACGGGACGGGCGCAGGCTGGACGGGCTCCGCGGACGGGTGCTGCGGCTGCACATACTGGCGAACTCCGACAGCGAGGAGGACCAGCGCCTGAAGCTCCTTGTCCGTGACGAGCTGCTGCGGAGTGGCTATTTCAGCGGAGCATCCGACTTTTCAGAGGCGGAAGCCATAGTGCAGGAGCGTCTTGGCGACATTGAGGATACTGCTGAGGACGTCCTCCGCGAAAACGGCTGCACCGACTGTGTGACCGCAGAGCTTGAGACAACGGACTTCACCGACCGCGTTTACGGCGACATCACCATGCCGTCTGGGGAGTACAAAGCGCTCCGTATTAAAATAGGAAAGGCGGAGGGACATAACTGGTGGTGCGTCATGTATCCGCCGCTGTGTATTCCCGCGGCGTGCGGCAGCGAGGACGAGGAGGCAGATGTCGCCGAGGACGAGTCGGCTGAGGAGGAGTATTTTGACGACGAGGAGCTTGATATCCTCAAAAAGCCTAAGAAATACAAGGTGAGATTTGCAATATGGGATAAAATCAAGAGCCTGATAGATGACTGAACTGTGCACTTTCACGAATTTCACAGTTACGCTTGACTTATCTCCCGCAGTGATGTATAATATTTGAGTAAACAAAGCAGAACTATGCGTTCTCACCGTCGGGCTAAGCTGAAACGGTCAATATGTATCGGATATCCTGCTGTTCTTGCGGCAGGGGATATATTCAGTGTGTATTGGTGAGTGCGGATAATTTCTGCACTCATTTTTGTTTTTAAATTATATTGCTTGGAGGTGCTTGACTATTAGCAAACAGGAACTGCAGATCAACGAAGAGATAAGAGACAAGGAAGTACTCGTAATCGACGCTGACGGTAAAAAGCTTGGCGTTTTATCCGCCAAAGAGGCTCAGCAGATAGCCTTCGACAAGGATCTGGATCTCGTTAAGATCGCTCCGCAGGCAACACCGCCCGTGTGCCGTATCATGGACTACGGAAAGTATTGCTTTGAGCAGGCTAAGCGTGAGAAGGAAGCAAGGAAAAATCAGAAAGTCGTTGCTATCAAGGAGATCAGAATGTTCTCCACAATAGACACACATGACTTCGAGACGAAGGTAAATCAGGCTGTCAAATTTTTACAGGGCGGCGATAAGCTCAAGGTGTCGGTAAGATTCCGTAAGAGAGCTATTGCACATCCGGAACTTGGAAGCGAGCTGCTTGATCGCTTCAAGGAAGCAGTTTCTGCGGCAGGCACTGTGGATAAGCCGGCTAAGATGGAGGGACGCAGCATAGTAATGTTCGTTTCGCCCAAGGCCGCTAAGTAAGGAGGATCATATAATGGCAAAGGTAAAGGTTAAAACTCACTCGGGCGCTAAGAAGCGTTTTAAGATTACAGGAAGCGGTAAGGTAAAGTACCAGCACACCAACAAGAGACACAGACTTACTCAGAAGGACACTAAGCGCAAGAGAATCGCTCGTAACGCAGGTGTAGCAGACTGCACAAACGCACCTACAATCAAGAAGCTCGTTCCTTATATGTAATCGGAAGCGGAAAAGTTATTCCGCATGGTACTGAGCGCAATTCCCGTAATTTTAATTTTGGAGGTAAAAGACTATGGCACGTATTAAAGGTGCAATGATGACTCGTAAGAGAAGAAACAAGACTTTAAAGCTTGCTAAGGGCTACTGGGGCGCAAAGAGCAAGCACTTCAAGATGGCTAAGCAGGCCGTAATGAAGTCAGGCAACTACGCATATATCGGAAGAAAGCAGAAGAAGAGACAGTTCAGACAGCTCTGGATCACAAGAATTTCCGCAGCTGCTAAGCTCAACGGCATGAACTACTCAACATTCATGAACGGCTGCAAGAAGGCTGGTATCTCTCTCAACAGAAAGATGCTCAGCGAGATCGCTATCAACGATGCAGCAGGCTTCACAGCGATCGCTGACAAGGCAAAGGCTGCTCTTTAATTGCAATTAAAAACACGCTCCTTTTATAAAGAGCGTGTTTTCTTGTAGGAGGCGGGGGAAGACTCCGCCTGCTGCATGAAGTCTCACCAAGTTATAACGGAGGTGCGTGTAGTATTGGATAATATTATAACCTCTAAAGATAATCCCACCATCAAGCTGTATCAGAAGCTTTCCTCATCGAAAAAAGAGAGGCTTCAGTACGGCTTATTCGTGTTGGAGGGGCTCAGAATAGTGGAGGACGCTCTTAAAGAGGACAGCGGCATAACTCAGCTCATATTGACCGAGAAGGCGGCAGAGCGCTGGGGCGAGGAGCTTTTACAGGCTGATTTGAGAGATACAAGGACAATTGTCATTTCAAATGAGCTTGGAAACAGGATAGCCTCGACGGAGAGTACACAGGGAGTATTTGCAATATGCAGGATACCCCTTCAGCGGACAGCGGCGAGCATAGTCCGCGAGAATGGTAAGTACCTTGTGCTGTTCGGTCTTCAGGACCCGGGCAACGTGGGCATGATGATAAGGACCGCAGACGCACTGGGCATTGACGGAGTGATAATGTCGGGCAGCTGCGACCTTTACAGTCCCAAGGTGATTCGCTCTACAATGGGTTCGGTGTTCAGGATGGCGATAGCCGTTGAAAACGATGCCGACGCTCTTTTTGAGCAGCTTCACGGAAAGGGCGCTGTCACATCTGCGGCAGTCATCGACAAGGACGCGGTACCCGTAACGGAATGTGATTTTACCGGCACACAGGCAGTGTTCATCGGCAACGAGGGCAACGGACTGCCGTCGGACATCGCACAGCGCTGCACACGACGGGTCATAATACCCATGCACGGAAACATCAACTCCCTCAACGCGGCAATGGCTGCGGGGATACTCATGTGGGAGCTGAAACGATAAGTCCGAAAAGGAGGGCTGACTATGGAGGAAACAAAATACTGGCTCTGGCTGAATATGGTCTTCGGAACGGGCAATCACCGTATCTGGGAGGTCATGAGCTTCTTCCGCACGGCGGAAAAGGCGTACATCTCCCTGACTTCCGACAGCGGCATAGTCAGTCTGAATGACAGCGAGCGGAAGAACGTCAACGCCATACCTCTGCGGAATGCGGAGATATTCCTTGCAAACTGTGCAAAGCGCGGTATCGGAGCTGTTGCATTTACAGACCCCGATTATCCCGAGCAGCTGAAGCACATCTACAATCCGCCGTCGCTGCTCTATTATAAAGGAAATATCTCCTGCCTTAAAACGGAGCTTACAGTGACCTCCGTGGGTACGAGAAAGGCTACGCCGTACAGCCTTAAAGCGGCAAAGGAGATATGCTCCGAGCTTTCGGCAAGGGGAGCTGTTATAATCAGCGGCTTTGCAGTAGGTATTGACCTTGCATCACATATGGCTGCGGCAGACATAGGCAGACCCACAGTCTGCGTAATGGGCTGCGGTGTTGATGTGGATTATCCCAAGCCGAATTTTCAGTACAAAGATACCATACTTGCAGCAGGCGGCGTGTTTATATCGGAATTTCCTCCGGGAACACCGCCTAATTCGCCCAACTTCCCCAAGCGCAACAGGATACTTGCGGCGCTGGGAGCAGCTGCGGTGGTATTTCAGGCAGGAGCCAAGAGCGGCTCACTCATAACTGCCAATCTTGCGGCAGGACAAGGGCGCGAGGTGCTGTGTCTGCCTCCTGCGGACATATTCAGCGGAGAGTTTGCAGGCAATGTGAAGCTTCTCCGTGACGGAGCAGTGCCGATGTACGACGCCTCCGATGTTATGGACTGCATAACGGGAAAGAAGAAACAGTCAGCGGAGACTTCTGCCGTCAGAAGGGGAGCGGAAGTGTTCGGTGAACGCCGTGAGCCCTCAGCCGATGAGATAAACAGTTTCATGAGGGCGATGAACGGCATAGATGATGTAAAAAAGGAAACAGCCGTGAGTACAGAGCAGCCTGAGCTTTCCGACGAACTGTCGGAAACTCAGAGACGCATTGCAATGGAGCTGTCAGACGGACCGCTCCACGCAGACGAGCTTGCTCAGAGACTCGTGCTTGATCCCTCCGAGCTTATGACAGAGCTTACGGAGCTTGAGATATTCGGGACAGTGCGTTCACTTCCCGGCAAAATGTTTGAACTTATCAGATAAGGGGATAAATCAATGTCAGATTTAGTCATAGTAGAGTCGCCTGCAAAGGCAAAAACTATCCAGAAGTACCTCGGACCCGGATATGAGGTCATAGCCTCCATGGGTCATGTCCGCGACCTTCCCAAGTCAAAGATGGGCGTGGACAAGGATAACGACTTCAAGCTGCAGTACACAGATATGAAGGGCAAGGAGGACGTTATCAGGGAGCTGAAAAAGCGCGCCAAGAAGTGCGATAAAGTGTATCTCGCAACCGACCCCGATCGTGAGGGAGAGGCAATTTCGTGGCATATCGCCCAGATGCTCAAGCTGGATATGAACGAGAACAACCGAGTGGCTTTCAACGAGATCACCAAGACAGGCGTAAAGAACGGAATGAGCAATCCGCACAAGATAGATGTGGATCTGGTCAATGCCCAGCAGGCAAGGCGAATACTTGACCGACTTGTGGGCTATGAGCTTAGTCCTTTCCTGTGGAAAAAGGTCAAGAGAGGACTTTCCGCAGGCAGAGTGCAGTCCGTTGCGGTACGTCTTGTAGTTGACCGCGAGAACGAGATAAGGGCATTTGTCCCCAAGGAGTACTGGTCCATAGACGCCAAGTTCACCGCACCCTCATCGAGGAAGGTGTTCGACGCCGCACTTGTAGCAGTAGACGGCGAAAAGCTTGAGATACCAAATCAGGCAGAGGCAGACGGACTTCTTGCAAGGCTTGAGAACGCGGAATACGTTGTAAAGTCGGTAAAGAAAAGGGTCACCAAGAAACAGCCCGCACCGCCCTTCATCACCTCCACCCTCCAGCAGGAGGCATCCAGAAAGCTCAGCTTCAGTGCAAAGCGCACCATGAAGGCAGCGCAGGAGCTTTACGAAGGTGTTGACGTACAGGGAGTAGGCGCAGTAGGTCTTATCACATACATGAGAACGGACAGCCTGCGAATTTCCGACGAGGCGAAGAAGGCTGCCGCTGATTATATCGGAACGGTATACGGCAAGGACTACCTGCCCCCCGAGCCCAGAAACTTCAAGACAAAGAGCAACGCTCAGGACGCCCATGAAGCAATACGTCCCTCAACTCCCGAGCTTACGCCCGAGAGAGTAAAGTCCAGTCTCAGCTCCGACCAGTACAAGCTTTACAAGCTCATATGGGAGCGCTTTATCGCCAGCCAGATGGCAAATGCCCTGCTGGATACAGTATCTGCGGATATCGAGGCAAACGGCTGTACATTCAGAGCATCTGGCTATTCCGTTAAGTTTGACGGATTTATGGCACTTTACGTTGAGTCAAGCGACTCCGAGGACGGCTCCAAGAAGATGCTTCCCGAGCTGAAAGCAGAGGATAAGCTGAAGCTGAAGTCCATTGCGGGCAACCAGCACTTCACACAGCCCCCTCCGCGATATACCGAGGCTTCCCTCATCAAGGCGCTTGAGGAGAACGGCATCGGCAGACCGAGTACCTACGCTCCGACCATAACCACCATAACCTCACGCCGCTATGTTGAGCATGAGGGCAAGGCATTGAAGCCCACAAATCTGGGCGAGGTCATCACGGAGCTTATGAAGGACCACTTCAAGAAGATAGTAGACGCTAAATTCACCGCCGAGATGGAGAACAATCTCGATGAGGTGGAGCACGGCGAAAAGAACTGGGTAAGCACGCTTCACGAGTTCTACGACGACTTCTCACAGACCCTTAAAAAGGCAGAGGAGGCAATGGACGGCAAGCGCGTGAAGGTACCCGACGAGGAGACCGACGTAGTATGCGAGCTGTGCGGCAGGAACATGGTGATAAAGTACAGCAAGTTCGGCAAATTCCTTGCCTGCCCGGGCTTCCCCGAGTGCAAGAACACAAAGAAGATAGTAACGGAGGCGGACGGAAACTGTCCGCGCTGCGGAAAGAAAATGCTGCTTAAAAAGTCCAAGAAGGGCAGAAGCTTTTACGGCTGTGAGGGCTTCCCGGACTGCAGCTTCATGACATGGAACGTCCCCACAAAGGAGATATGTCCTCAGTGCGGAAAGAGCCTGTTTATGAAGGGCGGAAAATCGGGAAAGCTGGTATGCGAGAACGAGGGCTGCGGCTATGAAAGAGAGCTGAAGAAATGAGCGTGACCGTCAATGTCATAGGCGCGGGACTTGCAGGCTGCGAAGCCGCATGGGCAGTTGCCGAGGCAGGTATAAATGTAAGGCTTTACGAGATGAAGCCGCAGAAATATTCTCCCGCCCACAAGTACAGCGGATTTGCCGAGCTGGTATGCTCAAACTCCCTGAAGGCGGCGAGACTGGAGTCGGCAGCAGGACTGCTCAAATACGAGATGGAGCTGCTGGGCTCACTGACCGTGCCATGTGCCAAGGCAAATTCCGTGGAGGCAGGCGGCGCACTTGCAGTTGACAGAGAACGCTTTTCCGACGCAGTTACCGAAAAGATAAAGTCCCACCCCCTCATAGAAGTGGTGGAAACAGAGGTGACGGAGCTTCCCGAGGGCGAGACCATAATCGCCACAGGTCCCCTTACACAGGGTGCCATGGCGGATATAATAAAGGAGCTCTGCGGCGAGGGACTCAGTTTTTACGACGCCGCTGCACCTATTGTGACTGCGGAGAGCATAGATATGGAAAGAGCCTTCTATGCGTCCCGATATGACAGAGGTGACGCGGATTACGTCAATTGTCCCATGAACAAGGAGGAGTACCTCGCATTTTATGAAGCTCTTACAGGAGCCGAAAAGGTGCAGCTCAAGGACTTCGAGACCCACCCCTTCAGCGTATACGAGGGCTGTATGCCCATCGAGGAGCTGGCATCGAGAGGTGTGGACACCATGCGCTTCGGACCCATGAAGCCCGTGGGCATAGACGACCCGAGAACGGGCAGGCGCCCCTATGCAGTAGTGCAGCTCCGAAAAGAGAACCGCGAGGGAACACTTTTCAACCTTGTTGGATTTCAGACCAATCTGAAATTCGGCGAGCAGAAGCGTGTGTTCTCCATGATAACGGGCCTTGAAAACGCCGAGTTCATGCGCTACGGCGTAATGCACAGGAACACATTTATAAACAGCCCCGAGCTGCTCAGCGCGGACTTCTCCATGAGGAGCCGCCCCGAAATATCCTTTGCAGGGCAGATAACGGGAGTAGAGGGCTATATGGAAAGCGCTGCAAGCGGACTCATAGCAGGTATCGCGGTATCCCGCAGGATAAAGGGACTTGAGCCCTTAAAGCTTCCCCTTGACACCATGACGGGAGCCCTTTCCCATTATATCAGCGACCCCTTCAACAGCGGCAGCTTTCAGCCAATGGGGGCGAATATGGGCATACTTCCCGATATCGGCGTAAGGATAAAAGACAAGAAGGAGCGCTACGGTGCATATGCAGAACGTGCCGTTAAATCGCTGAGAGGAGAGCTTGAGAGAATTGGCTTCTAAGATAATAGTTGACGCCTTCGGAGGAGATAACGCTCCTCTGGAGGTAATAAAGGGCTGCGAGAGAGCGGTCCGCGAGCTTGGCGTGAGCATCATACTCACAGGCAGCGAGGAAAAGATAAAGAAGTGTGCGGCGGAAAACGGTCTCAGCCTCAGCGGCATAGAGATAGTCCACACGGATGATGTTTTTGATATACATGAGGAACCGAAGGAAATAATCAAGTCGGGCAAGAATAGCTCTATGGCTCTGGGACTCAACCTGCTTTCAGAGGGCAAGGGCGATGCCTTTGTATCGGCAGGAAGCACGGGAGCACTTGTCATGGGAGCCACCTTCATCGTCAAGCGTATCAAAGGCATCAAAAGGATAGCGCCGTCACCCATACTCCCCGGTGATAAGGGAAGCTTCATACTTCTCGACGCAGGGGCAAATACAGAGTGCAGACCCGAAATGCTGGTGCAGTTTGCCGTTATGGGAAGCGCCTACATGGAAAAGGTCATGGGCGTGAAGTCTCCCAAGGTGGGACTGCTCAACATAGGCTCCGAGGAGACCAAGGGCAGAGAGCTTGAGACAGAGGCTTACAAGCTGCTGGAGAAGTCGGGGCTCAACTTCGCAGGAAATATCGAAGCAAGAGATCTGCCCAAGGGCGAGGTGCAGGTAGTTGTCACCGACGGATTTACGGGAAATATCGTCCTGAAGCTCTATGAGGGAATGGGAAGCTTCTTTGCCAAGAAGGTAAAGTGGATATTCTCGGGAGCAGGCAAGCTGGGAGCCATATTCTCCCTCGGTAAGATAAAGGCATTCAGAAAACAGATGGACTATAAAGAGGTAGGCGGCTCAGCCCTTCTCGGCGTAAGAAAGCCCGTCATAAAGGCTCACGGAAGCTCTGACGGAACAGCATTCTTCAACGCCGTAAGACAGGCAAAGAAGTGTGTGGAGGGCAATGTCGCAGGCGTGACGGAGAGCTATGTAGCTCGTATGTCAGCCGCAGACAAGGAGTGATAATATGGAAGATCTTTCGAGATTTGAAGATATATTGGGATATAAGTTCAATAATATACAGCTGCTCAGGCAGGCGCTCTCGCACTCGTCATACGCAAACGAGAAAAAGCACCCCAACGGCAGCAATGAGCGTCTGGAGTTCCTTGGTGACAGCGTGCTGTCCATAGTGGTATCGGACTTTCTCTACAAGAATCTGAACGTAGCAGAGGGCGAGCTGACAAAGATGAGAGCATCGCTGGTATGCGAGAAGTCACTTCACGTTTTCGCCAAGCAGATAGACCTTGGAAAGTTCCTGCTGCTGGGCAAGGGCGAGGAGAACACTGGCGGAAGGGAGCGCCCTTCCATACTTGCGGACGCCTTTGAGGCAGTCATCGCCGCCATATATCTTGACGGCGGAATGGAGCCCGTATCGAAGCATATCCTGCGCTTCATGCCCAAGGATATCCGTCATGCAAAGAAGCCCGTATTCAACGACTTCAAGACAGTGCTTCAGGAGGTCGTCCAGAAAAATCCCGAGGAGAAGGTGGAATACGTTCTCATCGGCGAGGAGGGTCCCGACCACAACAAGCGCTTTGTCGTTGAGGTGTGCCTGAACGATCAGGTCATCGGCAAGGGAAGCGGAAAGAGCAAGAAGGAAGCCGAGCAGCTTGCTGCAAAGGAAGCGCTGGAGCTCATGGGCTATGAAGCACAGTAACATCTCTGTTTTCGTGCCTCATGTGGGCTGTCCTCATAAGTGCAGCTTCTGCGACCAGCGTACCATAAGCGGCGCACAGAGCCTTCCCCATGGCAGCGATGTCAGGGAGGTCTGCGAGCAGGCTCTGAGGGAGGTAAGCTCGCCCGAGAACACCGAGATAGCATTTTTCGGCGGAAGCTTTACGGCTATCCCCCGCGATTATATGCTGGAGCTCCTTGAGGCGGCGCATGAATATGTAAGCGAGGGGAGATTCAGGGGCATACGCTGCTCCACCCGTCCCGACTGCATAAACGCGGAGGTGCTGGAGCTGCTGAAAGGCTTCGGAGTCACCTCCATAGAGCTGGGAGCCCAGTCCATGAATGACGAGGTGCTTGACGCCAACGAGCGCGGACACACCGCTTCGGACGTGGTGAATGCCAGCCGACTTATAAAGGAGCGCGGCTTTGAGCTGGGCTTACAGATGATGACAGGGCTCTACAAGAGCAGCCTTGCGGATGACATGGACACAGCAAGGAGAATAGCAGACCTTGCCCCCGATACCGTCAGGATATACCCTGTGGTAGTGCTGAGGGGCACCCGTCTGGGACAGCTTTATCTGTCGGGCGAATACGCTCCTGCACCCTTTGATGAAATGGTGGAGGTCTGTGCGGACATAATGAAGCTTTTTACTGACAGGGATATAAGGATCATAAAATGCGGACTTCATGCCAGCGAATTTGTGGAGCAGGACATGGTGGCAGGCTACTATCACCCTGCATTCCGCGAGCTGTGTGAGGCAGCCATTTACCGCAGCAGTATCCTTCATGCAATAGAGAAGGAGCTGCCGGACTGCCGCGGAAGTGTCACGGCAGAGGTCAGCAGCAGATGCATCAGCAAGGCTGTGGGACAAAAAAGAGCGAATATAGAATTTTTCAGGGAGCGCGGTCTGGACTTGACCATAGTCGGCAGTGAGACCGTCCCTATATATGAATGTAAGCTGAGGAGGTGAGCGGGTGTATCTTAAATCACTGGAAATACAGGGATTCAAGTCATTTCCCGACAAGATAAGCCTTACCTTTGACAAGGGACTTACCGCAGTCGTGGGACCGAACGGAAGCGGCAAGAGCAATATCGGCGACTCTGTGCGCTGGGTACTGGGTGAGCAGTCCACCAAGACCCTCAGAGGAAACAAGATGGAGGACGTAATCTTCTCGGGTACCGTGGCAAGGAAGCCCATGGGCTTTGCGCAGGTAACGCTGAATATAGACAACTCCGACAAGACCCTTCCCGACATGGGGGACGAGGTCGGCATAACACGTAAGCTGTACAGGAGCGGCGAGAGCGAGTACCTCATAAACGGCAAGCCCTGCCGACTGAAGGACATCAACGAGCTGTTCATGGACACAGGTCTGGGACGCGACGGCTACTCAATAATCGGACAGGGACGTATTGCCGAGATAGTAGGAGCCAAGAGCTCCGAGCGCCGCGACATCTTCGAGGAGGCGGCAGGAATATCCAAGTTCCGCTACAAGAAGCTTGAAGCGGAGCGAAAGCTCACCGCCGCACAGGAGAACCTGCTCAGGCTCACAGACATACTCACCGAGCTGGAGGGCAGAGTGGAGCCTCTGAGGATACAGTCCCAGAAGGCGGAGAAGTTCATCAAGCTGGCGGAGGAGCGCAAGCGTCTGGAGATATCCGTCTGGGTCAGCCGACTTGACGAGATGAAGATAAAGCTTGACGAGCTTGAGAGCAAGATACTTGTCAGCAAGAACGAATACGAGAACATTGAGAACGACATACAGCGCGAGGAGCAGAAAATAGCCGATGGCATCAGGAAGATGCAGGAGAGCACCATGCGCGCCGATGAGCTTCGCCGCAAGATGCTGGAGGAGGAGCAGACCGCTTCCGGGATGAAGTCGGGAATCGCCGTTCTCGAGAACGATATAAAGCACTGCAACGAGGCAGTTGAGGCAGCCCAGAAGAACATCGACAGCTCCGAGGAGGCGAAGAAGGCTCTCGAGCAGGAGCGCAAGGCAGCTCTTGAGGGACTTGAAAAGCTGGAGGAGCAGAAGAAGGCTCTGGAAGCCGAGATAAAGGCAGCCGAGGAGAGCTTCGAGAAGACTGAGAGCGAGAGCACGAAGCTGGGCGACTCCGTTGACAAGGCAGGCAGCGAGATAAACGGCTTGTACATCAGACAGAGCGAGCACCGCTTCAACATCGAGTCCTCAAAGTCCATGATAGAGGAGCAGACCGCAAGGCTTGCCGAGCTCCGCGAGAGCAGCGGTACTCTTGTTAAGCGCATCGAGGAGTACGAGGGACACAGAGCAGACCTTACTGCCCGGAGCGAGAAGAACGCCGCAAGGGCAGAGGAGCTCCGCAACAAGCTCAGCGGACTGGAAAGGCTGTACAAGTCACGCCGCGACGGCTTTGAGCAGGCGAAAAACGACTTTGAGCGCGCGCTGTACGACCTGAAGGACAAGCAGCAGCGAAGGAAGATACTCACCGACCTTGAGAACAACATGGAAGGCTTCGCAGGCAGCGTAAAGCAGGTGCTGAAGGCTTCCAAGCAGGGACGCATAGGCGGAGTATTCGGCACAGTCGCTCAGAATATAGGCGTTGAGCCGCAGTACGCCGTAGCCATAGAGACTGCACTTGGCGGCGCAATGCAGAATATCATCGTTGAAAACGAGGACATCGCAAAGCGCTGTATCCGCTTCCTGAAGGAGCAGAAGGGCGGACGCGCCACATTCCTGCCCATCACTTCTGTAAAGGGCTACGAGCTCAGGGAGCAGGGACTGGAAAACTGCGAGGGATTTGTGGCGAATGCCAACAAGATAGTTACCTATGACCCAAAGTTCAGCGGCATAATAGCGTCGCTGCTGGGACGTATAGTCATAGCCGAGGACATCGACACCGCCACCCTTATCGCCAAGAAATACGGCTATAAGTTCAGGATAGTCACCCTCGACGGACAGGTCATCAATGCGGGAGGTTCCTTCACGGGAGGCTCTGCACAGCGCTCGGGAGGTATCATCACCCGAAAGAACGAGATAGACACACTTGACGCCGAGATAGAGAAGCTTGCTGCCGAGAGGGACACCCTTCGTGAGAAGGCAGAGAAGCTCCGTGCAGAGTCGGAGAAGCTCCGCTACGATACCGAGGCAGCCAAGGAGGAGCAGGCACAGTGCGAGTCTGAGAGAGTCCGCATAGGCGCTGAGCTCACCAGCGTCATCTCATTGGCAGAGCAGCTCCGCACACAGTCTGCCGACTCCGACAGAGTAACCGCAGAGACGGAGCAGCGTATAGAGGCTGCAAAGCAGAGCATCGCCGACTCCGAGAAGGCACTTGCCGACACGGAAGCGGAGATAAAGTCAGCCGAGGAGAAGCTGGCACAGGGACAGGATATCCGCGAAAAGCTGAGAGTTCAGCGTGAGGAGCTGTCCGACAGGCTTTCGGAGCTGAAAATAAAGGGCATGGAGCTTGCCAAGGACTTACAGGCGCAGGAGCTTGAGATCTCACGCATAGACAGGCGCGAGGAGGAGCTGAAATACGGTGCCCACCAGTTCGAGGAGGAGATCTTCCGTCAGAGGGAGATAATAGCTCAGAAGGAGACCGAGATAGCGGAGCTGAAGCAGAAGCTTGCGGACTTCAAGGACAACACCGCCTCCTATAACGAGGAGATACAGCGCTGTCACACTACCCACACCGAGCAGAACCGACTGGTCAACGAGATGCAGAACGGACTCAAGGCGATAAACGACTCCAAGGAGAAGCTCTCCGCAGAGATAACCCGACTTGAGGAGCGCAGAGAGACAGTCTGCCGCGACACCGACAACATCATCAGGCAGCTCATGGAGGTCTACGAGCTGACACGCTCAGAGGCTGTACAGATAGCCGAGAAGATAGACGACATGATGGCTGCACAGGCGGAGCTGACCACCATCAAGAACAAGATACGCGCACTGGGAAGCGTAAACGTGGACGCTATCGAGGAATACAAGGAGGTATCGGAGAGATACCGCTTCATGTCCGAGCAGATAGCGGACGTCCAGAAGTCCAAGGCAGAGCTGGAGAAGATAATCACGGACCTGACCGCAGAGATGTGCAGGATATTCTCAGAGAGCTTTGCCATAATCAACTCAAACTTCAAGAGCATCTTCGTGGAGCTGTTCGGCGGCGGAAAGGCGGAGCTCATACTCAGCGACCCCGAGAACGTGCTGGAGTCGGGCATCGAGATAAGCGTAGCCCCTCCCGGAAAGGTCATCAAGAACCTGATATCACTGTCGGGAGGCGAGCAGTCCTTCGTAGCCATAGCAATTTATTTTGCCATACTGAAGCTGAGACCCGCGCCCTTCTGTATACTTGACGAGATCGACGCGGCTCTTGACGAGGTAAACGTAAGGAAGTACGCACAGTACCTCAAAAAATTCACTGACACCACCCAGTTCGTACTGGTAACACACAGACGAAGCGCCATGGAGGAGGCAAATGTGCTCTACGGCGTCACCATGCAGGAGGACGGAATATCCAAGCTTCTGAAGATGGAGCAGGTGGATTTTCAGGAGGACGTAGCAGATATTCAATAATTTTTGTCACAGATGACAATGTCGCTGCGATATGATTAATAGACCATGTTTGGAGGATATAATGGGACTTTTTTCTAAAATTGCCAGCGGTCTGAGAAAGACCAAGGATTTCCTTTTCGGCGGTATCCAGAGAGTACTCAACTCTTTTACCGTTATCGACGAGGAGCTTTTCGACCAGCTCGAGGAGCAGATGATAATGAGCGATATCGGAGTTGAGACCTCCGAGGAGATATGCGACAGGCTCCGCAAGAAGATAAAGGAGCGCGGCATCACCGACCCCAAGGAGATAATGGGACTTATCCATGAAGTTATCGCGGAGATAATGGGCAACGACACAGGTCTGGACCTTTCCGTATCCCCCGCTGTAATAATGGTCATCGGCGTAAACGGCGCAGGCAAGACCACAACCATAGGCAAGCTCTGCCACCAGTTCAAACAGGAGGGCAAGAAGGTCCTCGTAGCGGCAGCGGACACATTCCGTGCGGCAGCTATCGACCAGCTTGAGGTGTGGACACAGCGTGCAGGCGTTGACATAGTAAAGCACGCCGAGGGCTCCGACCCGGGAGCCGTAGTATATGACGCCCTTGAAGCCGCAAAGGCAAGAGAGTGCGACGTAGTGGTAATAGATACGGCAGGAAGGCTTCACAATAAGAAGAACCTTATGGAGGAGCTGAAGAAGATAAACCGTATCATCGACAACAAGGCAGGTGACTGCTCAAGAGAGATACTTCTTGTGCTTGACGCCACCACAGGACAGAACGCCGTAAATCAGGCGAAGCTGTTCAGCGAGACCGCGCCCATCACGGGAATAGTTCTCACAAAGCTTGACGGTACAGCCAAGGGCGGTATCGTTATCTCCATAAAGAATGAGCTTGGCATACCCGTAAAGCTCATAGGCGTAGGCGAGAAGATAGACGACCTCCAGCCCTTTGACAGCAATATGTTTGTTGACGCCCTCTTTGCCTCACCCGAGCAGCTTGAAGCTCTTGACGATGAGGACGAGGATACAGAGGAGGCAGCCGAGGAGTACACCGAGGACGATGAGGACACCGATATCGTTGAGGTGGACGGCGTTCAGGGCTACTACAACGAGTACGGCGCATTCATTCCCTATGATGACGAGGAGTCCGATGATGAGGACGAGGATGACACCGAGGAAGCCTATGAGGAGCCTGATGAGGACGAAGACGAGACTGAGTTTGAGTCCGAGACAGAGGATGAAGCTGATGATGAAGACGACGAGTCTGACGATGAAGACGAGTCTGACGAAGCTGATGACCTGACCGAGGATACAGAGGAAGAAGCCGAGGACGAGGAGGAAGAAGCTCCCGCACCCGAGCCCGAGAAGAAGAAAAAGCGCGGCTTCTTCAGCAGACTGTTCGGAGGTAAGGACGATGATTAAGCAGCTGGTAATGGCTACAAACAACGCAAACAAGCTCCGTGAGGCGAGGGAGATACTCTCACCTCTGGGCATAGAGGTGCTGTCACAGCGCGAGGCAGGAGCAAACTGCGCCCCCGAGGAAAACGGCGCCACATTTGCGGAAAATGCCCTTATCAAGGCAAGAGCGGTCTATGAAGCGGTAAAGCTCCCCACAGTAGCCGACGACAGCGGTCTCTGCGTAGACGCCATGGACGGCAGACCGGGAGTATACTCTGCAAGATACGCTCCCGAGGGACAGCACTGTGCAAAGCTCCTTGATGAAATGAAGGACGTCCCCACAGACAAAAGGGGAGCAGCTTTCGTGTGCTCCATCGCATTTATTGATGAAAACGGTGAGAATTACGGTGTAAGCGGCAGGTGCAGCGGCAGTATAGGCTATGAGCAGCGCGGCACCAACGGCTTCGGCTACGACCCGGTGTTCATGGTAGGAGACAGGACGATGGCGGAGCTGACCGCAGAGGAAAAGAACGCAATAAGTCACAGAGGTGCGGCTCTCAGGGAGCTGTACAAGTACCTGAAAGAAAGATACGGTGAATAATATGCTTACAAGCAAGCAGAGAGCGTACCTGCGCGGTATCGCATCCACATATGAGACCATATACCAGATAGGCAAGGGCGGCGTTACCGAGGCGATGTGCAATGACATATCAGCCGCACTGAAAAAGCGCGAGCTCATAAAGCTGAGAGTCCTTGACAATTCGGGCTGGACAGCAAGGGAAGCCGCTGACGCCATCGCCGAGCAGACAGGCGCAGACGTAGTGCAGGTCATCGGCAATAAGTTCGTGCTTTTCAAGCGCAACGAGAAGGACCCCGTTATCGAGAACATTCCCAAGGCTAAGTAAGTCATGAGGGTATTGATAATAAGCGGCACCGCTCATAAGGGCTCCAGCTACAGTATCGGACGCATGACAGCCGAAAAGCTGGCAAAGCCAGAGGAAATAGACGAGGTGTTCCTGCCGCGGGATTTCGACGAGTTCTGCTGCGGCTGCACAAATTGCTTCACCAAGGGCGAGGCCACCTGTCCCCACTACGGAAAGCTCAGACCTATAACGGAGCTTATAGATGCCGCCGATGTACTGATACTCACATCCCCCGTGTACGTTTATCACTGCACGGGACAGATGAAGGCGCTGCTGGACCATTACGGCTGGCGCTGGATGGCACACCGTCCCGAGGAGAAGATGTTCCGCAAGCAGGCGGTGGTGGTATCCACAGCAGCAGGAGCAGGTGTTAAGTCCGCCATGAAGGATATGGCAGACAGCTGCTTCTTCTGGGGCATACCTCAGATCTACAAGCTGGGCAGACCTGTTGCGGCGACGGACTGGGAAAGCGTAAAGCCCGAGGTAAAGGAAAGCATCAGCAAAAAGGCGGACAGTATCGCCAAAAGGATACTGAAGCGGCAGGGAAATGTACCCGTACCGCTGAAAACAAGAGGATTTTTCAAGATAATGAGCCTTATGCAGCGCAACGGCTGGAACAAGGCAGACATGGACTACTGGAAGGCAAAGGGCTGGACAGAGAGCAAACGTCCGTGGAAATAACAGGAGGTGCATAATGAAGACAGGCATATATGGCGGAAGCTTCAATCCCGTCCACAACGGACATATTCATCTTGCGGAAACTGCCGTTAAAGGGTTCGGACTTGACAGGCTGTTTCTCCTGCCTTCAAAGATATCACCCCACCGCTCCAGTGCTGAGTACGCACCTGACGAGGACAGACTTGAGATGCTGAGGCTTGCCTGCGAGGGCAACGACCATCTTTTCGTCAGCGACTACGAAATAAAAAGCGACCGTGTGAGCTATACTATATATACCGTGGAGCATTTCCGCGAGACCTATCCCGATGACGAGCTTTTCCTCCTTGTGGGCAGCGATATGCTCATGAGCTTTGACACATGGTTCCGCTATGAGGACATACTCTCAAACGTGACCCTGTGCGTAGTTTCCCGTGAAAATGGAGATCTGCCTGCTCTGAAGAAAAAAGCTGAGGAGCTCGGAAAATTCGGCAGGGTGTTGGTATCAGACGCAGCTCCCACAGTCATATCCAGTACAGAGGTGCGAAAAAAAATTGCAAAAAATAAGGATTTCACTTGCTATCTTGACGAAAATGTAGTACAATATATAAGATTGAAGGGATTATATTCGGTAAGAGGTGAAGGCGATTTGCAGTATAACCCTGACGATAAGAAGAAATACCTGAAAGCACACCTGTCATCAAAGCGCTATAACCATTCCTTGAATGTGGCAGCAGAGTGCAGGAAGCTTGCGGAAAAGTACGGTGAAGACCCTGACAAGGCGTATTTTGCAGGACTTCTCCACGATATCTGCAAGGAGCTGCCCGACGATGAGCAGAAGGCTCTCGTTCTTGAGAGCGGCTACACCGTGTGCCGCGAGGAGCTTGACACCCGTTCACTGTGGCATGGCATCGCAGGCGCATATTTCGTAAAAAAAGAGTTCGGAGTGGAGGATATAGACATCCTAAACTCCATAAGATTTCATACAGTGGGCAGAGCAGGAATGTCCCGACTTGAAGAGATAGTCTATATGGGCGATCTCATTTCTGCGGAAAGGGATTACAAGGATGTAGACAAGATGCGTAAGCTTGCCTACACTGATCTCAATGCAGCAATGCGCGAGGCATTTGCATTTTCAATGAAGTCCGTGATAAAAAAAGGCGGAGTCATACCGATCTGCACCGCCGAGGGGTATAATTTTTACACACGGCTTTCCGTTTAAGATAAAAAATGATGGAAATTTGAAAAGAGGACTCTAATGAACCGAGAAGAACTTAACGAGGAGTTAAAAACCACAGCAGACAACGCTCCGAGGCAGATGAAACCGCTGAGGAAGCTTAAAAGGATAGATAACAGTCCAAAGCCTGCCGAGCCTGTATACCACGGGCTCCATGAGGCACCGCAGATAGACATCGCCATTGAGGGCGAGGAGAGGCCGCAGGAGAGAGCTCCGCAGCAGGTCTATCACGGGATGCACGAAAAGGGCAGGGCAGATGACGTAGTCGAGTCGGCAGTATACGACGATGACTACGACTATGATTATGACGAGCCCGAAAAGAGTTCGGGCAAAAAGAAGAAAAAGAAGAGCAAAAAGGACGCCCTTATAAAGCTGACAGCAGTGCTGCTCAGTATAGCAGCGATCATCACGCTCTTCCTGAATATGCCCATACTATGGTACAAAAAGAGCGGACAGCCAGATGAGCGAGTGTCCATAATCACATATTTCAAGCGCTGGCAGCCCACTGTTGACCTTGAGGGCGAGCTTGAGAAGCCCCAGATCGATTTCAGCGTCGATCCCGACATCGTAACGGAGGACTTCACCGACGGACTTGATCTTCCCCAGCTCATCGAGGGACAGTACACCGTGCTCTTCCTCGGATTTGACGAGGATCAGGAGCTTACAGACGTTATCTGGATATGCCAGTTCGACATCGCAGGCGGAAAGCTCCACATCCTTCAGGTGCCCAGAGACTGCGCGGTACCGAATTATACCAGCAATCCCACCACCAAGATCAACAGCGTGTACTATTACGCATGGGATCAGGAATCCAGCAAGATACAGCGTGTGGTAAACTGCGTTCAGGACAACTTCGGCATACCCATAGACGCATATATCACTACCACCTGCTTTGATATAGTTGACATCGTTGACCTTGTGGGCGGAATACCAATGAACATCGACAACGAGATAGTATACGAGGCAGACAAGGTGATCCCCGCAGGCGAGAACGTAGTTCTCACAGGCGAGCAGGCAGAGTGGTTCGTGCGTTTCCGTCATGACTGGCTTCAGGGCGATATCGGACGAGTACAGAACCAGCGCCGCTTCATGGCAGCTGCAATGCAGAAGATACTCAGCATCGTCAAGGACGAGGGCAGGATGAAGCTTTACAGCTACCTCAACACCATATACAAGAACAAGTGGATAGCCACAAATATGAGCGTGGAGGATCTCAGCAAGCTTGCCGACTTCGGCTCCATACTATCCATGGACAACGTGTCAGTCAACATGGTACCGGGAGAGGATGCGGTATACATCGGCTCCGACGGAAACGAGTACAGCATCTACTCCATCCACAAGAGGGCGACAGTGGATATGCTCAACGAGTCATTCCGTCCCTACCAGCGCCCCATGCTGCTCTCCGAGAGCAATATAATGGAATTTGTAAGCGAATACGAATATCAGTACGAGCTCTATGACGATACGGGAATAACCTTCAAGGACCTTGAAAAGGCAACTGAACCGCCGAGAGCTTCGGATTACAACTAATGAAAGAAAGGTGAAGCAGATGACAGAGCAGGAAAAGCTCGAGCTTATAGTAAAGACACTTGACAGCAAGAGAGGCGAGGACATTCAGGCTATAAAGATAGCCGACCTCACTATACTTGCGGACTATTTCGTAATAGTAAACGGTACCAGCAACACCCACGCGAGAACACTTGCGGACGAGGTGGAGTTCGTACTTTCACAGAAGGGCATCGAGCCCCAGCGCCGTGAGGCAGATACAGGCAACACATGGATAATCCTTGACTATGCCGATATAATCGTCCATGTATTCTACAAGGACACCAGAAACTTCTACAAGCTTGAGGGACTCTGGGCAGACGGCGAGCAGGTAGACATAAGCAGCCTTCTTGTAAAGGAGAATGAAGGTTGACGTTCAAAAACAAAACAGGCGGTACACTCATCGTTGTAATGGCGGTGTATGTAGTTGCGAAGTGCCTTCTGAACATGGCACTCAGCGGACATATCTCCGTGACAACTCTGGTCATCGCCATACTTGAAGCGGCAGCCTTTTTTCTGTGGCGCAGGTATGTGAACTATGCACTGGCAGGACTTCTTGCCCTCATAGCAATAATATACTTCCCACAGAATATAGCCGATATAGGCTCCAACTGGATATATCTCCTTGAGGGAGCCGCTGACATATGCTGTGCCGCGCTTTTATGCTTCCACAAGGACGTAGGGGAGCATTACATAAAACCATGGAATAATAATTAATAATAAAGGAATGATATTACAATGAGCAGATATGATTTCTCATCTGTTGAAGCCAAATGGCAGAAATACTGGGACGAGCATGATACCTTCAAGGCGTCCGACGACCACAGCAAGAAGAAGTTCTATGCGCTGGTAGAGTTCCCCTATCCTTCGGGACACGGAATGCACGTCGGCCACATCAAGGCATATTCGGGACTTGAGGTAGTAAGCCGCAAGCGCCGTCTTGAGGGCTACAACGTACTTTTCCCCATAGGCTTTGACGCCTACGGTCTCCCCACGGAGAATACAGCTATCAAGGAGAACATCCACCCCAGAATAGTTACCGACAGAAACATCGAGAAGTTCACAAATCAGCTCCGTACAGTAGGCTTTTCCTTTGACTGGTCCAGAGTAGTTGACACAACAGATGAGAGCTACTACAAGTGGACACAGTGGATATTCCTGAAGATGTTCGAGAAGGGTCTTGTATTCCGTGACAAGACTTCAGTAAACTACTGCCCCAGCTGTAAGGTAGTTCTTTCCAACGAGGACTCACAGGGCGGCAAGTGTGACGTATGCCACAGCGATATCATTCAGAAGACCAAGGAGGTATGGTACCTCCGCATCACAGAGTACGCCGACAAGCTCCTTGAGGGACTTGAGACCGTAGACTACCTGCCCAACGTAAAGCTCCAGCAGCAGAACTGGATAGGCAAGTCCACAGGCGCATTCGTTGATTTCAAGATAAAGGAGCAGGACGAGAAGCTCCGCATCTACACCACCCGTCCCGATACACTCTACGGAGTTACCTTCATGGTAATCGCCCCCGAGCACCCCATTATCCAGAAGTACCGCGACAGCATCGCAAACATCGCAGCACTGGACGATTACAAGGCAGAGTGTGCAAAGAAGAGCGAGTTCGAGAGAACACAGCTTGTCAAGGACAAGACAGGCGTGAAGATCGAGGGACTGACAGCCATCAACCCCATCACAGGCAAGGAGATACCTATCTACATATCCGACTATGTAATGATGGGCTACGGCACAGGTGCTATCATGGCAGTTCCCGCACATGATACAAGAGACTATGACTTCGCAAAGAAGTTCGGCATAGATATCATCGAGGTCATCAAGGGCGGTGACATCACCAAGGAAGCCTACACAGGCGAGGGCGAGCTTGTGAACTCAGGCGAGCTCAACGGACTCACCAACAAGAAGGACGCCATAAACAAGGCTCTTGAGATACTTGAAAAGCTTGGCTGCGGCGAAAAGGGCGTACAGTACAAGATGAAGGACTGGGCATTCAACCGCCAGAGATACTGGGGCGAGCCCATCCCGATAGTACACTGTGACACCTGCGGAATGGTAGCCGTTCCATATGAGGAGCTTCCTCTGAGACTGCCCGAGGTGGAGAACTTCGAGCCCGGTACAGACGGTGAGAGCCCTCTTGCAAAGATAGACAGCTTCGTAAAGTGCAAATGCCCCAAGTGCGGCAGGGACGCACGCCGCGAGACCGATACGATGCCTCAGTGGGCAGGTTCATCATGGTACTTCCTCCGTTACTGCGACCCCAAGAACGACAACGAGTTCGCATCACAGGAGGCACTGAAGTACTGGATGCCCGTTGACTGGTACAACGGCGGCATGGAGCACGTTACAAGACATATGATATACAGCCGTTTCTGGCATAAGTTCCTCTACGATCTGGGACTGGTACCCACCGCAGAGCCTTATGCAAAGCGTACCGCACAGGGACTTATCCTCGGACCCGACGGCGAGAAGATGTCCAAGTCAAGGGGCAATGTTATCGACCCCAACGATGTAGTTGCAGAGTACGGCGCAGACGTACTGAGACTGTATGTACTCTTCATGGGCGACTACGAGAAGGCAGCACCGTGGAGCGAATCCAGCATCAAGGGCTGCAAGAGATTTGTTGACAGAGTATGGTCGCTTCAGGATATGCTCACAGACGGCACCGAGTACACAGAGGGACTTCGCTCCAACTTCCACAAGACCATCAAGAAGGTAACAGAGGACATTGAGGCTATGAAGTTCAACACAGCTATCGCAGCCCTCATGACCCTCATAAACGATATATACAACGCAGGCTCCATAAACAAGGCAGAGCTGGGTACATTCTGCACACTGCTCTATCCCTTTGCGCCTCACATCTCCGAGGAGATATACAACAGCGTATTCGGCACAGTTCTCAGCGAGCAGGGCTGGGTAAGCTATGACGAGGCACTCTGCAAGGACGACACCATCGAGATAGTTGTGCAGGTAAACGGAAAGCTGAAAGCAAAGCTGAATATCGCAGTTGACGCCGATAAGGATTCCGTTATCGCTCTGGCACTTGCAGACGAGAAGGTAAAGGAAGCAACAGACGGTAAGAATATCCTGAAACAGATATATGTACCAAATAAACTTGTTAATATTGTTGCAAAATAACGAATTTTTTTCGGGCGAAAAAAAAGCTTGACAATCGTCCGAAAATATGGTAAACTTATAGTATATTCTTTATGACTAATTATAGTATATCTGCTATTTATTGGGGTATATGCTGACTGACACCCGCAAGGGTGATTAGTATAGAGCTACGGAGCCGAGCTCCGAGCAACCTCTGAACAAGGGAGGGAAATTTAGTGGCAGAAGTTCGTGTTGGCAAAAACGAGTCTTTAGACACAGCTCTTAAGAGATTTAAGAGATCATGTGCAAAGGACGGCGTAATTGCTGAGGTTCGTAAGAGAGAGCACTACGAGAAGCCTTCGGTAAAGCGTAAGAAGAAGTCTGAGGCAGCTCGTAAGCGTAAGTATTGATCTTGCGATAATGATTAATGTTGATAAAAGCGGGCTTAGGCTCGCTTTTTCATTTGTATGAACGGAGTTGACAAATAACTTGGGCCTTATACATAAAATTACAGGGACCGACGTGGATTTTGCCTTCAGAAGAACGGTGGATATCAGTCCCGCCTTTCTGAAGAAGCACGGTATAAAGGGGCTTATCCTTGATGTGGACAATACCCTTACCACCCATGACAATCCCGTCCCTGCCGAGGGGATAAGGGAGTGGCTTGACAGCATGAGAGCCGAGGGGATAAAGCTGATAATAGTCTCAAACAACCACCCCGAGCGTGTGAGACCCTTTGCCGACCCGCTGGGACTTGATTTCGTCAGCGACAGCGGAAAGCCCCTGAGAAAGGGCTACAAGGCGGCTATGAAGAAGATGGGGCTGAAAGCCTCGGAGACCGCCGCAGTGGGGGACCAGCTCTTCACAGACGTATGGGGAGCCAACATATCGGGCGTGACCATGCTCTACGTTGAGCCAATGGAGCTTGAACCAAAGAGCAAGAGGTTCATAAGGTTCAAGAGGGTACTGGAAAAGCCCTTCCTGCCGAAGAAATTTGTTGAACTTGCAAAGGAGTAAATATGGTAAAGAAGATACTTGTTATACACGGTCCCAATCTCAATCTGCTGGGAGAGCGCGAGCCGGGAGTCTACGGAAACCTGACCATCGACGCCCTCAACAGCAATATAATCGACCGTGCAAAGGAACAGGGTCTGGAGTGCGAGATATTCCAGTCCAATCATGAGGGAGCCATTATAGACAAGCTCCACGCCGCAAGGAACACCTTTGACGGTGTCATCCTCAATGCAGGTGCCTATACACACTACAGCTATGCTATCCGCGACGCTATCGCAGCCATAAAGATACCTGTTATCGAGGTACACATCAGCAATGTATTCGCAAGGGACGGTTTCCGCTCGAATTCTGTCATCGCACCCGTATGCAAGGGCAGCATAAGCGGATTTGGCTTCGGCAGCTATTATCTTGCAGTGCAGGCTTTTTCGGAGCTTTAAGAGGTGCTGCATGACCAGATTTGACAGACTTTTTGAAATATTTGAGGGCGCAGACTGCGTACTCATAACCTCTGACATAAACAGGCGATACTTCACAGGCATGAAGTCCTCCGCAGGAGTGATACTTGCATTCCCCGAGAAAGCGTACCTGCTCATAGATTTCCGCTACATAGAAAAGGCAAGAGCCACAGTAAAGGACGCCGAGGTCATCGAGCTGAAAAAGCTTTACCCTCAGCTCATGGAGCTGCTGAAGAAGCACGGCGCAGAGTCCGTTGCAATTGAGTCTGAGACCATGACAGTCAAGGAACTCAACGCCTACGAGCATTTCTTCACAGACCTGACCTTTGTCTGCAATGACTCTCTCAGCAACGCCATAGCCGCGCTGAGAGCCGCCAAGGACAGCGAGGAGATAGCCTGCATAAGGAAGGCTCAGGAGATAGCTGAGAGGGCTCTGGAGGAGCTTATGGGCTTTATAAAGGTGGGCGTCACCGAGCGCGAGATAGCACTTGAGCTGAACCGCCTGATGTTTGCCTACGGAGCAGAGGACCTTTCCTTTGAGACAATAGTCCTTTCGGGTGCCAATACCTCAATGCCCCACGGAGTCCCCTCCGACAAAAAGGTAGAGAGCGGCGATTTTGTTCTCATGGACTTCGGCGCAGTATATAACGGCTACCACAGTGACATGACCAGAACTGTCTGTGTAGGGGAGCCCACCGAGGAGATGCGGAAGGTATACGACATAGTGCTCAGCGCACAGCTTGCGGGCATAGAGGCTGCCAAGGCTGGCATACTGGGCAGCGACCTTGACAAGGTGTCCAGAGACATCATCGAAAAGGCAGGCTACGGCAGCTGCTTCGGACATTCGCTGGGACACGGCGTAGGCATGGAGATACACGAAAAGCCCAACGCCTCACCGAATTACAAGCTCCCCCTTAACGAGGGCGCAGTAGTGACGGTGGAGCCCGGTATATACATCGCAGGAAAATTCGGAGTCCGTATAGAGGATTTTGTCATTTTGACCGAAAACGGCTGCGAAAACTTGACAAAAAGTGCAAAAAATCTCATAACTTTATAAGAATATCGCTTTAGGTATTGCAAAAATTCCTGAAATGTGATAAAATAAAGTATCATATTAATTTGAAAAATACGGAGGTATTTATAATGATTTCAGCAGGAGATTTCAGAAACGGCGTTACCTTTGAGCTTGACGGACAGGTTGTTCAGGTCGTTGAATTCCAGCACGTTAAGCCCGGTAAGGGAGCTGCTTTTGTAAGAACTAAATACAAGAACGTAATCACAGGTTCAGTTGTAGAAACTTCTTTCAACCCCACAGCTAAGTTCCCTACAGCTTTCGTTGAGAGAAAGGATATGCAGTACAGCTACAACGACGGCGATCTTTACTACTTCATGGATCTCGAGACCTATGAGCAGGTACCGATCAGCGCATCTATCCTTGGCGACAACTTCAAGTTCGTTAAGGAAGAGATGATCTGTAAGATACTCTCATACAAGGGCAACGTATTCGGCGTAGAGCCCCCCAACTTTGTTGAGCTGAAGGTCACACAGACAGACCCCGGCTTCAAGGGCGATACAGCTACAAACGCAACAAAGCCTGCAACACTTGAGACAGGCGCAGAGATCAAGGTTCCGCTCTTCATCGACGAAGGCGAGATCATTCAGGTTGACACAAGAACAGGCGAGTATATGTCAAGAGCATAAGCTCCCGTTTAACGAGATACTATTTTGAGAGGAGGAGCTTGTTATGAAGCTTACCGAGAAAATGTCATATTTACAGGGACTTATCGACGGTCTTGAGATCGACGCATCTACAAAGGAGGGCAAGGCTCTCATCCAGATGTCAGAGGTAATGTCCGAGCTGGTGCTCTATGTTGAGGACCTCCAGTCACAGGTAGACGAGCTCACAGAGCTCTGCGACATCCTTGACGAGGACCTTGGTGCAGTTGAGGATGATTTCTATGAGGACCTTGACTGTGACGAGTGCGACGGTGACTGTGACACCTGCGACGAAGATGACGACTGGGACGATGATGACGATTTTGACTTCGATGACGAGGACGATGAGCTTTATGAGATCACCTGCCCCACCTGCGGAGACACGATTCTCCTTGACGAGGGCATGATCGAAGAGGGATCAATAAACTGTCCTAACTGCGATGAGCTCCTTGAGTTCGATTATGATGATCTTACTATCGAGGACTTTGAGGACAAGGACGAAGAGCCCGAGAAGTAAGAGATCGCAAAGGATCGTAAAACAGGCTGCGGATAGCGATTATCCGCAGCCTTTATTTGTAACGGAAAAGCCCCATGGTCAACCACGGGGCATTTTTATTTCTTTACATTTTTCAGATGAAGGAAGACAATATAGGCTTCCTGACCTGCTTTAAGGTCGAAGCTTCCGACCTCATACTCATCATTTAAATCCATGAGATCATATGTATCAAAGGAGCGGCTGCTGCCCGAACCGCGGCAGATACCGAGTTCCCGATGGATACCGTGGGTATTTGGCGCGATGGGGTCAATAGCAGACTTAGGAAAGAAGATATTCACTTCGCAGTCATGGCCGCATTTGAAGGAGTAGGCTTTTGAAGCTGTCTCTGCGGTAAAGAATTCATCGTTCCATTCAGAGCCGTTATCGGGGACGACCTCCCTGACGGTAACAGCACTGCTGTTCTCGTTCCTGATAAAATAGGACATATCTCCCACCTGTCCGAGGGAGTAATCCTCATGGACAGTTCCGTTGTTGCTGATGATCGTCCTGCACTCCGCATGAAAGGGGAGCATGGAGCTCTGGTCGTACAGTCCAACGTGATCCTTATCCCGATAAGAGACCAGAACGATCTCGTTATTATTATCTTCGCTGAACAGGTATTCGGGCAGGTCCTTTTTCTTAATTGAAGAAATATCCGTATTCACATATTCTGCAAGGACTGAGCAGCGGCTCCTGCTGAAAAACTCCTCGGGAGCAGAAGTATCGAAGCTCTCCGAATACATATTGATACATTCATTTTCTATGGGATCAAAGCTTGTCTGAACCATTCCGCCTTTCAGCGTAAGCTGCACAGGCTTGCCAGTTATATCGGCGATGGCAGTACAGAAGTAGTCCGCAATGTCCTTGCTCTGGTAATTGTCACTTCCGTCAGTATTATCTGTTGCACCGTCTATATACACACCGAAGTCACGGCCATCGTGGTTCATACGGACGTATACCGTAGACAGGGGAGTAGAGTTTATCCAGCCATATTTTCTTTCCTGTTCTGCACTTCTGACCTCAGGAGTAAAGCCGTACTTGTCCTCAATATATTTAACGGCATTGGACTTGGCTGTGCTGATATACTGCTTGTTCAGCTTTTTTTGCTCTTTGCTGTCACAGCCTGTAAGCACGATGGCAGCCATGACGACTGATAAAATTATTTTCTTCATAATAATTGCTTATTGTAAGCTGTTTACTTTTGTTTTGACGGAATATGAGTAAAAATGTAAAATGCCGCCGCAAAAACGCCTATACCGATACGGACGGCTATGAATCTTGTCTTGACGAACCACACAAAGAGCAGCACGATTACTGTCAGGAAAATAAACAGGCATACCAGCATAAATATACTGTTTGAGGCGACGATCTTATCAACATTTGTGTCGATGATCTGACCGTTTTCGACGGTTATTTCGATGGTACTGCCCACATCGACTATCATGTGGGTACCGTCTTTGTATGTAGCAGTCTGCTTTGTGCCGTCTTTTTCGTACTCACAGGTAAACACCGAAAGCTCAGACTCGCTGTCCTTTTGTCTGTCGGTAATGACGGCAATGAATTTTTCGCTCATATCATTCATACTGAGCAAGTATGCGGACCGCAACTTCAAGACGAGTCTGGCGGTTGTTCATAGCCTGCTTTTCGATATATTTATGAGCCTGAGGCTCGGTGAACTTCAGGTACTTCATCAGCGTAGTTTTAGCGCGGTTTATGGTACGCATTTCCTCTATTCGGCTGAGAATATCGGAGCTTTCCTTTTTTACGCCTGCCATGCGGACTCTTGCGGCGATGACCAGCCTTATGGTGCGCTGGAGAAGCTCTCTTGTGACAGGTCTTGCGAGGACGTTTATACCGCTGTCTGAGACTCTGTCAGCGATCTCGTCGGAAACATCGCTGCCGCAGATAAGTATGATACCTGCTGAAGTGTTATCGGCGATCATTTCCGCAAGCTCCTGACCGAACTCATCGGACAGGGGAGTATTTATGATAACAAGTTCGGGCTCAGTATCATTTTTGACGAGCCTTCTGGCTTCACTTCCGCTGACAGCCGAAGCTATCCTGCCGCAGCCCTCTATTCTGAGGAGCTGCTCTGCAAGCTCCGAGACCTCATTATTGGCGGAAACAATAAGTGCTCTTTCCATTTATTCCCTCACACAAACTTGAAATAGGACTCTTCCTCGAATTTATCCTTATCCGCTGCTTTTCCGTAATCCTCTATCTGCCTGTCAAGCTGAGCGAAAACGTTGTTTCTTATCTCCTTGGAGAGATTTTCGATGACGAATACGCTCTTTTTAGCGATAGCGGCAGCCTCCTCCAGAGTAGAGGGCAGGGGCTGGAACAGGTCGCAGTTCTCACCGCTGTGCATAGTGCTTTCAAAGAGGGAGCAGTCATTGGACTGTATACCCTCGATACCTGCGGCAAGGATGAGCTTGAAAGTGATATAGGGATTGCAGCAGGCGTCTGCTGAGCGAATCTCGATACGGGGAGAGATGCCCACAGGCTTAGGTACTCTTATGAGCTGAGCGCAGTTCTCGGAGGACCAGTTGACGTACTTGGGGGCATAACCGATGCCGAAGCGCTTGTAGGAGTTGGTGGTGCAGTTGAGGAAAGCGGTTATTTCTCTCATTCTGCGGAGAACGCCCGAAATGAAGCATTTTCCCTCGTTAGGCATAGCATTTATATCGTCCCCGAAGATATTCTCGCCGCCCTTTTTAAGGCTTATGGAGATACTGAGAGCGCTTCCGTGCTCATCGGGGAGAGGCTTGGGCATAAATGAAGCGAAAAGACCGCTCTGAGCCGCAATTGACTTAACAACAGTCTTGTAGTGGACCATGTTGTCGGCGGCTGTGATAGGTTCGCTTTCGCGGAACTCTATCTCATTCTGAGCAGGACCGTGCTTATGACATGAGCTTTTGGGGCTCATACCCATTTCCTCAAGGGAAAGGCATATCTCGCGTCTTGCGTTCTCGCACTTATCAAGGGGGGCAACATCGAGGTAGCCGCCCTTGTCGTGTGGAATCTTGGTAGGCTCGCCGCGCTCGTCCAGCTCAAAGAGGTAGAACTCACATTTGGTACCCATTTCGCATGAATAGCCGTCCAGACGGAGCTGATTGATGTAGTTGGTGAGCTCAGTACGCATATCGCCTACATAGTCGCTTCCGTCGGTGTTTTTGAGAGCGCAGAAGAAGCGTACAACGCGGCCTGACTTAGGTCTCCACGGGAGAACGGAAAGAGTAGAGATATCGGGGACGAGAAGCAGGTCGGAGCAGCCCTCCGCAATACATGAAGCGTCAAAGGGGATGCCGTACTCAAATGCTCTCGGAAGCTCATTTGGCATTATAGCAACATTCTTGAGATTACCGAACATATCGCAGAAGGTAAGTCTGATGAATTTTACGTCATTCTCTTCAACGAATTTAAGTATCTCTTTAGGAGAAAAGCTCATTGAAAGACCTCCAGTTATAATTATTCAGGGAACAGCGTCATTGATGTTCCCTATACAATAAGCTATTACAGTTATAACATACAAATAATGCTCTGCTGATTTGTGCAATATGCAGAACATATGTTAATTTTTTATGATATACAACGGAAAATCATTGTTTTTATGCTGTTTTTTGCCCACTTATGAAAGGGGTGATAAAAGGTACTCCGCATATGAAAAAGGAGACCGCTCATACAGCGCTGTATTTATGATACGAACTGACGTCAGTATCACACAGAAAGCATAGCACACACAAATATAAAAATGGAAATGAATATGTGCAGCTTGCACTTTGAAATTGCTTCCATCAGAGCGAGCTGCTTGGCGTACATTCTGTACAGTATACCCACAGTTGCAGGCATAAGAACGCCAATGATAGAAAAGCCTGGCACAGAGGAATTCAGTGCCATAAACAGGATAAAGATACCGATGAATTCCAGTATCAGCACCTCAGTGACGAGCATACCAAAGTTTCCGCCCTTTTTAGCGGTGGAGTCCTGAGCATCGGCATTGGCAAAGAGGGCGTCAAGCTTGTCCTCGGCATCGCTGAGCTTTTGTGAAGTTTCATCCGGATCGGCAGACGCTTTCTTTTTATCGGCGAAAATATCGCGGCTGAGCTTGCTCGGAGCCTTGCTCTGCGATTTTGCGCTTGCGAACATAGCCGCAACTCTTGCCTCTGCCTCCGAGACCTTATCTGTCTCACTGACAGCTTCGGCGGAGTCAGCCACGGTATCCGACGGGATATCTGCGGATGTTTCGGAAACTGCTGTTTCCGCTTTCGCAGGAATAGTCTCCTCACGGGGAGGCGTGTCCGCAGGCACCTTGCTCTCCTGCTTGACAGGCGGAACAAAGGGCAGAACAGGAGCCGTATCCTCATTGCGTGAGCTCCTCTTTTTTACGGGACGCTTGTTTTGGGACTTGGCATTGGCGAACATAGCTGCAACCTTTGCTTCAGCCTCTCTTATTCTGTCAGCCTGCTGCTGATCGGGAGTGGTATTTACGGCGTTATCCTGCATTTTATCCCTCCTGCTGCGGTTTTATTGATGTGACTTATACGTTGAATCTGAACAGAACTATATCTCCGTCCTGCATAACGTACTCCTTGCCCTCAAGGCGCACAAGCCCCTTTTCCTTGGCGGCAGCCATGCTTCCGCAAGCCATAAGGTCGTCGTAGGAGATGACCTCTGCACGGATAAAGCCCTTCTCGAAGTCGGTATGTATCTTACCTGCTGCCTGAGGAGCCTTAGTGCCCTTGGTGATAGTCCATGCGCGGACCTCCTGCTTGCCTGCGGTGAGGTAGGAGATAAGACCGAGGAGCGCATAGCCCTCCTTGATGATACGGTTGAGACCCGATACCTCAAGACCCAGCTCACTGAGGAACATAGCCTTGTCCTCGTCGCCCATGTCCGAGATCTCAGCCTCTATCTGAGCGCAGATAGGCAGAACAGCGGAGTGCTCCTCCTCTGCCAGCTTGCAGACAGCCTTGTAGTTCTCGTTAGTGTCGATATTGTTTGTGAAGTCATCCTCGCTGAGGTTAGCAGCATAGATGACGGGCTTAGCGGACAGCAGGGGAGTAGACTTTATAAGCTCCCTCTCCTCGTCTGTGAAGTCGAAGCCTCTTGCGGACTTGCCGTTTTCAAGGTGTGACTTCAGTCTCTCGAGGAAGTCTATCTCCGCAAGGTACTTCTTATCTCCCTTGGCAGCCTTCTTTGCGCGGTCGATACGTCTGTCCACCATTTCGATATCGGAGAAGATAAGCTCCAGATTGATGGTCTCGATGTCGCGGAGAGGGTTTATGCTTCCGTCAACGTGGATGATATTTGGGTCCTCGAAGCATCTTACAACGTGAACGATGGCGTCCACCTCACGGATATCCGCAAGGAACTTATTTCCCAAACCTTCGCCTTTTGAAGCTCCCTTTACCAGACCTGCGATGTCAACGAATTCCAGAGTTGCGGGAGTGAACTTATCAGGCTCATACATTTCAGCCAGCTTGTCCAGTCTCTCATCGGGGACAGAAACTATACCCACGTTCTTTTCGATAGTGCAGAAGGGATAGTTTGCTGACTCTGCACCTGCATTGGTGAGAGCGTTGAAAAGAGTGCTTTTGCCCACGTTGGGCAGACCTACCATACCAAGTTTCATATTTATTCTTACCTTTCATATCATATGTTTCCCCGCCGATAAAGGCGGGGAGAAATAGCTTTTAGTTGCTTGCGTAGGTTGTACGCTTGTTGTTTACCAGCGAGCTAACGTTTGAGTTCTGTATCTGGACATCGCCGTTTTCCGTGCCGATATCCTTTGGATTGCCGGCATTGACCACCAGTGATACCTGAGAGTCGATGATGGTGACATTTCCTGTTCCTGCGGCATCGCCGATACCCGTAACGTCGTCGCCCTCGGAGTCGATAGAGATAACAGCGTCCCTTATCTTGGTGTTGACACTGCCCTTCATGGCACCGATAGCGGAGTGCTTTGCGGAGCGCATCTTCATGTCTATCTTGCCGTTTTTGATGTAGATACTGCCCTCGCCGTCTTCAAGAACGCCTATGCCCACAGCCTGAGCGCCTGTGCAGGTCATTACGATATCAGCACCCGTGCTGATAGTGGAAATGCCCTTACAGCTTCCGATACCCGTTACGCGGTTGCCCGATATGGTTATATCCATTGAGCAGTCCTCGCCGATATCGATATTGGCGTCGCCGTTGAAGCTTCCCACGGCAAGACCGTTGTGGGAGTACATATATATCTTTATCTTGCCCGAGCGGAGATTTATCTCCGAGTCGTCATCGTTATAGCCGCCGCCGATACACATGGACTCAACGCTGTTTGAGATTATCTCGAGAGTACCGCTGAAGTCCACGGTGATATCGCCGTAGCCGTGGTCGTAGTCGTTGCCTATGCCGATGCCCTCCGAGGCGTAGCAGTCGATAGTGAGGCTGCCCTTGCCGTTTAGCTCGAACTGTGAGCCCATGGGGACGTAAATTCCCGAGTAGCCCAGCTTGTTTGCCTTTACAACGGTGAGCACCAGTCTTGCATATTCGCCCACGGATATAGTGGGCTTGCTGTTGCCGCTGGTTATATTGCAGTTTTTCAGCGTAAGCTCACAGCTGTGATTGTCCATGATGGAAATGTTCATCTTCACGGGCTTGTCGGGATCGCCGACGATGGTGAGCTTGCTCTGATAAACGTGTATATCGGTATATTTTTCGAGTGCCAGCTTCACAAGATCCAGCTCTGTATCGTTCTGAGCGGCGTATATCTTCTTTACGCCCTCAGGACGGGTCTCAAGGTTGGTTCTGATTATTTCGTCCTTGATGTCAGCTGATATGCTGTTGAGGAACAGGGGCTTGGGCTTGGAAGTGTAGTAGCCCTGAACCAGATCAACACCGAGACGGATAACGGTCTTCAGCTCCTGAAGGGTCTCAACTCCCTCAGCCAGTGATTTCAGCTGATTATCGTGGCAGAACTCTATGACAGATGTGACCAGCTGCTGCTTCTTCAGATCATTGTGTATATCGCTGATGAGAGAGCGGTCTATCTTGATGTAATCGGGGGAGTAGTGCAGCAGGTTTGAGCTGTTGGAATAGCCTGTGCCGTAGTCGTCGATAGCCAGCATGGCTCTTGCAAAGCCGCAGCGCTTTTTCAGCGTCTCTATGCCCTTTGCGGAGGAAGCAGACTCCTCCACGATCTCGATAACGGTCTTTTCAAGGAGCTCGCCGTAGGTAAGGTAAAGTTCGTTGAAGTCCTCGTCGGTGAGAAGGTGATTGGGCAGGCAGTTTATGAACAGCTTTCTGTTCTCGAAGATCTGCTGATTATCGCTGAGAAGCTTCATGGTGTTGAAGAATGTGAGCTTCTCGATGGCGTAGAGGTCATTCTGAGCCTCGCCGATCTTTAGTATCTGCTTCGGAGCCATTTTTATATCGCCCACAGTTCTCATGAGAGCCTCGTAGGCAACTATCTCACCTGTCTGGGTCTCCACGATAGGCTGGAGGTAGTAGGTGAGCAGGTTTTCCTGCACTATGCGCGAGAAGGTCTGTGCATTGCGGTATGAGTCCTTTTCGCGGATGTAGTTCTCCTCGGAGAACCAGTTGATGACAGAGCGTTTGTCTGTTCTGGCTTCAAAGAGGGCAAACTCGGAATAGTTCACCAGCATATTGAAGTCGGAAGCCTCCTCGGGGAAGGAAGCACAGCCTATGGACAGGCTTATTCGGCTCTTATCGGAGATATCTATTATCTCGCCGAAGTCATCGGTGAGTATGCAGTTCTGTACAGCCTCGTCCATGCTGTTGAGGATGTTGTAAATGCTCATCTTGTCGCAGTCGCAGAAGAACACGCATATCTCATAGTTGGACTTTGAGCCGATAATGAGCGTATCGCTGGCGAAGCTTTTCAGTGCCTCCGCAACAGATGTGATACAGCTGTTGGTGTTGTCAACAGTGAGGTAAGAGCCCAGCTTGTCTATGCCGTTTATGTAGATAGTTGCAAGGCAGGCGTGCTGTATCTCGGGAAGTATCTTCTTTATCTTCTGTGAGAAGGACGGATAGGAGGGGAGTCTTGTGATGGGGTCGTACTCCACGAAGGACTGACGCTCGTTGATATCGGTTATCTGGCGTGTGAAGTCCTGTACGAAGCCCAGCCACTCGTCGCTGCTCTCATAGATGTTCATTTTTATGTAGCGCGAAGTGCTTCCGTCGGTGAATTTATATATATGCTTCTGTCCTTCAACAGGACTTTTCGATATCTTCTCAAGAAGATTGAAAAACTCGAATTCGTTGATCTTTTCACTCGGGCATCCGAGCATATGACAGGCGGCGGCATCAAGGTAGGCTGCCTTTTCCTTTGCGATGTAGGTAAACGCACCTATATTGCCTACAAACTGCTGGAATACCTGCCAGTCATGGCTCAGCGCGGGAGGAGTTTTGCTAAAATCAAATATACTCATGCTCGCTCCTTATACCTTGGGGCTGCAGCGCACCGCCGCAGCTTGTTTCCCCCTTGTGTACCTGCTTTTTTTACGGTCAGCAGGTGACCGTGATAACGTACATATTTATACATTTTTATTATACTACATCGCAGCCCGAATGTCAATAAAAAAGCCGCCGTTAACCGTGATACTCGTACAGCAGTTTTATAGGTGATATTGAGGAAAACCCTTTTGAAAAAGGGTTCTTCCTCAAACTCCTTTCCTAAAACTTTCAGCATTAAATTTAGCCCCGACAGAGCGCGCCTCACAAAATGTGAAAATCAGTAATAATACCGAGAGCGCCCTGACGGGGCTAAATTCAGTTATAAAGTCTTTGGAAAAGGGGGTATGGGGTGACTCCCCACAGTGTGGGGAGATGTCACGCAGTGACAGAGGGGACCGCCTCCGTCAGAGGAAGAACCTTTCCTCAGAAAGGTTTTCTCCCCATAATTACGCATAAGCTGCTATATAAGCACCACGATTAAAGGCGGCTTTATGAGTGTTGTGCTATCAGTCGAGGAAGTCCTTGACCTTCTTGCTTCTGCTGGGGTGGCGGAGCTTTCTGAGGGCTTTTGCCTCGATCTGGCGTATACGCTCACGGGTAACGTCAAAGCGCTGACCTACCTCCTCAAGTGTACGGGACTTGCCGTCCTCAAGACCGAAACGCAGCTTGAGCACCTTTGCCTCACGGTCTGTAAGTGTGGAGAGTACCTCGTTGAGCTGCTCCTTCAGAAGTGTATGTGAAGCTGCCTCGGCAGGTGCGGGGGCGTCATCATCGGGGATGAAGTCGCCGAGATGGCTGTCCTCCTCCTCACCGATAGGAGTTTCAAGAGATACGGGGTCCTGAGCGACACGCATGATCTCGCGTACCTTATCCACAGGCATATTGAGCTTGTCCGCGATCTCCTCGGGGCTGGGGTCGTGGCCGTTCTCGTGGAGAAGCTGGCTGGACACCTTCTTTACCTTGGTGATGGTCTCTACCATGTGTACGGGGATACGGATGGTCCTTGCCTGATCGGCGATAGCACGGGTGATAGCCTGACGTATCCACCATGTTGCGTATGTGGAGAACTTGAAGCCCTTGGTATAGTCGAACTTTTCAACAGCCTTGATAAGTCCGAGATTTCCCTCCTGTATAAGGTCGAGGAACTGCATTCCTCTGCCCACATACTTCTTGGCGATTGATACTACCAGTCGGAGGTTTGCTTCCGAAAGACGCTTCTTAGCGTAGGGGTCGCCTTTTGCCATTCTCTGTGCCAGCTCGATCTCCTCCTCGGTTGTGAGAAGGGGAACTCGTCCGATCTCCTTGAGGTAGATCTTTACAGGGTCATCAATGGCGATACCCTCGGTGGAAAGTGCCATTTCAAGGTCGTCTGTCATATTTGAGTCGAGACCGATCTTCAGGTCGGCGTCAAGGTTCATGTCCTCGACGATCTCGATATTGAGGTTCTCACAGTTGTCATAGAAGGTATTGATCTGATCAACGTCAAAATCAAGCTCCTCCAGTGCATCGGTTATCTCCTTTGTGGTGAGCTTGCCGTTGGTCTTGCCCTGTTCCATCAGGGCTTCGATGGTGTTCTTCTTTTCCATAATCTTATATCCTCCTATTTGTTTTTGGAACGGAAAAGCTCAAGTAGCTCGTCGTTGCTAAGCTCTCCGTCAGCCGCGGGTCTGTTTTCTTTCAGCACCTTAGCGCAGTCCGCCACAACGTCCAGCGTTACGGCAACTTCGCGCTTTTTTGCTGCTATTCCGCTTATTCTTCCCATTTCCTCCGTGGAAAATTCGTCCGAGAGCAGGGAAATGGAGAACTTGTCGGAATTTTTCATGCGCTCCAGCAGCGCTCTGTACACCTTCTTGTTGAAGGCGGTCACGAAGCACTCTGCGGGAGCAAGCTTCTCAACGTCCTCGTATTCCTGAGGACGCATGAGAAGATAGCTTATTATAGTCTCCTCGGCGCGCGCCTGCTTCTTGTTGCTGACGGCGTCGGGGTTGATATCGTCGCGTATGTATGAGGTCTTTGCCTTTATATTGCGCCATTCATTCTTCTTGGCGCTGCTGCTGTTCTTCTTCAGCATGGCGTCTATGTGGGTCTTCAGCACTTGCACGGGGATATCGCACTTCTTTGACGTTCGGGAGATGTAGACCTCTCGCTCCAAGGGCGATTCTATGCCTGCAAGCACCTTTGAGGTCCGTTTCAGCAGCTCCACTCTGCCTATGTCCGTGGTAAGGTCGAGCCCCTCCTCGCACTTGTCCAGCATGAAGTCGTTTGCATCGTTGGAGCCGTCAAGGAGCATACGGAAGCGGTCTCTGCCGAACTTCTTTATGAACTCGTCGGGATCCTTGGCGCCCTCCATGTGGATTATCTTTGTACGAAGTCCCACATCGGCGAAGTGGTTTATGGCTTTCTGGGTCGCTTTTTGTCCCGCACCGTCGCTGTCGTAGGCAACTATGACCTCCTCGGCGTAATGGCTTATGAGCCGCGCCTGATCGGGGGTTATAGCGGTTCCCAGCGTGGCTACCACGTTGTCGAAGCCTGCCTGATTTACGGCAATGACGTCCATGTAGCCCTCGCAGAGTATCAGACGCTTGGCGTTTGAATTCTTGGCGAAGTTCATGGAGAAAAGGTTTGAGCCCTTGTCAAATACGGGAGTTTTTCCCGTGTTCAGGTACTTTGGCTGTGAGTCGTCAAGGACTCGTCCGCCGAAGCCTATTATATTGCCGCGAAGGTCAATTATAGGGAACATGACCCTCTTGCGGAACATATCGAATGTCCTGCCGTTCTTGCTGCCTGCCAGCCATGCGTCCACGATCTCATCATCGGTGTAGCCCTTGGAGCGGAGATGATCGGTGAGATCATTCCATGAGTCCGAGGCGTATCCGAGACCGTACTTTTTTATGGTCTGGGGAGTGAGCTTTCGGCTTGCGAAATACTGCAGCCCCGTCTTATCGGGTCCCTTGAACAGGTTGGTGTAGAAGTAGTTGGCGGCAAGGCGGTTCATCTCGTAGATACGGGTCTTGCGCTTTGCATAGCCGCTGTCCTTCTGTCCGTATTCGGGCACCTCCATGCCCGACCTCTGGGCGAGGAGCTTGACGGCTTCGGAAAAGTCCAGATTTTCGATCTTCATGGTGAAGGTGATAACGTCACCGCCTGCGCCGCAGCCGAAGCAGTAGAAGCTCTGGGTGTCGGTGAATATGGTGCAGGATGGGGTCTTTTCCGAGTGGAAGGGGCAGGAGCAGACGTAGTTCCGCCCTCGCCTTATCAGGTTCACATAGCCGCCCATGACCGTTTCTATGGGGTTGGCATTTCGCAGATTGTAGAGAAATTCATCGTTACGGGGCATAGTTCCCTCACTTCCAGAATTTCGGGACGAACAGCTCGGTGTACAGATCGACTGCATATTCGTCGCTCATACCCGAGATATAGTCGCAGACCGCTCTGTCTGCGTCGGTGTTTTTCATTATATTGCGGTACTCATCGGGCAGCTTGTCGCTGTGCTCGATGAAGTAGGCGTAAAGCTTTCTCACCAGCTGCTCAGCCTTACCCTCCTCCTGCTTTGCGGCAGGATTGGTGTAGACCTTCTCAAACATGAACCGCTTGAGGTCGTCGTGCGCCTTGCGGATATTTGGGGCAAAGTCTATATCCACCGCTCCGTGCTCTATGACGGAGGCGATGAGTGTGGTGATGCGCTGTGTCTTTGTTCTGCCCAGCGTTCTTACGCAGTCGCGGGGAAGGTCGTCATTGCTGAGTATCCCTGCGCGGATAGAGTCCTCGATATCGTGGTTTATGTAGGCGATGGTGTCAGCAAGTCGGACTATATTGCCCTCCTTGGTGTCCGCTGTCATGTTGGTATGGCAGAGTATGCCGTTGCGGACCGCGTGGGTGAGATTGAGTCCCTTGCCCTTTTTTTCCACTACCTCAACTACACGGAGACTTTGCTCGTAATGCTTGAAGCCGTGGGGGCAGATGTCGTTGAGGGTCTTCTCTCCGCAGTGACCGAAGGGGGAGTGTCCCAGATCGTGTCCCAAGGCGATAGCCTCGGTGAGATCCTCATTGAGGCGCATTCCGCGGGAAATAGTCCTCGCTATCTGCGCTACCTCAAGAGTATGGGTGAGACGTGTCCTGTAATGGTCGCCCACGGGTGAGAGGAATACCTGCGTTTTACGTTTCAGCCGGCGGAAGGAATTGCAGTGCAGTATGCGGTCGCGGTCACGCTGGAATTCCGTGCGGTAGGGGCACTTTTCCTCATAGCGGTCGCGCTTGGTGCCGACCTCGTCAACACTGGCACAGGCGTACTTGCTGAGAATGCCTGCTTCGCTGATCTCTATCTGTTCGCGGACTGTCATACTAACTCCTCCCTGACTGTTTATTGGCAAAAATGCAGTGAAAAACCGTGTACAGCGAAAATCTCCACTGTACACACGGACAGCCTTATAACTGTCTCTATAATACTTATACTAAAACGGGACAAAAAACCCTTTATTTTTCTTCGGAAATTTTTTTCACCGAGGAAAAATCCTCATAAAGCTCTCCGCAGTCCTCTATGGCGGCGGTGCCGTTTGTGGCTTCCGTAAGCTCTTTTTTCAATGCGTCGAGCCTTTCGGAGAGAACGAGTATATCAAGTGTTACATCGCTGCCGAAATCCGAATTCACCGTGATAGTGTCAAAATTGGGCAGGAGATATGATATCTTGCCGTACATACCGTAGTCTGCGGTTATTTTCAGACGATGGCAGAGACACATATCCATGATGTGTGCTGCATCGCAGGCAAGGGATGCAGCGTGGGAATAGGCTCGCACCAGTCCTCCGCCGCCCAGCAGTATTCCTCCGAAATAACGGGTGACTACCACGCAAACATCGGTGAGTCCGCGCTTTTTCAGTACGTCGAGCACGGGTACACCTGCGGTGCCCTGTGGCTCTCCGTCGTCTGAATATCGGGAAATATTGTCCTCGCGGAGTATGTAGGCGTATACGTTGTGACGCGCCTTGCGGTGCTCCGCCTTTATGGAGTTTATGAAGGCTACTGCCTCGTCGTTTGTCTTTACGGGGGCGATATAGCCGATGAACTCCGAACGCTTCTCAATGAACGAAGCCTTGGCATTTTCGGAAATTGTCAGATAGTTCATAAATACTTACCTATGTACGAAAAGCCCCGTCATTGACGGGGCCTTGTGACTTATTTGTCCATATTGAAACGCTTCTTGAATCTGTCAACGCGTCCGCCTGTATCAACAAGCTTCTGCTTACCAGTATAGAAAGGATGGCACTTTGAGCAGATTTCAACCTTGATGTTTTCCTTTGTAGACATAGTCTCGATCACGTTACCGCAGTGGCAGGTAATTGTGGTCTTCTTGAACTCAGGATGGATTCCCTCTTTCACGATTTTCACCTCTTTACAATAATTTGTAGATCGTGCAGCCCATCATTTCCTTTAGACAGTAGTGCCGAATATACATTACAGTAATTAATTATATCACACTGTCCCGTGTGTGTCAAGGGGTCCGTGATTTATTTTTATTTTTTAACTCTGCCGAAAATGTAGTCTCCGACATGATATACCTCGAAGTTGTCAAGGTTTTCGGGAACTGTCTCCTCCTTGAAGAATACATAGAGGGCGTCGGTGCGTCCGCTGCCCGAGGTCAGCATTTCGTACTGGTCGTCGGCGTACTTCGCTATGGAGTAAAAATCGGAACGGGCAAGATAGAAGCTGCTGAGCTTGATATCGCTTTCCGAGGCAAGTCTGCCAAGGTCGAAATAAAGCTGCATCTCGGTTCTGTAATCAGGCTCCAGCGGCAGAAATACTATTTCGCTGACGCCCTCCGAAAGCTTCTCCCAGTCCTGCGACGGGATGTTCTCGGGTATCTCCTTTACAGTGCCGTATGCTTCGTGGAGCTCGTATCTGTAATTGCGAAGGTCCATGTATTGCAGCCATGCACATATGACAAGTGCGGCGGCTGCGCCCTTTTTGTCGAGCTTTGATACCAGCCATAATGCCGTTGTCATCACTATCAGGCAGGGACACCATATAAATCTGCCCGTTGCTCTGAATATGGAAAGTCCGCCGATGATTACCCTCGGCAGGGGGACGTTTATGATAACCTTCTGGTTGAAGGCTACGGTGGTGGTCACTGCCCACATGAAGCTTACCATGAATACCAATGTGAAGGCTACCGCTTCAACGCGGTGTTTCTTTATGTATGCGGCGGCATTCTTTATGACGGAGCCGTTTTTTCTCTCAAGCCGCGTAATGGCTATAATTATGGCGAGGAAGCAGCATACCAGCATTCCAAGTCCCAGATAGCCGTAGCCCTCGCCCTGTCCCTGTGTGGTGTTCAGCTGGCGGAGGTACTTTGAGTGTCCCATGCTGTTGAAGAAGGTGTTGAGGTTGGATGAGTATATTCCGTAGCCGCCGTCTCTGTAACTGCTATTACCCTCAAATGCACCTATAACGTAGAGCGTCAGCAGTGAGAACACTGTTGAGGAAACAAAGGTGAGAATTGCTTTTAGGCGGTTTTTGTCCCTGAAATAGACAAGTATGATATAGCCTGCCATGACGAAGTACACCATGGGTATAAAGTAGATGTGGATAAGTGTTGCCGCCATGCAGGTCAGCGTCCACAGCGCTATGGGGGTGAAGCTGCGCTTGTACTTGCGGTCGTGATCCAGCGTCAGTATCATGGCTATCATTATGAGCCAGATGGCGCCGAGAGAGTTGTGGTGGGTTATTCGCGCTATGCTTGGGAAAAACATGGAATAGAACAGTGAGCCCACCGATGTGAAGAAGATGTTGTTCTTTATGCGGCTCAGCAGAAGCGCTCCGAAGCCGCCGTTAAGTGCGAAGCATACGACTCCCCAGATGCCGAAATACTGAAATGTCTCGGGCAGGATGGGGGAGAGGAGCTTGAAGAATATGGCGAACAGCGGCAGTGAATCGGTGTACATACATGATACTGCGCCGTCCGAGGTAAGACCGTCTGTCATGCAGATGGGGAATGTCCACGGTGTATGCCTGTAAAAGACCCAGCCAAGATGATGCTGTGTGGTGTCGTCGGGATGCTCGAATATCCAGCCCGTATTAGACGGAGAGATTATGGCTGTGCCGAATATCCAGATGAATACCAGCGCTCCCAGTACAGCTCCTATGGGGAATATTAGCCGTGAGGTGATGGTTTTCTGTTTTTCTGTCATTTGTTTTCTCCTGTTGTTCTTTTTTATCTGTGTGTTTTTGAGTAGCCGTTCTCTAATGTGCAGCTGCTGTCATAGCTGCTTATCTCATCGGAAGTCAGGTCTGCCTTGCCGTCAAAACGGTAGTATCTTCCGCTGTCGGCGGTGAATACTATCACGGAGTAGTCCTCGTCGTCTATGCCCTTGGGGTAATACTTCTCGTCGCCCTCGTTCCAGAGAAGCTCCTTGTGCTTTCTGTCACAGCTTATCTCGGCTTTTCCGTAAAGACATACGGCTTCAAAGCTGTCATCGTCGGAGAAGTAAAGGCAGGCGTTGCCGTTCTTCATGAGACTCTGAACGTGTGAGGAGCTTGTGTTGGTGGATATGAGGTGAGTTCCCAGTCCCTTGTGCCAGACGCAGAATACGCGGCGGATGCTCTGTCTGCCGTTTTCATCGGCATATCCGAGAGAGGCAAAGAGGGAGCGGTCTATAAGTGATCTTATTTCGCCATGTGTCATGATCTGCTCCTTATTACAGTAAAGGGCGGACTGAAGTCCGCCCCCCCCTTGTGTATTACTTCATGCTCTGTGTGAAGTCAGCGTAGATCTGCTGCTCGATGACTTCTGCCTCAGCTCTTGTAGGTGCCTTGGCTGTGATATATGTCTTGATCTTGGGCTCTGTTCCCGAGGGACGAACGATAGCCTTGCAGCCGCCCTCAAGATAGAATGCAAGTACGTTGGACTTGGGAAGTGTAAGCTCCTTGACCTCGCCTGTTGCGATGTTCTTGGAGGTGCTTGCCTTGTAGTCCTCGAAACGCTCTACCTTCAGTCCGCCGATAACTGTGGGATGATTCTCGCGGAGGCCTGTCATTATCTCCTCCATGTGCTTCATGCCGCTTTCACCATCGAACTCGAAGCTGTAAAGTGTCTGGAGGAACATTCCGTACTTCTTGTACAAATTCTCTCTTGCCTGCATGAGAGTGATGCCCTGTGTGCGGTAGTATGCTGCCATCTCGCAGATGAGCATTGACGCATCAACGGCGTCCTTGTCTCTTACATAGCTGCCCGAAAGATAGCCGTAGCTCTCCTCAAAGCCGAATATATAGCGGTTCTCCTCGCCCTTTGCTTCAAGGAAGCCGATCTGCTCACCGATGAACTTGAAGCCTGTGAGAACGTCGATTATCTTTACACCGTACTCCTTACCGATAAGGTTTACGATGTCTGTTGTTACAATGGTCTTGACCGCAATGGGGTCCTTGGGCATTGTGCCCTTCTTGATGCGCTGCTCGCAGATGTACTCGAGGAGCATTGCGCCCACCTCGTTGCCCGAGAACAGTGCGTAGCCGCCCTTGCCGTCGGGAACTGCGATACCTACACGGTCACAGTCGGGGTCTGTTGCAAGAAGAAGATCGGGCTGCACCTTGTCGCAGTAGCTGAGTCCTACCTGAAGTGCCTCGCGTATCTCGGGGTTCGGGTAGGGACAGGTGGTGAAGTTGCCGTCGGGGTTCTCCTGTTCCTTTACTACTGTAACGTCAGTGATTCCGATGCGCTTCAGTATCTCGCGGACAGGCTTGTTGCCTGTGCCGTTGAGGGGAGTGTATACAACCTTGAGTCCGCTGGTGGGACAGAGGTCTGTATTGATGCCCTCTGCAAGAACGTGCTTGTAGAAGTCCTCGATAACGTCCTCGCCGATGTATGAAATGTTGCCCTTGGCTAACTCTTCCTCAAAGTCGGAAGTCTTTACGCCTGTGAATACATCAAGGGAATTGATCTTCTCAAGGATGATCTCTGCGCCCCTGAGCGTGATCTGGCAGCCGTCCTCGCCGTATACCTTGTAGCCGTTATACTTTGCGGGATTGTGGCTTGCTGTTACCATGATTCCGCCCTGACACTTCAGTGCACGTACTGCCCATGAAAGGCAGGGAGTAGGCATAAGCTCTGAATATATATGTACCTTTATTCCGTTTGCTGCGAGTACCTCTGCGGCAGCCTTGGAGAACACATCACTCTTGATACGGCTGTCGTAGGAAATGGCTACGCTGGGGTTGTCGTACTCCTGATTGAGGTAGTCTGCAAAGCCCTGTGTAGCGCGTCTTACGGTGTATATATTCATGCGGTTTGTTCCTGCACCGATAACACCTCTCAGACCGCCTGTACCAAATTCCAGATCACGGTAAAATCTATCGTTTATAGCTTCGCTGTCGCCCTTTATCTTGTCGAGCTCAGCTTTAAGGTCGGGGTCTTCCTTGGCATTCTTGCACCAAAGGTCATAAAGTTCCATTTCTGACATTAATAATACCTCCTGAACAGATATATAGTTATTATAGCACATTTGGGAGGGTTTGGGAATAGCTTTTTTTAAAAAGATAAAAAATTTATGATTTAACAAGTTCATAATTAGAGGATATGGTCGATAAACTGGCGTTTTGCAAGTGACATATCATTTTTTAATAATTGTATTATGAAATGTATATATTACTTTGGGTATACGGCACATGGTGGTTTGCCATGCCATGCAACATGGCAGATCACTAAGCACTAATCACTAAATAATAACGCCCCGAAGCGCAATGCTTCGGGGCGGTGTATCAGTCGCCGAAGGATACTCCGATATCGCGTGCTGCGATAACGAGGTGGTTCTCGGTGTCTACGAATTTGGTCTTGCCGGCTATGTCCTCAAGCTTGTTTGAGGTTATCTTGTTGCCTATCTTGGCTACTGTTCTGCCGTAGCGCTCCTTGGCGATGAGATACGCTGCGTGTACGCCGAACTGGGTGGAGAGCACTCTGTCGTATGCACTGGGAGCTCCGCCTCTCAGCATATGTCCGGGTACACATACTCTTGCTTCGAGTCCTGTGTTGGACTGTATCTGAGCGGCAATGCGGTTTGTGGCTGTGAGTATCCCTGCCTCGGCACGCTTCTTTGCGCGCTCCTTCTTCTTCATCTTTGCCTCATTGATGTCAAATGCGCCCTCTGCTACGGCAACTATTGAGAATGTCTTGCCGCTGGCACTTCTTGCCATTACTGCGTCGCATATCTTGTCGATATCATAGGGGATCTCGGGGATAATGATGACATCAGCTCCGCCTGCGATACCTGCGTTGAGGGTCAGCCAGCCTGCCTTGTTGCCCATTATCTCGCAGAGAAGAACTCGCGAGTGGCTTGCGGCTGTGGTATGGAGTCGGTCAAGGACATCGGTTGCTATGTCAACTGCCGTATGGAAGCCGAATGTTACGTCCGTGCCGTAGATATCGTTGTCGATGGTCTTTGGGAGTCCTATTACGTTGAGTCCCTCGTCCGACAGCAGCTTGGAGGTCTTATGTGTGCCGTTTCCGCCGAGGGTCAGAAGGCAGTCCAGCTTCTGCTTCTTGTAGGTCTCCTTCATGTTCTTGACCTTGTCGATATTGTCCTCGCCGATGACCTGCATCATCTTGAAGGGCTGGCGCTTTGTGCCGAAGATAGTTCCGCCCTGTGTCAGTATTCCCGAAAAGGCTGAGGGGGACATATCCTTGCAGAGATTGTTGATAAGTCCGTAGTAGCCGTTGGAGATGCCTACTATCTCCACATTGTCCTCGCCGAAACGCTCGTAGCAAGCCTTTGCCACGCCTCTGATGGTCGCGTTGAGTCCCGGGCAGTCGCCGCCGCTGGTGAGGATTCCTATTCGTCTTTTCATGTTTATGACCTCCGTTTGCTTTATGATATGAAGTTCATACTGAACTTATTATCTCTTTTTCTGGGAAATCTCCCTTTTTTCGTCCATGTCGAAGTACTCCTGTATCTTCTCGGGAGGCATGGGCTTTCCGTAGAGGTAGCCCTGTGCGTAGTCACAGCCTGCCATCCTGAGTATGGACTCCTGCACGTTGTTCTCGATGCCCTCTGCGATAGTCTCTATCTTCTTGGACTTGGCTATGCGTATTACCGCAGATACTATCTCATAGGCAATGTTGTCGTGCTCTATGTCGGTGATGAACGAGCGGTCCAGCTTCAGCAGGGTGATGGGGAGTATCTGGAGATAGCTCAGTGAGGAGTATCCCGTTCCGAAATCGTCCATCGCCAGCTTTACTCCAAGGTCGCGGAGCTTGTTCATCTGGTCGACTGCAAAGTCTATATCGCTGAGAGCAAGGGTCTCGGTAAGCTCTACCTCAAGCCACTGAGGGTCAAGTCCCGATCTTGCCAGCGCCTCGAACACCTTGTCCTTCAGGTCGGTCTGATAGAAGTCGGATGAGGCAAAGTTTATCGACATCACTATGCTGGGATAGCCCATCTTCTGCCAGAGCTTGTTCTGACGGCAGCCTTCGTTGAGTACGAATTCGCTTATGCGTCCGATGAGGTGTGAGCTCTCGGCGATGGGTACGAATGCATCGGGCTTTACTATGGTACCGTCGGGTTTTATCCAGCGGATAAGCGCCTCTACGCCCATTATCTTACCTGTTCCCAGGTCTATCTTGGGCTGATAGAACAGCTGGAGCTCGTTGTTGTCTATGGCGAGTGCCAGAGACTTCTCAAGCTCGGTATTGCCGATGATGGAGTCATGCATACTGGGCTCATAGCCGCAGACGCTTCCCTGTGTGCCGTCACTGGACTTCAGTGCGAACTCGGCGTGCTCCATTACGTCGAGGAATGAGCTGCCGTCCTCGGGCATTTTCGAGTAGCCTGCCGAGCAGGTAAGGCTGATGGAAGCAAGCTCCTCAACTGCAAGCTTCGCAAATTCTTCCTGAATGGACTTTACTGTCCTTGTGGGCATTTCGTCGTCGCCGTAGTCTCTCAGCAGGAGAGCGAAATTGTCGCCGCTTATTCTTGCTGCAAGTCCTCCCGGAGTTACGAATTTATAGAGGATGTGCGCGAAATTCTTCAGCACATAGTTTCCGTTGTTGTATCCGATGGTGTCGTTGATGATATGGAAGCGGTCGATGTCAAGGACTATCATCCAGAAGGAGTAGCCGAGGACCTTACATGAGTCGTATATCTCCTGACCTGTGCCCACCAGCTTGTTGCGGTTTGCGATGTCGGTTACCTCGTCGATGTAAGCCAGTCTCTCAATAAGGACGTCCTTTTCGTGCTCCTGAGTTACGTCGATCACGGCTCCTCCGAACAGTGGCAGGGTATTGCCTGTTCCTGCAATGGATTTGAAGCGGTAAGAGTACCAGCGGTATGAGCCGTCTGCGCTCCTCAGCCTGATCTCGATGTTCTTTATCTCGGAGAGGTCCTCGCTGCGGACTGCTCCGTCAAACTGTATCCTGTCGTTGGGGTGTACCAGCGAGCGGAACTCGTTGATGTTTATGGTTCCCGTTTTCAGTCCCAGCATTCGCATGAGCTCGGGAGATGCGCGGAATATCTTTCTGTCGGTGCTCATGATGAGTCCGATCTCGGCAAGCTCCATTGAGGAGTGGAAGAAGTCGTTGGCACTGGCGAGGTTGACCCTCATCTTCTTCAGCTCGGTGAGGTTGAAGCCTGTGCTCAGGTATACCGACTGCTTGCGGTACTTCTTTACGGGGGAGGTGCTCCATGCGATGGAGACAAGAGTGCCCTTGGGATTGCGGAAGCTGGACTCGTAGGAGTTGCTGCCCGCTATCTTCATCAGTGCGGACTCGTCGGGGCTGTTGATGCCGAATGCGGTCCATACCGCCTCCTTCTTGTCGGAACGGTCGGCAGTTATGCCGAGGAGGTCGCGGAGCTTCTTATTTATGAACACATAGGAGAAGTTGTCCGACCAGATTATCATCTCGGTGTTCAGGTCCTCGATTATCTTGGTGATGTCCTTCTCGTCGATGGATGTTCTTTTGCTCTTATATATATAAGTAGAGAGGGCGAGTATCAGCGTAGCGCATACAATGGTGCATAAATATATGATAAGCGTTTCCGTTGCGTACTGCGGTCTCATGATGCAGTATCCTATGACAAGCGAGCTTGCGGCAACTATGATCAGTGCAGCTGCAAGCGGATTGAAGTGTCTCTTTATATTGGGTCTTTTTTTCATAGAAACCGCCTCCCTTCATACACAAATATCCAAATACATTATAGCAAAAATAGCCTAAAATGTCAATCGGAAATTCAAGACTGCTAACAAATTTGATAAAATTGACGGAAAATTACAAGAAAATTTCACGGAATATACACTTTTCCCTGATATAATGTTATAATATAAACGGAGTATGGGTGACAGACAGCTCTTTTTTTGAATATGTTTATAATGCCGAATCAAACGGAGGTAGATACTATGGCACACATCCTTGTTGTTGACGACGAAATAAATATCAGAAAGGTCGTCCGCGAGTACGCAGAGTTCGAGGGCTATGAGGTAACAGAGGCTGAAAACGGTATGGAGGCGGTGAACCTCTGCAACGAAAACGACTATGACCTTATCATCATGGACGTTATGATGCCGAGACTTGACGGCTATTCCGCCTGTAAGGAGATACATAAGAACAAGAGTATCCCCGTTATCATGCTCTCTGCAAGAAGTGAGGAGTACGACAAGCTGTTCGGCTTCGAGATAGGTGTTGACGATTATGTGGTCAAGCCCTTCTCACCAAAGGAGCTCATGGCAAGAGTCAAGGTGGTGCTGAAGCGCAATTCCGCTCAGGCTGCTCCTGCGGCACAGGATAAGTTCGTCTTTGAGGGACTTGAGGTGGATATCGCAGGACGTGAGGTCTATGTAAACGGCGAGAAGGCTTCCATGACTCCCAAGGAGTACGACCTGCTGTTCTATCTGGTGAAGAACAAGAATATCGCCCTTTCAAGAGACAAGCTCCTTGAGGAAGTGTGGGGGTATGACTTCTTCGGTGATGACAGAACTGTTGATACACATATAAAAATGCTCCGCAACAGTCTCGGAGAATACCGTAAATTCATCGTTACACTGAGAGGAATGGGGTATAAGTTTGAAGCGAATTAAGCCTTTCAGACATCTTCCCAGCAGAGTGCCACTGAGGGCTACGGTGTGTATTTACTTTATGCTGTTCACCATCATCGTTTTTGCTCTGCTGTGGATATTCCAGATTTTTTCCCTTGAAAAGCTGTATGAGAGCATGAGGATACGCTCGGCGGCGAAAAGCATGGAGGCTATTGCCGATTCCTATGCCAACGACAGCAAGGCGGATTTTTATGATACGGTGAACGAAACTGCCGTAAACAACGATATATGCGTTCTCGTGCTGGATAAGTACGGCCGCCCCGTAAAGAAAAAGCACGTCATAGGCGACTGTATCATTCACGACAGAGGGAACGAGAATATGGCACTGTGCCAGATGATAGATGAATCCGATGAAGGTGTGGTAAAGTTCAAGGACAGAAACCCCCGAAGCGGATATAATATGCTCATATACGGATGCAGACTGGAGACCGACGGCGTCACCGACGGCTATCTGCTCATAAACTCGGTCCTCGTTCCTGTGGGAGCTACGGTGGATATCATCAAGCACCAGCTCATGATAATCACTCTCATCCTCATACTTTTCTCATTCATCCTCTCGCTTTACCTTGCAAGGCGTATCGCTATGCCTATCGACAGGATAACCAAGTCTGCGGAACAGCTGGCTAAGGGCGACTTCAAGACAAAGTTCGACGGCAGAGGCTATCTCGAAGCGAAACAGCTGGCGGACACTCTTATCTATGCGGAAAATGAGCTCTCTAAGGTGGATACCATGCAGAGAGACCTTATCGCAAATGTGTCCCACGACCTGAGGACTCCGCTGACAATGCTGAAAGCCTATGCGGAAATGATACGCGACCTTTCGGGTGATAATCCCGTGAAGCGTAATGAGCACCTCGAAATAATCATCAGCGAGACCGACCGTCTTGCTCTCCTCGTAAATGATATGCTGGACCTCTCCAAGCTGGAGAGCGGCAAGCAGAAGCTCAATCCTACGGAATTCGGCATCAGTGCAAAGCTGAGCGAGATAATGGACCGCTTCAAGGGCCTTTCCGAGAAAAACGGCTATCAGATACACTTCACTCCCGATGAGGAGAGAATAGTTTACTGCGATGTGGTGAAGATAGAACAGGTCATCTATAACCTTATCAATAACGCTATAAACTACACGGGCAAGGACAAGCAGGTCTTTGTGCGCCAGATAAATCAGCCCGACGGCGTTCTCGTCGAGGTGGAGGACACGGGCGACGGTATCGAGGAAGATAAGATAAAGCTCATCTTCGATAAGTACTACCGCTCCGAGAACCATAAGAGAGAGGTCGTGGGCACGGGTCTGGGTCTGTCTATTGTCAAGGCGGTGCTGAAAATGCACAACTATGACTACGGTGTACGCAGTACACTGGGAAAAGGCTCCACATTCTGGTTCAAGATAAGTGATGTGAAAGAAAAATGATTAAAGCGGTTTTTACCGATTTTTACGGCACTCTTGCTCATGAGGACGGAGAGATCGTAAAGAGGATATCCGAGGAAATATTCGATACGGGTAAGGCAGATGACATTTCGGATATTGGTGCGTACTGGTGGGAAAGCTTTCAAAGCCTGTTCAGCAGCTCTTACGGTGAGGATTTCCGCACTCAGCGTGAACTGGAATATACTTCCCTTGAGGATACGATAAAGCATTTCTGTTCAAAAGCAGATGCAGGAAAGCTCAGCGAGCTTATGTTCAGTCACTGGCAGAAGCCGCCTGTGTTCGCTGATACCTTGCCTTTCTTTGAGAAATGTCCAGTTCCTGTCTGTATAGTATCAAATATCGACAGATGTGATGTTATGTCGGCACTCGATCACATCGGTGTAAAGCCTCGGGGGATATTCACAAGCGAGGACGCACGTTCATATAAGCCGCGAAAGGAGCTTTTCCTTTATGCACTGAATAAAACGGGTTTAGCTCCCGATGAAGTTATTCACGTCGGCGACTCGCTGAGCAGCGATGTTAAAGGAGCGGAGTCGGCAGGCATAAAAGCTGTCTGGCTCAACCGCGGCGGCAGGGAGGTTCCCGAGGGTGTGAACTCTGTCGGAGTTCTGACGGAACTGTTTCCGTTCCTGTGAACTTGTAAAGAGTTATGTAATGGTACGAAGTGTGATAACAGGCGATAATTCGTTGCACCGAAATTACAGTTTGTATAAAACAGGTGGACAAACCCATGATTTGCTGTGAATGTTGCACGAAAATGCGAAATAAGTGTTTAAAATATTGTGTGCCGCTCGTTTTGTTTTTTCACAAAAAATACATAAACGTATGCTATAATATAATTGCTGAGGGAGAAGATCCCAAAGCTGATTTTCATGGTAGTTTAATGTTTACCCCAACATTAAATTATTAAATCCCCAATAATCCCTATATCATGGCAGATGAGCTTCCTGAAAAGGAGGCTCATTTGTTTTTGTGTGAAAAATTTGTTGCATTAGCGCAATACCTATTGACAAATGTCATATCATGGTGTATAATGTTTTCATAACCTTATCAAGAGCGGCGGAGGTATCAGGACCTGTGAAGCCCGGCAACCCGACCATGAGTCGAAGGTGCTAATTCCTGCGGTTTTATCCGAAAGATGAGGAACTTTAATGTTATGAAGGCTTCTCGGAATGAGAAGCCATTTTTATTTCTCAGGAGGTTTTTTTAATGAGTAAATGCTTTTTCACTTCAGAATCAGTTACAGAAGGACATCCCGATAAGATCTGCGACCAGATCTCAGACGCTGTTCTTGACGCTATCCTCGAGCAGGACAAGCTCGGCAGAGTTGCCTGCGAGACCTGCGTTACCACAGGTATGGTACTGTGTATGGGCGAGATCACTACATCGGCTGATATAGACATCCCCAAGATCGCTCGTCAGGTAATTATCGATATCGGCTACGACAGAGCTAAGTACGGTTTCGACGGTCACACCTGCGCTGTTCTCACCTCTATCGATGAGCAGTCTCCCGACATCGCTATGGGAGTTAACGAGGCTTTCGAGTACAGAGAGGAAAACAGCGAGTCAGACGGTCTCTCAAACGGTGCGGGAGATCAGGGTATCATGTTCGGTTATGCCTGCAATGAGACTCCCGAGCTCATGCCCCTTCCTATCTCACTCGCTCACAAGCTGTCTCTCAAGCTCACCGAGGTCCGCAAGGACGGCACTCTCCGTTATCTCCGTCCCGACGGCAAGTCTCAGGTAACTATCGAGTACGATGACGGCAAGCCCGTTAGAGTTGACGCTGTTGTTGTTTCTTCTCAGCACTCCGCTGACGTTTCTCTCGAGCAGCTCCGCAAGGACATCGAGGAGTACGTTATCAAGGCTGTTATCCCTGCTGAGCTTATGGACGAGAATACAAAGTTCTTCATCAACCCCACAGGTCGTTTCGTTGTAGGCGGTCCTCAGGGCGACAGCGGTCTCACAGGCCGTAAGATCATCGTTGATACATATGGCGGCTATTCACGTCACGGCGGCGGAGCTTTCAGCGGTAAGGACCCGACGAAGGTCGACAGAAGTGCTGCTTACGCTGCAAGATATATCGCTAAGAACATCGTTGCAGCAGGTCTCGCTGACAAGTGCGAGGTACAGCTCTCTTACGCTATCGGCGTTGCTAAGCCTATCTCTATCCTTGTTGATACATTCGGCACCGGCAAGGTTGACGAGGAGAAGCTCTCACAGGCTGTTGACAAGGTATTCGATCTCCGTCCTACTGCTATCATCGAGATGCTCGACCTGAGAAAGCCTCAGTACAGACAGCTCGCTGCATACGGTCACATGGGCCGTGAGGAGCTGGGCGTTGCATGGGAGAAGACCGACAGAGTTGAGGCTCTCAAGGCTGCCCTTTCATAAGGAGGAATTGTCATGGCTGAACAGGAGAACAGAGTCAGCATAAGGTTTACTAATGCACTGTTCATTGAAATTTTCGGCAGATATGCCTCAAACTCGGAAATGGCTGAGTTCATTGCTCCCGACGGCTCTGTTGAGCTGGACTGCCTTATGGTCAACGGCGTCATTGATCCGCCTAAAAGCTGCGAACAGATGCTCAGTCTCATGTATGCGCTTTTCGAGACCAATTCCAAGTCAGCTATCGGCAGGATATTTATGGCTAATCAGCTCAATATCCTCCGCGAGACTGTGTATCGGCTCCCTGCTGTGCTTGACGGATTCAGCGAGGTGAAAATGTCAATCGACGTTTTTGCTCCCAGCAAGGATGATCCCGAGAAAAAAGTGAAGACTCATACAGAGTTCACCATGACTAAAACAAAGACCACCCATACCGACCGCGGCTGAGTGGCTCATAATCAAAGACAAAGCCATAGTATTTCCACATTTGGAAGTACTATGGCTTTTTATTATGGTTCAGCCTTTCATTTTCTTGCGTAAATAGGCTTCTGATTTGCTGACGGGAGGTGTTTCCTGCATAATCACGGTTCGGATATGCGGTAGCCGCTGAGGGGAAATGCGCTCAGCTCGGGGACAAGTCCGCTTTCACGGAAGGAAAATGTCTCCTCGTCGCCTACTATTATGTGGTCAGCGAGGACTGCTCCCAGCTTTGAAAGGGCAGACGCTGCGTTCCGCGTAAGAAGTATGTCACTGTCAGAGGGCTGTGCAGCGCCGTGCGGATGATTGTGGGCAATGAAAAATATGCCGCAGTCGCTTTTTATGGCGAAGTCCGCTATGTCTCTGTATGTCGCCATTACCTGCGATGCCGTTCCGTAGGCAAGTATCTTGGTATTCACCGCGCGGAAACGCTTGCTCACCGAGGTCATCAGCAGCTGTTCGCCCACTGCTCCGATGAAGTGGCTGGCAAAGAAGGTCTTGGCGGCGTCTGTGCTGCTTAGTGTGCGGACGGAAAAACGCTCCATGTAAAGGGCACGGCTGACGCTGGGGATGAGCCGCAGCAGCACCGCTGTCTGCTCATTTATGCGCGGGTCTTTCATGAGAAGTCCCGAATCCGCTCGGGAAAGAGCGTTTACGCTGCCGTAGTCTCTGAGCAGGTCCTCTGCAAGCTGTTTCGTTTCTCCGCGGCAGGAGTATGACAGCAGAAGCTCAAGGCGCTCCTGCTCGGTCAGGGAACCAAAACCATCTGTCTCGTACTTATGTATCAGCTGCTCCCTGTGCAGCTTCTTGTTGTCAGCCATGGCTCTCAGAATGCGAATGCGCCGCTTCCGCGCATGGAAAAGCTGCTTCCGCCGCCGCAGATGATACAATCCGTGAAGGATGTTCCCACTGCCGACAGCAGCTCTCCCACCATTCGGGCGAGTGCTAAGTCCTCGGGACGGGGCAGGGGAAGATCGGCGCCGTGATTTATACCGAGGCATACGGAGGCTGCTCCGCTTTTCAGTATGGCTGCCGCAAGCTCACGGGGCGTCATGCCGCCGCCGAGAAGCTTCTCTACGGGCAGGGTCACTGTGGCAAGAAGCTCGGAACGTGAGCTGAGACAGAGTATGTTGCATATCTTGGCACCAATGCCGCTGAACTGCTCTGTAAGACAGCTGCATAACTGTGCCCTCTTTGACAGAGTTTCGTAGCTGTGAGAGATACGCATATTGCTTATGCCGAGATCGTGCATAAGCCTGAGGAAAAGCGCTCCGCTCTGTCCCACGCCGCTTACGGCGCTGAGACTTTCACTGTCGGCGGAAACGACCTTGCCGAGACTGCCGAACTTGTCGAGCAGGCTGTGTGCGATATCATTGGTGTTTACCACGGGACGGGCATAAAAAAGAAGGAGCTCCAGAAGCTCATGCTCGTAGAGTCCTTCGTGTCCCGAGGCGAGAAACCGCCTGCGGAGCCTGCCGCGGTGTCCCGCGTGTGAATGCTTTTTTTCCATTAAAAACCCCCCTTTTTAGAATGGAAACGACTGTATATGGTTCAGGGCTTGTGCGGTCTGACAAGCTCTTTGACATTGGTGCGTCCGAGGATATAGTCCACGGAAACGCCGTAAAAATCTGCGAGTATTATCAGGTGCTCCACGGGAATGGTCCTGCTGCCTCTTTCGTACCGTGAGTATACGGTCTGGCTGGTGTGGAGAAGCTCCGCCACCTGGGACTGGTTCATGTCCTTGTCCTCGCGGAGGTCCCTCAGTCGCTGAAAGTACATATTATAAGCTCCGATCATGTCTGAAATCCGACAGCTTTAGAACCTATCGGTACTATTGACTTTACCATATCAGAGATGTGAAATGTTGGTTTTAGCGCCTTATGGTACTAAAAAACTTTTTCTCCGTGCCAGAAAAGTTGAATTATATTGAAAAAAGTCTTTTATAAGAAGATTATTTGAAGCAGACAGTGTGGAAAATGCAGGAAAAGTTCATATTTATGCTTCAAAACTGCATATTAGACATATTGACTTAATGTTAGTGACGTGTTATAATTAAAATACACAAATTGTACATATTTTGTACGGAATTGGAGGAGTTTTATGAAGATCAGGAAACTGCTTGGCGGACTGACCTCTCTTGCTCTTTCGCTCTCGGCTGTAACAGGGCTGGGTGCGGCAGAGCAGATCAAGCCTATATCGGCGAGTGCGGCTCAGTCTGACTGGAACTTCGACTTCGGCGGAAGCGGAGCTGCTAACGGGTTCACCGCTGTATCAGCTACAGACGGCTATAATTCGGGAAGGGGATATGGCTTCGCTCAGACATGGAATGTTGAAAATGTAAGCGCCGGCGGAAGCGGCGTTCTGGCTGATGCCGTCAAATTCAACGACGGCGGTTCTGCCAACACCTTTAACGTTGATCTGCCCAAGGGTCTGTATCAGGTAAAGGTCACTATCGGCAATGCGCCAAGAACCACTATTAAAATGGAAGGTATGCTCCAGATGATAAATCTGACGGGCAGGGGGGCTTCCGAGACCATCAAGATACCCGTTACCGACGGTCAGCTCAATATTCAGGCTGTGGAGGGTATGTCAAAAAGAGAGCAGTCTATCTCCGCAGTGGAGATAAAAAAGCTCAATGACACAGGTGAAATGCCGCCTACTGTCTGGATATGCGGCGACTCTACCGTTGCCAATTACTACAATACTGCCGATACTGCTCAGCATGGCTGGGGTCAGTTCTTCGACGGCGGCAAGTACGATGTCCGCAATCTGGCTGCAAGCGGTCAGTACGCCAAGGGCTTCGTGGACGCGGGACAGTTCGCTCCCATTGAGTACTACGGCAAGTCGGGAGATGTTTATATCATCTCTATCGGTATCAACGATACCAATTACTCCAACGAGACGGAGTACTACAACACTGTCACGGATATGGTGAAAAGGGCTAAGGCTAAGGGTATGGACGTTGTTCTCGTCAAGCAGCAGGGCAGACGCGGCGACCTTACCCGTAATCCTAAACTGCCCGGACGCTGGTACGGCGGTGCCCTTGATAAGATAGGCTCGGAGCAGAACGTGAGAGTCATCGACCTGTTTACAAAGTGGCAGGATTTCGGTTTTTCAGTTGGCTATGACGGTATGCTTTCCTACTACGCTACAAAGACTGACGGTTCGGCAGATGACCTCCACCAGAGCAAGAAGGGCGCTCAGAAGCTTGCCGAGATGATGCAGGAGGAGATGGCACTGGGAAGTGCTTTCATCCACCCCGATGAGTCTGTGACTTATATGTTCAAAAACGTCAACAGCGGTCTCTATATGGAAGTTGCCGACGGAAGCACTGCAAGCGGTGCCAATGTTCAGCAGTGGGGTGCAGACAGCTCTCAGCCCCATAATACATGGAAATTCGTTCAGGCGACAGGGGATTACTTCTACATAAAGCCACAGAATGCCGACCTGTACCTCTATGTGGAGAACGGCAGCAAGGATAACGGCGGCAATATCGTTGTTGCCGAGAAAAACGGCTACAGCGACCAGTTCTTCAGAATACGCGACAACGGCGACGGAACGGTTACCTTCCTCACAAGAGCTTCACGCGATGCGGCGGCTGTTGAAGTCGCAAGTGCGTATACCAACAACGGCGCCAATATCCAGCAGTGGGAGGTAAACGGTCATAACTGCCAGAAGTGGGAAATGATCGAAGCTGCGGCTCCTGCGGAGACAACTACCACAACTACAACAACAGTGACGACCACAACTACCACAACAACTACGGTTCCGCCTGCTGAGCCTGTGCTGAAGGTGTTCCCCGGTGACGCAAACTGCGATGGCGTTGTGGAACTGGCAGACGCTATAATCATCATGCAGTCTCTGGCTAACCCCGATAAATACGGCTCAGAGGGCAGCGATCCTCTGCATATCACCGAGCAGGGCAAGATCAACGGTGATGTTGACAAGAATGTAGAGGGTATCACTTCAAATGACGCTCTGTTCATCCAGAGATGTCTGCTGGGGCTGGCTGAACTGCCTGAAAAGGTATATGAGATACCCGTGACTACCACAACCTCTGAAATGGTCACAACTACTGTAACTACCATTCTTGTAAGATACTACGCTGTTGACCAGCAGTGGAACAACGGCGTCACCGAGACTTCAAACTCGGGATATACAAGGTCTGACGGCTATGTAAACCTTGACAATACTACCGACAGCAACATCACATTCACCGTTGACGTTCCCGAGGCAGGAAACTATATGACTCATATCCGCTTCGCAAACGGCTCCACAAGTGACAGAAAGATGAAGCTCTTTGTAAACGGCAATGTTGACCGCTGCTGGATGCAGTCATTCCCCAGCTCGGGCACATGGACAGACTGGCTGGAGTACGGTATCGTGCTTCCCCTCAATGCAGGCAGGAACACTATCCTCATGCAGTCAGCTATGTCGGAGGGCGGTCCGAATCTGGACTACATCGAGCTCTTTATCACAGACGAGCCCTTTGCCGAGTACTATGATCCTTCACAGGAACAGCAGACCGTAAGCGGCAGCCATGCTCTCTATATCGCAGGCGACTCCACAGTGCAGTCCTACCGTGCCGATAAAGCTCCTCAGCAGGGCTGGGGCTATTACTTGCAGGATTACTTCAACAGTGACCTCACTGTTGTAAACCACTCCATCGCAGGAAGAAGCTCAAAGAAGTTCTACGATGAGGGCAGATTTGATGCCATCGCCAATAACCTCAAAGAGGGCGACTTCGTTATGATACAGTTTGCCATCAATGACGCAGGTGCTGCAAATGCGGACAGATATGCTCCCACCTGCGGAAATGTCAATAATCCCTCAAGCGGTTCATACGAGTGGTATATGACTCAGTTCATCAATGCCACAAAGGCAAAGGGAGCTACTCCCATACTGGTGACTACTACTCTTGGTATGAAGGCTTATTCAAGCGGCAAGTTCGTAAACAGCTATACCAACTACAATCAGGCTTGCTACGACCTCGCCAAGAAGTACAGCATTCCCTGCATCGACCTGAATACCCTCATGGTCAACCACTACAATTCCGTTGGCTATGATACCGCCAAGAGCTACCACCTCATGGGTGCTGTTGCAGGCTCTACCGACGGTACTCACTTCTGCGAGAAAGGCGCAAACATCGTTGCGGGTCTTGTGGCAGGAGAGGTGAGAAAGCAGAATATCAGCGGACTTGCTCCGTACCTCAGGTGAGCATTCAGAGAAAGCTAAGGATAATATGATAAAAGCCCGAAAGCATAGTAAAAATGCTTTCGGGCTTGCTTTTTATGTACGTTTATTGCTATCACTCAATGGTGACTTTCTTCATTACCTGAGGTGTTGTGGGCTTGTCGCTGTAATCTGTTTCGCACTCTGCGATCTCGTCAACTACTTCCATGCCCTCAACTACCTTGCCGAATGCTGCATAGTTTCCGTCAAGGTGGGGAGCATCATCGTGCATGATGAAGAACTGTGAGCCTGCTGAGTTGGGCATCATTGAACGTGCCATTGAGAGCACTCCTCTGGTGTGCTTCAAGTCGTTCTTTACGCCGTTTGATGAGAACTCGCCCTTGATGGTCCAGCCGGGACCGCCCGTGCCTGTGCCGTTGGGGCAGCCGCCCTGTATCATAAATCCGGGAATAACTCTGTGGAAAGTGAGACCGTCATAGAAGCCCTGCTTTACCAGCTTCTCAAAATTCTCGCATGAGATAGGAGCTATATCGGGATAAAGCTCGATCTTTATCTTCTTTCCGTTTTCCATTTCGATTACTACCATAATTCTTATCCTCCATTAATCAATTACAAGTACGATATCGGTCTTGGGCTCGATGTATCTTGTGGTCTCTGCTGCTGCTGTGGGATCCTCTGTATCTACCGCACCTTCTATATCGTCCTTTTTGGAATTCTTCCTGTATTCCTCAAGTATGGAAAGTGTAGTGGTAGGCATATTTGCCTCTTCCGGAGTGGTCACGGGAATAGTCTCCACAACTCTGCCCAGAATATTTGTAACAGTTATATACTCACGCTCAGTGGTGTACTCCGAATCATCTTCGATAAGATGGGGGACTCCGTTATATTCTGTTGTATCAGCATCAGTCTCGATGATCAGATGGGCTTCTCTTGTTGTAGAGGCTGTTTTGTCACGGGATTCCTTCCGTGCTTTGATGGCGCTTGCCATACATGATCTTGTAGCCATCATTATGAGCAGACATACTACACACGCAATAGCAAGTGCTATTATCCTGCCTTTTTCCACCATATCGTACTCCTTCCTCAGCATTGCTGAAAATGTTTACATATTATTATAATCCAATACGGAGAAAAAGTCAAGGGCAGATCAGGCTGTCTTTACAAGATGGAGCTCATAAAGCGTAACGGAGGAGTAGTCCTTGCCGCCGAACATTATGGCAAATTCAGCAGCCGGATCATCGGATGTCACGGTGAATTCTGCTTCAAAGGGTGTCTTTTCGCCCTTTGCGGTAAAGGTCTCGTCACAGTATACGGTCTTGCCGTCCTTGCTCCTTATCTGTACGGGGAGCTTGCTTCCCTCGGGAGCAGTCGCCTTGAAGGTGAGCTTATATGTGCCGCCTTTCTTCAGACCGATGGGTGATATCACGGACTGTACGTCGCTCTGTTCCTTGCCGCCTGTGACTACGTTGACCCAGAAGGACTTGTCAAAGTCGGAGAAGTAGGTGGCTGCATCTGCGCCTGCATCCTTGTTGAGGGATACCTCGTACTTTGCGTCGGCTGCCACGTCTATGCCCACCTGATCGGACTCCAGTCCCAGCAGGGTGCATATCTTGTCGGAGAGAACAGCTGCGGACTTCTGATGTGTGGTATATGAGGGGTGCCAGTCGGAGCCGAGACCGTCGTTGTTCATGTCCTGCTGTGCCGACTGATAGCACATTATCTTATCGCCCATGCCCGAGGACTTTCTGAACTGTTCAACAGCTTCCTCAATATAGGGATACATCTCCGCACAGCCCATGGTGCCTATGGTGCAGATGATGGCTGCGTCGGGGTGAGCCTTGTGTATCTTGCCGAGAAGCTCCACATAAGCCTTTGTGAACTCGGGACCGCGGGTCTCGTAGTCCTTGCTGCAGTAGGTATTGTCGTTGGTGCCGAGATTTACCACAGTAACGTCAACGGGTGTGGTGCTGTGGTCCCATGGGATATTATATGGCGCATTTGCAGCTGCATTGTCGTAATGGTCGCCGAGGAGCCCGCTCGTGTTCCTGCTTCCGTCGGAGGAGTAGGAGGAGATGACTCCGTAGCCGCTGTAGCAGGCTGTGCTGTAATCTGCGTCCAGCTTCTTTGCGGTAAGATATGCATATGACTTCAGGAAGTTCTCGGTGGTGGTCTTGAAGTTCTCGTACTGATCCTTGCCCTCAACTCCGTAAGCACAGGTTATGGAGTCGCCTACGAACTCGATGTGCAGGGGCTTCTGACTTGTGGGGATAATGGGAAGTGCAGAGTCGGAGCCCACTGTTATGGAGCCGACTCCCACAGGACCGTTGTTGGCTTCGGAGAGGTGGATCACCTTTATGACTGCATTGGTGGGAGTGTCAGAGTCCAGCACCTTTACTGTCTTTTCCTTCTCGGAAAGGCACTCGGTCAGTACGGGCTCATCGTTTACAAGTATGGCGTATCTGGGACGGTGCTCCTCGCCGTTGTTTACCGAACTGTCACCTTTGAGCGTGACGGATACTGTCTTTGCTCTTGTGACGCTGAACTCGGTGGCTGCACCGCTCTGTACCAGCCATGTTACGCCGTCGGAGATAACGTTGCGGTTGATAAGCTTCACATATTCCTCCGTTGCGGGAACTGTTGTCTCTTTGTAGTCGCCCACAGAGGAGATGAGGCTTTTTCTCATAGCGATCATGTCGAAAATGTCACTGACATTATCGTCGTTAAGGTCTGCGCTGCCTGTTTCAGAGGCTCCGAGGAGAAAGCTGCCCAGTGACCTCAGGTCGGCAGGAGCCCATGCCTTTGCTGCGTAAGCCGTTGTGCCTGCGGCTGTGACAGCAAGAGCTGCTATGAGAGATGCTATTCTTTTTTTCATGTTCTCAGCTCCTTAAAGAAGTATTATACTACTATTATACACCGTGTTTCGGGGCAAATCAATAACTTTTTGTAAAATAGCGGAAAGCAGCTGTACACTGAGTTGAGCGGTGGCAAGAGACAGTTGAGCGGACACAACCAATGGTTGAGATAACGGTGCGGAGATAAAAAAGCGGACGCCCTATGGGCGCCCCTGAGATTTGTTTATTCAAGCAGTCCTTTGATGCCTTTTTCTTTGAATGCCTCCTTGTAGTACACAAGCTCGTCCTGTATGATGTCGTCGATGACCTTCATGCCAAGCAGCTCCACGGGAGCCTTGTCATCGGTGAGTATGTGGTCACCTGCTGTGTACGGCTCAAGTTCGGGGCGGACTATCTGCATCATGCGGCGCAGGTCCTCCTGCTTCAGTGCTGCGGTGTTGGCTTCAAATCTGTCCATGAACTCGTCGCTGTTTGTGGCGAAAAGCTCCCTGTTGGTGGAGTATTCAACGTCGACGGTCACTACATTGTCGAATACCGAGGAGATGGTGTCCGCAAGACAGCCGTTTATGCCGTCGGCGCTCTCTGAGCGCATATTCATGTTGACTACCATGACGCCGCCTTCATTGAGGTGGTCCTTTACAAGGGTGAAGAACTCCACTGAGGACATCTGGAATGGAATGGTTATATCCTGATAGGCGTCCACCATGATGACGTCGTACTTCTTGTCACAGGCAGCGAGAAAGGCTCGTCCGTCATAGGTGGTGACCTTTATATCCTCGGGAAGCTCAAAGTATTTGTGGGCAAGGTCGGTTATTTTCTCGTCTATCTCCACGCCCTCGGCTTTTGCACCGCTGAAGTACCTGAGACACTGCTTGGCGTAGGTGCCCGTTCCCATGCCCAGCACCAGTATATCCGCTGTGTCGGGGCTCTCTGTCATAAGGGGAGCTGCCATGGCGTAGTCGTAATACATATCCGAAAGCTCTCCCGACTTGACGTAGACGGACTGGACTCCGAACAGTACATTGGTGGAAAGATAGGTGTTTTCGTCATCGTCCTTGACCTGAAGATAGTTGTATACGGACTCCCCCTCGTAGGTGAGTCCCTTTTCCCAGAAGGCAAAGCCCATGGACGGCGATGCAAAGCAGCAGACGATGAACAGTACCGAGGCTATGGCAGTCTTGGCTGCGCCGCGTTTTGAACTTATGAAGTAGACCAGTCCTATAACAAGCATTATTCCTGCGAAGATGAGAAAGGTAACGGCTGTTCCCACAGCAGGGATAGAGATGAATGTGGGGACGAAGGTTCCTATAATGGAGCCGATGGTGTTTGCAGCTCCCAGAGTACCAACTGTCCTGCCGCTGTCGTCAAGGGAGTCTACGGTGTACTTCACCAGTGAGGGGGTGACGGTTCCAAGTAGGAAAAGAGGATAGACGAACACCACCATGCAGGTGATGAAGGCTGCCCATATGAGGAAGTTGGTGTTTATGGTGACCACGAGGAGTCCTGCTATGCCTGCGATGGCAAGCTTTCCGATAAAGGGGACTGCTGCTATCCACACTGCCGCAATGAGTATCCTGCCGTAGAGCTTGTCGGTATCGGGGTTCTTGTCGGCGCTCCTGCCGCCGTAGATGTTTCCCAGCGCCATGGCTATCATGATAGTGCCGATGATGATGGTCCAGACTATCTGTGAGGAGCTGAAATATGGGGCAAGGAGCCTGCTTGCGCCCAGCTCCACTGCCATGACGGACATTCCTGCAAAGAACTCCGTCATATAAAGATACCATTTGTTTTTCAGTATTCGGGGAAGGGGCTTTTTTTCAGCCGCCTTTGAGTTTTTGTTTTTCATATTATCTCCTGATGATTTGATTTGTGATACTTGATCGTTGCAGAAAAGATGTACTGCGCCTTTTAAATCATAGGCATAAGGAAGGACAGCAGGAATAACAGTATGAATATGCCTGCCGCCGAGATAAAGAATGTGTACACGGGGAGCTTTCCCGTATAGATGTTGTGGGGATAACGCGGCGAGATGCCTATTATGCGCCGTTCATTGTAGACAGGACTCTTGTAGCTTGTCATATCCCTGTGGATATAGGTGGTGCCGTTGTACTCGTACTTCCATATGGCGCGGTATCTGGGGCGGTAGTTCTTTCGTCCGAAAATGGTCTGTATGTCCACACATTCCGCATCGACTCTCTCTTTGCAGACCATCTTCTTCAGGATGGTGAACCAGAGGGGATACAGCAGCAGGACAAGGGAGCTGATGATCGCAAATGCGGCGGTCACAGCCACATGACCTTCAAATAGCTCAGCGTTTGCCGCTGTTGCAGAGATGAACACTGCGCTGACTGCAAATGTGCCCCACATGATGACTCCGTTGAAGCTGTTGGCGAGTGCCCTTGACAATGTAATGACTGCACAGCCTGCCACGGCAAGTACAAGTGAAGTTATGATAGTCTGGTCCTTGGCGGTTTTGTCGTATAAAAATACCGATACTGCCAGCAGTACGATACCGATGATAGTGGTAACGACCACCCTTGCGTTGGGCACCTGCCACGGGAAGTTCATATCTGCTTCACCGTCTGTGTACCTTATCGCCATTTCCTTACGGGTGTCATGTTCCGTGTCGGTCTGCTTTTTCTCCCTGAATGCGTAGACCGCAGGGATGGCGGCTGCCATGACGAGTCCGATGACTATCAAGGCGGTCTGGGCATCTCCGCTTAAAAAGAATGCGGTTATTATCAGTACGAAGCCCAGTATCATTGATATCACAGGCAGCTTTGGTACGTCGGTCTGTGGGGGAGTATACTTCATGTTGTTATTCTCCAAGCTCCACAGCGACATATTGTACCGCGCCTTCTGCCGGGGGGGAATGTCCGCCTCCTGTATGTATTTCCTTGCTTCTTCAAACCTGCCCTGCGAGGCAAGCTCCATTACTCTTTCAAAGTGTTCGTCCATTTGATTTTACCCCTTTTTATCATTTTTGCATTGCCGTTTTCATCATACAATGAAGTTTACCCCATCGGCTTTGCCACAAAGAGAATTATATCACAAGGCTGTCATTTTGTAAAGAGGTATATCACTGCGGAGGTACGCATAGAATTTATCGGGAGGAGATATTATGCCAAATGGAAATCTCGATACAGAAAAATATAAGCAGGAGCTCATGCGGCTCTACAGCAGAAGCACCTCGGCTGAGGAAAAACAGGTAACTCAGCCTGTCCCCGAGGAGATAAATGACACCGATACGGAGGCTCCCGATGATACGGTATATGCCGAGCATACCGAGGAGGACTCAAACGGTGCAGAGGAGGACTACAACAGCCGCTTCCCTGAGCCCGACCTTTCGGAGCTGGATACGGACTTCGGCACACATTCCGCCGAGGACGATGTGCCTCCGGTGTATGACAGCGATGAGCTCCTCGGTACGGAAAGAGGCTATATCCTTGTGAACGTGAGAACGGGTGACGATTCTTCGGCTGTGGCAGGAGCCTTCATTTCGGTAACTGCCATCGTTGACGGCAAAAGACTGGTGCTTGCCTCGGGAGTCACTGATGAAAGCGGCGTTTCACCGAAATTCTCTCTGCCTGTGCCCGACCGTGAATACTCTCAGGAGCCATCTCCCGAGGAGCGTCCATATAATCTCTTTGACGTAAGCGTGTCCGCAGAGGGATTCTTCCGCGCACGGAGCGTTGATGTTCCTGTTTTTTCAGGGATAACCTCGGTGCAGAACTTCAACCTCATACCCCTGCCTCTGATGATGAACAGCTCCGACGAGACCGTTACCTACTACAACGCGGAGCCAAGCTTCGGCGGCGGAAAGGAGTGACCCATGCTTACAGGTACGCCCTTTATCCCCGAGACTATCACCGTTCACCTCGGCTTCCCCGACTCCGAGGCGCCGGATGTGACGGTGGGCTTTGCCTCATACGTCAAGAACGTGGCTTCCAGCGAGATATATCCCACATGGCCCGAGAGTGCTCTCCGCGCCAATATCTACGCCATTGTTTCCTTTGCTCTCAACCGTATCTATACGGAGTGGTACCGCTCACGGGGATACAGCTTCGACATCACTGCAACGACTCAGTTCGACCAGAAGTTCATAAACGGCAGGGAATACTTCGAGAATATCAGTTACCTTGCAGATGAGCTTTTCAACGACTATGTGCGTCGGCAGGGCAGGGTGGAGCCCCTGTTCACCGCTTTCTGCAACGGTACCACTACCACCTGCGCAGGGCTGTCCCAGTGGGGGACTGTGGCTCTTGCCAACCGCGGCTATACTCCCTATGAGATATTGCAGTATTACTACGGCGATGACATCGACATCGTGAAAAATGCGCCTGTTCAGACTGCCATGCCCTCATTCCCCGATACAGAGCTGAAAAACGGCTCTTTCGGCAACGATGTGAAGTACATTCAGGTATGGCTCAACCGCATCTCGGGAAATTTCCCGGCAATCCCCAAGATACCTGCCGCCGACGGTGTTTTCGACAGCGCCACCGAGGCGGCGGTAAGGAAGTTCCAGCAGGTATTCGGACTGGAGGTCACAGGTGTCGTCAATGCTGCCACATGGTACAGGATAACCTACATCTACACCAGTGTCAAACGCCTTGCGGAGCTGGACTCCGAGGGAGTGCGCTTCGAGGAGATATCACCTCAGTTTGCAGAGGAGCTCCGCATAGGTATGCAGTCCATCGAGGTGAGTATGCTGCAATACTATCTTGCGGTGATCGGTGCATACTACGAGGCAGTCATCCCCGTGGAGATAACAGGCTATTTCGGTGAGCAGACCGAGCGCTCCGTAAAGTCCTTCCAGAGAGTGTTCGGGCTTCCGCAGACGGGTGTGGTGGACAGAGCCACAAGGAATGACCTGTACCGCGCCTATGAGGGCATTGCGGAGTCCGTTCCCTCACAGTATACCGCTGTCGCACTCTATCCCGGTACTGTTCTCCGCGAGGGGGCAAGAGGGGACTCAGTAAGAACTATCCAGCAGTATCTCACCTATATAAACAGGAGCTATCCCGATATCCCTGCGGTCAGCGACACAGGCTATTTCGGCCCTCTCACAAGGCAGTCCGTCACCGCATTCCAGCGGCAGTTCGGCATTGACCCCTCGGGTATCGTGGGAGCTGTCACATGGGACAGGATAGCAGGAGTCTACTCCGACCTGCGCTTCGGCTTTGACAAGCGTCCCTATCAGAACCCGGGTTACACAATTAAGTAGGGGACGCCGCCCTCGGCGTCCCGAGCTTGCAGGAAGGAATGAAACCATAATAATTACGCTTTTCGCATTGATAAAGGGAGGAAGATATGCCATACACAGATGATCAGAGAAAGGAACATATCCGCGAGCTTCAGAAAATGCTCTGCGGTATTGCCGTTCTGGGGAAAAAGATACCGCAGGTGCTGCCCAGCGGCGTTTACGACAGCGACACAAGACAGGCGGTGGAAGCCTTTCAGCAGGAGTACGGGCTTCCTGTCACCGGGGATACGGACTCCGACACATGGAACATGATAGCGGAGGTGTACAGAGAGCTTACCGAGGGGGAGCCTGCTGCATACCACGCCTTTCCGTCGAAAAGCTATACGCTTTCGGTGGGGGACAGCGGCGAGCTGGTTTACATCATTCAGGCTATGCTGTGGAGGGCTGCGGCGTGGTATGACAATATGCCGAGGATAGCCGTCAGCGGAGAGTTCGGGGAGGAGACTGCCGAAGCTGTCAGAGTATTCAGGAGCTGCTGCGGTCTTCCCGACAGCGGCTGTGTGGACTGCACCACATGGAATATGCTTGTGCGCTTTCTCGAGACTAAGACATAACAGCGCTTAAAGACTGCATGACAGAGTTCGTGCGGTCTTTTTTATGGTGAGAGATAATGAAACTTCGTGCGTCTAATACTTGTGGGGAACTTCTGCCGATCATTTGCCGCTTTGGCAGCAGCTGTTCCTTGACAATTCTTCCCGATAGTATTATAATAGGAGAGTCAATAAATTTATACGGAGGACATCATGAAGTTTTTTTTCCTGTTAATGCTTGCTGTAACGGTAGTTTCATCCGTTTTCATGATAAGATCGGATAAAAAAGGCAGTAAGTTCTACTTTGGCAGTGTCGGCTTCGTCATTGCCATCATCCTCGGCTGTGCCGACCTTTTCGGTGCTATGGACGATTCGCCCTTCCGCGGAACATTCACCATTATGGGAGCGGCTTCCGCTCTGCAGCTCCTGCTTTTCTTCTTTAAGCTCAAAAGCAGCGACAAGCCCACCTTCAATCGTATCTCCAAGGCTGTCATAGCAGCTGTGCTGCTGGAACTCATCGTCTTTCAGATACCTTCCATCCCGACGAACTTTATCGGTAAGTACAAGCCTGTTAACGTAAATATCGCCGATACTATCGTCGGAAACGGCTTCTATGATGCCAATGCCCCTCAGGACGGCATCAAGACAGGCGGCACCGATATCATCACTCTGGAATACAACAAGCTGAACTGTCCTGTGGGCTCGGTCAAGATCGAGACCAAGCTATCCGAGACAGTAAAGTACATGGACGCTTCCATCAGCCTGAAGGATCAGACGGTTTCCACTCTCAGAAGCGGTATCGCCACAGGCAGAGTTGTCCGCGGTGTTGACGAGAGCCAGTACATTCAGTGCTCCGTGTCGGGAAATGTGGACAGGCTCCTTATCGACTGCAAGTTCCAGAATAACAGCAACGAGACCGCTATAACAGGCATCATCATAAATGCTCCCATGCCTTTTGAAGCGAGCCTGATCCGTTTCTTACTCATTGTTGCCCTTGCAGCTCTGGTCATTGCAGTAACAGGCGCAAAGGCAATGCAGAAATCCGTTGAGGAGAAGAAGGGCACATTCAGACTCTATGTCATCGAGCTCACCATCGCGGCTGTTACCGTTGCTGTGCTCATGTGTGTGGCTATTGCTCATGCAAGTAATATGAAGCACTTCTTCAAGGGCGATATCGGAGATCAGCTCTCACAGCAGCTGGTCGAGTCCTTCGAGAACGGAAGACTTGACATAGATGCTTATGTTTCCCCGGACCTTACTGCTTTGGAAAATCCCTATCAGTGGGACGCAAGAGACGGTATCGCCTATGAGTGGGACCACCTGCTCTATGACGGAAAGTATTACTCTTACTACGGAATAGCTCCCGTAATACTTGTATATCTGCCATTCCACAAGCTGACGGGCAAGTTCATGACTCAGGTCTCGGCTATAATGATATTCACCATAATCGGTCTCATATTGCTGAGCATGGCGTATTACGCCTTTATAAAGCGGTTCTTCGGCAAGATACCTGTGGGCTGCGCTGTTGCAGGCCATGTGGTCATGCTGGTGTCCTGCGGCATCTGGTTCAACACCTGCCAGCCTATCTTCTATGAGGCGGCTATCTCGGCAGGATTTGCGGCTATGACTGCGGCGGTGTACTTCCTGTTCACCTCGGGAGTTTTCACAAAGGACAAGCTCTCGCTGCCCCGTACAGCTCTTTCGTCGCTGTTCTTCGGAATAGCGGTCATGTGCCGACCAACTCTTGCTGTATACGCTATCTGCGCTTACATCATCTACGGTATGCACCTCAAGCAGGCTGACTTCATCAGCGCTGACAAGAGCAATAAGAAGCGCAGGATATACTACGCCCTCTGCGGAGCACTTCCGCTGGCGATACTGGGTATCTGCCAGATGGCGTACAACTACGCTCGTTTCGGTTCTCCCTTCGATTTCGGTATACAGTACTCACTTACCATCAACGACTTCACACACTCCGAATTCCACATAAACTTCATGCTTCTGGGACTGTTCTACTACCTCATAGCTCCGCCTATGCTGAAGGGAAATTACCCTTACATCACCAACGATTTCAGCCAGTTCGGAATAAACGGCTATTACTACCGCTGCCCCGAGACTGCGGCAGGTATTATCTTCCTCGCAATGCCTACACTGGGCTTCCTGTTCTCTCGCAAGGCGCTCAGAGCGCTCCCCGACAGAAAGGCTCGCATAAGAGCTCTGCTTGGTGTCGGACTGCCCTGTCTGGTAATGCCTATCGTCATCATATGCTCCATCTGGGAGAGCGGTTATGCCGTAAGATACTTTGCAGACTTCGCATGGGAGATGGTTTTCGGCGGTCTGTGCATACTCTTCTTCCTCTATAACAGGAGCAAGAACGAGACACATAAGAAACAGTTCAAGTGGTTCATGGCAGCAGCAGCTGTTGTGGCAGTTGTGCTGAATGCACCAATGGTATACGGTGTTATGTGCCCCAGAGACTACTTCCCCGAGCTCAGCGAAAAGTTCAGCAGGATAGTTGCCTTCTGGCAGTAAAGATATCATAGGACAGGTACTCTGCGGAGTACCTGTTTTTTTGCGCGGATATGTTTCTTTTTGGCTGATATTCATGAAAACTATTGACAATCGGCAAAAGATATGCTATACTCTGCTCATAAGGTCACCTGACCTTAAATATATTGTAAAGGACTTGGTACACTATGAAACACATCCTCAAGAAGATCTCAGCATTCGCCCTTGCATTCACCATCCTCGGTGCAGGATCGGTAATGACCAAAACTGTCTCACCACAATCGGATAACACCCTCGATGCTCATGCTGCCTGCGTTCATGGTCAGGGAGTTTACACCACTTTCCTCTGGGTAACTCCACATCTCCGCGTAGCTCAGGTTCGCTGCTGCGGCTGCCACGGTGTACTTGAGACCTACACTGCGTATTTCGGTTAAGATGTTATTTGAAAAGCCCCCTGTTTAATAAGGGGGCTTTTCTTTGTCATAAGTCTCTGGACAATTTGCACATCAATGCTGCGTCATTACTGTAGAATGTCACAAAAATGAGCAGGATCAGTTTTATTTGTCGTGTTTTTCTTCCATTTTTGCTCCCGAAAAGGTATAATATTAATATATGTGTATACCGCTGTGACGGAATTGTTTTGTCAGCGGTGGAAAGGGGAGCACTTATGCAGGTTATCAAATATGTTTTTCAGCCCCACGGTGACGACAGAGGTCAGCTGGTGGCTCTGGAGGAGTTCAAGGATATCCCGTTCAGGATAAAGAGAGTTTATTATATGTATGATACCGTTGCGGACGTTACCCGCGGTAAGCACGCTCACAAGTCGCTGCAGCAGATACTCGTATGCATTCACGGAAGCTGCAAGGTGAGACTGGATAACGGCAGGGAGAAAAAAGTCATCCCTCTCGAAAAGCCCTATGAGGGACTCTATGTTTCAAATGCCATGTGGAGGGAAATGTTTGATTTCTCTCCCGATGCTGTGCTCATGGTCCTTGCATCGGAGCTGTATGACGAGAAGGACTATATAAGGGATTACGATGAGTTCCTTGAATATGTCAAGAATTGCGGCGACACTGCTGTGGCAGAGGAGGCTCCTCTATGATGGTACCTTTTGCAAGCTTCAGACCTATGGAGAAGGAGCTGGGGGATAAGCTCAGGGCAGCCTTTGAGGAGGTCCTTGCTTCGAGTTCCTATGTCAGAGGTGAGCAGTGCAGGCTGTTTGAAGCGGAGTTCGCAGAGTACTGCGGAAGAAAGCACTGTATAGGCGTGGGAAACGGTCTTGATGCCATTTACCTGTCACTGAAAGCCCTCGGCATAGGACAAGGCGATGAGGTCATAGTTCCCTCGGATACGTTTATCGCAACTGCACTGGCTGTTACATATACGGGCGCTGTGCCTGTGTTTGCCGAGCCCGATATGAGAACATACAACATCTCTCCCGAGGAGATAGAAAAGCACATTACCGACAGGACGAGAGCGGTCATTCCCGTTCACCTATACGGTCAGCCTGCGGATATGGACAGGATAATGCCCATTGCAAAAAAACACGGGCTGTATGTGGTGGAGGACTGCGCTCAGGCTCACGGCGCTCTGTATAAGGGCAGAAAGGTGGGAAGTTTCGGCGATGCTGCCGCTTTCAGCTTCTATCCCGGAAAAAATCTCGGTGCCCTTGGGGACGGCGGTGCTGTTGTCACCGACAATGAGGAGCTTGCCGACAGGATAAGAGCTCTCGGAAACTACGGCTCGGACTACAAGTATCATCATATATATCAGGGAAACAACTCCCGCCTCGATGAGATGCAGGCTGCTTTCCTCAGGGTTAAGCTCAGGGAGCTGGACAGGATGAACGCCTTCCGCAGAGCCGCTGCGGACAGATATTCGTCGGGAATAGTCAACAGAGAGGTCATCCTTCCCTTTGTTGCAGAGGGCTGTGAGCCCGTGTGGCATATCTATGCGGTGAGGTCACGGAAAAGGGACAGGCTTTTGTCTTACCTTGAGGATAAGGGCATATCAGCAGGTATGCACTATCCCTGCCCCATTCATCTTCAGAAATGCTATGAGGAGCTGGGCATGAAAAGGGGAAGCCTTCCTGCGGCTGAGGAGATCAGCGCTACGGAGCTCAGTCTGCCCATGTTCTATGGCATGACAGAGGAGCAGACCGACTATGTGATAGATGCCATAAACTCGTTTGTATGAGTCAGGAAAGGAATGAATGTCAATGCAGCTCAGAGCACTTGAAGCAGGAGATGCAAAGCTCATGGCTGAGTGGATGCACGATAAGAATGTGTGCAGGTATATGAAAAAGGACTTTGGCTCAATGACCGTGGAGGACTGCGAAAGGTTCATCGCATCATGCAGCAGCAGCTCCGAGGATCTGCATATGGCTGTTGCCGATGACAGCGGCGAATATATGGGGACGGTATCGCTCAAGCATATCGGTCTCACCGAGGGGACAGCTGAATTTGCCATCGTTGTAAGGAGCTGCGCTATGGGCAAGGGGTATTCGTCCTTCGGCATGGCTGCGGTTATAAAATTGGGATTTGAGAAGCTGGGACTGAAAAGGGTCATCTGGTGCGTGTCGAGAGACAATCTCCGCGCGGAGAGGTTTTACGTCAGAAACGGTTACAGGCAGTTTTATGACGTTCCCGAGGATTACAGACAGCTCTATCCCGACTACGGTGAGCTTGACTGGTTCGAGGCAGTCAGACCCGATGATGTATAAGGAGAGCTTTGATTTGAACAGTAAGAAACTCAGAAAGGTGAAGTCGGATAATGGCGAAAAAATTCGATGTAAGCGTATGTGTTGCAATATATAATTCCGACCCGCTTCAGCTGTTTATGACTCTGGCATCAATGATACGTCAGAAACAGGTCAGCTTTGAGGTCATCGTTGCCGATGACGGTTCGGTATCGGATATGTCGGAGCAGATACGCGCATTTTTCAAGGCAGAGGGCTTTGAGGATTACAAGATACTGCGGAGCGAAAAAAATAACGGCACCGTTATCAATTACCTGAGGGCAGCTGTAAGTTCATCAGGAAAATATATCAAATGTATCTCGGCAGGTGACCTGTTTTACTCAGAAACTTCATTGTCGGAGCTTATGCGGTATATGGAAAGGAACTCTCTTGACGCCTGTTTTACTGATGCTGTGTACTATAACAGCAGAGGACTGCCTGAGGTATCGGTAGATCCGCAGATAGTCGGTGTACATCGGAAAAGGTACCTTTATCTGCAAAAGCTATGCTATCTTATACTCAGCGACAGGGCGTGCGGCGCAGCATGGCTGGTCAGGAGAGAGGAGTTTCTAAGGTATATGAGACTCTTTGCCAATAAAGTCAGATTTTGCGAGGACAGCATATACTGCCTGATGATAATGGACGAAAAAAGAGTAGGCTTCCGCTATGAGCCATCAATATATTATCACTACGGAGACGGGCTCTCAACAGCCAAAAACGAGACATGGACCCTGAAGCTTCGCGAAGACGATAATGCCGTTAACCTTATACAGCTCAGAAGATGCAGGGGAAACAGCTTCTTTGAAAAAAGGTACAGATTTTTTCTGAGATTTTTCGACGCAAGAAAACGGCTGATAAACATCGTACTGAAGATGTTTGTATTTCCCGAGGTCCTGCCGCTGTGGATATTGCAGAAGACTCGCAGGCGGAAAAATGTTAAGTCGGCTTCCTTTGCATTTCTGGAGGAATGCAGGAGCGCTGCGGAAAAGTTTATGCTCTAATATCAGAAAAAGCCATAAAGAAGTAACTGCTTCTTCATGGCTTTTCTTTTATTCTGCTGATTTTTGGTATGCTTCGAGATAGGCATATGCAGATACGGAATCGGGTTCGAGATATGCTCCCTCGCCCCACTCGTTCCACGCAGTAAGGAAGATGTAATTCTTGCCCTGACGGCTGCATATTTCTCTGAGTCTGCGGAGATAGCCGCAGAACTTTTCCGGAGTGGCTCCGAGGACGGCTTTTCCCTTGCTGCCCCGTCGAGGTGTATCATCATAGCTGACAAAGGCGCCGTAGTAGGTGTTCTTGTCGCGGCAGCGTCTGGCATTTGCGATTATCCTCTCCCACACATCGTCATAGGAGTAGGTCTTTACTTCGGTCTGTACCTTGTGTCTGCGGAAAAGCCTGCCAAGACGGTCGATGAACCGTCCCCAGCCCGAGTACAGCGGTTCATATCTGAACTTCTTCGCCGATGAGGGTATGCCGTGGAATGGATTGTAGCTGTAAACTACCTCAACTCCTGCAAAGCCCTCACTGACAGCCAGTTTGTTCCAGTACGCCGCCATTTTTTCAGTGTCGGGAGAGTAGTTGTATATGAGGAAAAGCGGCTTTCCACTGTCCTTTATGTACCTTTCGTCTTTGAAGTAGGGGAGCAGGAAGTCGAAATGCTTCTTCCAGTCCTTTTCCGTGCCTTCCTTGTACTCTATGAGTATCTCGGGACCGCTCTCTGCGGCTCCCTTTTTTTCGTCCATGAGCGGCGACCAGTCGTTGCCCTTGACGCTGCTCCATGTGCGCTTCCAGCTGGCATTGTCCCAAGCGAAAAAGAATGGTACATCAATATCTTTGTTTTCAAGTATTATCTCGGCAGGTCTGGTAAGAGCCTGTTTTTCACTGCTGAACCAGTAATGATATATGCCGAAGCCCGATACGCCGTATTTTTTTGCAAGCTCAGCCTGACGGACTATGTCCTCCTTCTTGGAAAGGTCATAGTAATAGCCGTCCAGCGGTTTTTTTGGCTGGTCGTGACCGTCGAACAGTGGAACTGCCTTTTTTACCGAGACCCAGTCCGAAAAGCCCTTTCCCCAGAACCTGTTGTTCTCCTCCGTCTCGTGATACTGAGGAAGATACATGGCGAAAACCTTTACTTTATCCATTGCGCTTACCCTTTTTCCTCATAGTCCTGAAAAGCTGTGTTTCAAGCTGTCGGCTCAGGTCCTTCCAGTCAAATTTCTTCATGTGGGCGTCCACTGCGCGGAGATATTCCTCATCGGCGCTGTGCTGTGTACATTCATATATGGCATCGGCGACTGCTTCTGTGTCCGTGGGGGGGACTGTAAGTCCAAGCTCGCCTACTACCTCGGGAAGTGAGGAGGTGTTGGATACGACCACTCTTGCGCCGCATGATATCGCTTCAAGTGGCGGGATACCGAAGCCCTCGTACAGCGATACAAGCACGAATGCGGAGCATAATGAATAGAGCGCCACAAGCTCCTCATCGGTGACGAAGCCTGCAAAGCATATGTCAGCTGCAAAGGGGGAGCGGTCGGCGTAGTCCTTAACGGTTTCGTAGCCGCTTCCCGGCATACCTGCGATGATGAGGCTTCCGTCGTATCTGCCCGAGCGTTTCAGGCTCTCGAATGCCTTTATGAGGGTCATGGAGTTCTTTCCTGGGTGGTCCACTGTGCCTGTGTAGAGTATGAACTCGGTGGGGAGCCCTCTTGCCGTCAGTATCTCCCTTGCACAGCAAGCGTCCATCCTGCGGAACCTTTCTCTGTCAGCGCCGTTGAATATGACACTTATCTTATCCGCACCTATACCAAGGAACTTTATGATATCGTTCTTTGAGTTCTGTGAGACAGTGATGACGCTGTCGGCTCTGCGTGCAGTGATCGGGTCTGCTATCTTTGTCCTGTAAAACATCCTCAGCTTCGAGAACTTTTCGGGGATGTTGAATTCTATGAGGTCATGCATGATTATCGCCGTGGGAGCTGCCTTGAAAAGCAGCAGGGTGAAGTTGGGGATAAGTGCGATGTCTGCGCGCTCTTTCTTTACCACGAGAGGAAATACAAAGGTATTCCACAGCAGATTGCCCATGGAGCTGTTCTTGCTGACAGGATAGGTCTTTACGGTGACATTGGGATTTGTGAACTGCATATCCTCCGTCATGTCCTCGTTGGTGTAGACGATGTATTCCATGCCGCTGTCGGCATTGTTGAGCAGGTTTATAAGGTTCCTGCCGATGCCTGTTATCTTCTTGCCGACGTAGCCGCTGACTACCGCTTTTTTTCTGCGTCCGCGGAGCTTTCCCGTAGCAGGCTTTCCTGCGGCTCTGCCCAGACCGTTGCAGGCGTCTGCGTTCATATCGCAGGTGCTGCAGGCGTCAAGCTCAGCCTTTGTGACTTTGCCGTCCCTGAGCTTTCGGCAGATGGGGTTCTCATACATGGAATAGGGCTTGTCAGTGAAAAAGCTGCGAAGCTTATGGGTGAATACCCACCATGCAGGCTTCCATATGTACTTGTGCATTGCAGGCGATACGGAGCCTATCATCCAGCACTGCCTGTCGCAGTGCCTTACCTTTTTTCTGACTATCTCAGCCTGAGGACTGTTCCAGAGCTCCTTCCACGACTGCTCGTTGAGGTTGCCCATTATCTCCCTGTCCTTGGTGCCGTTGCAGGGCATAACATTGCCGTAGGGGTCGATGAAGAAGGTGTCAAAGGACATATCGCAGGGGAGAAGACGCGGCTGTCCGTAGATGTAGTTGATGAGACCGTGGTTGAAGTAGGCTCTGAACCACTTTTTCGGGCTTTTGGACTTCAGCAGCCTGTTGATGAGCTTCTCGAAGTTAGCCGCGACCATGGGGCGGTCGTGGATAATGTTCCTGCTCTCCACGAAGTAGAAGCTGTTATGGAGGCTTGCTGTGGCAAATTCCATGCCCAGCTTATCGGAGATATTGTAAAGGGGCACAAGGTCGGGGGCATTTCTGTCCTGTACTGTCATGCCGAAGCCTATATCCTCAAGCCCCATTTTTTTCAGCTTCAGCAGTGTGCGATAGCCGCGCTGAAAGCCGTTTTCGAGACCTCTTATCTCATTGTTGGTCTTTTCCAGTCCCTCTATGGAAATTCGTATGCCTATCTTGGGAAATTCCTTTGCAAGAGCGATTATCCTGTCTGTGAAAAAGCCATTGGTGCTGATGACGATACGGTCGGACTTCTTGTACAACTCCCTTACGATGTCGGGCAGGTCTGTGCGTATAAAGGGCTCGCCGCCTGTGATGTTGGTGAAGTACATCGGCGGAAGCTTCTTTATAGTCTCTATGCTCAGCTCCTCCTCGGGCTTTGAGGGGGCTTTATAGCGGTTGCACATGGAGCACCTTGCGTTGCAGCGGTAGGTAACAATGACCGTGCCGTTGAGTTTTCTGTTTCCTGACATATTTCAGCAGCTCCCTTACTTGTTATTTGGTATACAGCGACAGGGTCTTTCGGGTTATTCTGTCCCAGTCGTATTTTTTCAGTATATAGTCCGCAGCGCCTTTACGATAGCTTTCCGCAAGCTCCTCATTCTCTATGAGGGCGCGGAGCTTTTCACGGAGGTCATCGATGCTGCCCTTTTTGAATACTGCGGCTTTATCACCGACTACTTCGGTACACTCGGGGATATCAGACACCAGACAGCAGCAGCCGTAGCTCATGGCTTCAAGAAGGCTCAGAGGCATTCCCTCAAGGTCTGAGGGCAGGCAGTAGACATAGCAGTTGGAGTAGAGCTCGTCCAGCACTTTTCCCTGCTGAAAGCCTGTGAAGATGACGTTATCGCCTGCAAGACGCTTCAATTCGTTCATGTAGTCCTCGGTGTCGGAGCTTCCTCCCGTTATGACCAGTTTCTTGTCGGTGGAGATGCCCTTCCACGCTTCGATGAGGTAGGATATGCCCTTTTCGGGGACTATCCTTCCGAGAAACAGCACATATGAGCCTTTTTCCAGTCCCCACTTCCTGATGAGGTCGGGCTCGCGCTTTTCGGGACGGGTGGCTCCGTTGGGGATGAATATGGTCTTTCTGCCGTAGGTCTCCATAAAATAATCCTTTACGTCGCGGCTGAGGACGATGATATGGTCGGCGTATCTGACAGCTTGTTTCTCGCCGAACTTTATGTATGCAGAGGCGGCTCCGCCCCATTTTGCCCTTGCCCAGTCAAGACCGTGGACGGTCACTACCACCTTTTTTCCCGTGAGCTTGGGGATAAGGCACATTGCAGCAGGTCCCTCGGCGTGAATGTGTATGGCGTCGTATCTGCCGAATGCACAGGCAAGGGAAGCAAAAAATGATGAGGTCAGGGCGGCAAGACCCTTTTTGTCCAGCGTGGGAACTTTTTTTATCCTTACGCCTTTAAGACTTCGTGCATTGCTGCCGTCATAGGCTTTTCCCGAGACGTGATGTCCCGACCTGTTGTAGCAGGTGACGCTGTGTCCGAGAGCTGACATCCTTGTGGAAAGCTCCTCCACTACCACTTCGACACCGCCCTCACGGCTCGGTATCCTCTTGTGTCCGAACATGGCTATCCTCAGTTTTTCTGCCAAAAGCTCCGCCCCCTTACGGTACTTGATATTTACACATTAATTATAATACATTGCCCCTTGTTTTGTCAATAATGACCATGTTCCGCTTGACACTTTCCGATATATGGAGTATAATACAATAAGCCGCTTTTTCGGCGGATGATCTAATATATGGGGGTCTTGCCATGGAACAGATAAAAAAGAGGATATCGGATTTCTTTGAGCTGATAACGTCGGAGCGGTTCTTTTTCTATTACATTGCCTTTGTAATGATAGCTCTGCCCGTTACGGAGATATTTGACGAGCTGCATTCCATGATATTCGCCAGCCAGCCCATAATCGTGGAGATGGCAGGATACTTCGGTATATTTATCTTTGCGGTACACTTTCTGAAGCATCAGGGGATAAAGTATTATCTCTCGGACCTGCTGTACTTCCTGCTGTTCGTTTTTGCGGTGCTGTCGGCGGTGTTCTCGCATAATAAGTATGACACCTTCCACGGCTTCTATTATGACGAATGGCTGTTCAATTTTGTGGGATATTTCAGCCTTATGCTGGCAGGCACCATGATACAGGACAAGCAGCTCAGAAAGAAGCTCATCAATATATTTATACTCGTCACTGTGATACAGGTCTCATTCGGAGTGCTCCAGACCTTCGGCATCAGCCTGAGAGAGTGCTATTTCGATACGGAGATAATCATGAGCGCAAAGCGCAGCTATGGTCTTATCCAGCATTCAAACTGGTTCGGCGGTCTTACCGTTCTGCTGTTTGCCTGCACCTCGGGAGCCTTTCTGTACACGCAGAACAAGGTTATGAGAAATGCCTGCTATATCATATCTGTGATATGCTTCTATACGCTCATATCCGCGGAAGCCCGTCTTGCATGGGTGGGCGTTTTCGGCTATCTGCTCTTCCTTGCTGTGTCCATCATAGTCATGAAGCGTAAGGGACTTGAAAAAGAAAAGCTCATGAGCATAACCAAGCGCCTGCTGGTACTGCTGCTGGGGATGGCGGTGGTGACAGTTATCGCCATCGTATTCTTCGGCAGGATAATCGAAAGAGTTCAGCAGACAAAGACGGAGATGTCAGGGGACGGCTTCATTCACATGGGACGCGAAGGCATGGGCTCGGGAAGAGTCTATATCTGGAAGCAGGGACTTAAATCGGTGCCCGACCACTGGGCTTTCGGTATCGGTCTCGACAATTACAGAGATGTTTTCCTGTCAGACTCTGAGTTCGATGGTATGTTCACTCAGGGCAAGGGTCATAACGAGTATATACACTATCTTGTTACACAGGGCGTCTTCCAGCTCATTACATACCTGACGCTGCTTATACATACAGCTGTTACGGGAGTGAAAAATGTCATCAGAAATGATGACAATGAGGAGAGATACCTCAACTGGATACTCATGGGTATGTTTTTCGGATATACCGCGCAGGCATTCTTCAACAGCAGCGTTGTCAATGTAGTGCCGTACTTCTGGATAACCGTAGGTATGCTGCTCACTAAGAAGAACCAGCGACCTCTCGGCAGCTCAAAAAAGAATAGGGAAAGTGCAGCTGCCAAGCACTGAAAATAGTATCAAACGCCCCGAGAATAAACTTCGGGGCGTTTTTTATTTGTATTATGACGGGAAACTGTATAGAAAAATTTACAAAATGTTCATAAGTGATGTGAAAACTCGGATTTTTCGTGTTATATGGCGATCATATATTGTTGCGTTTGTATAATCACTCTTGACAACTGTGAATAAAAGATGTACAATATATGCATAAGGATTCCGGAACCCTTAAAAATAATATGTAAAGGACGCTAAAACCATGAAGAACATTTTCAAAAAGATCTCAGCAACAGCAATGGCAATCGCTCTTCTCGGTGCTGGTACATCACTCGCACCAAAGAACAACGATGCAGCAAAAGTACACGCAGCACATCAGCACTGCGCTTGCTCAGGTGTCAGAAAAGAATACAAGTGCCTGACAGGTTCTCACTACTATGTTTGGGTTTACAGCAACTGCTGCGGACACCTCCTCTACACTTATATTACTTGATCGTAAGATAGTATAGGATATCAAAAGCTCCCCTGAGAAATGGGGAGCTTTTTTATGTTTAAAATTCATCAAATCTCTTGACAAGAGCAAAATAATATGTTATACTCTGCTCATAAGACCGCGAGGTCTTAAATTTAAAGTAAAGGACTTGGAATCAATGAAACACACAATCAAACGCATCACATCACTCGCACTCTCCATCGCACTACTCGGCACAGGAACTATCATCACCAAAACAGCAGTTCCCGAGTTCGACACAGCTATCTCAGCAGATGCAGCTAATGTATACGGTCAGAGATATGTTGTAAAAGCAAGCCCCTATCTCAATGTCAGGAGCGGACCTTCTATCAATTGCGGTGTGATCGGAAGGATCAATAACAATACGACTATTTATGTTTACGGCTTCTATAATGGCTGGGCTTCGGTAAGCACAAGCGGTGACGCATGGGTAAATGCGGCATACATCTTCTGATAACGATGGAAAAGCTCCTCTGATAACAGGGGAGCTTTTTATGCTTTAATATTCATCATCATCGTCATCGTAGTATCTGTGTTCTGTGTCGTAATTGTCGAAGCTGTGGGACTCGCTGTTCATATAGCGCCTTACGCTCAGTATTACAAGAACTATTCCGATGGCAATGACCAGAAATCTTGAAATGAACAGCGATGCTATAAGACCGACGATCCAGATAAGGTTGAGCTTTAAGTCCAGTATATGCCCCTGCTGCCGGGTAAATCTGCGTTTATTATGTCTATAAGGATCAAACATTTTTATCCCTTTCCCTTTAGTAGTATATTTGATAGTGGAACTGTTATTGATCCTTATTATACCGTTATTTCAGTCCGCTGTCAAGTGGTTTTCGGCAGCGGTTTTTAGTCATTGACTTTGGCGGCGCTATGTGGTATAATTAAATAAATATTGCCTGTATCTATTATGGGCTCAGAATTTACAAAAGGATTGATAATATGGATTTTAAGGCACTTGCAGAACTTCTTTTCCCCGATGTCAAGGAAACTCCCGAGGATATCGACGCTCGTTTCCCCGAGAGACAGCTCCCCGAGGGCGCCTGCGTTACCCGTATAGGACCCAGTCCCACGGGCTTCGTTCACCTCGGCAACCTCTATAACGCTATTATCGGCGAGCGTATCGCTCACCAGTCTAATGGTGTTTTCTACCTCAGAATAGAGGATACCGACAACAAGCGTGAGGTGGAGGGTGCTGTTGAGACAGTCATCAACGCTATGGACTACTTCGGCGTTCACTTTGATGAGGGCGCTACTGCTGATGGCGACAACGGCAGCTACGGTCCCTACAGACAGCGTCAGCGCAAGGAGATATACCATGTTTTCGCAAAGCTCCTCACCGAGAGGGGACTTGCTTATCCCTGCTTTATGACTGCCGAGGAGATAGAGGCTGTCCGCGAGCAGCAGACTGCAAACAAGGAAAATCCCGGAGTTTACGGTAAGTATGCAAAGTGCCGTGACCTTACGATAGACGAGGTAAAGGCAAATATCGCCGAGGGCAAGGAGTGGGTGCTCCGTTTCAGAGGTCAGGAGACAGGCGAGACCATAGCTGTTGAGGACGCTATCCGCGGCAGGCTGGAGATGCCCAGAAACAACATGGACTTCGTTCTCCTCAAGAGCGACGGTATCCCCACATACCACTTCGCCCATGTTATAGATGACCATTTCATGCGCTCGACTCATGTTATCCGCGGCGAGGAGTGGATATCCTCTCTGCCAATGCACGTTGAGCTGTTCAACACTCTCGGCTGGAAGCAGCCCATATACTGCCATACCGCTACTCTTATGAAGATAGACGGCGAGACAGGCGGCAAGCGCAAGCTCTCAAAGCGCAAGGACCCTGAGCTGGCACTGGCTTACTATCAGCAGGAGGGCATCAGCAGAGACGCTATTTGGGAGTTCCTGCTCACTCTCCTCAATTCCAATTACGAGGAATGGCGTATAGCCAATCCCGAGGCTGACTACCATGACTTCCCCTATGCGCTGGACAAGATGTCAGTTTCGGGCGCTCTGGTGGATCTTGACAAGCTCCGCGATATCTCCAAGAATGTTATCTGCCGTATGCCTGCACAGCAGGTCTGTGACGGCTGGCTGGAGTGGTGTGAGGAGTACAATGACGAGTACGCAGGTCTTATAAAGAAGTACCCCGAGAGAACTCTTGCTGCTCTCAATGTTGGCAGAGGCGGTGCAAAGCCCAGACGTGATATCGAAACATGGAAGCAGGCTTGCGACTTCATGAGCTTCTACTACGACGAGACATTCAAGGTGACAGACTCTATGCCCGAGGAGTGCGACGAGGCAACCGTTAAGGAGTTCTTCGGAAAGTACCTCGCAACTTATGACCACAGCGACGATTCCGCTGCATGGTTTGATAAGGTAAAGACAATCACCGAGGAGATGGGCTTCGCTGTAAAGCCCAAGGACTACAAGAAGAACCCCGACCAGTTCAGGGGAAGCATAGTCCACATCACAAATATGCTCCGTATCGCTCTCACAGGACACGCCAATGCTCCCGATATCTGGGAAGTCAGCCATGTTCTCGGCGAGGAGATAACACGCAAGCGCCTTCAGGCTTTTTCATAATGCATAATTCATAATGCATAATGCATAATTAATGGTCGCCTGAAATTATTCAAATCCGTCCGCGATAGCGGACACCACAATTATGAATTATGAATTCTTAATTATGAATTATATAAAGAGGTAATAAAAATGTCAGATAAAAAGGAAAAGAAGAATTTTGAGATACCCCGTCCTGTGTTCCCGAAAAGATGTATCGTCACAGGCGGTATGCCATACGGCAATAAGGAGCTCCACTTCGGTCATGTGGGCGGTATGTTCGTTTTTGCGGACACCTTCGCCCGTTTCATGCGCGACCGTATAGGCAAGGACAACGTTATATTCGTGGGCGGTACAGACTGCTACGGCTCTCCCATTGCAGAGGGCTGGCGCGTAAAGGTGAAGAACGGCGAGTTCGAGGGCTCACTTGAGGACTTCGTTCAGAGAAACCACGACAAGCAGAAGGAGACTCTCGATGCTTACGGCATCTCTCCCAATCTGTTCGCAGCTTCCGGTCTGGGACGCTCCAAGGAGATACACGCATCGGTCACCGACCGTTTCATCAGCTCTCTCCACAAGAAGGGACAGCTGGACCGCATAACCACCATGCAGTTCTTCGATGAGAAGGCTGGTGTGTTCCTCAACGGCAGACAGGTAATCGGAAAGTGCCCCGTTGACGGCTGTACTTCCGAAAAGGGCTACGCAGATGAGTGCGATATGGGCCATCAGTATATGCCCGAGAACCTCATCAACCCCGTCAGCACCCTGACAGGCGAGACTCCCACAATGAAGCCCGTTACCAACTGGTATTTCAAGCTCCGCGACTACGAGCAGCTCATGAAGGACTGGGTGGAGGAGCTCAAAAAGCGCAAGGACATCCGTCCCGTTGTGTGGAAGACCATTGACGAGTTCCTCAAAAACCCCGTTATCTACATAAAGCGCGAGTTTGAGGAAAAGTACATGGAGCTGAAAGACTCCATGCCTGCTCATGAATACCTTGAGGAGCCCAAGAAGCCCTCATTTACAATAGAATTCACAAAGCTTTCCGACTGCGATGAAGCCTGCCGCATACTCACCGAGAACGGCATACGCTACCGTACCGGAAAGACTCTCGTTCCTTTCCGCCTTACAGGCAATATCGAGTGGGGCGTTCCCGCTCCCGTAATGGACGGCGTTGACGGTCTTACCGTCTGGGTATGGCCTGAGTCCCTTTGGGCTCCTATCTCGTTCACAGAGACATATCTGGAGTCCATCGGCCATGACACTAACGAGTGGAAGGACTACTGGTGCAGCAAGGAATCAACTGTATATCAGTTCATCGGTCAGGACAACATCTACTTCTACGGAATTGCCGAGCCTGCTATGTGGATGGCTCAGCAGGAGAGCGATATCAAGACTGCCGACCCTGCCGAGGGAGAGCTCCAGATGCCTGTTATCGTGGCAAATCACCATATTCTTTTCCTCGACAAGAAGGCTTCCAGCTCGGGCGCTGTAAAGCCTCCTATGGCTGACGACCTGCTCAAGCACTATACTCCCGAGCAGCTCCGTATGCACTGGCTGGGACTTGGTCTGGGTCAGCGCTCCGTAAGCTTCATGCCCAAGCCCTACAACCCCGACGCCAAGCCCGAGGACGCGGATCCTGTTGTTAAGGACGGTCTGCTCCTCTCGAATGTATACAACCGTATGATAAGAACTGCTTTCTATACCGCTCAGAAGGAGCTGGACGGCATCATGCCCGACAACGCTCCCGAGGAGAAGTTCCGCGAGGAGGCAAAGAAGGCTGTGCTTGACTACGAGAGGCATATGTCCAAGTTCGCATTCCACCAGTGTACCTACGTTCTGGACAGCTATATCCGCAACGGAAGCAAGTACATGGCTAAGGCTCTCACAGGCGACTATCCCGACAAGGAAGTGCTGAAGCAGTCCCTTGCCAACCTGTTCTACATGATAAGGATAGCAGGTGTGCTCCTGCACCCCATGGCTCCCTTCGGCACAGAGAAGCTTCGCGAGTATCTGGAGGTCGACGAGCGTATCTGGTCATGGGATACTATCCTTGAGCCTGTGAACTACTTCACAGGCGAGAACCACAAGCTGAAGTTCCTGCCTCCCAGAACGGATTTCTTCACCCGTCACGAGAGCCAGTTCGCTGCGGCTGAGGAATAATAAGTATCATGAGGAACGCCTTTTTCGGCGTTCCTTATCGTTAACTGAGGGTAAACGAAGTATTGCATTGCTCCTGATAATAACACTGAAATGAGAAATAGGATATGAAACACAGCCAAATAAACGAAAGTACAAAAAAATGGAGAATATTCCGGATAAAGGTCAGTATCTGTATCGGACTTATGATAGCCGTGCTGGTCATATCACTGTTACAGAGAGCGGATATGCCGCCAATTATGACAGGGGAGCAGGGCTTACGGGAAGTTTCACATTTTTTTCTGAAACGAATTATCCTTTCTGTCGCCAAAGAATTTGTCATTGCAGTGATCATTCTGGTGCTGATGATTCTTCTCGTAGGGGAGAGAAATCGCCATACTAAAAAGCAAAAAGCTATTTTTAGTTTGACGTTTATCGTTATATTCCTATTTATTGAACTGCTGACTGTAAGAAGTGACCCTTTCAGACCCCAGCTTGACAAAAACGGATATCCGTTAACAAGGAATATACGATATATAGCCTTTGAAGCTGATGTTCTCAGAGATATCAGATATGGCGAGACTGTTGAGACCGAGGCGGTGGGCTGCTATATTTCAAATAAGGAATATACGAAAATAATGAGATGGAGCAGACACGGAACAAAACGTGATACAATGGCGGACTACTGCGATTATCACGTTATTAAGAACGGAAACGGAGAAGACATCGCTCAGATATCACTGGGAGAGGCTTTGGGATCGGAGCTTGCTATTGACCCCGAAAAGACCTATACAGTCAGGCTCTATAAGCATTCGGGACTTTTGGCTTCCATTGAGGAAAAACAGTGATTTGAAAGCGAATGTCAACATGGGATCAGCTCTGTTTTGTGGAGTGCAAAAAAATCCTTGCGTTTTAGTCGGATTTATTGTATAATAGTAATGTTATGTGACTATCAGGCTGTAAAGCCATCTAAGGAGAACTGTCAATGATATACAATAATATTCTTGAAGCAATGGGTCATACTCCCATGATAAAGCTCAACCGTATGAACAAAAAGGGCAATGCCGACGTACTCGTAAAGTTCGAGGGACTCAACGTGGGCGGTTCCATTAAGACCCGTACCGCTTACAATATGATACGCCATGCCGAAATGGAGGGAAAGATCAACGAGAATACCATAATCGTTGAGCCTACCAGCGGCAATCAGGGCATAGGTCTCGCTCTTGTGGGAGCTGTTAAGGGATACAGGACAATTATCATCATGCCCGATTCCGTCAGCGAGGAGCGCCGCAAGCTGGTCAACCACTACGGTGCAGAGGTAAAGCTCATCCACGATGACGGCGATATCGGCAAGTGCATTCAGGAGTGTCTCGATACTGCTCTGAGAATGGCTGAGGAGGACGAGAATGTGTTCGTGCCCCAGCAGTTTGCCAATGTTAACAATATAGGCGCACACAAGTATCACACAGCCCTTGAGATTCTGGAGCAGTCTGCGGTGAAGATAGACGGCTTCTGCTCGGGAATAGGCACAGGCGGTACTATAACAGGTATCGGCGAGGCTCTCAAGGCTCAGTATCCGGATATGGTCATATGGGCTGTTGAACCCGAGAATGCTGCTATCCTTGCAGGCGGCAACATCGGCACTCATCTCCAGATGGGCATAGGCGACGGAATAATCCCCGATATACTTAATCAGAACATATATGATGATATCTATATAGTTACCGACGAGGAGGCTATACAGACCGCTAAGGACTTGGCTTCCAAGGAGGGAATAATGTGCGGTATCTCCAGCGGCACAAATGTTGCGGCAGCTCTGAAGCTTGCCGAGAAGCTGGGTGAGGGCAAGACAGTCGTTACTATCCTTCCCGATACTGCCGAGAGATACTTCTCAACACCTTTATTTGAGGACTAATAAGCACGGAATGTGCATAAGGAGGTATATTTTATGAGCAAACTCAATGATTTTCTCACCGAAGCAGGAGTTTTCTTCCTGGCTACAAAGGACGGCGACCAGCCTAAGCTGAGACCACTCGGTCTCCATATGGAAATGGACGGAAAGGTTCTTTTCGGCGTGGGAGACTTCAAGGACGTTTACAAGCAGCTCGTTGCTTCGCCCCTCTGCGAGATAGCTGCCTGCAAGCCTGACGGAAAGTGGCTCCGCTACACAGGAAAGGCTGTATTCGAGACTGACCCCAAGTACGCAGAGGCTGCTCTGGACGGTGCTCCTCACCTCAGAGACATTTACAACGACAAGACAGGAAACAAGATGATGATATTCCGTCTTGAGGACGCAAAGGCTGTTATCATCCCCGTTATGGGCGAGGGCGAGAGCATACTGTAACAGCTGATTTAGCTGAGAGTTGAGAGTTATGGTGCCGCCTGCGGCAACAATATTTAAATACTGTGAGCGAAGCGAACACAGTAACTATTCACTATTCAATATTCACTTTTCACTGTTAACACTTGCGCTGAATTACGATTAGTCTTAGCTGCTGTGTAAAATGCCCCGAGGCGAAATGCTTCGGGGCTGTTTTTATCTTGTGGGAAGGGGACTCAGAGTCTCCGTCCATTTTTTTCTCATGCTCAGCACAAACATGGTTATTCCGACTACAGCTGTTATAGCTTCCGCTGCGGGTACCGTTGCCCACACCCATGTCATGCTGCGGAGTATGTATGCGGTAATTGCTATGGGTATCACCAGCACTGTTCCGCGGAGCAGGGAGATCATCTGCGCCCGTCCGGGCTTTTCCATAGAGGTGAAGTATATGGAGAATACGGAATTGACTCCCATGAACGGCATGAACAGGAAGTATTCGCGCAGACCCTTTTCAGCTATGCTCCTGAAGCCCTCATGGCTCTCACTGTTGAATGCTCCCACGATGCGGGAGGTACCCAGAAATACAGCGGCATATGCCAGAACCGAGAATATAAGCGCTGTAGTCATGGCGAGACGCAGTACATAGCTTATCGCCTGACTGTCATTGCGTCCGTGATATCGGCACATCAGCGGCTGGATACCGCTGGCGATGCCTGCGAATATGGCTGTGAAAACTATTGCCGTGTTGGCGATGACTCCGTATGCAGCTATACCCGTATTGCCTGAGATACGGTAGATGACGAAGTTGAATATCATTATGACAACTCCGCCCGATACCTCGGACAGGAAGGAGTGAAGTCCCAGTGAGACTATCTCTTTTATAGTGCCAAATGACGGAAGCATCGCTCTGAGACTGAATGCATTCCAGCCCGTTATAACGTGTATGCTCATCACCGCCATGCTGACAAAGGGTGCGATGCAGGTTGCAAGAGCTGCGCCGCTCATTCCCATATCAAGGCGGAAAATAAAGACGTAATCAAGTATGACATTGACAAGGCTACCGCTCAGCAGTCCCAGCATAGCCAGCCTCGGTGCGCTGTCGTTGCGCATGAAGCAGGCCATGAGGTTATTCATAAGAAAAGCGGGTGAAAAGAGAAGGACCTTCTTTATGTAGCTGTGAGACATTGCGAAGATACTTGCGTCCGCTCCCAGCAGGCGGGTGACCTGCTTTGAGAAGAATATGCCCAGTATCTCAAAAACTGCCGCAATGGCAAGCATGGCAAAGAAGGCGTTTGTGTAGACAGCATCGGTCTCTTTTCGTTCCGTCCGACAGTACAGCATGGAGAACTTGCTTCCGCCGCCCATTCCCAGCATCAGTCCGAAACCGTTCAGAAAGTTGAAAACAGGCAGTGACAGGTTAAGTGCGGCAAGTCCTTCAGACCCCATCCCCTTAGAAATAAAAAGTGTATCGATAAGAATATATACCGATACACCTAAAGAGCTGATAACATTCGCCAATATGTACTTGAAAAACACAAGCCGTATTGGTTTTTTATCCATTAAATTTTATGCCCCCCAATAATATCGGCGCTTTTTGAAGAAGCGTCAACTCAGATGTCAGTGCATAGCGGACTCAGAAAACGTCCCGTACTGTCATCTTTCTCATATCCATGGATATATTATATCACAGAAAAAGCTTGAAAGGCAATGTTTTTTCGGAAAAATCGGACAAATGCCGAAAACGGCGTGATTTTTGCCGAGGTTTATTAAAGTTTTGTACAAATCGCAACAATATTGGTATGACTAATTATTGAATATGCTCGGTTTTTAAGCAGCTTTCTTTTGGTTTAAGCTGATATCAGCTGTTGAAGCGCTTCAGGAACTGCTGTACTCGGTCGGAGGCGTTCTCACCGAAAAGTTGCCGGGGAGCTCCCATTTCCACGATGTAGCCGTTTTCCATGAATATGACTTTGTCGGCAACGTCCCTTGCAAAAGCCATCTCGTGAGTTACTATGACCATGGTCATGCCCTCTGCGGCAAGCTCCTTGATGACCTTGAGTATCTCTCCCGTAAGCTCGGGGTCAAGGGCAGAGGTGGGCTCGTCAAAGAACAGTATATCGGGATTGAGGGCAAGAGCTCTCGCGATGGAGACACGCTGCTGCTGACCGCCCGAAAGCTCGCAGGGATAGGACTTGTCCTTGCTTTCAAGTCCCATTTTCTTCAGCAGAGCCATAGCCTTTTCCTTTGCCTTGGCTTTGTCCTCCTTGAGTACGCACACGGGAGCCTCCGTGATGTTGCGGAGAACGGTCATGTGAGGAAAGAGATTGAAGTTCTGGAACACCAGTCCCGTTTTCAGTCTTATGGCGCGGAGAGTCTTTGTGTCGGCGTAGACAGTTTTGCCGCGGGAATTCTTTATGAGCATATCCGTGCCGCAGACGTTGATAACACCGCCGTCTGCGCGTTCAAGCTGGTTGATGCAGCGGAGCAGCGTTGACTTGCCGCTTCCCGAGGGACCGATGACTGCGACGACCTCTCCCTTTTCAACATTGAAGGAGATGTCCTTGAGCACCTCAAGATCACCGAAGCTCTTTGAAAGGTTCTTTACTTCAAGCATTGACATAACAGCTGCACCTCCTTATTTGTAGTAGTTGAGCTTTTTCTCGATAAATCCGAACAAAAGCGTCAGCACGGTTGCGAATGCGAAATAGAACACGCCTGCCATAAAAAGGGGCAGGAGAGAAGCATAGGTGGGCACCTGCTTCTTGGCAATGTACATAATCTCCATGTAGGGGATAGCCGAGGCGAGGGAGGTGTCCTTGACGAGGGTGATTATTTCGTTTGAGCTGGCAGGGACTACTCTCTTTATGACCTGTGGAAGGATTATGCGGAAGAAGGTCTGTATGCGGCTGAAGCCGAGAGCTCCGGCAGCTTCATACTGTCCCTTGGGGATAGCCTCGATGCCGCCGCGGAATATCTCAGCGAAGTATGCGGCATAGTTCAGTACGAAAGCGATGAGCAGCATATTGAATGTATAGCTTGCGCTGCGTATATCAACGCCGTCGAGAAGACTGTGGATAAATGAGGGGCAGCCCTCCCATTTCAGCAGATAGGGCACCGAATACTGGGCAACTATGAGCTGGAGCAGCAGGGGAGTTCCTCGCATTATGAGTATGTATATGTTTGTGAGCCAGCTTATGGGCTTGAATTTGCACATTTTCAGAAGTGCCACAATCATGCCCAGTGGTATTGACCACAGCAGGGTAAAACCGAATATCTTCAGCGTCGGCGGGATATATTCAAGCATTAGCTTAAACAGTGTCCCGATCTGTTCTTTTGTCATAATAATACCGCCTTTATCATATTAATAATTTATCACGATACAATGCCGATATCAATTATAACATATATTTCCGAGAATAGCAAGGAACGCGGAGAAAAAGTTCCCTTGCAGACGGCTTTGCCGCGAAACAGGCGTCAGGGGACAAAAAAAGAGCGCTCCCTTCGGAACGCTCCGTTTTTATCATGCAAAGATGATCAAGCTCTCTCAACCTTGCCTGAACGCAGGCATCTTGAGCAAGCGTAGATATGACAAGGAGTACCCTTGACGATAGCCTTTACACGCTTTACGTTAGGCTTCCATGTTCTGTTGGAACGTCTGTGTGAGTGGGAAACCTTGATTCCAAAGGTCACGCCCTTTCCGCAGATATCACATTTTGCCATTAGGTTGCACCTCCTTAACTAACCTGTAAAAATACAACATGATTATTTTAACACATAATCAGAAAAAAAGCAAGTGTTTTTTAAAAAAAATCAAAAAAATTTTTTTCGGCAGCTTAAAATGCGCTTTTTTACTTGAAATATATGCCGCTTTGTAGTATAATATATATTGTATAACTATTGTCGGAGAGTCTGCTCCGACGGGGAAAGGATATTTATGCAGTCAACAGGATTAAACATAGAATTGATAATGATGATAGTTGCAAGAGCTATCACTTTCATGCTTGTTATACCCATTCATGAGTCCGCACACGGTATCGTTGCAGGCTGGCTGGGTGACGACACCGCAAAGAAACAGGGACGCATCACACTCAATCCTTTTGCTCATATCGACCTTTTTGGTTTTATCTCCATGATGGCGCTCGGAGTGGGCTGGGCAAAGCCCGTTCCTGTTGACCCGTCGAAATTCAAGCACCGCCGTCTCGGCTACGCGCTGGTGTCTCTTGCAGGACCTGTCTCAAATCTTCTGGCGGCTTTTGTGGGCTGTCTGATATTTGTTGTCTCATCCTGTCTGCTTTTCGGCGCGGAGCATTGGGACTACATTCAGGGAACTCAGGTCCAGCAGGCGATATTCACTCTGCTGGTGGATTTTGTCAGCATAAATGTAATGCTTGCATTGTTCAACCTCATACCCCTGCCGCCTATGGACGGATTCAACTTCCTCAGGGCTTTCATGCCTGCCAGCTTCGATAACTGGGTATTCCGCAATCAGCGTACCCTCAGCACTGCTTTTTTCGTACTTATCATCATCGGCAGCCATATCTCGCAGGTGAGAATGGTGTTCACGTTCATTTACAACATCGTGCAGTGGCTTATCTGGATGTCTGTTTCATGGGTGCCTATGCTTTTCAAGTGATATCATAACATCTCCCGAAAGGTTTTATTATAATATGAGCGCATTTTACAGATTTTTACTCATACTCATAAGCAGAGCTCTTGTCATGGTGGGACTCATGCCGCTGGCTGCCTTTGCCAAGGCAGGCGTCGCACATCTCCTTGGGGACGATACTCCGAAGCTGAACGGCAGGCTCAGTCTGGACTTCAGAAAGCACATGGACCGTCAGGGAATGCTTACGACTCTCATTCTGGGCTTCGGCTGGAGCAAGGAGATGAACTACGATGTCTCAAACCTGAAACACATGAAGCGTGATATCACCCTCATCTCACTGGCGGCTCCGCTGACATACTTTGTCTCATACATTCTTATATACAATCTCTCGGGCGCCCTCTACGGACTGGCTCCCGATTCCATACTTCTGGCAAGCCTTTTCAGAATACTCAGGGGAGCGGCTTATACAGGACTCTGCTTCGGAGTCATCGCACTTCTGCCCCTGCCTCCTCTGGACGGCTTCCAGATATTCTACCAGTTCTCATGGCCAAAGTTCAGAAGATGGTACTTCAGCCGCTACAAGCAGATAATGAAGTGGTCGCAGTACATTCTCTACGGCATTTTTCTCCTCGCCATCATCACCGACGGCGAGATATCTGTCATAGGCTGGCTGGCTGGTCTGTGGCGCTGGGCTGTACTCGACCGACTTGTATTCTTCCATGTCAATTTCATGGAGATACCATACAAGATCATTAAGATCGTCTTCGGTAATAACTTTTTCTATCTGGAGTGATATATGGAGACCATTTCTTTCAAGCTTGAGGTGTTTGAGGGACCTCTGGACCTCCTCCTCAGCCTTATTGCAAAGCACAAGCTGAATATCTGCGATATTGAGATATCAAAGCTGCTGGAGCAGTACCTGCTCTATATAGATCAGGCTCATGAGCAGAATCTGGAGCTTGCAGGGGAATTCCTCGAAATGGCTGCAAGACTCATATATATAAAGACGGCTTCACTTCTGCCCCAGCCCGAGGAGGCTGAACAGATGAAGCGCGAGCTGGAGGGCGCTCTCATTGAGTACTCTCTCTGCAAGATAGCGGCAAAAACTCTGGCGGACGCCTTTGTGGGCGGCAATATCTTCGTGAGAAGCCCCATGAAGATAAAGGCGGATATGACCTATACACTGGTCCATGAGCCCGAGAGACTGGCTGTCGCTTACAGCGCCATCTCACTTAAAAATATAAAGTCGGAACACGCAAAGCTCCACGTTGAGAACAAGATAAACTCAGTGGTGAAGCGGCGTATCGTTTCCGTTATGACAAAGGTGGTACACATTCTCCGTCAGCTCTATGACTCGGGAGAGGTCTATATGGACAAGCTCTATGAGGGAGTCACCGACCGCTCCGCAAGAGTTGCCACGTTCCTCGCGGTGCTGGAGCTCACCAGACACGGACGTATCACCATAAGCGACGATAATACCATGATATTCTTCAAGGGAAGAAAGAACGGAGTGGATAGATCTTGGAGATCAAAGACAAGCTCGGAGCAATAGAGGCTATACTCTTTGCAAGCGGCGAGCCTATTGAGATATACCGCCTCTCGGAGGCAAGCGGAGTTGACGCAGGCACACTGCCTTCCATGATAAGGCTGCTCAATGAGCGCTATGAGGACTGCGGCAGCGGTATCTGCATAAAAAAGCTGGACAGCAGCTTCCAGATGTGTACCCGTGAGGAGTTCGCCCCTCAGGTCAGAGCGGCTCTCGAAACAAAGAGAACGGCTCCTCTCTCAAACGCAGCTATGGAGGCTCTTACCATAATCGCCTATAATCAGCCTGTTTCAAAGGGCTTCGTGGAGAATGTCCGCGGCATCGACAGCTCATCGGTCATCAATAACCTTGTGGAAAAGGGACTGGTGGAGGAGGCAGGACGCCTTGACGTTCCCGGAAAGCCTATAGTGTACAGAACTACGGCGGTGTTCCTGAGAAGCTTCGGACTCAGCTCCGTGGCAGACCTGCCGCCCCTTCCCGGTCAGAGCGACCTTGTCCTTGAGACCGAGGAGGAGTTCGTGGACAGAGAGCTGGCAGAGGCTCAGCAGACACAATAATCACCGAAAGGAGCCGCAGGATTGATCGTACTGAAAATACTGCTATATATACTTCTTGCCGTTTTAGGCATCATACTACTTGTGCTCATCACTCCTGCGGGAGGCGAGCTAAGCTACATCGACGGCAAATTCAGCTATAAAGTCAAGCTGTGGATAATCAATATCATGGACTCCGACGGCGGCGGTCTTTACAACTGGTGGAAAAAGCGGAAGGCAAGCAAAAAGGACAAGCCAAAGAAGCCGAAAAAGGAAAAGCCCGTCAAGGAGAAGAAGTCCCGCAAAAAGAAGAAGGAACGGGACGAGTATGAGTGGGAAAAGGAGCTTGACGACATTCCCGTAAACGATCCCGAGGCGGATATGCTCCCTGCGGAGACTGCTTCACAGGAAAGTACAGCTTCCGCGGCTGAGGAAACAGACCATACCGACAGCTTTTCGGAGGAAGCCGGCGAGGAGGAGGCTCCCGAGAAGAAAAAGGACAAAAAGAAGAAAAAGAAGAAGGACGAGGACTTTGACGACGATCCCTTCGATGAAGATGATGACAGCGCTGACAAGTCTCAGTACGAGGACAAAAAGTCCGTCAGCGACAAGATAGAGTTCATAGTCGGCATCTGGGAGAGCGCTCAGCGCCCCCTGCTGAAGATATTCAAGGGCTTCAAGCTGAAGGACCTGTATATCGATTTCGTTATCGCCGACGAGGACGCCTATGACTGCGCCATGAAGTACGGCAAGTACTCCGCTCTGGTGTACAACGGCATAGCATTTTTCAGCCAGCTCTTTACCGTAAGGCTGAAAACTATCGACGTTCAGCCGCAGTTCGGCGTGTCAAAAGGACGCTGGGACGCCGCAGGAAAGCTTTCCTTCCGTCTCGGTACAGTGGTCATTGCAGGAGCATGGTTCCTGATGACATATATTTTCAGGACTTTCATTCCCGGAAAGCTGAGAAAACGCAAATTGAAAAAATCCGCCGCAAGGCAGAAGTGAGGTATAAATCATGAGTGCAAACAACACACCAGTAAGCGATCTCTTGGGGATTTCCATTGAAAAGATCAAGGAGATGGCTGACGTAAACGCAATTATCGGTGAGCCTATCAAGCTTCCCGACGGAACTACCATCATTCCCGTATCAAAGGTGAGCTACGGCTTCGCTTCGGGCGGTTCGGACCTGCCCTCAAAGTATGACAAGGACCTCTTCGGAGGCGGAGCAGGAGCAGGAGTTTCCATCAAGCCCGAGGGCTTCCTCGTTATCTCTCCCGACGGTTCCGCAAAGATGGTGACAATGGAGGGCTCCAGCGATCCCATCAGCGCTGCTATCGAGAAGATGCCAGGCATCATCGACAAGGTCAGCGGATTTATCAGCAAGAGAAAGGGAAACTCCGACGACACTGCCGCAGGCGGTATCACAGACGAGTCTGTTCCCCTTAACTGAGAATAAATAATAAGCCGCGGGCATAACCTTTAGTATATCAATATACGGAGGTGCGCCCATGAAATGGCTCGTTTCTATATCTGCGGCAGCGGTGATCGCTGCTGCTGCGGTCTGTCCGTCAGGTGCTCTCGGAGCCGAATATCCACAGGTATCCGCAAGGGCTGCTGTGGTCATATCTGCCGACACAGGTGAGATAGTCCACGGGGTCAATGCTTCCGAGAAGCTTCCCATGGCAAGCACCACCAAGATAATGACGACCCTGCTTTGTCTCGAAAGCGGCGGACTCTATGAGGAGTTCACCGTGGACAGCGATGCCATTAAGGTGGAGGGCTCGTCTATGGGCTTGCAGGAGGGTGACACTGTCACAAAGTACGCACTGTGCTGCGGTATGCTGCTTCCCTCGGGGAATGACGCTGCCAATGCTGCTGCCGTAAGGATAGCAGGCAGCATTGAGGCTTTCGCGGAAATGATGAACGACCGCGCCCGACAAATGGGACTTTCAAGGACATATTTCGTCACGCCCTCGGGGCTTGAGGGAGAGGGGCACGGCTCCTCGGCGGCTGATATGGCGCTCCTTGCCCGTGAGGCGCTGAGGAACGATATTTTCCGCAGTATATGCTCACAGAGCAGCATGAAGGTGAAGTTCGGCTCGCCGCCCTATGACAGGTGGCTGAGGAACACCAATAAGCTCCTCGGTATGTACGACGGAGTTTACGGCGTTAAGACGGGCTTTACCGACGAGGCGGGACGCTGTCTGGTGTCTGCCTGCGAAAGAGAGGGCAAGGACCTCATCTGCGTGACCCTCAGCGACAGCAATGACTGGAACGACCATATGGCGCTGTATGACAGCAGCTTTGAAAATGTAAGGCTTGCGGAAATATGCCTTCCGCAGGATATCTCCGCGGATATTGTGGGCGGAAACGCCGAAAGGCTCAGGATAGTTCCCGAAAAGGACACTGTCTCGGTCACCACCCTCGCAGGAAGTGAGGAGGACTTCACCTTTACGGTGATGAGCAGTCCTTTCCTGTATGCTCCCGTAAATGAGGGGGATAAGGTGGGGAGCCTGTCGGTGAGCTTCCTCGGCAGAGAGGTGGAAAGGGTGGACCTTTTCGCGGCGGAGAATGTGTCCGCAAAGGCTGTGAAGCCGCGAAACAAAAGCCTTTTTCAGAAAATAATGGATAAGATCGGGAGCTTTTTCTCCCATTAAGGATAGGATAACTTTGGAAAAAATAAGAATTCAGAAAATGATCGCCGACTGCGGCGTATGCTCCCGCCGAAAGGCTGAGGAGCTCATAACACAGGGCAGGGTAAAGCTCAACGGCCGCCCTGTCAAGCTGGGCGATAAGTGCGGCTTCAAGGACCTGATCACCGTTGACGGCGAGAGGATATATATGCCCAAGAAGCGCAGCTTCGTCTACCTGATGATGAACAAGCCCAGAGGCTATGTTACCACCGTTTCCGATGAGCTGGACAGGCGCTGCGTCATGGACCTCCTTACCGATGTGGAGGAGAGAGTATACCCCGTAGGACGCCTTGACAGGAACTCGGAGGGACTTCTTCTCTTTACCAACGACGGCGAGTTCGCCAACAGCATCATGCACCCCAGCCGCCATATCTCCAAGACCTACCGCGTTACGGTGCGTCCCGACATCACCGACGAGCAGCTGGTAAGGCTCTCAGAGGGCGTTGAGATAGACGGCAGGAAAACTCTCCCTGCCACCGTAGTCGTAAAGGACAAGGCTGAGGGCAGAGTGGTGCTCCTCATGACCATCAAGGAGGGCAGGAACCGCCAGATAAGAAAGATGTGCGAGGCTGTGGGACTGGAGGTCGCAAGGCTCCGCCGCATAAGCATAGGTCCCCTGAAGCTGGGTATGCTCAAGCCCGGCACTTACCGCGACCTGACCGCCGAGGAGCTCCGCGCCATCAGAAATGCCATTGGCAAGGAGAAGTGATATGCTGGAAATTCAGGAAAGATTCGATACCGTCGGCTATGAGAGCCTTGTAAAGGCTGCGGGAAGCAGTCAGCTCCATATCACGGAAGCCCTTGACAGGGGCGAGGTCATCGGCTATATCGCTTATTCCTACGGCAGCGAAAGAACTGTGGTCTATGACTACGACGACTGCGGAGATATGATGCTCTGTGACGGGCTTGTACGCTCCGTCATGCTCAAGAGCGTGCTGAAAGGCATAAACCATATGCTGTTTCAGATAGAGGACGAAAGCAAATTCGAGACCCTCAGAAAGCTAAGATTTTTAAGCGGCGACAGCAGACAGTGCGGCGACCTTGAAAGCTTCATGAACGGCTGTCAGAGCTGCAAGAGCAAGAAAGATGAAAAGAAAGGATAGATTTGAGTGCCCATCAGGATTTCTTCAGAGCTCCCTGCATTCAAGACTCTCGGCGAGGAGAACATCTTCGTTATGTCAAAGGAGAGAGCGGAGCATCAGGACATCCGTCCGCTGAAGGTGATTATTCTCAATATAATGCCTAAAAAAATAGAGACCGAGAGCCAGCTCATGAGGCTCCTCAGTAACACGCCCTTACAGGTGGATGTGGAGCTGCTCCAGATGGCTTCCCATGTGTCAAAGAACACCTCCTCGACCCACCTTGATTCCTTCTACAAGACCTTCGACGAGATAGCCGATTACCGCTATGACGGCATGATAATCACAGGCGCTCCCGTTGAGCTTCTGGAATTCGAGCAGGTGGACTACTGGAAGGAGATATGCAGCATTATGGAGTGGTCAAAGACCCACGTCTTTTCCACACTGTATATCTGCTGGGCTGCACAGGCAGGTCTTTATTATCACTACGGAATACCCAAATACACACTTGACCATAAGATGTTCGGCATCTTCCCTCACAGGGCGGAGGTCAGCAACTGTCAGCTCCTCAGGGGCTTTGACGATATCTTCTATGTGCCCCATTCAAGGAACACGGAGGTCCGCAGAGAGGATATCGAGCGTATCCCTCAGCTGGAGATACTTACCTCATCGGATATCGCGGGAGTACACATCGTCGCTAACAAAAACGGCAGACAGTACTTCATCACGGGACACTCCGAGTACGACAGGGACACCATCGCCAACGAGTACAGACGCGACCTTGAAAAGGGTATCGACATACAGCTGCCCTATAATTATTTCCCCGGGGACAACCCCGACAATGTTCCCGTTTTCTCATGGAGATGCACGGCAAATCTTATGTTCTCAAACTGGCTGAACTATTGCGTATACCAGAAAACTCCCTATAATCTGGACGAGCTTGAGGTACGCAACTGGAACTGGCAGACAAGTCTTTAAAAGGAGCTGAAAAACTATGGATGATTTCTACGGAAACAACAACGGCAACGGCTACAACAACGGCGGCTATAACAATAACGGTTACGGCAGCGGTTACAACAACAATGGCTATGGCAGCAATGGTTACAACAGCAATGGTTACAACAACAATGGATACGGCAGCAACGGCTACAACAACGGTCAGAACTTCGGCTATAACAGCGATTATGAGCCCGAGCAGAGGGGCGGAGCTGGTCTCGCCATAGCATCATTCGTGCTTTCACTGGTGAACCTGCTGCTTTGCTGCACCATGCTCAGTATCATTACAGTTCCCCTGTGTCTTATCTTCTCCATAATCTCACTTGTGAAAAAGAGAAAGGGAACTGCATTCGCCATCATCGGTCTCATTATAGCCCTTATCAGCGGCGCACTGTTTGCTTACCGCGGCGTTATGGTCTACCGTTTCTTCTCCGACGGAGTATGGTCCGATTTCGTTTACTTCGCCGAGAATGAGGAGCAGATCATCGAGGACTACGAAAGAGACGGCACTATCCCCGACAGGTACGACAAGTATCGTTCCTCCAAGTACGACAAGATATGGAAGGACAGCGGTTTCGAGGACTTCGACGATTTCTTCGACCAGTTCATCAAGCAGCGCAAGGCAGAGGGTAACGGCTCGGGAAGCTATTCAACGGGAAAAAGCTCCACAGACCTTGCACTTGGCTTTCAGCCTGCACTTTTAGTATAATATGACATGACAAGTCCCCGAGCGCTCAGAACGGCGCACGGGGGCTTTTTTATTCTGTCAGGCGCTCCATGAAGTCCTCGGTGGAGAGAAGTCCGCTGCGGTTATAGCGGAATATGCCGTAAAGGCAGTCGGGGTCACGGGTGATGAGGTTCATGCCCTCGCGGCAGGTCAGGGTCATGAGTATGCCGCTGTCACGGAGCACGGGAAGGCTTTCGGGGCAGAGCGAGCCGAAAGGATAGGCGAATACAACAGGGGAGACTCCGCAGTTCAGCTGAAGCTCCGTGCGGAGGAGCCCCACATCTGCGGAGAGCATGGCGGAGTAGTCCTCCACGGTCTCGTCGGGGAGCCTTGCACAGCCCTTTCTGACATTGCCCGAGTGCAGGTCGTAGGTGTGGCTGCCTATCTCTATGCGTCCCGAGGAGAGAAGCTCCGAAACGTCCTCCCATGTGAGATATGAGTAGCTGTCGGCGTGAGGGTCGGCGGCTGCATAATCATCGGTGTACCTGCCAACAATAGATACAACGGCGGTCATATCGTACTTCTCCAGCAGGGGCAGGGCAAGGGAGAGATTGTTGTAAAAGCCGTCGTCAAAGGTTATGAGCACAGGCTTTTCGGGGAGCTTCCCCACGCCCCTTGTGTAGCTGATGAGCTGCTCGGCGGTGACGCTCTCAAAGCCATTGTCACTGAGCCATGAAAGGTCGCTTTCAAGCTGTCGGGGAGTGACGGTGTAGGGGGAGGGCTCCTTCTCGCATACGCTGTGGTACATGATGACGGGCAGAGACACGGGAGCTTCCGCGGAGTTGTCCGCAAAGGTGGGGATAAGGGCAAAGCCTGCCCCCAGAAGCACAAGGAGGGCTGAGACTGCTGCAATAAGCCTTTTCAGGCGGAAACATCTGAACATGGTATCACCTCACTGAATAATATGCTGAAAAATGCGGAAGAATGACGATAAAACGGGGACATACTTCCCGTATAAGGCTAATATACTTATTTCAGAGGAATTACTTGTGAGGTGAGTATTTATGACGCGCCATAGACGCAGAAAGCTGAGAGGACTTATGAAATGCACGGCGGCGGTGATACTGCCCCTTTTTGTGGCGGCAGGTGCAAGGGGAGCGGCTTATGTGAGCAGGGCTGTTACGGGTGAGGGCAGAGCGGTGACGCAGAGTACCGAGGGGGCGGCGGCTCCCGTAAAGGCGGCTAAAAAGGAGAGCAAGCTGACCTTCACGGAGCTTCCCGACGAGAGCGTAATGCTGTCGGAGGGCTACGGTATCGAGGATGAGAGCGGCAGCAGGGAGCTTCTCAGGCTGCCCTCTCCGCAGGATATGACCTCGGCTGATGCAGGTGCAAAGCCATACCCCACACACTGGGAAACGGGTGAGGGGGAGATAGTCCGCACAACCTACGGGCGGTACAGCAGCAGCGCATTCTTCGACCTTGAGGGCGGAGGACAGGTCAATAACAAGACCGATATCCCCAACGAGGAGCTTATCCGCGAAAGCGCCTGCCTGCCAAATTTCACCGTGGAGGATACAGATGAGCCCCTTGTGCTCCTCTACCATACCCATACCACCGAGAGCTTCGAGCCATACGTCAGGGAGCACTATGACAGCAGCTTCAACTACCGCACCACCGACGATACCAAGAACGTGGTAATGGTGGGGGACGCAATTCAGGCGGAGCTTGAAGCTCAGGGCATAGGCGTTATCCACGCAAGGGAGATACACGACTATCCCTCCTATAACGGCTCATACGCGCGGAGCCGCGAGACTATCACGCCCATTCTGGAGAAGTACCCCAGCATAAAGGTGGTGCTGGACATACACAGGGACGCCATTGCAGGAGAGGGCTACGCCTATCAGCCATTTGTTGAGGTCAGCGGCAGAGAGGCTTCGCAGATAATGATAATATCGGGCTGCGACGACGGTACCCTCGGTATGCCCGATTATATGCAGAATTTTCACTTTGCCTGCACCCTCCAGCAGAAGCTGGAGTCCGACTATGAGGGCTTTACCCGACCTATCCTGTTCGATTACAGACACTATAATCAGGACCTCACCAACGGCAGCCTGCTCATCGAGGTGGGCTCCCACGGAAATACTCTGGAGCAGTCTCAGTACGCAGGACAGCTTTTCGGCAGGTCGCTGGGGGAGCTGCTCAATTCCATGAAAGGAAGATAATATGCACAGAAAAAAGAAAATAACCGTCCTCAGAGCAGTTTTCATGTATCTGCTGCTGAGCGGCGGCTCGTGGATGTTCATATATTCTTATGCCAATTCCTGCAATCACATGAGGGGAGAGTACATGGTCCCTGCTCAGATGGTGGTGGAGGACGAGAGGGCAACTGTGGATATACTCGGTCACAGTGCCGAGTTCAGCATATCGGACATAGCCCCCCACAGCAAGCTCTACTGCGGAGCCTATCTGCTCTCGCCGGATGATTTGAGGCTTGCGGCATATGTGGTGTCGTTATGTATATAGCTTGGACTGTCTTGCGTAGTAGAAGGTGTTCAGCTCGCCCGTATAGATAAGGTCAGCCCCGGGGAAGCTGCGGAAATCGTCGGGCTTATACAGTGAGAAAGCCTTGTCGAGATGAATGCCTATTTTGTCCATGGTGTAGGCTACGAACTGCGAACAGACGAAGCTCCTCTCGCGCTTCCACTCGATATTGAAGTAAACGGCGAGGAGTCCGAGTAGGTTGTAGGAATATATCTTCCTGTGCTCGGAGAAGTGATTGATTATTTTGTTATAGGCTTCCTTCTGCTCGGGAGTTACGCTTATGCGGTATATCTCGCAGGGTATATTGTGGTACTGCCCGAGGGTACCCTGACCCACTATTTCCTTGTTGAAGGTAGCAGGAAGTGGAAACGGTCGGTATGTACGGCAGAAGCTGTACATCTCCGAAAGCTGTATATCTCCCGAAAGAGAAACATGATTATACGGTTTTTTTGTTAGAAATTTGAAGAATCGTGCGGGTCTTGTACCTGTCTGTGCAACTATCAGATAAATGTAGTCCCCCAAAACGTTCCCTCCTAATTTATTTTTTATAATTATATCATAAATGCTTGCAAATTTCAAGAGTTTTTGCTATAATTATATTGTTGTATGTAATTTTATTGATATGCGCCTGTAGCTCAGGGGATAGAGCATCGGCCTCCGACGCCGTGTGCGCTGGTTCGATTCCAGTCAGGCGTACCAGCACAGAGCCTGTGCTCCCGACCACGGGGGCGCTCGCAGGCTCGCTTACCGTTATCGGAAATGATAGTTGTACATCGCTTACAGCACTTTTATTGTTTCTGTCACAGTCATACAGCGGGGAGCCCCCGCGGGCAAACCACGTTGTCGCTCGCAGGCTCGCTTACCGTTATCGGGAATGATAGTTGTGCATCGCTTACGGCACTTTCGGGATAGCAGGTACAGCAAATCAGAGCTGAGCCGTTTTTCGGCGAAGTCATCAGTGAATAGTGAATAGTGCTTTGCAGTGCTGTTTGCTGTTCACTTTTCGTTATTTACTAAGCACTAATAACTAAGCACTCACGCGAGGGGGGAGAGTCGCATGATAGATATTGACAATATCGAAAAGTATAAGGAGAATAACCGCATAGAAGCCAAAAAGGCAACAGGCGGACTTCCCATTAGTCTGTGGGAGACATACTCCGCATTTGCAAATACCCTCGGCGGTATCATACTCCTCGGCGTGGAGGAGTTCCCCGACAGGTCACTTCACCCTGTTGACCTGCCAGACCCTCAGTGGCTCATCAGCGACTTCTGGGACATTATGAACGACCGCAGAAAGGTGAGCCGCAATATCCTCACCGAAAATGACGTCCGTATCGTCGAAACAGAGGGCAAGCACATCATCGTTATCAATGTTCCCCGTGTGAAAAAGGGCGAGGAACCCATTTACATAGGCGGCAGTCCATACACAGGCACCTACAGGCGCAGCGGTGACGGTGACTACCGATGCAGCGTCGAGGAGGTCGCGGAAATGCTCAGAGAGGCTGAAAAGCAGCGCCGCCATTGAGCAGCTTTAGTTTGCTGCATATGTCTGAAATAAGAAAACTCCCCTCATGTGAGGGGAGTTGTTGTTTTGTTAATTTGTTAATTACCAGCCGCAGTGCTGAATGCCAAATTTATCGCCGTTCTTTAACATTTCCTTCATAGCAAAGTGGGTATTAGGACCATAAACTCCATCAACAGTCAATGGCTGAAAAGGATAATATCCTCTTTTTTTCATAAGCGTATTTACCAATTTCTGGAAATAACTAACTGCCTGATATGTCTGATTACCATAGCTTCCGTCAATCGGCATAGGGTAGCCTACAAGGTATTTGATAGCCTTCTGTATCCATGCGACCTTAGTACCGTATGAACCGATATAAAAATTCTCATAGCCAACGGGAGCACCGTACCAGAATTCTTGATCATCGGGAGTATAACCATTACTGTACTCAGGGTGAACTGCTGCATCTGCAACGATAGTTGTATCCGACTTAGGTAAAATGTTTTTTGTTATGACTGTTCCGGTTCCGAGAAGTGTGAATGCCATAACGAATGCTGAAACTCTTTTAATTACGTTGTTCATTATAATTGAATCCTTTATATTGTATTTAAAGCGGCCACTTCATACTACATATTATACAGCAAAATGTGTTAAAAGTCAACTGATTAAGTACACAATCGCTAATATGATTTTTTAAAGTCGCCGAAAAAAGCAATATCAGGAGCTTTGGACTCAAAAAAAGACCGCGTGAATGCGGTTTCTGCTCATTGGTATATAAATATCATGATCGGTGGTCGATCATTTTTTGTAAACAGGTCAGAAAATCTCATGGCAAAGCGAGTGTAATATATGAATGCATTCAAAGGAGTGAAACGATGACAGATAAAGAGCTGAGCCGCATGATGGAGCAGTCAGCCGAGGAAGGCAGACGGGCTCTGTTCGATGAATACTGCGGCTACGTCTATGCAATTTGCGCCAACAAGCTCAAAGGCTGCGGAAGTCCCGAGGACACGGACGAGTGTCTAAGCGATACCTTTGCGGCGGTATTCCGCTATCTCGAAAGCCACAAAGCTGCCGACGGAGACCTGAAAGGCTTGATAGGCACCATTGCAAAGCGTACTGCGGTAAGCTATTTCAGGCGGCTTTCCGCAAAAAAGGATACTACCGTATCTATGGAGTCGGAGACCGTGGGAGAGCTTTCTTCCGACATCAGAGTCGATGAGTCCGCGGAGCTCTCGGCTCTGCGCGAGACAGTTCTCGACTGCATAAAAAGCCTCGGGGAGCCCGATTCTTCCATCATCGTTTACTTCTATTACTACGGAATGAAAACCAGACAGATAGCCGCACTTGTGGGACTGAGCGATATTGCTGTGCAGAAAAGGCTCAGCAGGTCAAGAAAAAAGCTCAGGGAACTACTCAGCGCGGCAGGTATCACAGAGGAGGGATCACAATGAGAACAGACGATGTATTCAATGACATCGACAGCAGAACAGCAGACAGGCTCGCAAAAGAGTATCCCGTCCTCAGAGACGAGCAGAAAGAGAGGCTGTACGCCATGAGTAAAAGAAAGTTTGATATAAAGATCGACAACAGCAGTATTGACGTATCGGGAGTTGAGAAATACCGCAGACCAAAGTGGTATAAGGGCGTAAGTGTTGCAGCAGCGGCTTTGCTCCTTGTATCAGGCATAGGCGGCAGTATGTACTATATCAGCCGCAGCGGCTGGAGTGCATCTACCCAGATTGTGGGAACCTTAGCAGAGACCACCGAGGTCACAACAGAAGACCTTACCGAGGAGCAGACCGAAGCCGAGGAAGCCGACACAGAGGCTGTTGCAAAGGCTCTCATTGACGATTACAGAGAGTTTATGTGCGTCCTTTATGGAGGAGACCTTGAAGTTGACAAGTCTGATATTATCACAAGGGCAATAACACTTCCCGACAACGACGTTACCTTTGACAGAGAGTTCTATCGCGTTACCGATTCCAGATTTCCCACATGGGCAGATATAGAAAAGCGCTGTTATGAGATACTCGATACCGAGCTTGCACAGAGAATACTCGAAATTAGTACCGAGAATACAGAAGATATTATGGGCAATCCGTTTTTCTGTGTCACTGAGGACGGATACTACGTCGAAACAGGTCTGCATGATAATGGCATAGACCCGTTATCGACCAGCGAATATGACATGAATGTCCATACCGATGAAAACGGCAATATAATCGCAACAATTGTAGAGACAGAGCTCCGCGAAGTCCATGATTATCCAATCCCCGAGACCACATTCACCATTGTGAACAGCGAAAACGGCTGGCGAATAAGCGATGTTACGGAAAAGCCCCTTGATGATTCAATCGAGGACAGCACCGACGCAGACGCTATAGCCAAGGAGCTTACAGATGATTGGATTGAGTGCTTATTTGATATTCACGGAAGAACTCTTGAGGTTGACAGGTCATCGGTTGTTACCAAGACAATTAAATCTGATGATGGAAGTGAGTTCACGAGAGACTTTTATCGTGTTATTGACCCGAGATACCCAACATGGGAAGATCTGGAAAAAAGATGCTATGAGGTCTGCGATGCAGAACTCGGAAAGATAGTCCTTGACGCTTGTGGCTGCGCAAGGGAAGAGGATATAGACTACACGACTCTGATATTTACAACAGATGACGGGTATTATGTTAATACAGAGACCTGCGACACAAGCGACAGGCTGTACAAGTGGTTAGATGACGAAGTAAAGGGCGAGTTCGACGAGAACGGAAATATAATTACGACACGAAGCCATATTGATTTAGACATTGACCCCAATCGTACTTATAAGACAAAGTTTACTATCGTAAAGACCGAGAGCGGCTGGCGTATCAGCAAGGCTGAGGAAGAGTAATGTAAACTCCCTTCTCAGGACAGCACCGACGCCGAATAAAGCCAAATCAGCCGTTAGCCATTAGCCATTAGCAAAAAAACGGGACTGCAAAAAACGCAGTCCCTTTTTTCTGATTTAATATGATCTTACTGTTACTTACGGGACGTCGAGGACGCCGTCCCCTACATATAATCCCGTTTTATTAAGATTTAACTCAACCATAATTATGCATTATGCATTATGAATTATGCATTGATAAATGCTTCGCATTTATCAAGCCATGCCTGCTGTGATGATAGCCATTTTGTAAACTTCGTCAGCGTTGCAGCCTCTTGAAAGGTCGTTGATAGGAGCGTTAAGTCCCTGAAGGATAGGACCGTATGCCTCGTAGCCGCCAAGTCTCTGAGCTATCTTGTAGCCGATGTTTCCTGCCTCGATGAGGGGGAAGATGAATGTGTTAGCCTGTCCTGCTACCTTTGAGTCGGGGCACTTTGTCTTTGCAACCTCTGCCGAAACAGCAGCGTCGAACTGGAACTCACCGTCGATAACGAGATCGGGGTCGATGTTTCTTGCCTCGATAACAGCGTCGTGGCTGAGCTGAACTGTGCCGCCCTTGCCTGAGCCGTATGTAGAGAAGCTGAGAACAGCTACCTTGGGGTCGATGCCGAAGAAATCAGCTGTCTTTGCAGTCTCAACAGCTACCTCTGCCAGCTTTCTTGCACCTGTGAGAACAACATTGCCCTCCTTGTCAACTGTATCCTCATAGCTGAGGTTGATAGCGCAGTCGCCCATAGCTATCTTCTCTTCCTTGCCGTCCTTCTCTCTGAAGAGAATGAATGAGGAGCTTACCAGATTTGAGCCCTTCTTGGTCTTGATTATCTGGAGAGCAGGTCTTACTGTATCGGCTGTGGAGTATGTAGCACCGCCGAGGAGAGCGTCTGCCTTTCCTGCCTTTACGAGCATTGTTCCGAAGTAGTTGGACTTTGCCAGAGCAGCGCGGCACTCATCCTCAGTCATCTTTCCCTTTCTGAGCTCGAACATCTGAGCAACGAGAGCGTCCATCTCGGGATATGTAGCAGGGTCAAGAATCTCTGCGCCGTCGATATTGAAGCCGCCGTTCTTGGCAGCTGCCTTTACCTCGTCAACGTTTCCGCAGAGGATAACGCCCATAAGGTCTTCCTTGATAAGTCTGTCAGCAGCGGAGAGGATACGGGGATCGCTTCCCTCAGTGAAGACGATGGTTTTCTTGCTGGATTTAAGGTTTGCAATAAGCTTGTCAAACATTCCCATTTTGAGATACCTCCATTGGATTTAAATTTTACCTTACCATTATATCACACCTGTCGCGCAAAGTCAATCTCTTTAATTGTAGGGGAAGCCGCCTCGGCGTTCCGCTTGAGTGATCAGTTATGTGGGGGCTTCATAATCCGTTCCATCACCAATAAGCAGTGCCCCAAATCTATGATTTGGATGGCAATGCTATATGCAAAGCCGGGCGAGCTGCAAGCTAAGGGCTCTAATTGTAAACTTTCTGTGATATACAATGGTTTTCCGTTGGTTGAGAGGGCTTTACGGACCTATAGTGAAAAAACATTTCAAGGAGGACTTTCACTATGGAAGCAAAAAGCTGTATCTACAACATGGCAAAAATTCAGGAGACCGAGACAGAATGGCTCTGGTACCCCTATATCCCTTACGGCAAGGTCACTATCATTCAGGGCGACCCCGGCGAGGGCAAGACCACTCTTGCGCTGAATATCGCTGCGGCTCTCACAAAGGGCGAGAACGTGACGGGGGGCAAGACAGACCCGATTACAGGGCAGGAGCTCTATCCCGTGCCTGTGCTGTTCCAGACTGCCGAGGACGGTCTGGCGGATACGATAAAGCCCCGTCTTGTTGCGGCGGGGGCTGACTGCGGCTATATAAGCGGCGTTGACGAGAGCGTCTATCCTCTCACCATTACCGACGGACGACTTGACGAAGCCCTCAGGCTCACCAACGCAAGGCTCATTATCCTCGACCCTTTGCAGGCTTATCTGGGTGCGGACGTTGATATGCACCGCGCCAACGAGATACGTCCCGTTATGAGCTATCTCTCCAATATGGCGGAGCAGTTCGGCTGTGCCATTATCCTCATCGGACACATGAACAAGAACACGGGTGCAAAGGCGGCTTACCGCGGACTGGGCTCCATAGACCTGACAGCTGCCGCAAGAAGCGTTCTTCTGGTAGCCCGTGACAAGCGCGACACCGACAGGCGCATAGTCATGCACATAAAGAGTTCCCTTGCAAGAGAGGGAAAGCCCGTGGCGTTCAGACTTGGGGACAACAACAGCTTCACCTATGAGGGAGAGTGCGAGGCTGACCCCGACAGCATTCTTCTGGGAATGGGAAGTCCTCAGCCAAAGCAGACCGAACTTTCAAGACAGCTGCTTATGGCGGAACTGGGAAGCGGCGAGGCAAAGTCCGTAAAGTCACTTATTGCAAAGGCAGCGGAGATAGGTGTGACTTATGACATAATGAAAAAGATAAAAGATGAACTGCATATAATCTCAGAAAGACATGGTAATACATGGTTCTGGAAGTGGGAACAATAATTCCTCCTTCTCCCTTTCCCTCTTGCCCGATATGCAATGTGCTTTATCGATTTAAACTGTGGGTGTGAAGGGGGGAAGGGAGAATGTTATAGGAGAGAGAAGAGGTGGTAGGGGCTGATGCCCACATCAGCCAGTCCCTTAACCGAAAGGGTTGCCGACACTTGTACTCACACCCCGTACTTGGTCTTGATACGGGAGAGCTTCTCGCCGAAGGGTTTTGCCAGCAGATAAAGAAACAGCACGTTTGACACCGCATAGCTGACAGTATAGGGCACAGCGGACACCAGTGCCGCCAGATAGAGCTTTATGTCAAAGCCGCGGTTGTACCAGAGGACTGTCCAGATGTCCATTATAAATGAGTAGGCGATACCCGTCAGCGCTCCGTAGATGAGGAGCAGGGCACGGCTTTTCAGCAGCTTTTCCGAGAATATGCCTGCGAACAGCCCGATGAGTCCCCATGCCAGCATCTGAAAGGCTGTCCACGGACCCTGTCCGAAGTAGAAGTTGGAGAGTATGGCGGACATGGCTCCCACGAGGAAGCCTGCTTCTCCGCCGAGATACAGGGCAGTGATTATGGTGAGGGCGGCTATGGGTTTGAGTATGGGTATGAACCTTCCTGCGAAGCAAAGGGCAGTCATAACGGCTGCTATGACCATTCGGCGCGTTCCTGTGGACTTCTTCTCGAAGCCTGCCGCAAAGAGCAGCAGTGCCGACACCGCAACTGCAAGGGCTATGATTATGTGCTTTTTTTCGTCAAAGGCGAGGGCTCCAAGGACTGTAATGAGGGGAACCGCTATGAATGGCACCACCACGCGGATAGTGTCGCGGAGCCTTTTGCTTTTTATCAGCAGCATATCAGCTCTCCTTTCTGCCGTTCATACGGCACAGCGCAGCAGCGTCCTCAACGGTGACGGCTCCCTCGTAATAGCCCCTTGTCATGCGGCTCACCGCGGTGGTGTAGAAGCTGTTTTCCGAGAAGAACTCACGGGGAGCTCCCTCCGAGACTATCCTGCCCCCGAAGAACATGGCGCACCTGTCGGCGCAGAGGGCTGCGAACTCCACATCATGGGTGACGATAACAACGGTGAGACCGTCGGATTTCAGCCTTTTCAGCAGCTCGATGAAGCTCTCCTTAGCCGCCGCATCAAGTCCCTTTGTGGGCTCGTCCAGAAGCAGCAGACGGGGATGTGCAGCCAGTACCTTTGCCAGTGCCACAAGCTGCTGCTGTCCCCCCGACAAGTCGTAGGGATGCTTGTCCAGCAGGGGAGAAAGGTCGTAGGGAAGCTCTTTCAGCTCCGCATTGCACTCCGCAAGCTCCTCCCTGACGGTGTTCCTGAGAAAGACGGTCTGAACGTCCTGCGGCAGCATCGCAAGGCACTCACGGTAAAGTGAGCGGTTCTTGTAGTCTTTCAGCTTCTTCCCGAACACCTTTATTTTGCCGCTGTAGGGCTTTATGAGACCTGCCGCCGCCGAGAGAGAGGTGGTCTTTCCCGAGCCGTTCCCCCCCAGTATGCAGTATATCTCACCCTGACAGACTTTCAGGCTCAGCCCGTCAAGGACGTCTTTGCCGTTTCTGTCGTAACGGAAGCAGACCTCGCTGTATTCCAGCGCCGTTTCACCCTCAGCCGCATGGGATGCCTGCGGTAGTCCGCGAGTAGTGTTACCGTAGCTGCTCTCTATGAAGTTCCTGCCCTCGCGGACTGTCAGCGGACAGGGTCCGCTGCCGCTGAGCTTCGCGTACAGACGCGAAGCCGCAGGCATCCCGCACATTATGTCGCCCCTTTTGCCGAGAGCGGCAATGACCTGTGAGGGAGAGCCGTCTGCGATAAGAGTACCCCTGTCCATTACAAGCAGCCTGTCGCACAGCGGCACCACGTCCTCCAGACGGTGCTCCGCCATAAGTATGGTTATTGAGAGATCGTTGGCGATACGCCGCAGAGTTGCAATGAAGTCCGAGGCGGCAATGGGGTCGAGCTGAGCCGTTGGCTCGTCCAGAATGAGCAGCTTTGGCTGCATGACAAGTACGGAAGCAAGGTTGAGGAGCTGCTTCTGACCGCCCGAAAGCTCCGCGGTGTCCCTGTCTATCCAGTCACCGATGCCGAAGTAGCTTGCCATTTCTGCTATCCTCCGCGATATCTGAGCAGGAGGAGTCCCCAGATTTTCCAGCCCGAAAGCCAGCTCGTGCCAGACCTTGTCGGTGACTATCTGCTGTTCGGGGTTCTGCATGACGAAGCCTATATCCGAAGCGGACTCCCTGTCGGAAAGCTCCGCGAGAGTTTTTCCGCAGAAAGCGACACTGCCCGAGACCTCCCCCATGGGAGACAGCTCACGCTTGAGCAGACGCAGGAGAGTGGACTTGCCGCTTCCCGTAGCACCGCATAACACAGCCATCTCGCCTCGTCCGAGGTTGAGGGATATATCCCGAATGGCAGGTTCATTGCAGGTGGGGTAGGTGAAGGTCATATCCCTGACCGCAAGTATTTCCATCTCAGTTCCGCCTCCGTTTCTATGATTATTGGCAGCAACACCAGTGCTGCGTAGGAAATTATCCCCGAAATACCGAGGAATGTGAGCTCTTTCATCTTCATGGACGGGTAGAACTCAAAGCTGAGAGCTCCCGTACCGATGGCGGCAGCTGTCACGCCCAGAAGCAGCAGCGTCGCCGTCAGGAGAAGTATATCTCCCGTTCGGAAGCCGAATTTGCGCAGCTGTGTCCGCCTGCCTGTGCCGAAGCCCCTTGCCTCCATGCTGTCTGCGGTGATGATACCGTTCTCCAGCGCCCATGTTACCATGATGGAAAAGACACGGGACTTTCCCCGTATGTCGTCCACGATATTGTCGTCTTTGTACAGTCCCATTGCGGTCTGTGCAGCGCTTATCTTTGCGGACTGCCTGCTGAAAAGGGGTACGGACCTGAGCGCCATTGACAGCACCAGCGACAGCTTCGGGGAGAGAGCTCCCGTGATGTAGAGGAGCTTCTCCGAGGTCATTATCTGTGTGAAGGATCGGAACCAGTACAGGACGCCGATTATCATAACTGCCGAATTTACGCCGTAAAGCGCCGCTTCCAGAGTGACGGGATTGTGGTTCATGACGAAGAGCACCGTCTTGCCGTTGTGTGAGATAAGCGGGTTTGCCAGTGCCAGGACTGCGAAAAGCAGCCAGAAAAACAGGTGAGTTTTCCCGTGGGTGAAGCCGTTTCGTATGAGGAAGAACAGCACCGCTCCCGAAAGCGATATTGCCATGAGTATGGGATAGCTGCAAAACATGGCTACTCCCGTGACGCTGAAAAACCACACCGCCACAGCTATGGGATTGTATTCGGAAAAGCTTCTCATTCCTCGTATACCTCGTTAAGGTCGTGACCCACCTCGCAGGTGTAGAGCCATTCTATGCGGTCTCCGTCGCTGAGGACATACTCTCCGCAGTTCCGCGAGGGAGTGATGCCGTTGACATGATAGACCCAGCCCGAAAGGTCGCCGAAATCAAATTCGTAGATGTAGTTTATGCCTGAGATGTAGACCATGCCGTGGGAGCTGCCTGCGCTGCCCTTGTTCTCCACCTGAATGCCGTAGGTCTGTGCAGCCTCGGTGAGTATGTCGAACACCGTGTCGCCGCTCTCGATGTCAAAGGCTGTGGGAGCCAGTATCACGCCGTCCTCGGGGATATGCTCCGAGTCGGACTTCCCTGCAATGGTGTCGCAGCGTATCTCCATAGTCACCGTGCCGATGACGGTGTCCTTGTGCTTTTTCTCGCCGCTGTAATACTCCTCGGGGGAGCGTATGTCCGTCAGCAGAATGACCGCTATCGCCGCGGCTGCTGCAATTCCGAGGAAGATGAAGTTCTTGTAGCTGCGCTTGCCCATGATGAAGATGATGAGAGCGATCACAGCAGCCGCTCCAACTACAATGAGTATGGCAAAGGGCTTGTAGCTTCTCCGTGAGTGTTTCTCTGTGAGCTCCTGTGCTGATGTTACGGCGGTTTTGGTCTGTGAAGCTGCCGCCGATGAAAGGGAAGTCCCCGATGAAGTCAGCCTGCCCGTGGAGGTCTGTGTACCTGTGCCCGTGGAGGTAGTCCCCGTGGACTTGCCTGCATTTGCTGTGGCGGTGGTGGTATTTCCCGATACGGGAGCCGCAGCCTTTGTACTGCTGCCCCCCTCATTTGCCGTGGAGCTGTCACCCTGAGAGCTGCCTTTATTGCTGCCGCTGCCCTCATTTCCGCCTTGTGGGGACTGTGCCGACGCCCTGTTGTCAAGCACCAGCAGGGGAGACTTCCCCTCGGTCATGCGCCTGAATGCCACAAAGGAGTAGTATGCCTGCACCGTGGCTGTCTCGTTGAAGCCCCCGTCCCTTATGTGGGAGAAGCTTCCGTCGGGCAGTCTGTACTGCGCTATGCCGTCGATAAGGTCATTGCCGTTCTTGATGAAGCGGTCGTCGTAACGGCAGTCTATCCCCAGAGCCGATACAGCCGTGAGCACCTGTGCAGTGCTCTCCGCGTTGGGATTGCCGAAGCTCTCATAGCCGCCGTCCTCCTTCTGCCGCTCGGAGAGGAAGTCCACAGCCCTGTCCACAGCCTCCGACACCTGACTGCTGTCATCATATCTGGGAGCAAGAGCCTGAACGGTCATTGCGGTAACGTCGATATCTCCGTATTCTCCCCACAGTGCCCAGCCGCCGTCACCAAGCTGCATGGAGAGTATGCTGTCCGTCACGGACTCGGCGGTGTATGAGGGGCAGGTGTAGCCGTTGTTGAGGATATGGAGCCCGTAGATCCAGCTCATAACGCCCTGCTGACCTATTGAGGAGTCAAGGATATCGGAGATATAGCTGCTTCTGCTGCCTGCCGCACAGAGTCCCAGAGCGTATTTCTCACGGGAGGTGGCAGAGGTGACATTGTTGCTGCCGAGATAGCTCTCAAGGGAGCTTTCGTATGCCGAAAGGTCTGTATATCCGCACTGGCTGAGAGTCAGGGCGTACCAGTCCGTGGAGGTGCCTGCACCTGCGGCGATATCACCCGCCAGCCATTCTTCTATGCTGCCTGCACCGACCTGACCGAGCTTAAAATCAACGATACCGCCGATAAGGTCATCGACCTCACCGACGGTATGCTCACAGTGCGCCTCCTGCATAACGGGTATGCAGGGAGCGGCTGCAAATATAAGTGCAGAACTCAGGCAGACCGTGAGTATCTTACTTCTCATCTCTGCGTCTGAGAGCGAATGCTGCAGCGGCTGCTGCTCCGAGGGAAACCAGTGCGACAGCTGCGCCCGGGTCTCCTGTCTTGGGAGAGTTGTTCTTTGATGTTGTTGTAGCCTTGGCAGTTGTGGAAGCCTTGACTGTTGTCTTTGCGGAAGATGAAGATGTTACGGTAGATGTTGTGGTGGTAGTTGTGGTAGTTGTGGTAGTTGTAGTAGTAGATGTAGTTGTATCAGCCTCGCCGTTTACCTGCATAACATATGAGGGAGGAGCGATATTGATATTGCCGCCCTTAGCGCTTACAACGTTCTTTCCTGCCTCAGTGAACTTTACTGTAGCCTTTCCGTCAGCGTCGGTAACGAAGTCTGTCTCCTTGCCGTTGATAGTGATTTTTGCGCCCTCTACGGGGTTCTCAACGGGAGCCCATGAAGCGTCAAAGGAGAGAGCCTTGAGCTGGAGAGTAACTTCCTTGTCGGGGTCACCCTCGCCCTCTCTTGCGTCGAACCAGCTGTAATGATAGTCAAGGTTGGAAGGGTCGGGGAAGGTGAGAGCGTCAATGTAGTCGCCGTCCTTTATCTCATCTGTGAGACCATTAGCCATCTTTGAGTTTACATAGTAGCCGAAGGACTGCTTATTTTCCTTGCCCCAGAGTACGTCAAGACCCAGACCGAACTGTCCGACAGAAGTCTTGTAGCCTGCTGCTGCGCCGCCCTCGTAGTTGTTCTCGTGAGCGATGTAGAGAGCATCGTTGACAGTGAGCTTGCCGTCGCCGTCGATATCGGTAACATTTACGGGCTCCTGAGTCAGTACCAGCGCACTGTTGCAGTCAGAGATGGTGACATAGACCTTTGTCTCGCCCTCAGCGTAAGTGTTTACAGCAACAGCTGAGAATGCCATTGCCAGTGCAGCTGCCATAGCGAATGATTTTTTCATAATACCTACTCCTTAAAATTTACTTACAGGCAACAAAAAAGGCCTTTCCGCGGTGCAGAAAAGCGCAGCAAAACAGCTCCGCAGGGGTACTGCGAAGTTTTCGGCATACGTTCTCCCTTGCCCGAAAACGTTCATTACCTGCTGTGTCTGACGAGCGATCCGACTTTACGGCAGTGACTGCTGCGACGGGTTTTCACCGTGCTTCCCTCAGTTTCAGACACATTATTACAGATACATTATAGCACAGGGCATATACGCTGTCAAGTTAAAAAAGGGTTACATCTGTCCGAACGGAGCGTTTTCCGCAGGCATAAAAAAGGGGCGGAGTTACCGCCCTCTGTGCTTATGACTTCTTTTCATATGCGTAGCCGAAGTTTATGGGAGGAGCTGTCACGGAGACATAGATGAATTCCTCATCGCCGTCATTGAGGAGTCCGTGGACGTCCCTGTCCGCAAAACGCACCACATCGCCTGCCCTGAAGGGCTTAGTTTTATCGTCCGCAAGAAGGAGAGTGCCGCTGCCTTTGGTGGCGTACCATATCTGCTCGGAAGCCTCATGGGTATGTCTGGGCTGGCTTGCTCCCACCTCAAGATGGACCTCTGTGATGGTCACTCTTGTGCTGGCGGAGTTCTCGGGATTGAGAAGCTGACGGGAGACAACTCCCGGGTTTGAGAGCTCCTTTATTTCGTGAGCGCTTATGAATTCCATATAATATCCTCCTGTCTTTAATATAATAATACAATTATATCGCAGAAATGGGAGGTTTTCAAGACGTAAAATGTCCCATAAAAGGCTGTTGAGAACTATGTGGGCATTATGTAAAATAATAAAATTATATCTCAGGGCTTGCAATGGGGAGAAATATGTGGTAAAATATAACTTGTAATGTGTCCCAATAGCTCAGTAGGATAGAGCGACTGCCTCCTAAGCAGTAGGCCGGAGGTTCGACTCCTCTTTGGGACGCCACAGAGCCTGTGTCCCGACCCCGTTGTCGCTCGCAGGCTCGCTTTCTTTTATCAGGGGGCGTAGTCGTACATCGCTTACGGCACATTACGTTTACGGTAACAGTTCGTTTTTGCAGAGCCTGTGCGCCCTTCCACGGGGGCACTCGTTTTACTCGTTTACTTTTTACGAAAGGCTTTATTGTACATCGCTTACGGCACATTACGTTTACGGTAACAGTTCGTTTTTGCAGAGCCTGTGCGCCCAACCACGTTGGCGCTCGCAAGCTCGCTTTCTTTTATCAGGGGGCGTAGTTGTACATCGCTTACGGCACTGTGATAAGTACATATAACAACGGTCTGACGCTTCACTGTGGGGCGTCATTTTTATTTATTGCGGTTGAGGGAAAGGGGACTGCCTCTCACATAGCAATATTTGGTTTGACATCATTATATTACGGTGATATAATACTATATGTATTTGATATGGGCAGCAATGTCCTTCAGATACTTACTACAAAGGAGGTACTTAAATGAACTACACTCACAAAAAGATAACGGCAGCGCTGCTTTCGCTGCTCATCATCGGCGGAACAGCTCCCGTACTTGGCAGGGCAGATGTTTTCAGACCCGTTGTGGCTTCTGCCATTGATAATAATGTTATCACCTATGACGAGACCACTCATGTGCTCACCCTCAGAGGCGAATTTGACAACTACACTCTTGAAAAGTACAAGGATAAAGGCGTAAAGACCATCGTTGCCGAGGAAGGCGCTGCTCTGGTGGAGTATGCAGCTTTTCTGTTCAGGGACTTCAAGACTGTCGAGAAGATAGACCTGACAAATCTGGACGCTTCCAGAGCGAAATATGTTTATGATATGTTTGAGAACTGTACAGCTCTGAAGGAAGTAAAGCTTCCTGATTTCACCAATACATCGATCACAGATGTCTCATGGATGTTCTATAACTGCTATTCTCTTGAGAATATCGACCTCAGTAAGCTTAATACACCGAATGTAACAAACTTCCGCGGTATGTTTTCCGGCTGTTTATCATTAAAAACTCTTGATGTATCCTGCCTGGACACTTCAAACGCCACCGACATACAGAATATGTTTGAAAAATGCAGCGTTCTGAAAAACATTGATCTCTCATCATGGGATACAAAAAATCTGGTGTATTTCAGTTATCTGTTCCAGGACTGTACAAGCCTTGAGAAGGTCGACCTGTCAGGCTTGAACACTTCTAAATCACCGGGAGCAAGTGATGTATTCTTTAATTGTGCAAAGCTTCGCGATATTGATCTTTCCGCATTAGATACTTCCAATATGACATGGATGAGTGGATGGTTCGGATGCTGTTATTCTCTTGAAAATGTCAATTTCAATGTTCTTGACACATCTGATGTTAATACTATGCGGGGACTGTTCTCAAACTGCACAAGTCTGAAGTCACTTGACCTCAGCGGTATGGACACATCGCGCCTATATGATGCATCATCCATGTTTTATAACTGCCCGTTACTGAAAGAACTTGACCTGAGCTGCATTGATACCTCGAACCTGATCCAGATGAACGATATGTTCAAAGGCGATAAGAAACTGGAGCATCTGGATCTCAGCAGCTCCAATTTCGACAAGGTAACTTCTGCCTCCGATGTGTTCAAGGAGTGCGACACTCTTGCTCCCTATATCTCCACCATCAACGGCGCAAGCATCAGTCTTGACGGCGACATCAGCGTGAACTACTATGTGACCCTCGGAAGCTCTGCTTCAAAGGCAGTCCTCATCGGTCCCAACGGCGCTGTACTCATAGACGACCTTGCTTCTTGCAAGCGCGAAAACGGCTCATACAAGTTCAGCTATCCCGTTAACGCTGTACAGATGAGCGATGAGGTCACTCTGAAAGTATACAGTGACGACGGAAAACAGCACATTATCCTCAAGAGCAGCGGCGCCCCTGCTTCATATGCAAAGGGAGCTTACAGCGTAAGGAGCTATGTTGCTGATTCGGGCAAGTATCTGTCCGACACAAAACTCACCGCACTGGTCGAGGCTCTTAACAATTACGGCTATGCTGCCGAGAATTTCTTCTTTGACAAAGGGTTCACAGTCAGCGGCATAAGCGGCGTCAAAAAGAGCGATGTTGAGGCTTACAAGCCCACATTCGGCACCGATCCCGCTGTATCACTGGTGATGGGCTCAGAGACTTCTCTCAGGTTCTATACCCTCAGCGATAATGTCAGGATCGACGACGCAAAGGCAACAGCAAAGACAAGTCAGTTCGGCAGATTTTACGAGATAAAGAATATCCCCGCACATGAGCTTCTGAAGCCTCACAAGCTCACTGTTGACGGCAATGACTACACAGTGACTCCCATGGCATATGTATACAGAGTGCTGGACAACAGCGCCGCTTCCAATAAGCTCAAAGACGTCGCAAAGGCAGTATATGTCTACGCAAAGGCTGCCGAAACATACATGAACGCACAGTAACAAGGAGGTAACTCATGAAGGAAAAGTATATCGTTCCCGAGATGGAGCTTGTAATGTTCGAGAACGAGGACGTTATCACAACCAGCGATCCCGAGCTTCCGCCCCAGTAAACCGAATAAACAGACAAAGCTCCGTGGTTATCCCCGGGGCTTGTTTTCGTCTGTATACTTTTATATCGTTATTATTCAATAAATTCTCATTCCTTCCCAAATATTGCCTTGTACATAAAAAAGTACTTGACTTTTTCGCGCTGTGGGTATATAATGTATAGCGCTGTGGTGTGAAAACACGGCATTTTTTACGGGTAAAATGAGATTTATGGAGTGTATTATGGAAGACGTTGAGATCTATCTTAGCAGACTTTCGGCAGCTGATAAGCTCTATGCCGAGACTGCAAAAAAGCTTGGAAAAAAGGATATAACCGACAGATTCACACTGGCAGGAGCTGTTGCCGAGATCGGCGCTCCTGCTTCATATAAGCTGTATGTTTCCGACGAGGACATTGAAAACAGCACCATCGACGAGATAAAGGCGGTCTTTACCGAGGCTGCCGAGGAGGAGCCCGATATCAAGGTGGAGTTCATCTGTGATGAGTTCCTCAACCTCATCGACGACAAGGCAAGGATAACTGCCGAAAGCAAGCCGAGAACTGCTGTTCACAGGGACGGCGACCTTCACCCGACTGTCCATATATGGATGATAAAGCGCCGCGATATGGGAGTTTTCGTGCTTCTCCAGAAGCGCGCTCACGAAAAGGACATCAACCCCGACTGCTATGACGTTTCCGCAGCAGGTCACGTTACTCAGGGAGAGGAGTTCCGCCAAACCGCCCTCAAAGAGGTACGCGAGGAGCTTGGACTGAACATTGATCGCAGTCAGCTGGAGTTCATCGGTCTCAGGAGAGCCTGCTACTCCAAGGGCAGCATCAAGGACAACGAGCTGGCGGCTGTTTATATCTGCCGCGAGAAGATAAATATTGAGGACCTCACTCTCCAGTCGTCGGAGGTGGCAGAGGTCTGCTGGGCAGAGATAGACGAGCTGCTCTCCATAATGAAGTACGAGGATATCCCCAACTGCATCTCCCTCGAGGAGCTTGACATGATAAAGAAAGCGGTATTCTGATAAAAAGGCTTCCGAGCAATTCGGATACTCACATAAAAGTTATGCCCCTGAGCACATTGTAACGCTCGGGGGCATTGTGTTTGTTTAGCGCAAGAGCTAAAAAGAAAAGCCATAGTACTCCTGACTGTTGATCGGAAATACTATGGCTTAAAACTTCAATAGCAGTGCTGCCCTTATACGGGAGCCTTTGTTTTATTCGACCTGCGGAGCTGCCGCCGCGCCGCCGCCTTCAACGGGAGCAGGTGTACCGCCACCCTCTACGGGAGCAGGAGTGCCGCCGCCTTCAACGGGAGCAGGTTCTTCGCCTGTGCCGCCGCCGGGTATCTCAGTGCCGCCGCCGGGTATCTCTGTACCGCCGCCGGGTATCTCTGTACCTGTGCCGCCCTGAAGACCGCCCAGACCGCCTTCGCCCTGATAGCCGCCCTGACCGCTGCCTGTGCCCTGACCTTCGCCTGCATAGCCGCCCTCGGATGCCGTGGTGGTTGTGGGAACATAGTACTGGTTGGGAAATTCACCTGTGGGGATACGCTGATCCATATAGAAGCCCGAGCCCGATGTAAGCTTGTGGGTCGTATAGCTCTTTGCTGTGGTTCGTGAAGCAGTAGTTGTCTTTGAGCCCTTGGCTACCATTATATCGTCGTTCACGGTAGTTGTGACTGCTGTGGTGACAGCTGTTCCCGTAACGTCCTGCTTATAGATGCTTTCGCGTCCGAAGCTGGATATCACTTTTTCAGAGGGAGTGATGGGGAACATTACAAAGAATAAAAGTATTAAAGCCGTAAGTGCGATGAAACAGCCGCAAGACACGAGGGTTATCTTTGTGGATCTTCTCAGATTACTGAAAACGCCGTTTCCTTTACTCATTAAATAAACACGCTCCTAATAAAATAGATATAAAATATTATACTACGAATGTCGGAAAAAGTCAAGTCAAAGAACAGCCTTCTATGTGATAGGAGAATGAAAATTGCGGTCTGTATAAAAAAGCAGGATACTGCCCGTTAAATTGGAGAGTATCCTGCCTGCCGTTTATTGCTTTTTCTTCAGCTTTGCCATCTTGTAGATGAACAGCTCAAGAGAGATGAGACCTATTACTGCGGCTCCCGAAATGAGAGCGAGCTTGATGAGTCCCGTGTTGTCCTTTTCCTTGGTATCGCTGTCCTTTTCGGACTTTTCAGCCTTGGCGGTGGTCTTTTCCGCCTTGTTGTCCTTCTTCTTTGAGGTGGTGGTCTTTTCCTCCTCATCGTCGTCGTCCTTGTCGGACTTCTTTCCGTTGCTGTGGGGAGTTATGATTATTCCCTCATCGCTTGCCTCCTGAGCTATAAAGCCTGCAAGCCATGCCAGCGATCCGTTCCAGTTGATGGTACACTCGTTTACCGACCATGCCTCGATATTGTCAAGGTAGCACTTCTGGGGCGGTATCTCGCCCTTCTTCCAGCCCGAGCCTCTTACCCACGGATCCTGCATACCCGAATTGGGGCCGCCCGACATTACTCCGCTGGGAGCCATGGGGAAATCCTCGTCTATCTGGTGTGCCCAGAAGCGGTGGTGAGGATACTCGATGGCGTGAGTGCCGTAGCCTGTAACGTATGAGTAGTCCATGGGGTTCCTGCCGAGGATGTAGTCCATACCGCCGATAGCTCCGTCCAGATAGTGCTCATCGCCGGTGAGGAGGTATGCGTAAGCCATAATGATGGAGTTGTCGGTAACAAAGGAGTTGGAGCCCCAGAGATAGCCCTCGTCGCTGTCGTTGTAGCTGAGGGTGCTCTGACCGTAGGGGAGCCCGTAGCCCTGATTTTCTTCAAGCGAGAGATAGCTGTCGGAGGTTGAGACTATTGCCTCGTTGATTATCTCCACATCGCCCTTGTCGAACTTCTCGGGATTGAGGGCAGCGCTCAGTGTGCCGAGAGCACCTGTGTTGCCCCAGTCGAAGCTTCCCACGGAGTCAACGCTCTCGCCGCCGCCCAGAGTATTGGGCACGTCAAGGAAGAACTTGTTCTCGGCGGCTTCGTCGTAGTAGTCCTCGTTGCCTGTGGTGATGAAAAGTTCCAGAGCCGCCCAGCAGAACTCGTCCTCAACATCGGTATCGCCGTAGGCTCCGCCGCCTATGGACTCGTCAAGGGGAGCATACATATCAGGGTGCTCCTTGGCGGCTGCAAAGGCTTTTTCCGCAGCTTCGAGACACTCGTCAGCGAAGTCGCTGTCGTAGTCCTTCCAGAGTCGGGCTGCCTGAGCGCCGCAGGCTGCAAGGTTGAGAGTTGCTGCTGTCGTGGGAGGCTTTACGATACGCTTCATATCGTCGTCCGCAGGAGCTAATCCCAGAGCCGTCCACTTCTCGTCGTGAGCCTTGTGGTAGACCATTCCCTCGTATTTGCCGCTGTCCACCATCATTTTCAGCATCCACTCCATCTCCCAGCGAGCCTCGTCAAGGAGGTCGGGAGCGCCGTTCACGTTTTCGGGAATGAGCATGGTGCTGTCGGCATATGCGTCCTCAAAGCCGTATTTCAGGGCGGTCTCGTACTGGTTCTGCATGAGCCACAGTGAGAGTCCGCCGTTTACAACGTATTTTCCGTGGTCGCCTGCGTCATACCAGCCGCCTGTAACGTCGATGGTGCCGCTGCTTCCGCTGTATCCCCATGTCTGCTCTATCTCCGCGGAGTCCTTTGTGTGACCTGCCGCACGGGCAAGAGACTTTGTGTCGCCCGAGGAGATGAAGTCCTCCTCTATCTCAATGCCGCTTCGGTTCTGGTAGAAGTAGTTGAGGGCGTCGTACAGCAGGGAGGAGTATTTCTCCGAGCCGTCTATATCAAATTCACGGCTGACATTGCCGTCCTCGTCCTCGAGGGTGTAGGTGCCTGCCTTGGTGAAGTCGCTGAAGTCAAGGATATGTACGCTGTCGTCGGAGTCCCTGTCCTCGCCGAAGGGCTTGCTCTTGCCCTCGTATACCACCTTGCCGGACTCGTCCTTCAGAGTGAAGTCAACGGGCTTCTTTGAGTCGGAGAGTAGGGTAGCTCTCTTGGCTCTGTCGGTGAAGTATCCCACCTGATTGGTGAGTATCCCTGCGCGTTCATAGGGCTCTTCCTCGGGATAGTCGTTTTCGTCGCTTGTAAGGTCGATGAGTGACATATTGTCAAAGGTTATGACTGTTCCTGCGGGGAAGCACTTGTCTGGAGTAAACTCTCCGTCGCCGCCCAGATGGAATGCCCACTCAGCCACCTCAACGGTCTTGTCCGCAGTAAAGGTGTGCTCCTCCTTCTTGGTCTCGCCCTTGTTTATCTGGAGACGTTCCCATGAGGAGTCAAGGTTTGCGCCGTTGTCATCCATATTGTTGTGCCATACCTCCACCTTTCCGTCGAGGTTGCCTATCTTGGTGTAGTATTTTCCGCTTTCGGAAGCGGTCATCTCATAGGACACCTTGTACTTGTGTCCCGATACTATGGTAAGTCCTCTGTGTCGGAACTGGCAGTCCCAGCGGTCCTCGCCGCCCTCGGAAGCACCGCCTGTGTTGATTATCTCAACGGAATAGACTCCGTCATCGATATCGAAGTCCATCTCGCCGGGAGCAGACTCAACGATATGCCACGGGAGACCCACGCCGTCGTCGAAATCCGTCTGACCAAGCTGCTGACCCGCGTATGCGGTAACAGGTGAAAGCTCTGCACAAACGGGCACTAAAGCGCCTGCGGTAACTGCTGCGGCTGCAAGCAAAGACACTGCGCTGCCTATGAGCCTATGCTTTTTCCTCATTCAAAAAACCTCCGTTTTTCAGTGATTTTAATATCCCCGCTAATACTTTAATACTAATACTTTTTTTGTGCCATGTAAAGTGGAGCAAAAGAAAATTTACAAATTGCCGCTCCAAAACGGCAAATTTGCTTATAAAAATGGTATTATCCGCGGATATTTCGGTGAATTAGACTATTTACCGTCGGAAATGACGAAATGACTTAAATTATAGTATGTTACACTTGATTTCTTTGCTCCGATATGTTATAATGGTATTAAAGTGGAATAATCTGCATTGATAATGTTTGCGTCCGCAGACGGTGAAACTCTTTTATGGGGCTGAGCCGTTTTTCTGCGGAGAAAAAGCTTTTTCAGATACAGAATCAAGCTTGTAATAAAGATTAATCCGCCTCAGGAAGCGGAGTTTGGGAGGTTTATTGTGGAAGCGGAGGTAAAATACTGCATCAACGCTAAGAGGACCATGATAATCGGAGGAGGCAGTGCCTGCAGGATGCTGCTCACCGAGATTTTCAATGCACAGAAGTCGCCCTATAAGGATGACAAGTATTCTGCACAGTTCGATCCTGTTTGTATTATCGACAATGATCCTGCAAAGCTCGGCAAGGAAGTGCTGGGCGTTAAGGTAGTAGGCAGATCGGAGGAGATCGTTAAGTTTGCCAAGGAATATGAGATAGAACAGCTTATCCTTGCTATCCCGTCCATCACACCCGATGAACGCAAGGAGATAATCGATTCCTGCAACGAGACAAAGCTCCCCCTGAAGATAGTTCCCTTTATAGGTACTCTCATCCTCGATGATAAGGCTTCTCTCCTCGGACAGGTCCGTGATATAAAGGTGGAGGAGCTTCTGGGACGAGACCCCATAAAGTTCGACAATAAGGACATCAGGGACTTCATCAGCGGCAAGGTATGTATGGTAACAGGCGGCGGCGGAAGCATCGGCTCCGAGCTGGTACGCCAGATCGCAAAGTACAATCCCGAGAGGATCATCATTGTTGACATCTATGAGAATAACGCCTATGAGATACAACAGGAGCTTATCATGGACTACGGTGAGGCTCTTGACCTCGTTACTCTCATTGCATCTGTCCGCGATTACTACCGTATGAACCAGATATTTGAGAAGTACAAGCCCCAGATCGTTTTCCATGCGGCTGCTCACAAGCACGTTCCCCTCATGGAGGACTCTCCCATGGAGGCTATCAAGAACAATGTTGTCGGCACTTTCAACGTGGCTACTCTTGCACAGTTCCACGATGCCGAGAAGTTCGTCATGATATCAACGGACAAGGCTGTAAATCCCACCAATGCTATGGGAGCTTCAAAGCGCTGCTGCGAAATGATCGTGCAGTACCTCTCTCAGCAGCATGAGGGCAGGACTGAGTTTGTTACCACAAGATTCGGCAATGTTCTGGGCTCAAACGGCTCTGTTATACCGCTTTTCAAGAAGCAAATCGAGCAGGGCAAGCCCGTTACCGTAACACATGAGGATATCATCAGATACTTCATGACTATACCCGAGGCTGTAAGCCTTGTTATGGAGGCTGCTGCCATCGCTCACGGCGGCGAGATATTTGTCCTCGATATGGGACAGCCCGTCAAGATCGTCACACTTGCAGAGAACCTCATCCGTATGTACGGAAAGGTGCCATATAAAGATGTTCCCATCGTGTTCACAGGTCTCCGTCCGGGTGAGAAGATCAAGGAGGAGCTCCTCATGAATGAGGAGGGACTCAAAAAGACCTCAAACAAGCTCATTTTCATCGGTAAGCAGATAGAGATCGAGGAGGAGGAGTTTGCTGCGAGACTGAAGGCTCTCCGCGACGCCGCCCTCGAAAATGACGAGGAAGTCGCTATAAGCGCCCTCCATGAGATGGTGCCTACCTTCATGAATCCCAATGACTTCAACAAGAAGCAGCTCCAGACCATAGGCGGAGCTTCCGACAATAAGTAATATCACAATGCACTGCGGCATACTGCTGCGGTGCATTTTTTATATCATTTGATATTTATATTGACCTTTCTGCTGAAATCTGATATAATAAATTATAAGTATACATTTTTAATTGCAGTACCTGCTGCGTACTGCAAGAATTTACTATATGTCGGAGATGATATCCTTGACTCATATATACAGGCTCGCCCTTGAAACGGCGGCAGGGGACGGAGAGGTCCTCGGAAACATCCATGACTCTGTGGAAAAGACCTCGGGGCTGTTCTCTGAGGCTGCCGGCTATCTGAAAAAGGGGATTCCGCTGCTTATCATCGCCATTGTCATACTTGTGGTGGGCATAATAGTTTCAAAGCTCATAGCAAAGATAGTGGGCAAGGCAGTGTCAAAGTCAAATGTCAACGGCGCGGCAAAGAGCTTCCTTGTGTCGCTGATAAAGATAATCCTCTATATTGCTGTGATCATTATGGCTCTGTCGGTGCTGAACGTGCCCATGTCCTCAATAATCACCATTCTGGGCGCCGCGGGTCTCGCCATAAGCCTTGCCCTCCAGAGCTGCCTTTCAAACCTCAGCGGCGGCTTCATAATACTGTTCACCAAGCCCTTTACCACAGGGGATATCATCGAGATAGACGACTCTGTGGGAACTGTAAAGGACATCGGCATCTTTTACACAAAGATAGCCACCTTTGACGGAAAGACAGTGCTCGTACCAAACGGCAAGGTCACCGATGCCAAGATAGTGAACTATACGGAAACTCCTCTGAGACGAGTTGACCTCAGCTTTGATATAAGCTACGGCTCGGACTTTGGAAAGGCTCAGTCCGCTGTTATGGCTGTTATCAACGAGGAGAAGCAGATACTCAGCGACCCTGCACCTATCGTGCGCATGAGCTCCCACAATAACAGCTCGGTGTCCGTTGATGTGCTGGTATGGGTGAAGAATGAGGACTTCCTGACAGTGAAATACGATATGACGGAGAACGTCAAGACTGTATTTGAGCAGAACGGTATCGAGATACCCTTTGACCAGCTGGATATCCATGTAAAGGACAAAGAATAATGGCAGAGACAAAGCAGAAGAAAGAGGCTCCAAAGAAAAAGCCCGACAACAACAATAAGCCCGTCAGCAAAAAGAAGAAAAAGTCAAAGTTCTGGCTTTGGGTCATCATCATACTATTTGTGTGGTGGTTCAATAACTTCACGCTCAGGGTAAATGACTCGGAGATCACCAGCAGCAAGGTGAAAAGCACCATAAGGCTGGCGGTCATCAGCGACCTTCATGCCACAAAGCACGGCATAAAGAACAAGACCATTTTTGACGCTGTGGACAAGGAGCACCCCGATGCAGTGTTCTTCCTCGGCGATATGTACACCAGACAGAGCGAATGGGAGCTCATACAGAAGCCCGTTGACCTTGCAGAGATGCTGACCTCCGCAGGCTATCCGCTCTACTGCGTCACAGGTGAGCACGACTACGACGACAGGTACGTCTCGGAGCTTGAAAAGACAGGCGCCAAGGTGCTTTCCTATGAGGAGGACACCATTGAGGTCAGGGGCAGCAGGCTCCACATCATGGGCATAGACAACGTCTATTACAGTCCCACATTCGACCTTAACAATGCCTTTTCACTTGATGACGGCAGCTTCAATATACTGCTGGCACATATCCCGAATTATGAGAAGTTCGCTGATTTCGGCGCTGAGCTCACTCTCTGCGGCGATACCCACGGAGAAATGGCAAGACTGCCCTTCGGCCTCGGACCCGTTTACTGCTCCGAGAAAAAGGTATGGTTTCCAAAGCTTCTGCACAAGGAGTTTGATATATATGACAAAGGCTGCTTCAGCTACGACGGCGGAAGGATGTTCATAACCTCGGGCATTGGCGCTTATCCTGCACCTGTGAGAATGTGCAACCGTCCGGAGATAGCCGTTATCGAAGTCAAGCCAAAGGGGTGAAAATATGAGTAAGGACAATATCACTGACATCGCTGTTATCGGCGGAGGTGCCTCGGGCTTTGCAGCTGCTATCGAGGCAAAGACAGCCCTGCCAAAGGCAAGGGTAGTCATTCTGGAAAAGCTTGACCGCGTGGGCAGAAAGATACTCGCCACAGGCAACGGCAGATGCAATCTCAGCAATATCAATCTCAGCGCCGACCACTACCACGGAAGCGTGAAGAATGTCATGCGCATAATCGGTGCGACTCCATCAGCAAAGGAATTTTTCGGAAGCATCGGAGTGATATGCACGGCAGATACGAAGGGGCGTATCTACCCTAAGAGCAACAGCGCGGCTACTGTGCTGTCTGCGCTCAGGCTTCGGGCAGAGGAGCTGTATATCAGCGAGCGCTGCAACTTTGAAGCCACATTTATCGAAAGCACAAATGACGGTTTCAGGATACACTCCGCGTCGGGCGAAAAGTTCCCGTGCAGGAGAGTCATCGTTGCCGCAGGAGGCTATGCGGCTCCCCAGTTCGGCACAGACGGAAGCGTTATAAGACTTCTCCGCAGCAAGGGCTGCCACACTACGAAGATATGCCCCGCAGTTGCGCCTCTGAGAGTTCGTCCCGAGCTCCTCAAGGGACTCAAGGGAGTCCGCGCAAAGGGCAGGGTAATGGCGTATTCCGCAGGCAGGCTCCTCAAGGAGGAGGTGGGCGAGATACAGTTCACGGAGAACGCTCTGTCGGGCATCTGTGTTTTCAATATGGCTCACCTGTTCTCGCAGTACGAGGGCAAGCTGAAGCTGAGGCTCGACCTTGCAGCGGATATGGACGCCGACCAGCTGGAGGGGTATCTCCGTGTTATCCAGTATCAGCGCGGCAAACAGACCACTGAGGAGCTTCTCACGGGTATTTTCCCAAGAAATCTCTCATCATACATAACAAAGAGGGCTCTCGGCAAGCCTCTTACAGTGCTTATCTCGGAGCTCCGCGACAATGACCTGAGACAGGTTGTGCAGCTCATAAAGTGCCTTGAATTCGACGTTACGGGAACTGCTCCGTGGAAGGACGCTCAGGTAACATCGGGAGGTATCAGCGGCGAGTGCGTTGACGAAAGGCTCCAGCTCAGAAGCGAAAAGGGCATCTTCCTCTGCGGAGAGATACTGGACGTGGACGGCGACTGCGGAGGCTATAATCTCCAGTGGGCATGGTCCTCGGGAATACTGGCAGGCAGGAGCTGCGCCGACTCGCTGAGAGGAGGGCTCTCATGATAAGAGTCGGCGGCATAAGAGTACCTCTTGACACCGACCTTTCCGACCTTGTTTCACTCTGTGAGAAAAAGCTGAAGCTGAGCCGCGACAGGATGATCAGCGTGAAGCTGGCAAAGAAGTCCGTGGACGCAAGAAAGAAGTCCGATGTACACTTCCTCATCTCCCTTGACATTGAGGCAAAGGGGGAGGAGAAGCTGCTCCGCACGCTGAAAAATGCGGCAAAGCATGAGCCCGTATACTACGATGTGCCCACTGTCCGCAACGTGGACTACCGTCCCGTTATCGTTGGATTTGGTCCTGCGGGTATGTTTGCGGCACTTGTCCTTGCTATGGCAGGCGCAAAGCCCATCGTCCTCGAAAGAGGCGGCGATGTTGACAGCAGAGTGAAGGCTGTTGAGGAGTTTCAGAGCGGCGGCAGACTGGATACCGAGTGCAATGTGCAGTTCGGCGAGGGCGGCGCAGGTACCTTTTCCGACGGAAAGCTGACCACGGGCATAAAGGACAGGCGCATAGGCTGGGTGTTTGAGCGGCTGGTTGAGTTCGGAGCTCCCGAGGAGATATTATATCTTGCCAAGCCACACATCGGCACGGACAAGCTCCGCGGAGCCGTAAAAGCACTGAGGGAGAGAGTCATCGCTCTCGGCGGCGAGGTGAGGTTCAACAGCCGTTTCTGCGGATTTGAGGCGGAAAACGGCAGGCTTGCGGCAGTTTCATACAGCTGCGGCGGCGAAATTCAGCGCATAGAGACAAAGAGTCTCATTCTGGCAACAGGTCACAGCGCAAGGGACGTCTTTGAGCTGCTTTACAATGAAAAAATCACCCTTTCACAGAAGAATTTTTCCGTGGGAGTGAGAGCGGAGCACCTCCGCACAGATATAGACAGGGCGATGTACGGCGGTTTCGCAGGACATCCTGCCCTTAAAGCTGCGGACTACAAGCTGGCGGTACACCTTCCCAACGGACGCACGCTCTACACCTTCTGTATGTGCCCCGGGGGATATGTGGTAGCGGCTTCCTCAGAGGAGGGCAGGCTTGCGGTCAACGGCATGAGCTGTTTTGCCCGTGATGCGGACAATTCCAACAGCGCTCTCCTTGTGAACGTGGGTCCGGAGGACTACGGAAGCGACCACCCTCTGGCAGGTATGTGGTTCCAGCGTGACCTTGAGGAAAAGGCATTCAGGGCAGGAGGCAGCGATTACCGCGCTCCTGCGGCTGTTCTCGGAGACTTCATGGAAGGACGGGTCAGCACGGATTACGGCAGGGTAAAGCCCTCGTACCGTCCTGCTGTACGCTTTGCGGCTCCGGAGGAGTATCTTCCCGATTTCGTCTGTGAGTCCCTGAAGCTGGGCATAAAGGAAATGGGAAAGAAGATAAAGGGCTTTGACGACAGGGACACCCTGCTGACAGGCATCGAGAGCAGGAGCAGCTCCCCCGTAAGGATAAACAGGGGAGAGGATCTGCAGTCGGTCTCACTCAGGGGACTTTTCCCCTGCGGTGAGGGAGCAGGCTATGCAGGAGGCATTGTCTCCGCGGCAGTTGACGGAATGAAGTGCGCGGAGGAGGTTTGCAGAGAAATGGAGGGAGCGGAGAGATCATGAAGATAGTTTATGTTTCAAGAAATAAGATGTATGTCTGCAATAACGGCAAGGTCTCGGAGCTCCCCTGCGAGAGAGCGGAGAAGTACACCACCGCCGTAAATGAGATAAACAGGAACAAGGAGTGGAAGCATCAGGGCGCAGGAGCGGCATTCCGCGAGGATATGCGGTCCGTCGAGACCGAGCCCGAGAAGCTCATTAGTATAAACGGTATCTGCGCCGCTGACGAGGGCTTCATCTACTCCGCAAAACTGGGCGAGATGGGAGCTGTGTACAGAAAGAGCGCCGACTCGCCAAAAGCTCCCGAGGGGCATATCTATACGGGCATGGACAGGAGCATCGGAGATATCTCCTGCAAGGACGGCAGGATAGCCGCTGTCCTTGACGGCCATCTTGCCATATTCGACGAGCGCGGCGACTACAATGAGCTCACTGACGGGCAGTCGGTCGAGGAAAGTCCCTCATGGTCAGCCACCGACGGTAGGATATTCTGCACTACCAAGGGACGCTCCGTGGAGGACCCGAGGGTCTTTTCCGCTGGCTCTATCCTCGCAGTGGACGAGGAGGCAGGTACCATCGAGACTCTCTATGAGGACGAGTCAAACGACCTGCTGAAGCCTAAAAATGACGCAGAGGGAAACTTCTGGTTCATCCGTCAGCCCTATAAGCAGCCCAAGACTGAAAGGGAGCCCATATGGAAATCAGTGCTGCTTTTCCCTGTGAGACTGGTAAAAGCCATATTCGGCTTCATCAACGCTTTCAGCGTCATATTCGGCGGCGAGCCCCTGAGGAAGTCTCAGAAAAAGGGCGATGTCAAGACCAGAAACAAGTCCCCGAGGGAGATATTCTTCGAGCAGAGAATTCTGGAGGCGGAGAAAAATGAGAAGGAAAACGCTGCGGCAGGTGACGCAAATCCCGGCATATTCCCGAGGAGCCGCGTGTTGGTAAGGATAAGTCCCGACGGCACCGAGACAGTGGTGAGAAAGGGAGTCATGGACTATACTCTGTGCAGTGAGGGCGTTATATGCTCCAATGGCAAGGAGATACTTCTCATCGGCAGCGACGGCACTGAAAAGGTAATAGCAAAGGCTGAGCTGGCAGAAAAACTCAGCGTCATAAACGAAAACACTGACACCGATGTCAAAAAGTCGGAGTGATATTTTTATACCGAACAGGAGGCTTGAAAATGAAAATCAATGTTATCGGCGGAGAAATGGACAGAGCGGAGATAGACGAGTATATAAAATATGCGGGACAGAAGTACAAGGGACGCCAGATAGGCGAGCTTGACATAGTTATAGACGGTGAATTCGTAGACCTGAAGGTCCACTTCAAGGACATGGATTTTCAGAGGGCTTACCGTTCGGCTGACTATCTGGTAAACACTATGGAAAAGCTCAATGACGCAAAGCAGAAGGAGTTTTCCGAAAAAGAAAGGCATAAGGTCTAAGGAGTACTGAATGAATCTTACAAACATCGGCACCGTTAAGGAGATACTTTCCCGACACGGTTTCAGCTTCTCGAAGGGACTGGGACAGAACTTCATCATCAATCCCGACATCTGCCCGAAAATAGCCGAAAACGGCAATGCCTTCAAGGGCTTCGGAGTGCTGGAGATAGGCACGGGCATAGGTGTTCTTACAGCAGAGCTCGCCAAAAGAGCGGACAAGGTAACGGCGGTGGAGATAGACACCCGTCTGCTGCCCATTCTTGAGGAGACACTGGCGGACTTCGACAATGTGAAGATAATCAACGAGGACGTTATGAAATGTGACCTCCACAAGCTCATAGAGGAGGAGTTCGGCGGGCTGAGAGTGGCTGTCTGCGCGAACCTGCCCTACTACATAACCTCTCCAATCATAATGATGCTTCTGGAGAGCAGGCTCCCCATCGAGTCCATCACCGTAATGGTGCAGAAGGAAGCCGCACAGCGCCTCTGTGCAAAGGTGGGCACAAGAGAGTCGGGAGCTATCACCGTGGGAGTAAACTACTACGGCACCGTGAAGAACCTTTTCGGCGTCTCACGGGGCAGCTTCATGCCTGCGCCCAATGTGGACTCCGCTGTTATAAGGATAGACCTTAACGGCGAGCACCGTCTTGACGAGGAAAGCGAGAGATTCTTCTTCCGTGTGGTAAAGGCAGGCTTCTCGCAGCGCCGCAAGACACTGGCAAACTCCCTTGCTTCTGTTATGGGTATCCCAAAGGACAGAGTTTACTCTGCACTGACAGGACTGGGGCTCCCCGAGGCTGCAAGGATAGAACAGCTGGATATGGAGCAGCTCATTGCACTTTCAGCTGAGCTGATGAAGGGCTGATGGGAACTCTTTACGGCGTAAGCGTGGGTGCAGGCGACCCCGGGCTCATGACTCTGAGGGCAGTGCGTATAATGGAGAGCTGCGGCGTTATCGCAGTTCCGCGTACTCACGGGGAGAACAGTCTGGCTCTGTCAATTGCGGAGCAGGCTGCGGACCTGTCACGCAAGCGGAAAGTGTATCTGGACCTGCCTATGTGCAGGGACAGGGAAGCCCTTGACAGAAACTACGATGAGACTGCGGAAATGCTCTGCGGACTGCTGGAAAGTGACGATGTGGCAGTCCCTACACTGGGGGATATTTCCGTTTATTCCACATTCAGCCGCATTGCACAGCGTGTTGAGAAACGAGGATTCAAAGCAGAGATATGCGCAGGAGTCACCAGCTTCAGCGCTGCTGCTGACGCTCTCGGAAAGCCACTGTGTCTGGGAAGCGAGCCCTTGCATATACTGCCATATGGCTGCGGAGACTTTGAGAAGCTCCTTGACCTCAGTGGTACAAAGGTCGTAATGAAAACAGGCAGCAAAAGCAGCGAGCTCATTGCATTACTGCGAAAAAAGGGACTTGCTCTGCGTACTTCTGTAATAGAGAACTGCGGACTTGAAAACGAGAGGATATTCGGGAGCCTTGATGAGGTCACCGACGACCTTGGCTATTTTACGGTGTTCATCATCGGGGAGTGCAGTGATGAGACTTGAGGAATATGTTTACAGGGGAGCGGAGAAGCTCAGATGCGGATATACCACGGGCTCCTGCGCGGCAGCTGCCGCAAAGGCTGCGGCGGAGATGATATTCACGGGGCATGAGGTCACGGGCGTGAAGCTCATGACTCCCAAGGGCATTATGCTTGACCTTGATGTGGCGGACGCTGAGATGAAAGATGGAAGCGCTTCCTGCGCCATAGTAAAGGACAGCGGCGACGACCCCGACATCACAAACGGTATCAGGGTTTATTCCCGCGTGAGACTTATCCCCGAAGGAACTGTTATCCTCGGCGGCGAGGGCGTTGGTGTCGTAACAAAGGCAGGGCTGGACCGTCCCGTTGGGGACGCTGCCATAAATACGGTGCCGCGGCGCATGATAAGTGGGGCTGTTGCGGAAATTGCCGAGAAATACGGCTACTCGGGAGGCTTCGAGGTGACAGTCTCCATACCTCAGGGGGTGGAGCTGGCGAAAAAGACCTTCAACCCTCGCATGGGCATAGAGGGCGGTATCTCCGTCATCGGTACCAGCGGTATCGTGGAGCCCATGAGCAATACTGCCGTCATTGAGACTATCCGCGCGGAGGCTAATATCCGCCGTGCCGCAGGTCAGCGGAATATGCTGCTGACTATCGGCAATTACAGCGAGGACTTCGTTCAGAGGGAGCTGCCCTTTTCACTGGAGAGGAGCGTCACCTGCAGCAACTTCATAGGTGATGCCATCGATATCGGCATGGAGCTGGGCTCTGAGTCCATTCTCATCGTCGGTCATATCGGAAAGCTGGTAAAGCTGGGGGCAGGTATTATGAACACCCACTCCTCATGGGCGGACGGCAGAATGGACGTCCTTGTCACCTGCGGTGTGCTTGCGGGAGCTGATACGGATACACTGAAAAGGCTGCCTGAATGTGCCACTGCTGACGCTGCAATGGATATACTCGAGGAGGGCGGATACCTTGAAAAAACTGCGGATATACTCTCTCAGCGCATGGACAGCTATCTCCGCGCAAGAGTAAAGGATTCGATACCGATCGCGGCTCTGGCGTTTTCCTATAAGCGTCAGCTGCAAGTGAGGACTGCCCTTGCTGAGGAGCTTATAAAAGCAATTACGGAGGAAGAAAATGGTTGATTTTGTGGGAGCAGGCTGCGGTGCTGCCGACCTTATCACTCTCAGGGGCAAGCGTCTGCTGGAGCAGGCTGACGTTATCATCTACGCAGGCTCGCTGGTAAATCCTCAGCTCCTTGACTATGCAAAGCAGGGGTGCAGGATATACAACAGCGCACTAATGCACCTTGATGAGGTCATAGAGGTCATGGAAAAGGCTGAGGCTGAGGGACTTCACACCGTAAGGCTCCATACGGGTGACCCCTCGGTTTACGGCGCCATAAGGGAGCAGATGGACAGGCTGGACGCCCTCGGCATAGCTTACAATGTCACTCCCGGCGTCAGCTCCTTCTGCGGAGCTGCGGCGGCTCTGAAGGCGGAATACACTCTGCCCCATGTGTCACAGACAGTGATACTCACTCGTATGGCAGGACGGACTCCCGTCCCCGAAAAGGAGAGCATAGAGAGCCTTGCCGCTCATCATGCGACCATGGTCATATTCCTCAGCGCTTCCATGACAGAGGAGCTTTCCGCTCGGCTTACAGAGGGCGGATACAGTGCCGATACTCCTGCGGCAATAGTCTACAAAGCCACATGGCAGGACCAGAAGGTGGTGCGCTGCACCGTGGGAACTCTTGCAAAGGCTGCCTGTGAAAACGGCATAAGCAAGACTGCTCTCATAACCGTGGGAGATTTCCTCGGTGACGATTACGAGCTTTCAAAGCTCTATGACAAAAATTTTGAAACTGAGTTCAGAAAGGCAGAAGCCAAATGAATATAGCGATTTTTTCCGTTACGGAAAAGGGCAGACAGCTCTCGGAAAGGGCTGCTGAATTTCTTGGCGGTGAACACAAGGTCAGCCGCTACTGTTTTCACAAGCACACCGATGATAATGCGGCGGTGTTCTGGAATATGGGAAGCATGGTTGGGCGGCTTTTCAAGCGCTCCGACGCTTTTATTTTCGTCTGTGCCTGCGGTATTGCAGTGAGGGCAGTTGCCCCTCTGCTGGGCACCAAGGCGGACGATCCTGCTGTCATTGTCATGGACGACAGCGGACGTTTCGTTATCCCCGTGCTTTCGGGACATATCGGCGGTGCTAACCGACTTGCGGAGGTGCTTGCGGATGCTCTTGGAAATACCGCTGTCATCACTACCGCCACCGATGTGGGCGGACAGTTCTCGCCCGACAGCTTCGCTGTTGCAAACGGACTTATCATCACCGACCTTGCTGCTGCAAAGGAGATAGCTGCGGAGGTGCTGGACGATGAAAAGGTGGGCTTTTCCACAGAGTACAGACACGGCGGACTTCCCGACGAGCTGACGGAGTTCGGCATTTGCAGGACAGGCATATATGTTGGCACGGAGACCGATGTGAAGCCCTTTGACGTTACTCTGCGCCTCGTACCGAGGAATATCGTTCTGGGTATCGGCTGCAAAAAGGGTACATCTGCCGAAGCTGTTGAGACTGCGGTAAGCAGGGCTCTTGCCGAAGCTGGTATCGACGCAGAGAGAGTACGCGAGGTGGCTACAATAGACCTGAAAGCGCAGGAGGAAGGACTTCTCGGCTTCTGCGGACGGCGAGAGATAGAGCTTAGGACATATACTCCCGAGGAGCTCATGGCGGTAAATGGCGATTTTGACTCCTCGGAATTTGTGCGCGAGACTACAGGGGCAGACAACGTCTGCGAGCGCAGTGCAGTGCTGTGCAGCGGCGGCAAGCTGGTGCTCCGGAAGACCGCCTTTGACGGAGTTACCGTGGCAGCGGCTGAGGCTCCCGTATATCTGGATTTTGAGAGGAACGTGCTATGAAGCTTTACGTTGTGGGCATCGGCTGCGGAAGCCGTCAGGGAATGACCCTCGAAGCGCAGCAGGCTGTGATGAACAGCGATGTTGTGGTGGGCTATACCGTCTATGCGGAGCAGATAAAGAGCTTCTTCCCCGAAAAGGAGTGTCTTTCCACGGGTATGAGACAGGAGCGTGACCGCGTTGCACTTGCACTGGAGTTGACACAAAACGGAAAGACAGTGTCCCTTGTTTGCAGCGGCGACAGTCAGCTCTACGGCATGGCAGGACTTGCCTATGAGCTTTCCTCGGATTATCCCGACGCGGAGATAGAGGTCGTGGCAGGAGTTTCAGCGGCATTCAGCGGCGGAGCGGTTCTCGGCTCGCCCATGACTCACGACCTTGCCCTCATAAGTCTTTCCGACCTGCTGACCCCAATGGAGAAGATAGAGAAGCGGCTTCGCTGTGCGGCGGAGGGGGATTTTGTCATCGCTCTCTACAATCCATCGTCGAAAAAACGTGCGGACTACCTTATGCGAGCCTGCGACATTATCCTCGGTTATCGCCCTGCGGATACTGTCTGCGGATACGTCCGCAATATCGGCAGGGAGGGACAGGAGAGCAGAGTCCTCACTCTCGGGGAGCTCCGCGATACTGCCGTGGATATGTTCACTACCGTATTCATCGGCAACTCCGAGACCAAGGTCATAGGCGGAAAAATGGTGACGCCGAGAGGCTACAGAAATGTGTGAGCTGCTCATATTCGGCGGAACTACCGAGGGCAGGGAGCTTGCTCAGTATTGCTGCGCCTGCGGAGTTTCGGCGGCTGTGTCCGTGGCTACGGAGTACGGGGGAGAGCTTCTCCCTCACGAAAAGGGGCTTTGCGTTCTTGTGGGAAGGCTTGACAGTGACGAAATGGCATCTCTCATGAGAGAGCTGGGGTGCAGGGCGGTAATTGATGCCACCCACCCATATGCCACTGAGGTCACAGCTAATATTATCGCCGCCTGCAAGGCTGCGGAACTGCCATATCACAGGCTCCTGCGCGGCTCATCGGAGCTTGGGGACTGCTTGACCGTCAGGGATATGGAGGAGCTTGTGGAGCTTATAAACCAAAGGGGCGGCAATATTCTCAGCACACTCGGCAGCAAGGAGCTGCCAAAGCTTACGGAGGTGCAGAACTTCGCAGAAAGGGTATGGGTGAGAGCTCTCCCCACTGACAGTGTAAGAGCTCTGTGTGCGGAGCTGGGCTTTCCCGAGGAGCACCTTATACTCGAAAGGGGACCGTTTACGGTTTGGCAGAACATGGCTCACATAGAGCTGAGCGGTGCGTCACTTCTGGTGACAAAGGAGAGCGGTGCAGCAGGCGGTTTTCCCGAGAAGCTTGAAGCTGCGGAGAAATGCGGTATAAAGACTGCTGTGCTTGCCCGCCCAGAGGAAAAGGGCAGCACAATGGAGGAGATAAAGTCGCTTATATGCGGCATGAGGAGGTGACAATGTGAAGATATATATCGTAGGCACAGGCGCCGACGGCAGCAGGACTCTTACTGCCGAGGGGCGGTCTGCCATAGAAGCTGCGGAGGTCATTATCGGCGCAAAGCGCATGATTGAGGGATATCGCTCCTGCGGAAAAGTAGTTCTGGAGGAGTATAGAAGTGCCGAGATAGCGCGGTTCCTTGCGGAGAGCAGCTTTTCGGCAGCAGCGGTGCTGATGTCGGGAGACTGCGGATTTTTCAGCGGTGCGGCACGGCTTGCAGAGGCGCTCCCCAACCATGATGTGGAGTTCATCAGCGGTATATCTTCACCTGTTTACCTTTTCTCCAAGCTGAAAATGGACTGGTCCGACTGCAATTTCGTCAGCCTTCACGGCAAAAGCGGCAATATCGCCAGAGCGGTCCGCGCTCACAGGCTGACGTTTTTTCTTCTCGGCGGAGATATGACAGCAGCGGATGTCTGCAGGCAGCTCTGCGAATACGAAATGAGCGGAGTAACAGTGCATATCGGCGAAAGACTGGGCTATCACGACGAGAGGATAACAAGCGGAACAGCTGCTGAGCTTTCGGATATCAGGACTGCGGAGCTTTGTGTGCTGCTGGCGGATAATCCCGACTACGAGCGCTCCGTTCCGAGCTGTATCCCCGATGAGCTGTTTATCAGGGGCAGAGTGCCTATGACTAAGGCGGAGGTCCGCGGAGTTGCTGTTGCAGGGCTTGATATCGGCAGGGAGGACATATGCTGGGATATCGGCGGCGGAACGGGTTCTGTGTCCGTGGAGATGGCAGTGCGCTGTGAGCGAGGGACTGTCCATTCCGTGGAGAAGTCTCCCGAGGCGGCTGAGCTTATCGACAGCAACCGCCGTAAATTCGGCTGCGATAACATTGTTATCCACACGGGCAGAGCGGCTGAGCTGCTCGGTGAACTGCCGGCTCCCGACTGCGTTTTCATCGGCGGTTCGGGTGGAGAACTGAGTGAGATAGTTCAGGCTGCTTATGAGAAAAACAGCAATATGAGACTGACCGTTACTGCGGTCTCTCTGGAAACGCTTTCGGAGTGCATAGCAGTATTTGATGAGCTTGGTTTTGAAGCTGATATCTCACAGATCGCCGTAACAAGGACTAATAAAGTAGGCACACACACCATGTTGTCTGCCTCAAATCCCGTTTTTATCATAAAAAGGAAGCTTATATGAAAAGAATTCTCATCGGCGGAACTCACAGCGGCTGCGGAAAGACCACGGTCACCTGTGCAGTTCTTGCGGCACTGAAAGCTCGCGGACTGACGGTCTCCTCTTTCAAGTGCGGTCCCGACTACATCGACCCCATGTTCCACAGCAGTATCATCGGCGCTGATGCTCATAATCTGGACAGCTTTTTCTGCGATGATAACTGCATTAGGCAGCTGCTGTGGGAGAACGGCAAAAATGCGGATATATCAGTGATCGAGGGCGTTATGGGTTACTATGACGGTGCTGACGGTCGGGGCTCTGCTCACTCGGTCGCAGCCATCACAGACACAGTTTCCGTGATCGTCCTTGACTGCAAGGGCTCGGGAGAGTCCATAGGCGCAGTGATGAAAGGCTTTCTGACGTACAAGGCTCCTAATAATATCGCAGGCTTCATTTTCAACAGGCTGCCTGCGAGACTTGTTCCCATGGCGGAGCGGCTCTGCACGGAAATGGGAACTGAATATTTCGGCTGTATGCCGCCGAAAAGTCCAAGTATAGAAAGCCGCAGGCTGGGACTTGTCACCGCTGTCGAGATAGCTGACCTCAGAGAAAAAACTGCGGAACTTGGCAGACTTGCAGAGGAGAATATCCGCCTTGACAGGATGATTGAAGTCTCGGAAAGATGCTTCCCGGAGTTTACAGAGCAAAAACTGCACAGAATATGCGCGGATAACTCACCAAAGATAGCTGCTGCGGCGGACAGAGCTTTCTGCTTTACATATTCCGAGAATATAAGCCTGCTGAAAAGGCTTGGCTGCGCGGTGGAGTATTTCTCTCCCATGGATGACGAAAAGCTTCCCGATAATTGCCGAGGACTCATCCTCAGCGGCGGTTATCCCGAGCTACACGCGAAAAAGCTGGCAGCGAACAGCTCCATGAGAGAGTGCATAAAAACGGCGATAAACCGCGGACTCCCCACCATTGCCGAGTGCGGCGGGTTCATGTATCTCCATGACAGCATAAGAACTTCCGACGGCACAGAATACCCAATGGCCGGCGTGATCGTCGGCACTGCCTTTGAAACGGACAGGCTTCAGCGCTTCGGCTATGTCACTATGACCGCCGGGAGGGACTGCCTGCTCTGCGGCAAGGGGGAAAGCTTTCCAGCTCATGAGTTCCACTACTGGGACAGTACCGACTGCGGAGCGGACTTCACCGCCGCAAAGTCCGACGGAAGGAGCTGGAAGTGTGTTCATGCGACTTCTGCATTGTACGCAGGATTTCCGCATCTGTACTTTTATTCGGATGTGAGACTTGCTGAGCGCTTCGCAGCAGCCTGTGCTGCATATGGAGGTAAATGATGGAAAGGATAAAGCTTATCAAGCCTGCTGACAGGTCTTTTGCCGAAAAGGCACAGGAGCACTGGGACGGCGTGGCAAAGCCTCTTGGCAGCTTCGGTGCCCTTGAGGAGATGTGGGACAGGATAGCCGCAGTGCAGCGGACTGTTACTCCCGATATCTCCCGACGAGCAGTAGTGGTCATGTGCGGCGACAACGGTGTTACCGCCGAGGGTGTCACCCAGACGGACAGCTCCGTGACCCTTGCCTGCGCTGAGGCTATCGCCTGCGGAAGCTCCAACATAAACGCTCTGGCGGCAGTCTATAACGCTAAAGTGCTGGCTGTTGATGTGGGCATGGAAGGGGACTCCTCCTGCGAAAAGCTCATCAACAGGAAGATAGCTCACGGTACGGGCAATATCGCCGCAGGTCCTGCAATGACCGTGCAGCAGGCGGAGAGTGCCATCGCAGTTGGTATGGATATGATCTGGAAGCTGGCTGATGAGGGCGTTAAGGTGGTTGTTACGGGAGAAATGGGCATAGGCAACACAACTCCCACAGCAGCTCTTTCATCGGTGATACTTGGGCTTCCTCCCGAGACTGTCACAGGCAGGGGCGCAGGTCTCACTTCCGAGGGACTTCGCCGCAAGATAGGAGCTGTTAAACGTGCCATTGATGTGAATTCTCCCTATGACTGCGGTGCTGTCGAGCTAATGGCAAAGCTCGGAAGCTTTGAAATAGCAGGCATGACGGGACTTTTCCTTGGGGGAGCCGTTTACGGCGTCACTGTCATAATAGACGGAGTGATATCCGCAGTTTCGGCGGTGCTTGCTTCAATGATTGCCCCCGACTGCACCGATTATATGCTTGCAGGCCATGTTTCGGCGGAGCCTGCGGGCAGGAAGCTCCTCGAAAAGCTGGGACTCAGAGCCGTTATCGACGGCGGTCTCAGACTGGGAGAAGGAACAGGAGGAATATTGCTGCTGCCGCTTCTTGACGGAGCTTCGGCGCTTTACTATAATTCCCACAGCTTTGAGAGCGCAGGGATAGAAAGGTATGTGGAACTGAAATGATCACACTTGTAACAGGCGGAACAAAGTGCGGTAAATCGGGTTATGCCGAAAAGATACTGGAACGCTTTGAGGGGCAGAAATACTACATCGCCACCATGAATCCCGTGGGAGACGATGCAGAGGAGATAATCGCCCGTCATGTTGAGATGCGCTGCGGCAAGAACTACGTTACCGTTGAGAGACTCCGTGATATAGGCGATACGGAGATACCCGAGGGCAGCGGCGTGCTGCTGGAATGTGTGGGCAATCTCTGTGCAAATGAGATGTTTGTGGGAACTGAGGTGCTTGACCCTGCGAAAAAGATCGTCGAGGGCATAAAGCGGCTTTCGGAGAAGACCTCCGAGCTTGTAATAGTCACCAACGAGGTGGGCACCGACGGAAACGATTACTCTCCCGACACCATGTCTTATATAAAGCAGATGGGCATAATAAACTGCCGTATAGCGGAGTTTGCGGACAATGTGGTGGAGTGCGTCTACGGTATACCAATTGCCCGCAAGGGAAGTATAATATGCTGAATTCAATGCTTTCGGCTATCCTTATGTACTCGCGCATACCCGTTCCGAGACCCGAGTGGAACGAGAAGAACAGGCGGTTCTCCCTGTGTTTCTTCCCCCTTGTGGGAGCTGTCATCGGGGCGCTGGTCATGGGCTGGCGGTACATATGCGATGTTCTGGAGACAGGCGATATCCTTTACGCAGCGGGAGCTGTGGGTATCACTGTTCTGATAACGGGAGGCATACATCTTGACGGCTTCTGCGACACCTGCGACGCGAGAGCTTCGTGGGGAGACAGGGAGAAAAAGCTGAAGATACTCACCGACTCCCATATAGGAGCCTTTGCGGCTATCAAGCTGGGACTCTATCTCATTCTTTACACTGCGGTATTCACGGAGCTTAGAGATGTCTCCGCAGCCGCTGTGGTCTGCGTTGGATATGTGCTTTCACGTTCACTCAGCGGACTGGCAGCCGTTACCTTCCGTGCTGCAAAAAAGGAGGGGAGCCTTCACAGCTTTACCGCTCCTGCTGATAAAAAGGCAACTGCGGCAGTTCTCGTGACAGTTTCTGTTCTTGCTGCTGCGGCAATGGCAGTCATAGCTCCTGCGGTGGGGGCAGCTGCTTCCGTCGGGGCACTGCTCACGCTTTTGTATTACCGCCATATGGCGTACAAGGAGTTCGGCGGCATTACGGGAGACCTTGCAGGCTGGTTCCTGCAGGTGTGCGAATTGGTCCTTGCAGCTTCTGCTGCACTTACATACAGATTAATGGAGGTCATGTGATATGAAAATGATAATCGGAGGAGCGTATCAGGGCAAGGTAGGCTGCGCCACGGAGCTGTTCGGCATCAATGAGGAAGATATGGTAAACGGCTCTGCCTGTGATTTTGAGGAGGTATTCAGTGCGGTCTGCATAAAGAGCTATCACAAGATGATAGCAAGGCTGCTGGCGGAGGGAGTTGACCCTGTGCAGTTCACAAGCCGACTTTGTGAGACCAACAAGGACGTTGTTGTCATCATGGACGAGATCGGCTGCGGTATCGTTCCGCTGGTGAAGTCCGAGCGTGTGCGCCGTGAGGCTACGGGCAGATGCGGCTGCATGATAGCTAAGGAGAGCGATGTGGTCATCCGCGTTATCTGCGGTATCCCCACCTACCTCAAGGGAGCTCCCCATGAGGGTTGACTTCATACGTCACGGAAAGACCGAGGGAAACCTTGAGATGCGCTACGTCGGCAGGACCGACGAGCCCCTTTCCTTTTCGGGCATAGCCGAGCTCATGAAGACCGACTATCCACCCTGCGGAGTGCTCATAACCAGTCCCATGAAGCGGTGCATACAGACGGCAGAGCTCATATATCCCGACAAGGCTCCCATTATATGCGATGAGCTGAGAGAGTGCGATTTCGGGGCATTTGAGGGCAGGAACTACATTGAACTGTCCACAGACAGCAGGTATCAGAAATGGATAGACAGCGGCGGCGAGAGCGCCTTCCCCGAGGGTGAGGACCCTGCCGATTTCAAGGAGCGCTGTGCCGCAGGCTTTCTTGCATCCATAGCAAAGGTGCCGGAGGGCAGCGGTGCCACGTTTGTAGTCCACGGCGGCACGATAATGGCGATACTGGAGCGCTTTGCACAGCCCCATCAGGGCTATTACCACTGGCAGGTCACCAACGGACACGGCTTCATCACCGAGTTTGACGGCGAAAAGATAACAGTTACGGAGAAAATATGAATTATTTTGCAGCAGTCCTGCCCCTCATCATCGGAGCGGTGCTGGACAGCATTTTCGGGGACCCCTACAGCCTTCCGCACCCCGTCAGACTTGTGGGAAGACTCATATCAAAGCTGGAGAGCTTTGTCCGCAGACATATGGGAGGTCATCTCCGTGCAGGTGGCGTCCTGCTGGCGTTGATAGTTCTCATTGTCTCGGCGGCGGTGCCCCTTGGGATACTCATTCTGTGCTATTGTGTGAATATATGGTTGGGAGCCGCGGCCGAGGGCGTTATGTGCTATTATCTCATGGCGGCAAGATGTCTCCGCGACGAGAGCATGAAGGTATACCGCGCAGCAGCAAAGGGCGATACGGAGGGAGCGCGAAAGGCGGTGTCCATGATAGTGGGACGTGATACGGCAGTCCTCGACAGCAAGGGCATAATCAAGGCGGCTGTGGAGACTGTGGCGGAGAATACCTCCGACGGTGTAACGGCTCCCATAATGTATATGTCACTGGGGGGAGCTGTCCTCGGAGCGTTCTACAAGGCGGCAAACACCATGGACTCCATGATAGGCTACAAAAACGAGAAATATGCCGATATCGGGCGGTTTGCAGCGAAGCTGGACGATGTGCTGAACTTTATCCCCTCGCGGCTCACCGCTCTTGCTATGATAGTCTGCGCTCCCATGGCGGGACTGGACGGCAGAAGGGCGTACCGTATCTGGAAGCGTGACCGCAGAAAGCACGCAAGTCCCAATTCTGCACAGACCGAATCAGCCTGTGCAGGTGCTCTCGGAGTTCAGCTTGCTGGAGATGCGTACTACTTCGGGGAGCTCCACAAAAAGGAGTTCATCGGCGACCCTGTCAGGGATATTGAAAATGAGGATATACCGCGGGCAAACAGGCTCATGTACGCCTCATCGGCTCTTATATTTGTTTTAGCGGCGGCAGTCAGGGCGATTTTAGTCGGAGGAATGCTATGATAAACGCAGCACACGGCGGAAATGATCTCGGTCTTGATATAAGACTGGATCTTTCCGCCAATCTCAATCCCATGGGTATGCCAGAAAGTGTCAGGGCAGCCGCAGTTGCTTCGGCAGGATGCTGGGAGAGCTATCCCGATCCAATGTGCAGGGAGCTTCGCGAAAAGCTGGCGGAGAAGCTCGATGAAGATAGGGAAAACATCGTCTGCGGAAACGGTGCCGACGATCTTATCTACCGCATAGCCTCTGCGCTGAAGCCGCAGAGGGCGCTGATCTGCGCTCCCACATTCGCAGAGTACGGCAAGGCGCTTCGCGAAAACGGCTGCGAGATTCGGGAGCATATTCTCCGCGAGAGTGAGGACTTTGTCCTTACGGAGCGTATCCTCGGGAAGCTGTCTGTGGTGGACATGGTGATAATCTGCACTCCAAACAATCCCACGGGAATGACTGTGCCCCGTGAGCTCATGGAGAGAATAGCCGCGGAGTGCGAAAAAAACGGCACCTACCTCATTGCAGACGAGAGCTTCATTGGCTTTACGGGGAGAGAAAAGGAGCTGACAGCACTGAATTATCTTGGCAGAAATACTATTGTCCTGCGCTCTTTCACGAAGCTTTACGCAATGGCAGGTCTGAGGCTTGGATATGCGGTCTGCGGAAGCAGGGCAGCTGCCGATAGTATTGCGTCCGCAGGTCAGTACTGGAGCGTTTCCGCACCTGCTCAGGCGGCAGGTATAGCCGCCCTTGACGAGGAGGACTATGTAAGTAAGACAGTGTCTCTTATATCTGAGGAGCGGCAGTTTCTTTCCTCGGAGCTCAGCGCCCTCGGCTGCAAGGTATATCCCTCGGAGGCTGACTATATTCTGTTCCGCAGTTCCCACGAGCTTGGTGAGAAGCTGCTTGCCGAGGGTATACTTATACGGAGCTGCAAGGATTACAGCGGTCTTGACGGCAGCTTCTTCCGCACTGCTGTTGGTCTGCATGATGATAACGAAGCGCTTGTCTGCGCGGTAAGGAGGTGCCTTGATGGCTAAGGCGATAATGATACAGGGTACTATGTCAAACGCGGGAAAGAGCTTCATCGCGGCGGCACTGTGCAGGATATTCCGCCAGGACGGCTATTCCTGTGCGCCCTTCAAGTCTCAGAACATGGCGCTCAATTCCTATATAACCGCTGACGGCTGCGAGATAGGCAGGGCTCAGGCTATGCAGGCAGAGGCGGCAGGCGTTGAGCCGTCGGTGCTGATGAATCCAGTGCTGCTGAAACCTACCACCGATGTGGGTTCGCAGGTCATAGTGGGCGGCAAAGCCGTGGGAAATATGACTGCCGCAGAGTATTTCCGCAGGAAGCGCGAGCTGATACCTCGGATAATGGAGTGCTACGAGAAGCTTTCCGCTCAGCATGATATCATCGTCATCGAGGGGGCGGGAAGTCCCGTTGAGCTTAACCTGAAAAGCGACGATATCGTAAATATGGGCATGGCAAAGCTGGCAAAGGCTCCTGTCCTCCTTGTGGGAGATATTGACAGGGGCGGCGTTTTTGCTCAGCTCCTCGGCACTCTCGGGCTTTTTGAGCCTGATGAGCTCTCAATGGTGAAGGGGCTTATCGTCAACAGGTTCCGCGGTGATATAGGGCTCTTTGACAGCGGCAGGCGTATACTTGAAGAACGGGGCGGCAAGCCTGTTCTTGGGGTAGTGCCATACCTCCGCTGCGACATCGAGGACGAGGACAGTCTTTCGGACAAGCTGTCATCAAGCGAAAAGGGACTTATCGACATCGCGGTCATAAGGCTGCCGAGGATATCAAACTTCACGGACTTTGACGTCTTTGCTCAGTACGACGGTGTAAAGGTGAGATATGTCAGCCGTTATGAGGAGCTTGAAACTCCCGACATGGTCATTATCCCGGGAACTAAAAGCACTATCGCCGACATGAAGTGGCTCCGTGAGTGCGGCTTTGAAATAGCTGTCGGAAGGCTTGCTGCAAGGGGAGTTCCCGTATTCGGCATTTGCGGCGGCTATCAGATGCTTGGCGAAAGCATTTCCGACCCTCTCGGAAGCGAGGGCGGCGGCAGTATTAAGGGCATGGGGCTTCTGAGGTGCAGCACTGTTTTCGGCGCGGAGAAAACACAGGTAAGGACCCACGGAAAAATCCTCGGAATTGGCGGCTTCTTCAGCTGTCTCAGCGGTGCGGAGTTCAGCGGCTATGAGATACACATGGGCACTACGGAAAGCAGCAGCCCGCGGCTCCTTGACTGTGGAGGTGCCTGTGAGGGAAACGTTTACGGCTGCTACATACACGGCATATTCGATGCACCTCAGGTGTCAGAGCGCATTGTGAAACAGCTTTTCAGCAGCAAGGGACTTGCCTTCGGCGGCGGAACTGCCGACCGTCAGGCGTACAAGGAGACGCAGTTCGACCTGCTGGCGAAGGGCGTCAGGAACAGCATAGACACGGAGCTGCTGTACAGAATTATTGAGGAGGGGATATGATGGAGCTTGAATACGTTCTTCCTAAGGACATAGAAAGGCGCAGCTTTGAGCTGATAGAAGCGGAGCTGGGTGACAGGAAGCTCCCCGATGACATACGTCCCATTGTCATGAGAGCCATTCACACCACCGCGGATTTTGACTACTACGACAATATGTACTTCTCCGATGGAGCTGTGCAAAAAGCGCTAAGTGCCATTGAGTCGGGGGCGGTCTTCGTCACCGATACCAACATGGCGAGGTCGGGAATAAACAAGGCGGCACTTGCCCGTCACGGCTGCACGGTGGAGTGCTTCATGGCTGACCCCGATGTGGCGGAGAAGGCTGCGGCGGAGGGGACTACAAGGGCGGCTGCTTCCGTGGACAAGGCTGCGGGGCTTGGGCGTCCCGTGATATACGCTGTGGGAAATGCTCCCACTGCACTCATAAGGCTGTGCGAGCATATAAAAGCAGGAAGCTTCGTACCCGAGCTGGTCATCGGCGTACCCGTTGGCTTTGTGAATGTTGTCCAGTCAAAGGAGCTCATCATCGAAAGCGGTATACCCTGCATCGTGGCAAGGGGACGCAAGGGCGGCAGCAATGTGGCGGCGGCAATATGCAATGCCCTGCTCTATATGGCTGACGGCAGAAAATGACAGGAAAGGCTGTGCTTGGCACGGCTTTTTTCTTTTGCCCGATGATGTTCCGGACTCTGCCATCTTTCGACGTCACATACCGACAGCAGCCGCGCTTTTCCCGTGGTATAATGTATCGTATATTTTTGCGAGGTGATGTGCGATGCAGATAGTAAAAAACATAAGGGAATGGCGGTATGCAGGGACGGCTGCAGCCTTTGCAGCCTGTTTCGGAGCAGGCTTCCTGCTGACGGGGGCAAGGGTGGGAGGAGTGGCTTCCTTTGCGGATATATCCGCCGCAGGTGCGGTGGGACTGCCATGGTCGGCGGCGGTTTTCATCGGAAGTCTTGTACGAAGTATCATAGGCGGCTCGGTGGGGCATAATATAGTGAAGCTGTCCTCTCTGGCGCTGATAGTCATAATCAAGATGTTTCTGGAACCGAAAAGCGACCCTAAGCTCAGCGGCATAAATACTGCCGTAAGTGTTTTCGTCTCGGGAGCTGCTGTGTCGGCGGTAATAGGCGAGCTTGTGAAAAAACTGCTGTTTTACGGGTTCTATGGCGGCATTGCAGGATATACGGCATACTCTGCGGCAAAGCTCATAACGGGACTTCGCAGGGAGCGCTCCGCCGATCTTTCGGGAGCAGGCGGGCTTTCCTGCTCGGTGGTCTATATCATGACGGCGGCTTCCCTCTGCTCGGTGGAGCTGCCTGCGGTAAATATCGGTGTCATATTCTGTGCTGCCGTGACTCTTACGGGAGCATATTTCTACAAGCAGACGGGGGGAGTGCTCTGCGGTGCTCTTTCCGTCTGCGGAGCCTTTCTGTCATCTCCCACGGCAGGCATGAGTCTGGTGCTCCTTCCTGCGGCAGGACTGCTGACGGGCTATATGCACGACCGCAAGCCCCAGACAGCGGCGCTTTTCTTCACAGGAGTCAATTTCGTTCTGACTGTACTTACGGGAGTTACCTTTGCAAGGGCGGAAAGCATGATAGATATTATATGCGGCGCACTGCTTTTTATTCCCGTATCGGGAAGGTTTTCCGACAAGTGGATACGGACGGGCGGCGAAGGCGAGAAAATGCTTCCCGAGGTAATAAATGCAAGAATGGGCTTTCTTTCGGATACGGTTCTGGAGCTTCGCAGGGAATCGGAGCACATCTCGGATATGATATCACAGCGCAGGAACGAGAGCTTTGAGATCGAGGAGAACTCTCAGGCGGTATGCTCGGGCTGTTACCGCCGTCCATTCTGCTGGAGATCGGACAAGGGGAATACCTATCGCGGATTTCGCAGACTTGCGGAGATGACGGAGTTCGCTGCGGAGAGCTTTCCCGAGGAGCTGGCTGACTGCCTGAAGAAAAAGGAGCTTCTGGACGCATTTGCGGAGAGTTCACGGGAAAAGGCTGCGGCAAAGCTTATGGATATGCGCTTTTCCGAGAGCCGCGACCTGCTTCATGAGCAGATGAAGATAACCGAGGAGCTTGTCCGTTCGGCAGGGGAAAGACTGGATGTGCGCTACTCCGAAAGCGTCAGCAGGAGCATACGCACAAAGCTGGAAAAGTTCGGACTTGCTCCATCACAGGTCATCGCCTATTACAACAGCAGGAACAGGCTCCTTACGGAGATATACTTTCCTGCGGACTGCGCTCCCGAGGACGGCAGGAGAGTCTGCGATCTCATAGCCGATGAACTGCGGCTGAAAATGGGCTGCACCGAGCCTGTGCGCACGGGCAGGGAGGTCCGCATAAGAGTGTTTGAGAAGCCGCGGTGTACCATGGAGGTATGCGCGTCTTCGACCTGCGCCGACGGCTCCGGGCAGAGCGGCGATAATCACACGGTATTCACTGACGGAGCAGAGGCAGGATATGTGGTTCTCTCCGACGGCATGGGCACAGGCAGCAGCGCTTCTGCGGAGTCCTCAATGGTGGTGAGTCTTTTCCGCAGACTTGTCAGCAGCGGCGTGGACTTCCGCTCGGCAATAAAGCTTATCAACTCCGTCATGGTAACAAAGTCGGGAGAGGAGAATTTTGCCACCCTCGATGCTCTGCGGATAGACCTTGACGACTGCGGTCTCACGGTGATAAAGTCGGGAGCAGCGGCGACCCTTATCCGTCACAGAGGAAGCGTACTGAAGATAACTGCTCCCACATTCCCCATAGGCATATACGAGCAGTCGGAGGTGTTCACAAGGGAGTGCAGCTTCGAGGAGGGGGATATAGTCATCATGTTCTCCGACGGTGTCTCTGAGGGGGCGTATCCGTTCATCAAGGAGCTTCTCCTCGGCGGAGACGACCTGAGGCTTATGGTAAACGAAATATGCAGGAAAGCTCCCGTATTCAATCCGAACATACACGCTGATGACGTCACTGTCATAGGAGTGAAGGTAACTGCCTGAAAGACACATTTTGTTCACAAAATATTAACTTAAATGACATACAGTTCACGCTAAATACATTCAATTGCTGTGCATTTTAACAAAGGCTAACGAGAAATTGCCAGAATAAATATGTCAAAATGCACTAATTAGAAGTGGTAATATTAGCATAACATCTGAAATTTTCTCACGATTTGCAAAAATGCTTGAATAATTATGCTGATTCTGATAAAATGTATTATAGCAAAGGAGGCTGAATTATGTCTGTTAATAAAAATAACAATCCTAACGATTTTCCACTGTACCTTTTTTACCAGGGAAAAAACTACGAAGCATATAAGTTTTTTGGCGTTCATTCCAAGAAAAAAGGAAGAGGCAAGGTTTTCGTCTTCAGAGTTTGGGCTCCTAATGCTGTAAGCGTATCAGTTGTGGGAGATTTCAACGGCTGGGACAGAGCTGCCAACCCAATGTACCTCATTGCAGACGGTATCTGGGAAGCTGAGATATCAAAGCTTAAACAGTTCGACGCTTATAAATTCAGTATCGAGGCGCAGGACGGAAGGATACTGATGAAGGCTGACCCCTATGCGGCGCACTATGAGACAAGACCCGGGACCGCTTCCAAGATCTTCGAGAGCGATTTCCAGTGGAGCGACAGCAAGTGGTTCGATGAAAAGGAAAACAAGAGCATATACAAAAGCCCTGTGAACGTGTATGAGGTACACCTCAGCTCGTGGAAGAACTACGGCGAGGAGAAGTTTCTTGATTACGTCACGTTCGCTAAGGAGATAATACCGTATCTTCAGAAGATGTCCTATACTCATGTGGAGTTCATGCCCCTGACGGAGTACCCCTACGACGGATCGTGGGGCTATCAGGTAACGGGCTATTTTGCCCCGACCTCGCGCTACGGAACTCCCGACGACATGAGAAAGATGATAGATATGTTCCACGCCGCAGGCATCGGCGTTATCCTTGACTGGGTACCTGCACACTTTCCCAAGGACGAGGCAGGTCTCTATGAGTTCGACGGCACCTGCTGCTATGAATACACAGACGACCGCAAAAAGGAGCATAAGGCATGGGGCACCAGAGTTTTCGATTACGGTAAGGCTGAGGTATGCTCTTTCCTTATTTCCAGCGCTAATTACTGGTTCGACCAGTTTCATGTGGACGGTCTCAGAGTTGACGCTGTGGCGTCCATGCTCTACCTTGACTATGACAGGCAGGAGGGCGAATGGGCTGCCAATATCTACGGCGGCAACGAGAACCTTGAGGCTGTTGAGTTCCTCAAGCACCTCAACGAGGCTGTTTTCCTCAAGCACCCCGACGCTCTTATGATCGCCGAGGAGTCCACTGCATGGCCGCTGGTCACAAAGCCCACCGATATCGGCGGACTTGGCTTCAACTTCAAGTGGAACATGGGCTGGATGAACGATATGCTCAGCTATATGTCCCTTGATCCAATTTACAGAGCTTTCAACCATGACAAGCTCACATTCTCATTCTTCTATGCATTCTCGGAGAACTATATCCTGCCTATCTCACATGATGAGGTAGTCCACGGAAAGTGCTCCATGATAAATAAAATGCCCGGTGAGTATGAGCAGAAGTTCGCTTCATACCGTGCTTTCCTCGCATACATGATGGCTCACCCCGGTAAGAAGCTGCTCTTTATGGGACAGGAGTTCGGACAGATGAAGGAGTGGGACTACAAGTCCCAGCTGGACTGGAATCTCATGGACTTCGACTCTCACAGAGACCTGCTGAAGTTCTCGGAAAAGCTTAACAAGTTCTACGTTGAAAATCCTCCTCTCTGGCAGAATGACGACTCGTGGAACGGCTTCAGCTGGATATCCAACGATGACTATAAGCAGAGCATCATCTCATTCAGACGTATCGACGATAACGGCGATGAGATAATCGCAGTTTGCAACTTTGTTCCCGTTGAGCGCCGTGATTACAGGATAGGCGTTCCTCAGAAGGGCAGATACAAGCTCATTTTCAACACCGATGCTGCCGAGTTCGGCGGTTCGGGCATTACGGAGAGCTCATTCAAGTCCGACAGCGTACCTATGCACGGTCACGACAACAGTATCTCAATGACACTGGCTCCGCTGTCTGTTATCTATCTGAAGTTCGCTCCCGTAAAGAGAAGAACAACATCTGCCAAGGACGAGACCAAGGCTGCAAAGAAGCCTGCGGCTAAGAAGACGACAGCAAAGGCTGCCGAAACTTCAAAGACCAAGTCCACAGCAAAGAAGACGGCTGCAAAGGCTGACGAGGCTTCCAAGGCAAAGCCCGCTGCCAAGAAGACAGCTGCGAAAAAGCCAGCGGCAAAGACCTCAGCCGCTGCTAAAAAGACAAAGACCTCGGCAAAGAAAACACCCTCTGCCAAGGATAAATAAATTCCATAACGCATAAGCGATCCAGGAGGAAAAATATGTATACTAAGAAAAGAGTCGTTGCAATGCTCCTTGCAGGCGGTCAGGGCAGCAGACTATATGCACTGACCAAAAATGTGGCAAAGCCCGCAGTACCTTACGGCGGAAAGTATCGTCTCATCGATTTCCCTCTCTCAAACTGCACCAATTCAGGTATTGATACAGTAGGCGTCCTCACTCAGTACCAGCCCCTTGTGCTCAATGAGTACATCGGAAACGGTCAGCCGTGGGACCTTGATAAAATGAACGGAGGAGTCCATGTGCTACCTCCCTATGAGACACAGGCAGGAGCTTCGTGGTACGAGGGCACTGCAAACGCTATCTATCAGAATATGCGCTTCATCGAGCGCTATGACCCCGAGTATGTTGTAGTTCTCGGCGGTGACCACATCTACAAGATGGATTACTCTAAGATGGTGGACTTCCACGTTGCCAATGACGCGGACTGCACCATCTCCGTAATAGATGTTCCCAAGGCAGAGGCTTCACGCTTCGGAATCATGATCTGCGATGACAAAAATCAGGTCACAGACTTCGTTGAGAAGCCCAAGGAGCCCAAGTCCACACTGGCTTCCATGGGTATCTATGTTTTCACATGGGAGAAGCTCCGCAAGTATCTCATTGAGAATGAGAACGACGCCAACGCAAAGCGCGAAAAGGGCGAGCCGTGGTCAAAGGACTTCGGTAAGGATATCATCACCTCTATGCTCCGCGACCAGCAGAGACTGTTCGCATACGAGTTCGAGGGCTACTGGAAGGACGTGGGAACTCTGGATTCTCTCTGGGAGGCTAATATGGACCTCCTGAGCCCCAGTGTGCCGCTGGACCTCTATGATCCCAGCTGGAAGATATATTCGCGCAACAGCAATATGCCTCCTCAGTATGTAGGCGATAACGCCAATATCGAGAACTCCATGATCTCCGAGGGAAGCACTATCGACGGCACCGTTGACTTCTCTATCCTTTTCTCGGGAGTTACCATCGAGGCAGGAGCTACCGTAAATTACAGCATCATCATGCCCGGTACTGTTATCAAGTCGGGTGCTGTTGTAGAGTATGCCATAGTGGGAAGCGACAGCGTTATCGAGTCGCGCGCCCGTGTGGGTTCGAGTCCCGAAATGATCGAAAACAGAGACGACTGGGGCATTGCCGTTGTCGGACATAACGTTACTGTATCTGCCGAAAAGGTCGTAGCGCCCAAGCAGATCATCGGTGAAAATATCTGACGGAGGAATGTTGCTATGAGTGTTAATTATAATGTTTTGGGACTTGTCTTCGCAAGTATGCACGACGCTTATGTCAGCGAGCTGACCAAGCAGAGAACCATGGGTTCCATACCCTTCGGCGGACGTTACCGCCTTATAGATTTCCCTCTCTCAAACTTCGTTCATTCGGGAGTTTCCGAGGTGGGAGTCATCACAAAGTCCAACTACGGTTCGCTTCTGGATCACCTCGGTTCGGGACGTGACTGGGACCTTGCCCGTAAAAAGGGCGGACTCCATCTTCTCCCCCCTTACAGCCAGACAGGCGGTATCTATAAGGGAAGACTGGACGCTCTCAACAATATCTGGGGATTTGTTGAGCATTCAAATGCAAAGTATGTCATCATGTCCAACTGCGACGTGGTAACTACTATAAACTTCAATCCCGTGCTGAAGCAGCATATGGAGAATGAAGCTGACATCACTCTCGTTTACAGCAGAGGCGTTTACGACTATGAAAAGAACAAGTGTACAACTGTTCTGGAGTTCGACGGCGACAACAGACTGAAGGACGTTCTGGTGGACCCTCAGTTCTCGGGCGAGTGCAATATCTGGCTTGAGATGTGTATCATCACCAAGGACTTCCTGAAGAAGATCGTCTCGGACGCTGCAAGCAGAAATCAGTTCAGCTTCACCCGTGAGATACTTCAGGGCAGGAGAGATGATTTCAAGATAATGGGCTACAAGCACGACGGCTTCTTCACAAAGATCGACAGCATACAGGACTACTATCTGGCTAACAGGATGCTGCTCGATCCCGAGAAGAAAAATGCACTTTTCCGCAAGGATATGCCTGTTCTGACAAAGATCGGCGACAATGGTCCTGTTAAGTACGGACTGGAATCGAGTATAAAGGATTCCCTTATTGCTGACGGCTGTATCATTGAAGGAACTGTCATAAATTCAATACTTTTCAGAGGTGTAAAGGTAGGAAAGGATTCGGTGGTCAAGGACTGCGTTCTCCTTCAGGGCACCAAGGTGGGCGAGAACTGCAGTATCTCATCGGTAATTGCCGATAAGAACGTTGAGATAAGCAATGAAAAGGTGCTTACGGGCTCCGAGACATATCCGCTGTATATTGGAAAAGGCGGTAAGATCTGACGGCGGTGATCAAATATGAAAATACTTTTTGCTGCCAGTGAAGCTGTACCATTTGCAGCTTCAGGCGGTCTTGCAGATGTGATAGGTTCGCTTCCGAAGGCTATAAAGAACAAGAGACATGATTGCAGAGTAGTTATACCGCTCTACAAGTCTGTCAGCCCCGAGCTTCGCGAGAAAATGGTCTTTCTGACCAATATAACCGTTGATGTCTCATGGCGGAAGCAGTACTGTGGGATATTTATGGCCGTAATGGACGGCATAACCTATTACTTCATCGACAATGAGTATTATTTTGCAAGGGACGGTCTCTACGGTTTCTATGACGACTGTGAGAGATTTGTATTCTTCGACAGGGCTGTGCTTGAAATGCTCAGGTATATCAAGTTTACTCCCGATATCATCAACTGCAACGACTGGCAGACTGCTCTGATACCTGTTTACTATAATGTCTATTATAAGTACCAGCAGGGCTATGACGGTATCAAGACGGTCTATACCATCCACAATATCGAATATCAGGGCAAATACGGCAAGGAAGTCCTCAGTGAACTCATGGGCATCCCCATGTACAATGCGGGACTCCTTGATTATGACGGCTATGTCAATATGATGAAGGGAGCTATCGAGACCTGCGACATGATAACCACGGTCAGTCCCAGCTATGCGTGGGAGATACTTGACCCATGGTATGCACACGGTCTTGACAGGATACTTGTTACCAAGCAGTATAAGCTCCGCGGAATCATGAACGGCATAGATACAAAGCTTTACGATCCTGCAAAGGATAAGGCTATAGCGGCGAACTATTCTTCAAAGAAGCCCGAGGGCAAGGTGAAGTGCAAAGAAGCTCTGATATCGGAGCTTGGACTTGCAGAGGGCGATGAGCCCATAATCGGCATCGTCACCCGTTTTGTACGTCATAAGGGCATAGACCTTATACGTTGCGTCTTTGAGGAAATGGTCCATGACGGCATAAAGTTTGCCATACTGGGAAGCGGCGAGAAGATATATGAGGACTTTTTCCTCGAAATGGCTGCAAGATATCCCGAGAGGGTATCTGTCACCATCGGTTTTATCCCCGAGCTTTCAAGAAGAGTTTATGCAGGCTCGGATATGTTCCTCATGCCGTCTCAGAGCGAGCCATGCGGACTTGCGCAAATGATAGCAATGAGATACGGAACAGCTCCCATTGTCCGCGAGACAGGGGGGCTCAGGGACTCTGTCCGCGACAACGGCGGCGAAAACGGCAACGGCTTCACCTTCAAGACCTATAATGCCAACGATATGCTTGATGCGGTCAAGCGTGCGTGGAACGATTATAACGACAAGGAAAGATGGAACGAACTAATGGTCCGTATGATGGAGTGCGACCACAGCTGGGCGGCGTCTGCCGATCTCTACATCGAGACCTACAAAAAGGTGCTGGCGGCTGATTGAGCTGCAAACATACAATAAAGCAAAAGAGTCACAGCTGCATAACTGTGACTCTTTTTTCGTTAGATTATTTCTGAAAGACCGACTGCAAGGATAAATCGTAATTCAGCACATACGATAAACTGTGAATTGATGTGTTTGCTGCGCTCACATTATTTAAATATTGTCGCCGAAGGCGACACCACAACTATTCACTATTAACTAATCACTATTCACTGTTTATCGGAGCTTTGCTCCGATAAGATCTGATTTGTGCTATCGCCGATGTCAAAGTCAACCTTTTCGGGCTTGCAGGCGAGTACCTTGTTTTTAGGGATATTGCAGAATATCTCCACAAGGTCGCTGTCAAGCTGAGTACCTGCAACGCTTTGCATTATCGCAAGAGCTTCATCGTGTGAACGCGGCTCTTTGTATGAACGCTTCATTGTGATGGCAGAGTAGGTATCGGCAATAGCGATGATCCGCGATGCGTAGGGGATTCGCCAGCCTTTCAAGCCGTGATAGCCTGTTCCGTCAATGTGTTCGTGGTGGTAGAGTATCCACGGGAAAACGTGGCGGAAAGACTTCAGGGGTTCGAGAATCTTAACTCCTATCTCTGGGTGCTTTTTCATTACCTGCCACTCCTCGTCAGTGAGCTTGTCAGGCTTGTTGAGAATGATCTCAGGTATCCCCAGCTTGCCGACATCATGCATAAGAGCGGCATATTCAAGACTGACAGGATTGATCAGCTTTTTCTTTGGTGACGGGATATACTCGTAAAGCAGCATGGTAAGGTTCTGGACATGGCGGCTGTGACCGTTGAGATTAGGGTCTCTTGCGTCAATGACGCCGATGAGAACCTCAGCGATGTCGATGCTTCGCTCCTTTGTTCTGCTCATGAGCATAAAGGTGATAGTCAGCATTATTGCAACGAAGATACTGCCGCCGAAGAGTATGCCTGCGATGATAATATCGGGCTTGCCCTTGAAGGTAACCAGCAGATAGCCCAGCAGGAAGAAGATGAGCAGCACAAGTGCAACGTACTTCCATATTCTTACTCTGCCTCTGCCTGCCGAAAGTACATCTCTCAGAGAACGCAGGAACTGGGTATATTTCCAGATATTGACGATCATCTGTATGATACCGACAGTGAGCATAGCATATATCAGGATATTCAAAACGCAGCCTCCCCTCTGACGCGCCTTAAATGACGATTACTATAATTTGATTATAGCACAATATATTATAAAATTCAAGGTATTACGTTAAAAATCAGGTAGAAAATGTGCTGTGAAATGGGTCGGCGGACTCTTGTCTTTTTTTCATTTTCAGCCAGCTGATAAATCCGTAGATATCGCTGACAAGGAACATAACAAAGCAGATGAGAACGGAGATGTAGGAGCTGTCGGTCAGAGAAGCAAGAGTCCAGAGGACTATGAGAACGATATCGTTTGCAGCGTAAAGCAGCGAAAAATAAGCGCTTCTTCTGAATGTAAGGTAGACCGCGGCAAAGCTGGTCGTTACGGAAATGGTGCTGGGGATAAGATTTGCGGTATTGAAATATCGAAGTATAAAATAGAAAACAAGTGTGACAGCTAAAGTTAGCAGAGACATGAATGCGATTTCAAGCTTGGTGAGATGATTGACGCGAACCTCGGCGTTACCATCCTTAAATGGATTTCGGAGCCATGCAATAAGCGAGAAGAGAGCCATGGGAGCAGTCATACCGAGGTAAGTGATCATTTCGCCGTAATAGTGGAATGAAAAAGAAATATAGCCATAGACAGCGGCAAAGAACAGCATGATAAGCTGTCCGAGAGGATGCCCCTTGGCATTAATGATTATAGAAGTCACGCCTATTATGGATGCAGCGAGAGTCAAAAAGTTCGTCCTGTCAAAGATAAGAAAGGAAACTGTGATGAAAAGCATTGCTGCGCCCCATATAGAATAGTCGACAACAGTAAGTGAACTGAAAAGCTGTTTAAGTTTCATTATATCGACCTCCACAAAAAAAGCATTTGCTGAGCACATCTTCAAAGACCTAACGATGTACTTAACAAATGCTTTGCATTTCTACCCGGTGGCAGTACTGATATTATAACATATGACAATTAAGATTTCAAGACAAAGATTTATGGCGCAGATAAATGAGAAGGAGGAAGAAATGTACAAATTATAGGCGAAAACAAGCTATTTATGCAGGATATCGGTTATTTCGTACAAAAAAACCGCAAAAAAGCTTCCAATCTTTGGTTTGACAAATCGAGAAACTGGTGGTATAATATAATCACTGTCCGACAGGGAAGCGAAAGCGGTCGAGGAAAAAAATCAAAGAAATTTGAAAAAAGAGCTTGACAAACCCGAAGGAAAGTGATATAATATTAAAGCTGTCTCAGAGAGACAGAAGAACAGCATCTTGAAAATTGAACAATGCGAATAAAAAAGTAACGACCCTTGAGATTCCTTTATGAGAATAAAGGGAAGTCAAGAAAAGACTTTAAAAAAACACGAAGAGTAATAACGCAAGCGTTATGAATTAGGATCGATATTTTAGATGTGAAAGCATCTGATATATACAACTTTAATAAAGAGTTTGATCCTGGCTCAGGACGAACGCTGGCGGCACGCTTAACACATGCAAGTCGAACGGAGATAATTTGAGTTTACTTAGATTATCTTAGTGGCGGACGGGTGAGTAACACGTGAGCAACCTACCTTTGAGAGAGGGATAGCTTCTGGAAACGGATGGTAATACCTCATAACGTAGTTTTACCGCATGATAGGACTACCAAAGA
>NZ_UETD01000010.1 GCF_900116855.1 Ruminococcus flavefaciens
GGATAAACGCTGAAGGCATCTAAGCGTGAAGCCGACCTTAAGATAAGATATCCCTTCGTAAGAGTAAGACCTCTCATAGACTATGAGTTTGATAGGCTCAAAGTGTAAGCGTGGTGACACGTTCAGCTTGCGAGTACTAATCGGTCGAGGGCTTTTCCTTTTTACTTCATTCAATGTGTTCTTCGCCTCGCATTACGCTTTATTCCTTGAAAACTTCATTAATATTTAGTCGGTGCTTATGGCAATGAGGTCACACCCGTTCCCATTCCGAACACGGAAGTTAAGCTCATTCACGTTGACGATACTTGGCTGGTGACGGCCCGGGAAACTAAATCAGTGCCGACACTCTAAGGACTACTTTTTGTAGTCCTTTTTTATTTGACATATTTCTTTGACTGTGATAAAATTAATAAAATGGAGCTTTATTCTAACTGAGGTGAAATATATGGTTAAATTCATTTCAAAGCACAGGTCGGAGCTTATCTTTGTTCTGCTGTTCTTTATCTACTTCACGATACAGGCAATATGTCTCGTGTATACGTCAGACGATATAAGATGGATAGCTGTGCCGGATATTACAGGGCTTTTCGGTGAGTTCCGTGAAAACGGGCGTTACTTTACGAATATTCTCACATGGGTATGTGCTCACAGTATAATTATGCGTGATGTGATCTATGTAGCATCCATGATGTGCTTTACAGTTACTTTCGCAAAGCTTACAAAGCAGGATCATAGCTTCACATGGATAGCTTTTCTTCTGACTGTGCTGATATTCTTCTTTTCACCCAGACCGTTTTTTGCCCATGTTTTTAACTGGGTCAGTGGTTTTACAAATTACATCATCTCCCTTGCGCTTCTGTTCAGTTATTTTATCTACTGCTCACCGATCTTTGCAAAAAAAGAACCTCGCGGGGGCGTTCTCTGGGGAATAGTTTTTCTTATAGTTGGTTTCCTTGGCGCACTCTGTGTTGAGAATATCACTATCTACAATGCAGTTTTTGGCGTATTTATAATACTTTTCTCGCTGATTACCCGTAAGAAGATAACCACAGACAATGCAGCATTCCTTCTGGGAACTGTGATCGGAGCAGCTGTCATGTTCTCTGCCGGCAACTATGCCGAGATTGCAGGAGAAGGAGATTCTCTCGGATTCAGAAGCTTCGAGTTTGCAGTTGATGATATCATGGCTAAGATATATCTGGAGATAATACCTTTTTACTCGCGTCCCTTTTATTATCTTCACCTTCTGATCTCTCTGTCGGTTTCTGCGCTTTATATCCGTAAGTTCAGGAACTCCGACAAAAAGCCGAAGTACGGTGCTCTCTGTACGGGGATCATCATATTCTACTTTATTTTCACATTTTTCTGTAATAACGCCAATGAGGTACAGATAATGAGCAACGCTTATAAGAGCAGAGCTCTTGAGGTTGCATTCACCTTTATCTATATTCTTGCACTCATATATATGTGTTATGTCCTTATGGAAGGAGAAAGACGTGCCAAGGCGATCGTTTATATCATAAGCACTCTTATTGTCACGGGACCCTTTATCGTTATCAATCCCATAACCAGAAGGTGCTTCTTTGCGGATTATATTTTCTGGTGTCTGTTCACATTCAGACTTGTAGCCGAGGTCATAACCGTATTTGGTATTACCGAGCCTAAAAATCTCCGCAGAGCCGCTGCGCTTTTCAGCTGCGGCGTATTCTGCTGGCTCTCATATTATCATATAGCCAATAAGTACGTTGATGTGCTTCGTGTCAAGTACATAAAGGAGCAGCTTGATACAAACCAGAGACATATCGACTTCATCAAGCTTCCTTACCCGAATACTACATTTGATGTGTTGGGCGATATCGACACCGAGCTTGACCTTATCGAGATTGACGGCGTAAGGCACCGCTTTGACGAGCTCTATTATGAGCAGAACGGCATTGACCAGTCTGTTCGAGACCGAGTCAGAGTCGAGATCAACATGATAGACTATAACACATCCCACGATGAATGAGGTGATACATCGATGAAAAACAAATCTGCTCTTGTAAAGTGGTTCCCGTTTATTCTTATCGGTGTATTTGCAGTAATAACTGCGTTCACCGTGTATATGAACGGCGATGATTATCTGTGGTATTACTCAGTTGAGGACTCTGCACTGGACGTATGGAGAACTCCCAACGGCAGACTGTTTTCCAATCAGATGACAATATGGCTCGTTCGTAGCTATTGGTTCAGGACACTGTTTATAGCAGCAACGCTTGCGGCGTTCCTTATTCTTCTCGGAAAGCTTACAGACTTTGAGAAAAAGCTCGGCAGTGCAAGGTATTACATAGCCCTTTTCCTGCTTGTGACCATTCCTGCCATGACCTATGCGGAGACCGTGCGCTGGATATCAGCCTATACGAACTACGTCATATCGATTATGCTGGTGCTCATATATCTGCTTTTCCTGTTCAGATGTATATGCACAGATCACAGACCAAAGCTCTGGACGGCGGTACTTTTTCTGCCCCTTGCGCTTTTATCGGGGCTATGTGTTGAACACGTTACCATTTTCAATGTCATTCTCTCAGCCGCAGCAGTAATACTTCTGCTGAAGCTGAAGAAAAAAGGCGTCCTTCATTCAGCCGCATTTCTTGCGGGAGCAATAGTCTCATGCATAATAATGTTCGGCAATCACAGCTATTCCGATATCTATGAGAGCGGAGATGCCGTAGGCAACCGTAATTTTGAGCTGGGATTGTCAAATATAATGCAGAACGCTTACTCATTCGTGGTAATGCATTATACCAAGGATTCATGGATGCTGTCCATAGTGATAGCAGTAGGCTTTACAGTGATGTATTTCAGAGCCGACCATGGTGACAAGAAGCCCAAGTATCTCGACCTCTGTATGGTGATATGCTGGCTTTATACAGCCTACTCGGTGTTTGCAGTATGCTTCAGTGACCTCAGACCGAACTCTCCTGCCATGAGAGTAGTTGCCCTTGAGACTGCATTTACATTCGTGTATGTGGTTGCAACTGCATACCTCATCAATGTTTTTCTCAGCAAAAACGGGAAGATAAGGGCGTATATCTATCTTGCGGGAACATTTCTGCTGACAGCGCCTTTCCTTGTTATAAGTCCAGTAACGGCAAGGTGCTTCTTTGCGAATTATGTTTTCCGCATACTTCTCTGCGGCGAGATAATAGTCCCTGCATTTCAGGGGATAGCCTCGGAAAAGGCAGACAAGTTCCGAAAGGCAGCCTTCTTCATCTGCTTTGCGGCTGTATTTGTCATTTCCTATGAGTGTGCAGCCAATAAGTACTATGATGCAGCGCGTTTTGATTACATCAGAGAACAGCTTCAGGACGAAAGGAGCAGAAGTCTCCACATAATGCTTCTCCCCTACACCGAGTATAGCCACGATGATCTGGACGAGGGCATAGGAGAGGAAGGACACGGTGTCGGAGATGTCCTCTACGGGGACTATATCCTGAAATACCACGGCATCGATGCAGATAAGGCAAGGGAGCGGCTGATAACATATATCTCTCCCTATGATTATTACTTGGAAAAAAGTGAATAAAAAGATCAGCCCCTGAACGCAGCAAAACGCTCAGGGGCTTTATTTAAATAACGTTGCCGAAGGCGACACAACAACTGATCACTATTTATCGGAGCTGTGATAGATGATGGGGCGGAGCTGAATGCCGTTAAGGGCGGCTTCCACTGCCTGCGGCAGCATGGAAAACTCCGCCACAAGTGAGGCAGGCTTATTTACGCAGTCGTCCTGCACCATGGGCACGAAATAGTAATTCTTGCGGTTGAAAAGCTCACCTATGTTCTTTGCCGAGCCCATAAGGGAGTCATTTGACGCTATGGCAAGCACTACGGGCTTGCCGCCGCGCAGGTGGGACTTCACAGCCATAGTCACGGCGGTATCTGTAATGGAAGCGGCAAGCTTAGCGGCGGTGTTTGAGGTGCAGGGCGCCACCACCATTATATCTGTCATATTCTTGGGACCTATGGGCTCTGCAGCAGCAATATCCGTTATTACATCCCTGTGGGCTATCTCCGCCAGTCTGCGGCGGTTATCCTCGGCGGAGCCGAAGCGCGTGGACAGCGAAGCAGCATTCTCGGACATAACGGGTATTAGCTCCGCGCCGTACTCCGCCAGTATCTCAGCCTGCTCAAAGCTTCTGCGGAAGGTGCAGAATGAGCCTGTGACGGCGTAGCCAATGCGGAGCCCCTTGAAAGCATCACTCAACAGCTTCACCCCTTTCTGCAAGCACGGCACTGACGGTCTCGGCGATTATCTCTCCTGCGGTAACGGGAGCGGTCTTGCCGGGGAGCCCCAGCGCCCATACCACACGAAGCCCAAGCTCGGAAGCAGCCTCGGGGACTATGCCGCCGGGCTTTGAGGCAAGGTCAATGAACAGGGTATCTCTGCGGAAGCGGCTGAGGATATCCCTGTTCAGAATAAGCGCAGGCACGGTGTTGAATACCAGTCCGTAGCGCCCGTCAATGCGTTTCACAGGCACAGAGGATATACCGTGGAGCTTTGATTTAGCGGCACCGCGGGTGTCTCTCACGGCAGCTGTGACCCTTGCGCCGAAGCCCTTGAGTATCTCCGCAAGAGCTGTGCCTATCCTGCCCAGTCCAACAATGAGGACATCGAGACCGCTGAGTGTCACGGGAAGCTCCTCCAGAGCCAGCTGCACAGCGCCCTCTGCGGTGGGGACAGCGTTTTTCAGGTTCAGCTCCTCGCGGAGAAGATAGTCGCATATACTGCGCCCCTGCATAGCCCTTCTGAGCCTGTCATCAGCCCTGCCTGCGAAGATGCAGCCCTCCTCCGCAAGGAGCTCCGACACGGTATCTGCACTTATCTCGCCGCGGAAGCAGGGGGTGTAGATATTGCCTTTATCGTCCAGAGGCGGAACCGGCAGCACCGCGCAGTCAAAGCTGCCCTTTTCAGAGGGCAGGGCGTCGGTCAGCACAGAGCCCTCGGGAAAGAACTCCCTGTCGAAGCCCAGCACCCTCACATCGTATTCGCGGGCAAGGCGTTCAGCGCAGTAGAGCTGTCTTGTATCGCCGCCTGCGATAAGTATTCTATGTTTAGTCATAATGCTCTCCAATCTGCCGTAAACGGCATAAAGTGATTATCTCTAATCAGATTATTATATGAGACGGGAGTGCAAAATGACAATAATAAAAGTCCCTGAGTGTTCAGCTGAACGCTCAGGGACTGTGTGTTTATTATATATGGCGGGATCAGTCGATGGGGTATACCCAGTTGAATGTATCCTCTACCTTGCCCCACTGGATACCAGTCATTGTATCGTAGAGCATCTGAGAGATCTTGCCGATCTTGTTGCCGTTGATCTCCATTACCTTATCGCCCCACTTGAGGTGACCAACAGGAGAGATAACAGCAGCTGTACCTGTACCGAATACCTCGTCCAGCTTGCCTGCATCGTAAGCGTCAGCGATCTCCTGGATATCGATACGTCTTTCCTCTACCTCGAGACCCTTTGACTTGCATACCTCGATAGCGGACTTTCTTGTGATACCGGGGAGGATAGAGCCCTGAAGCATAGGAGTAACTACCTTGCCGTCGATAACGAAGAAGATGTTCATAGCGCCGACTTCCTCGATGTACTTCTGCTCAACGCCGTCGAGCCAGAGAACCTGTGAGTAGTTCTGCTTGTGAGCCTCGTCCTGTCCGATAAGGGAAGCAGCGTAGTTGCCGCCTGTCTTAGCGAAGCCCATACCGCCTCTTACAGCGCGGACATACTTGCTCTCAACGTAGATGTTAACGGGGTTGAGACCTGTCTCATAGTAAGCTCCCGAAGGAGAAAGGATTATGATAAAGAGGTAGTGCTCACCGGGCTTAACTCCGAGGAAGGGGTCAACAGCGATGATGAAGGGTCTGATATAGAGTGACTCGCCGTCCTTTGAGGGGACCCAGTCCTTCTCGATCTTTACGAGCTCTGTCAGGCACTGCATACCAAGCTCAACGGGGAGCTCGGGGATAACAAGTCTCTCGTTGGACTTGTTGAGTCTCTTGAAGTTCTCCTCGGGGCGGAAGAGCTGTACCTTGCCGTCAGCAGTTCTGTAAGCCTTGAGTCCCTCGAAGACCTCCTGACCGTAGTGGAAGCACATAGCGGCAGGTGAGAGATCGATATTGCCATAGGGCATGATCTCGGGATCGTGCCAGCCCTGACCCTCGTCATAGGGCATTACCAGCATATAGTCTGTGAAGATGTGACCGAAGCCGAGCTTGTCGCCGGGCTGGGGCTTAGCCTTGAGAGTCTCTGCTTTTGTGAATTTGATTTCCATATTATTCAACCTTCTTCTTTAAATAATTAACTGTTAATCTGTTACCGAGAAGTAATTCTTCTCGTAAATGCGCTTGCAGACGAAAACTGTTACCACAGCGGCTGTAACAGCCAGAACCGAGGTGGAAAGTGAAGCTGCAAGGATGATCTTGCCTTTTTTACTCATAGGAACTACTCCTTCCGTCAGATCAAGAGAAATCTTTCAATAAATAATTATACCATACTCTTGAATTATTTTCCATAGGGGAGAGATAAAAATTATGCACAAATTCGCCTGTTGAAATCTGTGTGGATTTTTACTCGTCAAAGGTCCTTACGCGGAGCTTTGCACCCAGCTTTGCAGCGAGCTTTTTTGAAGCCTCTATCTGCTCGGGAGTGATAACGTCCACAACGGACATGATTATCTCGGCTCTGTTCGCCTTTACGCAGTCCTTGGTGAATTTCTGGAGTCCCTCGAATGCATTGGCGAACTTAGGTCTTGTGACCTTCATGTACTCCTCCTCGGTGGGAGCATTAAGGCTTATGGAGATACAGTCCAGAGCATAGCACAGCTCCTTGGCGATGCTCCTGCCGTGGATAAGGTCGCCGAGACCGTTGGTGTTGAGTCTGAGTCTGGGGCAGTGCTCTCTGCTGCGGAGATAAGCGGCAGTTTCAAGGAGCACATCAAGACGCTCGGTGGGCTCGCCGTAGCCGCAGAAGACTACCTCGCGGAATTTTCTCAGGTCACGTTTTCTCAGGTCCGCCATAATCTCGTCCATATCGGGCTCATGCTCCAGCCACAGGGGGTCTGAGCCGTAAGCGCCGTCGGCGTGGTTGCGTATGCAGAAAGTGCAGGCGCAGGGACATTTGTTTGTCAGGTTGAGATAGAGATTATCCCCGACAACATAAGAAATAGTCATAGCTTTAGCCATTTTGTTCACCTTCATTTGAATTATTGGTATCCTTTGCATTGATACACTCATATATCCAGCCTGCGATCTTTGCAGCGCTGTTCATATCCAGATTTGAGATCACGGCAGCGCCGTCTGTTATGGGAGCATTGACCGTAGCGCGGCTGATTATGTAATCGTTGTACCATATAGAGATGACGCCGCCGTTATTAGCAGCCTCCTCGGTTTTCTGTGCGAAGATATCCTTACCCTCATCGTCGAAGAAGATATCCACCACATATGTGGAGTTATCGGGCTGATCGGGAACTATCTCCATAGAGCAGTCGGTGATATGGTCACTGGTGAGGAAGGGCTCTGCGGACTCGTCATCGCCCATGCGCAGGTATATCATCTTCTGCGGGAGAGTAGCGGTGGGTATCTCGGGAGCCTCTGTTGTGGTCACGGGAGCGGTGGTGGTCACAGCCGCTTCTTCAGCGTCGTTCTTGTCAAAGGGATTGCTGCATCCTGTGAGCAGCAGAGCAGCTGCCATAGCTGCGAAAGCTTTCTTCTTCATCTCATATACCTCCTGTTTTTGATAAATGGTATCAGTAATTTATCTCTTTAACGCTTACCTCGTAGGGAAGCGGTGCAGAATCTATCTTCTTTGCCAGCTCAGCGGCGGCGGTAGTATCAAAATCGCCCGATATGATACAAGTGCCGTTTGTTATGGTCTCCCTCACCGTTGGAGCCGACAGCAGCTCTCCGTCGAACCATATAGAAAGGGGAGTATCCGTGCCTGCGAGCTCACTTGTAACATCGGCAAATACCTCTGTCCCGTGATCGTTGAACTGTATGGAAACATAATCACTCATACTTCCGTCAGTCTCAGCCATTATGACATTTTCAGCCTTTTCCACATCGTCATTTGTGAGTATGACCTCATCGTCCGGCTTTTCCCCCTTGCGGAACTCCAGCAGGCGTTTCTCGAGGACCCTCTCTGCGAAGACATCTATATTATCCTTGGGAGCATTTTCTTTATCGAATGTCATGGTGACGGTTTTTGCGTCATAGTCTTCACTGAATTCAAGTCCTATATCGGGTATCTCGTCAGCAGTCCGCTCCGAGAGTATCTGTGATATGCTGTCCAGATCGGCGTCTGTGATATCGCCCTCGGCATGAAAGACTATGCTTCCTGCGTTCTGAGCGGTGGCAGCTGTGGTGTTTGCTTCAGACGCCTTTTCCGCGGACTCTTCATTCTTGGAGCAGGAAGCTGCGCTTGCCAGCACTATGCAGGCAGCCGCCGCCAAGAGCTTTCTTGTCTTCATAAAATTATTCTCCTGTTATTCGATATAGATACGGGGAACTCTCTTGGAAATGCCGCAGACCACCTCATAGCCGATGGTGCCGTATATCTGAGCCAGATCGTCGGCAGTAATTCGGTCGCCGCCGTCGGTGCCGATGAGAGTGACGATATCCCCTGACTTAGCCTCGGGAACGTCGGAAACGTCCATCATGAGCTGGTCCATGCAGACTCTGCCAACTATCCTGCACCTTTTGCCGTGGACGAGTATCTCGCCCTTTGAGCTGAGGAGACGGGAATAGCCGTCGGCATAGCCGATAGTTACCGTAGCGATACGCATTTCGCGGTCAGCCACGAATGTACGGCCGTAGCTTATGCAGTCGCCTGCCTTTACGGTCTTGACATGGGAGATGACAGCCTTCAGCTCCATAAGGGGCTCCAGACCCTCGGGAATGTCCAGACTCACATCGGGGTGGAGACCGTAGAGTATGATGCCTGCCCTTGAAAGGGTGCTGCGTGAGCTGTTGCGGTAGCAGGTGGCGGCACTGTTCATGAAGTGGAGGTGGCGGAGCTTTATGCCCCTGCCTGCCAGAACATCGTAGGTGTCGGTGATGAACTTCTCCTGCCTGTCGGTGTAGGCGATGTTGTCGGGATCGTCGCTGTCCGCAACGGCAAAGTGTGTATAAATGCCCTCCACCGAGAGCTTATCTATCTTTATCATTTCGGCTATCTCGTCAGCGCATTCCTCGGGAGTATCATGCTTGAGACCTATCCTGCCCATGCCTGTGTCTATCTTGATATGACAGCGGATAGGGGAGGGAGTATTCTTCACCAGCTCCTGAGCATATTCTGTGGAGACCACGCCCTGAATGATATTGTACATGGCGATCTCATGGGCATACTCGGGAGGAGTATAGCCGAGGATGAGGATATCCGCATCGGGTGCGAACTTCCTTACAGCGATCGCCTCGTCGAGATTTGATACAGCGAAGTATTTTATACCGCACTGCTCGGCGAGACAGCGGACGATGTGCTCGTCGCCGTGACCGTAGGCGTCAGCCTTGACCACCGCCATTATGTCTGTGGTCGGCGAGTTAAGGCTGCGGATGATATCCACATTTTTTCTGAGCTGAGGAAGCGAAACTTCAGCCCATGCGCGTTTGAGATACGGCTTCATACCGTGATCGGTCCTTTCTTTAGGCAGCTGCTGCGCTATTTGCGGGCGCGGTGCTGCCTTTATTTAAAATTTAATTACAAGTCAAAAAACGTCTTGAAATAAAGCGTGATGTATGTTATAATTTCAGTGTATGCACACAGCGGCAGTTTTTTTCGGGAGAGCGAGGTGTTCCATGCTTTTCTCAATTGATTCGGGAGTCCCCGTGCTTCCGTGTGAAGAAATAGAAACGGATAAGGAAAAGACCATCTGTTTCACGGGACACCGTGAAAACAGCGTCATCCCTTACAAGGGGGAGCAGATATACTACGGTATAACTCTGCGAACAGTCCAGCTGATGCTTTTCCGATACATAGATATGGCTGTTGAGAGCGGTTACAAGACCTTTATCAGCGGACTCGCCGCAGGTACGGACCTGTGGGCAGCCAAGTATATCCTTGGCAAGAAGCACTCTGACAGCAGTATACGTCTTATCGGGGTAATGCCTTATCTCAGGCACGCCGAGCGGTTCAGCGACCGTTACAAAGAGCTGCTTGCCGACGCGGAAAGGGGAGCGGATATGCTCCTGACCACCAATACGGACCCCCTTGTGGTGTACGGCAAGAGCCGCGGCGGAGAGAATACCTCTCCCGACCTTTACAGGGTGCGGAACTATTTCATGGTGGACAATGCTTCGGCGGTGATCTCCTACTTCAACGAGGGCTCGTACAAATCGGGCACCAGCCAGACGCTGAACTATGCAGTCCGACAGGGACTGAAGATACGGCGTTTCGGGCTTGAAGAAGCCTACGGAGTCATAGATGAATGCGGTCCCGATATCGAGAGCATACGCAGGAAACTGGTTTTCATGGAAAACGTGTTTGAACTGCCGTACTAATTATATCACATTATTTTGGGTAAATCAACCGTCGCGGAGAGATAAATCATTTTTTGAAATACTTCACCGCGCTGAAATAACAATTTTTTGTTTATGTTCAAAGTTGAAAAAAATACGGCAGTTTTCACGGAGTTATCACCGAAATACAGCCCTTTTCAACAGTCCTGACAACCGTTTCGGGAAGCTGCGGCAGAATGCCTTGCTTCGCGAATTTGGCTATATATCGTTGCTTGCGGTGACAAGCAACGCAGGATCGGGACAAATCCTGGCCTGAACGCCTGTTCTATTTCAACAGACTGTTGAATTGTGTGTTTAAACATTCACACCCCATTCGTCAATGTTGAAAATGTGGAAAGCTCTGTTGACAACCGTGTTACTGCGGATAAGTTTTTAACCCACGGATTTGGAAAAATATTTTTATTCATTCACAGCGGATATTTTACGGACAAGTGTTATACGAAAAGTTGATATCCCTCACAAAATAATCGGAAATGTAAAAATGACAAGTTTCTGACAATGAAAACATGAAAGGAGCCACTAAAATGGCAAACAGAAAAACCGGATCAATAGCAGTACCCTTTCTTGCGACTATCTTCATCGGACTTATCATAGTCGGAGGCATAGCCGCAGGACTTTACAAGTATCTGGGCTTCGGCAAGCAGGAAAAGCCTGCAGAGCCCATACCGAGGACCAGCGGAATGGTTACCGACGCAGATAACCACACCGTGCTTCTGGTGCTGGACGTCCCCGAAAGAAAGGCACCTCCCACATTCATCCTCATGCGCTCACGCCCCATAAAGAAAGAGCTTGTGTTCATCGGTATCCCCTCCAACTCCATCGCCCTTGTTGACGGCGGTCAGGAGAGCATACTGGGCAGCTACCAGAGCGGCGGCGCAGCTGCATCGGCAGAGTTCGTTGAGAAGGTGTTCGGCGTTGAGGTAGACAGATATATGAAGTTCGATTCCGCTTCATTCAGAAAGATAAGTGATATCTTCGGCGGAGTCACCTACGCCGTTAATGCTGATATAGCAGGCTTCAAGAACGACGGCAGCCAGCAGTACCTCAACAGCGATCAGGTGGAGCAGTTCGTTACCTATATGATGTTTGAGGGCGGCGAGTACGAGCGCAGCCTTATCTCCGCAGACGTACTCAAATCCATGGTAAATCAGGCTGACGGCAAGCGTATCGCAGACAGCTTCGACAGCAACTTCAACACCATCATCAATATGGTGGAGTCCGATATAAAGGCGTCCGACTATAAAGAGCACAAGACTGCCATCAAGAATATGTTCGAGAACGGCACTTCAATAGCGGTTGCCATTTCCGTTGACGGAACCAACGCAGGTGAGGACTTCATCCCCAGCAGCGGCTTCATTGAGAACGTCAAGGACCAGTACTTCAAGGAGAAGTAATGACAGGGATATTCGATACTCACGCACATTACGCAGACAGCGCATTTGACGAGGACAGGGAGCAGGTGCTGGAGGAGCTTCCCCGAAAGGGCGTGAAGCTTGTCATGCTGGCAGGCTCCTCACTGGAGGACTCGGCGGCAAATGCTGAGCTGGCAAAGCGTTACGGCTATATCTACGCAGCGGCAGGAGTCCACCCCGAGAGCGTGGACGAGACCCCTGCGGACTACATTGACAGACTGAAAAGCCTGATCGCCTCGCACCCGAAGGTAAAGGCGGTAGGCGAGATAGGTCTTGATTACCACTACGAAAACTATGACCGCGAAAAGCAGATACGCTTTTTCCGTGAGCAGCTGGCTCTTGCGGCTGAGCTGGATATGCCCGTCATAGTTCACAGCCGCAATGCTGCCGAGGACACCGTGGATATACTGAAGGAGTTCCGTCCCCGCGGCGTGGTACACTGCTTCAGCGGCTCAGCCGAGACCGCAAAGGAGATACTGAAGACAGGTATGTACATCGGCTTTACGGGAGTCCTCACATTCAAGAACGCAAAGAAAGCACTGAAAGCGCTGGCAGAGGTGCCTATGGACAGGCTCCTCATGGAGACAGACTGCCCCTATATGGCACCCGAGCCCCTGAGAGGAAGACGCAGTGACAGCTCCATGATAGAGTTCACGGCGGCAAAGGCAGCCGAGGTCAAGGGCATACCCGTTCAGGAGCTCATAGACATCACCTGCCGCAACGGCATGACGATGTACGGCATAGAATAACACGCAGAAAGGAGGAAATCGGATGTATTACTGCTGCGGAGTCACAGAAAAAGGCGTGATGCCCCATAACGAGGATGCACTGCTCATCAAGGACAGCGTAATAGATTCGGGTTCCTCGGAGCAGACCATAGCACCGCCCTTTATCGCGGCGGTGTCGGACGGAGTTTCGGGAGAGCGCTCGGGAGAGCTGGCTTCAAAGATGTGTCTGGAGCTGCTCCGCGATGTGGATTACAGCGGCGATATGAAGCTTGACGAGGAGCTCCTTGCAATTCACCGCCGACTTGCCGAGTACAGCGAGTCCGACCCGGAGATGCACAATATGCAGGCGACTCTCTGCGGCTTTGCCGTGGACGAGAGCAATAATATCCTCACCTTCAATGTGGGAGACTCCCGTCTCTACCGCTACCGCGGCGGACGTATCAGGCAGATATCCCGCGACCAGTCCCTTGTGCAGCTCCTTATCGACGAGGGCGCCATCACCCGTGAGGAGCGCAGGGAACACGTTCACAGGAACATAATCTTTCCTGTGTTCGGCAATGTTAAGTCCACACCGAAGGTGGACACGGTCAGCATAGACGGGGGCATGGAGTACGGCGACCTGCTTCTGCTCTGTACCGACGGACTTTCCGACTATGTTTCGGCGCTTGATATCGAGGAGATACTTGAGCTGCCGAAAAGTCTCAAGAGCAGGCTCCACCTCCTTGTGGACAAGGCGCTTGAAAACGGCAGCAAGGACAACATAACGGTCATCGCCGTTGTGTACTATGAATAAACCGAAAGAACGGCAAGGCAGTCCCCTCTGAGGGAAGCTGACCAAAGCCGTTCTTTTTATAAATGCAGGAGAAAACTTATGGAAATAAAACGCTTTGATATGGAAAAAGACCTTCAAAGGCTTGAAAGCTATCTCAGGGAATGCTATTACGAGACCGGAAACATGACCTCATGGCTTCCCCAGCGGCTTCACGACCTGATATACAGAATGGATGTACAGTATACCGACTGCGGACTGCCGAGGTCTGCGGACTATATTTTTATGTGGGAGGACGGCGGCAGTATAGTCGGCTGTATTCTTCCCGACGGCGACGCGGTCTATATGAGCATCAAGAAAGGGCATGAGAGCATTTTTGCGGATATGGTGAGCTATGCCGAGGAGAATTGCCTGCCATTGTTCCAAAAGGACAAGGACGGCTCTGTGGACTTCCTTGTCATAGCAAACGACAGCCTTGCTTACAGAGGTGAGATACTCACGGAAATGGGTTACAGCAGGCAGGCTGAGGAGGATTATGACAATTATGTATACCCTCAGACCGCGGCTGTGACGGTGGAGCTCCCCGACGGGTATAAGCTCCTCTGCGGAAATGAGTATCCCGACGAGGCTCTGAAATGGAGCGCGCTCAATCTGGGCTTTCACCCCGAGCTTGAAGCCGTGGGTTACAGAAACGGCATGACTGCCTATGAGTCGCGGAAGAAGTCGTCCATGTATGCAGACAGCTTTGAAGTTATCATAACCGACGAGGAAACAGCCGATGAGAACAATGTGTGTGCATACTGCTTCGTCTATGTGGATACGGTGACAAAGACTGCCCTCATCGAGCCTGTGAGCACAAGGGAAAAATACAGGCACAAGGGACTGGGCACGGCGCTTATGCACGGAGCGATACTGAAGTGCAGGGAAAAGGGCGTCTTGAAATGCTATGTGAATTCCTATGACTGGCGCAGGAGGTTCTACAATGCGGCGGGCTTCATTACCGAGGACTCCGTAGGCTTCTGGCACAAGCGTCTGAAATAGAGTGTTGCACAGAGGTAACTTTGTAATAACAGAGCAGCATTAATAAGCTTTCTTTAACGGAAAAGCGGGTCACCGAGCCTGAAATTATGGGCTCGGTAGTTTTATGCCACGATTTCGCCCAAGGGGGCTCCCCTTTGTCATGCTGTTTTTTGCGGCATTTGACGAATATTTAACAAGAGGCAAAAAAATCATTTTTATATATTGACTTATGGGGGACAAAGGAGTATAATTTATATTGTATGGCAAATACTACCTATTTCATATATCAAACTTGGAGGTTTTTAAAATGAGCAGAGTTTACAACTTCAGTGCAGGTCCTGCAGTACTTCCCGAGGAAGTGCTCAAGGAATGTGCAGATGAAATGATGGATTACAAGGGATGCGGAATGTCCGTAATGGAGATGTCTCACCGTTCAAAGGTATACGATGAGATCATCAAGGAAGCAGAGAAGGATCTCCGCGACCTCATGAATATCCCCGACAACTACAAGGTTATCTTCGTACAGGGCGGCGCTTCACTGGTATTCGCAGGCGTTCCCATGAACCTGATGAAGAAGGGCAAGGCTGCTTACATCATCACAGGTCAGTGGGCTAAGAAGGCTGCACAGGAAGCTGAAAAGTACGGCGAAGTAGTAAGAGTAGCTTCATCTGCTGACAAGACATTCTCATATATCCCTGACTGCTCAGATCTTGATATACCCGATGATGTAGACTATGTTTACATTTGCGAGAACAACACAATTTACGGAACAAAGTTCTGGGAGCTCCCCAACACAAAGGGTCACGAGCTCGTAGCTGACGTAAGCTCATGCTTCCTCTCAGAGCCTGTTGACGTAACAAAGTACGGCGTTATCTACGGCGGCGTTCAGAAGAACGTAGGACCTTCAGGCGTTCAGATCATCATCGTTCGTGAGGACCTCATCGCTGACGGCCCCGCACTCAAGTGCACACCTACAATGATGGACTGGAAGATACAGTCTGACAACGAGTCTCTCTACAACACACCTCCCTGCTACGGCATCTATGTATGCGGCAAGGTATTCAAGTGGATCAAGAAGATGGGCGGACTCGAGGCTATGAAGGCTCACAATGAGAAGAAGGCTAAGATCCTTTACGATTTCCTCGACAGCAGCAAGATGTTCAAGGGCACAGTTGAGAAGAAGGACCGCTCACTCATGAACGTTCCCTTCATCACAGGCAACGAGGAGCTTGACAAGAAGTTCGTTGCTGAGTCAAAGGCAGCAGGCTTCGAGAACCTCAAGGGTCACAGAACAGTAGGCGGCATGAGAGCTTCCATCTACAACGCAATGCCTATCGAGGGCGTTGAGAAGCTGGTAGCCTTCATGAAGAAGTTCGAGGAAGAAAACTCGTAATAATTCGTAATTCATAATGCATAATGCATAATTACAGTGACTTTTTATACTTGATATATCGAGCGTAGCGAGCTCCGCAATTATGAATTCTTAATTATGCATTTCAAAAAAACATAGAAAGAGGTTTACTGAAATGTACAATATCCAGACATTAAATAAGATATCAGCAGTCGGAACAGATGTATTTGACAAGAGCAAGTATGCTGTTGCCGAGGAAATTGCAAACCCCGATGCTATAATGGTACGTTCCGCAAAGATGCACGATATGCAGTTCGGCGACAACCTTCTCGCAATTGCCCGTGCAGGTGCAGGCGTAAACAATATCCCTGTTGAGCGCTGCGCACAGGAGGGTATCTGTGTATTCAATACTCCCGGTGCCAACTCAAACGCAGTTAAGGAGCTTGCAGTATGCGCACTTCTCCTTGCTTCAAGAAAGATCGTTGAGGCAGCTACATGGGCAGCTTCACTGAAGGGCACACCCGACGCTCCCAAGACAGTTGAGGGCGGCAAGTCCAAGTTTGCAGGTCCCGAGATCGCAGGCAAGACCCTCGGTATCATCGGTCTGGGCGCTATCGGCGGTAAGATCGCAAACGCAGCAGAGGCTCTGGGCATGAAGGTTATCGGCTACGATCCCTACATCTCCATCGGAGCAGCTCTCCACCTCGATCCTACAGTAAAGATCGTTTCCGATATCAACGAGATCTACACAAACAGCGACTACATAACGATCCATATGCCTTATACTCCTCAGACAAAGAACACTATCGATGCTGAGCAGATCGCTATGATGAAGGACGGCGTTCGTCTTATCAACCTCGCAAGAGGCGAGCTCATCAACAGCGAGGCAGTAGTAAAGGCTATCGCTGACGGCAAGGTAGCAAAGTACGTTACAGACTTTGCTGATGACGTAGTTCTCGGCGTTGAGAACGTTATCGTTCTTCCTCACCTTGGTGCTTCCACACCCGAGAGCGAGGACAACTGTGCAGTAATGGCAGCTGAGGAGCTCATCGAGTACCTCGAGAACGGAAACATCAAGAACTCCGTAAACCTCCCCAACGCTTCAATGAACGCAGTCGGCACAAAGATCTGCATCATCCACAAGAACGTTCCCACAACTATTGCTTCCATCACAACAGCAGTAGGCAATGAGGGACTCAATATCGAGAACATGGTAAATGCAAGCAAGAAGGACTTTGCTTACACAATGCTCGATATCATCGGTGATGTACCGCCCACAGTAGAGGGCAAGATCAACGCAGTAGACGGCGTTATCAGAGTAAGGATCATCAAGTAATACATTATGTGATATAAAAAAGCCCCTGAGTGTCCGCAAACACTCAGGGGCTTTGTATTTGGCTGATTTAAGCCGTTAGCACATTGTAGGGGACGCCGTTGTCGGCGTCCCGGAAGTTGGCATTGCAGGGGCGGCGTTCCGCTTCCTGATGGCTAAAAGCTAAAGGCTAACGGCTTCGGAGCAGCTGCCTTACTCCTTGTCGTCATCGATGAATTCAAGGATATCTCCGGGCTGGCACTGAAGCACCTTGCAGATGGCATTGAGGGTGGAGAAGCGAATAGCGCTGACCTTTCCTGTTTTCAGCTTGGAGAGGTTAACGTTGCTGACGCCAACGCGGTCACTGAGCTCGTTAAGGCTCATTTTTCTGTCCGCCATAACGCGGTCAAGTCTGAGGATTATCGACATATTCCCACCTCACAGTGTCTCGTCGGACTCGCGCTGGAGCTTTGCGCCGTAGTTGAATACGCTGATGAACAGCAGAACTATGAGCACGAAGATGACCGTTGTGATACCGCCGAGATTTCCCACTATAAGCTTGTATAATGCCCATGGGATAAGCGAAAAACCGAATGACTTCATCTTTTTCAGCACATTGTCCTCAAAGGGCGAGTCGCAGGTTGCCAGTGCCTTTGCAAGTTTCTTGCCGAAGATGACGATGATACTGAGTATCAGCAGGGATAAAGCTATCAGCGCCATTGCGCCTGCTGCCACCAGCTTCAGCTCGGTTCCCGTCAGCTTGTCCAGCAGGAAGCTTATGTCATAGACCTTGTTGTTGTCCTCGTCCCTGTTCTCGGTAACGGAGTATTTCAGCTGTCTGCCTTCCTTGCCGACTTCCACGTCTTCCTCATTTATTACGATGAACTTTTCGGGCAGCTCATGGCTGACGGTCACGCTGCCTTTGAAATCGCCCTTGAGAGCCACTGCGTCCTTAGGCAGTGTACAGAAATATATTGACATCACTATGCAGGTCACCATGCCGATGATGAGTGCGGTGAGGGCTATATTCAGCATTATCCCGCTGACCTTGCCCAGTGTGTTCACCTTCTCTACGTTCTTGTCCTTGTTTGATACTGTTGCATTTACCATTAATAATCCCTCCTGTTTTATAATGTTTCGTCCGATTCTTTCTGGAGCTTTGCGCCATAGCGGAAAACTACGGAAAACGCATAAAGCACCAGTCCTGCCAGCCAGAACAGGTCCGGCTCGATTTTTCCCGAGCCTATAAATACCAGAGCATTGCAGGCTATCTCCATAACGATGAAGTAAATTCCCAGATCGCGGACGCGGTTTGCGATCTTCTTGGTAAAGGGCGTCCTGCCCTTGCTGAGATATGACATAGTCTTCATGGCGGAGATGAACGCGCCCACCACGCCTACCACAAGGAAGAAAATGGCGGCAATGGAAAGTATGCCTTTCCATAGGGGCATATCGTTGATGTCCATATGCACATTGTGTCGTTTTACGTTGTCGGGCCAGATGTCGCAGCAGTTAAGTATGCAGTAAAAAAACATTGCATAGAAAGTAAACCTGCTGAGCTTTTTTATCTTTTTTGTAAGCTTCTCCTTATCCATAGCGCCCTCCTTATAATGTCTCGTCGGACTCGGTCTGGAGCAGGTTCCCGTAGCGCAGTATCTCACCGAAGAAGAAACACAGTGCTGCGTTGAATATTGAGCCTGAGCCAATAATACTTATTTTGGCGAAGCCAAGATACATTCCCACGATTATCGACGGCAGGACTGCATTTATCAGGAACAGCAGTGCTATTATGCGGATAGCGGTGATATTGCCATTAGTAAAAGGTCTGGCGTTTTTGGCTATCCTATAGAAAATGGCAGCTGCTATAATAAGTATGACGGAGCATATGATGTTTGATAAAGCTGTCTTTAGCATCATCTTTTTGACATAGTCGTCGGATATTCTTTCTGTATCTGATAAAAGCTGATAAAAGCCTGCACAGGCTGTCAGGGCAGCGCCGATCAAAGATATTATCATTATGGCGAGACTGCTCTCTTTTATTTTTGCTTCTACGTTTGATCTGCTCATTGTTAAGCCTCCTTATAATGTCTCATCTGACTCTTTCTGTAAAATTGTTCCATAGCGGAAAACCAGCGAGAATGCACATAAAACAAGTCCTGCCAGCCACAGCATACCGATGTGTACGGTGTCGAGGGTGACAAACATGAGGAACGTTCTTACTATCTCGAACACGATACAGCTGACTCCCAGATTTTTGATGGACTTGCTTACCTTTTCGTTGAAAGGTGAATTGCCCTTGCTGAGACTGAAAAGCAGCTGAAGTCCGGCAACGATAATGATTATCAGAGTTGCTGCAAAGGCGATACCGCAGGGAACAGCAGTGAGTATCTTCCACACGGGCATTTCGTCAGCGGCAGCTTCGCCTCCGTCGTATGAGTTCCAGCCGTCCATGAAGCCGTTTACCACATCGGGCAGGTAGCGGTAAGCCATAAGAGCGATATAGGCGATGACGCCGACTACTGATATTCTGCTGATGACTTTGAGTTTTGAGATCATTTTTTCGTTATTCATAATAATTACTCCTTTTTGAACAGTGTAGTTCCTTTCGGAGGCGTCCCCCCTTCTGTGACTATATCATATCACGGGTATTAACGTTTGTCAATGGATTTTTAATGTTTATCGTTAATTATTGTATGTTTGCATATAAATGGCAGTCCTCGGAACGGCAGTCTTTGTACAATTTTTACGATAAATATTTATCGTTTATCATTAAATGAGAGCAGTATTTTATATTCAATGTAGACATCCGCAATCAAATGTGTTATAATATAGTAAATCATAATTTAGCGCAAGCGCTAATAGTGATTAGTGCATAGTGGTTAGTGATTAGTTAATGTGTTCGCTGCGCTCACATTATTTAAATAACGTCGCCGAAGGCGACACCACAACTATTCACTATTCACTAATCACTATTCACTCAAATCAAAATTTAGCGAAGCTAAATTTTGATTTATCACAGGAGGTTATTCTATGAAAATGACTTTTATCGGCGCTACCCATGAGGTAACGGGCAGCTGCACATATATAGAAGCCTGCGGCAAGAAGTTCCTCATAGACTTCGGTATGCAGCAGGGAGAGGACATATATGAGAATGTACAGGTGCCTGTTGCGCCTGCAAATATCGACTTTGTGCTCCTTACCCACGCACATATCGACCATTCGGGACTTCTTCCTCTCCTATATGCAGGCGGATTTCAGGGGGAGATACACGCCACAGAGGCTACCTCAAACCTGTGCAGCGTAATGCTCCGCGACAGTGCCCACATTCAGGAATTTGAAGCAGAATGGCGCAACAGAAAGGCTGCCAGACGAGGTGAGGAGCCTTATCAGCCCCTCTACACCATGGACGATGCTATCGGAGCCATCGAGCTTTTCATTCCTCATAAATACGATACCGAGGTGGAGATAGCTGAGGGCATAAAGGTACTGTTCCGCGATGCAGGACATCTTCTCGGCTCATCAAGCATACTCCTCACCCTTACAGAGGACGGCGTCACCAAGACCATTGCATTCTCGGGCGACATCGGCAACACCGAGCAGCCACTTATCCGCGACCCTCAGTTCATCGAGGCTGCGGACTACGTTATGATAGAGTCCACCTACGGAAACCGCGTACACGACCGCCCCACCGACTATACCTCATCTCTTGCAAAGGTGCTTCAGGAGACCTTTGACCGCGGCGGCAGCGTCATAATCCCCTCATTTGCTGTGGGCAGAACGCAGGAAATGCTCTATTTCATAAGGCATATCAAGAATGAAGGACTTGTAAAGGGCCACGACGGCTTCCCCGTATATGTGGACAGTCCCCTTGCCAATGAGGCAACGGATATATTTATCAGCAACCGCGAGAGCTGCTACGATGAGGAAGCCCTCTCATTTGTCCGCAAGGGCATAAATCCCATTGCCTTTGAGGGACTTATCCGCACTGTCACCAGCAACGACTCCGTTGCCATCAACAGTGATGAACGTCCCAAGGTGATAATCTCAGCCAGCGGTATGTGCGAGGCAGGACGTATCAAGCATCACCTCAAGCACAACCTCTGGAAGAAGCAGAACACCATACTTTTCGTTGGATATCAGGCAAGCAATACCCTTGGAAGAGCACTTATCGAAGGCGCCAAGAGGGTAAAGCTCTTTGGCGAGACCGTAAAGGTTGCCGCCCGTATTACACAGCTTCCCGGTATCAGCGGACACGCAGACGTCAACGGTCTCCTTGCATGGGCAAAGGCAGTTTCGGGAGTAAAGCGCTTCTTCGTAAACCACGGCGAGGCAAGCTCCTCCGAGAGCTTCGCACAGAGACTCCGTGACGAGCTGGGAGCAGAGGTCTACGTTCCGTACAGCGGAGCCGAGTTCGACATCGCCGAGAACGTCATAACCGTAGATGCCGAGCCCATACCGATACCCAAGAGGAAAAATACCGCCAATTACAGTATCGCTTACAGCGACCTTCTGGCAGCTTCGGAGCGTCTCTCCGCACTCATCAAGGACTCTGACGGAAGGACTAATGCAGATATGCGTCAGCTCACCGAGGCAATCCATAAACTGTGTGATGACTGGAAGCTATGAGAAGAATATGCCCTAAATGCGGCAGCGAGATACCCGAAGGAGAGCTCAGCTGCCCCGTATGCAGGGAGATAGATGAGCTTGATAAGAAAAACCGCAGAAAGATGGGCATGGCAGTATATGCAGCAGTAGTTGCCGCAGCGGCAGTATTTGCAGCTCTGCTGCTGACAAGCGGTATCAGGGATTTTTCTGTTGAGCTGGAAAACGCACGACACCCCATATACATTCCCGATTTTATATTCAGGTACTTGCTGCTGCCGACGGCATTTGCAGTATTTACTGTACTGATAGTCCTGTTCGACCGCTCGCCCTATCTCGGCATACTTCCCGTAACGGGCATGGCGGCGGAGGGAGTGCAGTTTCTGGCGCACACCCGTGATAATATCTACGCATTCCCGCAAAAGGACGGATATTTTTTCGGCACAGTGGCTTTGGACTTCTTTTCCGCAGTGCTTGTGGTGCTGCTGCTCATATTCATGTTCAGGCTCACGCGGCGTGACTACACCATAAATCAGAGCAGATGGCTCATAGTAGCTGCATTTGTGCCCGTATTTGCAAGGGTACTGCTGAATGTATGCCTGATGGACCTCATGGAGGACTATAAGTTCGCAGGAGGCGTATCCGAATGGGCAGACCAGACGAAGATGTACCTGCTTTTCGGCGCAGCCCTTGTGAACGTCAAGAAGCGCAGTCTTTTGAGCAAGAAGTAAACCATTATTCATCACAGAAAGGAGGCAGCTGTATTGGAACTCGATAAGAATACCGACAAGGTACTGTCGGTGCTTGAACAGAATGGCTATGAAGCCTATATGGTAGGCGGCTGCGTCCGCGACAGGATAATGGGCAGAGAGATACATGACACCGATATAACCACAAATGCCCTTCCCGAGCAGATAATGGAAGCCTTCAGCGGCTACAGGATCATACCCACAGGCATCAAACACGGCACAGTCACCGTTATCTGCGGCGATGTGCCCTATGAGATAACTACATATCGGATAGACGGAGAGTACACCGACCACCGCCGCCCCGACAGCGTGGAGTTCACTACGGATATAGCTGATGACCTTGCACGCCGCGATTTCACCGTGAACGCCATAGCTATGGACAGGCACGGAAATATCGTTGACCCGTTCGGCGGCAGGGAGGATATCGAAAGAAAGCTCATCCGCTGCGTAGGAGCGCCCGAGCAGAGGTTTGCTGAGGACGCCCTGCGTATAATGCGCGCCATACGCTTTTCCTCTCAGCTGGGATTCAGGATAGACGTCAGGACAGCAAGAGCCATATACGATATGAACTCACAGCTCAGCAACATCTCCCGTGAGCGCATAAGGGAGGAGCTTGACAAGACCATCTGCGGCAGGAATGCGGTTGAGGTCCTTATGGAGTACAGCAACGTCATTATCTCAGTGATACCCGAAGTCAAGCCCTGCATCGGTCTGGATCAGCGTTCACCCTATCATAAGTACAACGTCTGGGAGCACATGATACGCGCCATGGGGGCGGCTCCGCAGGAGGACCTGCTTCTCCGCAGGACGCTGTTCTTCCACGATATCGGCAAGCCACCCTGCATGAAGCTTGACGAGACAGGCAGGGGACATTTCAAGCAGCACGACCGCGTGGGAGCGGAAATGACCGAGAAAATAATGAAGCGGCTCCGCTATGACAAACGCACTATCGCCGACACAGTTAAGCTCATCGCCTATCACAGCAAGAAGCTGAAAAACAGGACGGACGTAAAGAAGATGCTGTCCGTAATGGGCGACAAGCTTTTCTTCAAGCTCATGGAGCTGAAAAAGTGCGATAACTCCGCGAAAAATCCGTTTGTAGCAGACGAGAACCACGTTTTTGACAGCTATATGGAAATGGCACGGGAAATGATAGCAAACAACGAATGCCGCAGTATAAAGGGACTTGCCGTAAAAGGCACCGACCTCATGGCTCTCGGACTTGAGGGCGAGGAGATAGGAACGGTCCTTGAAGAAATATTACAGCTTGTTATGGAGGAGCGCCTTATCAACGAAAAACGCGCCCTCATGAAATATATAAGACAGAGGTGCAGCAGATGAAAGGACGCATACATTCAACGGAGAGCTTCGGAACGGTAGACGGACCCGGAGTTCGCTTTGTGGTATTCTTTCAGGGCTGTCCGCTGAGGTGTAAATACTGCCACAATCCCGATACATGGGACTTTTCCGGGGGCAGAGAGGTAACGGCAGAGGAGCTGATGAAGGAGTATGACTCCTATAAGGAGTTCTTGAAGTCGGGAGGAATAACCGCAACAGGGGGCGAGCCGCTGGCGCAGCCCGAGTTTCTTGCAGAGCTGTTCGCTCTTGCAAAGAGCAAGGGTGTCCACACCTGCCTTGACACCTCCGCAGGGGTATATGACCCTGCCCACCATGAGAAGATAGACGAAGCCCTGAAGTACACCGACCTTGTCATGCTTGACATAAAGCACATAGACAACGAGGAGCACAAGCGGCTGACGGGCAAGGGGAACCGCAATATACTTGCTTTTGCGGAGCATATCCGCGAGCTGGGCATACCCGTGTGGATACGCCATGTGGTAGTGCCGGGCATCACCGATAAATATGAGGAGCTTTTTGCGCTTGGGGAGTTTCTCTCCACTCTCAGCAATATCAAGGCTCTGGACGTACTGCCCTATCATGATATGGCGAAGCCGAAATACGCCGAGCTGGGACTTGATTACCCCTTGGGGGATACCCCTCCCCTTACCAAGGAGGAAGCCATAAAGGCGCGTGACATCATAATGGACGGCATAAAGTCGGGACTCCGCAAACAGAAGTGAATAAACACAGAGACCTCCGTAACCAAACGGAGGTCTTTTTCATATAATGATACTGACAAAACGGCGTACCGTATGCCGAAAAGCGGCGGAGGAGAGATATGTGCGGAATTGCAGGAGCTGTCAGCTTCATCGAGGATATGCGCGAGGACATGAAGATATACGAAAAAATGCAGCACGCCCTGCTGCGGAGAGGACCCGACCAGCGCGGCATGGTGCTGAAGCGTCAGGCAGCCCTTATCCATACGCGGCTTGCAGTCATCGACATAGACGGCGGCAGGCAGCCCATGAGCTTCGGGCGGTACACCATAGTCTACAACGGCGAGCTCTACAACACGGAGGAGCTTAGGCGTGAGCTTGCAGGCGACTTTGACTTCACCACTCATTCCGACACCGAGGTAGTTCTGAAAAGCTACATAAAATGGGGAAGCACCTGCGTTGACAGGTTCAACGGCATCTTCGCCCTTGCGGTCTGGGACGAGGAGGAGCAGCGACTTTTCCTTGCACGGGACAGGATAGGTGTGAAGCCCCTGTTTTACTATGATACGGGAACACGGCTCATCTTTGCTTCCGAGCTGCCCTCCCTGCTGGAGCATCCTCTCGTTCCCCATGAGATAGACGCAGTTGGGGCGGCGGAGCTTCTTCTCATGGCACCGGGACGGACAATGGGCTGCGGCGTTATCCGCGGCGTAAAGGAGGTAAAGCCGGGCTGGTGCGGATACTACACCGCCGAGGGAACGAAGCTGTGGGAGTACTGGCGGCTGAGGGCATATGAGCTTCATGAGAGCTTTGAGGACACCGCCGAGCACGTCCGCGAGCTTGTGCTGGACTCCGTAAGGCGTCAGCTTGTGTCGGATGTGCCTGTGTGTACCTTTCTTTCGGGAGGACTTGATTCCAGCCTCATCTCCTCCGTGGCGGCAGCGGAGCTGAAGAAGCAGGGCAGACAGCTCACCACCCTGTCCGTGGACTACCGCAACAACGAGAAATACTTCTGCAGCAGTCATTTCCAGCCCGACAGCGACCCCGAGTACATTGCCTGCATGGCTGAATATCTCGGCACCGACCACCATAACATCGTCCTTGACACTGCCGACCTTGCAAAGGCTCTTGATGACGCGGTGGAAGCACGGGGACTGCCCGGTATGGCAGATGTGGACTCCTCCATGCTGCTGTTCTGCCGCGAGATAAAAAAATACGGCACCGTCGCCCTTTCGGGGGAGTGTGCCGACGAGATATTCGGGGGCTATCCGTGGTACAGGGACGAGAATACCCGCATGACCGACGGATTTCCGTGGGCGCAGAGCACAGCCTACCGCAGCCGTTTCCTCTGCGACAGGTATGCCCGTGAGATAGACGCCGTGGACTACGTCTACTCTGCCTACCGAAGAACAGCGGACTACGCCATGAAGCTCCCCGATGACAGTCCTCTTGAGTACCGCATGAGGGAGATGACCCAGCTGAATTTCCACTGGTTCATGCAGACCTTGCTGGACCGCAAGGACAGGATGTCCATGTACAGCGGACTGGAGGTGAGGGTGCCCTTCTGCGATTACCGCATAGCCGAGTATCTGTACAACGTGCCGTGGGAGTACAAGGACTACAAGGGCAGAGAAAAGGGACTTCTCCGGGAAGCCATGAAGGATTGGCTTCCCGAGAAGGTATTATGGCGGAAAAAGAGCCCCTACCCCAAGACTCACGACCCTGTGTTCCTCGATATTGTGACGGAGAGACTGAGGAGCGTACTTGACAGCGGCGGACGGCTCACGGAGCTTGTGAAGCGTGAGGAGCTTGAACGGCTGCTGCGGCATGAGGACCATGTCCAGTGGTACGGTCAGCTCATGAACCTTCCCCAGACCATAGCCTATTTCCTGCAGCTTAACTGCTGGCTGGAGCGCTTTGACATAAAGCTGGTCTGATAATGCATAATCATGGCGGCTATATATGCTTTGCAGGGACGCCCATTGGGCGTCCCTGCGCGCTAATGGCTGTGGAACGCCGAGGGCGGCTTTCCGCACTGCTGCAATAAAAACGGGCGGAAAATCTCCGCCCGAAATAACTATTTGCTGCCAACTTCCTTGATATCGTAGCTGAGCTCGAATGCACCGTCGTCGCATTCGCTGTAAAAGCTGCTTACGATACGGCTTGCCACCAGATGACCGCCGTCGTCATCGGCACCGATGAGGAGCACCATCACACTGTCATCGCCGCAGACCGACGCCATATCTCCTCTGCGTAGACAGAGCCTTACCGCTTCGGAAAGGGTGTGCATGACCTTATGACGGGAGGCAGGGGATCGGCTGCTGTCACAGGAAAGGGACATGACCAGCATCTGAGCTGACCTTCCCGTTCTTTCCAGTATCCTCATGACGAAGCGGAAGATGTTGGCGAAGTCCTTGGAGCGGACGCAGAAAGCTCCCGTATCACGGTCTCTCATGGCAAGGAGCTTTTCAAAGGACACCTCGCTGTCGGAGTCCTCACGGGGAGGGAGAGCGTTCAGTGCTCTGACCCTTCTCAGAAGCAGCTGACCGCAGAGGGGGAGACGGATTATATCGTCGAAGCCCATGGCAAGGAGTATCTCCTGATTTTCGCCGCTTGTATCCGAGGTAACTGCGGCGGTAGGGATACGGCGGAGCCTTTCCGAGCTGCGTATACTGCTGATGACAGAGCCTACCGAGCCGCTGCAATACTCCTCGGAAACGAGAATGATATCACAGTCGGGGAGACCTGCCGCATCGGCTGTCAGAACGCACTCAAAGGCTTCTCCGATAGACTCCTCCCAGAAACGGGTATTATTAACACTGTCGATGATACCTGCGACCATAGCACAGCCTCCGTTCAAAAGTTGTTCATATTTTATTATAGCATATCGGCGGCGAAGTATCAATTATCGTTTGCAACAAATTTTCATACTGTTTTTTGACTTATAGGACAAAGTGTGATTGTTTCCGTTTCGCAATAAAAGGGAAACCAATTTTTTGCTTGATATTTTTGCTGAGTTGCTGTATAATGTATTTACAAGAGCTATGTGAGGAGGTCAGAAAATGAAAGAAATAAAGTTTTTTGCCGCAGTATCGGCAGCGGCAGTAATAGCGGCGTCAATGCTCAGCGGCTGCACCGACCACAATGACAGCTATATCGAGAGACCGCATACAGAAGCGGAGACCACAACAGAAGGCATAGTGGAGTGGACCACCAAGGCACAGACCACCACGAAAAAGGCGAAGAAGACCACCTCCGCCGCAGATGAGGACAGCGTTACAACTACCAAAAAGAACAAGAACAAGAATAAAAAGACCACTTCTTCCGAGGATGAATATACCGATACAACTACCACCACGGCGGTATTCGACAGCGATGACGGGACCTATGTGGAGTATCACTTCCGCAGTAAAAAGCTCCTCAACCAGCATTTCGAGAAGCACGGCTCGGAGTTTGACGGGGATTTTGACTATGCTTCGGCAGCTGACTACGAAAAGGGCGCCAGCGACGTTATCAACAACTCTTCAGCCCTTCACAAGACCGAGGCGGAGGACGGCGACGGAGTTTACTACATAGAGTCTACCAACGAGTTCGTTATACTGTCCACAGACGGCTATATAAGGACGTATTTCCGTCCAAACGGCGGTATAGATTATTATAACAGACAATAACGGAATGAAGGTGCTGACATGAAAAAGACGATTATCGCGGCGGCAGCCGTTACTGCTGCGGCAGTGATGCTGAGCGGCTGTTCGGGAGATTCCCATTCGCGCAAGGGCAGCGGAGCTGCCGACAGACCCGAGTCATGGGCTGTGGAGCAGAGAACTCTCGAGGATATAACACCAATGAGCGGCGAGGAGCAGGTCTACGTCACCAGAGACGAGGAGACCGACGAGGTGAAGATAATTCAGGGAGTCCTCAGCGACGATCCCGTGAACAACGAGAGGGAAGCCCTTGATCTTATCGCCTCATATTCTCAGATAATGGGATATATCGACGTATACAGCGAGCTTCAGTACAGCGGCGCTACAGAATATAACCACAAGATTGATTACAGATTTGACCAGTACTGCGACGGTATGCAGGCAGGATATGTGGAGCTTATGGTGGACTATGACGAGGGCAGCAGGGCAGTAGTGCTCAACAGCCATTATACCGACCTCTGGGGCTTCAGCACAGATCCGAAGGTCAGCGAGGCAGAGGCTGTGAAGTGTGCCGCGGACAAATATAAGACAGACAAGGGCGCCAAGCCGCAGCTGACAATTGCGGAGGGACCCGTACTGGCGTGGATAGTTCCTGTCATTGACGACGACGTGACCGAGGTGTACATAGACGCGAACAACGGCAACATCATCCGCGAGATACACGCAGAGGACTGAATAACAAAGAAAAGGGATACATTCCTTACGGAACATATCCCTTTTGCTTTTTCTGTTATTTATCTTACTTTACGATAAACTTATCGATCTCTTTGAGGAACTTGTCAGCGTCATCTGTGTGCGCATTCAGCTGGATAGGCTTTGAGAGGTCGAGGCTGAAGATACCCATGATCGACTTTGCATCGACAGCATATCTTCCGGAAACGAGGTCAATATCGAAATCATACTTCATAACGATGTTGACGAATTCCTTTACGTCATTGATTGCCTGAAGATTAACAGTTGTTTTAGTCATACTTTACCTCCTGTTTTCAGATGTACGGGTGTGCGAATGGATTTTTTCTTGTTTATTTCTTTTTCATGCGGCTTTTCCCGACCGCAGTTATATAATAGCACTTCTAATCGGCGCTGTCAAGCCATTTTTGGAATTTTCGTCATTTTGGTATATATGATTGATATAGGGGCGGTGTTTTTTATTAATAGAGGATAAACTATTAACAGTGCATAAAAACAGGGAGTAATAATTGTGCACAATTCCAGTGAGGGGAAAGTGACGTACCTTCCGACAAATAGTAAAAATAAGGAGAATTATGTATAAAGTATATTTTATAACATTTGGCTGCAAGGTCAATCACTACGAGACCGAATGCATGAAGGAGCTCTTTCGCGGAGCCGATTTTGCCATTGCCGACTCCCCCGAGGGTGCCGACGCCGTGGTGATAAATTCCTGCACCGTTACCTCGTCGGGCGACAGCCGAGCCCTTGCGGCACTTCGCAGGACAAGGGCGGCGCTTCCCGATGCGGTCATAGCTCTGACAGGCTGCTATCCGCAGGCAAACCGCGAGGAGGCGGAACAGCTTCCCGAGGCGGATATTATCGCGGGAACAAAGCACAGGAGCAGGATCGCGGGAATGGTGCAGAGCTGCCTTGCGGAGCGCAGGCGTATAGTGGAGCTTTCGGATTACAGCTCAGAGGACATTTTCGAGCCCCTGAAGTGTACCCGTTTTGACAGCAATACCCGCGCATTCGTGAAGATTCAGGACGGCTGCAACCAGTTCTGCTCATACTGCATGATACCCTATGCGAGGGGACGGTGCCGCTCAAAGCCGCTGGACGTTCTCCGCAGCGAGGTGAGAGCCATTGCCGAGGGCGGTGTGAAGGAGATAGTCCTGTCGGGCATAAATCTTGCCTTTTACGGCAGGGAGTTCGGTGCGGACCTTGCGGACGCCGCGGAGATATGCGCCGCCACAGAGGGCATAGAGCGCATAAGGCTCAGCTCGCTGGAGCCCGAGATGATGTCGGAGCAGCTCCTCACGAGACTGAGAGCCCTGCCGCAGTTCTGTCCCCAGTTCCATCTGTCCCTCCAGAGCGGCTGCGAGAGGACGCTGAAAGCCATGAACCGCAGATATACCGCCGCGGAGTACCTTGCCCTGACAGAGCACATACGGAGCATCTTCCCCGATTGCTCCTTTACCACAGACGTAATGGTGGGATTTCCGCAGGAGACCGACGAGGATCACGCCGAGTCCGTGGACTTTGTGCGCCGCGTTGGCTTTGCGAAGGTCCACGTTTTCAGATATTCGCGGAGAAAGGGCACAAAAGCCGACAAAATGAGCGGACAGGTGCCCGAGAGCGTCAAGACCCTGCGCTGGCAGGAGATGACAGCTGCCGCCGAGGAAAAGCGCGAGGAGTACCTCCGCGCACAGGTGGGAAAAACAGTCCCCGTACTCTTTGAACGCGAAAAATCACCAGAATTTCACCGCGGATATGCACCCGATTATACATTAATAAAGATTTCGAGAAAAAATCCCGAAAAAAGTTTGCGTAATCAGATAATTAGTGTTATAATAGAAGAGTGTGGTCACGACTGCTGCTTCGGCAGTCCCGTCGGCGACCTGTATTAATGCATAATGCTTTATAAAATGCATAATGCATAATGCATAATTCATAATTGCGGCGAATGATCTTAAATGATCATGTTTCTGATATTATCGGCGAAGCCGATACGCTCATTATGCATTATGAATTATGAATTATGAATTGACCGAAAGGAGATCTTTATGTCCGTATTCAGAATTTACGTTGAAAAAAAGCCTGAATTTGCAGTTGAGGCACAGTCCGTGCTCAGCGATATAAAAACTGCCCTCAGACTTAACATTTCCGGCGTCCGTATCCTCAACAGATACGATGCAGACAAGCTCAGCGAGGAGGACTTCAACGCTGCCATCAGCACAGTATTCTCCGAGCCCGCAGTTGACGTGGTATATGACGAGCTTCCTCAGGTGGCAGAGTCCGACCGCGTATTCGCAGTTGAGTACCTCCCCGGACAGTTCGACCAGAGAGCCGACAGCTGTGAGCAGTGTATACAGATACTCCGTCAGGGCGAGCGCTGCCGCGTGAGAAATGCCAGAGTTTACATAATTTCGGGCGTTATCACCGACGAGGACTTCGCAAAGCTCAAGGCTTATATCATCAACCCCGTTGAGAGCCGCGAGGCTTCACTGGAGACTGTAAAGACTCTTGATACAAACTATGATATCCCCACAACAGTTGAGGAGCTTGAGGGCTTCATCAACCTCAACGCTTTCGGACTCCATGCCTTCGTTGACAAGTTCGGACTTGCCATGGACTACGACGATATCAAGTTCTGTCAGGACTACTTCCGCAACGAGGAAAAGCGCAACCCCACAATTACCGAGATACGCATGATCGACACCTACTGGTCCGATCACTGCCGTCACACCACATTCCTCACAAATGTTGAAAACGTAAAGATAGATACTCCTTATATAAAGGATACATACGATATGTATGTGAACGTCCGCGAGGAGCTGGGCAGAACGGACAAGCCCATGACCCTTATGGACCTCGCCACCCTTGCAGCAAAGAAGCTGAAGGCTGACGGAAAGCTTCCCGACCTTGACGAGAGCGAGGAGATCAATGCCTGCTCTGTAAAGATCAAGGTGGATATAGACGGCGAGCAGGAGGACTGGATCCTCATGTTCAAGAACGAGACCCACAACCACCCCACAGAGATCGAGCCTTTCGGCGGTGCGGCTACCTGCCTCGGCGGAGCTATCCGTGATCCTCTTTCGGGACGTTCCTATGTATATCAGGCTATGCGTGTAACAGGTGCAGCCAATCCTCTCGTACCCGTTGAGGACACCATCGCAGGCAAGCTCCCCCAGAGAAAGATCACAGTGGGCGCGGCAAACGGCTACAGCTCCTACGGTAACCAGATCGGTCTGGCAACAGGCCATGTTGCCGAGGTATATCACCCCGGCTATGTTGCAAAGCGTATGGAGATAGGTGCAGTTCTCGGTGCGGCTCCTGCTGAGAATATCCGCAGAGAGAGACCCGTTCCCGGAGATATCGTTATCCTCCTCGGCGGCAAGACAGGACGCGACGGCTGCGGCGGTGCAACAGGTTCATCAAAGTCACATACTCTCGAGTCACTTGAGAACTGCGGCGCAGAGGTACAGAAGGGTAATCCTCCCGAGGAGAGAAAGCTCCAGAGACTGTTCCGCAATCCCGAGGTAACTAAGATGATAAAGCGCTGCAACGATTTCGGTGCAGGCGGCGTTTCCGTTGCTATCGGCGAGCTGACAGACGGTCTCGTTATCAACCTCAATGCAGTGCCCAAGAAGTATGACGGTCTTGACGGTACCGAGATAGCTATTTCCGAGTCACAGGAGAGAATGGCAGTTGTCATCGCTCCCGAGGACCTTGATAAATTCATGGAGGAGGCTGCCAAGGAGAACCTTGAGGCTACCCTCGTTGCCGACGTTGTTGAAGAACCCAGACTGAAGATGAACTGGAACGGCAATACCATCGTTGACCTTTCACGCGAGTTCCTCAATTCAAACGGCGCTCCCAAGTATACAGACATCGAGATCGAGAGACCTGCATTCACTTCCGAGACAGAGCCTGCCGACAGCGCTGAGACATGGTCACAGCTCATGTCAAACCTCAATGTATGCTCACAGAAGGGCCTTATCGAGAAGTTCGACTCAACTATCGGCGCAGGCACAGTCCTCATGCCATTCGGCGGAGTTTACCAGATGACCCCCTCACAGGCTATGGCAGCAAAGATACCCGTCCTCAAGGGCGAGACCAATACCTGCTCGCTCATGGGCTGGGGCTATAATCCCGATATTTCCGAGAAGTCTCCCTACCACGGCGCAATGCTGGCTGTTATCGAGTCCATCGCAAAGGTAGTTGCAGCAGGCGGCTCATATAAGAAGTGCTGGCTCACATTCCAGGAGTACTTCGAGAGAACTCAGAACGATCCCACCCGCTGGGGCAAGCCTATGGCTGCTCTCCTCGGCGCATTCAAGGCTCAGCTGGAACTGGAGTGCGGCTCTATCGGCGGTAAGGACTCAATGTCCGGTACATTCGAGAACATCGACGTTCCTCCCACACTTGTTTCCTTCGCAGTTTCAACTGCTACGGCTGACAAGGTAGTCTCCACAGAGTTCAAGGAGGCAGGAAGCACAGTCATCACCATTGTTCCCGAGTATGACGAGCACGGTCTGCCCAAGTTCGACAGCATCAGAGAGTGCTTCGACAAGGTGGAAAAGATAATCGCAGACGGCAGAGCAAATGCCATCTGGACAAACGGCTACGGCGGATTTGCAGAGGGCATTGCCAAGATGTGCTTCGGTAACAAGATCGGCTTCGAGTTCACATCACAGCCCTCAGCAGACAAGCTGTTCAAGCCCTGCTACGGTGCATTCATCATCGAGCTCAAGGGAGATGCAAAGAGCGGCGAGGAGGTTCTCGGTAAGACCATCAAGGACTACAAGGTCATCTGCCGCGACTATACTCTCAGTCTGGATAACCTCCAGAGAATATGGGAGGGCAAGCTGGAGCCCGTATTCCCCTGCCGCATAAAGACAACGGATGCAACTCCTCAGACATATTCATCACCCAATCGCATACAGCTCTCGGCTTCCACAAAGATCGCAAAGCCCAGAGTCCTCATCCCCGTATTCCCCGGAACAAACTGCGAGTACGATACTGCCCGTGCCTTTGAGAAGGCAGGCGCTAAGCCCGAGGTAGTCGTTATCCGCAACCTGTCCGCAGGCGATATCGAGGAGAGCGTAGGCTACTTCGAGAGAGCGGTAAGACGCTCCGAGATCATTATGATCCCCGGCGGCTTCAGCGGCGGTGACGAGCCCGAGGGAAGCGGAAAGTTCATCACAGCATTCTTCCGCAACCCCAAGATAAAGGACGCTGTTCACGACCTCCTCAGGAACCGTGACGGTCTTATGCTGGGTATCTGCAACGGCTTCCAGGCACTTATCAAGCTGGGACTTGTGCCCTACGGCGAGATAATCGACATGGCAGACGATGCTCCCACACTGACATTCAATACCATCAACCGCCATCAGTCAATGATGGTAAATACCCGTATCGCTTCCAACAAGAGCCCTTGGCTCTACGGCTGCGAGGTGGGCGATATCCACACAGTTCCGATCTCACACGGCGAGGGACGCTTCGTAGCTCCCGCAAGCCTTATCCAGCAGCTTGCAAAGAACGGTCAGATCGCTACACAGTACGTTGACCTTGACGGCAACCCCACAATGGATATTCGCTACAATCCCAATACCTCCATCGAGGCTATCGAGGGTATCACTTCTCCCGACGGACGAGTATTCGGTAAGATGGGTCACTCCGAGCGTAAGGGCAGCTACATCTGCAAGAATGTTCAGGGCGAAAAGGATCAGAAGATATTCGAGAGCGGCGTAAAGTACTTCACATGATGATTTTAAGGGACGGTGGCTACCGTCCCTTTTTATTGTGCGAAATGTGCAAAAATAAGCGCATAATTTTGTTATAACGGCGGATTTTTTGAAGCCGCGGAATGTGGTATAATGTTAGTGTATACAACCCACTATAGGGAACAGGAGGTCTTTATATGAAATTTAAGAAGTTGTTTGCGGCAGCTCTTGCTTTGGCAATTTCATGCGGCGCTGTACAGACGGCGGCTTACTATTCTCCCGATAGCTTTTCAGCAGTAGCGGAGGAGCAGTATTATACCGAAGTTGAGGAAAATGGGATAAAGTATAATGTTTACAGCGACCATGCAGAGGTTATTGGCTGTGATGAAAATGCTGAAAGCGAATTGATTATACTTGAAAAAGTTAATGACGTTAATGTTACGATTATAGAAAGACAAGCGTTTCAAAAAAACCATAAAATCACAAAAATAAAGTTGCCAGACACAATTACGGAAATACGCGAATATGCTTTTAATAATCCAATGATAACAGATATTAATATTCCTGAGGCATTAACAATAATAGGTGATTATGCTTTTTGTGGTTGTCGTTTCAAGAAGATAATATTGCCAAATAACGTAAATAGTATAGGAAAAGGGGCATTTATCAATTGTTATAATTTGGAAGATGTTATAATACCTAATAATGTTAATCAAATTAAAGAAAACGCTTTTAAAGGAACAAAATGGTTAGAAAATGAAAGAATAAAAAATCCGCTTGTTATTGTCAATAATATTTTGATTGATGGTCAAGCAGCAGAAGGCAATGTTATTATTCCGGACGGTGTCTTTTGTATTTGCGCAAGGTCTTTTGAAAAAAATAGCAAGATCTTGTCAGTAGAATTACCTGATAGTATTAAAATAATTGATGAATACGCTTTTTTTAATTGTTATAAATTAGCTGATATTAATTTTCCTGATTCAATTAGTTATATAGCGCATAGTGCAATAGGTGGGACAAAATGGCTGAAAAATAATACAGAAGAGATTTTGATTATTAATGACTGTTTTATCACAGCTGAGAATTGCAAAACTGAAACTTTGATTATACCAGATAATGTAAAACAAATTCAATCAGAGGTAAATTTAGGAAGTTCTGCTGTTAAAAAAATAGTTTTTCCAAAGAATGTTGAAATTATAGAAGAAAGACATGGTATTGGAAATAGTATTGAAGCAATTACTATATTGAACCCCTCATGTGGTATATTTGATAGTGAATCCACTTTTGCAATTGGTGAGGTTAAGGGAGTATATACTAAAAACGCAACAATCTACGGCTATGAAGGTTCTACCGCTCAGGCGTATGCCGAGAAATACGGCTATAAGTTTGAAGCTCTGAAAGACGAGCCCGAAACTACCACAACCACATCATCGACCACTACAACAACCACAACCACGACCACAACGACCACTACCACCACAACCTCTACTACTACAACTACCACCACAGCAAAGCCCAAAACTACCACAACTTCCACGACAAAGGCACCTGCAAAGACCACGACTACCGCTAAGAATACAACGACCACCGCAGTTACCTCAAAGGCTCCCGTGACTACCACAACTGTCCCTGTGCAGACCTCAAAGGCACTTGGCGACTTCACGGGCGACGGCAAGATAGACGCCGTTGATGCTTCAAATATCCTCGCAAAGTACGCTTCTATCTCAACGGGCGGAACTGTTCCCACGGAGCAGGATCAAGCGGTCTGCGATGTGAACGGCGACAAAAAGATCGACGCTGTTGACGCTTCAAAGGTGCTGGCTTTCTACGCTTACCTCTCGGGCGGCGGTGATATGAGCTTTACGGATTACCTCAAAGAGAACTGATAATTCAGCTGCGCCAAAACAGAATATTTTTATGCCGAGCCTGTTATCATGGGCTCGGTTTTTTATCATCCCCCTTCATAAGCAGTCCGAAAAGGGGGCGGAAACAATGGAAAACCGTTGTATAATAAAAAAGTTTTTTTGAAATTCGACTTAGTAAACAAATTATTGCTAATACTATTGTTGATATTCACAGTGTTTCCGCCCGCTGTGCAATGTTCATATTTTCGTGTTGACTATTGGCAGAAATTAGTATATAATATTAGTAAGGTTACAGGTGTACGCTGTAACAAATACAATGGTAAGGAGATATGCTATGAACAATATTCTATTCGCCGCTTCCGAGTGCGTTCCCTTTATTAAGACGGGCGGTCTTGCCGACGTTGTAGGCGCACTTCCGCAGTACATCGACAAGAAAAAGTTCGACGTCAGAGTCATTATGCCTTATTACACCTGCATACCGGATAAGTACAGGAACGAATTCAAGTACGTTCATCACTTCTATATGGACTATGGCATGAGGAGCGAGGGCGTCCATGTCGGCATCATGGAGTATGAATACAACGGTATCACCTTCTATTTCGTGGATAACGAGTATTACTTCAAATGCGACAGTCCCTATTCTCCCGACCTGAAATGGGATATAGAGAGGTTCACCTTCTTCTGCAAGGCTGTGCTGGCGATACTGCCTGTTATAGGCTTCCGCCCCGATATCATACACTGTCACGACTGGCAGGCTTCTATGATACCTGTTTTCCTGCACTCCGCCTTTGCCACAAACCCGTTCTTCAGCTCCACCAAGACCATAATGACTATCCATAACCTGAAATTCCAAGGCGTATGGGATATAGATACATTCAAGTACAACACGGCTCTTCCCGATTATATGTTCACATCGGATAAGCTGGAGTTCCACAATAATGCAAATATGCTCAAGGGCGGTCTGGTCTATGCGGACTATATCACCACTGTGTCCGAGACCTATGCCGAGGAGATAAAGTATCCCTTCTACGGCGAGCAGCTTGACGGACTTCTCCGTGCAAGGTCGGCTTCGCTGAGAGGTATCCTCAACGGTATCGACTATAAGGTCTTTGACCCTGCAAATGACAAGAAGATATTTGCGGAGTTCACCGTCAAAAACGTCAAGGCGAAAAAGGCTGAGAACAAGAAAAAGCTTCAGGAGCAGCTGGGACTTCCCGTTGACGAGAACAAGTATATGATAGCTATAATCTCCCGTCTCACCGACCAGAAGGGTCTCGACCTCGTTAACTATGCTATCGAGCGTATCTGCGACGAGAATACTCAGTTCGTCATCATCGGCACAGGCGACCCCAGATACGAGAATATGTTCAAGCACTATCAGTGGAAGTACCCCGAGAGAGTGTCCGCGAATATACTCTACTCCGATGATCTGGCTCATAAGCTCTATGCTGCGGCTGATACTATGCTCATGCCGTCACTGTTTGAGCCATGCGGACTTACTCAGCTCATAGCTCTCCGCTACGGAACTCTGCCCATCGTCCGCGAGACAGGCGGTCTCAAGGACACTGTTACCCCGTATAACGAATTTGACGGAACAGGCAACGGCTTCTCATTCGCTAACTATAACGGCGACGAGATGCTGGGAGTTATCAACTACTCCAAGCACATCTACTACAACCACCGCAAGCAGTGGGACAAGATGGTGCAGCGTGCTATGGAGCAGGACTTCTCATGGAACAGCTCCGCAAGCCAGTATGAGGGTATGTACAGCTGGATGATAGAATGGTAATAATTCTGAAACATAGGAGTGAGGGCGGAGTTCATTCCGCCCTCTATCCTTCATGATAAATGCGTGTTTTCAGAGCGCCGAGGGCGTTTAGTGTAAAGGAGAATTACAATGAAAGTACTTATACTTAACGGAAGCCCCAGAGTTAACGGGAATACTTCCCTCGCAATAGATGAAATGGTAAAGATCTTCGCTCAGGAGGGCATAGAGACCGAGGTCTGTCAGGTGGGAAACAAGGCTGTAAGAGGCTGCGTTGCCTGCGGAAGCTGCGCTGAAAAGGGTAAATGCGTGTTCGATGATGTGGTGAATGAGCTGGCTCCCAAGTTTGAGGAGGCTGACGGTCTCATCGCTGCTTCTCCCGTGTACTACGCCTCTGCAAACGCTACTCTCGTTGCCTGTCTGGACAGACTTTTCTACAGCACTCACTTTGACAAGACCATGAAGGTGGGGGCAGCTGTTGCCGTGGCAAGACGCGGCGGCTGCAGCGCTACTTTCGATGAGCTGAACAAGTACTTCACCATAAGCGGTATGCCCGTGGCTTCCAGCCAGTACTGGAATATCCTCCACGGCAGAGAAAAGGGCGAGGCGGCTCAGGACGCAGAGGGACTCCAGACCATGAGGGTCCTTGCAAGGAATATGAGCTTCCTTATGAAGTCCATCGCCCTCGGCAGGGAGAAATACGGCATCCCCGAGAAGGAACCGTGGCAGCCCACACACTTTATAAGATAATGCATAATTCATAATTCATAATGCATAATTACAGCGGAGGCGGACATTTTTCACCCTGCTAAGCACTAATCACTAAGCACTAACAACTAAAAAGGATAATTTGAATGAATAATATTAAAGGCGCTATTTTCGATATGGACGGTCTCATGATAGACACCGAGAAGCTCTATCTCAAATTCTGGATACTGGCAGCCAAGGACTTCGGCTATGATATGACTCCCGAGCACGTTTACTCCATGCGGAGCATGGCGAGAAAGTTCTCGATTCCGCTGCTCAAGGGCATTTTCGGCGAGGACTGTCCTACCGAGGACATAAGAGCTCACCGCACCGAGCTCATGAACGAATACATAAAGGAGCACGGCATCGAGGTCAAAAAGGGACTTTTCACCCTGCTGGACTACCTCCGCGGAAAGGGGATAAAAATGGCTGTGGCTACGGCTACTCCCCGCGAGAGGACTGTTGAGTATCTCAGGACGATCGGCGCGGCGGACTATTTCTCGGCGGTCATCTGCGGTGACATGATAGAAACAGGCAAGCCGGCTCCCGATATTTACCTTACCGCCGCAAAGGAACTGGGACTTCCTCCGCGGCAGTGCGCTGCCTTTGAGGACTCGCCCAACGGCATAAAGGCTGCCCATGCGGCAGGCTGCTTTGCGGTGATGATACCCGATATGACACAGCCCGATGAGGAGATAAAGCCCCTGCTCTCGGCAGTTTACGACAGCCTTGATATGGCTGTGGACTTCTTTGAAAGGGGGAAAAATCAATGAGCGTTTCCGAAATATTCGAGATACCCAAATTCTACTACTTCGAGAGTGGTAACGACTTCTCGGGCAGCAAGGGCGATTTCGCCTATAAAATAGCCAACGGCGAGAAGCTGAAATGCATGACATGGCACGGCAGGCTCTGCTCCATGAAGGCGGAGATAGAGCATGAAGCCGAGTTTGACCGCACACAGGAGGGCTTCGACCAGCTGATAAAATGGCTGGAGGAGATGTACAAATCATAATTTTGCGGAGCAAAATTATGATTTGAGCCCTTAGCCCTTAGCCGTTAGCTAATGTAGGGGACGCCGCCCTCGGCGTCCCGCGAGATATATTACACTCCCAACGGGACGCCGAGGGCGGCGTCCCCTACATTATGATAAATTTTGATTTATGCAGTTGACAAAAGCGTACTGTCGGATTATAATTAATGTGGGCATTTACAGCCGCTGTTTCCCGAAATGTCGGGAGCTGAAATGTGAGTGCCCTTCAAGTGCCTCGCACATACTCTGAAAAAGCTCTCTCTGCGCTGTTTCCCAATGGCTCAGGAGCTTCATCTATATCAACTACGGAGGGATTATGGATATTATTATTGTAGGCTGCGGCAAGGTGGGTACCGCCCTCGCCGATGTGCTGAACGACGAACACAATGTGACCATAATTGATAAAAAGGAAAGCCTCGTTGATGCGGCTACCAATGACTATGACGTAATGGGCATTGCCGGCAACTGCCTTCAGACCGAGATACTGGCGGAGGCTAATGTGGACAAGTGCAATATCTTCATTGCTGTTACGGCTTCGGATGAGGTGAATATCCTCTCCTGTCTTATCGCTAAAAAAATGGGCGCACGCCACTGCATTGCCCGTGTGCGCAGCCCCGAATTCGACAAGCAGCTGGTATTCATGCGTGAGGAGCTGGGTATCAGTATGATGGTAAATCCCGACTATAACGCTGCTAACGAGATAGCTAAGGTACTTCGCTATCCCGAGGCTATCAATATAGAGTCATTTGCAAAGGGCAGGGTGGACCTCACCGAGATACGCATTACCAGCGGAAGTATCCTTGACGGTGTGGCTCTCAGCCAGCTCTCAAGACGCATGAGACTGGATGTGCTCATCTGTGCTGTTCAGCGCGGCGATGAGCTCACTATCCCCAACGGAAACTTCGTGCTCCGCGCAGGTGACAAGATACACATGACCGCTTCTCACAGCAATATGGTCAAGTTTTTCAAGAGCATAAGTGCTGCTTACCGCGAAAAGCGCGTAAAGTCCGCGGTTCTCATAGGCGGCGGACGAGTTGCTTATCACCTCGCTCAGCAGCTCATAGAAATGGGCGTCAAGGTCAAGATAATCGAGATAGACCACGAGCGCTGCCTTGAGCTCTCAGACAGGCTCAACAAGGTGGATATCTCCTGCGCCGACGGCACCGACCACGATATCCTCGAGGAGGAGCGCGTTTACGACGCGGACGCTGTGGTCACCCTCACAGGCATAGACGAGGAGAATATCCTCCTCTCGCTCCTCGCCAAGAACAACGGCGTGGAAAAGGTGGTCACCAAGGTCAACAGGATGTCCCTCATGCAGCTTTCCGACACCCTCGACCTTGACAGTATCATCTCACCCAAGACTATCACCGTAAACCAGATACTCCAGTATGTCCGCGCAAGACAGAACTCAATGGGCAACAGCGTCACCACTCTGTACAGACTGGTGAACGAGCGACTGGAGGCTATCGAGTTCGTTGTCCGCGATGAAAAGGACTATGTGGGAGTTCCGCTGAAAAAGCTCAAGCTCCGCAGCGGTATCCTTATCGCAAGTATCGTCAGAGGCAATGAGCTTATTATCCCCAAGGGAGATGACTGCCTGAAGGTGAACGACAGCGTTGTTGTTGTTACCACCACCAAGGGTATGCACGACCTTAGCAATATTTTCGACTGAGGAGTGCACAGCTTAGACTATGAATTACAGAATGATATCATATATTATGGGACAGATCCTGAAGGTCGTGGGACTCTTTATGCTTCTTCCCATATTAGTAGGGTTTATTTACGGGGAAGACCATGTGGTCGCTTCCTTCGGCATACCGTTTCTCATCACAATGGCTATCGCCATTATATTCACTATCAAAAAGCCGAAAAACAATTCAGTATTCTCAATGGAGGGCTTCGTCAGCGTTGCTGCCTCATGGGTGACCATGTCCTGCATCGGCGCCCTGCCCTTCGTTATATCGGGTGAGATTCCCGACTATCCAAGTGCTCTCTTTGAGACCGTTTCGGGCTTCACTACCACGGGCGCTACTATCCTTGAGGACGTGGAAGCCATGTCCCGCTCCTGCCTTTTCTGGCGCGCCTTTACCCACTGGCTGGGCGGTATGGGAGTCCTCATGTTCGTGCTCGCCATCATGTCAAGCAACGATTCCCGTACAATGCACATGATGAGGGCGGAGTGCGCAGGTCCCAAGGTGGGACGTCTTGTGTCAAAATCAAGATTTTCGGCGCGTATCCTCTACGGCATATACATCACGCTGACAGTTTCCGAGGCTGTGCTGCTGCTCTGCGGCGGTATGCCGCTGTATGACGCTGTTATCCACGCCTGCTCATCCGCAGGTACGGGCGGCTTCTCCATATGGGGCGACAGCATCGGACACTATAACAGCGTGTATATAGAAATGGTCGTCGCCATTTTCATCATCCTTTTCGGCGTCAACTTCAACCTTTACTACTACCTTATAATAAGGAAGTTCTCGCTTGCTACGAAGAATGAGGAGGTAAGGACCTATTTCGGAGTCATCATCGCAGCTACGGCTATAATCGCCATAAACGTACACAAGCTGTACGACGGCGTGGGCGATACCCTCAGACATACCTTCTTTATGGTGGCTTCCACCATAACCTCCGCAGGCTTCTCTACTACGGATACGGCAAAATGGCCCGTATTCTCCCAGACCCTGCTGCTCATGCTCATGTTCGTGGGCTCCTGCGCAGGCTCCACAGGCGGCGGTATGAAGGTATCCCGTATAATGATACTCATAAAGACGGGTATCAAGGAACTGAAATACATCACCAATCCCCGTGCTGTTGCCACAGTAAAAATGGACGGAAAGCCCGTGGAAAAGGACGTTGTCCGCGGAGTAAGCAACTATCTCATACTCTTTATCATGCTCATGTGCATTTCCGTGCTGCTGGTAACACTTAACGGCTTTACCATTGAGGAATCGGCTTCTGCTGTTATCACCTGCATGAACAACATAGGCTTCGGCGTGGGACGCTTCGGTCCTGCGGGAAATCTGGGCGGCCTCAATGCCTTCTCAAAGGTGGTCCTCTGCTTCGATATGCTGCTGGGACGTCTTGAGATATACCCCCTCATTATGCTGTTCGTGCCGAGAAGAAGGTAAGATTCTGAGTCCTGTGACGCTTGGGGCGCTGAGCAGGACTTGAATATATAAATATTAAAATAGGAGGAATAAAAACATGAAAAGGCTATTGGCAGCTGCTCTTTCGGCAGCTATCTGTATCACGGCTTCTTCGGCTCTGACCGTTGGTGCTGTGGGGACGAAGCTGGTTGCGGGCATCGCCACAGAGGAAAAGGTCACCGAAGACCAGTCAGGTGTATGCGGCAAGAACGCAACATGGACTCTCAGCGGCGACAAGCTCTCAATAGGCGGCACAGGCCCTATGGCATCATGGGCAATGAACACTGATACGCCCTGGTATAAATACAGGGATGCCGTAAGATCCGTCGAGATCGCCGAGGGTATAACTACCATCGGTCCCGGTGCTTTTGCTGATTTTCCTAATCTGAGCAGGATAAGCATCCCCTCGACTGTCACCAGTATCAGCAGAGGCGCTTTCCAGAAGTGTACATCGCTTTCATCCATCGATCTGCCAAGCAATATCGCTACTGTCGGCAGAGATGCCTTCAAAGAGTGTTCTGCGCTGAGTTCTATCTCAATACACAACAAAGACTGCAATATAGTCGGCGGCAGCACGACCATCTCCAACAGTGAGTCAGACGGATCGGGCTCATTCGGCGGTACCATTTATGGCGTCAGCGGCTCTACTGCTGAAAAATATGCCAAGAATAACAGCTACCGCTTTGCTCTGCTGGGAGACGAGCCTGTTATCACATCTACCACTACATCCACAACAACATCGACAACATCCGCTACTACGACCACATCTACAACAACTACTACTTCAACAACAACTACTACCACATCAACGACCACTACAACTTCCACTACCACATCTTCTGCAACTACTACTTCAACTACCGTTCCACCCACTACTACTACAACGACCACTACAACGCCTGAGCCTCCTGTTACGGGATATACCCTCGGCGATGTCACTAATGACGGTATGATAGACGCAGTTGACGCAAGCAAGGTGCTTGCTGAGTACGCAAGGGTCTCCTCAAACCGTCCAAGATCATTTGATGACAGAGAATTCAAAGCAGCTGACGTTGATCTGAACGGAATGACAGATGCAGTTGACGCTTCAAAGATACTGTCATATTACGCTTATCTTTCTTCAACTAAAGAGGAACCTAAGTCTATATCGGAGTTTTTAAGCAGCAAATAACCATTCAGTGTTAGGGGAATGCATAGGGGAAATTAAAGAGAGGGTCCGCTGAACGTTCCTTCTCTTGGAATGGAGAAATATGCATGAATAAACTGATAGCCGCGATAATGGCGGCGATAATGGCGATATTTACAGGTTTTACAAGTCCGCAGCTCATGGCTGACGCCGCTGTTCAGCTCATAGAGCCCGTCAGCGGAAATGTCGGAGAATCGGGTTCCTGCGGAACTAATGCAAAATGGACTCTTGAGGGCGGAAAGCTCTCTATCACGGGAAGCGGAAACATGGCGAGCTGGGGTAAAAGCAGCGATGTCCCGTGGTACAATATGAGAAATCAGATATCCTCGGTAACTATTGCGGAGGGTATAACCAGTGTCGGACCCGGAGCATTTTCCGAATGCTCCAACCTGAGGTCGATAAGCATACCTAAAACAGTGACTTCTATTAGCAGAGGCGCCTTCCAGCGCTGTACGGGACTCAGCTCCCTTGAGCTCCCGGTCAATGTTACAGCTCTCGGCAGAGATGCTCTGAGAGGCTGTTCTTCGCTCAGCTCTCTGACTATACAGAATGCATCATGCAGTATAGTCGGCGGTGCGACCACAGTCTGCAACAGCGATGCCAACAGCACAGGCTCATACGGCGGAGTCATCCGCGGTTACAGCGGCTCTACGGCAGAAAAGTATGCCAAGGACTCGGGATACAGATTTGAAAAGCTCAGCGGTCAGCCGCCTGTTCCCACGACAACCACTACAACAAAGCTGACCACGACTACTACAACGACGACCACAACAACCACGACCACCACTACCACTACCACTACCACTACATCGACAACAACAACTACTACGACTACCACTACCACTACCACAACCACAACGACCACAACTACATCTACAACATCTGCCACCACCACTACCGAGGTGTATGTTGTAAGCGTATCGGCTAATGTGGAAATTGCCGCAAAGCCCTATAAGACCACTTACAGTATCGGCGAACCCCTTGACCTGACAGGCGGTAAGATAAAACGTTCATATACGGAGTTTCTCAGCAACGGCGTCTCTATCGAAAGAGAGCTCGAGGAGCTGGATATGACGGATATGTCCTACTGGCGGGACGGTGTTTACACCAATAAGGACGATTTCGACAATACTCATGCAGGCTTCTGCAAAATAGTGTTCGGCTATACAAAGTCGGGCTCTACCGCGTATGCGGAGCTTACGGTGGAGGTAAAGGCTCCTGCAACAACAACTACTACGACCACTACCACCTTTGTGCAGAGCGTTTCTGCCAAGGTCGCTGTGGGAAGGCAGCCGTTCAAGACCACATACACCGTAGGTGAGGAGCTTGACCTGACAGGCGGCACCGTAATGCGCTCGTACAGAGAGTTCATGAGTGACGGCACATATAAGGACACTGTCCTTGAGCCCCTTGACATGAACGATATCTCATACTGGCGTGACGGAGTTTATGTGAACAAGTCTGAATTTGACAGCAGCCGTGCAGGAAAGTACAGCATCACCATCGGCTACACCTATTCGGGCTCGGTATCATATGATTCGTTTGAGGTGGAGGTAAAGGCTCCCGTAACTACTACGACCACCAGCACAACTACCACCACATCTACAACTACCACGACCACCACAACGACAACATCGACTACCATAACGTCAACGACTACGACCACTACAACGTCCACGACCACTGTCACTACGACAACGACAGTTGTGGTGCAGAGCGTATTTGCAAATGTGTCTGTGGGACGTCCGCCCTACAAGACCACATATACAGTGGGTGAGGAGCTTGACCTGACAGGCGGCACCGTAATGCGCTCGTACAGAGAGTTCATGAGTGACGGCACATATAAGGACACTGTCCTTGAGCCCCTTGACATGAACGATATCTCATACTGGCGCGACAGCGCCTATGTGAACACCACCGAGTTTGACAGCAGCCGCGAGGGAAAATACACTATCACAATCGGCTACACCTACTCGGGCTCGGTATCGTATGATTCCTTTGAGGTGGAGGTAAAGGCTCCCGTAACTACTACGACCACCAGCACAACTACCACCACTACCACGACAACGACGACCACCACCACGACAACATCGACTACCACGACGTCAACAACAACGACAACTACAACGTCCACGACCACTGTCACTACGACAACGACAGTTGTGGTGCAGAGCGTATTCGCAAATGTATCTGTCGGACGTCCGCCCTACAAGACCACCTATACAGTGGGTGAGGAGCTTGACCTGACAGGCGGCACCGTAATGCGCTCGTACAGAGAGTTCATGAGTGACGGCACATATAAGGACACTGTCCTTGAGCCCCTTGACATGAACGATATCTCATACTGGCGCGACAGCGTATATGTAAACAACACCGAGTTTGACAGCAGCCGCGAGGGAAAATACACTATCACAATCGGCTACACCTATTCGGGCTCGGTATCGTATGATTCCTTTGAGGTGGAGGTAAAGGCTCCCGTAACTACTACGACGACCAGCACAACTACCACCACGACGACAACAACAACAACGACTACGACCACATCCGAGACTACCACTACAACCACTACTACCACAACAACAACGGAGACAACGACCTCGACGACCACGACCACCGAGGCGGCACAGCCCTTCATAAGGATAGTGTCACTTCCCGACAAGACAAGCTACAACAGGTTCGCTTATTACGACCTGAAGGGCGGTATGGTGGAGATAGGTCATATCAGCAGCGACGGCTCGGAGGTCTCAGAGACAGTTCCCATGACTGACAGCAGGATATCCCGCTCGGACAATTATCAGAGCTGGAGAAACGGTACATACACCATGTGGCTCAGCTACACGGAGAACGGCGTAACTGCCACTGCTCAGTTCAATATGACTGTGGGTGCGGTCGTGACTACTTCCACTGCGACCACAACAACTACAACGACCACCACCACTACCACAACAACTACCACTACCACAACAACGACGACGTCAACTACCACCACCACCACCTCGACTTCGACGACTACCGTCACCACCACTGCTTCGCCCTATTATACGGCGGAGATGGAGATAGTAAGGCTGCCATATAAGCTGTCCTATGCTATCGGTGAGGCTTTCGTGCTGTCGGGAATGACGGTCAATGTTTACCATGTCGGCGACAGCGGAAAAACTCTCATACACAGTATGGACGAGGCTGCTATGCACCCCGACAGGTACGAGATACAGGGCTTTGACAGCTCTGTGGGCGGCAGACAGAACATTGAGCTGGTCTACAAGTCATTCAATGAGGCTGTGGGACAGTGGGTATATGCACGGGCAGGATTTACTGTTGATGTGCAGACCACTACAACGACGACCACCACTACCTCCACGACAACGACAACTGCCGAGACTACCACCACTACCGTGACTACGACCATGAATGAACAGGTTCCTGCCGGAACTAATGTGAAGCTGGGCGATATCAACTTTGACGGCAAGGTGGATTCGGTAGATGCCAGCGGTATACTCGCTGAGTACGCAAGGCTCTCATCAAACAGACCTTCCGAATTCGACGAGAAACAGGCGATAGCTGCCGATGTGGACGAGAGCGGCAGGATAGACTCCGTTGACGCATCAAAGGTACTGGCGTTCTACGCTTACCTTTCTGGCGGCGGAGAGATCACCGATATCAGGGAATGGCTGAAATAATAGCTAAGTCTCCACGGCGGAAAAGCCGTTAATAATGGGAAAAATAACAAAAAATCAGTAAAAAGTGCGGCTTTTGAGGGTTCCCCCTTGACAAGCCGCGCTTTTTTGGTTATAATATATCGGTACGCAGTTTTTATACCCTTTTGCGGGTAAGCGCGTACTATATTATATGAAAAGGAGGAAAAATATGCCTACATTTAACCAGCTCGTTCGTAAGGGTAGAAAGGACCTCGAGACCAAGTCTACAGCTCCTGCTCTCCAGAAGGGCTACAACGCAAAGAAGAAGGTACAGATCAACCTCAGCTCACCTCAGAAGAGAGGCGTTTGCACAGCTGTAAGAACTGCTACACCTAAGAAGCCTAACTCAGCTATGAGAAAGATCGCAAGAGTTAAGCTCACAAACGGTTACGAAGTTACTTCTTACATCCCCGGTATCGGTCACAACCTTCAGGAGCACAGCGTTGTTCTCATCAGAGGCGGACGTGTAAAGGATCTCCCCGGTGTGCGTTACCACATCATCAGAGGTACTCTCGACGCTCAGGGTGTTGCTAACCGTAACCAGGCTCGTTCCAAGTACGGTGCTAAGAAGCCCAAGCAGAAGTAAGAGCTACTTCACATCAGTCGGCGGCTGACTGACTATCAAAGCCGTACATTCATTATCAATAGGATAACTACTACCGCAGGGTAATGCGGAGATCATATAGATTTGGTTCGATTGATCCTCTGCATTGGCTCCTGACACACCTATCGGCGAAGCAATGCCGATATAAAGGCAGTAACCGATATGGTTTGAGTACCTATGAATTCATCAATCTATATGAAGGAGGGAAGCGAAAATGCCAAGAAGAGGTAAAATCGCAAAGCGTGATGTATTACAGGATCCTGTATACAATTCAAAGCTCGTTACACGTCTCATCAACAATATAATGTTAGACGGTAAGAAGGGCGTAGCGCAGAAAATAGTTTACGGTGCATTTGAGATCGTAGCTGAAAAGACAGGCAAGGACGCTCTTGAGGTGTTCGAGCAGGCTATGGAAAATATCATGCCTGAGCTCGAGGTAAAGGCTCGCCGTCTCGGCGGTGCTACTTACCAGGTACCTATGGAGGTAAGACCCGAAAGACGTCAGACTCTCGGACTCCGCTGGATCACTAAGTACTCCAGAGAGAGAAACGAGAAGACAATGAAGGAAAGACTCGCAGGTGAGATCCTCGACGCTCTTAACGGAACAGGCGGTGCCTGCAAGAAGCGCGACGATACACACAAGATGGCAGAGGCAAACAAGGCGTTTGCTCACTACCGCTGGTAAGCGTCATTGTAAAAGGAGTAAATTATGTCAAGAGATTGTTCACTTGAAAATACAAGAAATATCGGCATAATGGCCCACATTGACGCAGGTAAGACCACTACCACAGAGCGTATCCTTTTCTACACAGGTGTTAACCACAAGATCGGTGAAACACACGAAGGTTCCGCTACTATGGACTGGATGGAGCAGGAGCAGGAGAGAGGTATCACAATTACCTCTGCTGCTACTACTTGCTACTGGGCAGGCCACAGACTTAACATCATCGACACTCCCGGCCACGTTGACTTTACAGTTGAGGTTGAGCGTTCACTCCGTGTACTCGACGGCTCTGTAACAGTTCTCTGTGCTAAGGGCGGCGTTGAGCCCCAGTCTGAAACCGTTTGGAGACAGGCTGATAACTACAAGGTACCCCGTATGGCTTATGTAAATAAGATGGACATTATGGGTGCCAACTTCTATCATGTTATCGACATGATGAAGGACAGACTCAAGTGTAATGCTGTTCCGATCCAGCTCCCCATTGGCGCTGAGGACGAGTTCAGAGGCATCATCGACCTCGTTGAGATGAAGGCTTACATTTACACTAACGACCTCGGTACAGATATCAAGGTTGAGGATATCCCCGAGGATATGAAGGAACTTGCTCAGAAATACCACGACGAGATGGTTGAGCACGTTGCTGAGCAGGACGAAGCTCTCATGGAGAAGTACTTTGAAGAGGGCGAGCTCACACAGGAAGAGATCAAGACCTGCATCAGAAAGGCTACAATTGCTAACCACATGGTACCTGTTACCTGCGGTACTTCATATAAGAACAAGGGCGTTCAGAAGCTCCTCGATGCTATCATCGACTATATGCCTTCTCCCCTTGACGTTCCTGCTATCAAGGGCGTTAACCCCGATACAGAGGCAGAGGAAGAAAGACCTTCCTCAGACGATGAGCCCTTCTCAGCTCTCGCATTCAAGATCGCAACAGACCCCTTCGTTGGTAAGCTTGCGTTCTTCCGTGTATATTCAGGCGTCGTAAATCAGGGCGACACAGTTCTCAACGCTACTAAGGACACCCGCGAGCGTTTCGGCCGTATCGTTCAGATGCACGCTAACCACAGAAAGGACCTGACAACAGTTTACTCAGGCGATATCGCTGCTGCTGTTGGTCTCAAGAACACCACTACAGGTGATACACTCTGTGATGAAAAGCACCCCATTATCCTCGAATCCATGGAATTCCCCGAGCCTGTTATCCAGCTCGCTATCGAGCCCAAGACAAAGGCTGGTCAGGAGAAGATGGGTATCGCTCTCGCAAAGCTTGCAGAAGAGGATCCTACATTCAAGACATGGACTGACGAGGAAACAGGTCAGACTATCATCGCAGGTATGGGTGAGCTCCACCTTGACATTATCGTTGACCGTCTCCTCCGTGAGTTCAAGGTCGAGGCTAATGTTGGTGCTCCTCAGGTTGCATATAAGGAAACTATCAAGGGCAGCGCAGACATCGACTACAAGTACAAGAAGCAGTCCGGTGGTTCAGGTCAGTACGGTCACGTTAAGATCCGTGTGTCTCCTAACGAGTCCGGTAAGGGCTATGAGTTCACCAACGCTGTTGTCGGCGGTTCTATCCCCAAGGAGTACATCCCTGCTGTTGACGCAGGTATCCAGGGCGCTATGAAGGCAGGTATCCTTGCAGGCTACGAAGTAGTTGACGTTAAGGTAGAGCTTTACGATGGATCATATCACGAGGTCGACTCCTCTGAAATGGCATTTAAGATCGCCGGTTCTATCGCGTTCAAGGAAGCTCTCAAGCAGGCTAACGCAGTTCTCATGGAGCCTGTTATGAAGGTTGCAGTTATCGTTCCCGATGAGTATCTCGGAACAGTTATCGGTGACCTCAGCTCACGTCGTGGACAGATCCAGGGTCAGGAATCCAGATCCGGTTCTATCCAGGTAGATGCTCTCGTTCCGCTTTCAGAAATGTTCGGTTACACAAGCGACCTCCGTTCAAATACTCAGGGTCGTGGACAGTACACAATGGAGCCCCACAGCTATGAGGAAGTTCCTAAGAGCATCGCTGAGAAGATCATGGCTAACAGAGCTAAGAACTAATTGCAATTTCCGCCCGTTTTATGCGGAAAACTGTGTAAAACGGGCATAATTTACAAAATCATGTGATTCAGCTATAATTTTTTTACTGAAACACTTGAATTTACCAAAATAATCTGGTATAATAATATATACAGATTTCTGAAATCTATTCTAAGGAGGAATTTCCCAATGGCTAAGGCTAAATTTGAAAGAACCAAACCCCATGTAAACATTGGTACAATCGGACACGTTGACCACGGTAAGACAACTCTTACTGCTGCTATCACAAAGACTCTCGCTCTGAAGGGTCAGGCTCAGTACGAGGCTTACGATATGATCGATAAGGCTCCCGAGGAGAGAGAGCGTGGTATCACAATCAATACAGCTCACGTTGAGTACGAGACAGACAAGCGTCACTACGCTCACGTTGACTGCCCCGGTCACGCTGACTACGTTAAGAACATGATCACAGGTGCTGCTCAGATGGATGGTGCTATCCTCGTTGTTGCTGCTTCTGATGGTCCTATGGCTCAGACAAGAGAGCACATCCTTCTCGCTCGTCAGGTTGGCGTTCCTGCAATCGTTGTATTCATGAACAAGGCTGATCAGGTTGACGATGAGGAGCTCCTCGAGCTCGTTGAGATGGACATCCGTGACCTTCTCACAAGCTACGATTTCCCCGGCGACGATACACCTATCATCAAGGGTTCTGCTCTTGCAGCTCTTAACGCTCCTGATGATCTCAGCGATCCCGCTTACAAGCCCATCCTCGACCTCATGGATGCTGTTGATGAGTACATCCCCAGCCCTGAGAGAGACGATGCTAAGCCTTTCCTTATGCCTATCGAGGACACTATGACAATTTCCGGTCGTGGTACTGTTGTTACAGGTAGAGTAGAGCGTGGAAAGCTCAACGTTAACGAGCCTGTTGAGATCGTTGGTCTTTCTGACGAGAAGCTCAACACAGTTGTTACAGGTCTTGAAATGTTCAGAAAGACTCTTGACTTCTGTGAGGCTGGTGATAACGTTGGTGCTCTTCTCCGTGGTATCACAAGAGATCAGGTTGAGCGTGGACAGGTTCTCTGTAAGCCCGGCTCAATTCACCCCCATACAAAGTTCAGCGGTCAGGTTTACGTACTGAAGAAGGAAGAGGGCGGACGTCATACTCCTTTCTTCAACAACTACAGACCTCAGTTCTACTTCAGAACAACTGACGTTACAGGCGTTGTTACACTTCCCGCAGACAAGGAAATGTGCATGCCCGGCGATAACGTTGCTATGGATGTTGAGCTTATCACTCCTATCGCTATCGAAGAAGGACTCCGTTTCGCTATCCGTGAGGGTGGTAGAACAGTTGGTTCAGGCGTTGTTACAAAGATCAACGAATAATTCGTGATCCGTTAAATAATAACGACTTCAGGCGGTCGTGCTTTCAGCATGACCGCCTTTTTACATAATAATCATTGTTATAATATAAACAAAAGGCAGGGTAACATTATGGAATACATTCTCCAGACCCAGAAGCTTTGCAAGAAATACGGTAAATTTAAAGCTCTCAATGACCTGACTATAAATGTGCCAAAGGGCTCTATCTACGGTATGGTCGGAAGAAACGGTGCGGGTAAAACCACCCTCATCCGTGTAATTACGGGTCTTAACAATCCTACATCAGGCGAATTTTCACTTTTCGGTGTCAAGAACAATGACGGCAAGCTACTTGAGACACGCAGGAAAATGGGCGCGGTAGTTGAAACTCCCTCGCTCCACCCCGAAATGTCCGCTAAGGATAACCTCATCCAGCAGACAAAGGCTCTCGGTATCTCGGATGAGAAGCTTGACGACATCCTCAAGCTGGTCGGTCTTGCAAATACGGGTAAAAAGAAAGCCAAGAACTTCTCGCTCGGTATGCGTCAGAGACTGGGTATAGCGTTCTCTCTCGTGGGCGATCCCGAGTTCCTCGTTCTTGACGAGCCCATCAACGGTCTCGACCCTCAGGGTATCATCGAGGTCCGTGAGATGATCATGCGTCTCAATCAGGAGAAAGGCATCACTATTCTTATCTCCAGCCATATCCTTGACGAGCTGTCTCGTCTGGCTACCCACTACGGCTTCATCGAACATGGTCACGTCATCAAGGAAATGAGTGCGGAAGAGCTTGACAAGGCTTGCCGCACATCTCTCCATGTCAATGTCAACGATACTAATATACTCGCTGAGGTTCTCAACGGCATGGGCGCCGAGTACAGACTCTATTCGCCCAACGAAGCCGATATCTTCACCCCTATGCAGGTAACTCCGCTGGTGCTTGCACTCAACGAGAAGAACTGCTTTGTAAATACCATGAGCGAGCGCCACGAGAGCCTCGAAAGCTACTTCATGGGACTTGTAGGAGGTGTTCATAATGGGTAAGCTTCTTGCTGAGAATTACAGACGACTTTTCAAGGGAAAGAGATTTTATATCGTACTGGCGGTCATCGTCGGCGTTGCTTTCCTTTATGCTTTGCTGTTCTATTTCCTTAATAAGCTGGCATCAAGGGTAAATTCAGGAGACCTTGAGGGTGTTGAGATGGATATGTCACAGATGAAGATGTATGCGGACAGTCTGCTCTTTAGTATGAAGACCGATATGCCCCTGCTCATCGGCATCACCGCAGGTATGCTCATCGTTCAGGACTTCCGCAACAACACTGTCAGAAACAAGATAATCATCGGTCATTCGAGAACGAATATCTATCTCTCAAATCTTATCGTTTCCGAGACAGTTATGCTTATCTATGAGCTGGCTTACTTTGTAGCTGTTCTTGTTTTCGGCGGAATCATACTGGGCTTCAATGAGTTCCCCTCAGAGGATATCTGCATAAATCTTCTGCTGACTCTGCCTGTTCAGATGGCAATGACAGCTCTCATAGTATTCCTCTGCAATACTCTGAAGAACGTTGGCGGCTTCGTGCTTGCCATCACTATGCCTTATATCGTTAACATCTTCTCCTTTGCTCTTGCATTCCTTAACAAGCATGAAAAGGCTCAGGAGCTGGTTCGTGAGGCTATCCCGACATTGCAGATGAACATTATCATAGGTTCAGACGGTGTTCCCGAGCACGCTGTAAGAATGGTCATCATGATGGTCGCTATCACCATTATATCCACTGTCGGCGGTATACTGCTATTTAATAAGTCAGACCTTAAATAATGGGAATTTATTGATAAACTGTAATGCCCCTGAGTGTTCACAAAGCACTCGGGGGCTTTTGCTTTATGCACTATCATGTACCGTGAGACTATCCTCCACGGGGAAATGTCCACCCTTTCACCTGAAAAGTAAATAAATGCAGTAGAAAAGTACTATTTTTCATTGCAAAATCTTGAAATATCATGTATAATGTTAATATAGATTAAATCGGCTGTTTTTCAGGAGGATATTGATATGTATGTGAATATTAAAAGAGCGGCAGCTCTTGCGGCGGCGGTGACAGTTGCCTGTACGTCGGCATATGCAGGAGCTCCGCGGAGAAATGCCATGAAGGCTCATGCAGCCGCGGCAATACCTGCCTTTCCCGGAGCTGTGGGCGGCGGCAAGTACGCTACAGGTGGACGCGGCGGGGAGGTATACCACGTTACAAACCTCAACGACAGCGGTGAGGGCTCATTCCGTGATGCTGTAAGCAAGTCGGGGAGAATAGTTGTATTCGATGTCAGCGGTACCATCGAGCTGAAGGGCAACATTCTCTGCCAGAGCAATATCACAATCGCTGGTCAGACTGCTCCCGGAGGTTCGGGAATAACCCTCAAAAACTACAAAATGGGTATGTCGGGGGACAATATCATCTGCCGTTATATCAGCTCACGTCCCGGTCCCTATGCGGCTACTTCCTCGGGAAATGATGCATGGGGCGGCGCAAAGGGCTCCAATTCCATAATAGACCACTGCTCAATGGGCTGGACTACCGATGAACAGTGGGGACTCTACTCCAATAACACCAATTATACCGTGCAGTACTCTGTGCTTGGTCCTGCGGATTCATGGGGAGGTCACAAGAAGGGTCTGCACGGCTTTGGGATAATGCTGGGCAAGGGCGACCTTACCTTTGACCATAACCTGATAATACACAATGTCTCCCGTAACTTCCGCGGAAAGGTGCCTGACAAGTACACCGCGGACTTCACCAACAACATCATCTATGACTGGGGCTATCAGACCGCCTATGGCACCATAGGTCATCTGAACTATGTGAACAATACCCTCAAGGCAGGCAGCTCCACCACGGGCGGCTACCACTGGATGTATGTGGACAGCACCACCAAGCCCGAGAACTTCAAGGTGTACTGTCAGGGAAACCGCCTTATCAATAAGGACGGCTCATTCCACAGCATAACAGGGGACAACTGGTCGGGCGTCACTGTCAAGGACGGCATCGGCATCACCAAGAACGACCTTTACAGCGGTACATCCTTCCCCATAAATATCAACGGGGAGAATGTCTCCACAGCAGGTACAGCCGAGAGCGCTGCGGCTTCCTATGACCATGTTATCAGCTTCGCAGGAAACGGTATCGCTCCCGATAAGCGTACCGCCATCGACAGACAGTGCGCCGAGGAGACCCGTAACGGTACGGGTCAGTGCAGCGGTACTGCGGAGTATGACTCCTCAGAGACAAACCTCAACAAGTACAATATAAAGTGCGGAGTTTCATATAGCTATCCCGCTCCCGTAACCAAAAAGGAAATAACCGACAACGATAACGACGGTATGGACGATAACTGGGAGCTGCTGAGAGGTCTCGACCCCTCAGACCCCTCCGACTACGCAGGGGACTACTGCGGCAAGGGCTATATGAACATAGAGTACTACATCAACGACCTGACGGTTAATTCATTCCCCGAGGGCGTTGTGGAGCTCTCTCCCGAAAGCGGAACGCCCCTTCCAACGGTGTCTGCCTTTGAGACTATCGAAGCCGAGAGCTTTGACGCTCAGGAGGGCATTCGCACCGAGGACAACGAGGGATACAGCAATATCGCCTATATCGAAAACGGCGACTGGACCATGTACCGCAGAGTGGACTTTGGCAGCGGTGCTCAGTGCTTCCGCGCCAAGGTGGCAGGAAATGCGTCGGCTATGGAGCTTTACCTTGACGGTCTCAGCGGCGAGCCTGCGGCGAGTGTCAGCTTCGGCGGCAGCAGCGGCTTCACGGACTATAAGGAAATCGAAGTGAATATTCCCAAGATATCGGGAACTCACGACCTATATATAAAATTTACGGGCGGTGAGGGCTATCTCGTTAATCTGGACAGCTTTGTGTTCGGGAAGGACAAGCTCCCACTCAGCGGAAAGCTCTTTAAGGACGTTCAGGTCACAGAACAGGCTTTCCCCGATAAATGGGCGATAGGTTCGGCTTATGTGGGCGCTCCCGTATTCGGAGACAGGGACTTACGCATAACTCAGCTCCAGTCAGGGCTTGACGGTGCCGAGGTGCTCATGACTGCCTGCGACGCAAAGGGCACCACAGGCGAGGCGGCTTCCTTTACGGCGGCAGCGGATATGTCTCTCTATGTGGGACTTGACAGCCGCGTGGAGACTCCTCCACAGTGGCTTGATGACTATGTGCTCATGAGGACTCTCTGCACCGTGGACGACCTGAGCTTTATGATGTACAGAAAGGATGTCAAAGCAGGGGAGAAGGTGTCTCTCGGCAGCAACGGACAGACCTACAAGTGCGTGAACTACATCGTCATGGGCATTCCCACCATGGAGCCCGAGCCATTGGAGGGCGACATCAATCTGGACGGTTCCGTTAATGTGGCTGATCTGATAACGCTCCAGAATCACCTGCTGAAAAAGGAGACTCTCAGCGAGGAGCAGTTCAATGCAGCGGATATGAATGCCGATCTTACTGTTGATGTGTTCGATATGATAAGGCTGAGAAAGCAGCTTTGTAATCAATAAAATGCCCCGAAGCGTAAGGGCGGTACTAATATAGAAGATTTACAGTTTATTATTGAGGAGGACCCTTTTGAAAAAGGGTCTCTCCTCAAACTCCTCCCCTAAAACTTTCAGCATTTAATTTAGCCCAGACAGGGCGCTCCCTATTATACTGGTTTTCACATTTTGTGTGCAGCGCCCTGTCTGGGCTAAATTCAGTTATAAAGTCTTTGGAAAAGGGGTTCGGGGAAAGAACCTTTCCTCAGAAAGGTTTTTCCCCGATAATTTGCTATAACATTCTATATGAGTGTAGCCCTTATGCTTCGGGGCTTTGCTTTACAGTGCCTTTTCTACTGCGGCCCGCAGGTCTTTCATGGAGTTAGTGGGCTCAAATCTGTCTATGATCTCGCCCTCTCTGCTGATGAGGAACTTTGTGAAGTTCCACTTTATCTTGCTGTTGTTCTTGTAATCCTTGTCCATAAGCTTCATGACTCCGCCCATGGCAAGCGCCTTGGGACCCTTGCCGAAGCCCTCAAAGGTGCTGTTCTCCACAAGCCACTTATAAAGAGGGATAGCATTGTCGCCGTTTACATCGATCTTTGCAAACTGGGGGAAGGTTATGCCAAATCTGCCTGTGCAGAAGCTGTGTATCTCCTCATCACTTCCCGGAGCCTGCTCGCCGAACTGGTTGCAGGGGAAGTCAAGTATCTCCAGTCCCTTTGCCTGAAACTCCTCATAGATGTCCTGAAGCTCGTCATACTGAGGTGTAAATCCGCAGCCTGTTGCGGTGTTGACAATGAGAAGCACCTTTCCCTTATATTCGGAGAGAGCTACCTCTGTTCCGTCCTGTGCCTTTACTGTGAAATCGTAAACTGACATATATGATCCTCCTTTAATAAATTATACGCAATTAAATTGAACTCAATCTTTCTGCAGCTTTATTATATCTCATGTTTTATCATTTGTCAAGCTCTTTCACAAATCTTTTTTTATTTTAACTTGAAATCTTCACCTCGCGGAGTCGCGAATCGTCAAAATATAATGTATAATTATTATAGACGGAAAGCTTAGGAACAAATCATACATAATGATTTAACTGTGTTATACTACCTGTTTTTGGTAATCTTAAATCTATTTTAAGCCGATTTTAAGATTATTTTAAGGTCTTTGCACTATAATTAAGTCATAATCTAAGAGGATCGGATACCAGAGATCAGGTCGATATTAAAAAAGGAGATTGATATTTATGAAAAAGCACGGCTTTAAAAAGCTGCTGGCAGGTCTTTCGGCAGCCTGCGTTCTCGGCTCTGCGCTTCCTGCAATGAGCTTTGCGGCAGAGACCGAATTATCCAAAACTCTCGGCGACTCCAACGGCGACGGAGTTGTTGAGCTTGCAGATGCTATCCTCATCATGCAGGCACTTGCCAACCCGAATAAGTATTCACAGGGCGGCTCAGATCCGCTCTGCTTCAAGGAGCAGGGCTGGCTCAATGCAGACTGTGACGGCGAGTTAGGCGTTACCGGCAACGATGCACTTACTATCCAGCTTTACCTTTTAGGCAAGGGAAAGCTTACTCCCGTAGGAAGCGTTGACCCCGTTGCCGAGGCTACAAAGATACATCTGAAGAACACCTCCATCGAGGTAGAGGGCGAGAATGCTGTTGTTGAGGGAACTAAGGTAACTATCACTCATTCGGGCGAGTTCTATATCGACGGAACTCTTGACGACGGTCAGATCGAGGTAAATATCCCCGATGAGGCTGCTGACCCCGATACAGTAAAGATATTCCTGAACGGTGCTAATATCACAGGCAAGAGCGCTCCTGCGATCCTTGTCACTAACGCAGAGAATACCTCTATAAATATAGTTGACGGCACTACTAACAGTATCTCCGACGGCGACACAGCTTATGCAGGCGATAACCTCAACACTGCTGTTATCGAGGCTAAGGACGATGTGACAATAAAGGGCGGCGACAAGGGCGACGGTGTCCTTGAGATAACCGCTAACACTCAGGACGCTGTTTCCTGCAACAATGATATCAAATTCAACGGCGGTACAGTCAATATCACCACCCTGAACTCCACCGACGGCACTGACGCTGTAAAGGCTAAGAAGTCTGTTACAGTCAAGGACGGTGTCCTCAATATCGACTCCGAGGGCGACGGTATCAAGTCCAGCAAGGGTGCTGTTTCTATCACAGGCGGTAATACCAGCATCAAGGCAGGCAAGGACGCTGTACAGGCTGAGACCTCTATCGATGTCAGCGGCGGTACTCTTATCGCAGGCGGCGACCGCGGTCTCACAGCTGTAACTGCTATCAATATCACAGGCGGTACTGTTATCGCTACTGCTACCGATAATCAGGCAGACGAGAAGCTCATGGCAGGTACCACACAGACCACAGTGCTCCTCAACTGTATCAATGACGCGACTAATGAGAAGGACGGCACATGGAAGAAGGCTAATGCTCTTGCAGCTGGCAGCCTCGATGTCAAGTACACCAAGAAGTACAAGTATGTGCTTTACAGCGATACTGCTATCAACGGTGCTAAGTCATGCAGCTTCAAGAACCTGTCCACAGGCGCTTCTGTAACACATACTGACGGCAAGCAGACTCAGTTCCAGCTCAGTCTCGTTACAACATTCAACAATGTTGACCCGTCAGGCACAGGCGGCACCACAGTTGTCGAGCCTACTCCCGCTCCCGAGGGACTTACCATTACCCTCGCTGATTCGGGCATGACAACAAATGCTTCATCGGAAGCCAAGGTTGAAAACAACGTTTGTACTATTGAGCAGCCCGGTGTTTTTACAGTAACCGGCGGGATGACCGGCGGACAGATAATCGTTGACGTAGATAAGACTGTCTATCCCGACGGCGTCGTTGAGCTCGACCTCAGCGGCATGAGCCTTACAAATACAACTAATTCTCCTATATATGTAGCATCTATCGCAGACGAGGTCATCATTGTTGCTAAGAACGGTACTGAGAATACAATATCGGACGGTACGAGCTACACCAACGCTGACGGCGATACGGGAGCTATCTACTCCAAGGACGACATAAAGTTCAAGGGCAAGGGAAAGCTCACTGTAAACGGCAATGCCGCAGACGCTATCGTCGGCAAGGACGATATAAAGATATACAACGGCACTCTCGTAGTAAACGCTGCTGATGACGGTATCCGCGGCAAGGACAGCGTTACTGTCGGCAATACCTCAGATGACGGCACAGAGGTGGACTACTCTACTCTCAGTGTAAGCGTAAATACCAAGGCAGGGGACGGTATCAAGGCTACATCCACAGATGTGTCCTCGACTGCAAAGCAGGTGGGTATCGTTACAATAAACGGCGGTACAGTGGATATTGAATCCTATGCTGACGGTATCTCCGCAGAGCAGTTCTTCGTTATGAACGGCGGAGACCTCAATATCAAGACCTATGAGGGAAGCTCCTTCACAGGCAGCGGTACAACTGCCGGCGGCAACACAGGCGGCTTCAATTTCGGCGGCAGAGGCGGCATGGGCGGTATGGGTATGGACGGAAACTCCAACAAGACCGATATCTCCGCAAAGGGCATCAAGGCTGTCGGACTCTATGACGAAGCGGGCACCACATGGCAGAGCGTTGGCGATATCACCATCAACGGCGGTACTGTCACCATAGACTCCTCGGACGACTGTCTCCACTGCGGCGGCGATATGCAGCTCATAGGCGGCGAGCTGAAGCTCTCATCCGCTGATGACGGCGCCCACGCTGACCATAACCTCACAATCGGCACCAAAAACAGCGGAAAATACGATGATATCGTTATAGCTGCCGAGAAGTGCTACGAGGGTATCGAAGCCCAGAAGATATATCAGAACAGCGGTTCTGTTATCGTTAATTCCACAGATGACGGCTTCAACGCAGCAGGCGGAAGCGACGGCTCAGGCACAGGCAACACAGGTATGCCTTGGGGTCAGGGCGGCGGAGGTTTCGGCGGAGGCGGCTTCGGCGGAAACTCAGGCGACTATATCCTGCAGTTCAACGGCGGATTAGCCATCGTGAACGCTGCAAACGGCGACCATGACGGCTTTGACTCTAACGGTAATATTGAGATAAACGGCGGCTACCTCGTATCAAACGGCAACGAGCCCTTTGACTGCGGCGACGGCGGCAGCTCCATCATCGTAAACGGCGGTACATGGATATCCGATTGTCCTTCGGGCGGTATGGCAATGGGCGGAAGTACAATGTCCGCAAGCGTGACAGCTTCCTCAAATGTAGGCGCTAATACCAGACTTTCACTGGTGGGCAGCGACGGAAAGGTAATAGTTTCCTTCATCGTTGACAAGTCTGTCAGCCAGCTCAAGGCAGGCGGCACAGGCACCTCGGGAGCTTCCTTCTACACAGGCGGCACCCTCAGCGGTTCTGCATACTTCCAGCAGCTTGACCAGACTCAGCTTGCTGCATACGGCGGCACACTGACAGGCGGCACAAGAGTTTAAGATATCTCAGTTCTCCCTAATAGGAAAAAGGCAGCTTCGGCTGCCTTTTTCATTGTGGTATGGGCGGATACAGAAAAGCCATAGTACCTCTTTATGAGAAATACTATGGCTTTATGTTTGTTATTGAGCGGTCTTACTGCTGTTCTTCGCCGCTGCCCTCGCCGCCTTCTACGGGCTGTTCGGGCTGCTGGGGAGGATCAGTCGGAGGAGGATCCGTCGGAGGAGGATCCGTAGGTGCGGGAGCCGCTGTTGTAGGAGCCTGTGTTACGGGCTCTGCTGTTGTAGCAGGTGCTTCTGTTACCTGAGGAGCTGCTGTAGCATACTGCTGAGCGTTAGCATTCTCGGAAACATAGAATACAGTGAGCTTCTTGCCCTCCTTGTTGCTGAACAGTGTGTTCGGCGAAACTACCTTGCCGTCCACCTGAAGCTCTACGACTGTGTTTGCCTTGCCGTAGGAGCTCTTGGATTCGATGAACTGATAGTTGAAGTCGGTTATTCCTGCCTTGTCAAGGGCGTTCTTGTACTGATCCACGGTCATTCCCGCGAAATCGGGGATATAAGCGGATTCCTTGCCCTTACTGACCTTGACCTTGATGACCTGTCCCTGAGATACCATTTCGCCCTCGGGAACAGCCTGCTCGAAGATCATGTCGTTCTCGTAATCGTTATTGTACTCATATTCCGCGTCAAGCACGAAATAATCCTTCCATTTTTCCTTGACTACCTCATAGAAGCGTCCCACAAGCTTTGGCATTTCGGTGTCAGCAGCCTTTGTAGCCTCAGCGTCGTCAACTACGTTGGAGCTGATGGAGGAGCGTCTTGTTCTCACGGATGAGGTCTCATCCTTTGGCGGTGTGAGTATGCTTATGAGTATTACGGAAAGGGTCAGGAGTATGGCGAGGAGCAGGAGTCCGATGATTATGGGAACCTTTATCCTGTCAACTGTGTTGACCTTTTCGTATTTATAGCTGTCGTCACGTCTGGGCTTTTTGTAGGAAGCCGCGCTGCGCTGGTGGATAACTTCCTGAGGCTGCTCATAGCTCTGCTGCTCGTGCTGATATGCACTCTGCTGATATACGGGCGCCTCGGGAGCGGCTGACGGAGTTTCCGAGGGGATACCGCTGTCGAGAAGAACTGTGCTGTCCATGTCCTCCTCATCCTCTGCGGGCTGCTCGAATAGTCTTGTTACCAGCTCTGTGATGGTCTGTATACGGTCTCTGCCATTGAGGTTCATACCCTCCATGATGACTCTGGAAACGTGGCGCGGAATGCGCGAATCCAGCATATGAGGCTCGTGGAGGTCGTCGTGCTTCTGTCGGCTTACGGAGTCAACGGGCATACAGCCTGTGAGTGCGCGGTAGAGAAGGGCGCAGACACCGTAAACGTCTGTCCATGAGCCCTGACGGCTGCTGCTGTTGGCAGAATACTGCTCGGGAGCGGCATAGCCCTTGAAGAGCTCATATTCAAGACCTGCGTTGGCTGTTCTCACAGCGGATACGCAGAAGCCTGAGAGCTTCAGCTCGCCCTTGTCGGTGATATAGACCGTATCGGGGCTGATGGCACGGTGTATGATACCTGCGTTGTGCAGGATACCTATAGTCGTGAAAAGGGGCGGGAATATCTTGGAGACCTGTTCCCAGCTCAGCTCTCCTGCATTTTCCTTGAGATAATCCAGCATTTTCACGCCTTCGATGTATTCAAAAATGGTGTAGGTGGTATTGTTCTCGGCGAACATATCGAGTACAGGCGGTATATTTGAGTTATTGCGCAGTCTTGCCAGAGACTTGTTGAGCTCTGTATACTCAGCCATGAAAGCCTTGTACTTTGCAAGGTTGTTGTAGTTAACGCTGATAATAGCCTTGCCCTTTACTCTTGTGCAGAGGTTTATGGGCATATATTCTCTGATAAGTACCTTTTTGCCTGTGGTCGTATCACAGCCGATGTATGTGGCGCCTTCGCCGTTATATTCCAGAAGAATACCGCAGAGGTACTTGCTGTGGAGTATAGTACCGGGTGGGACGTACATGGGGTCATATGAAGCAGTTTCAACGTATCCGCATGACGGGCAAACATGAAGCTCCTGTCCGTATGGTTCCATGCATTTAAAGCAATATTTACTGTCTCCCAAAGCAGCTCCTCCTCCTAAAGAAAAGTCAATGCCCTAAATAGGCATCATATCTATTTTAACAGCAAATCGCCGAAATGTCAACTGTTTAATGACTGATATTGCGAAAACATATGAATTTGTATTTTTTTTGTAACAATTTCAGCGGTAATTTTCCTTAATTGTAACCTTTTGCGGCTGAGATAAATCAAAATTTAGCTTTGCTAAATTTTGATTTGAGTTTAGAGTTTAGAGTTTAAAGTTGTGGAGTCACCTGCGGCGACAATATTTAAATATTGTGAGCGAAGCGAACACATTAACTCTCAACTCTCAACTTTCAACTATCAACTTAGCGCATACGCGCTAAATTATGATTTATCAGAAAAAACGAAGCTCCTGAGCACTTCAAGCACTCAGGAGCTTTTTTTCACTGTATCAGATATTGCCGCTGTTTACGGAGATTATCTTCATGGAATTGAAACGGAATGTGCCGTCTTCCTTTTCGGTGAGCTTGTACTCAGCCTGCTTGGCGACGTTCTTTTCCATCCATGTGGGGAGCTCCGCGATATAATCAACGGTAAGAGTATATTCGCTGCCGTTCTTGACAATGGATTTTACCTCGGGAGCGTATGTATGGGTGATAGGCTTCACCTTTACGTTGTATGCTCCGTCGGAGTAGTAAAATCTTGACTCAACGGGACCTACGGTGCAGTGGTTGAACTGTGGGATATTCTCGCCGAACAGCTCTACTGCGTACTTCTCTACGTCAACGTCGGGGATAGTCACTGTGTCAAGTGTGGCGTCATACTTGGATATCTTGCTGTCGTCCATGATGATGGACCAGATGGTAGCGGTAACGATCTGCTCCGATGTGAGCTGTGAGGGATCGCTGAATGGCTCTATATCCATGATTACGGCAGGATAGACCATCTGTGTGAAGCTGTCCTTCTTTACCTCACCCGATGTGAAGCTTCTTGCCAGTCCGATACCCTTGAAAACTGTGGCAATGATACCGATTATGGCGAATGCTGTCATTACTACGCCGAGAATGGTGTAGAGGAGCTTCTTTCTGTTGGGGTCCTTGGCAGGTTCATCGGAGCTGCTCTCCACGTTTTCCCTGCGCTGAGCGATGAGCTCGTCGGGGTCCTCGTCAAGTATCCTCTCAAGTGCGGATGTCACCTTGCCCTTGGGCTTTTCTTCCTTTACGGGAGCAGCTTCTGCGGGCTTTTCTTCATCCTCGGGCTTCTCGGGAGCTGTCTCCTCAGCCTTTTCGGCAGTTTCGGGCTCCTCGGGAGCTATATCCTCATCGGGGAGTATGTCCTCCTCGGGCTCGTCAATAACGATAGGCGGAGCGATAGCGCCCATCTGTGCGCGGCGCATCTCGATGACCTGCTGCTGCTTGTCGGCAGGGAGAGCGTCAAAGCGCTCCTTCAGGTCGGGAGTGAGTCCCGAGATGATGTCCTCGTCGGACATTATAAGAGGCTCAGAGCTTGTGTTTTCGGGCTCCTCAGCCTTTGTCTCGTTCATGTCGGCAATGGCTTCTGCTGCGTCCTCGCGGATATTTTCCAGCATACTTCCCACGGGGTCGCTCTCGTGAGACACTTCCTCATCGTGTATAGCGGCTATGGCTGCATCGATAAGGTCGGTAGCGGAGGGCTCCTCTGCCGGCTCAAAAAGTCCGTCCTCGGGAGCAGCTTCCGTATCGGGCTTGGGTTCGTCCTTGCCCTTGTTTTTCAGCTTCTTGAAAAGGCTGATCTTCTTGGGCTTTGCTGTCTCGGCGGCAGCTTCTGCCATCTCCTCTGCGGGAGCGGCAGCGGCTTCTCCGAGAGCCTCTATTGCAGCGTCAACGGCTTCCTCGGCGGAGGAGTTGACTATCGTCTCCTCGGTGAATGTAACCGGTGCAGGTGCTTTTTCCTCGGCAGCTTCCGCAAGACGCTTCATTTCCTCTATGCGGCGCTGTCTCTCGGCTTCTTCCTCTGCAAGTCTGCGCTTTTCGGCTTCCTCAGCGAGACGTGCCTGCTCAGCTTCCTCTGCAAGGCGGCGCTGTCTCTCGGCTTCTTCCTCTGCAAGTCTGCGCTTTTCGGCTTCCTCAGCGAGACGAGCCTGCTCAGCTTCCTCTGCAAGGCGGCGCTGTTTCTCAGCTTCCTCCTGTGCAAGTCTGCGTTTTTCAGCTTCCTCAGCGAGACGAGCCTGCTCAGCTTCTTCTGCAAGGCGGCGCTGTCTCTCGGCTTCCTCCTGTGCAAGTCTGCGCTTTTCGGCTTCCTCAGCGAGACGCTGTCTTTCGGCAGCAGCCTCAGCAGCTCTCCTTGCTCTCTCGGCAGCTCTTGCCTCTTCTGCGGCAGCTTCCGCAGCTCTCTGCGCCTGCTGCTCTCTTTCAAATTCCTGACGGCGGAGCGCTTCGTAGTCGGGCAGCTCTCCCGTGATCACTATCTTTTTCTTCTTAGCAGGCTTGGGGAGCTCCTCGCTTACGGGCACCGTATCGAATACCCTTGTCATTTCCGCTGTGGGCTCTGTGTGCATCACCTCGGCAATGATATTGGGTACCTCCTCGGCAGGAGACTCCTCGGGGGCGATACTCTCGGGGGATGGAGCAAATTCGTGTGTGGGGGGAGCGAATTCCCATGACGCAGGCGGCGCATTATCGGGAATTACAGGCTGCTCGTCCTCGATGTGGTGCTTTTCCTCCTCGAGAGCGTGGAGCAGGTCGTCCACCGACATATTGTCGAATCTGCTTTTTCGCACAGCCCTTGGTGTGGTATGGCTCCTTGCAGGCGTACTGCTGCTTCCGCCGCCGTCCATAAGGCTGTTGAGCATATCGTCAAGATCTTTTCTAATAGCCATTTCGACCTCCAAAATCAAGTGAATATTCTGATGTTGCCGCGCGGAGGCGGCGGTTTTATCTGATCTGACCGTCTCCGTTGATCAGGTATTTTACTGTGGTAAGTTCAGTAAGTCCCATGGGACCTCTTGCGTGGAGCTTCTGGGTGGAAATGCCTATTTCTGCGCCGAAGCCGAATTCGCCGCCGTCTGTGAAACGGGTGGAAGCATTGACATAGACAGCTGCTGCGTCTACCTGCTTCTGGAATTTCCGTGCATTTGCAAGCGAGCTCGTAACGATGCACTCCGAATGCTTTGTGCTGTACTTTCTTATATGTGCGATAGCCTCGTCGATGTCGTCAACTACCTTGACTGCTATGACGAAGTCGTTGAACTCTGTGGCATACTCGGTCTCGGTAGCCTTTTCGATGCCGCTGCCGAGAATAGAGATGGTCCTGTCACAGCCGTATATCTTCACATCGTGCTCCTTGAAGCGCTCTGCTATAAGGGGCAGGAACTTGTCTGCGATGTCCTTGTGTACCAGCAGGCTCTCGATAGCGTTGCACACCGAGGGACGCTGTGTCTTGGCGTTGTCGGTGATATTCACAGCCATGTCAAGGTCTGCGGATGCGTCTATGTAGGCGTGGCAGTTGCCTGCACCTGTTTCGATAACGGGAACAGTTGCGTTCTTTACTACTGCCTGAATGAGGTTAGCGCTTCCTCTGGGGATAATAACGTCCACATAGCCGTTGAGACGCATGAGCTCGTTAGTGGTCTCGCGGTCTGTGTTGTCAACGACCTGTATAACGTCCGCAGGGAGACCTGCTTCCTCCACAGCCTTACGCATGATGTTTCCGAGGCAGATGTTGGAGTTTATTGCCTCCTTGCCGCCCTTAAGGATAACAACGTTGCCTGCCTTGAGACACAGTGCAGCCGCGTCAACTGTAACATTGGGACGTGACTCGAAGATTATTCCGATAACACCCAGCGGTACGCGGGTCTTGATTATCTGCAAGCCGTTGGGACGGTTTCCGCCGCCGATGACCTCACCGATGGGATCCTTCAGGGCGATGAGCTCGTCAACTCCCTTGGCGATGCCCTCGATGCGTTTTTCGTCAAGCTTCAGTCTGTCCTGCTTAGCCTCGGTCATGCCGTTTGCCTTTGCAGCGGCGATGTCCTTGGCGTTAGCCTCGATTATAAGCTGCTTGTTTTCAATGAGCGCCTTTGATATAGCTGCAAGGGCGCTGTCCTTCATCTGAGTTGAAGCGCCTGCTGCGGCAGCTTCGGCTGCCTTGGCTCTTTTTCCCAGTTCCTCTGTATAGCTCATTATTCACACCTCTTGTTCAATCTCTGTTATATATTACGAATATCTTGTTTTCTGTACACGATGAAGCCGCTGTTACGGTCTGTATAAGCAGCTTTATGATTTATCCCTCAAGGTACCATTCAAGCTTTTCGGCAGGCATTTTTATATAGTCGTTGGGAGCGTCGCTCTGTCGGAGGTATACGTTCCTTATCCCCGCCTGTATTATCATTCTTGCGCAAAGGGGGCAGGGCTTTGCTTTGTGTACGCTGCCGTCGGAGGGGTTCACACCTGTCAGGTAGAGGTCGGCACCCACGGTCTGCTCACGGGAGCAGTTAAGCAGCGCATTTGCCTCGGCGTGTACAGCTCTGCACATACCGTAGCCCTCGCCCTGATGGAGACCAAGTGGTATCCTCGGGCATTCTCCTCTGTCACAGCAGTTTTCCGTGCCTCGGGGAGAGCCGTTGTAGCCTGTTGACAGCACTGCGTCGTTCTTGACTATGACCGCGCCGTATTTGCGCTTGAGACAGGTGCTCCTGTAAGCGAATACCTCTGCGCAGTTGAGGTATGTGTCCTCCTTGGACACTCTCTCGCTGCCTCTGGAAATTATCATATCGAACCTCCGTGAATGGTGTCGGCGGTTATTTTGCCTTGAAAAGGGTACCTATCTCCTTGTCCTCAAAGAGGTCGTAGAGCTTCTCGGGGTCCCTGCCGTTCATGATGACCATGTCGATGCCTGCGTTTGTGGCTATCTTTGCGGCGGTTATCTTGGTGGACATACCGCCTGTGCCCAGACTTGTTCCTGCGCCGCCTGCCATTGCCTCTATCTCGGGAGTTATCTCCTCGACAAGGGGAATGGGTTTTGCGTCGGGATTTGAGCGGGGGTCATCATCGTAGAGAGCGTCGATGTCTGACAGTATCAGCAGCAGGTCGGCTCTTGACAGCTCCGCAACAAGGGCGGAGAGGGAATCGTTCTCGCCTATCTCAAGCTCCAGCTCGTCGATGGCGATGGTGTCGTTCTCGTTTACGATGGGGATAACGTCCATATTCACCAGCTTCTCCACGGTATTCATGAAGTTCTCGCAGTGATTGGGGTTATTGATTATGGTCTTGGTGAGCAGTATCTGCGCCACCGTGACGCTGTATTTAGCGAACATATCGTCATAGACGTGCATGAGCTCGCACTGACCGATGGCGGCAACAGCCTGCTTGGTCTTGGTGTCCTTCGGCTTTTCGGGGAGTCCCAGCTTGCCTGCGCCCAGACCAACGGCTCCCGAGGAGACCATGATTATCTCTCTGCCAGAGTTGTGCAGGTCGGAAATAACGCGCACAAGGTTGGTCATGCGGCGTATGTTGAGCTTGCCCGTCTTGTGAGCGAGGGTAGAAGTGCCCAGCTTTATGACGATACGCTTTTTGTCGGATATATTTCTCATAGGTACTGACTTCCTTCAGTTGACTTTATTCTGCGGCTTTCCGCTCTGCCAAGCCCTGATGTTCTCACATACGATATCCACAAGGCGCTGTCTGGTCTCCAGAGGCGCCCATGCGGTATGTGGAGTGATGACGCAGTTCTTTGCGCCCTTGAGGGGAGTATCGGGAGACATGGGCTCCTTTACCAGCACATCAAGGTATGCGGCGGCAATTTTTCCGCTGCTGAGCGCAGCTGCAAGGTCGGCTTCGTTGACCACTCCGCCTCTTGAGGTATTTATCAGCATTGCCGAGGGCTTCATATGGGAGAGGAGCTCCTCATTGATGATGCCTGCGGTCTGCTCGGTAAGAGGGCAGTGGAAGGTGATGACGTCAGCCTTTTCTGCCGCTGTGAACAGGTCTGTGACCTCATAGGGGCAGTCCTTGGGCTGAGTCCTTGTGCTTATAACTATGTTCATGCCGAAGGCTGAGCCTATCTCGGCTACCTTTCTTCCTATCGAGCCGTAGCCCACTATGGCAAGGGTCTTGCCTGCCAGCTCTGAGGTGGGGACGGGAAAGTATGAGAAGGCAGGGGAACGCTCCCACTCGCCGTTTTTCACGGCTGTATCGTAGTCTCTTATGCGGCTGAAGCGGTCAAGTATGTAGGCGAAGGTCTGCTGAGCCACGGCGTTGGTGGAATACTGACCTGCGTTGCATACGGTTATGCCCTTTTCAGCGGCATAGTCGATGTCCACGTTATTGAAGCCCGTGGCGAAAAGTCCCACATATTTTATGTTGGGGCAGGCGTCCATGACCTCCTTGGTGATGAGCACCTTGTTGCAGAGGACTATGTCTGCGTCGCCGATATTTGCAGCGGTCTCCTCGGGCTTTGTAAGCGGTATTATCTTTACCTCGCCCAGCTCCTCAAGCTGAGTAGTGGGGATATCTCCGCTTATGTTGACCGTGTACCAGTCAAGGACTGCTATCTTCACGGATTATTCCTCCTCGTCAGCCTTGTCGCTGTCGGCTTCCTCAGCCTTCTCCTCGTCAGCCTTGTCGCTGCCGGCTTCCTCAGCCTTTTCCTCGGCAGCCGCTGTAACAGCTGCCTCTGCCTTCTTGGGCTTGAATACGAAAGTGGATATAACAGCGAGGAGAATGAGTATCAGCTCGATGATACCAACTGTATAGTAGAGGGTCTTGTTATTGGACACCCATAACAGCAGTGATATGGGTACTGCGATCGCAAAAATGAGCTGGTAGGGCTTTTTCTGTACTGCAAATCTGAAACCGAAAAAGATCACGGATATTATAACGATAGCGATGTGCATGGGAAATGGGAATGGGAAGATCGTAGGATTTTCTGCGTCCGAGATCTGTGCGAGATTGGTAAGCATATTTGTGAAGTTCATATTATCTCCGATCCTCCGCCCTTTCATGGTGTTTTACACAAAGGCGGATATTTATAAGATTGCAAAAGTCTGCACATTACAGTATAACACAAACAGCCGAGAAATTCAACTATAATTTTAAAAAATACACAAAAAATTTATGACGGGTTTCCGCGTATTTTCGGCTGTTTTTAACAGGGACTTGAATTTTTTCACAAAGCGACGTATAATAATATTTGTCAGACCACTGAACACTGAGTAATGATAACGTATCACTCCCGCGCAGGGAAAGGAGACTTTTTTATGATATATATGCTTGAGGACGAGGAGGGCATCAGAAATTTCGTCATTTATGCCCTGAAAAGCTCGGGCTTTGAAGCCGAGGGCTTTGAAGCTCCCTCAGCGCTCTATGAGGCAATTAAAGCGGAGCTTCCCGAGCTGCTGCTCCTTGACCGTATGCTCCCTGAGGAGGACGGTCTTGAGGTGCTGAAAAAGCTCCGCAGCGTTCCCGAGACGCAGAAGCTCCCTGTGATAATGCTGACCGCAAAGGGCACGGAGCTTGACAAGGTGGAGGGGCTGGACAACGGCGCTGATGACTATATCGCCAAACCCTTCGGCACAATGGAGCTTATATCACGCATAAAGGCGCTGCTCAGGCGCACCTACGGCAGCTCCGCAGAGACAGAGAAGCTTTCTCTGGGCGGTATCGCCGTTTATCCCACAAAGCATGAGGTATTTGCCGAAGGCGAAAAGGTGAACCTCACCCTGAAGGAGTACGACCTGCTGCTTATGCTCATGAGGCACAGGGGACAAGTGTTTTCGAGGGACAGCCTCCTCAGGGAGATATGGGGCTATGACTTCGCAGGCGAGAGCCGCACTGTTGACGTTCATATAAGGACTCTCAGACAGAAGCTGGGAGACTGCGGAGAGCTCATCGAGACTATCCGCGGAGTAGGCTATAAGGCAGGTGACGGCAGTATTGACTAAGAAGATATTCCTCAGTATAATCACCATTTGCAGCCTTTCTGTTGTGGCTGCCATAATCATAGTCACCGCCATACTGTACGGAGCTTCCGCGGAGCTTGCCGCCTCCGAGGTGAGGACGGACGCAAAGCTCATTTCCTCTGCCGTGGAGCAGAGCGGAAGCAGCTACCTTGAGACTGCGGTAATAGACGATGCTGTCCGCGTGACATGGATAGGCAGGGACGGTCGGGTGCTCTTTGACTCGGAGGAGGAGGCTTCCGAGCTGGAAAACCACTCCGACCGCAAGGAAATACAAGAGGCAGTGAAAAACGGTGAGGGAAGCTCCTCACGATACTCCGCCACCATAATGCAGAAGACCGTGAACCATGCTGTAAGGCTGTCCGACGGCTCTGTCATAAGAGTTTCGGGAGTGCATACCTCCCTGACGGCACAGCTGCTGAAGGTACTGACCCCCATGCTGCTGACACTGGCGGTACTGGTGCTGTTTTCGGCGCTGGCAGCTTCAAAGGTGTCACGAAACATAGTCAAGCCCATAAACGATATAGACCTTGCTCACCCGACAAATATAAAGGGCTATGAGGAGCTGGCGCCCCTGCTGGATAAGCTCCGCACCCAGAATATCAAGGTAAGCCGCCAGATGGACGAGATACAGAGCCGCCGTGAGCAGTTCACCCTCATGACCGAGAGCATGACCGAGGGACTTATCATCGCTGACCCCAAGCTCAATGTGCTCACCTGCAATTCCAGTGCAAAAAGACTCCTCGGAGCAGGCTCATTCACCGAGGGACAGAGCATCTATACCCTCAACAATTCAGAGGTGTTCCGCCGCTGTCTCCTCAATGCACTGGGCGGACGGCGTTCGGAGTGCATCCTCCGCACGGGTGACGGTCAGCGCGAGGTCATCGCCAGTCCTGCCAACAGCATAGATATGGTCTGCGGACTGGTGGTGTTCATCATGGACGTTACCGAAAAGCAGGAGCTTGAGACCATGCGCCGCGAGTTCACATCAAATGTGTCCCATGAGCTGAAAACTCCCCTGACCACCATCTACGGAACTGCCGATATGCTGGCGAACGGCATGGTCAGGCAGGAGGACGTGGCAGAGTTTGGCGGAAATATCCGCAGCGAGTCGGAAAGGCTCATAAACCTCATAAATGATATAGTTGCCCTCTCAAAGCTGGACGAGGACTCTGCTCCCCGCGAGAATGAGAGCGTTGAGCTCTATGCACTGGCAGAGGAGATACTTGACCGCCTGAAGCTCAGCGCCGAGGAAAAGGGCGTTACGGTCTCAGTGTCGGGAGAGAGAGTTTCACTCATGGGCAGCAGGACCATTCTCGGAGAGGTGATGTACAATCTCTGCGACAACGCCATAAAGTACAACGTAAGCGGCGGAAAGCTTGATGTGAAGATCGCCCATATCCCTCAGCGTGCCATTATCACCGTCAGCGATACGGGCATGGGCATTCCTAAGGAGCATATCGGACGTATCTTCGAGCGCTTCTACCGCGTGGACAAGAGCCGCTCCCGCAGGATAAAGGGCACGGGTCTGGGACTGTCCATAGTCAAGCACGGCGTCATGTATCACAACGGTACGGTCCGCGTTGACAGCGAAGCAGGCAGGGGAACGGTTTTCACCGTTGAGCTGCCCATAGAGAAAAAACAGTGAGGTGTTCTGATGGGAAACAGTATTACGGCGGAGGAGCTGGCAAAGCTGGAAAGCGGCTCCTTTACACTTATAGATATACGCGACAGTTCTGCCTTTGAGTACGGACATATCGACGGGGCTGTCAACATCGCGCAGGAGGATATCTCCGCGGCGGAGCTTCACGATGACAGGAAGTTCATCATCTGCTGCCGCAGCGGTATCATCAGCCGCGATATTGCAGACGAGCTCTGCGACAAGGGCTTTGACGCATACAACCTTGAGGGCGGCTATGTGGAGTGGCTGAGGCTGAAAATGGAGAACAGTCAGGTCACCGAGGCTGTGGAGCTGAGCCTGCGGAAGAAGTTCAAGAAGTCAATATGGTGCAAATTCACCAAGGCGATAAACGAGTATGAGCTTGTAAAGCCCAATGATAAAATAGCCGTCTGTATCTCGGGCGGCAAGGACTCAATGCTCATGGCAAAGCTCTTTCAGGAGCTGAAACGCCACGACAAATTCCCCTTTGAGGTGGTGTTCCTTGTCATGGACCCCGGGTACAGTCCCGAGAACCGCCGCGTCATCGAGGAAAACGCACGTTCAATGTCCATACCCGTGCATATATTCGAGTCGGATATCTTCGACTCGGTGTACAATATCGAGAAGAACCCCTGCTATATATGTGCGAGGATGAGAAGGGGATACCTTTACAGTCACGCAAAGGCTCTGGGCTGCAATAAGATAGCTCTCGGTCACCACTTCGACGACGTTATCGAGACCATTCTCATGGGTATGCTCTACGGCGGTCAGGTACAGACCATGATGCCTAAGCTCCACAGCACCAACTTCGAGGGCATGGAGCTGATCCGTCCCCTCTATCTGGTCAGGGAGGACGATATCAAGCACTGGAGAGACTACAACGGGCTCCACTTCATACAGTGCGCCTGCAAATTCACCGACACCTGCACCACCTGCGCTCCCGACAGCCGCTCGGTGTCAAAACGCCTTGAGATAAAAAATCTTATCGCCGAGCTCAAAAAGGTAAATCCGCAGGTGGAGAAGAATATCTTCCGCAGCGTCGAAAACGTCAACGTCAACACCGTCATTGCCTATAAGGATGATGATGGAGTCCACCGCTTCCTTGATACATACGATACAAAGGCGGACAGCTGACATATTTGCTCATCATAATTTTTCCATGTAATAAAAAATGCCGCGAAGGCTATAATACTATCACGGCATCAATATTTTTTCAAAGGAGAAACAGCAATGAGCAATAACAGCAATAACAAGGGCGTAATGACACAGAAGGGCAGAGAGGCTCTCGAAAGATTCAAGATGGAGTCCGCAAACGAGCTGGGCATCGACCTCAAGGAGGGCTATAACGGTGACCTTACCTCAAGAGAGGCAGGCTCTATCGGCGGCAGCATGGTCAAGAAGATGATCGACTCATATAAGATGCAGTAACAGCTGTGTCATAATAAAAAAGGGAACGCTTCTGCGTTCCCTTTTCGTTATTTCAATGTACCCAGTCTTTGCCGAAAAAAGCGGTGTTAAAGTTTTTCAGTTCTGCTGTGTTATAGCTTTTCCCAAGGTAAATGACTTCATCTGCGATATGCTTTATAAATTCGTCGCTTCCCACAGGAAGGACCACCAGTGCGCCGCTGTCTGTAAGCTCATGCAGCGCTTTTAATAAGTTAGAGCTGCACATTCTCGCGTAAAAAGCGCTTGAATTGTACGGGGCAAAGTAGATGCGCTTGTTCTGAGCATAGCCATAGGCAGAAGAGGCTCTCCAGCGCTCTCCGCTCAGTTCTGTGAACTTTCTGTTGTATCGTTCTTCGGTCAGCAGGAACCTTCCGGCGATGTCCTGAAAGCTCATGGTATCGGAGCGCCGCGACAAGGCTTTTTCTATTGATCTTTTCACCTGATTTTTGCCGTAGGGCTCTCGTGAGGGCTCCAGATTCCATGATACGTCACAAAGGTCCTGACGGCTTATAGGGCTGCCGCTGCAACAGACCCTGACTTCCTCAAATTCTATCCTGCCGCCCAGAAAATAGGATAAATACTCACAGCCCAGACCGTATTCGCTTACCAAGCCATAAATTTTGCCGCTCTCAAAGGTCAGATCCTTGTAATACCATGTGTCATTAAGCTCTGTGCTGTGACCTGCAATGCATGATGTACAGGCTGAGGTGTCGATCATTATTGTAAATTTATCGTTAAATCCCTTTATCATAATATTTACCACCAGATCATGTGTTATTGGTCATACTATAGCTGTCTGACCTTCGGGAGAGAACGTCATTTCAGCAGCCATGCCACCAGAATGCAGACCGTGAAGCCTATCATGGCGGATACTGCTCCGAACAGCGCCTTCATGAGGTTTTTGCTGCCTTTTTTTATGCGCTCGGCAGATATCTCGTCAAGTGACTTACCCTCCATATAGGCTTTTATCTCCTTGTATGTGGTAAGGTCGTTAGCCTTTTTCAGCTTTTCCACTTTTACGGCAGTAAACAGTGACACTGCCGTGATGGCAGCCCAGATGGCTCCGCCGACCCAGCCGAGATACTTGATGAGAGGCAGGGGAGATACTATCATAATAATGTACTCCGCTGTCAGCAGCCATGCCAGCTTGTTGAATTTTGCTGTGTCGTTTTTGCTTATTTCGTTGTTCATAGTTTCAACATCTCCTTTGACTAATTCGTCAAGAGATATATTGAAAAGCTTTCCGAGAATGAGGAGGCTGTGGATATCGGGATAGCTTTTGCCGTTCTCCCAGTTAGATATGGTCTGGCGGCTGACATATGCATTTTCCGCAAGGGTCTCCTGCGACCATTTGAGTCTGGTCCTGTGTTTTTTGATCTGGTTTCCGATCTCCATGTTTCCTCCTTCGGAGCTTTTTCTCCTGACAGATACCAGTATACCTGTCCTGCGAGAAAAATGCTACCAAACTGTTTTTACATCTGCAAAAATAATTGCAAAAAGCCTTTGACAACGGGTGCAAAAGCGCTGTCAAAGTCCTTTTACATCCCGAAATACAGGCAAATGCACACATCAAAAAAGACGGAGCGGATCGTGGCGTTCTTATAGAAGCTTATTGAGTGATATCAAGGGAAATTCTTGTGGAAAAGTGCTTTCCTAACTTTTTTCTGAAGACTCTGTTTTAGTTTTTATATGGAGAGGACGTTTGAAAAAACTGTCGTTTGGTTATGTATAAAGGCGTCCTCTCCATATAGAAACCAGTCAAAAGTCTTTGGAAAAGGGGTTCGGGGTGACTCCCCGCAGTGCGGGGAGATGTCACGCAGTGACAGAGGGGCGCGCCTCCGTCAGAGGAGAACCTTTCCTCAGAAAGGTTTTTCCCCGATAATTACGCATAAACTTCTATAGGAGCATCTCTTTTATGCCCTGTCTCTTTTGAGTTTATATCACTTGTTCTTGCGTCTTACGAGGACTGCTACAAGCTCGGGACCTATGTTTGCTGTGACAACTGCGCCGATGCTGCCGTACATCTCAGCCTTTCTGCCCGTCTTTTTGTAGAGCTCCTTCTCCACTTCCTTTGCAAGGGTATTGTCCTTGCCGTGTATCATCAGGTAGGGAGTCTGGGGAGTCATGTTCTTCTCCACTATCTCTGCCAGCTTGGGAACGATGTTCTTCTCGCCCCTTATCTTGTCAACGATGGTAGTAGTACCGTCGGCAAAGAGGATAACGGGCTTGAGACCTAAAAGCTCTCCCGCAAAAGCCTTTGCTGCGGAGATGCGTCCCGACTTCTTGGCGTATTTGAGATTGTAGGGGACTGCGTATATTCCGCAGACGTTGAACCAGTCCTCCAGATATGCCACTATCTCCTCGGCGTCAGCGCCGCGGCGGATCTTCTTTGCGGCTTCCATAATGGGATAGCCGTAGAAAAGGGTGTAGCACTTGGAGTCAAGGTTGAATATGCGGACCTTGTCCTTTGCCTCGGGTACGTTCTCGAAGAAATCGTTCTTTCCGATGATGGAATTGTTGTATGTGCCTGAGCCCTGAGAGTTGATGGAAACACTGATGATATCGGTGTAGCCCTGCTCAAAGAGCTCCTTGTAAGCTTCCTCGAAGGTGACGGGAGATATCTGGGAATGCTTGGGTATCTCGTCTGTTTTTTCAAGGAGCTCATAGAATTCCTGAGTGGACTTGTCAATAGTCTCCCTGAAGCTCTCGCCGCCAACGGTGAGGGTGAAAGGGAGCAGCTTTATTCCCAGCTCCTCGATGGTCTCCTTTGAAAGGTCACAGCATGAATCGGTAAGTAACGCTATCTTTGACATAATAATATCTCCTTTACCATTCGTATTTTGTCAGCTTTCCCTCACGGGAAAGGTCGGGGTAATCCCACTGCCGAAGGACCTCATACACCGCTATGGCTACGGAATTGGAAAGGTTCAGGCTCCGCAGCTCGTTTCGCATGGGTATCCTTACACAGCTTTCGGGATTATCATGCAGGAGCTCCTCGGGGAGCCCTTTGTCCTCCCGTCCGAAGACGAGATAGGCATTATCGGGGTATTCCGCTTCACTGTGGACATGGAGCCCTTTTGTGGTGAAGTAGAAGAAATGCCCGTCCTTGTTCTTCTCGAAGAAGTCAGCAAGGCTGTCGTAGTATGTGATGTCCAGCTTGTCCCAGTAGTCCAGACCTGCACGCTTCAGGTGCTTGTCGCTTACCTCGAAGCCCAGCGGACGGACGAGGTGGAGCCTTGCTCCCGTAACAGCGCAGGTTCGGGAGATATTTCCCGTATTCTGCGGTATCTGGGGCTCTACCAGCACGATATTAAGGTTCTGCATAATTATCCTTCTGTTATTTATAATAGTATTGTTCTCCTCTGTAAGGAGAACACGGTGTTTATTTGGCTAAAAGAGCCTTTATACAGCAGTTGTCTCTGCCGCTGCCGGAAGCAGGATAAGTGCTGCGAGTTTTGCTTTCATGGCTTTCTCCCTCTGTTCTCAGAATATTTTTCTCTGAAATACAGATAATATCATCGTCCGCAGAAACGGACAATAACTGACGGGAGTGTTTGAAATGGATATTAAGTCACTTGCCAAAGGGGCAGCCGCAGGTGCGGCGGTAGGTTTTGCCTGCTATGCGCTCTCAAGCGCACGTCCCATCAAGAAGATGAGCATAAAGCGGGACGCAGGAAAGGCTCTCAGAGCCGCAGGCAACCTTCTTGACGACATCAAGTCGGTAATTATGTAGGCTCGCCCGAATTGCGCCTGAAGCCTAAATAGCTCTCGAGGATGAGCACAGCCGCAACAGCGTCCACAACAGCCTTGCGCTTCTTGCCGCGGGTGTTGGTGACGTTGAGGGCGTTATGCGCCGAAACTGTGGTGCAGCGCTCGTCCCAGAGCTTTACGGGACAGCCTGTGAGCTTTTCGAGCTCCTCGGCGAAGAGCTTGCATTTCTCGGCTCTTTCGCCGACTGTTCCGTTCATATTCATAGGATAGCCGACGACTATCTGCTCGGCACGCTGCTCCTTTGCAAGGGCAGCGGTCTTTTCTATACATTTGTTGAAGTCCTTTTCGGCAATGACCGTGACGGGTGAGGCTATCATCTCGCTTTTTCCGCAGACAGCTATGCCCGTTCTTGCGTCGCCGAAGTCAACTGACATTATTATCATTATATCCTCCGATAAATCAAAATTTAGCAAAGCTAAATTTTGATTTAAGCCGTTAGCCCATAGCCATTAGCCGTTAGCCTGATGTAGGGGCGGCGTTCCGCCGCCCGATAATAAAGCGGCGAAGCCGCTTCCTAATGGCTAAAAGCTAAAGGCTAAGGGCTTCGGAATTTAACACCGCAGGTGTTAAATTCCGATTTACCACGGCTTTACTGTTCCGATTATGTCCTTTACGGACGCTATTCCCTTGCTGTCAAGCCACTCGTTCATTTCCTCGGCTATCCTTACGGGAGCGTAGGGGTCTGTGAATATGGCTGCACCCACCTGTACTGCGGAGGCGCCTGCCATCATGAGCTCTATGGCGTCACGTCCCGATGACACGCCGCCCATGCCGATTACGGGGATGTTCACGGCGTTAGCCACCTGCCATACCATGCGTACAGCTATGGGGAATACCGCAGGACCGCTCATGCCGCCTACATTGTTGCGGAGTATGGGTCTGCCTGTGTTTATGTCTATCCTCATGCCGAGGAGAGTGTTTATCAGTGAAACTGCGTCTGCACCTGCGGCTTCAACGGACTTTGCAATATCCGTGATGCTGGTGACATTGGGTGAGAGCTTTACCACAAGGGGCTTCGTCGTAGCTGCACGGACCTTTCTTGTGACCTCGGCTGCCATTTCGCAGCTTGTACCGAAGGCTGCTCCGCCCTGCTTTACATTGGGGCAGGAGATGTTCAGCTCTATCATGTGGACGTCGGTGTCCTCCAGCTTTGCAGCGACCTCAGCGCATTCCTCGGGGGTAGCGCCTGCGATATTTGCAAGGACTACAAGGTCCTTTGTGAGCAGATAGGGGAGCTCAGTGCTGATGAAGTGGTCGATACCGGGGTTCTGGAGACCTACGGAATTGAGCATACCCGAAGGGGTCTCAGCTATTCTGGGAGCGAGATTTCCCGTGCGGAGATGGAGAGTGGTTCCCTTTGTGGCGATACCGCCAAGCTTTTCAAGAGGAAAGAGCTCCTCGTATTCCCTGCCGTAGCCGAATACGCCCGAAGCGGGGATTATGGGGTTCTTGAAGTCTGTTCCACAGACTTTTACAGAAAGATCAGCCATTACCAGAGCACCTCCTCAGCATTGAATACGGGGCCGTCCTTGCAGACATGAGCGAAATATTCCTCGTCGTTTCTCTTTGTGCGGCAGGCACAGCCCAGACAGGCTCCTATGCCGCAAGCCATCCTCTCCTCAAGGGATATCTGGCAGAATATGCCTTTTTCCTTGCAGATGGCAGCTATGCCCTTGAGCATGGGCATGGGTCCGCAGGCGTAAACTGCGTCTATGCCGCCTTTTTCAGCCAGCTTGGTAAAGGGCTGCGTAACAAAGCCGTGGATACCTGCCGAGCCGTCATCGGTGCAGAGAATGGTCTCGGCGCCCGTGCTGCGGAAGTCCTCCTGAAGGATAGCCGCAGAGGCGTTCCTGAAGCCGCTTATGGCAACTGCCTTGGCACCGTATATCTTTGCAAGGGGAAGCATGGGTGGTGTTCCGATGCCGCCGCCGATGAGAACTACCTTATTATAGGAGCTGTCCACAGTAAAGCCGTGACCGAGGGGGGCAAGCATATCAATAAGGTCGCCCTTGTTGAGCTTTGCGATCTCAGCGGTGCCCTCGCCGCGAATCTCGAAAACTATGCGGAGGGTGCCCTTTTCCTTATCTATGCCGCAGATAGAGATGGGTCTGCGGAGAGTAAAGCCCTTAGCCCTGATATGTACGAACTGTCCCGGACAGGCTGCCTCAGCCACCTCGGGACATGAGATGGTGAAGCTGTATATCTCACGGGCTATGGCGTGTTTATCAGTAATGATATACTGACCCTGAGTATATTTCATATAGACCTCCTTGTGTATATCGCTCCATATTGCATGATAAGCCGAGCATTTCAAGTATGTACTAATTATAACATATAAGTATGAAAATAGCAAGATGCGCGGAGAAAAACTGACTGTTCTGATATTTATGCCGCGAAACAGCCTGCGGGGCTCCCCGCTTATAACATATTATATGCAATAAAGCAAGTGGCGCGGAGAAAAGGGCTGTTTGGGGGGAGATGCGCCGCGAAACAGGCGGTGGAGCTCGCCGGAGGAGGCTGTATATACCAAGTGGTCAGACCAATACGAAAAAACGCGAAAAAGTGTGAAAATCAATGAAATACTATGATAATTGCAAAAAAATATCCAAAAAAGCTCAAAAGCATCCCAAGATAGCATTTGAAGTTCGTATGAACCTGTGATATAATCATATCATCGTCAGAGAGGAGTTAAAGACTATGAACAGACTTATTCCCGGAACAACAATGAAATTTTCGGAACAGGCAAGAGAATCGGCGTTTTCGCTTATCTCTCCCGTTCTCGAAGCAACTGGCGGACTTACGCTGTCGCAGCTCTCAAAGCTCACAGGTCTTGAGGGCACTACCATACAGAACTGGATAAAGCGCGGCTGGGTCTCGGCTACAAAGGGCAAGAAATATTCCGAAAAGCAGATCCTGCGCATACTTCTTATCAATATGCTCCGCAAGGCTATGAAGCTGGAGGACATTGCGAACCTTATGCGCTACATAAACGGCGATGTTGAGGATACCTCGGATGATATCGTCGAGGAGGTGCTTCTCTATGATATGCTTTGCAGGATCATCTTTACAGCCGAGGACGAGGGCGCTTTTGACAGTGACCACATAAAATCTCTGGTAGCCCGTGAGGTGGCGGAGAATACCAAGGAGATCGCCGATGACGACAAGATGAAAAAGGCTATGTTCGTCATGGTAATGGGTTACAGAAGCGGTTTCCTCAGGACTGAAATGGAAAAGGGTCTGGAGATCATTCTCGACGAGATGTAAGCCATTGAGGGCGTTACAATGAAAAATGAAGATGTAAACAAGAAAACACCGCACAAGGATCAGGGATCGTATCTGTCGTGCTTTATGTGTATCGGAATGAGCATGGGGATGCTCATAGGACAGGCGTTGTTTAAAAATATGGTACTGGGTATGGGAATAGGGATGTCCGTCGGCACTGCCGCGGGCGCATACCTTGACGCCAAGAAACGCAGGGGGTCCGGTACGGGGGACAGCAATGACGGCGATACGCAGAACTGATCTTCCATGGATAGTCTTTCGGGGGAAATGACAGCTGCTCTCGGAGCGGCGATGAAAGCTTTTCTCACTCTCCGTTCGGGGGGACGGAGAGTGAGACAACTCATCTGACCAAGTTAGGGATTCGAAGCTGAAATAAGAGAAAGCTTCTTTAATGATAGTGCGCGGAAAGGTCTGGGGTGACAGATGCGCACAGTGGTAAACAACTTTGTATAACGACGCAGCAATAGTGACAGAACAGCCATGATATAGGGGTGATCGGGGCAATGATTGCTCTGCCGCATAGGGGTATGCGGAAAAAGCTTCCTCTTATGAAACGCAAGCATATAACATGATTTCAGACGGATCTCTGAAGGGATAAGGGGATTATCTCTTGATAAGGGGAAAAGAAAAGGCTCATGTAGGGGTACATGAGCTTTTTCGCATTTTATATGATCTTCAGGAGCTTTTCTGCGTTTTTGCAGAAGATGAGCTCCTTTTCTTTTTCTGTGAGAGAAAGCCTGTTTATCATGGCTATCTCATTGGCAGGGTCGTCCCACGGACAGTCGCTGCCGAAAAGGACCTTGTCCGCTCCCTGCATACGGATTATGCGGAGGAGCTGTTCGTCCTCGATATATCGGGAGATAACTCCCACATCGAACCATAGGTTCCCGTATTTTCCTGCGGTGTATCGCTCAACATCGTCCCACATACCAAGACCGCCAAGATGTGCGGCGACTATGGTCAGGTGGGGGAATGCTTCCGCAAGGGCTGCAAAGCTCTGGGGAGTTGCTCTTACGATGTCCTCGGAGTATGGGTCCCAGCCGCCGTGGAAAACGGCGATGAGCCCGAGCTCGGCTATTTTTTCGTATATGGGGAACATCCTCTCCTCATGGGGGGAGAACTTCTGATACTCGGAGTGAAATTTGATGCCGCAGAGTCCGAGAGACTTTATCCGCTCTACCTCCCGGACCGCGTCCTCGGAGTCGGGGTGGACCGTGCCGCAGCAGTAGAGCCCGTCCCCCATTATTTCGGCAGCCCAGTTGTTGATGGTGGTCTGCTGTGAGGGCTTAGTGGCAACAGGCAGAAGCAGAGCGCGGTCTATGCCGTTTTCTGCCATTTTTCTGCGAAGCCCTGCAAGGGTGCCGTCTGTGGCAGGAGTTATGCCGCTGGTGTCGGCAAGTCCCGAAACAGCTCTTTCTGCAAGGGCATCGGTGAATGCGTGGGTGTGGAAATCAAAATATCTCATGCTGTGTGTTACTCCATAACGTGCTCCATGGCGTGATAGAAAATGGTCTTTACATGGTCGTCGCATAGGGAGTAGAATATGGTCTTGCCCTCCCGTCGGGAGCTGACCAGACGAGCCTGCTTGAGCACTCTCAGCTGGTGAGAGATGGCAGACTGTGTCATGCCGAGGAGCCTTGCTATATCACAGACGCACATCTCGCTCTGGCAGAGCACGAATATTATCCTTATCCTTGTGGAATCGCCGAATACCTTCAGCAGCTCCGCAGCGTCGTAGAGAACGGCTTCGTCGGGCATTACCTTTGAGACCTTTTCAACTATGTCCCTGTGGACACCGTGAGTGCCGCAGATGTGTTCCTCCATAATTTCCTCCTATGATATAAAGAAACGGACCGCCGCCACTGCACATGAGATACCGATAATGGTGCCAGTAGTGCAGGTGATGCAGGCAAATCTGTCAAAAACGAAATTCTTGTTTCTGCTGAGAAAGACGGTATATTCCCTGTCTGTGCGGTAGAGCCTGCTGTGCAGGAAACTCTCTACGGGGAAGATGTTGGGGTATTCCGTGCCGTCAATTTTGTAAAATGCTACCCTGAACTTGTGCCGCGGACTCTGGTCAATGCGTGAAAACACCGATTTGTGCTTTTTTGAAAAGAGCAGCCGCACAAAAAAGAAGGCAAGGAGCAGCATGGATACCACAAATCCTGCCGCCATGAGAATTACTGCGGCAAATAACAGATATATGGCTTTTACGCCAAGTACAATGCACAGGACGACTATGACTGCTATGACGGCAATGGCTTCCATACTTTTACACCTCCCCATGAGTTTGCAGGGTATGAGTCTGATATATTATACCATGATTTCCGAAAAATATCAAGCCGCACATTATCCGAATGCTTCGGCTATGATCTCGTTGAGCTCAGATCTTGCGGCGGTAAAGCGGTCAAGCTGCCTGAGAAGCTCCTCTGCACGGGCAATGCAGTCCGCTGTGGTCTTGCCGCGGAAGTACTTTTCCTCGCGGAGACTGTCCGCAAGATACCTGACCGCAAGCTCTCCCGTGCTCCGCAATATGCCGTAGTACAGTGAGCTGACTTCCTCTGCGGTGAGAAGCCCGTCAAGTCCCTCTGCAAAGCCCTGTGCGGCTGCGCGGACAGGGGAAAGGTCTGACATATCACCTACGCACAACGAGCGCACAAGGTCTCCGAAGTCTATGGCGGCATAGCCTTCCATAGCGGTGTCAAGATCGATGACCGTCAGGGCGTCCCCTATAAGGACGTTGTCTGCCTTTGCGTCGCCGTGTATGATACGCTTTGGAAGCTCCTCTGTGAACACGGTGTCCAGCTCTGCTTTCAGACTCGCAAGCCGCGGAGCTTTTCCGCCCAGAGCTGTAAGCTCATCGTAATAGCTGCCAAAGTCGTGGTAGCCGCTCGGCAGAGCGGCAGAGTTAAGCTCTTTGACGTCCATGACTCTGATAAAGCTGCCGAATGCCCGTCCCGCAGCCGCGGGTTCAGCCGCGGCTGTTGCGGTCGCGGAAAGATACCTGTAAATACGCCAGACTTCTCCCTCCGCGACCGCATATGTTTTATCGCCCGAGGCGATAAAACACGGGACGGCTGTGTCAGAGCTGCCTGACTCCGCAAAGGCATGGGAGATGACAGCGATGTTGTCCATAACAGCCTCGGGACAGGGGAATACAGAGCGGTTAAGCGCCTGAAGCACATACCGTTCTCCGCCGCAGTCCGCGAGAAAGGTGCGGTTTATGTGTCCCGTGTTCAGCTCCGTCTGCTCAGCGGCTTCGGGAAGACCGAAAAGTGTAGGTATATAGCGGATATCCATAGTATCACCCCGCTTTTATAAATTATGAATTAAAAAGGGCGGATGGTATCCGCCCTTACATCGGAACGCCGAGGGCGGCGTTCCCTACATTGTTTACGCCTGACGGCTTAGTTTTTAAGGCTCTGCATAGGTGCAGGGATACGTCCGCCGCGGTTGATGAACTTGGCAGGAGACTTCTCCCTGATAGGCATAACGGGACCGCTTCCCAGCAGACCGCCGAATTCGAGGGTGTCGCCCTCCTTCTTGCCGATGGCAGGGATAAGACGTACTGCTGTTGTTTTTGAGTTCACCATGCCGATAGCAGCCTCGTCTGCAATGATAGCGGATATGGTCTCGGGACTTATCTCGCCGGGAACTACTATCATGTCAAGTCCGACGGAGCATACAGATGTCATGGCTTCCAGCTTTTCAAGGCTGAGAACGCCTGCAACTGCTGCGTCTATCATGCCTGCGTCCTCGGATACGGGAATGAATGCGCCCGAGAGTCCGCCGACAGTTGACGAAGCCATTACGCCGCCCTTCTTGACCGCGTCGTTGAGCATAGCAAGGCAGGCAGTGGTGCCGTGGGTGCCGCACATTTCCAGTCCCATTTCCTCGAGGATATGTGCAACACTGTCGCCCACAGCAGGTGTGGGAGCCAGAGACAGGTCAACTATGCCGAAGGGAACGCCAAGGAGCTCTGAAGCTCTTGCGCCAACCAGCTGACCCATACGGGTTATCTTGAATGCGGTCTTTTTGATGATGTCCGCAATTTCGTTTATTGAAGCGTCGGGATACTTTGTAAGAGCTGCGCGGACAACTCCGGGACCGGAAACGCCAACGTGTATCTCGCAGTCGGGCTCGCCTACGCCGTGGAATGCGCCTGCCATGAAGGGGTTATCCTCAACGGCATTGCAGAATACTACCAGCTTTGCAGGTCCGATACAGTCGCGGTCTGCGGTCTTTACCGCAGCTTCCTTGACTATCTGACCCATGAGCTTTACAGCGTCCATGTTGATACCCGACTTTGTGGAGCCGATATTTACGGATGAGCAGATGTTCTGTGTAACGTCAAGAGCCTCGGGGATAGACTTGATGAGAGCCATGTCGCCTGCGCTGAAGCCCTTGTGGACCAGTGCCGAATATCCTCCGATGAAGTTTACGCCGCAGGTGTCGGCAGCTCTCTGGAGAGCCTTTGCGAACTTTACGGGATCACCGTCGGGGCAGGCAGCTGCCAGCATGGCTATGGGAGTTACGGAGATACGCTTGTTTACGATGGGGATGCCGTACTCCTTTTCGATCTGCTGACCGACAGGAACAAGGCTGCCTGCCTTGGTCACTATCTTGTTGTAGACCTTCTCACAGGCCTTGTCTATATCCGTATCGATACAGTCAAGGAGAGAGATACCCATAGTGATGGTACGGATATCAAGGCACTCGTCCTGTATCATGCGGATAGTTTCAAGAATATTATATACGTTAAGCATTGAGCGGACTTCCTTTCATCAGACACTGTGCATGGAGTTGAAGATATCCTCGTGCATTGTGTGGATAGAGAGCCCAAGCTCTGTACCGAGGGCAGTCATCCTGTCAACAAGCTCCGAGAAATCGCCCTTTATAGCTGATATATCCACCAGCATTATCATAGCGAACATATCCTGAAGAACGCTCTGTGTCACCTCTATAACATTAACATTGTACTCGGCACAGATACCGCTTACCTTGTGGAGGATACCGACAGTATCCTTACCGATAACAGTTACAACTGCTCTCATAATCAAAAACCTCCGTTTTGTTGTTATATGGGGAGTCCCCACATGATTGATATAATTATATCATACCTGCTCCGTAAAGTCAATATCGCTTTTTTTTGTGATCAGTGCATGGTGCATAATGCTTAGCAGGGACGCCCATCGGGCGTTCCGCAAATAACGCAGCAAACCACACTGGTCTATGTGGGGGACGCCTTTTCCTACACTACTCACTAATAACTTATCACTATTCACTTTTTTTAAAAAACAGTGGAAATTTGCTTCGTTATGTGCTATAATAATAAAATACACTAAAAAGGGGCTGAAACTATGAATCTGATCGACTGCCATACACATACTCAGTTTTCCTTCGATTCCGACGCTCCCATAGCGGACTGCATAAAACGGGCGGAGAATCTGGGACTTGCTGCCTATGCCATAACCGACCACTGCGAGTGCAACTGGTGGTATCCCCGTGAGCATTACGGCGAGGACGTTCAGTCCGAGGATTTCGGCTTCGGTCAGGACTTTGAGCGCTCCGTGTCCGCTGTGGACAGGATAAAGGCGGAATACAGCGGCAGTACCCGTATCATCTGCGGTACGGAAATGGGACAGGGGCACCATGCTCCGGATATTGCGGCGAAAATTGCGGCTGACAAGCGCCTTGACTTCATCATCGGCTCCCTCCACCAGATACGCAATGAGTGGGACTTCTACTACATCGACTGCAAGGACTTCTCCGAGGACAGGATATATGACCTGCTGGAGCGGTACTTCCGCGAGATATACGAGATGTGTACCACTGTGGAGTTCGATGTGCTGGCGCACCTTACCTACTGCCTGCGCTATATGAAGCAGAGGGACGGCATTGAGCCCGATATAAGCCGTTTTGATGAGCTTATCGCCGAGAGTTTCCGCGCACTGATCGAAAAGGGTAGGGGCATTGAGATCAACACCTCGGGTATACGTCAGGGCTTCGGGGACTGCTTCCCTGACCTTAAATATGCAAGGCTTTTCCGCAACCTCGGGGGAGAGATACTCAGCATAGGCTCCGACGCTCACAGGGTCGAGGATATAGGCTTCGACATAGAAAAGGGCATTGACATCGCACGAGCGGCAGGCTTCCGCCGCATTGCTTACTTTATTAAAAGAACACCTTATTTTATTGACATAGACTGATATTATATGAAAGGAACTGATACCATGAACGACATCGTAAAAATATTACAGCAGAACGCCCGTATCTCCAACGCGGCGCTGGGAGAGATGCTGGGCATATCCGCGGAGGAGGCTGCTGCGGAGATAGAAAAGCTTGAAAAGAGCGGAGTCATCAAGGGATACAGCGTTATCGTTGACGACGACCTCTACGACAAGTCCACTGTTTACGCTACCATCGAGCTGAAGGTAACTCCGCAGAGGGACTGCGGCTTCGACGATATTGCCAAGACTATCATGATGTACGACGAGGTGGAAAGCGTGAGTCTTATGTCCTCGGGCGCATATGACCTTGCCGTTGAGGTAAAGGGCGACAACCTCAAGGACGTTGCCTTCTTCGTTTCCGAGAGACTTGCCACCATTGACGGTATACTCTCCACATCCACCCACTTCATTCTGAAAAAATACAAGGAAAAAGGCATCTTCATCGACAGTGAGGAGCCCGATGAAAGGGGACTCGTTTGATCGTGATCGACTACGATAAGGTCCTTTCGGACAAAATAAAGAATATCAAGCCCTCGGGCATACGAAAGTTCTTCGATATTGCAGGAACTATGGAGGGCGTCATCTCCCTCGGCGTGGGCGAGCCCGACTTCAACACTCCATGGGCTATCAGAAAAGCTGCCATTAAGGTGCTGGAGCGTAAGCACATCATCTACGGTCCCAACAAGGGACTCGTGCCCCTGAGAAACACCATTTCCGCTCACCTTGAGAAGAAGCACGGCGTAAAGTACGATCCCGACAAGGAAATGATCGTGACCGTGGGCGGCTCCGAGGCTATCGACCTTGCCGTAAGAGGTCTCCTTGACCCCGGCGACGAGGTGCTGGTGGTGGAGCCATGCTTCGTATGCTATGCTCCTCTGGTGGAGCTGGCAGGCGGTGTGCCCGTATCGGTGCCCACAAGGATAGAGAACAACTTCAAGCTGACCCTTGAGGACTTCAAAGACAAGGTCACAGAGCGCACAAAGCTGCTCATACTGCCATTCCCTAACAATCCCACGGGAGCAGTAATGACTAAGGAGGACTTGGAGCCTATTGCCGAATTCCTCCGCGATACAAATATAATGATACTCTCCGACGAGATATATTCGGAGCTCACCTACGGCAGAAAGCACTTCTCCATCATCGAGCTGGAGGGCATGAGAGAGCGGACTATCTACGTCAACGGCTTCTCAAAGGCTTATGCCATGACGGGCTGGAGACTGGGCTACGTTGCCGCTCCCGAGCCAATTATCAGCCAGATATCAAAGATACACCAGTACGGTATCATGTGCAGCCCCTTTATCAGCCAGAACGCCGCTGTTGAGGCTCTTACCTCCTGCGATGCGGAGGTGGACAAGATGGTGGACGAGTACAATATCCGCCGCCGCTATCTGGTTGGCGAATTCAACCGTCTGGGACTTACCTGCTTCAATCCCGAGGGAGCATTCTATGTGTTCCCCTGTATCAAGAGCACAGGTCTCACCAGCGAGGAATTCTGCGAGAGACTGCTCTTTGAGGAGAAGGTGGCAACAGTTCCCGGAAGCGCCTTCGGAGACAGCGGAGAGGGCTATATCCGCATATCCTACGCCTACTCCCTCAAGCACCTCATGGAGGCTATAAGCCGTATCGAGAAGTTCCTTAAAAAGCTGGAGGCTGAGAAGTAATGAGGGTAAAGACTGCTGCAAAGATAAATCTTGCACTGGATGTTACGGGAAAGCTGCCCAACGGCTATCACACCATCGAAAGCGTTTTTCAGACCGTGGGACTCTATGACGAGGTAAGCGTGGAGCTGACCGAGGTTGGCATAGAGCTTGGCTGTGAGGTCCCCGAGGAGTTCGCAAGCGCGGACCCCATACCCTGCGATGAACGCAATATCGCTTATAAAGCCGCAAAGCTGTTCTTTGAGGAGAACGGTATGGACTGCGGCTGCCGTATACATATTAAAAAAGGAATACCCTCTCAGGCAGGCATGGGCGGCGGCAGCACCGACGCGGCTGCTGTGCTGTACTGCCTCGGAGAGCTTACGGGCAAGAGCGTCAGCGCTCCCGAAAAGCTGGGTGCGGACGTTCCTTTCTTCCTTACGGGAGGGACTGCCTATGTTGAGGGCATCGGCGAGGTAATAAAGCCTATTGCCGATTATTCAGGACGCACCCTTGTTATCGCCAAGGGCGGCGAGGGAGTCTCTACCGCCGAGGCTTACAGAAACATAGACGCGCTCGAAGCTCCGCACCACCCCGACGCAAAGGCTCTTGCGGAGACTATCGGCAGCGCTCCCGACAGAGCTTACGAGCACTTCGGCAATCTCTTTGAACAGGCGGTCTGCCTTGAGGATGTTGACAAGCTGAAGTCCGCAATGCTCAACAAGGACGCTCTCAGAGCGGTCATGACGGGAAGCGGCTCGGCAGTATTCGGGCTTTTCGAGAGCCGCGAGCAGGCTGAGATATGTGCGGAAAAGCTGAAAAAATGGGGCTATTTTGCCGCAGTCTGCGAGACTGTTCCCGAAAGCTTCATAGTTATCTGAAAAAACTTTGCTGTCTGAACAGTGGGATATATATGCATATCATGGGACGGATAAGACCGTCCCTTTGCTTTTTTACGCTGTTTATAGCAAAACGGGCAGGTATCTGCCGCTGAGGGGCAGCTGTAAGTATCTGTTCATAATTTTGGCGTTTTGATGAAAATTAACAAAATCTATTGACAAGATGATAATATTCAGTTATAATTATGGTGTAAATCGAAAAACAATCGATTTTGTAATTCTTTGCTGAAAGGTGTTGAAAACATTTATGGGTAAATTTATCATCAAGGCTACAAAAACAGGCTTCACATTCAGCCTGAAAGCAGGTAACGGCGAGGTCATAGCTACCGGCGGAGAGGTATACAATACTCTCGACAGCGTAAAGAAAGGTATCGCCAGCGTTGCCAAGAATGCTCCCGCGGCTAATCTTGAGGATCAGACCATTGAGGGATTCCAGTCAGAGACAAATCCGAAGTTCGAGATATACAAGGACAAGTCGGGCGAGTTCAGATTCCGCCTTAAAGCAAAAAACGGTGAGATCATCGCCGCCAGCGAGGGCTATGTCAAGAAGGACAGCTGCAAGAAGGGTATCGCCAGCGTAAGAAAGAACGCTGTTGATGCTCCCGTTATCGAGCCCGAGCCCGAGAAAAAGTAAGTTCATCGGTTATTCCGGAACAGTGAGCCATAGTATTTCCATATATCGGAAGTGCTATGGCTTTTTTATATGATCTGCATAATATATTTGCAGGGCAGATATTACCTGCGCCGCCTGCTTCCCGAACCACGTTGTATCAATGTGCTGCGGCGAAGAAATGTCCAAAAATCTATTGACAGAACGGCTGAAATATTATATAATAATTATGTTGTATTTATTTGCATAATATTACTATGGCAGTATATGCAGCTTTGTTTTACATCATTATCCGCACAGGGCAAGATATATATACAAGCCGCGGTTTTTAAATATGATAACGGAACAAAAAATTTGGACGGGATAACGTCCGTCTATCTTTTGCGAGTCAGCCCGCTTGTCAGGGCATGGCTCTTGATCTATATATTTATAAATGAATAAAATAATGCGGCATTTACCGCCTTTAAGTAATAATTAAAACATGATACAAACTTTTAATTATATCAGAAAAGGAGGTAATGCACTGTATGAACCCGGGTCTGGCTATTGTTCTTATCCTCGTCGCACTTGCAGGCGGTGTCTTTCTGGGCTATATGCTTTTCTTCAAGAAGGGCGTTGCAGCAGGCGTTGAACAGCGTAAGCGCGATGCAGAGGCTATCGTCGGTTCTGCTGAACAGCAGGCTGAGCGTATTGTCGAGGACGCCGAAAAGGATGCCGACAATAAAAAGAAAAGCGCTCTCATAGAGGCTAAGGACGAAATACATAAGCTCCGCACAGAAGCGGACAAGGAGATCAAGGATCGCAGAGCAGAGCTGTCACGTCAGGAAAGACGTATGCAGCAGAAGGAAGAGAATTTAGACAAGAAAACCGATAACCTCGAGAAAAAGGAGGAAACCCTCAACCAGAAGATCAAATCAGCCGATGAAAAGCTGAAGGAAGCTGACTCTATCAAGAAGAGCCAGATGGATATTCTGGAACGTATTTCCGAATTTACCAAGGATCAGGCTAAGGAGTACATAATCTCAAAGCTTGAGGACGACCTCGTCCACGAAAAGGCTGTCAAGGTCGCTGCTTACGAGCAGATGATCAAGGACGAATGTCAGGAGAAGGCGAGAAGCTATATCTCACTGGCTATCGCCAAGGTGGCTGCGGATCAGGTGTCCGAGGCGGCTGTTTCAGTCGTTCCTCTCCCCAATGACGAGATGAAGGGCCGCATAATCGGCCGTGAAGGACGTAACATCAGGACTCTTGAGACCCTCACAGGTGTCGATCTCATCATCGACGATACACCCGAGGCTATCACTATTTCCTGCTTCGACCAGATCAGACGTGAGGTCGCTAGGATCGCTCTCGAAAAGCTTATCGCTGACGGACGTATCCACCCCACACGCATTGAGGAAATGGTCGAGAAAGCCCGCCGCGAAGTGGAATACCGCATCAAGCAGGAGGGCGAAAGAGCCGTTATCGAGACCAATGTTCACGGTCTCAACCACGAGCTCATCAAGCTTATCGGACGACTCAAGTTCCGTACAAGCTACAGACAGAACGTCCTTGACCACTCTATCGAGGTCGCAAAGCTCTGCGGAGTCCTCGCTTCCGAGCTTGGGGTCGATGCCAACATGGCAAGACGTGCAGGTCTTCTCCACGATATCGGTAAGGCACTCACCTCCGAGATCGAGGGATCACACGTTCAGATCGGTGTTGACGTTTGTAAAAAATACAACGAAAATCCTGTTATTATCCACGCTGTTGAGGCTCACCACAACGATGTCGAGCCCAGAACAGTCATTGCCTGCATAGTTCAGGCAGCCGACGCTATCTCCGCTGCAAGACCTGCCGCAAGAAGCGAAAACTACGAAAGCTACATCAAGCGCCTTCAGAAGCTTGAGGAGATATGCAACTCCTACGACGGCGTTGAGAAGTGCTTTGCTGTACAGGCAGGACGTGAAGTCAGGATCATGGTCGTTCCCGAGGTCATCAATGATGAGAAGATGGTCCTCGTTGCAAGACAGATCGCTCAGCAGATCGAGTCTGAGATGGATTATCCGGGACAGATCAAGGTCAACCTTATCCGTGAGAGCAGGGTAACTGACTACGCTAAATAATTCGACCGCTGCGGATCGGATAGTTACCGCGTATGCTTCGGCTGTCGGGCTTTTATGCTCGACAGCCGTTCCTTTTATTTTGCTGTGAAGGCAGGAGGGGGAACGGGGAGAGATATATAAAGATAACTTATCCTCATGTCTTCAGAACAAAATGTTCGTGTAAAACACGAAGGGGGTATTATAATGAAAAAAAGGTCATTTTTAAAATGGCTCACTTCGGCAGCCTTTGCGGCACTCATGGCTGCTGCGGCGATTCCTGCCTCTGCGGGCGCAGAATGGCGGCAGGTCGACAGAATGGGCGACCTTAACGGCGACGGAGCCGTTAACGTTGCGGACATTATCACACTTTCAAGACATCTCCTCGGCAAGGAGAAGCTCTCTGACAAGAGCACCTACAACATCGGCAGCGCCTACTACGCTATAGGCAGCGTAACGGACAAGAACAACCTTTCCTCGGCAGGCGCGGCTGTGGGAAAGAATGTCATTCAGAAGGCAGACCTCGACCGCGACGGAGTTGTCGACTCACTCGACCTTGCGAGCCTGAGACGGAATGTCATCTCTGTTTCGCCAAAGGACGAGATATATCGCTGGTATGAGACAACAACAACCACCACAACTACTACCACGACTACAACAACTACTACCACCACCACAACTACTACCACCACTCAGCCCAACAGGGAATTCATCCCTGCGCCAATATACGATATGTACGGCACTCTGCCGTCACAGGGGGACTCAAAGCTGGTCATTTTCTATGTTGACTTCCCCGACTGCAAATTCGACTATATGCCGACTACCGACCGTCTTGACGAGATGGCATTCGGACCCGAAAACACTTCTTCGACTCAGTATCCCTTCGAGAGTTTCTCGGCGTTCTATTCAAGAGCCTCAAAGGGACAGATGAACCTCAGCGGAAAGTCTTACAGGTATACCTGTAAGAAGAACAAGTCCAGCTATGAGGGCGATGTCTATAAGGCGGACTTCACCACCGAGGTCATAAAGGCTATGGACAGCACCATCGATTACTCGCAGTTCGATGCCGACAACGACAAGATCATCGACGCTATACTGTTCTGCGTTCCAAAGAGCGCAGGCGATGACGAGTGGTGGCCCTGTGCAGGCGGCTTCGGCGGAAACTACTGGATGAAGGTGGACGGTATGTCCATTGGCCATGTCATTACGGGAAATGCTTCTGTAAAGGGCGACAATGACTATACCGACTTCGTTTCCACATATCTCCATGAAATGGGTCACTGTATGGGACTTCCCGACTATTATCTCTATAATAAGGATGATTTTGAGGGACTTCACGGCTCGGCAGGCTATGACCTCATGGACGAGGCTTTCTCGGACTTCAGCTCAGTTTCCAAGCTCATGCTGGGCTGGTACAGAAAGGACCAGATACAGGTCTATGACCCTGCAAAGGGCGCTCAGACCTTTAAGCTCATCAACGGTCAGACCGACGAGGGCAACTGCCTTATAATCCCGAGAGGTGAGCTCAACAGCAAGTACAAGTCGGAGTACTTCATACTTGAATATACCACTCTTGACGGCAATAACAGTCAGGTGGACGACTACTTCTGGTGGAGACCTACGGGAAGCGGCGTAAGACTGCTCCATGTGAATACCACCGAGGCTGACGACGGCTGGCGGAAGTTCTTCATGTACGAGAGCGGCAACGACGAAATGACCAACTACGATGACGGTATACGCTACATAAGACTGGTCAACGACGGCGACAAGGACAATCTCCTACGCAGAGGAAACCGTGTGGACGGCAATACTCCGGGCTTTGCATGGTACGACCTGTCCACGGGAGCTGAGAATGTTCCTACGGACTTCATCATCACCGTTGGAGAAAAGAACGGCGACAGCTATACAGTTACCGTTTCACCTAAATAAATTCTGCAAAAGGCAGAAAGGAAAGAGATAAATGCCAAAAACCATATTCCATTCATCCGAAAAATCAAATTTCATACTCAATATGACCGAGGAACAGTTCTCAAAGCTGGCTTCAAGGGGACTTGCAATAGCTATGCTGATGACTCCGCTGTTCACTCTCGTCCCCGAGATAACGGACAAGGCTACCTATGCCTTTTCGGCAGGCGGTCTCGTAGCAGGCGGCGTTATCGCCATGATAATCGCCATAATCGCCATTATGAAGAAGTACATCAGCAAACGGTTCATTATCCCCATGGGAGCTATGCTCATCATGGAGCTCTGGGGAGTGTTCTCCCTCATCAAGGGCGTTGATCTGGGAATCTCATTCTACGGTTTCCCCGAAAGAGGTGAGGGACTCCTTGCACTTATCTTCTATTTCTGCTTCTTCGTCTCGGCGTCGGCACTGAAGCGTGAGAGCGCCGTCAAGACCGTTATCGACGGTGTTGTGGGTGTGGGACTTCTCAACAGTATCGTGGGTCTCATACAGATATTCTCGGGACAGCTCAGCCATTACAGGAGTGTATATATAGACATAAAGGCAAATGCGGCTTCCGGTCTTTCAATGTCGCCCCTGTTCCTTGCGATGGTGCTGACACTTTCGCTTTCTGCCGCACTTATCAGCTTCATCTCCTCAGAGGACAGGAAGCGCAGCATCGGTATGCTGGTGTGTGCAGTTCTGTTCTCATTCGTGATGATGTTCACCTATTCGTTCATCGGCTTCTTTGGACTTGCCTTTGCTCTTATCTCTGCAATAGCAGCGGTATTCGCACTGAAAGCTCCTAAAAAGAAGCTCGTTGGCGTTCCTTGCAGCATAGCAGGTGCGGCAGCGGCAATTGCCCTTGTATTTGCGGGAGCTATCGGCAATATCGACTCGTACAGACTGTACGACGGAAGGATACTCTGGTGGGCTGACGGCTATATGAGAGCTTCATCCTCGGGTACATTCAATCCCGATGTAGTCGATATAGACGACACCTATGACGTATATATGTACCTCAATGACAGGACCATGGACGTTATCGAGCACAATTCGCTTACGGGAACGGGTCCCGACCAGCTGGCATTCGCCCTCATCAGAGTGTCTCAGGAGGACGCAGGCAAATACACCGATTTCGGCGACCTTATCTCCTCACAGAGAGGCGTTTTCGACAAGGTCTACAACGAGTACCTCTACACAGCTGCCACAAGAGGTGTCACATCAGCCATATTCCTCGTGCTGACAGTTCTCTCGGCAGTCATACTCGGCTTGAAGGCTTTCCGCAGACGAGCTACGGCAGAGTCATTCACCGTGTTCATACTCGCTCTCGGCGGAGTCCTCGTTTATCTCATAGGATGCAGCAGCATCCCCTTCGCACCTGTGTTCTGGGTGGCTGCGGGAGCCGCCTGTGCAGAGATAAAGGACAGCAGGCAGCAGAAGGCAGAGAAGAAGGCTGCAAAGAAAAACAAGGCATGATGCTTTGTGATACGATAATGAAAATAAGATGAAATTTAAAGCCTGAGAGTCTGACTCTCAGGCTTTCTTTCGGCGATTTTACGCGGTTTGACAGGTGTAAATGTAAGCGGATACTAACAAAAAAGCCTTGATTTTTGACATGGATATGCTACAATATAAATAACGAGGAGCACTGCTCCCGAATAACACGGAGGTGTATGTATATGGCATATATTATTTCTGATGATTGCGTAGCTTGCGGTGCTTGTGCAGGTGAGTGTCCTGTTGGCGCTATCTCTGAGGGCGACGGAAAGTACGTTATCGATGCAGACGCTTGCGTTGAGTGCGGTGCTTGTGCAGGAGTATGTCCTGTAGGCGCTCCTAACGCTGAGTGATCTAACAAAAGGCAGATAAGCAGTTCCATATGAGGAACTGCTTATTTTTTTGCCCTGTGCTCAGCTGCAGCAGCCTGTGCGCTTTACGAATGAGTTGCAGTCGGTACATTCCGGCACTGTGGGATCGTCCTCATGTGTGCCTACGGAAATGCAGTCGAGAGAGCAGTAATTCTCTGTCACAAGGTTGTGACGGCACTGGGATACGTCGCATTTGATGCTCTTGTTTTTCTTCTTATCATCCATGATAAACACCTCTTTGTGAGTATTTACCCTTTCGGGCAAGGATATTATGCCCGATTAATTGTGAACTATTCGTGATGGAAAGATTACAGCATGAATACAAAACACGCTGCATTATTGACTTTTGCAAAGCTTTGTGATAATATTATCATATGGGGCTATATGCTCACAATGATATTTTACAGGAGGGGATCTGAATGTTTAACAACGATCAGAACAACTACGAAAATCAGTCTCTCAACGAAGAATTCAGCGTATCAGGCGTTGAGCCTGTTACAAAGAAGAGCAAGGGCAAGAAAGCAGCGATGATCGGGGGTATATCAGCAGCTGTTATCGTCGGAGGCGGCGCTGCTGCTTACGGCGTTTCCGATACTGTCAAAAATCAGGTGAAGCTTCGCGTAAGCTCTCCCGAGAAGTATTATGCTTGGGTGACTGAAAACAATTCAAAGACCATCGGTGAATCAGTAAGCGAGGCTTACAAAAAGGGACTTGACAAGTACAAAAAAGGACAGACTGTAGACTTTAAGGTAACATTCGAGCCTACGGATGACACAAAGGAACTTCTGAAGGATGAGATATTCGGTGACTACAGAGACTCCGATAACGAAGAAATCTCGTCCCTTATAGACATTATCGACAAGAATGAAAAATTCTCTGTCAGCGCAAAATGTGCAAGCAAAAAAGGCAATATCGACGCTAATGTAGGCTTTGACCTTAACGGCGACCGTGTTGTCGGTGCAGATATCGTCGGCGACGGAGATGCTGCCGATTATTTCTTCCGTATCCCCGAGCTGAAGGATCAGTGGATCGGTATCGAGTACGGCAAGATGCTTGAGGGTATTGTTGAGGAGGCAGGTCTTGACAGTGATCCCACAGCTGCGTACAAGGATATCCTGAAGGACCCCGAGTCATTCCTCTCACCCGAGGATGTTGAGACCGAGGTCAACAGATATGCGGCAGTATGGTCAAGCTTTGCAGACGATGTAGAGCTGGAGAAGAAGGAAGAGGTGGATATCTGCGATATCACCGTAAACTACACAGTCGCTACAGTAGAGCTCACAGAAAAGGACGCTGCTAAGCTTGAGGTCGAGTTCCTCAAGGAGCTCCGTGACGACAAGATTGTAAAGGATATCCTGACGGACAAGCTTGACGTTGTGGACAAGGATGAGTTCGAGTCAAGCATCGACGATGAGATAGACGATATCAAGGAAGACCTCAAGGGCGACTATTATGACGATAAAGAGGTCGTTATGAGCATCGATACATATATCGACGGCACAGGTACTATCCGCGGTCTGAAGTTCTATAATGACGAGGGCGCTTTCACTGCTGTTATGGGCAAGGACGGCGACAGCATCCGCGGTGAGTTCTCATTCACAGAGGACGGCGAGGAGCAGTTCTCGGTAAAGCTCACAGCCGAGGAGAACCACAAGAAGTACACAGGCGACATCGAGCTCACATACAGTGATGTTTCATACAACTACGTTGACGACGATTATCAGAAGGAGGTAACTCCCGTAACAGTTTCCGTACTCTTTGAGGACGTTGAGATCGTAGACGAGGAGAAGGGCTACTTCAACGGTGACTTCACAGTGAATATCCCCGATACAGCTCCTTTCGTTATCAGCTGCAGCGCTGACAAGGACGGTCAGAGCGTAAGCAGTGACATCGTTATCGACGGCACTAACTACGGAAAGCTCACATTTGATTACTCTGTTGACTATAATGCAGATATCGACATTCCCGACAAGGGCGGCGCATTCATGATCGATATGGATAGCGAGGAAGCTCCTGACTTTGAGGAATATGCTTCAAAGGACGAGTTCAACAGCTTCATGCAGGGTCTCCTTACAAAGGCAGGCATTGACAGCAAGTACGCAGACAAGTATGCTGAGGCTATCACAGAGGAAGTATACGACGAGTTAGACTACGGCAGCATCGACTTTGATGATGACGATTTCGATTTCGACGACGACGATGATGATTTCGATTTCGATGATGACGATGATGATTTCGACTTTGATGATGACGACGACGATTATGATGATTTCGACTTCCAGTTTGATCCCGACAGCTTCAAGTACGAGGACTACAAGGACTACATGACTGAGGAAGAGTTCAACGAAATGATGGACAACATCAAGAAGTACTATGACGAGTACGAGAGCTCATCATCTAAGGCAAACTGATAAAACAGCAATAAAAAAGACCTCCGTATCTCACGGAGGTCTTTTTTATGCTAATATAACTGACTTTCGCGGTATTTTCTGAGAATGAAAAAGGCAAAGAGCAGCACAAGTCCGACTATAAGACATATACAGCCAAGGGCCGTGAATGTGATGCCTAATGCATTTATGCTGTCCTCAGTCTCATTAAAGTAGAAAAGAGCGGTGTCATTCGGGTCGTAGTGGATAGTTACCCTGCTGCCCACGCTCAGTGATGTATCTGAGGAGGAGAGGGTCGGGTATTTGAAAATATCGTCGTTCTCCACGGTTATAGTGTATATATTGCGGGTCTTGGTACGATTTTTTTCCCTGCCGTTTAAGTAATAGCTGTCATTGTAGTGTTCTGTCTTAACATCTGTCACAACGCCATAGACCGTGCCTGTGCATTTTTTCTCCAGACTGCTTGTGAGGCAGTCAACGAAGATGGTCAGCAGGAAAAATATAGCTGCCAGACCGAGAAATACTGCAACAAGAGTTATCTTGCTCTTTCTGCTCATATCGTCCTTGAAGACGAAGCCGCTGTCACCGCCTGTCATTACTTTTCGGAAAGGCTCCTGAGCCTGCTCAGGATTATATTTGCGGCATCAAACTTGGACATGAGCTCCATCTCCTCGTCGCCGTCCTTGGTTATCATGGTGATGATATTGGTGTCGGTGCCGAAGCCCGAGCCTGCCTTTTTCAGAGAGTTGGCGCATATCATATCGCAGTTCTTCTTGGTAAGCTTCTTACGGGAGTTCTCGATGACGTTGTCGGTCTCCATGGAGAAGCCGCAGACCACCTGCCCCTCGCGGCGGTGCTCGCCGATATAGGCGAGTATGTCCGTGGTACGCTTCAGAGGTATGCTCATATCACCGTCAGACTTCTTTATCTTGCTTTCGGCAGTGGTAACGGGAGTATAATCCGCTACGGCGGCAGCCTTTATGATGATATCGGTATCATCAAGGCGCTCCCTTACGGCATTAAACATATCCTCCGCAGACCTAACGGGGACCACATTCACGAACATGGGGGGCTCCACATCGGTATGTGCGGCGACTACCGTGACCTCTGCGCCGCGGAGCATTGCTGCTCTTGCAAGTGCAAAGCCCATCTTGCCGCTGGAGTGGTTGGAGATAAAGCGGACGGGGTCGATGCTCTCACGGGTAGCGCCTGCGGTGATGAGTATGCGCTTGCCTGCAAGGTCCTTCTCATAGGCAGCCTCGCGGACGATGTACTCCAGCAGAGTCTCCTCGTCGGGGAGCTTTCCGTCGCCGATATCGCGGTTTGCCAGCATACCGCGGACAGGCTCCACTATCTCATAGCCGAACTTTCTCAGCTTGTCAAGATTGTCCTGAACTATGGGGTTGTGGAACATATTATGGTTCATGGCAGGAGCGATTATCTTCTTGCAGGTGCAAGCCATGACCGTGGTGGTCAGCATATCGTCGGCAATTCCGTTTGCTATCTTGCCTATGACGTTGGCAGAGGCAGGAGCTATCATGACCACATCTGCCTTCTTGGCGATTGAAACGTGCTCCACGCTGTACTCGAAGTTGCGGTCAAAGGTGTCGATGAGGCACTTGTGCTGAGTAAGAGTCTCGAATGTCAGGGGGTGTACGAAATTGAGCGAGTTGGGTGTCATTGCAACGTGTACATCCGCACCCAGCTTTGTCAGCATACGGGCGAGGTTGCAGGTCTTGTAAATGGCTATGGAGCTTGTTACTCCAAGTAAAACGGTCTTTTCTGTAAGCATATTATCCACCTCATATACGGAGCTCATTGGGGCACTCCTCACCCTTGTGACAGGTGATGATGTTGTTCACAGTGGTCTCGGCGATATTGCTGAGAGCTTCCTCTGTGAGGAATGCCTGATGAGAAGTTACGATAACGTTTGGCATGGAAATAAGACGGGCGAGAGTATCGTCGGCGATGATGTGTCCCGAGAAGTCCTGAAAGAAAACATCGGCTTCCTCCTCGTATACGTCAAGGCAGGCAGCGCCTATCTTACGGGCTTTTATGCCCTCAAGGAGAGCCTCTGCGTCGATGAGGGCGCCTCTTGAGGTATTGACGATGACAACGCCCTTTTTCAGCTTGTCAACCGACTTTTCGTCGATAAGGTGATAGGTCTCGTCGGTAAGAGGGCAGTGGAATGAGATGATGTCGCTGCGGCTGAAAAGCTCGTCAAGCTCAACGTACTCGATACCGCTGTCCTTTGCGGGAAACTTATCATAGGCGATGACGTTCATGCCGAAGCCGCGGCAGATATTGATGAAGATGCGTCCTATCTTACCTGTTCCCACAACGCCTACGGTCTTGCCGTGAAGATCAAATCCTGTAAGTCCGTTCAGTGAGAAGTTGTGGTCTCTTGTGCGGATATATGCCTTGTGTACGCGGCGTATGGACGTCAGCAGCAGCGCCATAGCGTGTTCGGCAACTGCATAGGGGGAGTAGGCAGGTACACTGACTACCTTTATCTTGTCCTTGGCGTACTTGATATCAACATTGTTGTAGCCTGCACAGCGCAGCGCCAGAGTCTTTACTCCCAGCTGGCACAGCCTGTCGATAACAGCGGCATTGACGGTGTCGTTAACGAATACGCACACAGCCTCGCAGCCCTTAGCCAGCTCCGCAGTGTCCTCGTTGAGCTTGGTCTCGTAGAACTTGAAGCGGATACCGTTTTCTCCTCCGAATTTCTCGAATGAGGGGATGTCGTAGGGCTTTGCGTCAAAAAAAGCGACTTTCATTCCATGACCTTCTTTCCTTCAATATATATTACAGCCGACGAAAAACGTCGGCTGCTTTAATTCTGTCACACTATCTTGGCAAATATTCCTGCCAGAGAAGCGATGTATGTTTTCTGTACGGTCTCGGCAGGTATCACCTCGCCGTTTATCTCAAGGTCCATAGTAGCGCAGGCGTCTGCAACGAGAGACACCTCATAGCCGTGGTCCATAGCTGCGCGGACAGTGGTGTCAACGCACATATGGGTCATCATGCCGCATACTATGAGCTTTTCCACCCCGAGACTGCGGAGGCAGTCATTGAGCTCGGTACCGAGGAAGCTGTTGGGGCAGTACTTATTGATAACAATGTCTGTGGGAAGAGGCTTTATGCGGTCGGATATCTCGCAGCCGTAGGTCCCTTCGTTAAAGAAAGTCTCGTCATCGGGGTTGATGTGGCGTATGTAGATAATGTGCCTGCCTATGCGGCGGCTCTCGCTGATGAGCTCGGCAATGCGCTCCTCAGCCTGTCTCGGGTTGTGGAGCTCGCAGGCTCCGCCCTCGAAGTAGTCGTTTTGAACGTCGATGATGATCAAAGCTTCTTTCATATACATATCTCCCTAAGAAAAAGTGCTGTATCCGCCTGCTGAGACAGCGGCAGATGTTTTTTTCTTTTAGTATACCACATCGCGGCACTTGTGTCAATTAATTGAGCAGTAGTCATTATAACGAAATCTTATGCTCAAAACTGCAAAAAAATGTAAGGGGATGTGCAAAAGGGGAGGTGTGATGCGCTTAGATCACTGCTTTACGAAGTAGAGGTAAGCTCCTGCATCTTCCTTGTTGTCAAGCCATGCCATGCCGTTGTTTTCGTCCTTTGCCGTGATATGGATATTGCCTGTGCCGTCTGTATATTCGGCAGTTGTGGAGACAGAGCCGTCCTCACCGATGGACACGCGGTTCTTTATGCCGTTTGTGTATTCAAGCACCTGTCTGCCGCTGAAAATACCCGTAAAGAACCATGAGTAGGACTCATTGTCGCTGAGCTTGTGTGAGATGCTGACATAGTAGGTATCGCCCTTCAGATCGATGGAGAGGGAGTAGCTGCTGTCGTTCTGGTCAACATAATATCCTTCAAAGGGATCGTTGTGCAGTGATGAGCTGCTGTCTGCGGAAACACTGCTGTCCGCTTCGGGAGCTGCCTCGGTCACGGCTGCTGCGGTGGTCTCCTGTGCGGTCTCGGCGGTCTTGTTATCGTCAGCAGCTGCGGTGGTAGTGGAAGCAGCAACAGCTGTATCTCCCTTTGTATCGGCAGCTGTTGTCTCCTGTGGAGCTGTAGCTGCTGTTGTAGCCTTGGGAGCCAAAGCAAGTGAGCTTACGTTATCCGGCATTTCTTCGCAGCCGCAGAGCATTGCTGCCATTGCCAGTGTAAGTGCGATAGTCTTTTTCATAATTATCTCTCCTGTAAAGTTTATTCACGGACTGTGCCGTTTTTGTTTCTATTATTATTTTCGCACTCTTTGCACATTCTGTTACATCATTGGAAAAAATATTTTCAATTCGGCGGAATGACTATTTTATCTTCTGTCAAGTCCATATTACTGTACAGACACAAAAAAGCCGCAGCACCTCCCTCGTGAGATACTGCGGCTTTTGTTTTTGCTGTTATTATGCGATGAGCATTCTTCTGAGAGCTGCCATGTCAAACACATCGGGAGCTGCATCGGAGATGATATCGGCTGCATAAGCCTGCTCGCCTGTGAGAGCGGAGCTGCCGAGGATATACTTCTGCATGAGCACTGCATCGGAGACATTGACCTCGCCGTCAAGGTTTATGTCGCCCTTTCTGCCCTTTGTGGAAGCGCCCTCTGTGTCAAGGGGACGGATAATGATATAGCAGAGGTTTATCGCCTTGTCCTCTGAGCGGAGGTTCACTGTCAGCTCGCCGTCGGTGACTTTTACATTGCCGCTTACGGCAGTCTTGTCCGTGGGAGCATTGCTTACTATGACAGATTCCGAGCTCTTTCCGTAGTTTGCATATGCCGTGGGAGACTTTGAACAGCCCCACGGGTCGCAGAAGCACATCTCCACGGAGTAGGTGCCGTTGGGAAGCTCAAAGCTGTAATCAAGGTGGCGGGCGATATTGTTCTCGTACTGGTTCTTGGTGTAGCGGAAGCTGTTTGACTTGTCTGCACCGTCGGTGGTATTTGCCTCGTCGCACCATGTATTGGCTGTATAGAGACCGCCGCTCTTTGTTGAGCCGTTGTACCGGTCGGTGGAGTCGTCTATGAGTCCCCACTTTTTGCCGCTTACCTCGTCCTCGCCGCAGAGCTGCTCGGTGACGCTGTTGTACATACCCAGTCTGTCCCTGCCTGTGAGGGTGCCGGAGTTATGGTCGCCGCAGTCCACGAAGTAGGCGATGTCATTGGTGTATTCGTATGCGGGGGCAACTGCCTCCATGTAGATGAAGTCGCAGACCTTTGCGGAGCCTGCTCCCTCCTTGTCGGGAGAGAATGTAACGTCAAGGACGCTCCTCTCGGTGCCGTCGTCGCTTGTAGTATAGGTGCAGCGGTCACGGACGTCCTCGGGAATGGTCAGCAGCAGGTCGTAAACGTCCTTATTGCCGCTGTATGAGAGCGTTCCTGCCCAGAGGACAGCGTCGCCCACGCGGACCCTCAGTGACTTGCCGTTGTCAGCCTTGCGGAGCTTTATGTGGAGACGGAGCAGGGGAGCGCTTTCGTCCACTGCCATTCTGTATGTGAACCAGCCGTCCTTTTCCACATAGCGGTAGGTGCTGTCGTTGGTGACGCCCACTGTGCCTGTCTCCACCATTGCGTGGAGCTGGTCGCTCTCGTACTGACCGTAGCCCGGCTGTACCGTATCGGTGATGGTGGTCTTTGCGCGGGGAAGCTTCTCCTCTATAACAGTACCGTTGGGAACGAACTTCCAGTAGATGCCGTAGCGCTGCTGATATTGCTTATAATGAGGAGTGAACACCAGCTTGGTATTGGTATCATTGAGGGTGAAGCTGAGACCGTCGCCGCTGCGGACGAGATGGTCGTTTATCTCAGCCATGAAGGAAGCCACGGACTGTCCCTGCTTTGATATCCTTATGGTCTCGCTCGCCACCTTTTTCTCCTTGGGGATAGTTACCCACATACCTGTGCTGTCGGTCTTCATGTCCTCCTTGCCCAGCTCTGCGCTGAGTACCAGAGGTCCGTATTTGAAGCCGTATACATCGGGAGCATCGGGCAGGGGATAAGCCCTTACCTTTGAGGGAACGGTGAGCTCGATAACGTCGCCGTCGGAGAAGTCTCCCGAAACGTCGGCATAGCCGTTCACGGTCTTGTAGCTGTACCTGCTGCCGTTGACCGTAACGCCCATGGTGCCGTCTATCCAGTCGGGTATGCGGAAGCGCAGGTCAAGGTCGGAACTGCCGCTTACGGTGAACTTTACGGAAGCTCCTTCGGGAATGGAGCTCTCCTGAGTAATCCTTACATTCTTTTCAGCCCAGTCCAGTATGGAGCTCTGGTAGAAGTTGACGTAGAGGGTGTTGTCATCGTGCATATATATGGTGTCGCCCAGCTTTGTGAAGCTCTCCATGCCGCTTCCCGTACAGCACCAGAACTTGTCCCAGCGTGTGCTGTACACCTTGAAAAAGCCCGTAGCCATAGGCTGGAAGTAGGTGGTCATACCTGTTTCGGGGTTCTGTGAGGAGAGTATGGAGTTGTAGTAGGTGTTCTCGTAGAAATCCATATACTTGCTGTCGTGAGTTATCTTGAACAGCTCACGGGACAGCTTCAGCATATTGTAGGAGTTGCAGGTCTCGCAGTTGCAGTTGGTACGCTCGGCATCGAGGATGTCGTCCTTGCCGAAGTGCTCCCATTCGCTGTTGCCGCCTGTGATGTAGGTGTGGTGAGTGGTTACCATGTCCCAGAAATCCTCTGCGTATCTGAGGTATGCGGAGGCGTCCACCTGCTGACCGTTGACGGTCCTGCCGTCAAGGACGGTATAACGCTTGAGGGCGCCGATGAACTTGGGGATAGTGGTGTTGGCGTGGCGGTTGTTGAGTACGTCCCGTCCTCCCTGAGCTACCTTCTGGAAGAGTGCGTCCTCATCGAACACATGAGCCGCTGCTGCATGATTATCCTTGCCTGTTATGGCGTAGAGGTCGTAGAGGCAGTCGTTCATGCCGCCGTATTCGATAGAAAGGACGGTATTCCTTGTCTGTGAGCTCCACCTGCTCACTCTGTTGTAGACCCAGTCACCCAGTGAGGAGCCTACCTCCTTTGCAGGGGCATAGCCCGTGGCGTTGTATACGTCAACTATGCCGGCGATGAGCTTGTGCATGGTATACCACGGCACCCATGCGTCATCGAAGATATTGGCTTTTCCCACCTCTACGCGGTCGAACTGCCGCTCCACATTGCCGTCGGATGGCACGGGAGCCGCCCACAGGAAGCCTGTCTTGCCGCGTGGGTGCTGCTGGCAGGTCTTCATGCCGTCGATGAGAGTGGTAATGCGCTTATAGATGGCGTCCTTCTGCTGTGAGGTGATGTTGGGATTCTGATAAGCCTGCGCCAGAGCGGTGAGGTAGTGTCCCACGCAGTGACCTGCGATGTTGGTGTTCTCCCAGCCGCCGTAGCGTGTGGCACCGTTGGTGCTGAGTCCTGCGTTCTCGCGGAAGCCTGCAAGGAGCTTTTCGGTGTCGAAGGACAGCAGGTAGTCCAGTTCCTTGCTGAATGCGTTGGTGCAGTAGTCGTCGGTCATGGTCACATCGGATATAGAGAAGTCCTCTATATCAGCCTTGGCAGCGTTAGCTCCAAGGCTGCCTGTGGGAAGGCTGCTGCCGGCGGAGCAAACTACTGCCGCGGCAGAGCAGACTGAGACCAGTCTGCGGATCAAGTTGTTTTTCATTTTAATTCCCCCTGAATAATGATTTGGTAAAATAAAACATTATTTTTTCTGATAATATCATTATACTGTCATTTTGCTACAAAAGTCAACTCACATAGCGCCGAAAAAGTGGACAAAATGACTGATTATTCGGGGGATTTTCCGCACGGCAGTTTTGATGCCGAAAAGGGGACGGGTTCTGAGGTTTTTATTTTACTATCCTGCGATATTTTTATAACAGCGTACTTATTTACAATATATATGTTTTTTACTGAATTTTATTACTTTCGGAAGTATCGGGCTTATACAGCATCACCAAAAAACAGCCCGAAATTTCAGTTGTTCAATTTAGACAAAAATATTGAAGTAAAATGTGGGATATGATATAATAAGTTTATCATTAAATACGGAGAGGGGTATTTTTATGAAATTTATTAAAAAAATGGGAAGCCTTGCCGCAGCCGTCATCATGATGGCTTCAATGCCCTGTATTGCAGCCTTTGCCGCGGCTGAGCAGGATGTGGCAGGGCTTTGGATAAACGAGGTCTGCACCCAGAACAAGAGCAGCTTCACCGACAGTCTCGGTAAGGCTTCCGACTGGATAGAGCTGTATAACGGCGGCAGCGAGGACATTGACCTTTCGGGCTTCGGATTGTCGGACAGCGCCGATGCGCCCATGAAGTTCGTTTTTCCGTCGGGCACTGTCATAAAAAGGGGGGAGCATCTTCTGCTGGCTGCCAGCAAGGATCAGCTCACCGAACTGAACACGGGCTTTGCGCTGAGCAAATCGGGCGAGACCCTTGTGCTGTCGGCTTCCGACGGCACCATGCTCCAGACCGTCGAGGTGCCTGCACTTGCAGAGGACACCACCTACGGACGTACTCCCGACGGCGGCAGCAGCTTCGCAGTCATGGCTCCCACGCCTGCCGCTGCCAACCGCACTGCCCCTGCCGAGCCTGTTTTCTCGCTGGAGTCGGGCTTTTACAGCGCAGGCAGCGTGAACGAGCTGACCATAAGTTCCTCCGACACCGTATACTACACCCTTGACGGCTCCGACCCCACCACATCCGAGACCGCCATTGTATACAGCGGCGCTGTGCCAATGTACGACAGGAGCATCGACGAGAATGTGTACAGCAAGTATCAGCATCAGGACAACAGTCCCTATTCAGTTACCCTTAATCAGCGTTTTAACGCCAATCCCGAGAAGTTTGACAAGGCGACTGTCGTCAGGGCGGCTTCAAAGTCGGAGGACGGCTCATTCAGCAGAGTCGTCACCAAGACATTCTTCGTCATGAGCGATGACAAACTTGCCTATTATTCGGCGATACCCGTAGTGTCACTGGTCACCGACCCCGATAACCTGTTCGACAAGGACAAGGGCATCTATGTTGCAGGTCAGCAGTATCTCGACTGGAAGAATAGTCCCGATTATGACCCGAGAAAGAGCGAATGGGACACGGATAACGTTGCCAATTTCTTCTCAAAGGGCAAGGAGTGGGAGCGCGAGGCTGACATCACCTACTTTAAGGACGGTGAGCTGGGCTTCTCACAGAAAATGGGAATACGCATCAAGGGTGCTTCCACAAGGAACAGTCAGACCAAGAGCTTCAATGTCTATGCGCGCAGCGAATACGGTGACTCAAAGCTTGATTATAAGCTCATTGACGACAATTACGCCGCCGATGACGGAAAGACCGTTAAGCGCTACGACTCATTCAGCCTGAGAGCTGTGGCGTGGGTGGACAGGATGAGAGAGCGTGTGGTACACTCCTCCCTCTGCGATATCCCCTCACTTGCCACCTATGACAGCGACAGGTGTATGCTGTTCATCGACGGCGAGCTCTGGGGAATGTACGAAATAATAGAAAAGTCCTCGGACTATTACATACAGTCCAACTACGGTGTGCCTGCCGAGAATGTTGTCATGATAAAGAACGGCGAGGTGGAGGAGGGCACCGACAGCGACCTTGAGGAGCTTGAGGCTCTGGGAGAGTTCTGCCGCAAAAACGATATGACCTCTGCCGCCAACTATGAGTATGTGACCTCAAAGGTAGATGTGGAGAGTCTTATTGACTGCTACTGCGCAGGTCTGTATCTCGGCACATGGGACTGGCCCAACCACAACTACCTCATGTGGAGAAACAGCGGCGAAGCCATAGAGGGAAATCCTTACAGCGACGGCAAGTGGAGATTCGGCTCCTTTGATTTCGACTACTCCGTGGGACTGACCTATCAGAGCTTCGGCGGAGTTGAGGGCTATCAGTACGACAGCTTCCGCAAGATGGACAATTCACTGAAGGGTATGCCCACATCCATTTTTGCGGGACTTCTGAAAAATCCTCAGTTCAGACAGCAGTTTGCTGACAGATTTTACTCATATGCATATTCCGTATTCGAGCCATCTAAGATGACGGCTGAGCTTGACGACGAGGAAAACAGGTACATGGACTACATGACCATGACCGCATGGCGCTGGAACAACGGCAGACCAAATTCCGACTATAATACCTTCCTGTCACAGCAGAGGAGCTATTACCACAACGAAATGGAGAAAATGCGAACATTCTTCAAGCGCCGTGCAGAATACGCCGTTGAGGATATGCAGAACTATCTCGGCTTATCAAAGAATACCGCAACTGTGACCGTTACGGCGCAGGGTATGGGCTCACTTTCCGTGAACTCTGCCGATGCTGCATTTTCGGGCGGCGTCTGGACAGGCTCCTTTGACAGCGGAAAGACGGTAACCATTACAGCAAAGCCTGCCGATGGCTACACCTTTGCAGGCTGGTCGGGAGCAGTCAGCTCCGACTCCGCGACCATAACCGTTACCGCTGATAAAGCAGTAACTCTGGTCTGCACTTTCAATAAGACCGAGTACGGACGGGGCGATGTAAATATGGACGGCTCCGTAAATACTGCCGACCTTGTGTTCATGAGCCAATACCTGCTGGGACGGGAGGAGTTCACCCAAAAGCAGTCTGAGCTTGCGGACATGAATGAGGACGGCTCTGCTGATATATTTGACATGGTAAGCCTTCGCAAAGAGCTTCTTAAATCATAATTTAGCGCATACGCGAAAAATTGGAAATGTAGGGGACGGCGTCCTCGACGTCCCGCAAAATTCATATTATAGTGGCGACTATCATTCGCTCAATTAAGGGACGCCCTCACTTGCAGGGCGTCCCCTCTCAAAAAACAGTCCACCGGACTGTTTTTTGATTCACCCCTTGCGGAGCGCTTTGTTTTATTTCGTCGCCTTAAAAGCTGAAAGCGACGACCAGAGGCGCTGCCTCTGGACTCCGCCAAAGGAACACAGTCCCTTTGGAATCCCTTACATAGGCTCGGAGTACTTATTGCGCTGTAAGCGATGTACAAATACCATTTTTGATATTATTAAGCGAGTTTACGAGCGACAACGTGGCAAGCGGTCGAGCTGGCTCAGCTCGAAATTCCGATTTAGCTTAAAAAACAATGCCCCTGAACGTGACAAGACGCTCAGGGGCAAACTTTTATATGTTTGTCTTTCTTAACACCGAGTTTTTTTAAACGGGCGGAAGCTCAGGGTCGCTTGTGGTTATTACGTCCTCGGAAGCGAACACGATGAGTTCCATTTCGGGAGCTGTATATTTTTCCTTCATAGCTGTTTATCCTTTCCTTTATTTTACATAGTCGGCTGCTGCCTTTGCATAGAGGTATGCGGAAGCTGCTGCCTGTTCGAGTGCATCCTTGCGAGCGGGATCGTTCTTGATTATACGGTATACATAGGACATGGGCGTTAGCGAGTATTCTCTGCCGTCGATGGAAACGGTGTGTCTGTCAAGGAGGCGCTGAGCCGCAATGTTGGAGAGCTCATAATACTGATTGCCGTTCTTCATCTTTGGAGCAGCCTTTTTGCCGTCTATGAGCACGTTTTTGCTTTCGGTGTATATCCTGAGAGCGGTTGCGGAGTTGAGCACGAGAGATATCTTCACATCATCTCCGAGTGTGGTGGAGTGCTCGGCGATCATAACATTTTTGTCCTCATCGCTCATATCTGTTACGGTATAGGATGTGCCGCTGAAGTAATTCTCGGCGGAATTGCAGTAATTTGTGAGCTTATCGAGGAGCTCGATCAGCTTTGCATATGTGGTGCTGTCGTTATTGTATAATCTGAGATAATCGCCGACAAGATCGCTTACAGAGTGCTTGTAGGTGCTGTAACTGATGATCTCGCGCTTTGAATCGATAAGGTTTATCTGTCTGCCGCTGCCGTTGTAGAAGCTGTAAGCTATGGGCTCATGGGACTGTGTGGCATTGATGTAGTACTCGGCGGTATACTGTCCGTCAGCATTCTTTTCAAGCTCTGAAACGTCTATCTTCTTCTCGCCTGCGGGGCCGTTTATAACAACGGTTTTCAGGTCGGTATTGGTCGTGAAAGCGACGCGCATACCGATGAGTCCCTTGTCGAGAAGGAGCTGAACGCTCTCGCAGGTTACATTGTAGGCAGGGCAGTTCTCCAGTATATCCTTCTGGTTGATGTAGGACTTAGAGGTACCGAAGCTGGTAACATCAAGGTCTTTGAGGGATGTACAGTTCTGGAACATACTTGCCAGCTGATCTGCCTTTGAAGTGTTGAAATTTCTCAGATCGAGGTGGTCGAGGTTTGAACAGCCGAAGAACATATAGGGCATATAAAGCACATTGCTTGTATCAAAGCTGCTGAGATCGGCACTCTCCAGAGCGGAGCAGCCAAAGAACAGATATCCCATGTGAGTTACCTTTGAGGTGTCAAAGCTGCTGAGGTCGACGCTTTTCAGTGCGCGGCAGCCGCTGAACATACGCTGTATATCTGTTGCTGATGAGGTATTGAAGCCGCTGAGGTCGATCTCCTCCAGTGAGGTGCAGTTGGAGAACATTCCGTTCATGACGGTGACTTTGGGATTTTCAAAGCTGCTGAGGTTTATTTCCTTCAATGAGCGGCAGCCGCTGAACATATTTATCATATTTGTTGCAGACGAGGTGTCAAAGGACGAGAGATCGAGTTCCCCCAGAGACTCACAGCTGTCGAATGCATATGACATAGTTTTTACATTTGAAGTATCGAACGAGCTGAGATCAAGTGAAGTCAGTTTTTTGCAGCTTCTGAAGGTATTGGTCATATCTGTTACTCTTGAGGTATCAAAGCCTGAGAGATCGAGTGCCTCCAGTGAATAGCAGTTCATGAATGTGCTGTTAAGGCTGATGACATTTGAGGTATCGAAGCTGCTGAGGTCAACATCGGTCAGACTCTCGCAGCCGAGGAATATATTGCTTATCATTTTAACATTATGTGTATCAAAACTGCTGAGGTCCAGCGTTTTCAGATTTTTGCAGTACTCGAACATACCTGTGAGATACTCGGCTTTTGATGTGTCAAAGCTGCTGAGATCGAGGCTTTCCAGTGATGAACAGCCGCTGAACATATACCTGAAGCTTGTGGCGTTTGAGGTGTCGAAACGGCTCAGGTCTAACTCCTTCAGGTTTGAGCAGTTCCTGAACATACTATTGAATTCCTCAGCATTTTTCGTATAAATATTGGACATATCAATATATTCGAGAGAGGGGCAGTCAGAGAACATTCCGATGAACGTCTTTCCCGAGAATGTATAGAAGCTGCTGAGGTCAAGCTTTTTGAGTGAAGAGCAGTTGCTGAACATACCTGCAAAGTTCTGTACCTTTGTAGTATCGAAGCCGCTCAGATCAAGGTCTGTCAGCAAATTGATTCCGCTGAACATATTCCCCATATCTATGACCTTTCCTGTGTTCCAGCTGCTGAGATCAAGCTTTTTAACGGAGGTACACCCGTTGAACATACAGTACATATCGGTGACCTTTGAGGTATCGGCATTGGCAAGGTCCATTTCCTCAGCTCTGAATGCATAGAACATTCCGCGGCAGTCCTGAGGGAAAACTGTGCCCTCCTCGCAGACTACTTTTTTGACAGCGTTGTTGCTGCCCCACTTTTGTACGTCGCTTTTAACTACGTTTCCGCTGAGCGTGAGAGTCATTGTTACTTCATCGAATGAAGCTGTTGAAGTGTCTTCTGCATTTGCGGTCAGTGCGCTGCCAAAAAGGGATTTGCTGCCGACAGGTGCGGTGACAGCTCCTCCCAGCAGAGCGACTGCCATTATTGCAGCGATAGTTTTCTGCATTAGTTTTCTTTCCATTGCTAAAGCTCCTTTTTATTGAATTTTGCGGCAGCAGCCATATGTGGGTGAAATTATCTCTGCTGCCATCACGAACGGGAGCACTGCACCCGTCAAGGCGGAAAAGTTACGGTGCTGCCTTGATGACTGCAATGCATGATACATCAATCTTACCACATATGAAGCCTGATGTCAAGGCGTATTTTGCTATATATCGCCTTTTGTAACAGGACAGCTCACCCTTCGGATTGACATAACGATGATACTATGATATAATTTTACTTGATTAAAAGGCGGTGATAAAATGTCAGATGTGAGAGAATACAAGTGTCCGTCCTGCGGAGCACCGATGCAGTTTGATATTGAGGCGCAGTGCATGGTTTGCAGCTTCTGTTCAGGCAGATACGACCTTGATTATATACGTTCACATTTCAACGAAGTCACAGATGAGAAGCTCTCGGACTTTGACTGGGTAGAGCGCACAAAATATGTGTGGGAGCCCGATGTGTTGGAACAGCTTGCGGAGTACACCTGCTCCTCATGCGGCGGCAATATCATAACGAAGAATATAATTTCCTCCGCAAGATGTCCGTTCTGCGGACATGATGTGGTTATATCGTCAAATTTTGACGGAGACCTGCGTCCCGACAGAGTCATACCATTCAGCCGCAGTGCAGAGGAATTTGCGGAAAAATACAGAGAGAGGATAGCAAGTGCGGAATATGCTCCCAAGGAGTTCAGCGATCCCTCGGTGACGGATAGGATCGTGGGCTGCTATGTGCCCATATGGCTTTACAGCTTTAACTGCGGTACAGATGTGGGAACTCGCGGAAAAGTGGACTTCAGGATAAAGGACTACCCTATACTGGGAACCGATATCAAGAGGGATATCTTCTATTCTGTGGCTCCATTCATGTATGAGGACTCCGAGCCCTTTACGGAATCCTGCCTTACGGGATATTTTGCCAGCCGCTACTCCATAGGAGCGGAACACGCCATGGCAAAAGCCGATGAGGAAGCTCTGGGGGTATGTTCTGCAAGGGCGGCGTCGATCGTGGGAGGAGACTATATCCCCGGTCAGATGAAAACAAAGTCCTCTGTCAGCCATAAGGAGCTGACATACTTCCTTGTGCCCGTATGGTTCCTGAACGTTGCATACAAGGGCGTGGATTATACTTTTGCCATGAACAGTCAGACAGGAGAATTTGCCTCTCCGAAGGTGCCGCTGAATTACAAGTCAAAGCTGCATTTCTTCATGTTATTCGCTTTTCTTGAGGTGCTGACCCTGATACTGTCATTCATGTGGCTCAAGATGGACAGTATCTCTGTTCTGGGAGCGATCGGCATTACTTTGTTCTTTGTAATATTTTTCGCTACAACTCCTGTTTTCATAGTGTCAATGATACTGCATCATTTTTTGTCAAAGAAGAAGGTTGGCGGACTGAAACAGGGCAGCGAGCCGAATGTTGCAAGTATAGCAGGCTTCATCACGCAGGTCAGATAGCGCAAATATCGGCAAATAACAAGCCCCGAGGCGTTTTGTAACGCTTCGGGGCGCTTTTTATGTTCTTTCAAGCCTCTGCTTGAATTCCTCTTTGTTTGTCCTTGATACGCGGAGTTCCTCCCTGTCGGACATGACCGCCAGTATGGAGCGGTCAGGCTCCACCTTGTAGCCCACGGTCTTGTTCATATTCACAAGGACAGAACGTGATATGCGGAAGAAGTTCTTATGGGTCAGCTGCTCCTCCAGCTCGAAAAGCCGCTGCTTTATCTCGTACTTGCCGTTTTTCATGGCGGCAAAGACCTTTTTCTCGTATGACTCGAAGTACAGCACGTTCTCGAGGTGGACCTTGGTCATGGAGCTGTTGTGCATTACCAGTATCGTTGCAGAGGGGGTTTTTACCTCGCTGACCGTGGGGACGACATCAGTCTGAGCAGGCACAGACCTTGTCTCCTCCGCAGGCGGAAGCTGCTGGCGGACATTGAGTATCTCTGCGCCTATGGCTAACCTGTTTGCAAAGACCTTGGCGTGACGGGTGTACAGCTCGGGACCTGCGTAGCCTATGGTCATGAAGCCGTATATGCGTTTGTCAAATACCAGCGGCAGTATGTATATATTCTGAATAGCGCCGTATGAGAACATATCGGGATAGATGGAGTCGGCGCGGAAAACAGCAGTCTCGCCGTTGAGCAGGTAGTCCTTCAGGAAGATGCATTTTGCAAAGCGGTCGTACTGTTCCATGAGGTTTACGCTGAGACTGATGTGATCGCGGATAAGGTACTTGTGGTTCTTGATGAACAGCGACAGCTCTTTCTGGGAGCTGACCTTGTAAAGCTTCTCCTCGAAAAGGCTGTTGCGGAACTCCATTTCACAGCGCTCATTGCTGTTGAGAGCGTCAAGCTTTGCGCGGACGTTCAGCAGGCTTTTTCTGCCGCAGCCGCAGCTGTCTCCCGTTATGACGCTGTGTTTTTTCTGCTTGGGCAGCTGGGGAGCTCGTCCCGTTATCAGCGAATGGAGCAGGGACACGGCGCGCTGTCCGCAGAAGTGGGTATCCGCGGTAAATGTAGTGATGGAGACTGCGCTGTTTGAGGCGTATGAGGAATCATCAAAGCCCGTAACAAGTATATCCTCGGGGACGCGGAGCCCTGCAAAGAACAGCTGCTTTATGAGGGCATAGGCTATCTCGTCATTGAGACATACAATGGCATCGGGCTTTTCCAGAGTGCCGCAGGCGATATCCTTTGCCACAGCCTTTGCTCCCGATATCCAGTACCCTCCGTAGAGCAGATTGTCCTCATCGCAGGGGATACCGCGGCTTTTCAGCACATTCACAAAGCCGTCTATGCGTTCATCGGCAATGCCCTTTTCACCGCCGAGACAGTAAAGGGTGCGGCAGCCGTGGACGTCTGTGAGGTGCTCCACCACCTTCTCGAAGTTCTTCTGATTATCCATGCCTATGACGTTGGGCAGCACATTTGAGCTTCCGATGACTACCACGGGGCAGCTGCAATTCTCGCGGAGAGATTTTTCGATAGGCGGAATGAGGCTCTTGTGGTTTGAAAAGGTATGCTCGACGAAGATAACACCGTCAAAGCGGTCGTAGTCGATGAGACTGTATACCCACTCCTCGTTATTGGTGTACAGCTCGCCGGTCTGGGGCATGGAAAAGGTAAATGTGCGGTAGCCGCAGGCGTTTGCCTGAGACTGTATGCCTGTGAGGAAAGCGTCGTTATAGTCTTCCCTGATATCTGAGAATATTACTGCAATAGATCTGTGTGATGACATGGTAAAGCCCTCCTGCTCCTTATAGTGTGATGATCTTCAGATCGTATAATGAGTTTTTGTAATGGATGAATGGTATATTTCTGAGGACGAACGGTACATTTTTACCGTTTGTCGCAGAGTGTGCATTTCGTCGCGGTATTGTACCGTCCGTCGCCGTATTTTGCATTTTATCGCGAAAATGAGCATTCTGTCGCAAATTATTGAAAGTCCCCCTCCAATATGATAAACTTGGGTTACAGAGCTGAAACAGAGAGTTTCGGTGAAAAACGAACCAAATCAAAAAAATGAACGGAGGAAAAAATCATGAAAAAACTTACAAAGGTCATCGCAGCTGTATCTGCTGCCGCAATGCTGGCTATCCCTGCAAATATGTCCGCATTCGCTTATAACGTGGACACAGGAAAGTCATTCAGCAATCCGCTTATAAACTACGATACATCGGCGGGCAGAGGTCAGCAATGGCAGTATTACAGCGTTCAGAAAGATATCCCTGCGCTGACAAGGACAATTCTGGAGGCTAAAGGCAAGTACACTTACTATGCAACTACCGATACAAGATGCAATGAATACGGCAACTGCGATATTTTTGCAATGCTCCCTCTTGAAGTTGCAACAACTGCAACTATCAACAATGCCCGCCCCTATATAGATAATCTTTCTGTAAAGAGCAAAACAGGAGATTACTATGCATTGTCACTGGAGTATTCAAACGTTTCCAAAACAGATACTCACCTCAAACGCCCCAGCATTCCGGTAAACTCTGACGCCTGTGATTACGCTCTGAGAATGCTTGAAGGTCCTTATTTACAGAATATACTGAATAATTTCTATATTGACCACCCAAACGACATCAACTATAGCTATATAAAGAGCCATAACGGATATACGGGCAATATCTATCTTGATGACCACTATATCGCAGGCATGAGGCTTTCTTCATCTGATCCTTATACCACATTCGATGAGCCTGTCCTTGAGCAAAAGTCAGGCGGAGGTGTCTTCCGTACAAAGATAACATTCCATATAAGCAATCCTGTTCCGACTCCGACTGTCTATCTGGGAATGTCAGGCTCCACCTCGGGCTCGCGTACATTTGAGTTCCTGAAGGACTTAAAGCTCACCTGCAACGGAGATCAGAGCTCGGGTGTAAGTTCTTACATCAAGGTGGGCGGAATATCCAAAAAGACAATATCCGTTCCATACAGCGACTATATCGCATACAATAATAATTATGACGGGCTTATCAGCTGTCCCGGATTTATCACAAATCTGAAAAATTATGACCGTCAGCTTTTCCTTGACAGCAGATTCAATGCCTATAAGCGTTCGGGCAGCACTATCTATATCTACACAGGAAAGAATGCAGGCATCGGCGATCCCGGCTGGTTAAACGGTTCGGGCAGCACAAAGTTTGAAGCATTCTTCCGCAACGGCGGCAGAGACATCATGGGACATTGCTCCAGCCTGAGAACTTATCTCCAGAATGCCACAACAGTAGTATTCTATTCAGGTGCTACACCCTCATCTGTGGGCACACGTTACTATTCCATGAGTGCGAGCACACTTCTTGACAGGCTCGACCGCGGCTGATCTTACAGGACAGCATATACAATATTTAAAGGCAGTCTGTAGCGATACAGACTGCTTTTTCATATTTATGATAACACGTTTTTTTGCTTGCTGTCAATGCAACTTACCCCTCGTAAAATGCAACTTACCGCCTTATTTTGCAACTTACAATGTAATAAAGCGGCAGCTGTGTGCATATAATCCAGTGACAATACCATCGCAGAAGCGGAAGGAGTTACTGTTATGAAAAGAGTTCACAGAAAGATCGTCAGCGGAGCATTACTGTGCGGCTGTGCGCTGTTTACACTGTACGGAGCGTCCCGTGTGGCAGAAAAAAGCGAAAAGGGAGCCCTGCCCGTTTCACTTTCGGGAGAGGGTGATGAGCTGCCCGTCATCGTCCTCGACGCAGGTCACGGCGGTATCGACGGCGGCTGCACCTCTGCGGAGGGAGTCCCCGAAAAGGGCATAAACCTTGACATACTCCTCAGGCTCAGGGATATCCTTGAAGTCAACGGCTATGAGGTCAGGGTCACAAGGGACTCCGACAGGTCAATACACGACGAGGGCGTGGAGGGCATCGCCGCCCAGAAGAGCTCCGACATGGACAACAGGCTCGCCATGTTCAACGAGAGCGGCAATGCGGTCTGTGTATCCGTCCACCAGAACCAGTTCACAGACCCGAAATACAAAGGCGCCCAGATGTTCTATTCGGGCAGCAACAGCACAAGCGAAGTCCTTGCAAGGGCGCTGCAAAGCAGGTTCAGGGAGCTTCTCCAGCCCGATAACGACCGCGAGATAAAGCTCTGCGGCAAGGAGCTTTTCCTCTGTTATTACAGCGACAATCCCACAGTTATGGCGGAGTGCGGCTTCATGTCCAATCCCGACGAGGCGGCGCTGCTGAATACGGAGGAGTACCGCGGCAAGGTGGCGTTCACGCTGTTTGCAGGCATAAACGACTTTGTCCACCGTAAAAAATGAAAAAAAGAGCGCACTTAAACGTGATACTCGTACAGCAGTTTTATAGGTGATATTGAGGAAGAACCTTTCCTCAGAAAGGTTTTCTCCCCATAATTACGCATAAGCTGCTATATAAGCACCACGATTATGTGCGCTCTCATGTTTGATTTTTTTCTGCTCCCAGTATCTTGTAGAGCAGGCGGTAAAGCTCCATAGCCTCATCGGGTGAGAGGTTCACGCAGCTTCCCACCTGCGGAGGGACTTCTGCTGCCTTTTCTCTGAGCTTGTCGCCCTTTTCGGTTATTTCAACAATGAGCACCCTCTCGTCCTCGGTGCTTCTTGACCTGTGGACAAGCCCCTTGGCTTCAAGGCTTTTCAGCACGGGAGTAAGAGTGCCCGAATCGAGAAAAAGCTTCTGCCCTATCTCCTTTACGCTGAGCTTTTTGTGCTCCCAGAATACCATCATAGCGATATACTGGGTATAGGTAAGGTCAATGGACTTCAGCAGCGGATTGTACTTTTTGATTATCTCCCTTGAACAGGCATAGAGAGGGAAGCAGAGCTGGTTTTCCAGTTTAAGGCAGTCGTACTTGTCCATCGTTCACCTCACGCGGTCTTTGTCTTTTCGTAGGCTTCGCGTACAGCGAGGCAGAGCTGATCCGCGCAGGAGGTAGGTCTTCTGCCGCAGGTATTGCCCTTGAGCTTGGCTTCTATCTGCTCAACTGTCCAGCCGTCAAGTATTTTTGAGATAGCCTTGAGGTTGCCGTTGCAGCCTCCGTAGAAGGAGATATTGGTGATAACATCGCCCTCGATATGAAAGCTTATTTCCTGTGCACATACCATGCTTGTCTTATAAGTGTAATCCATAATATCCTCCGTTTCTTTAAAGCAAAAGGGTTTATTGATTGAGTTCAATTTAATTTTACATCATTTTATTGCGTTTGTCAATACCCTTATCTGAAAATTCTGTGAAATACCTGCCAAAGTGACAGAAGTGTTATCATCTTCTGCGAAAATAATGTTTACAAAGAGCGAAAAATGTGGTATTATGTAATTACAGATAAAAAACAACTAATGGAGGAAATAATGGCAGACAACAAAAAACGCATACGCTTCAGGAGTATTGCTATCCTTGAAGCTGTCATCATACTTATTCTTGCAGTGGGACTCGTCTGGGTGGGCTTCATAAAGGGCAGGAAGGACGCAGTTCCTGCAAATTCATCAAACAAGCCGCAGGTCCGCAGAAGGGCTGTTATAGACAAGGAGGAGGCCTTCTATCAGCTGGACGGCAAGAAGCTCCTCATGCACGACAGTACATACGGCGAGATATTCGTACCCATCTACGGAGATGTTCCTGCAAGCGACCTTGACCTCAGCGGTCTTACCATGAGAAACGGATATGCCTACTATGAGGAGAACGGCGAGATCATCTCCACCACAGGCGTTGACGTATCGGAGTTTCAGGGCGCGATCGACTGGGAGCAGGTAAAGCAGGCTGATATAGACTTTGCCTTTATCCGTGTGGGCTACCGTACCTACGGTGACGGCATAATCACCTACGATAACGAGTTCCAGCGCAATATCGAGGGAGCACAGAAGGCAGGCATCAAGGTGGGCGCTTATTTCTACTCACAGGCAACCAATGCCGATGAGGCTGTTGAGGAAGCCGATGCCATGATAGATGCTCTTGCACCTTACGATATAAGTCTTCCCGTCGTATACGACTGGGAGATAGTACATACCGACAGTGCCCGTACAGACGATGTAAGCGTTGAAGCTCTGGCGGACTGCTGTGTGGCTTTCTGTGAGAGGATAAAGGATTCGGGCTACACTCCAATGGTCTACCAGAATACGGGAACGGCAATGCACAAGCTTGACCTGCCCCGTATCAAGGACTACGACTTCTGGCTGGCTGAATACGGCGACAGTCCGTCCTACTACTACGACTTCAAGATATGGCAGTACACCAACACAGGGCACGTTCCCGGGATCGAGGGGGACGTTGACCTGAACATCTGGTTCAGACCCGAAAAGTAATAAAAACAGGCTTTTGCAGTGCAAGAGCCTGTTTTTTCATCTGCAAAGCTAAATCGGAATTTAACACCGAAGGTGTTAAATTCCGAAGCCCTTAGCCTTTAGCTTTTAGCCATTAGGAAGCGGCTTCGCCGCTTTATTATCGGGCGGCGGAACGCCGCCCCTACATCAGGCTAACGGCTAATGGCTATGGGCTAACGGCTTAAATCATAATTTAGCTTTGCTAAATTATGATTTATCTTACACCTGAAAAAACACAATGCCCCCGAGCGTTTGCAGCACCCGGGGGCATATTTTTATGCGTTGAGATAATTCCTTACAAGCACCTGCAAAAGCTCGTCACGGTCGATGTGACGGATGAGGTTTCTTGCGTTGTTGTATGTCGTGATGTATGTAGGATCCTCCGAGAGGATGTAGCCTACTATCTGATTGACGGGGTTGTATCCCTTCTGAGTGAGAGCGTCATAGATTATCGTGAGATTTTTCTTCAGCTCCGCCTCTCTGTCCTCGTTGACGGAGAACGTCATTGTTTTATCGAACATATTATCAGCCTCCCGCTGTTGGAATACTTCTGGTGGAAGAAGCTTGTACATTATATTATACCCTAAAACGGGCGGCAAAGCAAGGGGGAACAGGAATTTTTCCCGATTTGACCGAATTTTATTGCCGATTTTATGAATATTGCACAGCAAAAGAAGTTGATAGAGTACGTTTTCCACAGAAAGGAAGAAGATATATAAACTTCTCCTATTGTGCTTTGTTCAGCAGCTCACAGACCGAAACAACATATTTCCCGTTCCCTGTTATGTATTGTCTGAAGCGGCAGCCCTTTATGTCTGTGACTATCTCTCCGCCGCGGAAAGAGAACTCTGCCTTGTCCATAGGGTAGGAAATGCCTATGCCGAGAGCCTTGACGTAGGCTTCCTTGAGGGTCCACAGGCGGAAGAAAAGCAGGTCACGCTCCTCTGCGGAAGCGCTCTCCACCATCTGCCGTTCGTTCTCCGAAAAGGCGCGGCTCATGACCTTGGGACGGTACTCCCTGACATTTTCGCAGTCTATGCCGCATTCCTGCTCCGATACGATGCAGGCGGCAATGCCGTTCGCGTGGGAGAGATTATAGTGTATATCGGGGCGGTCCGCAAGAGAGGGCTTGCCCATTTTTCCTTTTGTAACAGGAGTGTCCTCGCCGTAGTCCACACCGAGAGGTCGCAGGCACTCCCTGAGGAGCCTGTGAGCATGGGTGTGGAGTTCCTTTTTGTCCATCTCCCTTATTGATATCATCAGCATATTCATCACCATTTACAGTATAGCACAGGTCGGAGCCCCTTTGCAACAGGAAATGACAAATGTCACCGCGAAAGTGACAGAATACATCTTCATTTTGCGGCGTGATAGTTTTATTATAAAGCTGTAAACAGGATACGGAGGCGATGTATATGCTGATAAGTCTGATAATTACCGCAGCCATAGTACTGCTCTGGATAATACTTGCATATATCAGCGAGCGTTTTGAGATAACGTCTGCTTTCCGGGATGGAATAATTGCTTTCATTGGTATGGCAGGTATGTGCATTATTGTCTGGATACTTATAAAATGGGAAATATTGGACAAGATCGATTCCTGCTGTACCGATATAGGCAGAATGGGCTGAATTTATCGGTATCTCTTGATTTGCACGGCTTGGGGTGCTATAATAAAGGCATATTACAACAGGGAGGTCGGTCATGGAAATAGTAGCTCTGATTTTTGGCGCAGTGATTTTCGTTTTGGCGGTACAATTCATTTTCAGAACGACAAAGGGCACTGCCAAGGTAACACAGACGTATTCTGACGTAAACAAATACAAAAACCGCGGACGCAGACGAGTGGGCAGAGAGCCCGAGGTCTGGCATTACGCCGAGGGCGGTATCGGTCTCGCGCTGAAATATACCATCGACGGCAGGGAGGTCTGCGGCGTTCTGGACCGCGGCTTCACCGTAAGCGAGGCGGATATAAATGCCATAGTCGAAGCAAATGAAGAGGTAGATGTGGTGGTAGACCCCGACGATCCCGGAAAGTTCTGTCTGCTGAGGGAGTTTTACTCCTCCGGACCGAACCCGAGGGCAATGGCAGCTTACAGAAGCGAGCGCGGCTCCGTGGTGAACTCTTGGTTAAAGTTGAAGTTAGTGATATGGTCAGGCGGTATGATACTGGGATTACTCATGCTGCTCATTATTCTGGAGCAGTTTGAATAAAGCCGCTGAACGGCTATGAAAGGCGAGAGCATAATGAAAGGCATTGTTTTTGGCATTTTCGGTCAAGGCTGCTGTTGTGTGGACGTTTGATCGGGCACTATGGGCTGAATTTATCGGTATCTCTTGATATGTGCAGTTCGGAGTGCTATAATAAAGGCATATTGCAAAAGGGAGAAATAAAATGAAGTATTTAGTTTGCCTTGTTATCATAGCATTGATCATCGGTTTATGCGTATGCATTTACAAAGAAGTGACAAGTTCAAGAATAACGGTAAGAGATGCAGGTGACCTGCAAAGGTACAAGAACCGCGGACTCAGGCGTGTGGGACGTGAACCCGATATCTGGCATTACCCCGACGGAGAGATCGGACTCACTCTGAAATATGTCATCAACGGCAGGGAGATATACGGCGTCCTCGATCCTGATTTCGCAGTGAGCGAAAATCAGATCAGGGCGATAATCAGCACGGGGCTGGACGTTGATGTCATAGTAGATCCGGACGATCACACGAAGTTCTGTCTGATCAGAGAGTTCTATGTTCCATGGTACAAAAAGAGGAGAGTATCCGTAAGGGAGCAGAGGTCTCCTATGTATGGAAGGTCCGTGGTAGGCTATCTCGTTTCGTGGATAGCCGTTCTTGTGGTAATTCTGGCATTATTCTTATATTCGATTTATAAGCACTGATACATAGACTGCGAAAGGAGAGGGTGTCATGAATGACGTAAATATCCTGATAATGGAGATCATCGAATTAATACTGATAATCGGCATACCTGTCGGACTGCTCATATTTTTTATCGTCTCACTTGTGAACCTTTGCAGGACTCCGAAAGATCACCCGAAGTACAAAGGAAGAAAGACTGCCTTTATCGTTTCGGCGGTGCTTCTGGGACTGCTGACAGCACTGATCATAGGCTTCATGGTGCTGCTGACTTCTGCTATGAACCATATGTGAGGTGACGGGCATGAGTGACAAGACATTCGGACGTATCATCGCAGTCATTACAGCTCTGGGCATTCTCGTGACAGGAGGACTTATGTGGTATACAGTTCACCTGCACGGTGTCTGCTCCATAGTCTCCTATGTGGCAAACGGGAGGTGAGACCGTGGGGACAGCTAAGAAAATAGGCGCAATAGCGCTGCTTATAGGCGCTTTCGCAGGCTTTGACCTTGCGATATACGGCTTTTTTACAAAGCGCTGCATAGACACCTCCAGCGAGGAGATGAAGTGCTATTCCGTGGAGCTCCACCGCTATATGCCATTTGAGGAGGGCTCTGAGGCGGTAAAGGCGGACACGGAGCTGAGACTATCGGGAGACCTTCCCGTGCTGGACGGTGCAGCGGCTCTCTATCCCGTGTTCTCGGGAGTGGTGAACTCGGTCTATCCAGAGGACTGTGTTCACTTTGAGAACGGTGAGTTCACTGCGGACAGCGCCCTCCACTACACCAACACCATAGGCGCTTACAAGGCGGTGGCGGACGGCGATGCGGATATCATATTCTGCGCAAAGCCAAACGACGAACAGCTTGCCTACGCCGAAGAAAAGGGCGCAGAGCTGGAAATGGTGCCCATAGGCAGAGAGGCTTTCGTTTTTATCGTAAATGAGCGCAATCCCGTGGACGGTCTCACCTCGGAGCAGGTCAGGGATATATTCTCGGGCGGGATAAAGAGCTGGTCGGAGGTAGGCGGCGAGCACCTGCCCATAGAAGCGCTGTCCCGAAACAAGGGCAGCGGCAGTCAGACCACCATGGACAAATTCATGGCAGGACGGGAGCAGAAGCAGAGCCCCTTCGGTATTTTCGGCAGGTCCATAGGCTATTCATTCAGGTATTACGCCGAGAACATGACGGACGGCGGCGTGAAGCTTCTGGCGCTGGACGGAGCGTATCCCGACAGAGAGCATATCGCCGACGGTTCGTACCCCCTTGCAAGCAGCTTTTACGCGATATACCGCAGGGATAACGACAACGAGCAGGTGCCTGTGCTCATTGACTGGCTACTGTCCGATGAGGGGCAGTCTCTGGTGGAGCAGGCGGGATATGTGCCTATTGACTGATTATTCTCAAAAACCTGTCGCACAGTGTGCTTAAAAATGACATTATTGACGAAACAGCGGACTTTGTCCGCTATTTCTCATCATGGGTATTGACAAACTATGTCGTTTGATGTACAATATATTATGTGTATTTATACAATGTATCAGACCTACACTATAATAATGAATAATGTAAAATAATGTAAAGGCGGAAAACAAAATGGGTTTATTCAAAAACATTTTCGGTCCTAACGCTTACTCAAACCGCGAGCTGAAGCGCATAGAGCCTATTAAGAATAAAGTACTGGAGCTGGAAGAGGAATACGGTGAGCTCTCTGATGCAGAGCTGAAGGCTAAAACCCCCGAATTCAAGGAGAGACTGGAGGACGGCGAGACTCTCGACGATATCCTCCCCGAGGCTCTTGCTACCGTAAGAGAAGCCGCTTGGCGTGTCCTCGAGAAAAAGCCCTATCCCGTACAGATAATCGGTGCTATCGTTCTCCATCAGGGACGTATTGCCGAAATGAAGACCGGTGAAGGTAAAACTCTCGTTGCCTGCGTAGCTTCATACCTCAACGCACTTTCAGGTCTCGGCGTTCACGTCGTTACCGTTAACGATTACCTTGCAAAGACTCAGGCTGAGGAAATGGGCAAGGTGCTCCGCTGGCTGGGACTTACTGTTGGATGTATCCTTCACGGTCTCAACAACGACCAGCGCCGTGCAGCTTATAACTGCGACGTAACCTACGCTACAAACAACGAGCTGGGCTTCGATTACCTCCGTGACAACATGGTAACTCACAAGGAGGAGCGCGTTCAGCGTGCCCCCAACTTCGCTATCGTGGACGAGGTGGACTCCATCCTCATCGATGAGGCTCGTACTCCTCTTATCATTTCGGGACGCGGCGACAAGTCCACAGACCTGTACGCAATCGTTGACCGCTTTGCAAAGACACTTACTGCCACAACAGTAGTTGAAATGGACGACAAGCAGGATCAGGACGCTCTCAACGAGGACGCTGACTACATCATCGACGAAAAGGCTAAGACCGCAACCATCACACAGCGCGGTGTTAAGAAGGCAGAGCAGGCATTCAGAGTCGAGAACCTTATGGACTCCGAGAATATGACACTGCTCCACCACATAAATCAGGCTATCAAGGCTAACGGCGTAATGAAGAACGATATCGACTACGTTGTCAAGGACGGCGAGATCATCATCGTTGACGAGTTCACAGGCCGTCTTATGATGGGTCGTCGTTTCAACGACGGTCTCCATCAGGCTATCGAGGCTAAGGAGGGCGTTAAGATCAAGAGCGAGTCAAAGACTCTTGCTACTATCACCTTCCAGAACTTCTTCCGTCTCTACACAAAGCTTTCCGGTATGACAGGTACTGCCATGACCGAGGAAGACGAGTTCAAGGAGATCTACAAGCTGGATGTTATCGCTGTTCCCACAAACAAGCCCGTTATCCGTATAGACCACAACGATCAGGTATATACTACCGAAAAGGGCAAGTACGCTGCTATCATCGATAAGATCATAGAGTGCCACGAGAAAGGACAGCCTATCCTCGTTGGTACAGTTTCCATCGAGAAGTCAGAGCTCCTCTCCGCTATGCTCAAGAGAAAGGGCATAAAGCACGAGGTCCTCAATGCCAAGCATCACGCAAAGGAAGCTGAGATCGTTGCTCAGGCAGGTAAGTACGGCGCCGTTACCATCGCTACCAACATGGCAGGACGTGGTACCGATATCATGCTGGGCGGTAACGCCGAGTTCCTCGCAAGAGCCGAGCTGAGAAAGCGCGAGATCCCCGAGGAGATCATCACAGAGGCTATCGGCTTTGCTGATACAGATGACGAGGAGATACTTGCAGCAAGAAAGCTCTACCGCGAGCTCTATGACAAGTTCAATGCAGAGGTAAAGGAGAAGGCTGTTGCCGTTAAGGAGGCAGGCGGTCTCTATATCCTCGGTACAGAGCGTCATGAGTCACGCCGTATCGACAACCAGCTCCGCGGACGTTCAGGACGTCAGGGCGACGAGGGCGAAAGCTGCTTCTTCCTCTCAGTCGAGGATAACCTCATGCGTATCTTCGCAGGTGACCGACTTGAGAACCTTATGAAGACCCTCAATGTTGACGAGAATACACCTATCGAGAGCAAGATGCTCACAAAGATCATCGAGTCTTCACAGAAGAAGGTCGAGGGTCAGAACTTCAGCATAAGAAAGAACGTCCTCAACTACGACGACGTTATGAATACACAGCGTGAGATCATCTACAAGCAGAGAGCTCAGGTACTTGACGGCGAGGACCTCCACGAGAGCATCCTCAAGATGTCAGAGGATCTCATCCAGTCCACAGTTGACAGCTATCTCGTTGACGATGAGGTAAAGGACGACTGGAACCTTGTTGGTCTCAGAGAGCACTTCATGGGCTGGCTCATCGGTCCCGAGGACCTTGACTACGACGAGGACGATCTGGGCGACGTTTCCAAGGAGGATATCGTAAATACTCTCAGCACCAAGGCAGGAGAGATATTCGAGGCAAAGGAAGCAGAGTACGGTTCGGATGTTATGCGTGAGCTCGAGAGAGTTATCCTGCTGAAGGTAGTTGATACCAAGTGGATGGCTCATATTGACGATATGGAGGAGCTGAAGAAGGGTATCGGACTCCGCTCCTACGGTCAGAAGAACCCCGTTATCGAGTATCGTTACGAGGGCTTTGAGATGTTCGACGCTATGGTCGAGTCCATCCGTGAGGATACTATCCGTATGCTCCTTACAGTAAAGCTCCAGAAGAACGAGGCTCCCGAGCGTGAGCAGGTCGCTCAGCCCGATGCTCCCAATGCAGGAGCAGGTGACGGCAGCTTTACAGACGAGCCTGTCCGCGTGAAGAAGATCGGCGATAACGATCCCTGTCCCTGCGGAAGCGGCAAGAAGTACAAGAAGTGCTGCAAGGCAAAGGATATGGCTAACAAGTAATATGCACAGGGGCGGACTGCCGCCCCTTTAAGCATTGCCGCAGGGGGCGGCTGTGCAAAGTTTCTTTTATAGAGAGAAAAGAAAGGTTTTATGAGGTGACAATATGAAAAAGTGTATTCTTCCCGTTATACTTCTGGCACTTCTTTCGGGCTGCGGCAAGGTTAGCGATGCTTCGGGCGTCGAGAGCCGCATCAATATCGTTTCGGGAATAGTTGAGGGCACTACCCGCAGTCGTACAACTTCCGAGACAGAGGCTATGACAGACGGACATACAACAGGTTCGACTACGTCAAAGACCGCAGGCGAGAAGGTATCGGGAACAACTACCACAAAGTCAAAAAAATCATCAGTACAGGCTGCAACAAGAGCTTCAGGCGGAAACAGCGGCGGGAGCCGCGGCACCACAAGACACGTCCCCACTGTTCAGAGAACCACAACTACAGCAGCTCAGCCCACATCACAGACACCTGCCATAGACCCTAAGGATTACAGCTCCATCACCTTTGAGCTCAACAGCAGCTCAAACGAGATAGACGTTTCAAGAGAGGGAATGTCGGGTTCGATACAGGTGCTGAAGGACGTTGATCTGACAGAGATAAGGAACACCATCGCAAATGACCCCTCAAAGACGATAAACGACTTCATCGTAAGGCAGAACGATTTTGATTTTGACGGCTATCCCGATCTCTTTATAATTGAGAAGCAGGATGAACTCAACAAGACAGGCAAGTACTACCGCTATGACCCCACAAAGGGCATCTATGCAGCGTGGAGCGAGCTCAACGGTCTCGGATTTGAGATCGTTCCCAATGCTACGGAAAACAGCCTTACTATCTACAATAAGAAGGATACCCTCAACTATGAGGCAAAGACCTTCGAGTGGAACGAGCATCAGCTCCTTGTACTCAGAAGATATGTCAACCAGTACAATGACGGCGAGCTCATTGAGACTGTGCTCTATGACGAGAACGGTATCGAGAGCTCAAGAGAGACCAAGGACAGTCAGGGCAATCCTGTTGGCGGCGAAACAGAGGATCCGTCTGCGGAGGACTTATCTTAAAGCGGCTGGCTGATCTATTCATCAGAGTTTACTGCGGGGCTGCGCCGAAAACGGTGCAGCCCCTTGTTACAGCAGCGTGAAAGGAACAGACTCATTATGAATAAGCATTACATCGTACCAATATTGACCGCCGTACTGCTTATGGGCTGTTCGGAGAGCAGGACATCTCTCAGCAGTGCTCCTGCCGAAGAAACCACCGCTGCCAAGACTACCATCACTGAGCCTGACACAACAAAGCCCATAGTCACTATATATACTCCTCCGAGAAATAAGGAGAAGAAGGTGAAGTTCACCGTGGGACTTTCGGGCACTACACTTACCGTGCTCCAAGGAGGAAGCAAGGTGGGAACTATCGAGCTGGACGAGCCTCCCGAATACGGAACAGATGATGTTGTGACCGAGGACGTGAACTTCGACGGCTATGACGATATTTTTGTGTATGACAGCCTTGAAACAGGCACCTACTGGCTGTATGACCCTGAGAAAGAGGAGTTCACAAAGTCTGATGCCTTTGCTCTTTTCGATGGAAAGACGTACCATATGACTCCTGCAAGTACTTCCAAGACGCTGTCTGCGACAGTTCGTGGAAGCTGGCAGACATTGGAATATCGCTATAAGTGGCAGAACGATAAGCTTTCGCCTCTGGAGCTGACAGTGGAATACTATGATCGCTCCAGTACAGAGAAGAAGCTGAAAGACTGCTATGAATTTGACGAAAACGGCGGAAAAGTCCTTGTCGAGAGAAAGTACATCAACCCTGAGACAGATGCCTGCTTCAAAACCGAGACCGATCCGCCTTACCTCCGCGCCGCTGAAAACTCCGTGGACTACATGAAGGGACGGGAGCTGATACAGTCCATTGATGTGTCGGGGCTTCCGCAGCTCTATGAGCGGATAAAGCAGAACGGAAAGGCTGACTCTCTCCCACATAGCTCTTACAACTTCGATGACAGCGCAGATGTGCTCCTCATCGAAGATGACTATGATTTCGACGGCTATAACGACTTGCAGATACAGACGGATTCTGTGCTTGCAGGGGGCAGTGATAAATATGTCTATTACCGATATGACGCCGAAAAGGACAGGTATACGGAGTGGCAGGAGCTCAATGCCTTTGACTGTTATATCAGCGCAAATTCCCAGACACAGACTATCCGGTATTATGATAAGCATTCACTTGACGAGGACCACAACTGCTATATCTTCAAATGGGACAAGGGCAAGCTTTGTCTGAAAGAGCGGCAATTTTATCACGGCGACAGCAATGACTGCGATATATACGAATATGACGAGGACGGAAACGAGCATTATGTTCGTACAGGCAAATACGTAAAGGATGACTGCTGATAAACATAAGAAAGGTTTTGCTATGAGATCGGAAAAGCTATTATTGCTGCTTGCAGGCAGTCTGCTGCTTGCAGGATGTTCAGATAACAATGACTCGTCTGTGAGTGTCACGGAGCCTGCCACAGAGGCTGTTGAAACCACTGCTGCCGAGGTGAGCGCAGAGGACTATAAGCTCTCGGCGGACAAGAACGGCGCCACTATGCTCGTCAACGGAAAGTCCGCAGGCAGTATGAAGTTCGATACTCCTCTCAGTGAGGGTGAACAGGTACTGTTTGCAGATGTTAATTCTGACGGCTATGACGATATTTTTGTTTGTCTGGACTGCTTCAGGGCTGATTGCTGGGTATACGACCATGAGGCTGAGAAATTTGTCAGTGCAGGGGAAAAACTTCCCATTGCCTTTGCTTTTGATAAAAACAGGGGCTGCAGCGTCACCTGCGAAACGGACAGCAGCGAAAATGCAGTCACTGTTGTACAGAAAAGCGATTCAAACGAAGGCAGTACCGTATTCAGATGGCAGGAAGACAAGCTTGTCCCCATAAGTATGAGCATAAGCTATTACACCTCTGATGACGGTCCCTTCGTGTACAACTATGTATTTGACGATGAATTGCGGAAGGTGCTTACCGAAAGGCAGCTTCTTAACGGTCGGACAGGTGAATTGAAAAAAACGGAAAAGGATATTGAGTATTTCCGCGTGACCGACAGCTCCGTTGACTATATGAAGGGGGCAGAGCTGCTCCAGAGCATAGAGGTCAGCGGACTGCCCGAAATGTGCGGAAAGATACTTTCAGGCGAGTATCAGGCAAGCTACACGATCAACAATGGCTGTCCTGCGCCTGTACCCGAGGGCTTGCTTTTCTCTGAGTACGACTTCGACTTTGACGGTCACAGCGACCTTGCCATATATACCGATACATCGAGAGACGGAAGCGGACTGAACGTGCTCTATTACCGCTACGATACCGCAAGCGGCAGCTATACACCATGGGAGGAGCTGAACAGATTCAGCGGATACCAGCTCTTTACCATAGAGGACACAAAGGAGATCACTTACTTTGACTACTCCTCATCTGAGAATGGAGAGAGTGACCAGTACATACTTGTCTGGTCTGACGGAAGCCTGAAGCTCACCCAGAGAAGGCATCGTATAAAGAAGAAGGGAATGTATGAGCTTTATGAGTATGATGCGCAGGGCAATGAGAGCTACGTTAAGGACGTCTCGCTGCCTACGGGCTCATACTGAGGCTGAGGAGCTATAACTACTATTCGGGAGATATTATTATGAGCGGATACAGCGCGTTTGCCCGTTATTATGACGAGCTCACTGCAAATATAGACTACAAAAAGCGTGGGGAGTACTTCCACAATATCATTCAGCGCTTCAAGACCACAAAGGAGAATATCCTCCTTGACCTTGCCTGCGGTACGGGAAGTATCTCTGAGGTCATGGCAGGACTTGGCTACGACGTTATCGGCGTGGACAACTCCGACGAGATGCTGGGGATAGCCCTCGATAAGAAGTTCGACAGCGGACTGGATATACAGTACCTTTGTCAGGATATGCGGAAGCTGGATATGTTCGGCACGGTGGACATCACCGTCTGCGCCCTTGACAGCATAAACCACCTTGCCTCAATTGACGATGTCAGGAAGGTTTTCGAGAACGTGGCATTCTTCTCCGAGCAGGACGGACTGTTCATCTTTGATGTGAACACTCCCTACAAGCACAGGGAGGTCCTTGCCAACAATACCTTCACCTACGAGACCGAGAACGTGTACTGCGTCTGGGAGAACACTCTTGACCCCGACACCCTTGAGGTCAGAATGGCGCTGGAGTTCTTCGAGCGGGAGGAGAACGGGCTATACTCCCGAAGCTCCGACAGCTTCTCGGAAAAGGCTTACAGCGAGGAGGACATAGAGAGACTGCTGAGGAAATGCGGCTTTGAGGTGCTGGGAAAGTACGGCGACGATACTCTTGAGCCCCCGAAGGCGGACTCACAGCGGATAGTCTACGCCGCAAGATGTATCAGGAGCGGTCAGAAATACTGAAAGGATAGATAATATGGGAAATTTATACAGAGCTATATCTGCGGACGGCTCCGCGTTTGCAGAGGTTCTTGACGCAAAGGACATTGTTTCGGAGATAGAGCGCATACACAAGACCTCAGCTGTTATCACGGCAGGACTGGGAAGGCTTACCATAGCTGCCTCCCTCATGGGCTATATGCTCAAGGGCGATGAGGACAGCATCACGCTGAGAGTTGACGGCGGCGGTCCCGCAGGACAGCTTGTGGCAGTTGCCGACAGCCGCGGAAACGTAAAGAGCTGCGTCAATAATCCTGTGGTGGAGATACCTCTCAATGCACAGGGCAAGCTTGACGTAGGCGGCGCAGTGGGCACAGACGGTACTCTTTCCGTGGTGAAGGACATGGGACTGAAGGAGCCATATGTGGGTGTTATCCCCCTTGTTTCGGGAGAGATAGCCGAGGATATCGCCAGCTACTATGCCACCAGTGAGCAGATACCCACGGTGTGCAGCCTCGGCGTCCTTGTAAATCCCGACCTTACGGTGAAGTCCGCAGGCGGCTTCCTTGTGCAGCTCCTTCCCTTTGCGGACGAGAAGTGCATAGATATCATCGAGAAGAATGTTGCGAAGATACGTCCTGTTTCGGCAATGCTGGACGAGGGCATAACCCCCGAGGAGATAGCGAATATGCTCCTTGATGGTCTGGAGCCCAATGTGCTGGACACAGCCGCTCCCGTATACAAGTGCGATTGCAGCCGTGAGCGTACAGAGAGAGTTCTCATCAGCATAGGAAAGGACGAGCTGAAGTCCATAGCCGATGAGGGCAAGGATACTGCGGTGAGCTGTCATTTCTGCGGTAAGGAGTACGTTTTCACTCCCGACGAGATAAGAAAGCTCATGGGTGAATGAGGAGGAGCCATGATAACTGCAATATTTGACCTTGACGGAACACTTGCCGATACAATAGCTGACCTTGGTGACGCTGTGAATTTCGGACTGGAAAAGCTGGGCTTTCCCACCCATGACTATACTGCCTATAAGCAGATGGTGGGAAACGGCGTAAGGAAGCTCTGTTACAGAGCGCTTCCCGAGGACAGCAAGGACAGGCTCGATGAGCTCCACGGACTTTTCAAGGAGTATTATGAGGTTCACTATCTGGACAAGACAAAGCTCTATGACGGCATAAAGGAGAGCCTTGCAAGGCTGCGGGACAGCGGTGTAAAGCTTGCTGTGGCAACCAACAAGCCCGAGAATGTGGCTGCGGAGATAGTCATGGAGCTGCTGCCTGAGTTTGATTTTGTCCGTATACTCGGCGGCAATGACAAGAGACCTGCAAAGCCCGATACGGCTATACTTATCGAGATATTCGCAGCCCTCCCCGACGAGGAGAACCGCGTGTTCATGATAGGGGACAGCAATGTAGATGTACAGACCGCGAAGAATGCCTGCATAGAGAGCATAGGCTGTGCATGGGGCTTTCGCGGACGCGCCGAGCTGGAAGCAGCAGGTGCGGATTTCATAGCGGAGAAGCCCTCCGATATCGCAGATATAATACTCGGTTAAAAGCGCTCCTGCGTAATATAAATCAAAATTTAGCTTTGCTAAATTTTGATTTAAGCCGTTAGCCCATAGCCATTAGCCGTTAGCCTGATGTAGGGGCGGCGTTCCGCCGCCCGATAATAAAGCGGCGAAGCCGCTTCCTAATGGCTAAAAGCTAAAGGCTAAGGGCTTCGGAATTTAACACCGTAGGTGTTAAATTCCGATTTATCTTAATAAAAAACATTGCCCCTGAGTGAATGAACTCTCAGGGGCATAACTTTTATATGGGTATCCGTCTGAACGCTTCTTGCGCTTTGGCTTATGCCTTCTGCATAAGTGCTACTGCATGGGCTGACATTCCCAGCTTTTCGCCTGTGAAGCCGAGGTGCTCCTCGGTGGTAGCCTTTACGCTTATCTGCGACACATCACAGCCGCAGACCCTTGCAATATTCTCGCGCATGGTCATTATATGCGGAGCCAGCTTGGGCGCCTGTGCTATGACAGTTGCGTCGATATTGCCTATCTCCCAGCCCTCGGCTCTTACCCTGCGGCAAACCTCTGCCATGAGCTTCATGCTGTCCGCACCCTTGAAGCTGTCGTCGTTGTCGGGGAAAAGGTGTCCGATATCGCCCATTGCCAGCGCTCCCAGCATTGCGTCCATGATGGCGTGAGCCAGCACATCTGCGTCGGAGTGACCGAGAAGCCCTGTCTCATGGGGAATATCAACTCCGCCGAGAATGAGCTTTCTGCCCTCCACCAGCTTGTGTACGTCGTAACCGTGACCTATTCTGAACATATTATTCTCCTTTCGGGGATATTGCTATTTCTTCGCCGTGGCAAGAGCCGCTTCTTTAGTGCCCTTGTCGGACTTTCCGAAAAGCAGCTTCAGCACTACGGGCGTTACTATGCTTGATACAATAATGAGGAGTATTACCGCAGTAAAGTACGAGGAGTCGATGATGCCAAGCCCCAGTCCCTTGTTGGTAATGATGAGGGCTACCTCTCCTCTGGTCATCATGCCTGCACCTATCTTGAGGCAGTCTGTCCAGCTGTACCTGAAGCACTTTGATGCCAGTCCGCAGCCGATGACCTTGCTGAGCATTGCCACTATGACAAAGCCTATGGAGAACACTATCATGCTGGAGTCAACATTGCTGAAATCCGTCTTCAGTCCTATGCTGACAAAGAACACAGGTGCAAAGAACATATAGCCGTTTATGCTTATGCGGCGGTCTATGTATTCGGCATCGCGGACGTTGCAGAGGATTATTCCTGCGATATAGGCTCCCGTTATATCGGCGATACCGAAGTATTTCTCAGCCGCGAATGCCATTATGAAGCAGAGCGTGATGGCGATAATGGGGATACGTCTTGTGTGGGCGTGTCTGTCGTCGTAGAACTTGAACAGCTTGTAGATGACAATGCCCAGAACCAGCGACAGCACTAAGAACAGCAGTATCTTTCCCGTTACGAGGAGTGTATTGCTGTCGGGGTCCTTGAAGCCGAGAACAAAGGTCAGCACGATGATTCCGATAACGTCGTCGATGATAGCCGCACTGAGTATGGTCTGTCCCACACGGGTCTTGAGCTTGCCCATCTCCTTCAGCACCTCAACGGTGATGCCTACGGAGGTAGCCGTCATGATACAGCCGATGAACACCGCCTTGAAGAACTCGTCCGTGCCGAATGCCGAGAAGCCGTAAATGCACATATACAGCAGGCTTCCGCCGACCAGCGGCACAAGCACTCCCACACAGGCTATAAAGAACGCCGCGAATCCCGATTTTTTCAGCTCCTGCAGGTTGGTCTCAAGTCCTGCGGAGAACATGATGAGTATAACGCCTATCTCCGCCATCTGCGCCACGAAATCGTTTGGCGTTACCCAGTTCAGGAGACAGGGACCGATGATAAGCCCTGCGATTATCTCGCCCACTACCATAGGAGCCCTGCACTTTCTGGCAAGAAGTCCCGCTCCCTTGGCACATATGAAGATAATGGCAAGGTCTCTGAGAATGTTATAGGTTTCCATTCATATACATATCCTTTCGCAAATAAAGGGAGCTTCATGGCTCCCGTATATACTTATTATACTATGAAGCTTGTCAGTTGTCAACTTTTTTGAGAAATAAGTTTTTGAAAAACGCTTGACAAGCCCTTTTTGAAATGGTATAATATTTGAGTATCGTGTGTAAACCGATACTATTATTATCCTTGCCCGCAGTAAGTTGCCGGGCATGATCCCAGAAGGAGGTGTGCTAAATGGCAAAGGTATCCGCTAAGTATGAAGTAATGGTTGTTTTCAGCCTCAAGAACGGCGAGGAGCCTATGAAGGCTCTCGTAGAGAAGTTCAAGGAGAGAATCGAGCGTCACGCCGAAGCTGTTGAAGTCAACGAGGATTGGGGTAAGCGCAAGCTTGCATATCCTATCGAGGACGAGACAGAGGGCTACTATGTGATCTACACATTCCAGTCACAGCCCGATTATCCCGCTGAGCTTTCAAGACGTCTCAACATCACAGACGGCGTTCTTCGTTCACTCGTTACAGTTGTTGAATAATTCTACTTCATTTATCAGGAGGCGGTCAGATGAATAAGGTTATTTTAGTCGGCAGACTTACTGCTGATCCCGAGCTGAGACAGACTCAGAGCGGTGTTGCTTCATGCAGATTTACTGTTGCTGTAGACAGGCGCTTCGCCGATAAGACTACAGGCGAGAGACAGGCTGATTTCATCAGCTGCACAGCATGGAGACAGACAGCCGAGTTCGTGTCACGTTATTTCAATAAGGGCAAGCTCATCGCTATCGAGGGCTCTCTCAGAAATAACAACTATCAGGACAGGAATCACCCCGATGTTACTCACTACACCATGGACGTGCAGGTGGATAACGTTGAATTCGTGGGCGGCAAGGGCGATAACGGCGGCAATGGCGGCGGTTATCAGAACGGCGGAGGCTACGGCGCTCCCCAGAACAATTACAATAACAATTATTCCGCTCCTCCTCAGCAGGCAGCTCCACAGCAGCCCGCTGCAAATGACAGTATGTCTTACGGCAACCTCAGCGATTTTGAGGAGATCCTCAGCGACGGAGATGTTCCGTTCTGAGATCGTTAACTTTACTTTATTACGATAGGAGGAAAAGTCATGGAAAAGGAAAGAAATTCCCGTCCCTCGAAGAAGCCCCGCAAGAAGGTTTGTATGTTCTGTGCTGACAGGATCGAGAAGATCGACTATAAGGATCTCGCTAAGCTCAGAAAGTGCATGACCGAGAGAGCTAAGATTCTTCCGAGACGTGTAACAGGCACTTGCGCTTACCACCAGCGTGAGCTCACAGTTGCTATCAAGAGAGCAAGACACATCGCTCTGCTTCCTTATATCAGCGACTAATTCATAAAATTAAAGGGAGGCATTATGCCTCCCTTTTTGCATATCCGTATGTAGCGCTCCTTACGGCATCGTTGAAGGAGCGTGTGAACGGGTCTATCTGTCGATATTCTGTACTGCAAGCTCCTCGTCTTTGCGGAAGAGAAGTGATATGCACCAGACTGCCGAAATGGCTACGAGTATATATACCGCACGGCTGATGACGCTGTCTGCGCCTCCGAAGAGCCATGCGACCATATCAAACTCGAAAATACCGACAAGTCCCCAGTTTATTCCTCCGATTATCAGAAGAATAAGAGCTATTTTGTCCCACATATTGAGAACACCTCTTTATTCGGGATTTGTAAGACCGCTGATGACGGATATGCCGCGCTTCAACGGTACATGACTATTATCACCGCATATATTATGATTATTCATTTTTTAAGGAGAAAATTATGGTACCTGATATTTCTGCTTCGATAATATTTGACAAAAAAACATGGATACTCATCGCTGTCATAGCGGTGGCTGTACTTCTGCTCATTCTATATATTTCCGTACACTTCAGCAAGGGCAAGCGCAAGGGCAGAGCTGCCGAGCGCAAGGTGGCAAAAAAGCTGAAGAAAATTGGAAAGGCTGATCATATCCGTATCATCAACAATGCCTACCTCCCTCTCTACAACAAGGCCTGCGAGGTGGACCACCTTGTATTCGGCCGCTTCGGTGTTCTTGTAGTGGAGACCAAGGGCATCTCAGGTAAGGTAACAGGCAGCGGCAAGAACCTCACCCACTCTATCGGCAGCAAGACCCATAAGCTCTATAACCCACAGCTTCAGAACAAGACCCACATGGATAATGTTATCCACCATCTGAAAAAGGGGGGCTTCGATACTACTCCCGTAAACGGTGCAGTCGTATTCACCGCAAACGATATCGAGTTTCCCTCTGAGATAGGCATGGATATCAAGGGTCTGGAGAAGTTCTACAAGTCACTTCCCGATGCAGGCTGCAATCAGGATGTGCTGTACCATTACTTCTCGGATATGCAGGTCAAGAACCCCATGAAGAAGATGTGGATAAGAACAAGGAAGAAAAACGACTGATACAAAGGAGGTCATTATGAGTACAAGGAGAGTCCTCGCAGCTGTTATCGCTGCGGCAATAGCATTTCCCGTCGCAGGCAGCTGCGGTACATCCGTCCATGTCACCGACGCAGCAAATATACCTGCCGTGACATTCAACAACTTCGACAGCCGTATCAATGGCGGGGAGCCTATCCGCGGCGTGGATATCTCCTCCGTGATCTCCTTAGAGGAAGCGGGCATGAAGTTCTATGACGACAATGACAATGAGGCTGACCTGTTCACCGTCCTTGCCGACCACGGCGTCAACTATATCCGCGTAAGGATATGGAACGAGCCCCATGACGACAACGGCAACAGCTACGGCGGCGGTCACTCCGATCTGGAAACTGCCGCTAAAATAGGCAAACGCGCTGCTGAACACGGAATGAAGCTCCTTGCGGATATACAGTACTCAGACTTCTGGGCGGACCCTGCAAAGCAGACCCGTCCCAAGTACTGGCAGCCCCACTCCCATGAAAAGCTCAAGAGCGAGATATACAACTGGACATCGTGGGTGCTCAAGTACCTAACCGAAAACGGCAGCGATATCGGCATGGTGCAGGTGGGCAACGAGACCGAGTGCTTCTTCTGCGGCGAGAAGGACATGTACAAGATATGCGACCTGTTCTCCAGCGGCGAGAAGGCTGTCCGTGACTTCGACAGGGATATCCTCATCGCTCACCATTTTGCAAATCCCGGAAACGGTCACTTCGGCTGGTACGCCAAGATCATGAACGAGTGCAAGCTGGATTACGATGTGTTTGCCACATCATACTACTCCTACTGGCACGGCTCCCTCGAGAACCTGACAAAGGTGCTGACGGATATCGGCAACACCTACAACAAGTACGTCATGGTTGCCGAGACCGCCTACCCCTACACCGATATGGACGGCGACCACTTCCGCAACAACGTGACCTCCAGCTATGAGGACTGCGAGCTGCGCTATCCCGTATCCGTTGACGGTCAGATAAAAGCCGTTACCGACGTCTTTCAGGCAATTGCCAACTGCAACGGTCACGGCATAGGCGTTTTCTACTGGGAGCCTGCTTGGCTGGGCATACCCGACCTTTCGTTGAACGACCAGAAGAACAACTGGGAGAAGTACGGCACAGGCTGGGCTACCATCTACGCCAAGAGCTATGACGATGGCGTAGATGCTACGGGCGGTTCCTCATTTGACAATCAGGCGCTTTTCGATTTCCACGGCAAGCCGCTGGAGTCACTCGACCTGTTCCTTAACATCTTCCCACAGCAGACAAAGGTTACAACCACCACTACTACCACGGTAACGACTACAACTACAACAACTACTACCGTTCCCACAGAGGAGATAGAGACTGTCCTCGGCGATATAAACCGCGATGATGTTATCGATGTTTTTGATGTTGCCGCACTGAGGAAGCTTATCCTGACGGAGGGCAGAAATGAAGTGCCCGACATCACCACAGACCTCAACGGTGACCGCGTTCTGAATATTGCCGATCTTATAAAGCTCCAGCGCTATATTCTGGGCTATCCCGACAGCGACCTGACAAGGGTCACTTTTACGGTGCCCGCCGATCAGCGCAAACGATGAAATTGAGAATCAAGAATTAATGTGTTCGCGGAAATTATTTAAAAATCGTCACAGCAGGCGACTCCGCAGCTTTCAACTCTGAACTAAATCGGAATAAAACACATTGCCCCTGAGCGTTGCAAAACGCTCAGGGGCAAAAACTTTATTGTCAGTCTGAGTTTATATCCAGACTTTCTATTTTATGGAGCAGGAACTCCTGTATGCGAAGTGCGTCATTGGAGGTAAGTCCCACAGTGGACTTATCCACGTCACCGTTAGTCTTGCCCTCCTCGGTAACAACATATTTGTTGGGATTTGCAAGGCTCTGCATGATGAGAATTGCGTCTGCCAGCTCGACAGTGCCGTCACAGTTGGTGTCGCCGTAAACGATCTTCTGAGGCGGTGCAGTAACTGTTGTGGTGGTAGTTGTTGAGGTCGTTGTGGTAGTAGTGGTAGTCGTTGTTGAAGTCGTGGTAGTGATAACGGGTCTTTCTGTTATGGGAGCCATGCTTGGAGGAGTATCGCCCCACCAGTCCCAGCGGTCGGGAGTACGGTATTTGTTTATAGCTTCACCGTTTGCAGATGTCCATGTGAACACGTTATCATAGAGGTGTCCCTCATAGTAGTAGAACTGTGCCATAGTGCAGATCTCATCGGCGTAGGTGGCATAAGCGCCGTCGTCCTCAGCCATATTGCACCATCCTGTGTTGAAGCCCTTGAGGCTGTTCCTTACTACCTGATAGTCGGTCATGCCCTGCTCGTTCATGCATATCTCGGCGAAGTGGAGTATCTTTCTGATACCCATATGGTTTGAGATTATGCAGTCATAAAAGTTCTGCGGGGTAAATGAATACTGGAACATCTCGGGAACATTGTCCTCGGGCATGAACTTGGGGTCGCAGTCCGCAAAGGCAGTAACTGCGGTCTGCAATGTGCCGTATGCATGGGCAGAGTTCACACCCCAGCCGTCCTCGTATGCGGTCTCATGGTCGGAGCCTATCTTACCCTCACCGAGAGTTGACTCTCTTGAACCGAGACCGAGGAACAGCGCATACATCTTCTCACGGTCGGGCTGACCGAGACGGGTGGAGATAAGGTCCCAGTGCTCGTCTATCTCCTTATAGAGAGCGTACTTTACCTCCTGAACGGTCATTTTGTGGTTGATAGCGCGTATCTCCTCAGCTGATGCGTCTGCGGGAGTATTTCTCTCGCCGAAGTTCAGGGGATTTCCCACGCCCTCTGCCTGAACGTCCCGTGAAGTATCGTGGAGAGGCTCACAGGTGGTTCCTGCGAAGCACCACTCCTCAGCGGAAGCATTGAGAGCAGTATCGCTTTTTCCTGTGACTGTGGGAGCGTATGCGGAGAAGCACAGTGCCGCAGCCGCAGCAGCGCCTATTATTCTTTTGAGTATCATAGATATCACCTCAGAAGTTAGAACCGTTCCAGCCCCAGTCGTTGGTACCGGTGTACTTGACGTAGATACGGTCTGACGGAACGCCTATGTTGTCGGTAAGAATGCCTGTGATGTGGCTTGTGAGAGTGGTGAGCGCATTTGAAGAAGCGCTTCCGAAGATGGACACCTCCACCATAGCGGCAGGAGCGTCCTCGCCCTTGAACCACAGGTCGTACTCGGGCTCGATGCCCACCATGAGCCAGCCCTCGGACTTGCCGGGGATAGCAGTGATAGCTCTGCCCAGAGCGGATTTGATACTTGTTTTCTGCTCGTTTGAAACAGAGACATTGGTCTTGACGTTGATGAATGGCATAATGATTACCTCCTCATTGTAATTTTTCGTTTTTATATATTTATGAGTCCTTCCGACAGCATTTCCTGTGCCGCCAGCATTACGCCCAGTTTGCCGCTGGTGTAGGTAATGCCGCCCTGCATCCATACAGCATAGGGCTCGCGGAGGGGAGCGTCTGCGGAGAGCTCAATAGATGCGCCGTTGGTGAAAGCGCCTGCCGCCATGATGACCTGACTTGAATAACCGGGCATATCCCACGGCTCGGGAGTTACGAAAGAGTCCACGGGAGCGCCCTTCTGAATGCCGCGGCAGAAAGCGCAGAGGTGCTCCTCGTCGCCCAGCTTTACGGCGGTGATGATGTCGCCTCTGGGGTCGTCCTTTCGGGGAGAACACTCAAAGCCGAGGAGCGTGAACAGCTCGCTGGCAAAGGTGCAGGTCTTGATGGCATTGGCAACTACATCGGGAGCGAAGAATATACCCAGAAGCATCTCGCGGTTCATTCCGAGAGTGCAGCCGACTTCCTTGCCCATGCCTACGCAGGTGAGGCGATAGGAGCACAGCTCTACAAGGTCGGCTCTGCCTGCGATATAGCCGCCTGTGCGGGCGATACCTCCGCCTGCGTTCTTGATGAGCGAGCCGATGATGACATCAGCGCCTACTGCTGTGGGCTCTCTGTCCTCAACGAACTCGCCGTAGCAGTTGTCCACCATGATAATAACGTCGGGGTTGCCCTTCTTGGCAGCCTTTACCATTTTTTCGATATCGGCGATGGTGAAGGCTCCGCGGAGTGAATATCCCCTTGAACGCTGGATATAAGCCACCTTGGCGCCCTTTACGGCTTCGGTGATGCCATCGAGGTCGGGAGTGCCGTCCGGGTTAAGGTCCACCTGACCGTACTCCACGCCGTAGTCCATAAGGGAGCCGTTGCCCTTTTCACCGCTGATGCCGATTACTTCCTCAAGTGTGTCATAGGGCTTGCCCGTAACGGAAACTATCTTGTCGCCTGTTCTGAGTACGCCGAAAAGGGCAACAGACAGGGCGTGAGTGCCCGAAACGAAGTTGAAGCGCACCAGAGCGTCCTCAGCGCCGAGAGCCTGAGCGAATACCTTGTCGATGACCTCGCGTCCCATGTCTCCGTAGCCGTAGCCTGTTGAGCCGTAGAAGCAAGGCTCGCTGACCTTGTTGTCGGAGAAGGCTTTGAGCACCTTAGCACCGCAGTACTCGGCGTTTGCGTCTATTCTTGCGAAGGCTTCCGCGCAGTTTTTCTCAGCCTGAGCGGCAAGCTCCGAGAGCTTTTCATTGAATCCGTATAATTCATTTATCTTACTGTTCATTGGTTATCCTTTCTTGTAAATCAAAATTTAGCTTTGCTAAATTTTGATTTGAGTTTAGAGTTGAGAGTTTAGAGTTGAAAGTTGTGGAGTCGCCTGCGGCGACAATATTTAAATATTGTGAGCGAAGCGAACACATTAACTCTCAACTTTCAACTTTCAACTTTCAACTTAGCGCATACGCGCTAAATTATGATTTGTATGTACACTTAGATTATATCGCTTTTAAAAGCCGATGTCAACGCATTTTCGCTGAAAGCGGCTCAGACGGAGTAATTCTCTGCCTCCTTTATGAGCTTTACGTCCACAAGGGCGTCCAGCAGAGTGCCGTTCTCGGCGTACTCCTCGGAGAAAATCTTGCCCTCCTGACGTATCCTTCCGATGAAAGCTCCCTTGTCGTAGGGAACGAGGAGCTTCATGCGCTTGGCAGTCTCGGGCAGGTTCTTCACGATACACTCCAGCAGCCTGTCAAAGCCTGTGCGCTCCTTTGCGCTTATCATAACAGTGTTGTCGTCCTCGAACACCGTATCAGTAAAGGGAGCGGCGTCCGCCTTATTCATGACATAGATACGGGGGATGCCCTCGCAGCCCAGCTCGCTGAGCAGCTTGTCTGTGACCTCCGCCTGCTCCTTTATTTCGGGGGAGGAGAGGTCCTGCACGTTGAGGATAAGATCCGCAGCCGCAGCCTCCTCCAGTGTGGACTTGAACGCCTCCACCAGATTGTGGGGCAGCCGCCTTATAAGACCGACTGTGTCCACCAGCATGACGCTTCTTCCGTCGGGGAGCTCAATTGCGCGTGAGGTGATATCCAGTGTGGCAAAGAGCTTGTTCTCCGCCAGTACACCTGCGTCGGTTAGAGCATTGAGCAGGGTGGACTTGCCGACGTTTGTATAGCCCACGATAGCCGCGCAGAGTACGCCGTCCTTTTTGCGGCGTGAGCGTGAGAAGCTTCTGTGCTTTTTCAGCTCCTCCAGCTCCGCTTCGAGGTAGCTTATACGCTTGCGGATGTGGCGCTTGTCGGTCTCCAGCTTCGTTTCACCGGGACCTCTTGTGCCGATACCGCCGCCCAGTCGGGAAAGCGCCGTGCCCATGCCCGTAAGGCGGGGGAGACGGTACTTCTGCTGTGCAAGCTCCACCTGCAATTTACCCTCCTTTGTCCTTGCGCGCTGAGCGAAGATGTCCAGTATGAGGGTGGTCCTGTCGATGACGCGGACGTCCAGTATCTGCTCGATATTTCGCACCTGAACGCCTGTCAGCTCGTGGTCGAAGATGACCAGCTCCGCCTCAAGGGCGTCCAGCTGCTCCTTCAGCTCCTCCAGTCTGCCTGCGCCCATGCAGGTGGCAGGGTCATAGGCGGGACGCTTTTGTATGATGGTGCCCACCACTTCGGCGTTTGCCGTATCAGCCAGCTCTGCCAGCTCGTTTATAGAGACCTCCGCGTCGAATTCTCCCGTGTCCACACAGGCGAGGACCGCTTTTACGGGGAGGTCTTCCGTTTTGTTCTCGTACATAGTGACTCCTTATCAAATAGTCTCGCGGCGGTAGAGCTCCGCCATATCGCTGCCGAAAAGCTTGGGGAACAAGTCGTTATCCGCTATGAGAGCCAGCTTCTGCGGTTTTGACAGCTGTTTTATGCGGTATTCCAGCTTTGAGGCTATGCTGCGGTTCTCGCAGCTCCATAAAGCTTCGAGGGCGACAGCTTTATGTGACCTCGTGAAGCGGGCGCATTTTTCGGTCCTGCCGAAATGCTCGTCCATACGTCGTCCGACATCGGTAGTGATGCCTGTATAAAGCAGGTCTCCCTCGCATTTTAAGATATAGATGTAATACATATTTGTGTCTATCAGGTCCAGAAGGCGAACAGACGCTGTATCTCAAAGGACATCTCGGGGAAGTCCTTGTAGAAGTAATCGTATCTGAACATCTGGTTGAACTCCTGAACTCCTCCAACTACGAGAGCCCACATCATGGCGAACCACATGAAGCCGTTTGCCAGTTTTTTCTTTGTGGGGTCGCTGATCTTGCCGTAGAGGAAGAAGAATACTGCGAATGCTCCGAGGAGCGACTGCCACGCGATATCGCTCATATAACGTGAAGCGTAGCCGCTCTCCCAGACGGAAGCAACTATTACAAAGGGGATGATGACACAGGGCAGACCTACACAGACTGCCTTTCTGAGCTTGTTTCTCCTGCCTCGTATCAGCTTGAGAGCCTTGCCGGAGAACAGGTATGCGAACATTGGCAGGGCAATGAAGAATATGCCCGAGGTATTGCCCGTGCAGACGTCGTCGGAGTAGAAGTAGCCGCCATTGTTGAGATACTGGAAGTCGGTCTTTACTCCGGGGGCGCCCGGAACGAAAATGGGCGGATTGAAGAAGTAGTTGTATATAGCCACCAGTGACAGACGTGGGTGGAACTGTGTCCTTGTGAAGTCATTGATGGTCAGCGAGTACTGTATGCCGAATTCAAAGGGATTGCCGAAGCGGTCGTAGTTGTACCACATCTGCACAAGTCCTATGCAGACCATGGGGAGCATTGCACAGAGGAGGTATCTCACGCCTGCGGCATTGAAAAGCTTTGACTTTTTGTCAGCCTTGCCGTCGGAAGCCGCTTTTGGCAGTGCCATGAACAGTAAAACTGCTGCGGCTATGCAGTACAGCACCAGAGTCGGTCTGCTGAGCACGGCAATGGCGAAAAGAGTTGAGGCGATGGCTGTTCTGGGGAGGGATATCTTCTTGTCACCTATGATGTTGGCGGAGAAGAAGAAGTACACAGCCCATGTCAGCACGGCAAAGCCTGCGGAAAGGGCTATCTCGTAGAACTCGGGGCGTCCCACGCTGAACCATATTCCGCTTGTGATATGGATGATGATTAGTCCTGCTATAACGTGTCCTGCGGGAGCTTTTGGGAAAAGCTTCTTTATGAACTCCATGTAGAGCTTGGTGAGACCTATGATACCGATGAGCGCGAACAGCATTACCGCCATGGATTCGGGGAAGTAATATCCGGTTATGAGGTGATACGGCAGGAATACCAACACAACGGGAGCTATGCCGTAATAGCTGTAATAGTTGCCCTCATAGTAAACGTGGTCCCAGCTGTATGAGATGCCCTTGCTGTTGAGCAGGTCCGTGGAGTAGGGGTTAAATGAGACATTGAGCTCGGCTGACGGCTTTTCGAGGAGACTGGTGCTTCCGCTCTCGAAGGCGTCAACAAGCTCCTGAGTCATCTGGTCGCCCGAATCGCATTTCATGATATCGATGATAGAGTAGTTGTCAAGCTTTGCAAAGGTGGTGAGTATGACCGCAAGGCAGATGAGGTCGGTGATGAATATGGCTGCTGTACGGCAGACGTTCTTGCTCTTGGAATAGCTTTTCTGCATGGTCTTGCTGTGCATGAGCAGGTGCCAGAAGGTCATTCCGAAGATGATGAGGAAAACTCTTATCCATGATATGCTCATGGGTATCTGTTTGTTGAAGCTGATGCCCTTTATGTATACTGTTCCGTCGTTTTCGGGGGTGATCGTGAGTTTAAGGCTGCTCACCTTGCCTGACAGGTGGAGCTGTGTGTAGTGAGAATGGGGCTTTCCTTTGATAAGTATTCCCTCGGCAACATAATCACGGTAATTGACAGTATTTGTCTCGTCCATGGAGTCTATCTTCAGAATGGCAGATTTCGAGCCTTTTTCAAAGCCGATATCTACGAATACATCGGCTATCTCCTCGTCCATGCCGTCAAAGGTGAAGGTGGAGACATGGGACTTTGTAACGGTGATATCGTTTGTGACGGGGCGAAGCTCAGCGCTGCCGCTCTTTGCAAATTCCTCGGCGGTGAAGTCCATCTGACCGTAGCTTCCGAGCCAGAGACGGTAGGTGGGGATATTGAATATCGTAGCCTCGAGGACTGCTGCAATGAGGACAGCCTTTACAAGGGCAGCTGCCGCATGGTATCTGCGCTTTTTGTTGAGGGTACAGACCAGCATTGAAAAGGCTGCCGCACCTCCGAGAAGGACATAGGCGCCCTTATAGACCTGAGGGCGGATAAGTCCGAAGGCTTCCGCAGCGGCAATGAAAGCCAGAAGCACAGCAGCTCCTCTTGAGAGGGCGCGTATGCTTTTCAGCTTTTTATTGTCTGATTCCTCGCGCCTGATATCGCATTTTATTTCGTGAAGGGAAACCGCGGTCACAGTGCCGGAGACCGCAAGTAATAACAAAAACAGGAAAGTACTCATAAAAACTCCGTAAATATTTATTTATATTCTTGTCGCAAGAAGCTGCGAGTATTTGCCGCGGAACTGCTCGAAGCGGTCCTCGTCTATGGCTTCTCTTATTTTTTCTGTAAGGGTATTGTAGAAATAGAGGTTGTGCTGGACTGCCAGTCTGCCTGCAAGCTGCTCATTCGCCTTGAAAAGGTGGCGGATATATGCTCTGGTGAAGTTCTTGCAGGTGGGGCAGTCGCACTGCTCGTCCACGGGGCGGGGGTCTGTCTCATAGCACTTGTTGTTAAGGTGCATGATGCCGCTCCATGTGAAAACTGTGGCGTGGCGGGCGTTTCGGCTGGGCATTACGCAGTCGAACATATCCACGCCTCTTGCCACGGCTTCGATTATATTTGAGGGAGTACCCACGCCCATGAGGTAGCGGGGCTTCTCCACAGGCATATACGGCTCTACAACATCGATTATACGGTACATTTCCTCAGTTGCTTCGCCCACGGCGAGACCGCCGATAGCGTAGCCGTCAAGGTCAAGCTTTGCTATGTCCTCCATGTGTTTTATGCGGAGGTCGTCAAAGGTAGAGCCCTGATTGATGCCGAAAAGCAGCTGATGCTTGTTTATGGTATCGGGCAGGCTGTTGAGCCTTGCCATCTCCTCCTTGCAGCGTATGAGCCAGCGTGTAGTTCTCTCTATTGAGGCTGCAACGTACTTGTAGGGGGACGGATTTTCGATACATTCGTCAAACGCCATGGCGATAGTTGAGCCCAGATTTGACTGTATCTGCATACTCTCCTCGGGTCCCATGAAAATGCGGTGACCGTCGATATGAGATGCGAAATACACGCCCTCCTCCTTTATTTTTCTCAGCTGAGCCAGCGAGAACACCTGAAATCCGCCGCTGTCTGTGAGAATGGGCTTATCCCAGTTCATGAACTTGTGGAGACCGCCCATCTGCTTTACAACGTGGTCTCCGGGACGGAGGTGCAGATGGTAGGTATTGCACAGCTCCACCTGAGTCTTGAGACCCTTCAGGTCAACTGAGGAGATACCGCCCTTTATGGCAGCGGCAGTGCCCACATTCATGAAGCACGGTGTCTGGAAGGTGCCGTGAACGGTCTCGAAGGTACCGCGGCGAGCCTTGTTGTCGGTTTTAAGAAGTTTGAACATAGCTTCTCCTTTATAATTATATTATCACTGTGTATCGCTTACAGTGACGCCGCAGAGGCGCTCCCTCTTTGTCAGTCAAGGTCAAAGGGGCGGCTCTGGTCGGGAGTCCTGCTTTCCTCACGGCCGTAGAAGCCGATGAGTTCTCCGCTGCCGTTTCTGATGGCGAGGATATACATATCCAGGTTCTTTTTATTGTCATGGAAAGCAAAGACGCGGTTGTTGTCCCTGCCCTCCTTGAACCATTCCACGGACATACGCACCATGCTCATGAGCTCCTCGTTCATGAAGCTCTCAAGGAGCTTGCCCTGCATATTGTGTCCCGATTTGTAGTAATCAATAGCGGCTGGGTTGAGATAGATTATCCTGTAATCCATATTGCAGATGACGATCGGTCCCTCCTCCGAATCGACGATCCCCTTAAAAAAATCAGTTAATTCTAATTCCGTCATTGTTTTTCTCCTTATTCAGTCAATTGTTGTATAGGGTTCTGCGGTGTCCTTTATACGGGACCTGTGTCTGCTGCAAAAGCCTATAAGCTCTCCGTTTCCGTTTCTCAGAGCGCACATATATATGTCCTTATCGGAGCGGTTGTCCTGAACTGCAAGAAGGCAGTTATGCTCTCTGTCCTCCTTGAACCACTCTATGACCATATCCACCTTGCTCTTAGCCTCCTCGTCCATGAAGACCGAAAGAGATCTGCCCACAAGGTCGTTTCCGCCGTAGCTGTCATATGCGCTGACTGCGGCAGGGTTCAAGTATATGATCCTGTAGTCAAGATCGCACATTACCAGCGGAAAATCCTCTGTCTCTGCGTAGCTGACGAAAAAATCGGAAATGTCAGTGTTCATTTGTTCCCCTCATTCCTATAATAAGTAGCTCAGAGAATGCACATACTGTCGCCGAAGCTGAAGAAGCGGTAGCGCTCCTCAACAGCGGTCTTGTAGGCATTCATGGTGTTATCGTATCCCATGAATGCAGAGACCAGCATTATCAGCGTACTTTCGGGAAGATGAAAGTTTGTGATAAGTCCGTCTATGCACTTGAACTCATAGGAAGGATAGATGAATATATCCGTATACCCCTCATGTTCGGAAATATCCTTATAGAAAGTCGCCACGCTTTCCAGTGTGCGGCAGGTGGTGGTGCCCACTGCGATGACTCTGCCGCCATTGCGCTTGGTCTCGTTGATGAGATCGGCAGTCTCCTGCGGCAGGAAGTAGTGCTCGCTGTGCATTTTGTGGTCAAGCACGTTATCCTCCTTGACGGGGCGGAAGGTACCCAGACCCACATGGAGAGTTACAAAGGCGGTCTTTATGCCCCGTGAGCGCAGGTCGTCCAGCATTTCGGGCGTGAAGTGCAGACCTGCCGTGGGAGCCGCAGCGGAGCCCAGCTCCTTTGAGTAGACCGTCTGATAGCGCTCGCGGTTCTCCAGCTTTTCCTTTATGTAAGGAGGGAGGGGCATCTGACCCACATCTTCCAGCGCGGTAAAGAAGTTGCCCTCGCACTGAAACTGCACGATACGGTTGCCGTCGTCCTTGACCTCGACCACCTTTGCGGTGAGCCTTCCGCCGCCGAATGAGAACTCTGTTCCCACCTTGGCTTTTTTGCCGGGGCGGCAGATTATCTCCCAGAGCTTGTCGCCCTTCTGCTCAAGAAGCAGGAACTCGATAAATGTGCCGTTTCCTATCTTCTCGCCGTAGAGCCTTGCAGGGATAACACGGGAGTCGTTCATGACCAGCAGGTCACCTTCTCTGAGGTGGTCGCATAGATTATAGAAGTGGTCGTGGGTGATGGCTCCCGTAGCGCGGTCAACGCACATCATGCGTGAGGCATTTCGCGGCTCTATGGGAGTCTGCGCGATGAGCTCCTCGGGAAGCTCGTAATAGAAGTCGGATTTCAGTAATTCCAATTTCATTCTCCTTTTATTTTCAGAGTACGGAGGTACTGCTTCTGCTCCGCGGTTATGCGGAAGCTTTCCACCGCCTTCTGTATAGTCTTGTTGTGAGTCCATATATCCAGCCTTTTCTGCTCGATATAGGGAAGTATCTCGGCATAGTTGGAGGCAAGTGCCGCAGAGAAGTACCACGCCCTCGCCATATTTATGTAGTATTCCTCGGAGCGGATATCCGCTGTCATATCGGCATATTCCCTGCGGAAGTGCTCCCCGAGGAAATGCTTCATCAGCATACAGATGCCGAATCTGACCGTATATGTGCGGTCGGAAGCTATCCAGCGGCGTATGCAGGGCAGCAGCTCCTCGCGGTGCTTTGCGAACACCTTTGGGGAGAACTGGTCACAGGTCGCCCAGTTGTCGATGAAAGGGAGAAAGCTCTCGGTCAGAGCCAGACATTTTGAAAAGTCCTTTTCATCGGCGATGATGAATGCGTGGAGCTGGTTCTCCTCAAAGCTGCCGTGGGGGAGAGCCGACAGAAAATCGGCTGTATCCTCGCGTTTCCGCAGCTCCTTTGCCAGATTTCGCAGGTCGGGGGTGCGGACTCCGAGAAAGCGGCTTGCTTCTGCCTCGGGAATGGTCTTTCTCTGGGAAAGGGCGTATTTTTCGTCGCCGAGGCTGCCGAGAGCTGCCCCGATATGGGTAAATATGCTCATATGACACCCCTTTCTGTGAAAAATAATTTTTTGTAAAATCATCAAAAACTGTTGACAACGTATCTTTAAAGTGCTATTATGTAAACAAGGTAGAGGCGCGGCTGCGAAAAGTACCTGTTCACGGGACGACCCGTCCGATGGTGGACAGCGAAAGGCAATGCCGCCGAAGAGCTGTCTTTGGTAAATTCAGCTCTGGCTGTATGTCAAACAGGTATGCAGCTGTCATCATGTGTGATGGAGAGCTATCGGCATATGTTCACGAAATATGTCAACATTTCTATTATAACGCATGATGAGCCGGTTTGCAACCGGTTTTTATTATTTTTTGTAATTTTTTATCAAGGAGAGGTCAATATGAAACAGTACAACGTAGGCATTATAGGCGCAACGGGCATGGTAGGACAGCGTTTTGCGACACTTCTGGAGAACCATCCGTGGTTCAATGTCAAGGTGCTTGCAGCTTCACCCAGAAGTGCAGGTCAGACATATGAGCAGGCAGCAGGCAGCCGCTGGAAGATGGCAGTGCCCATGCCCGCAGCTATGAAGGATATGGTCCTCATGGATGCTACTTCCGACATTGAGAAGATCGCAGGCATGGTGGATTTCTGCTTCTGTGCAGTTGATATGAAGAAGGACGAGATCAAGGCTCTGGAGGAGGCTTATGCCAAGGCAGAGTGCCCCATCGTTTCCAATAACTCCGCACACAGATTTACTCCCGACGTTCCCATGGTAGTTCCGGAGATTAATCCCGACCACATCGAGATCATCAAGGCTCAGAGAGAGCGTCTCGGCACAAAGAGAGGCTTTATCGCAGTCAAGTCCAACTGCTCTATCCAGAGCTATGTTCCCGCACTTCACCCCCTGAGAAAGTTCGGTCTGAAGAACGTTCTTGCTTGTACTTATCAGGCTATCTCGGGCGCAGGCAAGAATTTCGAGACATGGCCCGAGATGGTGGATAACCTCATCCCCTTCATCGGCGGCGAGGAGGAGAAGTCCGAGCAGGAGCCTCTGAAGGTATGGGGCGAGATCAAGGGCAACGAGATCGTAAAGGCAACAGCTCCCAATATTACAACACAGTGTCTCCGTGTCCCCGTATCTGACGGACATACGGCTGCTGTATTCGTAAGCTTTGAGAACAAGCCCTCAAAGGAGGAGATCCTCCAGCTCTGGAAGGACTTCAAGGGCGTTCCTCAGGAGCTTGAGCTCCCCAGCGCTCCCAAGCAGTTCATCCACTACTTCGAGGAGGACGATCGTCCTCAGGCTAAGCTTGACAGAAATCTCGAGGGCGGCATGGCAGTATCAACAGGCCGTCTCAGAGAGGATACACAGTACGATTACAAGTTCGTATGCCTCTCACACAATACACTGAGAGGTGCAGCAGGCGGCGGTGTCCTCCTTGCTGAACTCCTTGCAGCAAAGGGCTATTTCGATTAAGCGGGGAGCCCCGGATTAATGCATAATGCATAATTCATAATGCATAATTATATGGCTGGCGAAAATGTTATTGTTAGTAAAAGTAAAGCTTTTGCTCTCAGAATAATAAAAATGTATAAATATCTGACTTCTGAAAAGAAAGAGTATATACTGTCAAAACAGATACTCAGATGCGGTACGAGTATTGGCGCAAATGTAAAAGAGGCGATACGCGGACAGAGTAAAGCTGATTTTTATGCTAAAATGAGTATTGCGTTAAAAGAAGCGAGTGAAACTGAGTATTGGTTAGAGCTTCTTAATGAAAGTGATTATATTGAAGAAAAACATTTCCGCAGTATTTATCCGGAATGTCAGGAATTGATAAAAATTCTTACATCAATATGTAAAACTATAGATTCGTAGTTTAATTATGCATTACGCATTACGAATTACGAATTGAACGAAAGGTTGAGTGTAATGAAGAACACTATTTTCACCGGCGCTGCTGTGGCTATCATCACGCCCATGAACGCCGACGGTTCTATAAATTATGACGAGCTGGGACGCATCATCGACGACCAGATCGAAAGAGGCACCGATGCTGTAGTTATCTGCGGCACCACAGGTGAGTCAGCAACTATGACAGACGACGAGCACCGCGACTGCATCAGGTTCGCAGTAAAGCACGTTGCAGGCAGAGTTCCTGTTATCGCAGGTGCGGGCAGCAACGATACACGCTATGCCGTAGAGCTCTCCAAGGAGGCTGAGGCAACAGGCGCAGATGCTCTTCTCCACGTTACACCTTATTATAATAAGGCAACACAGAAGGGTCTCGTTGCACACTTCACAGCTATCGCCGACGCCGTGAACATCCCCATTATCCTTTACAATGTTCCCAGCAGAACCGGCTGCGGCTTTGACGTGGCTACAGTAAAGGAGCTTTCAAAGCACAGGAATATCGCTGCTATCAAGGAAGCAAGCGGCAACATCAGCTATGTTGCAAAGCTGGCAGCTGCCTGCGGCGACGATATCGACATATACAGCGGCAACGATGACATGGTGGTTCCTATCATGTCGCTGGGCGGAAAGGGCGTTATCTCCGTAGCTTCGCACATTATCCCCAAGGAGATGCACGACATGGTGCAGCTCTGTCTCGATAACAATTTCGCAGAGGCTATGAAGCTCCAGATAAAGTATCTGGATATCTGCAACGACCTGTTCATCGAGGTCAATCCCATACCGATAAAGGAAGCAATGAATATGCTGGGCTGGAACGCAGGTCCCTGCCGTCTGCCTCTCTGCGAGCTGACAGATGAGCACAGGGCTAAGCTGAGAGCTACTCTGGCAAAGCACGGACTCATCAAGTAAACCATCCACCGAAAAGGAAGTGTAAAGTATGACTAATATAGCTATCTGCGGCGCTAACGGCAGGATGGGACACAATATCTTCAATTGTGCCGCCGAGAGAGAGGACTGCACAGTAGTTGCAGGCATCGACATCTACACCAAGCAGTATGCGGATTTCCCCATTGTGGAGACTCCTGCACAGCTGCCCGTAAAGCCCGATGTTATCATAGATTTCTCAAATCCTGCTTCTCTGGACGGACTTCTTGACTACTGCCTGTCTACGGGAACTCCCATAGTTATCGGCGCAACAGGCTACACAGACGAGCAGACCGCCAAGATAAAGGCAGCTGCACAGCAGATACCCGTGTTCTTCACATTCAATATGTCACTGGGCATCAACCTGCTGGTACAGCTGGCAAAGAAGGCAGCCGAGGTGCTGGGCGACAGCTTCGATATCGAGATAGTGGAGAAGCACCACAACCAGAAGATAGACGCTCCCAGCGGAACCGCAATAATGCTGGCAAATGCAATAAACGAGACACTTGACAATTCCAAGCACTACGTTTACGACCGTCACTCACGCCGTCAGAAGCGTGAGAAATCCGAGATAGGAATGCACTCGATTCGCGGCGGCACTATCGTAGGTGAGCACGACGTTATCTTTGCAGGCCATGATGAGGTCATAACCCTTTCCCACTCGGCAGCTTCAAAGGCTGTTTTCGCAGCGGGAGCTGTAAATGCAGCGGTATTCCTCAAGGACCAGCCTGCGGGACTTTATGATATGTCATTTTTAGTATAAGACGTGATCCCCCTCTTGAAGAAAGAGGGGGAAGCTTTTTTAGATAAGTCGGAATTTAACGCCTGCGGTGTTAAATTCCGAAGCCCTTAGCTTTTAGCCCTTAGGAAGCGGCTCCGCCGCTTTATTATCGGGCGGCGGAACGCCGCCCCTACATCAGGCTAACGGCTCAAATCAAAATTTAGCTTTGCTAAATTTTGATTTGAAAAGAATGTGCTTTGAAAACGACAAAAGGAGGTAAAAATGCTTACACATACCGGTACACAGACAATAGAGACCGACAGGCTTATTCTGAGACGGTTTGAATATTCCGACGACGATGCTATGCTGAAATACTGGGTAGCTGACGAAAAGGTGCAGTCCTTGTATTCAGAGCCTGTTTACTCCACAAAGGAGGAGGTAAAGGGGCTTCTGGACAAGTACATCGGTGGCTGCGCCCGTGAGGACTATTACCGCTGGGCAGTCATCGACAAGGAGTGCGGCGAGTGTATCGGACAGATAGCCTATTTCCTTGTGGACAGCAAGAACCACTTCGCGGAGATAGAGTACTGCATAGGCTCGCAGTTCCAGCGCAGGGGCTATGCCACCGAAGCTGCAAAGGCTGTGATAGCCTACGGATTTGACAGAATGAATCTGCACAAGGTGCAGATATGCTGCAAGACCATAAACGCTCCGTCCCGAAAGGTCATAGAGAAGTGCGGACTTACATTCGAGGGCACTCTCAGGGACTATTTCTATATGGACGGTCAGTATGTGGGCAGGCATTACTTCTCCATACTGCGCGATGAATATGAAAACAGGAGGCAATAAAATGACTGATAACGAAACACTTGAAAGAGTACGCGAGACATTCCGCGGCGACCGCTTTGCCACGGAAATGGGAGCGGTTATTGATGAGTTAGGGGACCACTATTCAAAGTGCAGCCTTGTTCTCAACGAACACCACAGGAACGCTGTCGGCGGTATCATGGGCGGAGTTTACTTCACCCTTGCGGATTTTGCCTTTGCAGTTGCTTCAAACTGGCAGCAGGCAGGAGTAGTTGGGCTCAACTGCGACGCCTCGTTCATAGGAGTTCCCAAGACAGAGCGCATCATCGCCGAAGCAAGGCTCATCAAGGACGGCAGGACAATATGCTGCTACAATGTTGACATAAGGGACGAGCTGGGCAATCCTGTTGCCGCAGTCCAGTGTGTCGGCTTCCGTAAGAGCTGATAATTCTCACTTAAAAAACATAATTTAGCGCGTATGCGCTAAGTTGATAGTTGAAAGTTGAGAGTTGAGAGTTAATGTGTTCGCTTCGCTCACAATATTTAAATATTGTCGCCGCAGGCGACTCCACAACTATCAACTCTAAACTCTCAACTCTAAACTCAAATCGGCATTGTCAATAAAAATAGCCATAGTATTTCTTAAAATGGGAAATACTATGGCTTTATTGTTTATTCAGACCTTTTCGGACTTTCTTGCCAGCTTTTTCTGCCTTTTTATCTCATACATCTTCTCGTCTGCCATTTTGATGATACTGTAAAGGGTATCATGTTCATTGGCTTTAGTGACTATGCTTCCGATACTTGCGGAAATAACGTAGGGCTTTTTCACCAGCTTGTTGATATTCTCAAGCTCGGTGTTGAACCTGTGCTCCAGTGCCTCCACAGCTCCCTGTGAAGCGTTGGTGCTGAATATGATGAACTCGTCGCCGCCGAATCTTGCACATATGCTTCCGCGGCCGCAGCAGCTGCTGATGATGTTGGCAAGGCGCTGTATAGCGAAATCGCCCTCATTGTGTCCGTAGTTGTCGTTGATGAACTTCAGACCGTCCATATCTATGAAGCTGAGCAGCATTTCCTTCCCGTTGGCAACGCACTCCCTGAACATATCATCGGCGATATTGATGAAGCCGTTGCGGTTGTAGATGTTGCAGAGGGGGTCGATGACGTACAGGCGGTTCAGCTCGTCCATAGCCTTGTTGAGGTGGAAGAGCTTGCGGATATTCTCTATGGAGTTGCTCAGCGTCATGGTAAGGGTGTGACAGAGCAGGCTGTAAATAGGGAAGTCTCCGTTTGTGATTATGTAGTAGCCCAGACAGCGGTCGCCGAAATGGAGAGGGAGGAAGTAGTTTATGCAGCTCCTTTCCTCAAAGCCCTCGGGGAACATATTGCTGCTGGGGTAATAGCCCACGCTCCTGCGCTGACCCTTGTCCCAGATAAGGGGAGCGGTCATGTAGCTCTTATAAGCATTCGGCTCGGAGATGACGGGCGCAGAGTTAAAGGCGTCCTGCCAGTCCTCACTGAGACAGAGCTGGAACTTTTCGCATTCCAGCTCGCCGATGAGCTTTTCGATAACGTCGAAGCATTCCGAAGCGGTCTCGGTCTCGGCAAGTCCTGCGGTAAGGCGGTTTATCATGAGTATATTGCTGTTGGTCACCTCTGTTTTGCGGAAGGTGACCTTTTTGTATGCGATGAGGTCATCGTGCTCCTCGTTCCTGCATCCGCAGCTCTCGCTGAATACGGGAGCGGCTTCTAGAGTGATGCTGTGAGGCTGTTCTATGCCGTTTATGACATTGAGGAGCACCTCCGCAGCCTGAAAACCTGCTTTGTACAGCGGACGCTTGACCGAGGTCATGGCAGGGCTGCAGTTCCTTGCGTTGAATGTATTGTCGAAGCCTGTGACCATAACGTCATCGGGGACCTTGTATCCCAGCTTTTCCAGAGATGACACAACTGTCAGAGCCATGCTGTCATTGGCACAGACGAATGCGTCGGGAAGCTCTTTTCCCGAAGCGGCAAATTCGTCCACGGCGAGCTTTCCGTCATAGCTTTTGAAGTCGCCGTAGTATATGCGTTCCTCGTCGATAGGGAGCCCGTTTTCCTCCATGGCGGCTCTGAAAGCGTCATATCGAGCCTTGCCCTCGGGATTGGGCAGGGGACCCGAAACAAAGTTTATGACCTTGGCGCCGTGGAACTGTATGATATGGTTCACCAGCTTCTTCATGACAGAGAAGTTGTCGATGCGGATGTCATAGAACTCGGGAAACTCGTGGCTCTCGAATATGACGGTGGGGATATGAGCGCTTCTGACTCTTTCGAGAATGCGTGTGCGTATCTCCTTGTCGCCGAAGGTGTTGGTCATAAGAAGGACTCCGTCAAAACGGGTATAATCTATTAAGTTGTAAATGCTCACCTCGCCGATATCGAAGGTCCTGCTTCCGACCATACCGCCGAAGGCAGCAAAATAAGACACATTGATGTTGTGCTCAAGTGCGAAATTGTTGATCCCGCGTATAGTATTGTACTGATACTCTTCGTCGAGTCCGGAGACAATGACGGCGATGTTGATAATTCTTTCGGAATCCATGCTATCCCCTCTTGTGAATGGAGTTATATACCTGATACAATTATACCACTTCTGCGGAAAAAATAAAGGATTTAGCGAACTTTTTGGAGGATGTTACATTATCACAGTTTTGGCTTTGTGCAAAACCACAAAAGAAAATATACGGGCAGTTGTTTCGCGGAAATAAATAATGAAAAGCAGGGTGCCGCCTTGTCACGGAGGATGAGGTAGCTCCTGCTTGTTTAGGTTAAAATTTTGTTAAATATACTAATGCACGCAGATACGTTGATCTGACCGCAAATATCGGTAGGTTTCGGGTAGCGCAAAAGTGCAATGCCACTTATCATTTTGTGCTGTCAAAACAACGGAAAAACAACGCAGAACCGTGAAATGTATAAAAAAACGCAACAAGTGGAAGCTAAAATGTGCAAAAAGAGCAAAAAATGAGCAAGCCCAAAAATTGTTAGCAACATTTGACTTGAATAGTTCACAGAAATGTAATAAAATTAAGACAGAAGCTGAGGAAAAGGAGGGACACAAAAGCAGGTATTGTGCTTTTGCGCTTTTTCTTAGTGTCACGAAGAAAACATATATCACGAAATGAAAGTGAGGAATGATTAAACATGAAATTCAGAGGTGTTAAAAGAGCTGCACTCGGATTCGTAGCCAGCATCGTATGCGTTTCATCAGTACCTTTCACAGCGTTCAATGCTGCTGCCGGTCAGACATATACTCTGAACGGTGCAGGACAGCATAAGGGTACTGGCCCCGATGGCTACAGCTATGAGATCTGGGCTGCTGATACAAACCAGCCGTCATCAATGACACTTGGTGACAACGGTACTTTCACAACAAAGTGGAACTGTGCAGGACCCAGCGGAAACTTCCTTGCCCGCCGCGGTATCGATATGGGCAGCACAAAGAAGTTCCAGGATTACGGCGGAATCACTTGCGATTTCGATGTAAACTGGTCAGCAAGCTCTTCAGGTAACTCACGTCTTTGTATCTACGGCTGGACACAGAATCCTCTCGTAGAGTACTATATAGTTGAGGACTGGAAGAACTGGTGTCCTCCTAACGGATCCCCCGGAGCAGGAAGCCCCTTAGGCACAGTAAGCCTCGACGGAGCTAACTACTACATCTACAAGGAGAACCGTAACTCATATACTATCGAGGGCAACAAGCCCTTCGTACAGTACTTCAGTGTCCGCAGCAGCGGAAGAACAAAGGGTACCATCAGTGTTTCAAAGCACTTTGAGGCTTGGGAGTCCAAGGGACTTCAGATGGGTAAAATGTACGAGGTTGCTTTCAACGTAGAAGGTTGGGAGAGCAACGGTGAGGCAAGCGTAAATAAGAATACTATTACTCTTGGCAAGGAACCCGATCCCGAGCCTACACCTACACCCACACCTACAGTAGAGCCCGATACAAACGGAAATTACTTCCAGAGCACTTTCGAGAGCGGCACAGGCGGCTGGACAGCAAGAAGCAGCGGATCAACAAAGGTCGCAGTTACTTCTGATGTAAGCTATGACGGCAGCAAGGCTCTCGCAGTTACAGGCAGAACAGCTGAGTGGAACGGCGCAGCTATCGAGCTTGACTCGGCAGCATTCGTTCCCGGCGAAACATACAGCTTCAGCGTAGGCGTGCTCCAGAAGTCAGGCAGCACAGTTCCTATGCAGCTCTCACTCCAGCAGGGTGACGGCGACAGCGCTTCTTACACATCTATCGCTAAGGTAGACGCTAAGAGCGGCGAGTGGACAAAGCTTGAGAATACTTCATTCAAGATCCCCTCGAATTCAGGCACAATGACTCTTTATGTTGAGACTCCCCAGGATTCCGGCGAGCTCACAGACTTCTATATAGACGTTGCTCAGGGTTCAAAGTCAGGCGTTAAGTCCTCTGTTGTAACAGGACAGGGCAAGGTCGGTTCATCATCCGATCCCGGTTCAGTAGATCCCGGCACAACAGATCCTGTTCCCACTGTAAGCAGCGGTTCAACAGGTCACGCAAACCGTGATTACACATACACAAAGGGCGGCTCAGGCTTCAAGGATCACGCAGGTCACCTCTTCAGACTCGGTACTTCCGTAAGCCAGTACGAGCTCAATTCAGGCAATACAGGTAAGGACTTCATCCTCAAGAACTACAACTCCATCACTTGTGAGAACGAGATGAAGCCTGATTCAACAGTTAAGGGCGTAAACGGTACAGATGTTACCATCAGCCTCAACGATGCAAAGCCTGCTCTTGATTTCGCAAGCAAGAACGGTCTCGGCGTCCGCGGTCATACCTTCGTATGGTATCAGCAGACTCCTGAGTTCTTCTTCAAGGACGGAAACGGATACGCTTCAAAGGCTACAATGGATAAGCGTCTTGAGAACATGATCAAGAATACATTCTCTGCTATCAAGTCTCAGTATCCTAACCTCAAGCTTTATGCATATGATGTTTGTAACGAGCTCTTCATCAACGACGGCGGCGGAATGAGAGATACTCTCGAGAACGGCGGCGAGATGTGGGGAACCAAGCAGGGTTCACGCTGGGTAAGTATCTACGGTAAGGATAACCCCGAGTACATCATCAATGCCTTCAAGTATGCAAGACAGTATGCACCTCCTACTTGTAAGCTTTACATGAACGACTTCAACGAGTATATGCCCAAGAAGAGAATGGACCTCTACAACATGGCTAAGAAGATCATGGCAGAGGGCGACTATATCGACGGTATCGGTATGCAGTCACACCTTTCTGACAGATATCCTTCAGCTTCTGAGTATGAGGAAGCAATCGAGCTCTTCGCAAGCCTCGGTCTTGACGTTCAGGTAACAGAGCTTGATATCACAAACGAGTTAGGCGGAAACGATAAGGCATATCCTCAGATATTCCAGAAGATCGCTGATCACGCTAACAACATCTCATCTGTAACCCTCTGGGGTACAACAGACGAGAGAAGCTGGAGAAAGGATCAGAACGGCGGTTCACCGCTTCCTTTCAGCAACTATCAGCCTAAGTCCTTCTACAACGAGATCCTCAGCATTCTCGATAAGACACCCCCTGTAACAACAGCAGGCGGACAGACTCCTGTAACAACTACAACTACAACTTCTGTAACACCTACGATCGTTACTCAGGTCATCGACGAGAAGGAAGAGCTCAACAAGAAGGTTTCCAAGTGGGGCGACGCTAACAACGACGGCACAACAGAGCTGGCAGATGCTATCTACATCATGCAGGCACTTGCTAACCCCAACAAGTACTCTCTCACAGATCAGGGCAAGTACAACGGTGACGTTTACGAGGCAGGCGAAGGTATAACAGCTAACGATGCTCTTGCAATCCAGAAGAAGCTCCTCGGTCTCATCAATACACTTCCCGAGAGCTATTCAAGCAAGCTTTCTACAAAGGTTGTTACAGTTACCGGCAACACACCTCAGGTTCAGACAACAACAACCAAGAGCCAGCAGACAGTGGTAACAAATACCCCTTCATCAGCAGGTAAGGGTTCAATAAACAGCAACTTCGACAGCGGCGCAGGCAGCTGGTCAGCAAGAAGTGCTTCAGTTGCAGCAACATCTGATGCTTACTACGGTTCATCAGGTAAGGCTCTTGAAGTATCAGGCAGATCACAGGAGTGGAACGGCGCAGCTATCTCACTCGGCTCCGACTTCAAGGTTGGCGAGACATACAGCGTAAGCTTAGCAGCTCTTCAGGTCGCTAAGGACAATGCAACCATCCAGATCTCACTCCAGCAGGGCGAGGGTGACAGTGCTTCATACACATCTATCGCTAAGGCTGAGTGCAAGAAGGGCACATGGACAAAGATCGAGAATACTTCATTCACAATTCCTGATAACTCAGGCGATATGATCCTCTACGTAGAGACAGTTCAGGATTCAGGTGATCTCATGGACTTCTATATCGATAACGTAGTAGTTGCAGCTGAGGGCACAAAGTCTTCAGTAACAACAGGCGGTCAGGGTAAGGTACCCGAGCCCAAGACAGTAACAACACCCGGTGTTGATACTTCCAAGAAGCTCTGCGCTATCGCATTCGACGACGGTGCATCAGCTTCAAGCAGAACAGACCCGGCTTACAGGATCATGGACGCTCTCATCAAGAACAACATGACAGCTACATTCTTCTATGTAAGTGACTGGATCAAGACAAACGAGCAGGTCAAGTTCGCATACCAGAATGGTATGGAAGTTGCAAACCACACTAAGTCACATCCCGAGGGAGGCCTCAGCAAGCTCAGCAGTGACCAGATCAGATATCAGTGGTCTGAGTGTAACAGCAAGCTCAAGAGCATCATCGGCACAGAGCCTTCACACCTCATGAGACTTCCTTATCTCGATGGCGGCGGACAGGTTACAACAGCTCTCTATGATGTACCCCTTATTGACTGTGCAATCGATACAAGAGACTGGAGCAATGCTTCTAAGGATCAGATCGTTCAGACAATCAAGAACGCAGCTAACGACGGATCACTGCAGGGTGCTATCGTACTTTGCCACGAGAACTATGCTACAACAGCAGCAGCTATGGAAGAAGTTCTTCCTTGGCTCGCACAGAATGGTTACCAGAACGTAACCATCTCTGATATGGCAGCTGCAAAGGGCAAGACTCTCCAGGGCGGCGTTATCTACAAGCGCGTTTGATAAGTAATAATTCTTATCAGAGTTTCAAATGTGCCGATCATTTCGGTGGTCGGCACACTAATTAAGATTTCTCCAAATTTTAATATCCCCTGAAAGGCAGTCGGTGTAAATCGGCTGTCTTTTCATTTTTTCAGAAAAATGCTATAATATTATGTGACTTTTTGTATTACTCAAAGCGTGTATATAGTGAAAGGAGCTGATGATGAATGCAAAAATGCGGCTGCGCTCGCGAGGCGGTCGAGAAATACGGTGATATGCTGTACAGGATAAGCCTGCTTATTCTGAAAAACACTGCCGACGCAGAAGACGCTGTGCAGGAGACCTTCATAAAATACTTCACGAAGGCACCGGAGTTCACAGACGCAGAACATGAAAAAGCATGGCTCATCACTGTAGCCACAAATAGATGCCGCGATATGCTCAGATATCGTTCACGCCACGAGACTGAGAGCGAGGAGGTTCTGAATACATACGCTGTAGAGAAAAGCGACAGCGGAATACTTGAGGCTCTTATGGAGCTCAACGACAAATACAGGATAATAATGATACTGTTCTATGTTGAGCAGTACAAGATAGACGAGATCGCGGATATAACAGGAGTAAGCGTTTCGGCAGTCAAAATGCGCCTGTCAAGGGGCAGGAAGCTGCTGGAGGAGAAATACAGAAAGGAGTATATGTAGTATGGATAAGAAGCTCAGAAATGCGGCTGAAAAGATAACAATGCCCGAGGATATGAAAGAGCGTATCATAAAAGCCTGCGAAAACATAGACAAAACGAACATAGAGCGCATCGATAACGACGGCTATACCGAAGTCGTAAGCGGTACCGAGCGCATTAGCAGCAGAAACAACATTATCCGCGTAGTCAGCGCTGCTGCAGCCTGTGCAGTTCTTGCCGCCGGCATAGGAACTACGGGAGTGCTCCTCCATAAAAACCACAGAAGCCAGCTGGCAGACAGTGACATCGTTGATAGTAATGAACAGCTGACCAGTCCTTTCGGTGACTTCACCAAGGTGGACTTCAATTTTTATCTTTTTGACGAAAACTACGACGGATTCTCAGACGAAACCTATGCTGAACTTGCCGATTTCTTCAATAGTTTCGACTGGGGCGAAGAGTATGAGAATGCAGAGGGCAGAGAGTTTCAACAGGATTCTCTGACCAGATACGGCGCGATAAACTGGGAAGATGACAAGGGCAAGAATTCCATTACCATAGAAACGGACGGTTTTATCAGCTATAAGAGGTACATTTTGAGTGGAGAAACTGAAAATCTATCAATGGATCTCGCCTTCACCAAGTACTACATGATAGACTTTGAAGCCTTCGATAAGGGGATAAAGGAAATAATCGGCAACGACGGATCAGAGTCAGCTGCCGAAGCCGGAATATCACCTTTCGGCGATTTCACCGCATTTGACTTTGATCTTCAGTCAGGTGTCTGGAACTATAATAAGCGTACAAGTGCAGCTATATATACGGGGCTGGCAGATTTCCTCAACACCTTCGACTGGGGCGAGCCCGTGGAAGACACGAGTGGCAGAGGGGATGAAATTGTTGTTACTGATTATGCTTATAACATTTCGTGGGAAGAAAACAGAGTCGTTTCGTGGCTTTATATAGCAGATGACGGGTTTGTTTCCTACTCTGCAAATAAATATTCCGAGGACTATCTGACTTCGGAGGAGGTCGAAAGAAGGTCATACAGCATAGATTATGAAGCCTTTGACAAAGGGCTGCAAAATATTCTTGCTCAGGATGTGTACATCAGTCAGGAGGAGGCGGACAGACTTCTCAGCGGTTCCTTCGTATTATCCGAGCTGACCGATAGTAATAACGTCAGGATAGAACCCGATAGGGCGGAAGCAAAGGAAATGCTCAATGAGTTCCTTAGGGACGGCTTTATCTATATGCTGAAAAGAAGTGTACCTGATAATGCTTCCGAAGGATATAATTTAAAATATAGCGTGATGCTTGAATTTAAGACCGACGATGGTCAAAGGCACACTGAAAACTTCACTATTTATGAAAATGGCGTTGTAAGCAGCAGCGAGTATATGGGTACTGGCAACGATCTTTTACCTTACACTGCGGATAATTACTCTATCAATATCGAGGAATTTGAGAGCAGACTGAGGGGGATACTCGGGGATGATGAGTTTAATACGGGAAATACAGCAGAGCTTGGAGAGAGGTGTGAGACAGATGGCTGGGAATACGTTATAAAGTCAGTTGATGTGACCAAGAGCGGCGATGGAATGGACGTTTTTCCCGAGGGGCATTACGCTTGTGACGAAAACGGCGATCTTATCGGTGACAGTTCCTATATCATTGCAGATATAGCGTTGACTAACAATACTGATACGGACAGGTCATTGTATATGAACTCTACACGCGTCGATCTGTATAATTATAACGGCGATGAACTGGACTTTAAAAACTCTATGGAAGCTACGGCGTACATTTTCAACGGAGATCGTTCTGTTTATGAAGCAGATTACTTTAAGACAGACTTTAAGGCAGGAGAGAGTAGGACATTCAGGGTCGGATATGTGATCGACGACGAATATCTTGACAAAAGCTTTGATACTATCCGCATCGAAATAAACCACTCAGGCATGGCTGAAGCAAATGAGAATATCAGATATTACAGACTTGGCGAAAAAAAATCGCTTAATGACATAGCAAAACAGGGATAAAATAAAAAGACCGCACATCTTATGATGTGCGGTATTGTTTTATCTTAGTGAATATAGCTTTTTGAAGTCTGTTGGAGTGCAGTGCTTGATTTCTTTGAAGATACGGTTGAAGGTAGTAAGGCTCTTGAAGCCCGAGCGCATAGCCACTTCTGTAATGGGAATGCTTGGGTCAAGGAGGAGAAGCTCCGCCGCCTTGGTACGTCTTGCGTTTATGTACTGGAGATAGGACATAGCGTTATACTGCTTGAATATACGCGAGAAGTGGTACTTGCTGTAGCCTGCAACATCGGCAAGCTGTTCAAGTGTGATATCGTACATGTAGTTATTGTCGATATACTTTAGCACGGTACCGAACTTTTCGCTGTACTCGTCTATCTTCTCGTCATCGCAGTCCATAACTATCTTCTGCTGCTCCAGCTGATATTCGCGGAGAGCCATGAACAGCTCGATGACCTTGACGTATATCTTGACGTCGGCAAGCTCCGACTTCGAGTTATAGAGAGAAAGGATATCCAGCATGGTCTTTTTCGCCAGAACATGCAGCTCCTTATCCATATCCGCATTGATGAGAACAGCCGAATTCAGTGAACGCATAACAGGCTCGAGAGCAGATATCTCGCCGAGGATACTGTTATCGCACTGAAAGATTATACGCCTTCCGGGAATGGCAGGCATACTGTGAAGCTCACCCGGGGGAACGATGAGAACATCGTTTTCGGGAATAATATAATCAATACCGTTCACAGTGACTGTATATTCATTTTTCAGCGGCATGAGGAGTTCAACGGCGTTATGCCAGTGAACGGGATAAGCCTCATTCTCGTTATTGTCGTAGAGCATGGCATATTTTTGGGTGTCATACTCCACAGTCTCGAAGTCGCCCGAGAGATGTTTTATCATTTTAATACCCCCCCTCTGAACTGCACTTACAGAGGTCGTGACCAAATATTGCTATCATTTGGTTTCGTCTCAACTTAATTACTAATAACATTATAATCTATATGACGTTTTTTGTAAATGCTTTTTGTACAACTTTGTGAAAACTATACAAATGGACTAACCAATTTTTGCGCAAAATGAATTGTGGTCAACCGCAAAAAACAGGCGATTTTTACAGAGCGATTACAGCCGTGCAACAGGGAAGTGACAAAAAGCTCCCCTGACGACCGCATATCGTCAGGGGAGCCTGTGGTAAAATATTAGTCGGGAATGTTGTCGCTGTCATAGAAGAAGCTTCCGTTGTCATCGGGGAGAGTTGACTCCTTGGGGGAGTCCTTCTCCTGAGCGGGAGCAGCAGTCTCAACAACAGCAGCAGCCTTGGGAGCTGCCATCTTGCCGCCTAAGAAGCCTGCAAGGAGCGATCTGATGTCAACGCCGGTAGCCTCGGTGAGACCGTCGGTGATCTTTGTGGTAGAGCCGATGATGTCACCAACAAGCTTGCTGGAGTTGCCTTCGCCGTACATAGTGATCTTGTCGACCTGCGACAGAGGAGTAGCGGCGTTCTTTACTACCTCGGGGAGAGCCTTGAAGTACATTTCGAGAACAGCAGCCTCGCCGTACTTCTTCATAGCCTCAGCCTTAGCGTTGATACCCTCAGCCTCAGCAAGACCCTTAGCGCGGATAGCGTCCGCCTCAGCCTTACCTACGGCAGCGATACCCTCAGCCTCCTGCATCTTGGCGAATTTCTGAGCTTCAGCCTCAGCCTTCTGAGCTTCCGCCTCCTGCTCACGCTGGAAACGATCGGCTTCAGCCTCCTTCTTGAGCTGATAGAGCTTGGCGTCGGCTTCCTGCTGAGCCTTATAGCGGTCAGCTTCAGCCTTCTTCTTGATCTGAGCTTCGAGAGCCTTTTCTGTGACCTCTGCCTCACGAGCCTTCAGCTCAACGTCCTTTTCGGAGGCGGCGATGTTAGCGTTAGCCTTTGATACCTCAATGGTCTTACGCTGATTTTCGCGCTGTATCTCGTAAGCAGCATCTGCGATAGCCAGCTGGGTGTCGGCTTCCTTTTTGAGTTCAGCCTGACGGATAGCCAGCTCGTTGTTTTTCTGAGCGATCTCGGTCTCTGCGAGTATCTTAGCATCGTTGGCTTCTTTCTTAGCCTGAGCCTTGGCGATCTCGATCTCCTTCTCGGACTCAGCGCGTGCGATAGCAGCCTTCTTCTGGATCTTTGTGGTATTGTCGATACCGAGGTTTTCGATCAGGTTCTGATCGTCGGTGAAGTTCTGAACATTGAAGGAAACGATCTCAAGGCCCATTCTGTTGAGGTCGGGAGCAGCGTTTTCCTGAACCTTCTCGGCGAAAGCCTTACGGTCGTTGACCATAGCCTCAAGGGACATCTGACCAACGATCTCACGCATATTACCTTCGAGTACCTCTCTTGCAACCTTAGCCACATAAGCTGTGTCCTTGTTGAGGAAGTTCTCAGCGCCCAGCTTTATGAGCTGAGGATCACTGCTGACCTTAACGTTAACGTTGGCGTCAACATTGATATTGATGTAGTCTGCGGTAGGAACAGCGCTTGAAGTCTTTACGTCAACTGCGATGAGCTGGAGCTTCAGCTTATCCACACGCTCAAAGAAGGGTATGCGGATGCTTGCCTTACCGATGATTATTTTTCTCCTGAGACCCGAGATGATGTACGCGGTGTCCGGGGGAGCCTTGATGTAGCCGGTAATGATTATAAGGAGGAGTAATATAACTCCTATTGCGATCGGGATAACGAGTCCCCAGTTGATGTTGTCAAACATATAAACCTCCATATCATATGAGGGCGCTTATGCGGAGCGCCAATAGTTTTACGGCAGACTTGTTTCTGCCGTATGACAGTATTATACAACAATTCCTTCTCTTTGTCAATATGCGACAAAATAATTACGGAGCGTATACCTTAAAATATGGAATTGTGCAGAATATACAGAAGAAAATGCTAAAATAATAAGTTCATATGAACCTTTTATACAGTTTTAGGAACTCGGTTTGCTCCGCAGTGTACAAAAACGCTCCGAACACCGTTTATTACAGTTTGGTTACAGTTTGATTAAAGTTTGGGTACCGTTATTGACTTTAGCCATATCACTGATTATAATAATGCCATATTCTGCGAAAGGATGGTGAACACCATGACAATAAGCATATATTACATACCCACAGCAAAACAAAATATAATTGATAAGCATGGAGTTTGCCCGATAAATTCAGCCATGTGCTGAAGCTTTGCGCATATTTGAGCATTGTGCACTCCTGCGGGGGTGCTTTTTTTATGCGTTCGGGCAGCTTCGGAAAGGAAAAATATGATCATTTTAAACGGAAAATATAATTCAGCCAAGGTCTTTACCGATAACATCGAACAGGACGCAATTGCTCAGATCATCGCATTTTGCAGCCAGCCCATGAGCGAGGGAGCACAGATCCGCATCATGCCCGATGTTCACGCAGGCGCAGGCTGTACCGTCGGTACCACCATGACCATCACCGACAAGGTAATCCCAAATCTTGTGGGAGTTGACATCGGCTGCGGCATGGAGACCGTAAGGCTGAAGGAGAAACACATTGAGCTGCAAAAACTTGATAAGCTCATCTACGAGAAGATACCCTCGGGCTTTGCCATCAGGGAAAAGCCCCACCGCTACGGCGAAAAGATAGACCTGACCGAGCTTTACTGCTATAAGCACATCGACCCTCTCCGCGCGGAAAAGAGCATCGGCACTCTCGGCGGCGGCAACCACTTCATCGAAGCCGACAAGGGCGAGGACGGCAGCATTTACATCGTTATCCACTCGGGCTCCCGCCACCTCGGCGTTGAGACTGCAAAGTTCTACCAGAACGAGGCTTACAGGAGACTTAACAAGAGCAGTGACAAAGAGGCTGCGGAGCTCATTGCAAGGCTGAAGGCAGAGGGCAGGGAAAAGCAGATACAGTCGGAGCTGAAAAAGCTGGCAAATACCAAGACCACAGATGTACCCAAGCACCTTGCCTACTGCGAGGGAGAGCTCTTTGAGCAGTACATCCACGATATGAAGATAGTCCAGAAGTTCGCCATGCTCAACCGACAGGCAATGATGGACGAGATCATCAAGGGTATGCACCTCCATGTTGAGGAGCAGTTCACGACTATACACAATTATATAGACACCGATACCATGATACTCCGCAAGGGCGCTGTTTCGGCGCAGGAAGGGGAGAAGCTCCTCATACCAATCAATATGCGTGACGGAAGCCTTATCTGCACAGGCAAGGGCAATGGGGACTGGAACTGTTCCGCGCCCCACGGTGCAGGACGCCTTATGTCAAGGTCACAGGCCAAGCAGAGCTTCACTGTGTCGGAATTCAAAAAGCAGATGGCAGGCATCTACACCACCTCCGTAAACGCACAGACACTTGACGAGTGTCCCATGGCGTACAAGTCGATGGAGGATATCGTTGATAATATCGGCGATACGGTGGAGATAAACGAGGTCATCACACCCATCTATAATTTCAAGGCAGGCGAGGAATGACCTGCGGGAGGCAATATGGAAAAATTTGTGTCATATGATAAAATGAGCAAAAAGGAGAAAAAGAAGATAGACTCATCAAAGAGAGGGAGCTGGAACGGCGTCGATCCTGCCACAAAGGTAGTGGAGACCGATAAGAAGCGCTATAAGCGCAAGCCAAAGCACCCCGAAAACTTTGACGAATAATGTTACAAAGCCTGTGAGGACTTCATTCTCAATACCGCCCATTCAACGGTATGATTGACAAAAGTCCCGTAAGATGATAAAATAAAATATGCTTGGAAACTGCGGCAATAATACCCAAATTAGTGCCGCAGTTTTTGTGCAGGCGTACAAAGATCAGGCTTCATGAGAAAAAGTAGCCGCTTTTGCGACATTTATATTACAGAAGCTTATCGACGGAAGGAAGTGAGACTGTTGATAGAGCCCGAACATTGCACGCTGATAATCGAAAAATACTATAATGAGATATTCAGCTATTGCTATGCAAAGCTCGGTTACAGTCATCATTCCGCAGAGGACTGCACACAGGAGGTCTTCGTGGTGTTCTTCTCAAAGCATGAGAGACTTGACGAGACCGACAACATAAGGCTGTGGCTGTACCGGGCGGCAGACAACGTCATAAAGGCGTTCGTGCGGAAAGCTCCGCCGCCTGCCGTGAGTCTCGAGGACAGTCCCGAGGCAATGAATATCGCCGACAGCGGCGGTTTTACGGAAAACGGAGACAGCCCTCTTGACCTGCTGTCATCTGAGGAGAGACAGCTCCTGGAGCTGTACTACAACAGTGATTACGGACAACGAAACGAAGCTGCAAAACGGCTGGGACTATCCCTGCCCGCGCTTTACAGAAAGATACACAAGCTGAAAAAGAAGCTTCGTGCCGCTGAAAAGTGAGGCGGACGTTATCATGAACAAGGAGTGGTTTAATTTGAAGGATATATCTATCACCGATAAGCTTTCGGATAAGAATATGCTATACGATCTGCAGCGGCTTCTCGATGAGGAGCTTGCAAAGCCCTTGGAGGAGCGTGATCTTGATGCCGTTAAGGACATTACCGACGCAATTGTCGGCATTAATGATGAGGAAATTCCGAAGCCTGTTGGCGCGGAGGGCATCCTCGCAGAAGTCAGCGCAAGGAAAAAGCGCGGACGCATCGTGCAGCTCCGCAGGTGGGCAGCAGTTATCAGCGCCTGCTTCGCAGTCTGCATCGCACTCAACTTCTACACCCTCAGGACCTACGGCTACAACGTCGTCGAGACATTGATCAAGGCTGTAAGCTCGGGCTTCAGTGTTGATCTGGCACATTTTGATGATCAGCTCCCGCTGTCACCTGCAACGACTGCGACTACTGTCACCACAGATGATATGCAGAGCGTGACCACTGTAACGGTCACGACCATCAAGTCGCAGAGCACACTGGGAAGCACGGAGGCAGAAACTACTGAGCCAATAACAACGACACGGTCGGCAGGCGGCAGTACACCTTCGGTATCAGCAGATCCGCTGTCGGAAGCACTTGGAAACAGCGCTGAAGCGGCTGAGCCCGTTGTAAGAGCCATCTGGGAGGCATCCTCACAGAACGGCATGGAGGTCTGCTACCCGACATATATACCTCTTGATGCCGAGGGACTTGAACTGACGGATTCAAGCTCTGAGCAGCTGAAGGATTCCAAGGACCTTTACTTCACATTCTCAAACGGTGAAAAGACTCTTGATCTGATAATCGAGGAGTACATTTCCAAGGACCTGATGCCCGAGGCAGTGATCCCCAGCGATAAAATGGATTACTATCTCATGGAAAGCGCGGATTACAACGGATTCATTATCTTTGAGGATGAGAGCAATACGGCACTTTTCGTGTACGGAAATACGGTCTATACTCTCCACACCAGAGGATTTGACCGCTCAGACATCAGGGATATAGCCGAGAATTTCGTTCCCTTCTTCACGGGATCATCGGAGAAGTGAGGGCAGCGGCATGAAAATGAAATACATTACAGCTGCCTTTCTCGGAATACTTCTTCTGAATTCACCTGCACAGATGACTGTTAATGCGGTGGATAACAGCACATATGAACAGTACGAAAGAGCAATAGGACTTATAGAGAAATGTTCCATCAAGTGTACACCTGTCGCTGACGGAGCAATTGAGATAACAGCAAAGACACAGGTCTCGGGGAAGATCAGCGAGGTCGGCTTCAGGAACGTGGTGGTGCAGTACAGCAGCGACGGTCAGAACTGGAGCGATGAGGTATCGCTGGGAGACCTTACAAACAGCAACGCAAGATATTACAGCCTTGACAGCCGCAGGGTCGAGGTAAAGGGCGGCGGATTTTACAGAGTTTCCGTTGTTCATTACGCGAGAGAGGGCTCAGACAGGATACAGACGGTGGTACAGACCTCATCGTCAAAATGGGTTCAGCCAAAGCCCCAGCCCGTTACCACAACGACAGCAAGAAGGACTACCACTTCGACAACAACTACCACCACAAGGACAACATCAAAGCGTGTGACCACAACATCCACTACCGCAGCAAGGGGGACTACCTCATCTGCTGCAAGAACGACATCTGCAACAGTATCGGGAACATCTGCCCGTGGAAGGGTAACAGCCGCTTCCGTAAACGGTGCAAAGAGCACCTCGGGGACAAGGACTGAGACCGCTGCAAAGACCACATCAAAGCCCTCGCAGACCACTACTGCCGCAGCAGCACAGAGCAGCTCGCCCAAGACGGGTGACAGACTGCCTGTTATGGAGTTCACGGCACTTTGCAGCGCAGGAGCTGTTGCACTTTTCCTGCACAGCAAGAGACCCAAGCGGAGCTGATCCCGTTATATAAATGCACAAACATATCCTGTAAGGGGGACAATCAGAACAAAACGCATAATGCAGAACATCAATGCTGCGTCTGCGGACATGACTGCGGCTCCGGAAAGCCTATCTGCACGGGCGATCGGAGAACGGGTCGGGAAGCAGCTCCGCAAGCTGGGTAAATGCCGCGAAGCATAAGAGAGAGCATACACAGTCTTTCGGGGGAATTTGCCTGCGAGCCGTCACGAGGACGGCAGCTGACAGGCAGCATATAAGCGGCAAATAAATAAGACATCGCCATACACAGGCGTATTGACTTGTGCGACCTGTGTTCAGACAATAAGTTTTTTCTCCATAATTACCCTGTCCGCAGCACTCGGACAGGGACTTTTTTTGCCTCGTTGACATCAATGCGTAAAGGGGATATAATTAAGTATATACTACCGTCAGTATGCAATAAGGAGGTAAGCTATGAAATTCATACATCTCTCCGATCTTCACCTCGGAAAGCGGCTCAACGAGTTTTCCCTCATAGAGGATCAGGAGTTCGTATTGCAGGAGATATACAGCATAATATCCGAAGAGAAGCCCGATTTCGTAATTATCGCAGGTGATGTCTATGACAAGCCTGTTCCCTCGGCGGAGGCGGTGAGGCTGTTTGACGGCTTCCTCACAAGGGTATCGGAGCGCACGGAGCATATCTTCGTCATCAGCGGCAATCACGATTCTGCGGAGCGGATAGCCTTCGGTTCGCATATAATGGAAAAGAGCGGAATACATATGTCGCCTGTATACGACGGAAATATAGTTCCCATGGTGCTTACCGACAGCTATGGGGAGTTCAATGTGTATATGCTGCCCTTTATAAAGCCCGTGACGGTAAGGAGATTTTTCCCCGATACAGCCGTGGAGTCCTACACCGATGCGGTAAATGCGGCGGTGGACGCCATGAACGCGGATTTTGACAAGAGAAACATCATCATTACACACCAGTTCGTGACGGGAGCTTTAAAAAGCGACTCCGAGGAGATATCCGTGGGGGGCACCGACAATGTGGACAGCTCTGCCTTTGACGGCTTTGACTATGTTGCGCTGGGACATATCCACAGTCCCCAGAACGTGGGAAGTCCGCGCATACGCTACTGCGGAACTCCGCTGAAATATTCATTTTCCGAGGCATTGCAGGAGAAGTCCGTCACTGTGGCAGAGATAAGGGAAAAGGGAACGCTTGACATCAGGACAGTTCCTATAATGCCGCGGAGAGATATGCGTGTGCTTCGCGGAGAGTTTGAATATATCGCATCGTCGGAGTGCAGCAGCGCAGGTGACAGGACGGATTATATCCATGCGGTGCTCACCGATGAGGAGGAGATACCCGAGGCAATGGGAAGGCTCCGCAGTGTCTATCCCAACATCATGAGCCTTGAGTACGACAACCGCCGCACAAGGAGCGACCACAGCGTCATGGCGGCTGCCGAAGCGGAGAACAAGCGTCCCATCGAGCTATTTGAGGAGTTTTACAGCATGAGCAACGGCGGAGAGATGTCGGAGCAGCAGCATGAGTATATTCAGGCACTCATAGAGAAGATATGGGAGGGAGAAGAATGAGACCCATAAAACTTGAGATATCGGGCTTCGGACCCTATTCGGGAAAGACGGTGCTTGACCTTGACGCACTCGGAAGCAGCGGTCTTTACCTTATAACGGGAGACACGGGAGCAGGCAAGACCACTATATTCGATGCCATAACCTATGCTCTGTACGGAAGTGCCAGCGGAGATAACCGCGCGGACGACAGTTTGCTGCGCTCAAAATACTCCGCCCTTGACACTCCGACATATGTGGAGCTCACCTTCGACTACGCGGGAAAGAGATATAAGATCAGCCGAAATCCTGCATATACCCGACAGGCAAAGAGGGGCGGCGGTGTGGCTACACAGCCTGCAAACGCGGAGTTCACCTATCCCGACGGGCGGCAGCTCTCGGGAAAGAGGGACGTAGACGCCGCAGTTGCCGAACTTATAGGGCTGACGGAAAAGCAGTTCAAGCAGATAGCCATGATAGCGCAGGGCGACTTCATGAAGCTCATCACCGAGGACACGGTGCAGCGGCGCGAGATACTCCGCCATATATTCAGAACGGATAATTATCGTATACTTCAGGAGAGACTGAAGTCGGAGTGCAGCAGCCTCAGGACGCTGTGCGACAGCCGCCGCGAGGGCATAAGGCAGTATGTGGGCGGCATAGTCTGCGGCGAGGAGGACGAGTATGCCGAGGAGACTGAGCGCGTAAAGGCAGAGCTTCCCCCTGTTGAATATGTGGAGGAGCTGATAAACAGGCTGCTTAGCCGCGACCGTGCAAGAGCGGAGGTATGCAGCCGCGAGTCCGAGGAGAATGACAGAAAGCTGGAGGAAGTCAGCGCGAGGATAGCAAAGGCGGAGGAAAAGGCGAAAGCAGTTGCGGAGAGAGACAAGACTGCCAAGGAGCTTGAGCGCACAAGGCAGAACAGGCAGGAGCTGGAAGCAGCGCTGGAATCCGAAAGGTCCCGTCAGCCGAAGCTGAAAGAGCTGGGCAGCGAGATAGCGATGATCAAGGCGGAAATGCCCGAATATGGCAAGATAAGCAGGCTCAATGAAGCGCTCATGAAGGAGAGGCAGACTGTTTACGAAAAAAGGTCTGAACTGGAGAAGTGTGCTGCCGATAAGGAGAGCTGCGATAAGAAGCTTTCGGAGCTTAAAGCAGAGCTGTCACAGCTTTCGGAATCAAGCGGAAGCGCCGCGAAGCTGGAGGCTGAGCGCACAGAGCTGGAGCGCAGACGCGGCGAGCTGGACAAGCTGTCAAGGCAGGTCACCGACTGGGAGAACAGTACGGAGAAGTTGAAGGAAGCTGCCGCTGAGCTGAAGAACAAGCAGTCAGAGCATGACGGCCTTCTGAAGCAGTCCGAAGTGCTAAAGACACGGCTGGGAGAGCTGAAGCTCCGCCGCGAGGAGCTGGGAAACGCAGGAGCGGAGCGGGAAAAGCTTCTACGACTTGCCGAGAACACGGATAATCGCGTATCCGAGCTGAAAAAGCTGTCGGCAGACCTATCTGACCTTGAAAAGCGTCATGATAAGCACAGAAAGGCGGCTGGGCGTTACAGCGAAGCCGCTGATTCCGCCGCAGCTGCGGCGGAGCGGTACGAGCACGAGTACAGGCTGTTCCTTGATGATCAGGCAGGTGTGCTTGCAGCAGGTCTTGCGGAGGGAAGTCCCTGTCCCGTGTGCGGTTCGCGGGAGCATCCTGCTCCCGCGAAAAGAGGGGGCGCAGCCCCCTCCGAAGCGGAGCTGGACGCCATGAAGGCTGAACTGGACAGCAGGCGCGCCGCAGCCTCGGCGCTCAGTGCCGAGGCGTCAGCTCTGAAAGCCTCTGCGGAGGAGCTGGAAAAGAATATTGGCGGCAGGCTTTCAGAGCTCCTCAGCTGCGAAGCAGCTGAGGGTGCGGCGCGCTGTAAGGAAGAACTCGACAGCCTTTCGCTCAGGCGCGGCGACCTTGAAAAGCAGCTGACTGAGGCAGGCGAGCGTATAGCGGAGCACGGCAGAGTTTCCGCGGAGCTTGCTTCCAAGGAGAAGCAGCTCGGCGGCATAATGGAGGCAGTGGCTGATACTGACAGGCGGATAGCGGAGCTTCGCAGTGCAAGGGATACAGCTGAGGGAAGCAGCGAACAGCTGCGAAGTGCTGCCGAAAAGTCGGCTGCTGCAATGATAGGCGAGTGTCCCTTTGATGAGATACGCGGCAGGATAGTTGCGGAAAACCTCAATATAAAGGCGCGTCTTGCGGACAATGCCGAGAAGCTGCGTCTGGAGGAGAAGCGTGAGCAGCGAAGAACAGAAATAGAAAAGCTCATTCCCGAGACAGAGGAGAAGCTGAAAAGCGTGACAGAGACAGCTTCCAAGCTTTCCGAGGAGAGGACAGCGGCTGTGACCAGAGCAGATTCAGTCTCGGCACAGCTTGAGGAGCTTCGTGGAAAACTGAGGTTTGACAACGGTGAAAAGGCGCAGCTTCGTTGTGAAGCAGCCGAGAAGGAGAGCGCAGAGATACGGACAGCCTATGAAGCAGCAGTCAGGGCATTAAGTGACGCTGAAAAGGTATGCGCGGCGCAGGAAGGCAGGCTGAAACAGCTGACGGAACAGGCAGATGCTCTCGGTGACCTTGATATGGCTGCGGAAACAGCGGAGAGAACGCGGCTTACCGCCGAAAAGAGCCGCTGTGCCCAACAGCTTCGCACCCTGCACACGAGGGTAACTGTGAACGAGACTGCCCTTGAGAATATAAAGAACGGCTCGGAGGAGCTGACAGAGCTGGAACAGCGCTATAAATGGCTGAAAAACCTGTCCGATACCGCCAACGGAAAGCTTTCCGACCAGAGCAAGTTCATGCTGGAGACCTATATCCAGACCGCATATTTTGACAGGATAATCGCCCGTGCAAATCAGCGCCTGAGAGTCATGTCCGACGGGCAGTACACATTGAAGCGCCGCACCGAGTATGCTGACAAAAAGGCACAGGTGGGACTTGACCTTGACGTCATCGACCATTACAACGGCTCCGAGAGAAGCGTAAAGACGCTGTCGGGCGGCGAGTCCTTCAAGGCTTCGCTGGCACTGGCACTGGGACTTTCCGACGAGATACAGTGCTCGGCGGGAGGCATACAGCTTGATACGATGTTCGTGGACGAGGGCTTCGGCTCACTTGATGAAAACTCCATAGAACAGGCAATAAGAGCGCTTTCGGGACTTTCCGACGGCAGCCGCCTTGTGGGCATCATCTCCCATGTACAGGCATTGAAGCAGCGCATAGATAAGCAGATAGTTGTCACCAAGGATAAAAACGGCGGCAGCAGTGCTCTGCTCATAGTATGAAATTATCCGCAGTTCGTCAGGAACTGCGGATTTTTTGCTTTGTGCATTTTGTCTAAATCGAACCCATCTGGCAAGCGGAAAATCCGCATTTGCAGACCATATAAATCAGTTATCCTGTTATTTTTCACAAATTTCGGAGCTGAACGGCTCAGTTTATTGATTTTTCGTCGATGAAATGCTATAATTATGGTATTGAATTCATTTTCCGTAAGAAACAATATCCAGATAAATACTGTTGGAGTGATAACAAAATGAAAATGACAAGGTGTCCCGAAAAGCATCTTTATGATGCTGATACATATAAGACTTGTCCTTACTGTTCGGGGGAACTCAAAGAGGGTACCGTGCAGGGCAAAGCGCCGAGGAAGGGCAAGGTAGTAAAGGTAAGAGCCGTGAAGGCTCGCCGCAGCTCCGATGTCGAGGAGAAGAAGCCTGTTGAGGCACAGGCAGCTTCCAAGGACGAGGAGAAGAAGCCCGTCGAGGCAAAGACTGCTCCCAAGGCAGAGGAGAAGAAGCCTGTCGAGGCAAAGACTGCTCCCAAGGCAGAGGAGAAGAAGCCTGCTGAGGCAAAGACTGCTCCCAAGGCAGAGGAGAAGAAGCCCGTCGAGGCACAGGCAGCTCCCAAGGCAGAGGAGAAGAAGCCCGTCGAGGCACAGGCAGCTCCCAAGGCAGAGGAGAAGAAGCCTGTTGAGGCAAAGACTGCTCCCAAGGCAGAGGAAAAGAAGCCCGTCGAGGCACAGGCAGCTCCCAAGGCAGAGGAGAAGAAGCCCGTCGAGGCACAGGCAGCTTCCAAGGACGAGGAGAAGAAGCCTGTTGAGGCAAAGACAGCTCCCAAGGCAGAGGAAAAGAAACCTGTTGAGGCAAAGGCAGCTCCCAAGGCAGAGGAGAAAAAGCCCGTCGAGGCACAGGCTGCACCCAAGGCAGAGGAAAAAAAGCCTGCCGACAAAAAGGACAAAAAGCCCGTGCGTACTGACGACGGCGCAGAGATAGCAATGGAGATACTCGATTCTATCCCCAAGTCCGAAAAGGCAGAATTCAAGGCTGACCGCAGGGACGATATATTCAGCGGCAGAAAAAAGACCGACACTACTCCTGCTCCCGTGAAGCTCGATAAGCTGGGCGAAAAGAAGGCGGAGGACAAGAAGGCTCCTGAGAAGGCACAGGGCGGAAAGAACGACAAGGTGCGTCTTGAGGAGGAGATAGTGGTCAAGTCTGCCGAGGAGGGCAAGCCCGAGAAAAAGGCTGAAGCTCCCAAGGCGGTGGAGAAGACTCCCGAGTCCCATAAGGCTGAGGAAAAGAAGCCCGAGGCTCCCAAGGCTGAGAAGGCTGAGGAAAAGAAGCCCGAGGCTCCAAAGACTGAAAAGCCCGAGGAGAAGAAGCCCGAGGCTCCCAAGGCTGAGAAGGCTGAGGAGAAGAAGCCCGAGGCTCCAAAGGCCGAAAAGGCTGAGGAGAAGAAGCCCGAGACTCCCAAGGCTGAAAAGTCCGAGGAAAGGAAGCCCGAGACTCCAAAGCTTGACGAGCCCGACAACTACGATAAATACGGCGACCTCGTAAACGACGAGAATATCGAGATCGACGATGAAAATAACATGGCTATCGACAAGAACGGAACCCTTGTGAAGTATGTGGGGACCACCGAGTCCATTGTCATTCCCGAAAAGGTAAAGGTGATAGGTAAGTACGCATTCCGCGGAAACGAGACCGTCAAGAAGGTCGTCATCTCCGACAGTGTGCGTATCATAGATAAATTCGCATTCTGCCACTGCTTTAATCTTCAGGAGGTCGTTTTCTCCAAGAACCTTGAAGCCATCGGCGAGAACGCTTTTCTGAAGTGCCTGCGTCTGAAAGAGGTAAACTTCCCCGAGTCCGTAAAGAGAATAGGAAAGGGAGCCTTCGGACGCTGCAACAGCCTTGAGAACGTAGTTCTGCCTGCGTATCTCCAGAGGATCAGCGATCTGATGTTTTTCTCCTGCAAGAAGCTGAGAAGGATCGTCATTTCGGGCTCTGTTGAGGCTATCGGCAATGCCGCATTCTCCGAGTGTTACAGCCTGAAGAAGATCATCATTTCAAATTCTGTTGCAGTCATCGGCGAAAGTGCCTTCTCATGGTGCAGATCGCTGGAGAAGATCACCATACCCAATACCGTCAAGAGTATCGGCAACTGGGCGTTCTACGGCTGCCAGAACCTTACAGATCTGCGTATAAGCATGAACACAAAGGATATCAAGGAGGACGCTTTCTGCGGCTGTGAGACACTTTATAACATCAACATCATCGAGTTTGATGACGAGAATATCCCTCTCGACAGCATAAAGAAAGGCCACAAGCAGACTATAAGGATACTGAAACAGATAAACCGCAAAAAAGCCGAGCGCTACGCAAGAGAGCACGGCTTCAGTACACTGTTCATATAACGACAAAAACGGGAGCTTTTAGGCTGCTCCCCTTAACGGAAAAAGCGGGCTACCGAGCCGTAAACTTACGGCTCATATTTAGTAACCTGCGAATCCGCCAGAGGGGGCTCCCCTTAAGCTCCCGTTTTTCTATCTGAAGAAGGATATGAAATGAACTTTTTTACATTCCGCTGTCGCTGTAGTTACGACCGCCTCTGCCGCCGTGACCGCCGAAGCCGCCCTCAGGAGGAGTGAAGTCGCCCTCAGGGGGAGTGAAGTCGCCGTCGGGAGGAGTAAGTCCGCCCTCACCGCCAAATTCGCCGCCGAAGTCTCCGCGTCCACCGCCAAATCCGCCACCGTGACCGCCCATCATGGACTGGGGTATCTCGGACACCTCTGTGCCGTTGATGATGATAGTGCCGCCGTTGAACTCAGCTGTGCGGTCGTAGTCGAAGGATGACATCTGAGCGGTGATGTTGAGGGTGCCGCCGTTCACATAGATGCTGCCGTTAGCGTCAACAGCGTCAGTGTCGCCCTGACCCATAGTGATGGTGATATTGCCGCTGTTGAACTCTGCAACGATATCGCAGGCTGTGCTCTTGCTTGTGGCATTTATGCCGTCATCGGAAGCGTCAATGGTGATATCTCCGCCGTTTATCTGAACGTAAGTAGCCTCAATGCCCTCGGCAGAGGTTATATCGAAGGTGCCGCCGTCTATCTGTACATAGGTAGTTCCCTGTATGCCGTCGCTTACGGAGGTTATATCAAAGCTGCCGTCAGCGATGTAGATGCAGCCGAGGGTGTCGTCCTCATCGTTTTCGCAGTGGAAGCCGTCCTTGTTGGTGTTTATGGTGAAGCTTCCGCCGCAGATAGCGATGGAGTCGTTAGCTTCAACAGCGTCTGCCGCAGCAGTAATATTATATGTGCCGCCCGTGAACTTCAGGTCGTCCTTGCAGGAGATACCGTTGTCATAAGCGGAGTATACGGACAGAGTTCCCGTACCGTTGAACACAAGGTCGTCCTTTGAGAAGATAACAGCGTCGGTATTTGTATCGCCGTCGGCTGTGAATTCCTCGCTGACAGAGAGAATACTCTCGCTGTCGGTGGTAGTCACGAAGACCTTATCTGCGGAAACCACATATATAGCGGGGAAGTCCTCGTTCTCTATCTTTACGCCGTCCAGCACCAGCTGTACCTTTGCTGTATTGTCGGTGTCTACCTTTATAGTGCAGTTCTTGGCGCTGCCGCTGATGAGGTAGATGCCCTCCTCGGTGATATCGAGGGTCTTGCCGTCGGCAACAGTCAGGGACTTAGCCCCTGACAGGTCGGCAGTCTGTTCAAGGTCGCGGTCTGTAAACATATCTGTCGTGTCGATAACGCCGCCCGAATTTGTGCTGTATGAAGTTTTTGAAGCCTTTTCGGAAGTCGTTTCCGTATCGGTCTTATCAGCCTTTGATGAGAGCTCCTCGGCTTCTCTTGTAACCTTGAAGCTGCTCTCCGAGTCGGAGCTGTCTTTTTTGTTGTTATCGCCGCAGCCTGTGAATGCACTGAGAGCCATTATAAGCACTGCAAGACCAGCTATTGTTCTTTTCCAAGTGTTTTTCATCATAATTACGCACCCTTTCGTATTTATTTGGGAGTGTTTTGTTTCTATGGTTATAATATACACCCCTTTTTTGTGAAACATCGTATTGAAATGTGAAATCGCTCGGAAAGATTTGTGTTGGCGTACAAAGAAATGTGGATAAATCGGCATGAAAAATGAAAGCCCTGTGAAAAAACGTGAAATTTTTCTCACCTTACCACTTGACATATTCCTGCAAAAGTGTTATAATACAAAAAACTAAATGCGAAGACGGAGACAAGTAGCGCAGAATATCGTTCCCAGAGAGTGCGGGGCAGGTGAGAGCCGCATATCAGAGTCTGTGTGAATAACACTCCCGAGCATCAAACCCAAAGGGTGCTGAGTTCAGCGGCTTGCCGTAAGGCGGCGTCAGTGGCTGTTTGTGAAAGCAGTTCGGGCGGACAGCGCAGTTCAGGAGGACAGTGCAGTTCATGAGGACAGCGCAGTGCGGTTCGGGCAGACAGCGTGGCTGTGACAGGGACGGCAGGTTTTTGACGGGGCGGCGCGTTTGTGATAAGCGCTGTGAGTTCCTGTTTTTCAATGCACTTCGAGTAGGGGCGACGTATTCCGCACGTTACAGCGGCTCAAAAGTGATCGCTTTTGCGGTAATTCAGGTGGCACCACGGGTATTATGCCCCGTCCTGTAGTTTCAGGACGGGGCTTTTTGTATTTTTGCTCGTCCTGCATGATACATTAATATGAAAGGTATGGTCATTATGAAACACATCGATGTCAAGGAGATAATCTCCGCAAAGGAATATGTAGGCAAGCAGGTAACTGTATGCGGCTGGGTACGCACCTCACGCAACTCCAAGAGCGTAGCATTCGTAGAGCTCAACGACGGTACATCACTGAAGAACGTGCAGGTAGTCGTTGAAAAAGGCGAGGGCGACTACAAGGAGCCCAGAGTAGGCATGGCTCTCAAGGTAACAGGTACAGCCGTAGAGGGCAGAAACAACACAGTTGAGATAAACGCAGTTCCCGAGGGAATAACCGTACTGGGCGATGCTCCCACAGACTATCCCCTCCAGAAGAAGGGACATACTCTTGAATTTCTCCGCACCATACCTCACCTCAGAGGCAGAACGAACACATTCAACGCAGTATGGCGTGTACGTTCCGTACTGGCAGCTGCTATCCATGAATACTTCCAGAGCAATAACTATATATATGTAAACACTCCCCTTATCACAGGCAGCGACTGTGAGGGCGCAGGCGAGATGTTTCAGGTAACGACCATCGGTTACAGCAACGATTACAAGAGCGAGGAAGAATACTACGCAAACGATTTCTTCGGCAAGCGCGCAGGTCTTTCCGTATCGGGACAGCTTGAGGGTGAAATGGCTGCCACAGCGATGGGCAAGATCTATACCTTCGGTCCCTCATTCCGTGCAGAGAACTCCAACACTCCCAAGCACCTTGCAGAATTCTGGCACGTTGAGCCTGAGATAGCTTTCGCAGAGCTTGACGATGTTATCGAGATAGCTGAGGATATGCTCAAGCACGTTATCCGCACACTTCTTGACAAGTGCCCCGACGAGATCGCATTCTTCGACGCTCATTTTGAAAAGGGACTCCGCGCAAGACTTGAGGAGCTCATCTCCCACGACTTCGGCAGAGTAACATATACAGAGGCTATCGAGCTTCTGAAGAACTCGGGCGAGAACTTTGTATATCCCGTAGAATGGGGCTGCGACCTCCAGACCGAGCACGAGAGATACCTCTCCGAGAAGGTGTTCAAGAAGGCTGTATTCGTAACAGACTATCCCAAGGAGATAAAGTCCTTCTACATGAAGCTCAATCCCGACGGCAAGACAGTTGCTGCGGTAGACCTTCTTGTGCCCGGTGTCGGCGAGATCATCGGCGGCAGCGAGCGTGAGGCTGACTACGACAAGCTCATCGAGGCAATGAACAAGAGAAACATGAACCTTGATCTGTACAGCGACTACCTCGACCTCCGCAAGTTCGGTACAGTTCCTCACGGCGGCTTCGGTCTGGGCTTTGAGAGACTCATCATGTATACAACAGGCATGGCAAACATCCGTGACGTTATCCTCTTCCCCAGAACAGTAGGTTCAATAAGATAACAATATAAACAGCAGCAAGGAAAATGATATGAAAAAAGCAATATTCACAGCAGTCATCGCTTCACTTGTACTTACAGCAGGCTGCGGACAGTCCGCCTCACCTGCGAAAAAGAACAAAGACAAGGCAGAGTCTGTCACAGAAAAGATAACAGATGCAAAAACGACCTCCGAAGACGTTTTATCGGAATACGGACTCACCGATGACGATGAGGACGAATATGATGATGAGTCCTACGATGATGATGACGAGGACTCCTACGATGATGAGGAGAACGATGCCGAGTATCAGTTTGATACAGGATATGTGTCCGCGGAAAGAACAATGGAGATCGATGACAAGAAGAGAAGCATCGCCCCTGACGCAGACGGCTTCATTATAGAGGACGGTATAATGTACGACTATGTAGGCAAGGAGCACGATGTAGTCATCCCCGACAGCGTCACAGAGATCGCGGAAATGGCTTGCTGGAGCAACGATGATATCGAGACATTGTATATCCCGTCCTCGGTAAAGATCATAAGACAGTGCGCATTCTGGAGCTGTGCTTCCCTGAAGTCGGTTCGTGCAGAGGAAGGTCTTGAAGCCATTGCAGGCAGCACATTCTGGAGCTGCGCAGCGCTTGAGGACGCCTTTCTTCCACAGAGCCTAAATAAAATGGGCGACTCTGTATTCTGGGCGATAGACGGGATCACTATACACGCTCCCAACGGCTCATACGCGAAAAAGTACGCATCAGAGGCGGGCATTAAATGCGATAACGATTATTAAAGTACAGCACGGCAGTCGTCAATGGCGCCGATTGCCGTTAAAATATCAAGAAAAGGAAAGTGATTATTATGTCAAGATCGCTGTATATCCCCGAGGGCTACAAATCAGCCCTTACGCTGAGAGAAACTCAGCACGCAATCAAGTACATAAAGGACATCTTCCAGCAGGCGCTCTCGTTTGCCCTGACACTGGACAGAGTATCGGCTCCCCTCATCGTTAAGAAGGGAAGCGGTATCAACGACGACTTGAACGGCGTTGAGCGCAAGGTGGACTTTGACATCAAGGAGATCGACGCAGAGGCAGAGGTCGTTCAGTCTCTTGCCAAGTGGAAGCGTATGGCGCTCTATCGCTACGGCTATTCCGCAGGCGAGGGCATCTACACCGATATGAACGCTATCCGCCGCGACGATGATACAGACAATACCCATTCGATCTTCGTTGATCAGTGGGACTGGGAAAAGGTAATAACTGCCGACCAGAGAAATATTCAGTTCCTGAAGGACACTGTAAAGTCAGTGGTAAAGGCAATAGCCTACACCAAGCGAAAGGTGAGTCTCCGCTATCCTCAGATAGCAGGCAAGATCTGCGAGGAGCCCTACTTTATCACCACTCAGGAGCTTGAGGACAGATATCCCGATAAGACAGGCCACGAGCGCGAGCGCCTTATCACCAAGGAGCATGGCACCGTATTCCTTATGGGTATCGGCGGAAAGCTCTCCAGCGGCGAGAAGCACGACGGCAGAGCTCCCGACTACGATGACTGGTCACTGAACGGTGATATCCTGTTCTGGGACGAGGTCCTCGATGATTCTCTGGAGATATCCTCCATGGGTATCAGAGTTGACGCAGAGTCGCTGAAAAAGCAGCTTGCCGAGTGCGGAGCAGAGGACAGGATGCAGTACAAGTACCACCAGATGATAGCCGACGGAACACTTCCCCTGACTATCGGCGGCGGTATCGGACAGTCAAGACTGTGTATGCTCCTTCTTGAAAAGGCGCATATCGGCGAGGTACAGTCCTCCATCTGGTCAGATGAGATGATAGAGAAGTGTGCCGCAAACGGCATAACACTGCTCTGATAGTATAAATCAAAATTTAGCAAAGCTAAATTTTGATTTAAGTTTAGAGTTGAGAGTTTAGAGTTGAAAGTTGTGGAGTCGCCTGCGGCGACAATATTTAAATATTGTGAGCGAAGCGAACACATTAACTCTCAACTCTCAACTTTCAACTATCAACTTAGCGCATACGCGCTAAATTATGATTTACATAAACAGCAAGCCCGAAAGAATTGATCTTTCGGGCTCGTTTGTTATATTCGTATTTGCGGGCGGATAATATCCGCCCCAACAAGCTAATGGCTAAAGGCTAACAGCTTTAGGCTCTTAATTCTGCTCCGATAGCGCTGAGAGCCTTCAGGACGCGCTTCATAGCGCCGTCTGCCTGCTCGTCTGTGAGAGTACCCTCATGTGAGCGCATAGAGATCGAGTAAGCGATACTCTTCTTGCCGTTCTTCTTCATCTCGTCGCTGCGGTAAACATCGAAGAGCGATACCTTTTCGAGTATCTTGCCCACAGCGCCCTTGATAGCCTTTTCAAGCTCTGCAACAGGCATATCCTCGTCAACAAGGAGACTGAGGTCACGGGTAGTTGCAGGGAACTTGGGCAGAGGCTGATAGGTTATCTTGTCTGCGGCAGCTTCCATGAGCTCGGGGATATTGAGCTTTGCAACATAGGTCTTGACGCCTATCTCATAGGTCTCCTGAACATCGGGGTGAACCTCGCCCATGATTCCGAGGTGCTTGCCGTCCTTGATGATAACAGCGCTTCTGCCGGGGTGGAGAGCGTACTTCTCATCGAATACATCGCAGTCGCCTGCGCGGAGGTACTCAACGTCCTCTATTTTCAGCTCGGCAAGTATCTGCTCCACCATGCCCTTGAGGGTATAGAAGTCAGCGTCGCCGCCGTACATACCGATGGTAAGTCTCTGGGGCTCATCGGGGAGAGAGTACTTGTACATATGCTTCTGCTTGCCGCTGTTAGCGAGGGTATCGCCGTTGATGAAGGGCTTTTCCTCCTCAGCAGGCAGGTACTCCTTGGAAATCTCATAGAGACAAGCCTTGTCGTTGCGGTTGTTGTAGTTGAAGGAAAGAACGTCCAGCATAGAGGGGATAGTAGATGTTCTCATAACGCTGGTGTCCTCGCCGAGAGGATTTACTATCCTTACCACCTTGCGGAGCTTGCTGTCAGCAGGCAGCTTTATCTTGTCGAAGTACTTGGGAGAAACGAATGAGTAGGTAGCTATTTCGTAGCCGCCCAGCGCGGATGCAGCATTTCTCAGTGTGCGCACGAACTTCTGCTCCTCTGTGAACTCTGCTCTTGCAACGCCGCGGAAGTCTGTTGAGGGGATGTTGTTGTAGCCGTAGATACGGGCAACTTCCTCTGCGATATCAGCCTTGCAGCCGATGTCTATACGGAATGAGGGAGCGATGACCTTGCCGTTCTCAACCTTGAATTCAAGGCGCTCAAGGTACTTTATCATGTCAGCCTCGGAGATATCTGTGCCGAGGAAATTGTTTATCCAGTCTGCGCTGAACTCAACTGATGCGGGAGTCTTGTCTGTGTAGTCGCAGTCGATAACGGTATTGAGGACCTCGCCTGCGCCCAGCTCCTCTACCAGCTCAAAGGCACGCTTTAAGCAGGTCATGGAGATGAGTCTGTCAACGCCCTTTTCATAGCGTGAGGAAGCGTCTGACTTCAGCTTGAGAGCCTTTGAGGTGCGTCTTACCTGAGTGGGCTCGAAGTAAGCGGACTCGAATACAACAGTTGTAGTATCGTCCATGATACCGCTGTATTCGCCGCCCATGATACCTGCAACGGCAACAGGCTTCTTCTCGTCAGCGATCACCAGCATATCCTCTGTGAGCTCGCGCTCAACGCCGTCGAGAGTCATTATCTTCTCGCCGTTCTTGGCATTGCGGACGTTGATGTGTGCGCCCTCAACGTAGCGGAGGTCGAATGCGTGCATAGGCTGACCGTATTCCAGCATAACGTAGTTAGTGATATCAACGAAGTTGTTGATGGGACGAACGCCGCTTGCACGGAGACGCTCTCTCATCCATCTGGGTGAGGGACCTATCTTTACGTTCTTTACGATACCTGCGCAGTATCTCTGGCACTTCTCTGTGTTGTGGATATCGACTTTGAGCATGGAGTTGATATCGCCGTCAACACCCTTGAATTCGGGAGCCTTCACCTTCAGCTCGGTGCCGTAGGTAGCGGCAGTCTCTCTTGCAAGACCGATAACGCTGAGACAGTCGGGACGGTTTGAGGTTATCTCGAACTCAACTGATGTATCGTCCAGACCGATAGCGGTGTGTATATCATCGCCCGGCTTGCAGTCCTCCTCGATGACGAAAACGCCCTCGGGGTCAGCATAGGGGAAGTCGTGAGCGGTGAGACCGAGAGTGTCAAGACCGCAGAACATACCGAAGCTCTCAACTCCGCGCATCTTGCACTTCTTTATCTTGCCCTCGGGGAGCACAGCTCCGTCAAGAGCAACGGGGACGAGGTCGCCCTCCTTGACGTTCTTGGCGTTGGTAACTATCTGTATGGGAGCCTCTGCGCCGATGTCCACCTGACAAACGAACAGGGCGTCGGCATTTTCGTGAGGTCCCTTTGAGAGTATCTTTCCAACTACCACGTTGGAGATACTGCTTCCCTCTTTTTCATAGCATTCTACCTTAGAGCCGCTCATTGTGAGGGCATGGCAGAAATCCTTTATAGGCATATCGGCTTTTACATAGTCGCCGAGCCATTTCATTGATAAATTCATATCATCGATTTCCTTTCGTATAATTTACTCCGTTGACGCTGTATCAGCGTCCTCTGTAGCGCTCCTTTGCTTCTGCAAGGAACTGCTCCATTTCGGCGTGGAGCCTGTCGCGCTCGAATTTGTCGGACATTATCACATAGGCGTGATTTCCGTTAACATGGGTAAAGTCTATATTATAGTTAAAGCCTGCTGTTCTTCTCTGACCTGTGTAGTCTCTCATGGACATTATATCGTTGGTTCTCCACACTGTGCCTTTCTGCATGAACAGCGTGTATTCCTCATTGGCATAAATGGCGCCTTCGTATCTTATACGGCAGCTGTTCTTCCAGGCAGTGAGCTCGCTTTTATTTTTCAGTCCCAGCTTTTTGCACATGGAGGAGCTCCCTGTCGCCAGCTTCACAGCATAGAACACTGCAACGACTGCGGCAAATATACATAAAATGATGATAAATGCGCCCAGCTTTTCGCCGTTTTCCATAGACCACAACATTTTTATCACACCGCCGACGGTCAGGAGGATCAATATAGAATACTGACCTATCTGCTTCCTGTCCATATCAGAACTGGCTGAGGAACCTCACGTCATTCTCATAGAGGAGACGGAGATCATTTATATCATAGCGTCCCATTACCATTCTCTCAAGACCGAGACCGAATGCAAAGCCCGAATACTCCTCGGGGTCTATGCCGCAGTTCTCCAGTACCTTGGGGTGTACCATGCCTGCGCCGAGGAGCTCGATATAGCCCTCGTCCTTGCACATGGAGCAGCCCTTTCCGCCGCAGTTGAAGCAGCTGATGTCTACCTCACAGCTGGGCTCGGTGAATGGGAAGTGGTGGGGACGGAAGCGGAGCTTGCAGTCATTGCCGTAGAGCTTCTTCATGAGCATTTCGAGAGTGCCCTTGAGGTCGCTCATTGTGATGCCCTTGTCAACTACGAGACCCTCTATCTGGTGGAACAGGGGAGAGTGAGTAGCGTCAACGGCGTCGGAACGGAAAACTCGTCCGGGTGAGATTATACGGATAGGGGGCTTCTGGTTCTCCATAACGTGTACCTGAACGGAAGAGGTCTGGGTACGGAGGAGAACGGACTCATTAGTGCCCTCGATATAGAATGTATCCTGAGTATCTCTTGCAGGATGATCGGGAGGGAGGTTCAGAGCCTCGAAAACGTGGTAATCGTCATCGATCTCGGGACCGTCAGCGATGTTGAAGCCCATGCCGATGAATATTTCTCTGATCTCGTTCTCCACCTTGGTAAGGGGGTGGAGCTTTCCGAAGGGAGCCTGCTTGCCGGGGAGAGTGATGTCGATCTTCTCCTCAGCCAGCTTTGCAGCCTGAGCGTCTGCCTTCAGTGAAGCGAGCTTGCTGCCGAGAGCTTCCTCGATATCGGCTCTTACCTTATTTGCAAGCTGACCGATAACGGGTCTTTCTTCTGCTGAGAGCTTTCCCATCTGCTTGAGAATAGCGGTAAGCTCACCTTTTTTTCCGAGGAATTTTATCCTCAGGTCGTCCAGCGCCTTGATCTCTGTGCAGGAAGCGAGCTCCTGCTTAGCCAGCGCTTCGATCTTTTCAAGCTGTTCTTTCATTCTTTTCACCTCATAAAATTAATGCGTAATTCTTAATGCATAATGCATAATTGCGGTGTCCGCTGCGCGGACGATCATAAGGAAGGTATTCCGTGACCGTCAGTGCTGAATGCTTTTGAATATCTCATAATAACAGAACAGTCCATATAATTATGAATTATGAATTCTGCATTATGAATTAAAAAAAGCCCTGTCCAACAGGACAAGACTGCTCTTGCTTTTATACCACCCATTGTCAGGAGAGCCGACACTCTCTTGTCTCTAACGCAGACCTACGTCGGCAGCCTACCACGCACCGCACAGAATGCAGGCGCTTCCGCACCGCCCCTCGTGAGTGAACTTCGGGATGTATCATAACAGGGCGCTTGCACCTATCCGCCCCTCTCTGAAGAAACTCCGCATCCTTACTCTCTCAGTCATCGGGTTATAAACCTATTATATACGCGAAAAACGAAAAAATCAAGCCTTTTTCGGAAATTTTTTTCGCTGCCGCGTCTGTGTTGTGAAATAATACTACAGAAATTAATTTTTTGCCGTGATTTATTGCAATCTGACGAAAATTGTGTTATTATATATGTATCTGATTAAAGAAACGGAGATATAATAATGGATAATTTTGCAGAACAGCTTGTAAAGAAGAATGAGACCTCTGCGGACAAGACAAGGCGAGTCCTCATGGTAATAGTGGGCATACTCTTTTCCCTTGCCCTTGCAGCTCTTGCAGTGCTCCAGCTCAGGACTCCCCTTATCGCCCTTCTCGGCTTTGCTCTTGCAGCTGCCGCAGGCTACGGCACCTTCCACATCGTGCAGAACACCTTTGTGGAGTACGAGTACACCTTTACCAACGGCGACCTTGATGTGGACAAGATAATCGCAAAGAAGAAGCGCCGCGAGATGGTATCCACCAACGCAAGGGAGTTCACCGCCTTCGGAAAGTATGAGGACGGCATGGAGGAGAGCGAGGACATGACCGTTATAATGGCGACTGACAATATAGCTTCCCACGAATATTACGCCGACTTCAACGACGAGACCGTGGGCAGCGCAAGACTCATCTTCGCACCAAATGAGCGTATGCTTGAAAATATACAGAAATTCCTTCCCGCAAAGCTGAGACACAGGTCGTAACAGCAGCTCTTCCGCAGGGAGGATATTGCTCGGATAATACTGTAAGGAGGTATATATATGCAGATAGTTACACCAAAGCAGATGGGAAAGCTGGAGGATATTTCCGAAAAGCTGGGAGTATCAAAGAGGCAGCTCATGGAAAACGCAGGCAGGAAGCTTGCGGAGCTTATAGACGGCTACTGCCGCAATGAAGCGAAGCTCCGACCCGAGGACTCCTCGGTGGTATTCCTTGCAGGTACGGGCAACAACGGCGGCGACTGCTATGCGGCTGCGGATATACTGCTCTATAAGGGCTACAGGATAACTGTTATCCACATAGGCGGACTGCCGAAAACTCTCCTCGCGCAGGAAATGCTCAGCATTCTCCCCCGTGACAGGATAACCTTTATAGAGGGCTTCCGCAGCGGTAATGTTGAAGCGGCGATAGAGGCTGCGGAGCTGGACTATATGACCATACAGCCCAGAAGTGCAGACGCTGCCGATGAGGAGCACGGCAGAAATCCTCTCGATGACCTGCTCCACGCAGAGAAAAAGCGCATGGGACTCATCAAGGGTGCTGTAGTGGGCGCACAGGTGCTTGTGGACGGCGTTTTCGGAACAGGCTTCCACGGCGAGCTTGACAAGGACACAATGGGCATATTCGGCATAGGCTCGGGAGCCTACCGTATAGCAGTTGATATCCCCAGCGGCGGAAACAGCTCCGAGGGAACGGTGTCCGCAGGTATATTCAAGGCAGACGAGACCCTCACATTCGGCTATCTAAAAACAGGTATGTCACAGTTTCCGCTGAAGAAGTACTGCGGCAGGATAACCGTTGCGGATATAGGCATACCCAAGGGAGCACTGAAGCAGCTCTTTGACGGCGGTGAGCGTGAATATCACCGTATCGAGCGCAATTTTCTTGCGGCATATCCGCCCAAGCGGGAGAGGGACTCTCACAAGGGAGACTTCGGAACAGTCCTCGTTATCGCAGGCAGCTCCTCCATGCGCGGCGCGGCAGCCTTTGCCACACTGGGTGCCCTCCGCAGCGGAGCAGGACTTGTCCGTCTTGCCACGGTGGAAAAGTGCATAGACACAGCTTCCATCCACGCACCCGAGGCAACGTTCATAGAGCTTGACAGCGACGATTACGGATATATGCTCTACGACAGCAGCCGCGAGCCCCTTGCGGCGGCAATGGAAAAGGCTGATGCTGTGGTCATAGGCTGCGGCATGGGAGTTACTCCCGACACCATAGAGCTTACGAAGTTCGTGACCGAAACGGCAAAATGCCCCGTTATCATCGATGCAGATGGAATAAACTGCATAGCAAAGGACATAGATATTTTAATGAAGAAGAATTCGGACATCATCATTACTCCCCACATGGGAGAAATGGCGCGGCTCCTTCGCTGCGACGTTAAGATGATAGCCGATAACAGGCTTATCGCCGCCGAGAAGTACGCCGAGCAGTACGGCATAACCGTAGTGCTCAAGGGTGCAGGAACAGTTATCGCCTCGGGCAGGTCAACTGCCGTGAACCATACAGGCAACGCAGGTATGAGCGTAGGCGGCAGCGGCGATGTGCTTGCAGGCATGATCGGAGCGGCTGTGGCACAGGGCTGCGGCATCTTTGACGGAGCCTGTGCAGGAGTGTATATGCACGGTCTTGCAGGCGATACGGCTGCAAGGAAGCTGGGCATGGAGGCAATGCTGCCGAGAGATATCATCTCTGCCCTGCCCGAAGCCTTCAGGCTGTTAAAGGAAAAGAAGCAGAATATGACCGTATGAGCAGGTCGGATGTGAAAATTTACTTTCATTACTATGATCGGAGCTGGTAACATGAAAAGGATCTTCACATTCGTTATCACAATTGCAGCGGCTGTATGTCTGACAGCCTGTGCAGTAACAAAGGGCGGCAGTATCTCACGGAGAAACTGCCTTGGAATGCCATTTTCCGCGGAGGTGAGCATCACTATCGACCGCCTTGAAGCGGAGGGAAAGCTGGTGCGCTACGGCGAGGGGGTATGGGAGATAGAGTTTTCCGAGCCCAATACTCTCAGCGGCGTCAAGCTGGAATTCAGCGAGGGGAACGTCATGGCGTCCTATAAGGGACTGAGCTTTTCGGTGCCCCAGTCGGCGATACCCGTAAAGGCGATGATGCTGAATCTTATGAGCGCGGTGGACAGCAATGCGGCAGCAGAGGAGCTCAGCGGCGATGAAAAGGACGGACTTCTCAGTATCAGCGGCAGCCTTGACGGCGGCGACTATACGCTTACCGTTGACGGAGACGGGCTGCTCAGCGGCTTTGAGATGCCCAACAACAAGCTGACTATGAAGTTTACCGAGGTAAAGACAGCGGAAATATCAGTGGAGCAGTCCACAGCTGAGACCACATCGGAAGCGGCTTCCGGGACAGCGCTTTCCGAGACAACCGCCACAGCTGCACCTGCGGAATAATACAGAGATCTAACCCCTGAGTGTTACAAAAACGCTCAGGGGCTTTTTTTGACTGCAAAGCTTAATCAGAATTTAGCTTTGCTAAATTCTGATTTGAGCCGTTAGCCCATAGCCATTAGCAGTTAGCCTGATGTAGGGGCGGCGTTCCGCCGCCCGATAATACAGCGTTGAAAACGCTGTAAAAAATGGCAGTTGCTAAAGTCGGGCTTCCGTGATATAATTAATGTGTCCCCAATAACCGCTGCCCGGCGGTTATTGCCCCCGAACTTTGTTCGGGGAGCGCAAATTCTTTATAATATTGGGGATTTGCGCGTCACATTTCTTTATGTCAGGCTCATTTTGCCCTGAAGGGCAAAACAAGGTGCAGGAAAAATTATCAATATCATTATTTTTTCTTGCACCTTGACAACTAAAAATCGGCTTTAAAAAGCTATATAAAGCCGATTTTTAGTTGCTGAGCAGGCATTGATCAGGTATATGATCTTTACGGAGGTACACCATGAAAAAGCGATACAGCATTCCCCTCATCATTATAGCGGCAATGGTTGTGCTAAATGTCATAGCGCGTCTGAGCCGCCCGTTTGCTGATTTTTATGCCGAGAAGATATTTCCCGTTATATCCACAGCGGTCTCCTTTGTTACGGGACTTCTGCCCTTTTCACTGGGGGAGATGCTGACGGTAGCAGCGGTGGCGCTGTTTATATTGGGCATACCGCTGTTTCTGATACTGCTTATTTTCAGAAAGGGCAAACGCCGTGCCACAGCAGCCTTTGCGTGTACACTTGCCCTGTGGATACTCTGCTACATAACCACCACCGAGACAATGAACTGTTTCATCATGTACCAGTGTACGCCCCTTTCCGAGAAGTATTTCCCCGACGCTCCCGACCATACCGACGAGGAGATAACGGAGCTTTACGGAATGCTCATAGAAAAGTGCAACGAGCTTGCAGTGCAGGTACACCGAGACGAGAAGGGCTGCTTTGACATCACCTGCGACTTCAAGGAGGAAGCGAAAAAGGCGATGAAAAAAGCAGGGGAGAAATATCCTCAGCTCCGCGGCTTTTATCCCGACCCCAAGCCCATACAGTTCTCATACTTCATGAGCCAGTCCCACCTTACGGGCATATATCTGCCCTACACCATAGAGGCTAACTACAACGACGACATGGTGCGCGCAAATCTGCCTGCCACGGTCTGCCACGAGCTCTCTCACCTGAAGGGCTTCATTCAGGAGGACGAGGCTAACTTCCTTGCATTTGTGGCGGCAACAGGCAGTGACAATGTGGAGTTTCAGTATGCAGGCTATCTGGACGCCCTTGAGTACGTTCACAATGCGGTGTGGGAAAATGAGGTGGAGGACGCCATGGCACTGTCGGGAACTATTTCCGAAGAAGTCCTCCGTGACTGGTTCAGGTTCATGCCCGAGAATTACTGGGAGGACAACGCCGCCAAGGAGGTCATTTCCACGGAGACTGTCAGCGAGGCTTCCACGGCAGCCATAGACACTAACATAAAAATGAACGGCAGAGATGACGGCATCAGAGCCTATGATATGGTGGTGGAGCTTCTGCTGGACTACTATTACAGTTAAGAGTTACTATCAGATGTAAAACTCACAGCTCAATAATAACGGAGGAAAAAATATGAAAAAGACTATTGCAGGAATTGCAGCACTTACCATTGCACTTAGTGCATTTGCAGGCTGCAAGGACAGGAAAAACGACAAGAGCACAGGGGGGGCTTCTGAGGCGGTGACCACAGCTGCTCAGCAGGATACGACCGTGGAAAAGACAACCGCTCAGGATACCACAGCTGCGGAGAAGACCACAGCCTCATCGGACGATCCATCAGCTTCCGCAGAGGGATATGAGAAGGTACTAAGGGAGTTCATAGACGCCTACAACAATGAGGACTACAAAAAGACCTTTGAGCTCACCATGCCCGACGGCGCAGAGAAAGTAATGAAGCTTCTGGCTTCATCGGAGACCATGCAGAACGAGTACGGCGGTATCTCCGATGAGGAGATGATAAAGGAGTCACAGGAATCGCTGTTCCTCGGCAAGAAGGACGGCACCCTTGTGCCGGGTGAAATAAAGAAGACCGAACCCCTTACCGAAGAGGAGACCTTTGAGCTCAGGTCCGAAATTGCAATGATCACCCTGTGTCTGGACTATATAGACAGCCACGGCGGAGCTGAGGACGTTGACGCCGAGGCTATGTTAAACGAAATAATGGATTATGATCTCGAAGCTGCGGCGGCAGAGGTGGAGCTGGACAAGTCATATTATATCACCTTCGGTCTGGAGAACGAAAAGTGGGACTGGAGCGGCGACGGCAACGCCATTGTCTACCGTGTCAGGGGCGGCAGCTGGAAAATATCTGCCAATGATCTTATCGGAACACTTTCAGGGGGCAAAGATAAAAGGCTCAATACCGCGGCTGACAGCTTATACAAGGCTGCCAATACCGTCCTTATCGAGCTGGACGAGGAAGGGCACATCAAGAATGACAGTGATGAATTTATAGTGTCCTCCGACAGCAGCAAAGACTTCAATGTGCCTGCGGACTTTGACGCTGATCTGTTCCGCAGCCGTATTAAGAACTACTGTGATTACGAAGGAGACTGGTTCGTGAAGATGCAGGGTGCCTATGCGCTGGAGACAGCGGTATTTGACTCCGAAAAGCCACACAATGTGGGCACTTATCCGCCGTCTGACTACGTTGATTTCGCATACGAGGGCATGAGCTATGACGAGATATACAATAAAGCCTGCGAGGACATAGGCTGAGGATAACAGGAGGATCTTATGAAAAAAACGGCAATACTTATTACAGCATTCATCACATCATTATCATTGCTCACAGCCTGTGAAAAAGATGATACGAGCAGCGAAAATAAGGCTGAAAGCTCTCAGATAAGCACCGAGAGCAGCACAGATAATACACAGCCGGTGAGTGAAGTCACCACCACCGCTGCTCAGCAGGAGACCACTGTCGGGGAGCTGCCCGATGTGACCGCAGACATGGACGACGAATCCGCAGTAAAGCTGACACTGGAGAAATTCTTCAAAGCCATGAATGACAGAGACAAGAGCGGTGAATTATTGCTGAGCGGTCATGACAGTGCGGTGCTTGACAAAAAGATGAGCGAAAAGGGAAAGCGTAACGGGACGAAAAGTATCTACGATTTCGTCGGCGAAGGGGAGTGGTATGAAAGCTCCGAGCTCGAAGATCATCTTGACGGCAGGCTTGTCAGCATCGAGAGCGTCAAAAGGATACCCGATGATGATACATATCGGGAGAGACGCGGATATCTGATAGGTCAGTGGATAGAGCAGTATATTGAGGAGCACGGCGGTATCGACAACACCGATCCCAATCAGTTTTTTGAAGATCGCATTGAATATTGTCAAAAAATGGAAGTAACAGAGGTGGAGGGGCTCACTGCCTACAGCCTTGATTTTGTCTACACTCTTGGCTCGGAGGAGAGCTACGGCTATGCTCATATCTATCGTGTAGGTGACGGTAACTGGGGCGTGAATGAAGTGGTATTCCTTGATAACAATAAGGAGTACTTGGAGGATGACGCAGGAAGTCTGCGGAGAATGGCAAATGATATTGCAAGCGTAGTTTTTTACTCAGAAGATGATGATTACAGAAAGTATGAAGATGCATGGTATATCATAAGCAAGGATGAGAGCCTTAATTATAATGTTCCCGAGAGCTTTGATGTCGAAGGGTTTTACGAAAGAATAATAGATGCAGTAATGATGCCATACTCCACAGACTGGTTCATTTTGTTCCATGAAACAGATGCAGTTCTCGCGGTTACTGCTCATGATGAAAACCATCTGGTATGGGGCAGCGACATTAACGTTTTTGATGAGAAAGAGGAATACCAAATGATAGACTATGATGTAAACGGACGCTATACATATGAGGAGCTTTACAACAACTGCAAGGAATTAATAAGCCGATAACAACGGAGGAAAAAATATGAAAAAAATCATAGCAGGATTATTGGCATTTACCCTGACTGCCTGTACATTTGCGGGCTGTCAGAAAAACGAGCAGAAGAAGTCGGAAAACATTTCAGCCAACAAAACAGACGATGTTACAGAGGAGAAGGCAGAAGCCGAAGAACTTTCTGAAGACGGAGATTATGAAACAGCTCTGAAGGAATTCGCAGACGCCTATGCAGAAAACGATCGCCAAAAGACTCTGCTGATGCAGAACCCCAAAGACATTATGGTGCTGGTAAGGGCTCTGGTCAGAGAAGAAGGACAGACTGAAGATGATATAATAAATACAATGCAGAGTGATCTTTACGAGACCGTAAACAGTGGCGAAAAGTTTACTTTCAAAAGAATAGTCAGTGCAGAGCCGCTTGGGGAAGATGATATGGAAGATCTGAAGTACGCTTTCGGCGGCAGGAAATGCGCGATAGATTATATAATAAGAAACGGCGGAGCCGAAAAAGTGGACCTTGGTTCGCTGGCTGATGCCATAGGCGAGATAGAGGCAGAGACCGAGATCTACGAAGCAGGTATAGAAGAAGCATATTACGTTATCTATGAAGCGGAGAATGCTGACGGAGACACCGAAGAAAAGACTGTGATCATGTTCCATGTTAAGGATGACGGCTGGAAGGCGGCTGTTGCCCCCACTGAGAGCGAGAAGCTCGAAAGAGAGGATGAGGAACGCGGGAAACAGCTGGATAATATTGTCAGAGCAATAAATACTGCCATTGTGGAAATGGATGAACAGGGTAAATGGAACTCAGAGGCGGCACCGTTCGTAATAAGCTCTGATGCCTCAATGGATCACAACATTCCTTCAGATCTGGACAGGGAGCTTTTTATGGAGCGGTTGACCGGATATACAGAAATCCCGGAAGATATGGACTGCTTTTTCGTTATAGATGAATACAGTGTTGTTTACGGCTGCGGTACCTATGACGGCGATACCTGCTATTATTATCCATCTGAGGATATGATACCAGTGATCGACGGCAGCGGCATATACAATACCAGTGAGCCCACCGTGAAAAGGAGTTATGATGAGCTTTACGGTTACTGCTGTGAACTGCTGGATAAATAGCGGTAAAGCCTGTTTGTAATAATGGACTTTACTGCCGAATATACTTGAATATCAAGTTATTCGGAGGTAAGACCATGCAGGACAAGACCGCTGCGAAAAATCAGAACATTATACTCGAGAACCGCAAGAACCTGACAATATCGGGGATAACCGACGTTGACAGCTTCGATGAAAAGGAGATAAGTCTCTACACTCAGCTGGGAGAGCTGTCCGTTCAGGGCAGGGAGCTCCACATCGACTCCATGAGCGTCGAGACGGGAGACATGACCATAACAGGCGAAATATGGGCGATAGTATACGGTGACGGCGACAGAAAGGGACCCCTTTCCGCACTGGGCAGGCTGTTCCGATGAGAGGACTTGAAAACTTTCTCTCCGTCAGCGAGGAGCTGCGGCTCTTTGGCATTTCCTGCCTTATAGGCGTGGCTCTCGGCGTAGTCTTTGACGTTTTCCGCGCATTCCGCCTGATATTTCCCCACAACAGCTTCCTTACGGCAGCGGAGGACTTTGCCTTTCTGGGTCTTTACGCCCTTGTGTTCGCAGTGTTCTCCGCAGTCTTTGCAAGGGGCGAGACAAGGCTGTATTACGCCTTGGGGAACCTTCTGGGCTTTGCGGTCTACATGGCTGTCGTGGGCAGCGTTGTCATGAGCACTCTCCGCAAGCTTCTGACCATTTCGGGAGCAGTCTTAGGCGTTGTGTTCCGTCCGCTGCGAGGAGTTTATATACTTATTCGTGCAAAAGCAACAGCCGCTTTTGTAGGAATTTACCGAATTATTGTTAAACCACTTAAAAAAATAAAAATAGTATTGCTAAACAGGCGGCATCTGTTGTATAATAAAATGGAAAATAAAAAGAGAAAGAACGTGAAAAGCGTTGTCGAAAAAAATGAGACATGAAAAGCAGAAGAAAAAAGGTCTGTTCAATCGCGGACTTGTAAAGCTTGCGGCTGTTGCAGTAGTCATCGGCTGCGGAGTTCTTATCGCGACCACGCTCAGGGACTGCGCCGAAAAAGAGGAGCAGATGGAGCTCATACAGACTAAAATAGATTCATACGAGACCGAAAATGCCGAGCTGCAGCGTGTCCTTGACAGTGATGACCTCAATGCCTATATGGAAAAGGTCGCACTTGAAGAGAGAGGCTATGCCTATCCCGACGAGCGCAGATTCTACGACACTACAAGGGATTAATAGGTTCCGCGGAGAAGGGACCATAAAAAGGAGTTATAAATAAGTATGCAGCTGGAAATAGGTAAGATCTACAATGGCAAGGTCAAGGGAATAACACAGTACGGAGCATTCGTCGATATTGACGGCGGAGGCACGGGAATGGTGCATATTTCCGAGATAGCCAATACATATGTAAGCGATATCCGTGAGCACCTTACTGAGGAGCAGGAGGTGCAGGTAAAGGTCATCGGCATCAACGAGCAGGGAAAGGTCAGCCTTTCCATCAAGAAGGTGTCGGACAACGGTGACTCACAGCCCCGTCAGAGACGCTTTGACAAGGGTCAGGGCAGACCCGACCGCAGCTTCGATAAGGGCGGCGACAGGGGCGAAAGAGGCGACCGCAGTGCAGACAGAGGCGACAGGGGTGCTGAGAGAGGAGATCGCGGCGATAAGGGCGGCGACCGCAGTGAACGCCGCAGCAAGCCCAATATCTGGGAGCCCAAGAAGCAGATACCTCAGTCGGAAATGACCTTTGAGGATATGATGTCACGCTTCAAGCAGACCAGCGAGGAGCGTATGTGCGACCTCAAGCGCAGTACCGACAGAAAGAACGGTACCAGAAGAAAGTAATACAGAGCCGTCCGTAAGGGCGGCTTTTTGCTGCCCTGCCGTCAATGTGCTTTCTGAACGGGCGTCTACTGCAAACTTGCCGCTTATCACTCTTTACATCGGGCGAAAAAAGTGGTATAATAATATAGATTATCAATTAATGGCGGAGAAAGTTATGATATTCAAGAACAATCCCGAGCTTATTGAAAAGCCCGACCATCTGCATTATCCTATTTGCCGCGGAAGACTTGAGGAGATAAACCAGATCAGCACAAGGATACTGAAGTTTACCATAGGTGCCTCTGTTCTGATGGCAGCGGTGTCTCTTTTAGGCGCACCTCTCCACGTTGTGGGGTGGCTGCCCATGATGTTCACCATGAAAGATATCGAGTTTGGCATGGGCGGCGGATTTTGCATAACACAGGCGTTGATATCCCTGCTGCTCATCGTTTTTGCAGCTTTGGGCTGCACAGAGCGCAAAATATTCGATGTTTTGCTGTGCTTTGCCTATATGGCTATGCTGGTGTGCTCAATATTCATCCATCTCAGCATATTTGACGCATTCACTTTCATTATCGGACTTGCAGGAACACTGTACAGCTTCGGTATACTGAAGGGATATATAGATTTCAAGCAGCTCAGAAAGACTGAGGGTTATCCTATATTCAGCGTATCTCTTGCGGAGTACGACGACAGGAAGAAAAACAGTCCCGACGGCTATTACCGCGACCACTACGACGAGCTGGTGCGTCAGAGACTGATGCAGCAGCGTCAGGGCTCACAGCCCGCAAATATGCAGCAGGGCGGCGGTATAAAATCGTTTTCGCAGGCGCAGTCGGATTCGGGCGGTCTGGGAGATATGCCCGAACTCAATATATCAAAGCCGGTCATGAAAAAGGCTGCTCCCGACAGATTTGTTTCAAAGTCGGGAAAAGAGAGCAAGGTGCTTTTCAGCGAGCTGAAGCTCAGATAAAGGGGGAAAAACTATGTTTGCAAAGGTGTCAAGTCTCGGACTTTTCGGACTCAACGCATTTCCCGTTGATGTGGAGATAGATATAAGCCGCGGCAATCCCGTTTTTGAGATAGTCGGACTTCCCGACACTGTCGTAAAGGAGAGCCGTGAACGTATCCGCGCAGCTCTGCGCTCATGCAGCATAAGCTTTCCTGTGGCGTCGGTAATGATAAACCTTGCCCCCGCAGATACGAAAAAGAGCGGCTCTGTCCACGATATGGCGATATTCATGGCTATACTCCGCGCTATGAGAATGATAAGCGAGGAGCCCGACGGCTGCTCATTCATAGGCGAGATATCTCTCAACGGCGATATCCGCCGTATAAACGGCGTTCTGCCCATGGTGATGCTGGCGAGGGAGATAGGCATAAAGTCTGTGTTCGTCCCTGCGGAAAATGCCAAGGAGGCTTCCGTTATCGACGGCGTGGATATTTATGCTGTTCACAATGCCGAGGAGCTAATAAGGCACTTCCGCGGTGAGGAGAAGCTTCAGCCATGCCCTCACTATATACCGCCCGAGGCTGCATACAACGAGCCCCTTGACTTTTCAGACGTAAGGGGACAGCAGTCCGCGAAAAAGGCTCTGGAGATAGCCGCGGCAGGCGGTCACAATGCCCTGCTCATAGGCTCTCCCGGAAGCGGAAAGAGTATGCTTGCAAAGCGTATGCCATCCATACTCCCGCCCCTGACATTCGAGGAAGCCCTCGAGACCACAAAAATACATTCCATCTCGGGATTACTTACGCCCGAAATGCCCATAATAACCAAAAGACCATTCCGCTCGCCCCACCACACCATTTCATCGGCTGGACTTGCAGGCGGAGGAACAGTTCCACACCCGGGAGAGGTCTCCCTCGCCCACAACGGACTTCTGTTTCTGGACGAGCTTGCGGAGTTTGACCGCAAAACGCTGGAGATACTCCGACAGCCGCTCGAGGACAGAAAGGTTACTATCGCAAGAGCCTCGGGAACGGTGACCTATCCCTGCACCATAATGCTCATAGGCGCCATGAATCCCTGTCCCTGCGGATATTACGGTCACCCAAAGCGCAAGTGCATATGCCCGAAGAACAAGGTCACGGGCTATCTCTCAAAGATATCGGGCCCCCTGCTGGACCGCTTTGACCTCCATATAGAGGTCGCTCCCGTGGAGTTCGGCGACCTCTCCTCAAAGACAAAGGAGGAGAGCTCCGCAGAGATAAGAAAGCGCGTAGTTGCGGCGCGAGCCATTCAGGAGGAGCGCTTTAAGGGCACGGGCATAACCTGCAACGCCCTTATCACTCCCGATAAGCTTCAGGAGTTTTGTCCCATGGACGACGCAGCGGAGACGCTGATGAAGAACGTGTTCGACAGGCTGGGACTCAGTGCAAGAGCCTATGACCGCATACTCAAAGTCGCAAGGACCATCGCTGACATAGACGGTTCCGAGGTCATAAGGAAAAATCATGTGGCAGCTGCCGCACAGTTCCGCAGCCTTGACCGCAAATACTGGACGGAATGAGAGGTCAGTGATAAGTTTTTAGTGATTAGTGCTTAGTATGGGCGGCGTTCCGGACTTACCTGACAAAAATACACCATGAGACAACAAAAACGAAAGAAAGATAAAAAAAGGAGAAACAATGAAATCGGCATTTAAGAAACTGCCCTCGGGCAAGCACAGCATAGACGCAGGACTGCTCTTTGCGGTCACGCTCTGCGCTGCAATAAGTACGCTGCTGATATACTCCATAACCCATAACAAGGTACTTGAGACCGTGGGCTCCAGCTACTGGAAAACACAGGCTTTTTCAATGGGCGTCGGAATAGTGGCAGCGATCGTAATCTCGTTCATCGACTACCGAAAGCTGGTAAAGCTGTGGGTCATATTCGTGCCATTGTCCCTTGGACTGATGGCGCTGACCTTTACCTCGCTGGGATATCGGCGAGAGGGCGCGGACGATCAGGCTTGGCTCAATCTGGGATTTATACAGTTCCAGCCCTCTGAGGTGCTGAAAATGGCGTTCATACTCACCTTTGCCTACCACCTATCAAGGGACGAGGAGGAGATGAACAAGCCCCTGCATATGCTGCTGATAATCATTCACGGCATGATCCCTCTCGGTATCGTCGGAATGCAGGGCGACTACGGAACAGCCATCGTATTCGCGGCTATCTTCGCATTCATGATTTGCTCGGCTAAGATATCGTGGAAGTATCTTGTGGCTGCCCCCTTTGTCATTGCGGCAGGAGTTGCGGCAATGTGGTTCTTTATGCTGAGTGAGTTCCACAAGAAGCGTATCCTCATACTTTTCCACCCGGGTACAGACCCCGAGTACATCGAGTACCAGCAGGACCTCGGTCTGGCGGCGCTGAAGTCGGGCGGAGTCTTCGGAAAGGGACTTTTCGGCAAGCCCGATGACTACATCACCGTTCCCGAGATACACAACGACTTCATCTTCACCTACGCAGGACAGGTATTCGGCTTTGTGGGCTCCATCGGACTCATAATCATACTGGCTTATATCTGCCTGAAGATATTCGGTGACAGCCGTGTCTGCCGCGATCATCTCGGCAAGTTCATCTGCATGGGTGCATTCGGACTTATCCTTTCCCACTGTATCATGAATATAGGCATGGTACTGAAAGTTGCTCCCGTTATCGGTGTTCCGCTGCCGTTCCTCAGTGCAGGCGGTACGGCTATGATAAGTATGTACGGTATCATAGGACTGGTGCTCAGCACATACAGTCACCGTGCTGTGAATTACAACGTCTTCTACGATGAAGACGAGGACGAATAATACGGAAGTTCTGCCCCTGAGCGTCTTGTCGCGTTCAGGGGCTTTGTGTTTATTTCGATAAATCATAATTTCGAGCTGAGCCAGCTCGACCGCTTGCCACGTTGTCGCTCGTAAACTCGCTTAATAATATCAAAAATGATATTTGTACATCGCTTACAGCGCAATAAGTACGCCGAGCCTATGTAAGGGATTCCAAAGGGACTGTGTTCCTTTGGCGGAGTCCAGAGGCAGCGCCTTTGGTCGTCGCTTTCAGCTTTTAAGGCGACGAAATAAAACAAAGCGCTCCGCAAGGGGTGAATCAAAAAACAGTCCGGTGGACTGTTTTTTGAGAGGGGACGCCCTGCAAGTGAGGGCGTC
>NZ_UETD01000015.1 GCF_900116855.1 Ruminococcus flavefaciens
TCTTTGAGTGATAAATCTTTGGTAGTCCTATCATGCGGTAAAACTACGTTATGAGGTATTACCATCCGTTTCCAGAAGCTATCCCTCTCTCAAAGGCAGGTTGCTCACGTGTTACTCACCCGTCCGCCACTAAGATAATCTAAGTAAACTCAAATTATCTCCGTTCGACTTGCATGTGTTAAGCGTGCCGCCAGCGTTCGTCCTGAGCCAGGATCAAACTCTTTATTAAAGTTGTATATATCAGATGCTTTCGCATCTAAAATATCGATCCTAATTCATAACGCTTGCGTTATTACTCTTCGTGTTTTTTTAAGTCTTTTCTTGACTTCCCTTTATCTTCATAAAGGAATCTCAAGGGTCGTTACTTTTTTATTCGCATTGTTCAATTTTCAAGATGCTGTTTCCTCTGCCTCTCTGAGACAGCTTTAATATTATATCACAGTTTCTTTTCTTTGTCAATACCTTTTTGAAAAATTTTCTGTGATTTTTTTCGCCGTTCTCTTTCCGTTTACGCTCCCACGCTGCGCCAGCAGGCTTACTGTTTGCGTCCCCTCGAGGCGACTTAATTATTATAGCACGGCAGGAAGGTTTTGTCAACTAAAAAAGCAGCGGTTGAATCGTGAGCTTTTTATCTATTATTACTCCATATGCCGTTTCATATGCCAAGCTCACTTCACCAGCAGAAATCTCAGTGCAAATATGACTGCCATGACCACCAGAGCTGCCGTAATAGTTATATGCCTGCTGACATCTGCCTCAAATTTGAACTTTTTCGGGTCCTTGGGATCGCAGAGTATCAGGTGGGTGGAGCCTATTTTCAAAGGCTGGGTATAGGCTGCACTATCCTTCTCCTCATACACCTTGCCATTCACCTCATAGCGCAGAGTATGGGTATAATGGCTGATACGCTTGGCAGTCACTATAATATAGCTGAAAACACCTGCTCTTTTCGTGACTGCCGCTGCGTCAGTCACCTCAGCCTTTGCAATCACGCCGAACTTCTTATAATACAGAAGCCGCGCAAGGTAAACTCCTCCTGCAAGAGCGATAATGCCGCCCACGCAGGCAAGTATGATGTCTCTCATGTTTCACCTCATTTATCAGAATATGCTTTCTTCGCCGACGTCCAGCCCCTTCGCCTTATCCGGGTACAGAGCCTCGGCGTACTTGTATATCTTCATAATATCAATGTCATCAGCTTCGCCCTTCAGCAGCTTTCTGAGCTCGGGCGCACCGACGTTCACCTTCAGACTGCTCTCGTCTTCATAGCCGTCCTTCTTGCTTATAAACACCAGATCAAGGGAATACACCGTTCCGCCCCTTGCACGGTGAGGCTGTACACAGCAGGAAAAGCTCTCAGTCTTTGCAAGGTCTATCTCCCAGCTGTAAAACAGCCATATACACCTGATAACGCCGTCGTCCCCAAGCTTTACCAGTGTTTTTGTCGAGCCCACCGCCACCAGCAGCAGTAAACCGACTGCCATTCCCGCTAAACTCCCCACCAGTGCATAGTCCGCCATCTTTTCATTGTAAGAAAGACACATCGGCAGCAGCCACAGTCCGAAAGACAGCACCACCGTTATCCCCGTTATCATTGGCGGTATGTATTTTATCCTTAATGTTTTCATAAATGATACCCCCATATCATCAGTTAAAGCCCCTATGCTTACTTCATATTCAGCATACCGCCTGCCTTTTCGGGATATCTCTCCTCAAGGAATCGGTATACATCTGCAAGGGGAAGGCTCCCCTTGTAGTCGCCGTGCTTTATATCCAGCTGACTCACATTCAGCACATCGTTTATGCGCTTTCTGCACCTGATACCGAAAAGTCCCGTCTGCTCAAAGCTCAGCTCCATGGCAGAAGCGCTGCCATCAAGGCTGCGGTCAAGATTTTCCGTGAAGTATATTATTTCGCAGCGGAATTGTGTGACTTTTTCCATTCTTATCCTGTTGTGCCTGCAAAAGCCCCACCAGTTCACTTCGTTTTCGTCGTATCGGACAGTCCTTTTGAAGTACAGATTTATTCCGCGGCGTCCCAGCGCCACTATGAGCACCACGGGCATGAACACCGCAAACAGCAGTATCATCGGCAGAACGGATATATCCATCATTATAGACAATATCAGCACAGCTATCAGCGGAAGCTCCAGCCCAAACATTTTCCATACAAAGCCTGTTATCACAGACTCAACTTTAACTTTTTTCATTTTTCTCCTATATCATTTGCAAAAAGCGGACAGCCCGTAAACTGTCCGCTTGAATTTACCCCTTTGTGCAGAGAATCCCCTGCATAAATACGTCTTTAACGGCTCAGTCTGCCATGAGCTTTACCATTACAGCCTTCTGAGCGTGGAGACGGTTCTCGGCTTCCTCGAATATCTCATTTGCGTGAGACTCGAATACCTTCTCTGTGATCTCCTCCTCGCGGTGTGCAGGGAGACAGTGGAGCACCATAGCGTCTGCATGAGCCTGAGCCATGAGCTCGTCGTTGATTTGGTAGCCTGCGAAAGCCTTCTTACGCTTCTCGGCTTCGCCCTCCTGACCCATGGAAGCCCATACGTCAGTAATGAGAACGTCTGCGTCCTTTGCAGCGACAACAGGAGAATTTGTCATCTCGAACTTGTCGCCGTACTTAGCAGCAAACTCCAGTATCTCAACAGGGGGCTGATAGTCGTCGGGGCAGGCGATAGAAACGCTCATGCCCACCTTCAGGCAGCCTACGATAAGAGAATTAGCCATATTGTTTCCGTCACCGATGAAGCACATCTTCAGTCCGTCAAAGCTTCCCTTGAACTCGCGGATAGTCATAAGGTCAGCCAGTACCTGACAGGGATGACAGAAATCGGTAAGTCCGTTGATTATCGGGATAGAGCCGTACTGAGCAAGGTCCTCGACCTCCTTCTGCTCGAAGGTACGGATCATGATACCGTCAAGGTAGCGCGAGAGAACTCGTGCTGTGTCCTGAACGGGCTCTCCGCGTCCGATCTGGAGATCGTTGGAGGAGAGAAACAGCGGATATCCGCCCAGCTGATACATACCTGTCTCGAATGAGACACGGGTACGGGTAGAAGCCTTCTGGAATATCATTCCGAGGGTCTTGCCCTTGAGGTGGGGATGTGGGATACCGTGCTTCAGCTCGTACTTGAGCTGATCTGCAAGATTAAGTATGTCTATGATCTCATCTGTACTGAGATCCAGCATTTTAAGTAAGTGCTTCATAATATTTATCCTTTCAAAATTCAGTATATTTACTTGTTCATCTCGCCGAAGGCTTTGTCTATCGCAACGGCGAAAAGCGGAATGTAATCATCAAAGGCGGTGTTCTCTATCTCTATGCTGTACTGGAACTCGCCGTTCACAGCGGAAAGAGTATGGATATGCCCGACGCTGGTGCCGTTTCTGATTATCTCAAATTCTTTTCTGTCCTTGCTTCTGAGCTCGAATGAGAACTCCTTGCCTCTTGCCACAATGGTGGGATCGAGGAAAAGCGACTTGCACTCCATGGAAAGGAACACATTATCGTTGAGTATTATGGTAAACCCCGGCTTTTTGTCGTCGCCTGTCTGAACGAGAGTATAAAGGTTATAATAGTTGCTTGCGTCCATGAGATTATATCTCGAACCGAAGCCTTTTTTTCTGACGCTGTATAAGACTTTGCCTGTTTTGTCAGTGGCTACATATTTGTTACCCTTGCCTGTTACCTGCAGCTCCATAATCATTCCTCCAGTACCTCTATCAGAATTTTCAGTCCGTCCTTCAGCTCATCGTAGGAAATATTCAGCGGCGGCAGGAGTCTTGCCTTCTTCTTTGCGGTGAGTATGAGCAGCCCCTTTTCAAGAGCCCTTGCAGCCACATCGTGAGCATCCTTGGTCTTCAGCGTAATGCCTATCATGAGACCAAGCCCGCTTATGCCTGCGACCTCGCTGCACTTCTCAAGCTCGCCCTTTATGAACTCTGCCTTTTTGCCTACCTCATCGAGGAAGCCGTCGCTTTCGATGGTATCAAGAACAGCCAGACCGCCTGCACAGGCAATGGGGTTGCCGCCGAATGTAGTTCCGTGAGTACCCGGTGTCAGGACTCCGCTGCACTTTTCATTCACAAGGCAGACGCCCATGGGCAAACCGCCTGCGATACCCTTTGCAAGTGTGGTGATATCGGCTTTTCTGCCGTAGTGTTCTCCTGCGAGGAATTTACCTGTACGTCCCACGCCTGTCTGCACCTCATCGGCGATGACAAGGATATCCTTGGGAGCGCAGAGTTCATAGACCGCATCAACGAACTCCTTATCGAGCTTATTGACGCCGCCCTCGCCCTGAACGTACTCCATCATTACCGCACATACCGACTTATCCTCAAGCTTAGCCTTCAGGTCGTCGATGTCGTTGGCGATAACGTTCACGAAGCCTTCTACGAACGGAAAGAAGTAATTGTGGAACACATCCTGTCCCGTAGCGGAAAGGGTAGCGATAGTTCTGCCGTGGAAGGAATTTACAAGGGTGATTATAGTATGTCTGCCCTTGCCGTATTTATCGAAGCTGTACTTCCTTGCCACCTTGATAGCACACTCATTTGCCTCGGCACCGCTGTTACAGAAGAATACCGACTTATAGCCCGTGATATTGCAGAGCCTGTCGGCGAGATCCGCCTGAACCGCCGTATAGTAGTAATTTGAACTGTGCTGGAGAGTACGCACCTGAGCGCATACCGCGTCAGCCCATTTTTCGTCGCAGTAGCCGAGGGAATTTGTACCGATGCCGCTTCCGAAATCGATGTATTCCCTGCCGTTTTCGTCCGTACAGCGCCTGCCGCTTCCCTTTTCCATTACCAGCGGATAGCGTCCGTAGGACTGCATAACGTGCGAATTAAATTTATCAATGGTATTCATAAAGTCCTCCTTATGGCAGACTGCCTATCGGACTTTTTCAGACACACTATTATTATAACGCTGAAAGGCAGTCAAAATCAATCTTTGAAGTTTTATTATAAGTAAATTTTTTGTATACAAGTAAATTATTTTACGAGAAGTATCTCTCACACGAACTGTGTGCCGATGCCCTCGTTGGAAAGTATCTCGATAAGGATAGAGTGCGGAACTCGTCCGTCGATGATAACTGTCTTGCTTACGCCGCGTCTGACAGCCTCAACACAGCAGTCTATCTTTGGTATCATGCCGCCCGAGATTATGCCCTGTCTCTTGAGGAAGGGCACCTCGCTGACGTTGACCTCGGGGATAAGTGTGGACGGGTCATCCTTATCGCGGAGAAGTCCTGCGATATCAGTCATGAGGATGAGATTCTCGGCGCCAAGCTCAGCGGCAATTCTTGCAGCAGCCGTATCGGCGTTGATATTATATGTATTGCCCTCCTCATCGGTGGCAACTGTTGCGATAACGGGGATATTGCCGTTTGCAAGAGCATCTGTGATAGGCTTTGTGTTGACCTTTGTTATCTCGCCTACCCAGCCAAGGTCCTGACCGTCGTCGGTCTTTTTCTTTTCAGCCATGAGCATCTCACCGTCAATACCGCAGAGTCCAACAGCGCTGCCCTTATGCTGAGCCAGAAGCTGTACCAGCTCCTTGTTGACCTTGCCCGAGAGCACCATCTTTACCACATCAACGGTGGCGTCATCGGTATATCTGAGACCGTTGATAAATCTGCTCTCGATATTGAGCTTTTTGAGCATATCGCTTATCTCGGGACCGCCGCCGTGTACAAGGACTACCTTTACACCCACCAGCGACAGGAGGACGATATCTGTCATAACAGCGTCCTTGAGCTCCTTGTTGGTCATGGCGTTTCCGCCGTACTTGATAACGAGTATCTTGTTATTATACTTCTGTATATACGGCAGTGCGTCAATGAGCACCTGTGATTTCTCGTTATTTGATATCTTTTCCATTTTTCCTTTACTCCCTTTATATATGTTATTGATACTGACATGGAATATGATTCCTGATAGCATCATCGAGTATCTGAGCTACACGCGCGGCGTCCTTTACATCCGGTATGATAACTAATCCTTTGGACGGCTCGCTGCCATACGCCTTTGTTTTCATAGTTATCGTGCCTGTGCTGCCGCTTTTCAGAGTACACTTCACATCAGTGATACACTCATAGATGACCTGCTGCATATGGCCGTAAGCCACGATGATCAGCCTTTTATCTGTAATGGCGTAATCTACGTTCTTTGTCTTTGAGACTCCCCATATTATGATCGCCACCACTATTCCTAAGACCGCGATCGGCATCAGCAAATATGGTATGATTATCAGAAAACCGATGCTTTCAAAAATAACGTTGCTGAAGAACATCGTCATTATTATACCCACAGCGAACATACCCGCGAACACCTTTGCCAGCTTGGAGAATTTTTGGGCTTTATTAATCATTTTCTCACTTTCCAGAGGGTTCTGCTCATCTCCGATTCCGCCTCCGAAGGCGTATAATATCTGCTCGCCCATGTCAAGATACGGCGTGAAAAGCCGTTCAAAGTATTCGGAGGTCAGCTGTTTTGGTGCGTTTTGTGTTCTGTCGGCAGGCTTGCCGTAAACTTCACTGTCAAAGTAATTTTCTATGTATTCATACTCCTCGTTATCGTTTTTGCTTCCAAACACGGTCCTCACCGCCCTTTCGCTTAATATGCTGTCCGCCATGATCAGCGGGAAGCCTTATATATTCCTATACTGTCCTCGATGATCTGCTTTACCCGCTGCGGATCGTCCACATCACGGAGCGTCATGATCCTGACCGCGGTCACAGGATCATTCAGCACCGATGTAACAGTAACAGTTCCCTTATTGCCGTTTTCATCTGTCACGCTGACATCAGTGATACTCTCGAAGCTCACCTGATCCGGCTCACCCGACTGAAGTTTCAGTATCCTTTTGTTTGTAATGGCATAATCCGCGCTGCCGAAGAGCTTTCCCAGCACTATTGCGATGGCGGTGATCATTATTATAAGAGCTATCGGCATGATAAATATCAGCACGAACGGCAATATTTCCATCAGTATAAGTGCGATAAACAGTGCAAGGATCAGCGCGACCGCTGTTACGGAAACAAACGTAAGGAGCTTTTTTCGCCGGACTTTTTGTCTTGCCGTGGGAGCTCCGAGATTTCCCATTCCTCTGCCGCAGACGTACTTTATCCGCTCGCCGCTTCCGAGGTAGGAGCTGAACTCCTCCTCCAGAGCTTCGGGGCTTGCGGACTTCCGCTCTTTTTCATTGCCGTCGGGGAGTTCCGTGGGATATCCGCCGTAATATTCCGGGGAGGCACTGTAATTATATTCGTCAGTGTCTTCTCTGCTTCTTCCGGGCACGTTTCCCACCGTCCTTTCTCAGCCTTTCGCGAGTCATCGGTTCCTCGGAGCATTTGCACCGCGTACGGCATCCGAGAGTATCCTGCTGACTCTTGCAGGATCGTGGACCTTGCCTATCCGACAGGAGTACGGTGCGCCGTTAGGTCCTCTCATACTGTTGTTTTCAAAGGTCACATATCCGATATTTCCCTGCTGTGAGATGTATCTGACATTTGACAATGACCTCAGGTGATAATTGGTCACCTTTCCGCCTTGCAGCATGATCACCCTTATATCGGTAATGGCATAGAGCGCATCAAATACTCCCGAAAGGCAAAGCGCCGAAATGATTATAACAACTATGCCTATCAATGAAAGTACACAGGTCACTGCGCCCACGGTGGTCAGGATGATACCAATGATCAGCCCTATGACAGCGCCCTTCCTTGAAGCCGTAGGATCGTCCTTGGCAGCAGGGCTCTGCTTGTCATGGCCGCCCACCCATAAGATATGCTCATTAGCCGTGAGATATGGCTGGAACCTGCTCTCGATGCTTGTGTAGTTATCGTAGGACCTCTGCTCATAATCAGCGTCCTCGTAGGTCTGCTCGTGACTGTGGTCGCACTCTCTGACGTTGTTCACATTGCTGTATGACTGCTCGTGACTGTGGTCGCATTCCGCTCTGTATTCCTTGGACGGAGCTATATAGTCATCATCATATTTCGAGGCATATTTCTCGTTATATTCATCGTAGTCCTCGTTTTTCTTCCTTCCGAACACGCTGACACCGCCTTTCGCTACTTTTTATTTATACGGGCTCCTGCAGAAGCGTCCTCGATTATACGCTTTACTCTGGGAGCATCGCTTATCTTGTACATCGTGAAAACTCTCGTTCTGTCCTTGCGGCATGGGGAACTGTTTACGGGAAAATCCAGATTCAGCTTCACCAAGCCGCTTGCCGAACCGAGACTGCTGGCATATTGTATCCATCCGAGAGGGATAGACATATTTTTGCCGCCCTGCACAGCTATTACCCTGATATCGGTAACAGCATAGGCATTCACATTTTCCAGTATCATCAAGCATATCCCTAATGTCAGGATCAAGATGCCCAGAATACACACCCACTCTGCGATCAGACCGCCAAGAAAGAACATCGCCGTGCCCCCTATAAGCAGTGTATTTCCCGTGGCTTTCTTGTTTTTGAACGCTCTCGGGCTGCCGCCTGCCCAGAGCAGATGCTCATTGGGAGCCAGCAGTTTTTCCATGCTGTTTTCAAGGCCGACACGTTTATCGTAGGGCTTCTGCTCCGTGTCTGCGTCCTCGTAGGTCTGTTCGTGACTGTGGCCGCACTCTCTGACCTCGTTTATATCGCTGTAAGACTGCTCGTGACTGTGATCACATTCTTCTCTGTACTCCTTTGAGGGAGCTATATAATCGTCATCGTATTTCGAGGCGTACTTCTCGTTATAGTCATCGTAGTCCTCGTTGTTTTTCCTGCCGAACATCTTCTTTCCCCCTATATCACATACCTGCGGTCATTTGTCTGAACGACTGACCTTCGATCTCTATCTCGGGAATGCCTGCTTTTTTTCTGGCTGTTTCTATCTGCTTTCTTATGATATCATCAATATGCAGAGGTCCCTTTATCGAACAGAATACCGCACCTACGCTGCTTCCTCCGAAAGGACCGGAAGCTCTATATATCGTGATATGACCAACAGCAGGTGCTGTCTTTTCGATCGATATCCTGCATATCTCCGTAAGGTCGATAGAACTCACATTTTTACCGGTTATAGCAATGACACGCTTGTCGGTAAGAGCATATTTGCCTTTTTTTATACGTCGTTTTCTGCTTTTTATCGTTTTTATCAGATAGACCAGTCCTGTGATGATAAACAGACTCATAACGGAACAGTGTAAGATCATATCTGACGCCGGTCTCTTTTCCCTTACAGCAAGGATGATAAAAAACACTCCGACCACTACATATGAGATACCGAAATTCCACATAAGGGAAAGCACGAAAAGATTGATCTTTTTATGGGACCTTGCACACCAGATCAGCTCCTCATCGGGGAGCAGCAGTCCGCGAAAAGTCATTTCAAGCTCATAACTCTCATATTCATGGCTGATACCGCTGTTCTCTGCCATACATATCCCCCTGTTTCCCGAAAGTAATGTATCAGCTTCTGTAATCGCCGTTTATCTTGACGTAATCATAGGTAAGGTCACAGCCCCATGTGATAGCCTTGCCCTTGCCGTCGCCCAGAGAGATGAGGATCTTGATCTCCTCCTCCTTGAGTATCCTCTTGGCAAGCTCCTCTGAGAACTCAATGACGCAGCCCTTGCGTCCGAGAGGGATAACTCCGCCCTCAGAAGCCATTTCCACGTCTACCTTACTGATATCGAAATCAGCGTCGGCATAGCCCAGAGCGCAGAAGATACGTCCTGCGTTGGCGTCCTCGCCGAAGATCATAGCCTTTATGAGACTGGATGTTACGACGGACTTTGCTACCTTTTCTGCGATCTCATCGGTCTCTGCACCTCTTACAGCGCACTCGATGAGCTTTGTAGCGCCCTCGCCGTCCCTTGCCATCATTCTTGCAAGGTTCATGAGTATAGCATAGAGAGCGTGTCTGAACTTCTCATACTCGCCGTCCTCGGATGTAACAGGCTTGTTGCCTGCCTCGCCCGAAGCCATGATGCATACCATATCGTTTGTGGAGGTATCTCCGTCAACGCTTGCACGGTTGAGAGTTACCTTGATGATATCGCTGAGAGCCAGCTGTATCATCTCGGGAGAGATATCGGCATCGGTGGTAAGGAAGGTAAGTGTTGTAGCCATATTGGGGTGGATCATTCCGCTTCCCTTGAGCATACCGCCCATGGTACATATCTTTCCGCCCAGCTCGAACTGAACAGCTATCTCCTTCTCGCGTGTATCTGTGGTCATGATCGCCTCAAGAGCTCTCTTGTTGCCGTCATAGGTAAGACCGCCTGCAAGGTCGTCCATAGCGTTTGCGATGGGCTCGATGGGGAGCACCTGACCGATAACGCCTGTGGAAGCCACGATAACGTCGTTCTCATCTATGCCAAGAGCCTTGGCAGCCAGCTGACACATCTTTGTTGCCTTCTCAACGCCGTCGGGATTGCAGGTGTTGGCATTTACCGAGTTAACGATAACAGCCTTTGCCTTGCCGTCCTTGATATGCTCCTTGGTAACAAGTATGGGCGCGCCCTTTACCTTGTTTGTGGTATATACGGCAGCAGCGCTGCACATCTTGTCCGCAACTATGAGTGCAAGGTCGTTTTTCTTCTTTGCTGAGGGAAGTGCATTGTTGGCGGCAGCATTTGCCCCGTCCATGTCATTCAGGGGCTTGTGAGCAAGACCGCACTGAACGCCGTTGGCTCTGAAGCCCTTTGCGGCGCAGACTCCTCCCTCTACGAAAGTAATACCCTTTACATCAACAAGCTTCATGCTCTGTTTCCTCCTTGATCTTCTTTGCGAATTTCGCAACTATGTCCATATATTCCTCTTTTGCCTGCTCGCATTCCCAGTTGTGGGACTTTGCCATGAGGGCAGCGTTCTCGAGAACGGGCTCGACCTGATGATAGTAGAGCCTGAGGTATTTCTCCTTGCCCATAAAGAGGTTGTACATCAGCTGTCCCTCGAACATCTCGCCGATGAAGGGGTCATCGCTGAGCATTTCGATAGCTCTCTTTATCGCTACCTTTGAGCATATCTTCTGGCGGAGCATACGGCTGACGTCAGAGACATTGAGCTGATCCTTTGTTTTTTCCATGATAGTGTTGAACCACTCATCCACGGTATAGTCGATACCGTCGTCCTCGATAAGATCATATTCATAGATCTCTCTAAGCTTTTTACTCATTTTTATTTCCCCCCGATATAAAAACATATCATATTAATCCTGTGGTCTCGTCAATACCCATCATTATATTGAGGCACTGAACAGCAGCGCCGCTTGCTCCCTTTCCGAGATTGTCAAGACGTGAGCAGAGGAGTATCTGCTCGTCGCTGCCGAAAACGAAGACCTGCAATTTGTTTTGTCCGCTGAGAGTGTTGGATGCAAGGAAGAAGCTCTTCTGCTCCTCTGCGGACATAAGAGGCATTACCTCTATCATTTTTGCACCTGCATAGTGCTTTTCATACATCTCATGTACCTGCTGTGCGGTGACCTTCTTGTCAAGCATTCTTGTCTGTATCGGAACGCTTACCACCATACCGCTGTAATAATCGCATATCATAGGGCTGAACATGGGAGTGTAGGTGAGCCCCGATACAGCCTTCATCTCGGGCAGGTGCTTGTGCTGCTGAGAGAGTGCGTACATACGGGGACTGTTGAACTCATAGGGCTTATCCTCGCCCTCATATACCGCGATAGCCTTCTTGCCTGCTCCGCTGTAGCCTGATGTGGCATAGGCGAATACGGGGAAGTCCGCAGGGATAATGCCGCTGCTTACCAGCGGATAGACTATTGAAGCAAAGCCGCTTGCATAGCAGCCGGGAACAGCTACTCTGTTGGAGGTCTCTATCTTTGCTCTGTGAGCGGCAGAGAGCTCCGGGAAGCCGTAAGCCCAGTCGGGATTTGTACGGTGAGCCGTAGATGCGTCGATGATACGGACATGGTCGTTATCCTTATCGATGAAGGACACAGCCTCTCTGGAAGCGGCATCGGGCAGGCAGAGGAAAACATAGTCTGCGCTGTTTATAAGTCTTGCGCGCTCGGCGGGGTCCTTTCTCAGCTCCTCGCTGATTTTCATGATCTCAACGTCATTTCTTCCCTTGAAACGCTCCTGTATCTTGAGACCTGTGGTACCTTCCTGACCGTCTATATATACTTTAACTGACATTGTTTTTTCCTCCGTTTTCATGTCTTTCATAGTGGGCATCTTCACCTGCGAAGTGCCTGTTGTATCCGGGGCTCTGCCCCGAACCCTGCAAGGGCTGTCAGCCCTTGACCTGACCAAAGGGGTAGTGACCCCTTTGGAATCCTTTTCATATGATCAGCCGTCTTCTAAGGGCTAAAGGCTAAGGGCTAATGGCTAACGGCTCACTTCCTGCGCTTACCGACCTTTCTCTCATACTTTGCCTGCTTGGGATCCTTGGTGTCGGACTTGTCCTCAATCATGGAGTGCCAGACACTGACCCCGAGGGTAATTATAACTATGAGAGCGAACCAGAATATATGGGCACTGGGGATAACTGCCAGCCAGAGCCCCATTATCAGCTCGCCTATTCCCCATATAACGCCCATGAGGATGGTGAGACCGATAGTAAAGGTGACATCCTTTTTCTTCATATCAGAGACCCAGTGCCTTCTCCGCCAGAGCGATCTGCTCCTTTACAGCGTCGGGTGAGGGACCTCCCTCGGACTTGCGCTCGCGGACGCAGGTATCAAGGCTGATAGCCTCGTAAACGTCCTCGGTAAAGAGGTCTGTCATAGCCTGATAGTCCTCAAGGGGAAGGGTCTCGAGAGTGAGTCCCTTCTCGATGCACTGAGCAACGAGGGTGCCTGTTATCTTGTAAGCGTCACGGAAAGGCATACCCTTCTTAACGAGATAGTCTGCACAGTCCGTAGCGTTTATGAAGCCCTTTGCGGCAGCGTGTCTCATGTTGTCCTTGAGTACGCGCATAGTTGCCAGCATGGGAGTGAATGTCTTTACGCAGAGCTTCACGTTGTCAACGGCGTCGAATATAGCCTCCTTGTCCTCCTGCATATCCTTGTTATATGCAAGGGGAAGTCCCTTCATCATGGTGAGGAGGGTCATGAGGTCGCCGTTTACTCTGCCTGTCTTGCCGCGGATAAGCTCCGTAACATCGGGGTTCTTCTTCTGGGGCATGATGGAAGAGCCTGTTGCAAAGGCGTCGTCAAGCTCCACGAACTTGAACTCCCATGAGCACCAGAGGATTATTTCCTCGGAAAATCTTGAAAGGTGAGTCATCAGAAGCGACAGGGCGCAGCCCAGCTCCACGCAGTAGTCCCTGTCGGAAACACCGTCAAGGCTGTTGGGCATGGGAGCCGTAAAGCCGAGAAGCTCAGAGGTCTGCTTTCTGTTGGTCTTATATGTAGTACCTGCAAGAGCACCGCTGCCGAGAGGGCAGTAATTCATTCTCTTTGCGGTATCCTGAAGTCTTTCCATATCGCGGAGGAGCATCCACACATACGCCATAAGGTGATGTGCAAGTGTGATGGGCTGTGCTCTCTGTAAATGAGTATATCCGGGCATTATGGTCTCGGTGTGATCCTTAGCCATATTCACCAGAGTAACAGCCAGCTCCTTGACCATAGCGTATATCTCGTCTATCTCGTCGCGGAGGTAGAGTCTCAGGTCAACTGCCACCTGATCGTTTCTTGAACGTGAGGTGTGGAGCCTCTTTCCAACGTCGCCGAGACGCTTTGTCAGCTCCGCCTCAACGAACATATGGATATCCTCGGCGTTGGGGTCAAGCTCCAGCTTGCCGCTGTCAATATCGGCGAGGATGCCCTTGAGCCCCTCGATGATAGTGAGGCTGTCCTCCTTGGTTATGATACCGCAGTCTCCCAGCATTGTTGCGTGGGCTATACTGCCCTGTATATCGTGACGGTACATACGTCCGTCAAAGGCTATTGAAGAATTGAAAGCGTTGACGCCTGCGTCCACCTGCTTTGAAAATCTTCCTGCCCACATCATATCTGCCATTGCTTTTACTCCTTTATGTGTCTATTCTCACGATATCTGCGAGAGAAATGTTTCTGTATGTAAGGTCATCTCTTACAGTGAATCCGACCTTTTCCCAGAATGCGTTGCCGTTCTCATTTCTTGAAAACACCACCAGTGCGACCTTGTTTATACCGAGCGACTTCAGCGCATTCAATGCCTTGTCAACAAGCTCGGAGCCTATCCCACGGCGTCTGTAGTCAGGGTTTACAGCCGTATGATAGATGTAGCCTCTTCTTCCGTCATTGCCGGCAATGATAACTCCGGCTATGCTGCCGTCTTCCTCTGCAACGAAACAGGTCTCCGGATTTCTTGCGAGGTACTTCTCTATACCCTCTCTTGAATCGTCAAGATTGTTCAGTCCCATTCCGGCACAGGAAAGCCACAGTGCATAGACCTTATCGTAGTCATCGATGGTCATGACTCTTACGTTCACCATGTTATCCCCGCCCTTTTCAATTCATAATTCATAATGCTCAATTCATAATTATTCGTTCAGCAATGCTTTAATTATGCATTATGCATTATGAATTATGCATTCTATTAAATCGTAACAGGCAGGAGAAGGCTCCCCTGCCTGAAACTGATATATACTTATATTGCGGCTGAAATAGAATTACTTGTTGTTTCTCTTCTTGTCCAGCTGAGCTCTAACCTTTATCGGGAGACCGAAGAGGTTGATGAAGCCTGCTGCGTCAGCCTGATTGTAAACCTCATCCTCGTCGAATGTTGCAACTTCCTCATCGTAGAGAGTATAGGGTGAAGTAACGCCTGCATTGATGATGTTGCCCTTGTAGAGCTTGAGCTTAACGTCGCCTGTAACTCTCTCCTGAGTCTTGTCTACGAAAGCTGTAAGAGCTTCACGGAGAGGTGTGTACCACTGACCGTTGTAAACGATGTCAGCGAACTTGATTCCGAGGTACTGCTTAACACGAGCTGTCTCCTTGTCGAGAGTGATGGTCTCGAGAACCTCGTGTGCATGGTAAAGGATAGCACCGCCGGGAGTCTCGTAAACGCCTCTTGACTTCATACCAACGAGACGGTTCTCAACGAGATCAGCAAGACCGATACCGTTCTCGCCGCCAAGCTTGTTGAGAGCTGATACCATTTCAACGCCGTTGAGTGTCTTGCCGTCCAGCATTGTGGGAACGCCCTTCTCGAAGTGGAGAGTGATGTATGTGGGCTTGTCGGGAGCGTCGATAGGTGAAACGCCCATTTCAAGGAAGCCCTTCTTCTCGTACTGAGGCTCGTTTGCAGGATCCTCAAGGTCAAGACCCTCGTGTGAGAGGTGCCAGATGTTCTTGTCCTTGGAGTAGTTTGTCTCTCTGTTTATCTTCAGGGGGATGTTGTGAGCCTCTGCGTAGTCGATCTCCTCGTCACGGCTCTTGATGTCCCATTCTCTCCAGGGAGCGATGATAGTCATTTCGGGAGCGAATGCCTTGATAGCCAACTCAAATCTTACCTGATCGTTGCCCTTTCCTGTGCAGCCGTGGCAGATAGCGTCAGCGCCCTCAGCCAGAGCGATCTCAGCGATGCGCTTTGCGATGATGGGACGAGCGAATGATGTACCCAGCATATATCTGTTCTCATAGATAGCGCCTGCCTGAACTGTGGGGTAAACATAGTCCTGGATGAACTCCTCCTTGAGGTCTGCGATGATGAGCTTGGAAGCGCCTGTCTTGATAGCCTTCTCCTCGAGACCGTCAAGCTCTGTACCCTGTCCTACGTCACCTGAAACAGCGATAACCTCGCAGTTGTTGTAGTTTTCCTTGAGCCACGGGATGATGATAGATGTATCAAGACCGCCCGAATATGCGAGAACTACCTTTTTGATATCCTTCTTATTAGCCATTGTGATTACCTCCTGAATATTGAGCGCCGTATACACAGCGCGTATTTGCGATATAACTCTATTATACTACATAAGAAGATAATGTCAAGAGGATTTGCATAAATATTCATTTTTGCGGCAAATATTCGCGTTTGTATGAATATTATTCATTCATAAGCCTTGCGCAATTAGGTAGTGCCAATTCCTGCTCTCATTAATCCCCGAGTGAAAAAGCTTTGTTAAATCCCGAAGTGTTTTGTATGAAATTCCGATTTTTCCGCAGAAGAAGTGATTTAACTTGATATTTTCGTGCTTTACTATTATAATAAACTTGTATATAGCTCTGCAAAGTGTTAAAGATTATAGAGAAAAAAGGCAGAGTATCCCTATTTTAAGTATGGAGGTCTATATTATGGCTGAAAAGAACGGAACGAAGATAACTATACTCGGCGCAGGCAATGTAGGCGCATCTGTGGCATACACATTCGCAGTGGCAGGCACCTGTTCCGACATCGTCCTCGTTGACATAAACAAGGCAAAGGCAAAGGGCGAGGCTATGGATATCCGTCAGGGCGTATCCTTCGGCGAAAACGTCGAGGTTTTCGACGGCGGCTATGAGGACGCAAAGGACTCCGATATCGTAGTAGTTACCCTCGGACTTGCAAGAAAGCCCGGTCAGACACGTCTTGACCTTGCTCAGACCAATGTCAATATCATCAAGGAAGTTATGCCTCAGGTGGCTAAGTATGCTCCCGACGCTATCTATGTCGTTGTCAGCAACCCTGTTGATATACTTACATATACCATACTCAAGTGTACAGACTTAAAGCCCAGTCAGGTCATCGGCTCGGGTACAGCTCTCGACACCTCACGTCTCCGCTCCATCATCGCAGATCATGTGGGACTCTCTCCCAACAGCATCCACGCTTATGTTTTCGGTGAGCACGGCGACTCCTCATTCATACCGTGGTCCATCATGAACATCGCAGGTGTTCCCGTTGATGAGTACTGCGCCGATCAGGATCATGCCGATCTTGACGAGGACGAGATCATCGAGGAGGTCCGCAAGGCAGGTGCAGAGGTCATCAAGAGAAAGGGCGCTACATTCTACGCAATCGCTATGAGCGTAAACAAGATCTGTGACACTGTTCTCCGCGACTCAAAGAACATCATCACAGTATCAACAATGATAAATGACAGATACGGTATCAATGATGTATGTCTCAGCCTTCCCTGCGTTATCGGAAGCAACGGCATCGAGAGAGAGGTCTCTCCCAAGCTGACAGACGCAGAGGTAGAGAAGCTTCAGGCAAGTGCCAAGGCACTCAGAAGCGTTATCGACCAGATCGAGTTCTGATCACCGCCTGTATATGCAAATCATCGGCGGAGGACTTAGGTTCTCCGCCTTAAAACTGTAATAACGAAAGGAATACCTATATGAATTACGCAGAAGAATCACTTAAAAAACACTATGAATGGCAGGGCAAGATCGAAGTTATCTGCCGCGCTCCCCTTGAGACAAGAGACGACCTCTCACTGGCTTACACCCCCGGTGTTGCACAGCCCTGTCTCGAGATACAGAAGGACGTAGACAAGAGCTATGAGCTCACACGCCGCTCAAACCTTGTTGCAGTTGTAACCGACGGTACAGCTGTTCTCGGTCTCGGCGACATCGGCCCCGAGGCAGGTATGCCCGTTATGGAGGGCAAGTGCGCTCTGTTCAAGGCATTCGGTGACGTAGACGCAGTTCCCCTGTGTGTACGCTCAAAGGAAGTTGACGATATCGTTAACACAGTCCGCCTCCTTGCAGGCTCATTCGGCGGCGTAAATCTGGAAGACATCTCCGCTCCCCGCTGCTTCGAGATCGAGAAGAAGCTGAAGGAGTGCTGCGATATCCCGATATTCCACGATGACCAGCACGGTACAGCAGTAGTTACTCTCGCAGCTATGCTCAACGCCCTCAAGGTAGTAGGCAAGAAGCTGGACGAGATAAGAGTCGTTACCAGCGGCGCAGGTGCAGCAGGTATCGCTATCATCAAGCTCCTCATCTCCATGGGTCTCAAGGACGTTGTTCTCTGCGACAGGAACGGAGCTATCTACAAGGGACGTCCCGAGGGCATGAACCCCATGAAGGACGAAATGGCTGAGATAACCAACCAGCAGATGAGAAAGGGCAGCCTTGAAGAAGTTATCAAGGGCGCAGATGTGTTCATCGGCGTATCAGCTCCCGGCTGTGTAACTCCCGAAATGGTAAAGAGCATGGCTCCCGACCCCATCCTTTTCCCCATGGCTAACCCCACTCCCGAGATAATGCCCGAGGAGGCAAAGGCAGCAGGCGCCGCAGTTGTTGGCACAGGAAGAAGCGACTTCCCCAACCAGATAAACAACGTTCTGGCATTCCCCGGAATTTTCCGCGGAGCTCTTGACGTCCGTGCAAGCGACATCAACGACGCTATGAAGATAGCTGCCGCTAAGGCTATCGCTTCATTCGTTACAGACGACAAGCTCAGCGCAGATTATATCATCCCCAGCGCACTGGACAAGTCCGTAGCGCAGGCAGTTGCAAAGGCTGTTGCACAGGCTGCAAAGGACACAGGCGTAGCAAGAATCTAAGGCAGGGTGCCCCCGCAGGCTGTTTCGCGGTATAGATATCAAAACCGACAGTTTATCTCCGCGGCGCTTGCTTTATCGCATATTATATGTTATAATTGAGCCGTGGAGCGTCTTGCTCCACGGCTTTTGTTAAATGATATAAAGGATCAAGGAGAAAACAATGAGTGAGATAATTTTTGAATCACATTCGCCCATCTGCGACATCAGCGCAGTTATCGAAGAAGACGACAGCACATACTATATGTACCTTATGACAGCTCCCGAGACAGGAGTAAAGCTGCTCAGGGCACTGTGGGTGTGCAACCGCCGCCCTGCTCCCGAGACGTTTGATCCTCAGTGCATGAAGGACGGAAAAGCCCCCATGCTGCCCAAGGAAAACTTAGCTCCCATACACCCTGCGGCAGGCATAACCCTCAACCCCGACAAGCTCTCCTGTTACTGGTACGACACCGGCGACTCCGCAGCCATCTTCTACGGAGACAAGCTGCTCTGCGCTATCCCACCCTATGCAGGACTTCACGACTTCCCCGGATTTTCCGTATTTGCCAAGGGTCAGACACGCTACGCATGGGGTATGCCCGAGACACCTGCTTTTGCAGAGCGCGCCAAGGGACTGAAGACCTTCTGGGAAAACATTAAAGCCGACGATTCATGGCCCGAGATACAGGACGAGTGCCTGAGAGTCATCGAGGAGTTCTACGGCAGCAAGCATGAAAAATACTACGCCATAGACGGCGGACAGTTTCCGCCAAAGGCTCTTGCACAGGGCAGAAAAAACGGCGTTATCTACGGTATCACACTTGGCGTCAGCCAGTTCGCAATGCCCCGTTCCGAGATGGTGTTCGGCAGCCACTATGAGGACTGCAACCGTATAGAACTGGGATTTGCAGCACAGGAGCGCCATGAGCCCCTGACACAGATGATGTTCTCTGTCATCTCAGATGTGGCGAATATGCCGTGGAACGAGCAGAACTTCCTCTGGCACGGCCATACATTCGATTTCCCCAATATAAAGGGCTTTTCACAGATAGTCCTGATAAATCCCGTCTACATAGAGGGCATGGAGTGTCCTAAGTGGAGAAAATTCATCGGCAACCGCGTTAATCTTCTCTGGCTGGTCCCCATTACCTCGGATGAGTTTGCAGCCCTCCGCGAGATAGGCATAGCAGAGCTTCTGAAGAAGTGCCCCGACCCTCAGCATCTGCACATCTTCGACGGCAAGCCGAAATTCTCGCTGTGACCGATGCTGTAAATCCCGAGCGGCACTGAAAAAAGATACCGGTCACTTAAATATCTTTTCAAGGAGATCAACATGGGCATGGTAATGAAGGACGTGGGAGATATGCCATGGGACGAACGCAGCTTCCTCTGGCACGGTCATACCTTCGACTTTCCCAATATCCGCAGATTTGCAGCAATGCTGTTCATCAATCCCATATACATCGAGGGCATTGAGGAGCTTATAAAGCAGTGCCCTGCACCAAAATTAATGCATATTTTCTCGGGAATACTGAAATTTCTGCCGTATTCGGCTTCCCCGGATTTTGTACGCATGAGCTAAAAGCAGGTGAATAAAAATGAGTCTTAACGACACACCGTCATCGGAGAGAGTCCACATCGGCTTCTTCGGGCGGAGAAATGCAGGAAAATCCAGCGTAGTAAACGCTGTTACGGGACAGGAGCTGTCAGTGGTGTCCGATGTAAAGGGCACCACCACCGACCCCGTCACCAAGGCTATGGAGCTGCTCCCATTGGGCCCCGTGGTCATAATAGATACTCCCGGATTTGACGATGAGGGAGAGCTGGGCGAGCTGAGAGTCCGCAAAACAAAGCAGATACTCAACAGGACCGACCTTGCGGTGCTGATAGTTGACGGCACCGTGGGGCTCACCGACACCGAGCGCCAGCTCATCGGCATTTTCACGGAAAAGAACATTCCATATCTGACCGTATACAACAAGTCCGATATCGCGCAGAAGCGCGTCTGTCAGGACAACGAGACCGAAGTCAGCGCTCTCACGGGCGAAAACATCTATGAGCTGAAGGAGCGCATTGCCGCCCTTGCGAAGCTGCCCTCCGCAGAAAAGCGCATAGTGGGCGACCTGCTCAGTCCCTGCGACATGGTGGTGCTGGTAACGCCCATAGACGCAGCCGCTCCCAAGGGAAGAATGATACTGCCGCAGGTACAGACTCTCCGCGACGTCCTTGACGCCGACGCCATGGCAGTATTCACCAAGGAGCACCAGCTGGCAGAAACCCTCGGAAAGCTTTCCGCGCCGCCGAAAATGGTCATAACCGACAGTCAGGCATTTGCCATGGTCAGCAAAACAGTCCCCGAGGACATTCCGCTGACCTCTTTCTCCATACTCATGGCGCGGTACAAGGGCTTCCTTGAGACCGCCATCAAGGGCGCAGCCGCCATAAGGTCCCTTGAGGACGGGGCAAAAGTGCTCATATCCGAGGGCTGCACCCATCACCGTCAGTGCGGTGATATCGGCAGCGTAAAGCTGCCTGCGCTGCTGAAAAAGTACACAGGCAAGGATATTGACATCGCTCTCAGCTCGGGACGGGATTTCCCCGAGGACCTTTCTCCCTACAGCCTTGTGATACACTGCGGAGGCTGTATGCTGGGCGAGCGCGAGATGACCTATCGGCGCAAGACCGCCGAGGATCAGAACGTTCCTTTCACCAACTACGGTATCGCCATTGCCATGATGAACGGCATACTCAGACGCAGTCTGGGCGTGTTCCCCGACCTTGCAAAGGAGATAGAATGAAAGCGCGGCTCCCTTATATCATCGGATTTCTCCTGCTTCTGGGAGTTGAGGTCTGTATCGGAGTTTTCCGCTTCAACCACTTTATCCGCTCCTACATCGGCGATGTCATAGTGGTATGGGTCATATACTGCCTGCTCAGGAGCTTTGTTCCCAAGAGATTCAATTCCTGCGCAGTCGCCGTGGGGATACTGGTATTCTCCTTTGCGGTGGAGTTCCTCCAGAAGGCACATATCGCCGATATCCTCGGCGTTGAAAATCCGCTTCTCCGCACGCTTATCGGCACCAGCTTTGCCGTTGAGGACCTGTGGAGCTACACCGCAGGAACACTTGTGACCATCATAGAGATATTTATATACAGACGGCTCACTGAAAGGAGCAGACATGGCACAAAAAAAGACTGACAAAAGGGACAGCCGCCTCACTGCCATTGACGGCATGAAGGGCATAGGTGCCTGTATCATAGCATTTTTCTGGCACTATCAGCACTTCAAGCCGCAGAACGGCTCTCCCTTTTTCTCGATATTTCCCGTTTCCTACAAAAGCGGCTACCTCATGGTGGAGCTGTTCTTCATGCTGTCTGGCTTCGGCATGATGCTGGGCTATTCCGAAAGAGTCACGGGGCACCTTATAAGCTTCCGTGAATTCATAGTAAAGCGGCTGAAAAAGGTATATCCGCCCTTTCTTTTCTTCACAGCGCTGACCATAGTGCTGGAGCTGATATACCGTCATCGCTGCGGCGAGACCTTTGTCTACGGGAACTTCGACCTGCAGCATCTGTTCCAGAACCTGCTGCTCATGCAGGACGGAGTTTTCGGCACAGACTGGTCCTTTGACGCGCCGTCATGGTGCATAAGCATATGTATGCTGTGCTATCTGCTGTTCTACCTGATACTCTATCACGCAAAGAACGAGCGCCGCGCCTGCTATATCTTCTTCGGCACCTTTCTCATAGGCATGGCGATGATACTCTCAAAGAAGGAGCTTCCCCTGTGGAACAGCCTTGTGGGCAGAGGTATCGCCTGCTTCTCCGTTGGAGCTGTGCTCTGTCAGATATACAGACACCGTGAGAAGTTCAGGTCGCAGCGGCTTGGCTATATCTGTCTCGGCATAGCTGTTATTTCCTATCTTGCGGCAAGGCTGAGACCCGAATTCACAGGCGATGTCACCACTGCCTTCATCATAGGCACAGCGCCCTCGCTGATACTTGCAGTGCTGCTCATACCGTGGCTCCGCGCTATACTGGGCTTCCGTCCCCTTGCAATACTGGGAGAGCTCTCCATAGTGATATACCTTGTACACTTCCCCGTACAGTGCGCCATAGCGGTGCTGAACGAGTATATGTCCCTCGGACTTGACTTCTCCACCAAAGCGGTATGGCTCAGCTACGCCGCGGTAGTTCTCATATCAGCCGCAGTTTACAGATACCTGATCTCCTCACCTGCGGAAAAGCTCATATGCGGATTCTTCGCAAAGAAAAAGACCGCAGACAGCAAAAAAGCGGCATAAGCAAAAGCGCTCCCCGAAGCATATAATGAAAAGAAGCTGTATAAACTCAGTCTCAAAGGCAATAATAAGAACATCAGCTGAAATTCATAATATATCGGGAGAATTGATATGCCAGTCAGAAGAGGAGAAATATATTACGCCGACCTGAGCCCCGTAGTAGGCTCGGAACAGGGCGGCATCAGACCTGTACTTATAGTCCAGAACGACGTGGGCAACAGGCACAGTCCCACGGTCATCGCGGCTGCAATAACCAGTCAGCGCGACAAGAACCGACTGCCCACACATATAGAGGTGCAGGCGGATAAATGCGGTCTCGCCAAGGACAGCATAGTGCTGCTGGAGCAGATACGCACCATCGACAAGAAGCGGCTCAAGGACAAAATGGGCGAGCTGGACCTTAACTCCATGAACAAGGTGGACACTGCCCTGTCCATAAGCTTCGGACTTGAAATATGATGAAAAATCGGGATCCTGCTTTGCAAGGTCCCGATTTAGTTTATAGCTGAGAGTTCAGAGCTGAAAGCTGTGGAGCCGCCTGCGGCGGCAATATTTAAATATTGTGAACGAAGCGAACACATTGACTCTCCACTCTCAGCTTTCATCTCTCAACTTGATTAATTCAGATCACCCCGCAGATAACAGGCACGGCAACACTGAAGCCCAGTGCGGTCAGGAGCTGCATCATATCGGGAGTCACTGTGCTGAACACCACCTGAAGCTGCGGCACCATTACCGCTGCCGCAAGGACTGCCGCAGACAGTGCCGCAGCTCCCACAAGCTTCATATTGCCGAAGGGATTCAGCCTGAACAGCGACCGCTTCTCGGAGCGGCACTCGAAAACGTGTATCAGCTGGGACACCACAAGGGTGATGAGTGCGGCGGTACGGCAGGCTTCAATAGAGCCGCCCATGTGCATGACCGTGCCGAAGCTTCCGAGGGTGGAAAGTCCGATGAGAATGCCGCGGAACACTATCCGCCCCATGAGTCCACCCGAGAAAAAGCCCTCGTCGGAGCGCCGCGGCGGTCGGGACATGATGTCCTTCTCGGGAGGCTCCATGCCAAGGGCGACCGCAGGGAGCCCGTCGGTGACAAGGTTCACCAGCAGTATCTGAACAGGCAGCAGCACCACGGGCATTCCCATGAGAAGTCCCAGAAACATTGTCAGCACCTCACCGATATTGCAGGACAGCAGATACCTCACGAACTTCCGTATATTGGCATAAACGCAGCGCCCCTGCTCCACGGCGTTCACCAGTGTGGCAAGGTTGTCGTCCATAAGGATAACGTCAGCCGCCTGCTTGGTTACGTCGGTTCCCGTAACTCCCATAGCCACGCCCACATCGGCTTCCTTGACCGCAGGAGCGTCATTGACGCCGTCCCCTGTCATGGTGACTATCTCGCCGCGGCGGCGGAAGCTGCGGACGATGCGGAGCTTATGCACGGGCTCAACCCTCGCAAACACCGTATATTCGCCGATACAGCGATCCAGCTCCTCATCGGATAGACAGTCCAGCTCCGCCCCCGTCATAGCCTTGCCGCCTTTGAGCAGTCCTGCCTTTTTAGCAACTGCCACGGCGGTATTTTTATGGTCTCCCGTTATCATCACCGTCTTTACGGAAGCCGCACTGCACTTGCGGATAGCGGTCTTTGCCTCCTCACGGGGCGGGTCGGTCATGCCTGCAAAGCCGAGAAATACAAGGTCACGGCGCTGAGGGTCCAGCTCCTCGGAGGTGCAGACCGCCAGCGCGAGGACTCTCAGCGCCCTCTGAGACATATCCTCCGCCCTTTCCGCAAGGTCCCTCCTCAGTGCGGCAGTCATGGGTGCAGCCTTACCGCTGCCGTCCAGATACATTGAGCACCTCGGCAGCAGCACCTCCTCCGCACCCTTGAAATAGATACGCTTTTCGCTGCCGCAGACAACGTGTACCGCCATAAAACGGGTCTCGCTGTCAAAGGGGAACTCCCCTATGCTGCGATATCCTGCGGAAAGGGACTGCCTTGTGATGCCTGCCTTTGCCGCCGCGATGAGGAGAGCCGCTTCGGTGGGGTCTCCCGTGACGCTCCACTCTCCCTTGCCTGCGAGAGTACCTCTGTTGCGGCTTTTGGGCGGCTCCTGAGCGCTTATCTCCGCGGTGGAGCACAGGACTCCGCAGCGCAGAGCCGCCGACAGTGCCTTTTCCGTCACGGGATTTACTGCGATCTCACCCTTGGTGACGGCTCCGCTGACACGATAGCCCATGCCGCTGAAAAGGTAGGTATCCTCCGCCGTGGAAAGCTCCGTGACGGTCATGCGGTTTTCGGTGATGGTGCCTGTTTTGTCGGAGCATATCACCGAGGTGCAGCCCAGAGTCTCAACGCTGTGGAGCTTGTTCACCAGTGCCTTCTGCTTCAGCATACGGCTCACTGCCAGTGCAAGGGCGATAGTCACCGTTGCAGGCAGCCCCTCGGGGATAGCGGCAATGGCTATGGTTATGCCCGTCATGAGCATATCAAAGACGTTCTCCCCCCTGAGCACTCCTGCTCCGAAGACAGCGATGCAGACCACAAGGCAGATGATGGCGACCACCTTGCCCAGCTCCCCGAGACGCTTCTGTAAGGGAGTGGGCTCCTTGTCGATATCGCGGAGCATCTCCGATATCCTGCCCATCTGGGTAGCCATGCCCGTAGCTATGACCCTTGCGCGGCAGGTACCCTTGGTGGCAGAGGCTCCGCAGTAGACGATATTGCTCTTGTTGAGGGAGTTGTCGGTGTCGGACTCATCTCCTGCGGACTTCCCGACTGCCACGGACTCACCCGTGAGGAGAGCCTCGTCTGAGAAGAAGCCTGCCGCCTTCAGTACAGCGCAGTCCGCAGGGATACGGTCACCTGCTTCGAGCTCGATAACATCACCCGTCACAAGCTGCGAGGCGTCTATCTCTTTCAGCTTCCCGTCCCTCCAGCACTTTGCGGTGGGCGAGGTCATGGAGCGCAGGGCTTCCAGTGTATTCTCCGTGCGGTACTCCTGCACGAAGCCCAGTATGGCGTTGAGGAGAACGATGAGGATTATAGTCACCGCGTCGGATATCTCCCCGAGGAGCACCGATATCACCGTAGCTCCCAGAAGTATCATCACCATAACGTCCCTGAACTGCCCGAGGAATATCCTCATGGGACCCGTTCTCCTGCTCTCCCCGAGAGTATTCTCCCCCTGTGCTTTCAGTCTTTCGGCAGCTTCCTTTTCTGTAAGACCCATATTTTCACCCTTTCGCAAGCTTTGTCCTTAAAGGATATGCCTGCCCCTACGGAATTATTCTTTAAGTGATTAGTGCATAGTGGTTAGTGCTTAGTTTTAGAGGAAAGACAGTTTTTTCGCCGCGTTTCTTGCTATTAATAAAATAATGTGCTATAAGCGGGGAGCCCCCGCTGGCTTTTTCGCGGCAGAGTTCTTATACACGGCAGTTTTTTCTCCGCGTTTCTTGCTATTAATAAAATAATGTGCTATAATTAATCATATTTTATCGGCTATGCAGCTGCACCGTACTTTATCAGAAAAGGAAGGGATCCGGAAAAATGGAAAATATCGTCAGCTTAAAGGATATCATCGTGGAATTTGAGGAGGGCGAGCGTATCCTCAAAAACATCAGTCTCGACATCAAGGATAAGGAGTTCGTTACCTTTCTCGGGCCTTCGGGCTGCGGAAAGACCACCACTCTCCGCATAATCGCAGGCTTTCTCGAGCCCACCAGCGGAGACGTGTTTTTCGACGGCAAGCGCATAAACGGAGTTCCGCCCCACAAGCGCAACGTCAACACCGTATTCCAGCGCTATGCACTTTTCCCCCACCTCAACGTCTATGAGAACATCGCTTTCGGTCTACGCGTGAAGAATACTCCCGAAAAGGAGATAGTGAAGCGCGTAGGCGAAATGCTTGAGCTGGTGAACCTTATGGGCTTTGAGAAGCGCTCCATAAACCGTCTTTCGGGAGGTCAGCAGCAGCGTGTCGCCATTGCCCGCGCTCTGGTGAACCACCCCAAGGTGCTGCTCCTTGACGAGCCTCTGGGCGCTCTTGACCTGAAGCTGAGAAAGGAGATGCAGATAGAACTCCGCCGCATACAGCAGGAGCTGGAGCTGACCTTCGTCTACGTTACCCACGATCAGGAGGAAGCCCTCACCATGAGCGACAGCATCGTTGTCATGAACAACGGCTATATCCAGCAGATAGGCTCCCCGACGGACATTTACAACGAGCCTGTCAACGCATTCGTTGCCGACTTCATCGGCGAGAGCAACATCGTCAACGGCTGTATGCCCGAGGACTGCGTGGTAGAGTTCACGGGACGCCGCTTTGAGTGCGTGGACAAGGGCTTTGACCCCAACGAGACCGTTGATGTTGTTATCCGTCCCGAGGACGTTAAGGTGATCCCTGCGGAAAAAGCCAAGCTGACAGGCATAGTGGAATCCGTAGTGTTCAAGGGCGTTCACTACGAGATGATAGTTGACGGCGTTGACCACAAGTGGGTCATACACTCCACAAAGGCTGAGCCCGTGGGACAGATGATAGGCATGACCTTTGACCCCTTTGATATACATATCATGAAGAAAACGGAGGACAGTGCAGAATGAAGCTGAAATATTTCTCCGCCCCCTATCTGGTGTGGATGATCATATTCATACTGGTCCCCCTGCTGATGATAGGATTTTTCGCCCTCACCGATGACAACGGATTTACGCTGAAATACATCTCCGATGTTGGACAGTACGCAAACATCTTCGTCCGCTCAATATGGCTTTCGCTTATCGCCACGGCTATCTGCCTTGTGGTGGCATATCCCGTTTCATTCATACTCTCCCGTATGGAGAAGCACAAGCAGGGCACCATGCTCATGATAGTAATGCTGCCCATGTGGATGAACTTCCTCCTGCGTACCTACGCATGGATGACTCTGCTGGGAAACAACGGAATCATCAACCACCTTCTGGGACTTGCGGGACTGGGTCCCTACAAGCTCATAAACACCTCGGGAGCGGTAGTCCTCGGCATGGTCTACAACTACCTGCCCTTTATGATACTGCCGCTGTACTCGGTAATGGTGAAGATAGATAAGTCACTGTTTGAGGCTGCCTCCGACCTTGGGTGCAGCTCGGGACAGACTCTTTTCCGCGTGATAATCCCACTGAGCGTTCCCGGCATCACCTCAGGCGTCACCATGGTATTCGTGCCTGCCATTTCCACGTTCATTATCTCCCGTATGCTGGGCGGCGGCTCGAACCTGCTCATCGGCGACCTCATCGAGATGCAGTTCCTCGGAAACGCCTATAATCCCCACCTCGGCGCAGCTATCTCGCTGGTGCTCATGGTGATAATCCTCGTTATCATGACCGTCATGAATCAGTTCGATCCCGACGATCAGGTACTTATGTAAGGAGGCGGCACTATGAAAAAACTCGGAAAACTCTATCTGGTACTGGTGCTGCTGTTCCTGTATGTGCCAATATTCGTGCTCATCGTGTTCTCCTTCAACGAGACCAAGAGCAGAAGCGTTTTCAGCGGCTTTACGCTGGACTGGTACAAGCGCCTGTTCCACAACAGGATAATCATTTCCTCACTGATAAACACTATCATAATCGCCTCTGTCGCCAGCGTGGTCTCAACAGTTCTGGGGACCCTTGCGGCTATCGGCATAAACAGCATGAGAAAGGTGCCAAAGGCTGTGGTAATGAACATTACCAATATGCCTATCATCAACCCCGAGATCGTAACGGGTGTTTCCCTCATGCTCCTGTTCGTATTCTTCGCCGCAAGAATGAATCTGGAATTCGGCTTCGTTACGCTGCTCATCGCACACATAACCTTTGATGTGCCCTACGTCATACTCAATGTAATGCCGAAATTCAATCAGATGGACCCCCACCTCTATGAAGCCGCACAGGACCTTGGCTGCAGTCCCTTCAAGGCATTCCGCAAGGTAGTTCTCCCCGAGATAATGCCCGGCGTGGTAAGCGGCTTCCTCATGTCCTTCACCTACTCGCTGGACGACTTCGTGGTCAGCTACTTCACCACAGGCTCTACCTCACAGACCCTGCCCATAACCATCTACTCCATGACCCGAAGAAAGGTATCCCCCGAGATAAATGCACTTTCCACTCTTATCTTCATTGCCGTCATCATAGTTCTCATAGTGAAGAACGCCATCGAGAACAGAGCGGCTAAGAAGAGCGGCGCAAAGGAGGACTGAACATGAAAAAGAAGGTATTTTCACTGATTCTGGCTTCCCTTGTGGGCGTTTCGGCTCTGTGGAGCTGTACCTCTGACACCGCCGAGGAGGAGGACGCCGAGGAGGAGAGCTCCGCTCAGACCCTCACTGTCTCCGACCCCGATTACTACACCCGTTTCAAGGGACAGAATATCTCAATAAACGTCTATAACTGGGGAGAATACATCTCCACAGGCGCCGACGAGGGAACTCTCGACGTAAACGGCGAGTTTGAAAAGCTGACGGGCATAAAGGTCAACTACACCAACTATGCCACCAACGAGGAGCTCTACGCCAAGCTCAAGGGCGGAGCGGCTTCCTATGACGTCATTATCCCATCGGACTACATGATAAGCAAGATGATAAAGGAGGGCTTGGTGCAGAAGCTGGATATGGACAACATCCCCAACTTCAGCTACATCATGGACAACTTCCGCAATCAGGCATATGACCCCACAAATGAATATTCCGTCCCCTATACATGGGGAACCGTGGGAATAATCTACGATACCACAATGGTGGATATACCCAAGGAGGACATAGACTGGGACCTGCTCTGGAACGAGGACTACGCCGACCAGATACTCATGTTCGACAATCCCCGTGATGCCTTCGCTATCGCGGAGATAATGCAGGGCTACTCCCTCAACACCGAGAACTTCGACGAGCTGGAAGACGCCGCAAACAAGCTGAAAAAGCAGAAGCGCATCGTTCAGGGCTACGTCATGGACGAGGTATTCGACAAAATGGAGGCAGGCGACGCTCTTATCGCGCCCTACTACGCAGGCGACGCCCTGACTATACTTGAGGGCAACGACTCCCTCGACTTCGTAGTGCCGAAAAGCGGCACCAACCTCTTTGTGGACGCCATGTGCATACCCACTGCCGCAAGACAGAAGGAAGCGGCTGAAATGTACATAAACTTCATGTGCGAGCCCGATATAGCCTTTGCAAATATCGACTATATCTGCTATTCCACACCTCATCAGGCGGCTTACGATATGCTGGACGACGATGTGAAGAACAGTCCCGTTTCCTATCCCGACAGTCAGTTCATCGCCGATAAGACCACGGTATTCGTAAACCTTTCCGACGAGGCAAACCTGAAGATGCAGACCCTGTGGACGGACATGAAGTCCGCCGAGGACGAGAACTCCAACCGCTGGATAGTCCCCGTATTCCTCATATTCTGCGTCCTGCTCATGATATTCGTCCTTGTAAGGCGCTATATCAGGCGCAAAAAGGATATATTCTGAGGGAGAGAGGTCTCTCCCCCGTCAAGGTAGTGATAACTTTTGTTTCTTAAAAACCTGATGTTCAGCCTGAACGCCACCGTCCCCGTATTCCTCATGATGGTGTTCGGCTGGTTCGTCCACAGGATAAAGCTTCTGGACGACAACGCAACATCGCAGATAAATAAATTCGTGTTCCGCACACTGCTCCCTGCCCTGCTTTTCATGGACCTGTCCACCGCGGACTTCCGCAGGGTATGGGACGGTAAATTCGTCCTTTTCTGTATGTGCGCCACCCTCCTCAGCGTGGGCGTGGCAGTGGTCTATTCCCTCATTGTGGGGAAGGGCTGCGAAAGGGGCGAGATAATACAGGCAAGCTACCGCAGCAGCGCCGCTGTGCTGGGCATCGCCTTCGTCAACAACATCTACGGTCACTCAACTATGGCTGCGCTGATGATAGTGGGAACAGTTCCCCTTTACAACGTCATTGCCGTGACTGCTCTGGCTGTGACATCTCCCGAAAAGGACAAGAGCCGCGGAAAGTCAGCTGTGGCACTGAATACGCTGAAAAGCATTGTCACCAACCCCATTATCCTCGGCATTGCCGTGGGAATGATATGGTCACTGCTGAAAATACCACAGCCCGTCATACTCTCAAAGTCCGTTACCTATCTTGGGAACATGGCGACTCCCCTGTCCCTTATCGCCCTCGGAGCTTCCTTCAAATTCGGCGAGGCAAAGGGAAAACTGCCTGTTACGTTGGGTATCGCCGCTCTGAAGCTGGTGCTGTTCTGCGCAGTATTCCTACCCATAGCCGTGAAGCTGGGCTTCCGCGGCGAAAAGCTCATAGCCATACTGGTAATGCTGGGAAGTGCCACCACGGGAAGCTGCTTCGTCATGGCGAAAAATCTCGGACATAAGGGCACCATAACCGCCTTTGCGGTCATGCTGACCACCCTGCTCAGCGCCTTTACCCTGACGGGATGGCTGTTCGTGCTGAAAACTCTGGGATACATCTGACGGCAGCACTTGCATTCCGCGCAGAAAAGGTGTATAGTTATATTAAGATATATGGTTCAAAGGAGGAACTGCCATGCCATTCTGTACTCAGTGCGGAAGACCTCTCGCTGAGGGCGAGACCTGCTCATGCAGGAACAATTCCGCCAATATCACACCACCGCCGCCGCAGTCTCAGTATAACGGCTATGGTTATCAGCCCTATCAACAGGGCTATCCGCAGGCTCCCTACGGCTACGGTCAGCCCTATCCGCCATACGGTCAGCCGCCCTATGCTCAGCAGAAAAAGAGCAATGGCTGGATAGTAGGACTGGTCATCGGAATAGTTCTGCTGTTCGCACTCATAGCCGCAGCAATACTCGTTCCCGCAATGCTGGGATACACCCGCAAAGCAAGGCTGTCAAACATAAGAAGCGAGGCAAATGTGCTGCGGAAGGCAGCAGAAACTTCTATGATTGAAATAGACGAAGAGGGCTCCAACGTAAAGGGCAGATACATAATCAGCTCCGACAAAAAAGACAATGTTGCCGTACCCTTTGATGTGGATGACTTCAATGCTCGGCTGGACCGCTACTTTGAGGGCGCCGAAAAGTATAAGTATTTCATCGTAGTCAATAACGGCTATGTGGAGTATGCAGCTTTGTCCGAGAGCTGGACGAAAAAGACGGAAAAGATAGGCACCTGGCCCGTGGGCACCGATGACAAGCCCAGAGAATACTCAAAGGACGGCAGCTCAGTATTCAGCGACAAAAAGACTAATCTGGACACTCTTTACTGGAAGGCATACGACGAGATATTCGGATAACCTAAAATATGCATAAAAAAGTCCCCGAAGCGGTAATAATACTGCTTCGGGGCTGTTTTTTTATTTGTCAAGCTCTTTCATAAGCCCGGGCAGGTCGCTGAAACGCTCAAGCTCGGGGACGGGGTGGTCGATAGTGCCGAATCCGTATGCCGAGTGGATAAAGTCTATCCCTGCCTCCATGGTGGAGTCATAGTCGCCCTGTATGTCACCTACATACCACGCCTTGTCGAGTCCGTTCCTGCTGACGATGAGAGCGATATTGTCGCCCTTGCCTTTGAGGTTGTTGCCGTAGCACTCTATATCGTCGAAATATTCCCCGAAGCCGTAGTGCTCCAGAAATGTCTCTATATAGCCGCTCTGACAGTTGCTCACGATGTAGAGATGGTACTTTTTCTTCAGGCGGATAAGCGTCTTTTCAAGGTCGGGATAGAGCACTCCGCCGTGCCTGAGAAGATACTTCTCCTCATTATCGCAGCAGCGGTCGAGAAGCTCCCTGCGCTCCTCAAGGGGAAGGCTGCCGAAGAGTTTGTCCGCTATCCTGTCCATGGTAAGCCCCATAACTCCCATAACGTCCTGCTGAGTGATATCGGGGAAGTCATATCCCAGCTCTCTTACCTTTTCTGTCCATGATATCGCCACATTCTCCGAGGAATCCCAGAGTGTGCCGTCCATATCGAAAATAATTCCTTTTTTCATTTTCCCTCCGCCATTCTGCTGTATATTTCGTCCAGCTGTACTCTATCATGCTTTATCTCGTCCAGTATGGTTATCCTGCCCGTTCTTACGGTGCGTGCCTTCTCCCACATATCCGCGAACATATCCTTAGTTATGCCGTATGCCGCAGGGCTTACGTCCAGACCGTAGGTGCGGAAGAAGCTGAGAAGCCCATCGGGAGACTGTCCCTGAAAGATGCAGGCAGGTATGCTTCCCAGCGCAACTGCCATACCGTGGGATATCTTCACCTCGGGGTAATACTCCTCGATAGCGTGGGCAAAGAGATGCTCACTGCCGCTGCACGGACGCGATGAGCCTGCTATCTCCATGGCAAGTCCTCCCATTACCAGAGCACGGGAGAGTATCCTTATGAATACGCGGCTCTTCATGTTCTTCTCATCGCAGTGATAGACAGAATCATAGCTCATCCTGCTCAGTGCGTAGGCAAAGTCGTTCACACGGGTATTTGTCTTTCTTGCGGAGAGCTTCCAGTCGTAGAGGGCGGTATGCTTTGCAATGGTGTCGCCTATGCCCGAGAGAGTCTGTCCCTCGGGAGCATTTATTATCATGTTGGTATCAACTATTATCGCCGTTGGAATGTTGCACTCTATGGTCTTGCGCGCCTTGCCGTAGGTCTCCAGCACCGCAAAGGGTGACGCAAGGGAGTCGTTGCTCAGTGAAGTGGGCATACAGATATATATTGCCTTGCTGATGTGTGCGGCATACTTTGCAGTGTCGAGGACTCGTCCGCCGCCTATGCCGATTATGACCTTTACGTCCTCCACACAGACCTTCTTGGCGATGGCAACGGCTTCGTCAAAGCTTGCCTCCTTCATGGCGACTATCTCGGCATTGCCGAAATCTCTGCTTATATCGTTTATCTTTTCGCTGTATATGCCTATGAGGAACTCCTCCGAGATGACGATGGTCTTCTGTCCGATGATCTCGGGGATATACTGCTGTATTATCTCATCTGAGTGAAAAAAAGCATCCTCCTCCACCGCAAGGCAGATGGGCAGGTCAAAGCTCGTGTGCAGGTTCATGATATCATCCTTTCCTGTTTACCGCAATATTTCGGATAAAGTATAATGAATGCCTCGCGTTAATTATAACATATAATACACGATAAAGCAAGCGGCGCGGAGATAAAGTGCCGTTTTTGATATCTATACCGCGAAACAGCCTGCGGGGGCTCCCCGCTTATAACATATAATACACGATAAAGCAAGAAGCGCGGAGATAAAATGCCGTTTTTGATATCTATACCGCGAAAAAGCCACTCCCTCGGGAGTGGCTTTAAGTACTTGGATATCTCTTATGCCTTTACAACGATCTTGTAGTAACCGCCAACGTTACGAAGGTCATTAAATGTAAGACGCTTAACAGGTGAGTTGAGCTCGGATGAAGGACGAGCAGGATCGATTATGTAGAAATCGCTTGCTGTGAGGCTTGAACGGTTAGCACCCTTTCTGTATCCTACGCAGGTAACGTAATGATCATTAGTGCCGGTTCCCTTTATACGGAAGATAACGGGCTGTCCCTTGTTAAGAAGGTCATAGGTCCTCTGGAATGCTGCCAGCTTTGATGTATAATACTGCTCGGGAGTATAGTTGCCCCAACTCCACCAGCACTGTTCACCGTCATAATACTGTGTATAGCTGTGTACATATCCGTCAAGCATTGTGCGGCAGTATGCAAGAGCATATGCTGCACAGGGACCTGATACTGTCTGTCTACCTACTGCAATTACCTTGGAAACATTGTTTTTGTATGCGGAGATGAAGTAGTCCTGAGTGGGAACGGGAACAGGATCAGGATCGGGGTTACCTTCAAGCACAGCCCAGCCTGCACCGCTCTTGAACCTGCCGTAGGTTACGTTGTTTGCTGTCTGCACTTCAACGATAGTGAATATGCTGCCCTGAGTGAGTGTCATTGCAACTACGCCCGATGTAGGTGATGTATAGAGTGTTGTGCCTGCACCAAAATACTGTGTGAAAGGAACCTGTATCTGGGGTGTGGGGGGGACTTCGCGGACTATTGCCCAGCCTGCACCGCTCTTGAACTTACCGTAAACATTGGTTCCTACAGTCTGCTCCTCAACGATAGTGAAGCTGCCGCCCTGAGCAAGAGTCTGTGCAACTACGCCCGATGTGGGTGATGTATAGAGCTTTGTTCCTGCGGGGAATGCCTTTACATATGACTGGAATGCTGCGTTTGCTGTGATAGCTGTGGGTGCAAAGTTCTTTGCAAAGCCTGTGTTTGATGCTGCCATACCTGATGCGCAGAGTGTTAATGCCATAGCTGCTGTAATGATCTTCTTAAACATAATTTTTTCCTCCTGAATTTTAATTATTCTTTAGATTTTGTTTTTGATTTTAGATTTTTGATTTTGGTTTTTAAGGGGTCGTTGGGGTTTGTTTTTATTTAAATGCTCTGATCGGGAGCAATGTCGTACAACATTAAGATTTACTTATCTGGATTATGATTTTATTCGGGGAACTGCTGTGTTTTTATTCTTTGTCAGCTCAGTTATTTCCGAACAGAAAATCAAGTATTGTTGACCATGTCATTTTGTGTTTCCTCCTTTGTTTTTTGTTGTTTCCCTTGCTGTGATTATAGTATATCTCTCTTTTGACAAATTGGATATAAAATCGGAGTAAACAGCACTTTTTCGGGAGTGAACAGGAAAAACTTCTTTTTACGCGATATTTGAAGTGCTCTGTTTGTGGCTATATACCGGCGTTTTCGGGCACCATGAGCTCGATGGGGCAGCTTTTCCGTTCACTCTACGGAGCGTGGATCGACTTGGAGGAAGCTGTCCTTTATAATATAGATAAAGAGAACTTCGGTCATTAATGAGGTGATAATATGGATCAGATCAGAACAGGAAGTCTCATCAGGCAGCTGCGGACAGAACGCGGACTTACCCAGAAGCAGCTTGCAGAGCGTATAAATGTAAGCGACAAGGCAGTATCAAAGTGGGAGCGCGGAAACGGCTGTCCCGATGTGTCACTGCTTACAGCACTGGCAGAGGTGCTGGATACGGATATACAGGCGCTGCTCTCGGGCAGCATCGAAAAAAACGAAAGTGAGAAAGGCGATATGAAAAAACTCAGATTTTATGTATGCAGAGACTGCGGCAACATCATCACGGCGACTTCAGACGCGGCAGTGACCTGCTGCGGAAGCAGGCTCTCGCCCATTGAAGCTAAAAAGGCAGATGAGAACCATCAGCTGAAGGTGGAGGACATCGGCGGCGAGTGGTATATAACCTCCGACCATCCCATGACCAAGGAGCACTACATCTCCTTCGCGGCATATGTGTCCGACAGCAGCGTAATGATGTTCAGGCAGTATCCCGAATGGCAGGTGAACATCACTATCCCCATGTACCGCTCGGGAAAACTGGTGTGGTACTGCAATGAATGCGGGCTCCTCTGTCAGGAGCTTCGTCCGAAGCGATAATAAATAAACGCCGCAGCAATTCCGATAGTCACGGAAATACTGCGGCGTTTCTGTTGACACAGCGCCACTGTCGTGTTAAAATTATAGATATACATCCCCACCATAGAGGAGGCAATTACCATGAAAAGCAACAACATCGAAAAGCCAAAGGGCAAAAAGCGCGGCTTACGCATACTTCTGCTGATAATACTTCTCGCAGCGCTTATGACTGCCGTTTATATACGCTGCAATCCCAAGTGGAAAGCCGCAGAGCTGACCATTGAGCCTGCGGGAAGATTTTACGACATAGAGTCATTGGTACCCGAGGGCAAGACCCTTGAAACGAGGATAGCTCCCCCCGAGGGCTTCACCCGTGTACCTGCCCCGGAGGGCAGCTTCGGAGCTTATCTCCGCAGCTATCCCCTGCTCCCCGATGATATCAAGCTCCCCGTCTTTGACGGCTCCACCATTGACAGCTCGGATGTGGCTGCTATCTTTGATATAAGCCTCGGCGACGAGGGCTACCAGCAGTGCGCTGACAGTGTCATAAGGCTTTACAGCGACTATTTCTATGAGAACAAGCAGTACGACAAAATAAACTTCATGTTCTCAAACGGCGACGAGTGCAGCTACGACCGCTGGCGCAAGGGCAAGCGCTTTCTCGCCTTCGGCAGCTTTTCTGCGGAGATACCTGCGGGACTTCCCGACGACAGCGAGCAGCAGTACAGGAACTACCTCAAGGAGGTAATGCGCTATGCAGGCACTCTCTCGCTGCAAAAGGAGTCGGAGGTCATCCCTGCTGATGAGCTCCGCGTAGGCGATATAATATGCAACGACACCCATGTTGTCCTCATAGCCGATGAAGCTGTCAACGAAAACGGCGAGAAATGCTACCTTATCGGTCAGAGCTTCATTCCTGCGGTATGCTTCCATATCCTGACCCACACAGAGGGCAAGGTCACCTCGCCGTGGTTCACTCAGGAGCAGCTCTCTCAGGACTCCTTCGTGGTGGGCTCCTTCAGATTTGAAAAGGACAATATCCGCCGCTGGAAAGAGGGCTTCTGATACACACAAACAGTCTGTACATTCATTGAAAGGAGCAGCCTATGAATATAAAGGAAGTTTTTGATGCAAATCTGAAGTTTATCGGGCAGATGGAGCTTGATGCAGACCTCATGGACCGCACATTTGCCAAGACCGAGACCCGTGACCATTTTGTCATCGGCACAGTGGACCTGCCCACAGGCAGGATAAGAGTAGGGGACGCTCTGGCGTATATGGGCACAAAGGAGGCAAGTCCCGAGCTCAACAGGACAGTGCCAAAGGGCTCCTATCCCGTGGAGCTGGCGTTCATCACCACCCGATTTGACACAATAAGGATAACTGCCGCAAGGATAAAGCTCAGCGAGGAAAGGGCTGTGCGGTACGAGCTGGCAGAGCCTACACACGAGACAACTGCTTTCCATTGCAGCGACGGCGACCTGACAGGCTTCCCCGTAGACGCAGGAATGATGGGCTTTATGGACGCTTCTGTCATGGATGAGTATTCGGATTTTCTCCACAGCTGGCACAGGGACAATCCCGACAAGAACCACTACGACGATTATTTCGCCGCCCTTTTTAACGAGAGCTATGAGAAGCTTCCGCAGTACCAGAGAGCCGGCGGAGACTTTATTGAGTGGACCGTTCCCGAAACAGGCCACAGGCTCACCATGAACGCCACAGGCTTCGGCGACGGCTTTTACCAGATATTCTGGGGCATCGACAAGAACGGAGATATCTGTGAGGTGACTGTTCCTCTGATAGATGCGGACCTCCTCGACCGTGCCGACAGCGAATACCTTGAGGTCTGGGACGGCATTGAAGCCTGCATAGTCACAAACAACATCGCCGACGGCGGCGATATCGCCTATATGTGCCGCGAGGAGTCGTCTGACGGAAGCTTTAACGGCTGGGTGTTCTACGGCTATGACGAGGGCGAGGATTACTGGGCAGATGCAGATAATTTCTGCCTTTACAGCACACACGGTCTCGCAGGACGCTTCCCCGAGATAATACCGCTCCTGCACTCCCCCGAGGGCTCAGCCTACGTCAGGGACGAAGACGGTATTTTTATAGCCGATGAGCAGTAACAGGAGAGCTATATGAAACACAGACACACAGCAGCAAGTATACTGCTTGCACTTACTGTCAGCTTTGTCACATTTTCGGCGGCCTCGTGCTCCGATAAAAAGGCGAACAGCAGCAGCTCTCCCCCGGTATTCGGGGAAACAGCCCCGGAAGCAGCAGTTCCCCTTGACGCCGAGGGAATGCACTTCTCCGCAAAAAGCGGCTTCTATAATAACGGCTTTTCCCTTACCATCACCGCAGACGACGGCGCGGACATTTACTACACCCTTGACGGCAGCATCCCCACTGCCGACAGCACGAAATACACCTCTCCCATAGAGATAAAGGACGCCTCCTCGGAGGAAAACAGGCTCAGTGCCCGTAAAGACATCGCTCAACCCATAGACGCCGCAGAAGATTTCGTTCCCAAGTCCGCGGTGGACAAAGCAACGGTGGTAAGAGCCGTTGCCATCGGCAAAAACGGTGAGCAGAGCCCTGTGGTATCGAACACCTATTTCGTAGGATTTGCCGACAAGGCGGACTACTACAAAAAATGCAAGGTAGTCTCACTCATGACCGATGAGGGAAACCTCTTTGACCCTGAAAAAGGCATATATGTAACGGGAAAGGTATATGACGACTGGAAAAAGGGCTCAGACTATGACCCTGAGGCTCATGAATGGGAGATACCTGCGAACTACTCGCAGAAGGGCAGGGACTGGGAGCGTGAGGCTGAGATACAGTTCTTTGAGGGCGGACAGCCCGTCATGCAGCAGAATGTGGGGATACGCATACACGGCGGCGCCACGCGGTCCTATTCCCAGAAAAGCTTCAACGTGTACGCAAGGAGCGATTACGGCGCTCCCAAGCTGGAATACGACCTGTTCTCGGGAAAAGTGAAGAACAGCACGGACGGCTCTCCCGTTACGGTGTTCGACAGCTTTGTTCTCCGCAACGGCGGAAACGACGCCTACTTCACACGCTTCCGAGACAAGCTCATACAGTCCCTTGTCTCGGACAGGGAGTTCCTCACTCAGGGCATGGAGCCCTGCATAGTCTTTATCGACGGCGAGTTCTGGGGACATTATGAGATAACGGAAAAAATGGACGCAGACTTTGTGAGCGCACATTACGGCGTACCTGCAAAGGATATCTGCATCATAAAGAGAGAAGCTCTCGATGACGGCTCGGAGGAGACCTTTGCGGAATGGAAAGAGCTCCGCAAATGGATACAGAGTACCGATCTCTCCGTTCAGGCAAATTACGATGAGCTCTGCAAGCACATAGATATGCAGGGCTTCATGGACTACATAAGCACCGAGATATACATAGACAACTGCGACTGGGGCGAGCCGAATACCGCTTTCTGGAAGGCTGAGACCGCCGACGAAAGCTCTCCCTATGCCGACGGCAAATGGCGGTTCATACTGTTCGATACCGAGTACAGCTCGGGTATCTACGGCGAGGCTCTGTCCTACAACAACAGCCTTGAAAGGCTCATGGAGAGCGACTGCTTCCTCGCAGACCTGTTCAACGGAGCGCTGAAGAATGAGGGCTTCCGCAAGCAGTTCGCAGAGACCTTCAGAGATATCGCTGAAAACAACTTCGGCGCCGAAAAGGTCACTGCCGAGGCAGACAGGCTCTCGGAGGAATACCGACAGATGGCCATTGACACCTACGACCGCTTCTGGAGCGGCTGGGCAGGCGGCTCCGCTGCGGATATGAACTACGAGTCCGCAGTAAGCTCCCTCAGAAGCTTCTTTGAGCAGAGACACGACTATATAACAATGTATCTCGACAGCATAATGTGATGACCTAAGAGCAATATGAAAGGCAGGTAAGTTCAATGAAAACACTGGTAGCATATTTCAGCGCAGAGACAGGTAAGACAAGAAAGATAGCAGAGGAGCTGGCAAAGTCCGCAGGTGCAGACCTCTACGAGATAAAGCCTGCGGAGCCATACAGCGCCGCCGACCTGAAATGGGTAAATCCCCTTGCAAGGTGCAACCGCGAAAAGCTCGGCAGGAAGGACGTTCCCGTATCGGGAAAGGTCAGCGGCTGGGAGGAATATGACACGATATACCTCGGCTTCCCCATCTGGTATTACGGAGCTCCCAACGTGGTCAATACCTTCTGCGGGGACTATGACTGGACGGGAAAGACAATACATATCTTCGCCACATCGGGCAGCAGCGGCATAGGCAAAACTGCCGAAAAGCTTGCCCCGTACATAAAGGGCGGAGAAATAGCCGACGCCAAAAGAGTGACCTCCGCTTCCGAGGTGCTCTGAACCCTTGACACTCCCTGCAAACCGTGATATAATGGAAAAGTTGGTTCGGAGGGCAAAACATTCGACGGAAATGCAATGCCGGATAAGACCGCGGGCTGAAATGCCTGCTGTTTTGTCCGGCTTTTTTTATGGAGGTACTATGGAAAAGAACGATTTTACAAGCGGAGCGATACTGCCAAAGCTGCTGAAATTCATGCTGCCTGTGCTGTTCGCCATGTTCCTGCAATCGCTGTACGGTGCGGTGGACCTGCTGGTGGTGGGAAGATTCAGCGATAACGCGGCTGTATCCGCGGTTTCAACGGGCTCACAGATAATAATGACCCTGACCAATATCCTCGTGAGCTTCTCAATGGGCATAACCGTTGCCGTGGGGCAGAAAATAGGTCAGAAGCGCCCGAAGGACGCGGCTCGGACCATAGGCACGGGACTGGTCATCTTCGCCGCTGCGGGACTGCTGCTGACTGTCATCAGCGTCATAGGCGCGGAGATTCTGGCAAAGATAATGAACGCTCCCGCGGAAGCCTTTGACGTCACCGCAGGCTATATACGCATTTGCGGCGCAGGCTTTCTCATCATAACCGCGTACAACCTGCTGGGAAGTATATTCCGCGGTCTCGGCGACTCAAAAACTCCCCTCATCGCCGTGGGTATCGCCTGCATTTTCAATATCATCGGCGACCTTTTTTTCGTGGCGGTGCTTCACCTCGGCGCAAACGGAGCCGCTCTGGCTACTGTCCTCGCTCAGCTTATAAGCGTTCTTATCTCCCTTATCATCATACGACGCACAAAGCTTCCCTTTGAGTTCCACAGGTCAGATATCAGGATGAACAATGTCTGCGCGAAGGCTATATTCCGCATAGGGACTCCCATAGCCCTGCAGGACCTCCTTGTGGGAGTCTCCTTCCTTGTAATGCTTGCCATTGTCAATAAGATAGGACTTACTGCCTCGGCAGGTGTGGGCGTTGCGGAAAAGGTTTGCGCCTTCATCATGCTGGTACCTGCGGCATTCATGCAGTCCATGTCAGCATTTGTGGCGCAGAATTACGGTGCAGGCAAGGCTGACCGCGCAAAGCAGGCGCTGAAAACAGGCATCGCGGTCTCCTTTGTGTTCGGATTTATGATGTTCCTGCTGACATTCTTCCGCGGAGACCTCCTTGCAGGCATTTTCTCGGGGGACCGTGAAGCGGTCCTCAATGCGTGGGACTACCTGAAAGCCTACGCAATCGACTGCCTGCTGACCTGTTTCCTGTTCTGCTTCATAGGCTACTACAACGGCATACAAAAGACCACATTTGTTATGATACAGGGCATCTGCGGCGCCTTCTGCATAAGGATACCCGTGGCATTCATCATGCAGCACATCGGCGGCGGCTCCCTTTTCCTCATAGGACTTGCCACCCCCTGCTCCACCATTATTCAGATAATCATGTGCTTTGCGGTATATGCATATCTGAGCAGAAAGCGAAGCTCCGAATAAAAACAAGAGCCTGATGAGCAAAAACTCTTCAGGCTCTTTTCGGTTTCACATCCTTGAAACTTCTTTATTATTTTGTGAGGGCAGATCACTGTCAGAGCATATTATTGCAGATACCATTTATCGCCGAAAAGCTCAAATATCTCATCTGCCGACGGGTCATCGAGTCTTTTTGAAATACCCGGCTCAGAGCCGAGGAATACGAATTCCTCCCTGCCGTCCTTCATTCTGACGCCGTACAGAGACTTTTCGGGGGCATCTGCAATTGCTGTGCCCTCTGTGATGACCTCTGCATCGGCATTTACCTGATATAAGCATTCCGCGCACTGCTTCAATGTTTCATCATCGAAATACTCCATTGACTCAAATTCATCGTAATGCTCGATAAGATAGGCATATTCATCCTCCACGGGATACATCGGTTTCGTATCGGGGCGCTCGTAAACGTGCTTCATGCCCTTTCCGTCGATGAAATAGCCCTTTGAATACGGCTCGTCAAAAGAGGCGATCCACATCATGAACACTATTTTCTGATCCGACCATACCTGATCGGTGTCATTTGAAGTGTCTGTCGGAACGGTCGTCTCGGGAGAGGATGTCGTGTCTGCCGAAACGGCAGTGTCGGTCTCTGCGGCAGTAGTCTCCTCATCGGCAGCAGTTGCTTCCGTAGGAGCGATCTCCGAGCCCGATGTGAGCTGTTCCTGATCGCCGCATCCCGACATCATTAGTGAAGCAGCTGCTATGATCCCTGTAAGTACTCTTTTTTTCATGATACCCTCCTAAATTTTTCGGTTTTCAGTGATATGAAAAGTGGCGATATCAGGGCGTAACAGGTGAAGTGCTGACAGTATTTACGGGTGTGACTCTTCTGGTCCTTGAATTGTAGGTAAATACGTTCCAGTAGCCGCCGTTGCCTGTCAGCGGAACAGAGAAGGTGTATGCAGGCTCATTGCTGTTGCCTGTGAAAACCTTTACAGTTGCGCCTGATGATGTGATACTCGGAGAACCGCTGAAGTTGTAAACATAGAATGAATAGTCTCCTGAGATGGGGTTGTAAAGTGTAGTGGTCTCGGGACCGTAGCTGTTTGTATCATCAAGGTCCAGATCTGCTATTTCCGTAGTGCCTTCCCAGTACTGCTTGTATCCGAAATAGATGTGGAAGGTGGTGCCGTCCGACTTGGGTCCGATAAGATGTGAATCCAGATCATAGGGTGTCCTTCCCCACTCAAGCACGATCCTGAGCTGGTTGGAGTCAAGGGTATGAGAAACTGTGGCGTTCTGATTCGCGATGGTCTTGCCGCCCAGTATCTTAACGTTGAAATATGTTTTAAGATATCTCTTTTCACCGCTTGCAAGGGTACGCTGGTCGATTACTTCGATGCAGTAATGTCCTGCATCCTGAGAGAGTGTGTAATTGCCGTTTGTACCTGTGGTGAGAGTGGTGAGTATGGTACCTGTCTTATTGTTCATGCCGCTGCGGACTCTCAGTGTCATGCCGGATACGCCGCTTCCCGTTACGGAATCCTTGATAGTTCCCGAAGCAGTGCCGACGCCTTCATACGATGTGGGTATCAGCTCGATGGTGTCGCAGTAATTTGTCATTCTTGCGGATACTAACGACATTGTCAGTGATGTTGAAATATATCCTGCATGAGAAACAGTTAATGTGTAGGTACCGGGACGGAGATCATAGAATTTGAATGTTCCGTCGGTATCGGATAATGAAAATGCTGTGGGTATCGAAATAATAGAAGACGAACCGCTGCGGTTCAGTGTTACCAGTGAACCTGCGAGAGGAGTATTGTTTCCTGCGATAGTATCAAGATCAGCCTCAACCACCTTGCCGAACAGTACATTCGTACCTGTTACCGTAGTGGCAGTGGGACCTGTGATGCCTGCTGTATCGAATGCATCCTTGATTATCTGTATTTCCTCGCCTGACATTCTCATTGCCTTTGCTGCGCGCAGAACATTTACACGGACGTCATCGAACTCTGCGTCCGAATCATAGCCGTATAACAGAGATTTATACCATAATGCCGCCAGTCTGTCCTTATCGGAGATGCCGTTTGCCCACATAAGATAGCAGGGATAGGAAATAACGGAATTGTTTGTGTGTACTCCGCCGTGATCGAATGTATTTCCTGCAACATTGAAATCATAGAAATATGTCGTATCATTCACGCCTGTAGGCATATGCCTTAAATTAGGGTTGGACATTACACGGATGGGGGCTGCATGATTATCCTCGCCGTGGTTCCAATCGGGATCGTTATCGCCCTCTGCAAAGTATCCGAAGATATCCGCATAGCCCTCATTGATGGCACCGGGAGCATCGTTGTAATTCAGGTTAAGGTCTGTCTCGTCGGCAACAACGGAATGTGTAAATTCATGTCCGACGGTATCTATTCCTGCCTGAGCGGCTGTGGTATAGCTTCCTCCGCGCTGACCGAAAACGATATTATTTCCTGCGCCTGAGGAATAGCTGTTGTTTTCACCGAGATTGATGCTCACATGGAATTCGCCGTTTTCATTGTCAAAGCCGTTTCTGTGCAGTGTCTCAAGATAATAATCATAAACATGATTAGCGCTTACGATGGCACTTACCTCACCTGTTGTCCATGTATTTGAAAATTTGACGATAGGGTCTCCGGGCCAGATAGAGTGGTCGTGGCTTCCTGCCAGATCATGATAGTGTAAGTTCCTTACGGGGTCATCTATTGTGTAAAAGGTCGTATGAAAAATACTAAACTTATTTACGGAGAAGGTCTGATTTACGCCGAACTCATCATTGCCGCTTGCCGATATGACCTCGCTCACGCTTCTGAGGTTCTCAAGGAGGATATCTCCTGTGTGTGCATCAACAAGGAGATTGTAGTACTTGCCGTCCATAAGGCAGTTTATATTGTAAGCGGGCTTTATTCCGTCCTTGGTATAGATCACCAGTCCATCGGAAGATACAAAGTTGTATCCTGCGTCCTCAATGACCGTCTGTGCGTCTGCTTCGGAGATGATATCAGCGGTATCCACAGACAGCTGAGGGATGAATTTGCTGTGGAGAGCTGTGGTATTGCCCTCTGTATCGGTAGAAACAACTATGTTCTGTCCATATACGGGGATACCGTCTATTACCTGATGGAACTTGTAGGAATATCCGCAGCTGTCAAAGCTGGTCTTTTCCCACTCCAGCTGTGTTTTCGGGTCATCGCAGCCCATCAGTGACTTGACTTCGTACAGTGAGAGGAGAGCTTCGTCGGGAGACTCTACAACGATCTGCGAGAATCTGCCGTTGAGATCGGCAATGTAGCCGTCATCGCTGAGATATATCTCAAGATCATCGGGATCGTCATTGTAGATATACAGAAGCTCCAATGAGTCCATGTCATACAGGAAATCCGTATCATAATCTTCATAGGTGTTCTTTATGACGCGGACCGTGAAATCAGCTTCCATGGAGTAGTCGTTGCACTGGATGACAGCCTTCAGTGAAACGTTCTTAGTCTCATCGGAACGTGTGACTGCACCCGTATCCGAGATGACATCGGGATCGGTGCTGATCCATGTGATCGTTGCACCCTCAAGCTCTGTGCAGAGCGTAAGATCAGAGGTTACGGAATTTGCGTCATTGCCCTCTGCAAAGCCTATTTTGAGCTTGGAATATGCATTCATAACAGTCTGCATATCAGTTTCGTCAGTTTCATCATCTGACATACCGAAGGAATAAAGCTGGTAGTTTTCAGGCTCGCAAGCCTCCTCTGCATAGGCAGCGTTCACACCGAATGTAATGCTTTCGCCTGCGGGGATGACTGAGTTATAGCCCGAATTCTTGATGACATAATGTCCGTCATCACCCGAGAGTATCTCTCCGTTCCAGATATTGATGATATCGGCGTTGAAGTCAAATTCCAGCATCCAGTCCTCAATATCTGTTTCTGAATTGTTTGTGATAGTCACATTTGCGTTGAAAGCGCTTTCCCAGCTCTGTGTAACTTCGTATGAGACCTCATACTCCTCAGTATCGCGGCGTGACATTCTGCTCATCATATGGTACTCTGTGGGGAAATCAACGAAGTCCTCACCGCCGATGATGCTGAATGTGATGCTTCCGCCTACCGGGATATCCTGATTCCACTCATTGTTTTTTGCAATGTAGTTGCCTGCTTCTGTGGAAAGGAAGTCTGCGTTCCAGAAGCCGGATATCTCGCCGGGATAATCAAAGCCGATTATCCAGTCCTCGATAGCTTCTTCGCCTGTGTTTTCAATGGTCACATTGGCACAGAAGCCGCCGTCCCAGATACCGTCCAGCTGAAATGTTGCACGGTAGCCGTCACCCTCGTATACAGATTCTCTTACGATGTCCTCCTCGCCGTCAGTATCAACATCTGTTGACTCATCAACTTCAGTTTCAACAGCAGGAGCTGTTTCATCCTCTGCGGCAAATGCCGATTGAGGGATGAAGCTTGCACTTGTTGCGACAGCAAATACAAATGCGATCAGTCTTCTTCTGAATTTTTTAAAATTATCCATAATCCATATCCTTGTAAAGTTATTTGTTTGTACTCAGCGAGCCGAAAAACGGTTCGCAGCTTGAATTATTGAAGTTCATAATTTTGTGCACTACTTACGAAATCAAAAAACTCAAAAACCATTGCAACAGTTTATATAAATTATACCCCCCAAAAATGTGCTTTGTCAATACCGTTCACTCCACACAACAACGCAAAATGGCACTTAAAGGGGAAAAATAGCAAAAAAATGCGGCTTATTCAAAAATCATATAACCAACTACTGTATTTCCTTATGGCAACATTCCTGCTCCGCAGACCGTACCGAGACCTGAAAAAGCTCCTGCAAATATACATTGCAGGAGCTTTTTGATATTACTCATCTCCGAATTTCTCATCATAAATATCGGTCCAGCTGTCACCGTATTCATCTTCTGCTTCAGCCTCTAATCTTATATAAACATGAGCAAGGAAGTCAACAAAATCTTCATATTTTTCTACTTCATCATCAACGCTGTATATTTCGCCTGTTTTAGATGAAAAAAGAAGATCCTTTCCTGAACCGCCTATGCTCCCGATCAATACTGCGTTTTCGTAATGCTTGCTTATTTCCGGGAAAAAAAGCTCAAATTCACCGCCCATGATACGGGCATATTTTGTAAGCATAAGCCAGCTTTTATACATATCGGGGATACTGATGTTATTGTCTTTTTCCCAATCTGATATCTCCTCAAATGAAGCAGGCGGATCAAATTTATAGCTGCAATTTAATATTGAAGATATCTTTTTTATGTCCTCAAAATCGTCAAATACTCTTTGGATAATAATTTCCATGATGTATTCCTCCATAAAGTGATGTTTTTCATAATTATATAATAGCAAAAAGTGCTTTTGGTTCGCCGTTAAATAATGCATTATAAAGCTTCAAACAGCTGCCCGAACTGCTTTTCATTCTCCTTCAGGCAGACGAGGAAATACCTCACCTCTGCTTCTTCGTCGGTAATGGGTATCTCGACACGGTCCGGACTGCTTCCGAAAAACTCATTTGCAGTATCCGTGCTGAATGTAGGAAGAACCGAGGCGCTGACTATCTCATCAAAAGTAAAGCGGTCATTTTGTACCAGAAATCTGGAATGGGGCATCTTTCTGACGGTCATATCATGCCAGAAGCCTATCTCCGACATCAGCAGGAAGTTCTCGCCGTCAAGGTCGGAAAATGACAGTGCGGCTTCTTTTGCAAGCCTGTGTGTCGGCGGCAGCGAGAAGAACAGCTTTTCACTTCCGCAGGCAGTGCTTATGTAGTGCTTATCCTCGGGCTTGAAATGCAGCACTATGAGCTGATACTGCCCATTGTGGAGTCCCTCCAGAAGCTCCGTTTCCTCCGTTATCTCGGTCTGTATCGTCATTGTGGGGTATGATTGCGACAGCAGCGGAGTCAGCTTCCATATGGGTGCAGGCGCACAGACGCCCAGCGATATCGTTCTGCGGCTGCGGTCAAAGTCGCGAACCTGCTTTGCGATACTGTCGATCTCCGAAATAGTTTTCTCGGCAAGCTCGGCGGTCAGTATGCCGTTTTCGTTCAGCTCAAGCTTGTTGCGGCTGCGCACGAACAGCGGTACTCCTATTTCTTCCTCCAGCTTTCTCATATTGCGGCTAAGTGCAGGCTGTGAGAGATACAGCCTTTCGGCAGCTTCGGAAAGTGTGCCGTATTCTTTGAATGCAGCAAGCTGCCGCAGGAGATATAATTCCAGCATAATTTTACCTCAGTATAACTTTCGTTTATAGCAGTATCCTATATTAGCATTGTACAAACCACGGATATCATGCTATAATATGGTTACAACAGGATATCTGTTCCAATTATAACACAAACTGATATCATAATCAATACCGGAACGGAGGTGTACTATGACGGAGAGAAAATTCCTGACCGTATACTTTTCATGGGGCGGACACACACGAAAAGCCGCCAAACTCATCGCAGAGACAACAGGCGGCGATATATTCGAGCTGAGTCCCGAAAAGTCGTACTCCAAGATATACCCCATCTGTGCGGCACAGGCGAAAAAGGAGCGTGACAGGGACGTCCGCCCTGCCTTTGCAGGCTCGATCGCGGATATATCGCAGTACACCGACATTGTGATCGGCTATCCTGCATGGTGGTATACCTGCCCGATGATAGTGCTGAGCTTTCTTGAGCAATACGACCTCACAGGCAAGAACGTGTACCTTTTCAATACCCACGGCGGAAGCGGTTCTGTGGGCACAGACGACGTGAAGAAGCTTTGCAGAGGAAATGTTCACAAAAGCATTGACGGAAATCATCTGACAGAAGCTGCTGTCAGAGAGTGGCTGAACCTATAATACAAGGAGGAATAACAATGTACTTGGAAAATATCAACTGCCCCGACGACATAAAAAAGCTGGAGGTCTCTCAGCTTCAGACACTTGCGGACGAGACAAGAGCCGCACTCATCAACAAGATAAGCAAAGCAGGCGGACATCAGGGACCGAACCTCGGTGTTGTGGAGCTGACTGTGGCTTTCCACTATGTATTCAACTCCCCCAAGGACAAGATAGTCTTTGACGTATCCCACCAGTGTTACCCTCACAAGATACTGACAGGCAGAAAGGAAGCCTTCCTTGATGAGGAGCATTTTCACGATGTGACAGGCTATACCAATCCCAACGAGAGCGAGCATGATATGTTCATTGTCGGTCATACTTCCACCTCTGTTTCCCTTGCGCTTGGACTTGCAAAGGGACGTGACCTGAATAAGCGCAGTGAGAATATCATCGCCCTCATCGGCGACGGTTCGCTTTCGGGCGGCGAGGCTCTCGAAGCTCTTGACTACGCAGGAGAGTACGACAAGAACCTCATCATCATCGTCAATGACAATGACCAGAGTATCGCTGAAAATCACGGCGGACTCTACAAAACGCTGAAAAAGCTCCGTGAATCGAATGGCACTGCCGAGGATAATATTTTCCGTGCAATGGGACTGGACTACCGCTATCTTGATGAGGGTCACGATACCGCAAAGCTGGTGGAGCTGTTTGAGAGCGTTAAGGACATCGACCACCCTGTTGTGCTCCATATCCACACTATCAAGGGAAAAGGTCTGCCCTACGCAGAAAAGGACCGTGAAAGCTGGCACGCGGGCGGACCATTCCACGTTGAGGACGGCTCTCCGCTGTACCCTTATGAGGGCGGCGAAAATGTTGTATTTGACTGCCTGAAAGAGCTGCTGGATACAAATGAGAATGCCATTGTTCTGAATGCCGCAACTCCCATGGGACTTGGCTTTGTGCAGGGGATCCGTGAGGAATATGTACAGCGCGGACAGTTCATCGACGTCGGCATCGCAGAGGAAAATGCAGTCGCTATGGCAGGCGGTATCGCACGAAACGGCGGCACGGCAGTATTCGGCACATTTGCTCCATTTTTCCAGAGGACTTACGACCAGATGTCCCACGATGTGTGCCTTAATGACAGCCCTGCCACATTCCTGATACTCAGCCCCGGCGCGTACGGCATGAATTCCAATACACACATTGCGCTCTGCGATATACAGATGTTTGCCCATATTCCCAATCTCGTTTATCTTGCGCCTGCAAGCAATGAAGAATTCGTGCAGATGTTCAGATATGCCACAACTCAGAAGCAGCACCCTGTTGCTATCAGAGTTGTCGATAATCTTATATCGACAGGTGTCGCTGACGATACCGATTACTCCGTTCTGAAAAACAAGGTCGAACGCAAAGGCAGCAAGGCGGCGCTCATTGCAGTGGGCGGACTTGTTTCCATGGCGCTGAAAGCTGCCGATAAGGTAAAGGAACAGACAGGCACAGATATCACTGTCATAAATCCGAGATTTGTCAGCGGTGTGGACGAGGAGCTTCTTGACTCGCTGAAAAAAGACCACAGCCTTGTCATCACCATTGAGGACGGCGAGGTCATGGGCGGCTACGGACAGAATATCGCAGCATTCTACGGCGATTGTGATATGCGTGTACACTGTCACGGAATTTCCAAGGCTTTCCACACCGAATTCAAGGCAGAGGAACTGCTTGACGCTCACGGTATCTCTGCTGAAAAGCTGACTGCTGAGATCATCGATGCGCTGAAATGAGAACTCGCCATAATTGGCGGCAAAGGATAATACAACTATAAAAACACCGCCGCTCGGGACTAACCTGAACGGCGGTGGTGTATTTATTATGGGCAACTGCATACCGTTACTGAGTTTTATTGACACAGCAGCGATGCTATGCTATAATTGTAACTAACATAAATCGGAATATATCTTATTAGGAGTTAATTATGCAAGAACGTATTGAAAAAATAAAAAACATAGTTGAAAACTGGATGCAATCTGATTTTCACTCTCCTGCAACAGATTCTGAAATAAGTGAGTTTGAAGAGAAGATGAAAGTTAAAATCCCAGAATCATATAAGGAGTTCCTGAGGTGCTCAAATGGAGCCGAATTATTTGGTGGAGATGCTTTCCTCTTTAGTGTAAATGCAAGTGATAAATGTAAAATAAACTATGATTTTTCAGAAGGAAAAGTTCCGAAAGAACTACTGATCATAGGCTTTTATAATTCGTGTCACATATGTTATGATGCAAGATACGGCTCGTTCTTCTTTTATGAATATGAAGATTATGACAGCATAAAAGAAGAGTGTTCGGAATTTTCTGACTTTTATGAGGTTTTAGATTATATTATCGATATAGCAATAAACTGATTATACTTTATTCTGATTTGTCTCGTTAAACAAAACAGATGATAATGCCCCTGAGCGTTAATTTAAACGTTCAGGGGCAAAACTGTATGTGCGTTTTACTCACTCACAACAGGAATACATATCTGGCTCTTGTAGTCGGGGAAATCCTTCGATGTCCTGATATTTTATGGCTTTTGTTGTCAGGTGGTTTTATTCTTATTTTTTATCCTTGACCATTTGCATTAGTAAATCTTGCATTTTTGGAGATAAAGAGCTTTTCTCGTCCAATATGCGTATTATTTCCTTTAGAATGTCCCGAAAATCTTCCTGTACTTCTGATTCACCATGGTCAAAAATACAGAAAGTGTTTTTTGATCTTGATAAACATATCAATTCGCCGTCGCCGAAAATCTCTCCGATAACTATAAGATCAGGAGAAACATCTATCACATTATATTTAAAATCATCAAGTCTGTAAAAATGTGCCAGATCGTTTCTGATCAATGATTCCTCGGAAAAAAGCAACCATTCTCTATATGTAGCTGGAAGTTTGATATTGTTTTCAGTTTCCCATTTCTGAATGTCATTTTCAATCATCGGTGGTTTGAACCATGAGGAGTTTTCTCCGTATTCGGCTATCTTTTTTTCGCATAACGCAGTCAGTTTTTTTATCTCTTTTGTTATACTGTTATTTGGTATTTCCGGAATATACATAAAATCATCCTTTCATCTTAAAATCAAGCCTCACCAGTGCCTTGCCATTAGGCAGGGCACTGGTATTTTGCGGCTTTTGGTGTCAGGCTTTATTGCTCAATACCTGTCTGCATATTTTTTCCGAGCATCGGCAGTGACTCTGCGGATAAAGTCTTCCTTTGCGTCGGTGTAGGCGTTTCTGTCATTGCCGTATTTCTCACACAGCTCCAGTTTCAGAGCTTCATATTCCTTTGCGATACTGAGTTTTTCGTTCAGATAGTCGCGGAAGCACAGGTAATTCTTCCACTCCTCCGAGCCTTTTGGAATAACGTGGATATGGTGAGTTCTTGTATCTTTTTCAAAATCGCCCTTGACATAAAGCAGGTGTTCGGGACGCTCATCGAAACGAAAAATTATACCGCGTTCCGCAAGCGTTTCATTGCGGGCGATGACCTCATCAAGATCATTGACAGCAACGGCGATATCTATTATCGGCTTAGCTTTTATGGATTTTACAGATGTGCTTCCGATGTGTTGAACATCGGCGTTCAGACCGTCCAGTGCACTTTGAATATCGTTGATAACAGTCCTTGCACTTTCCTCCCATGCAGTCTGGTGTTCCTCAAGGAAAACTGTTCCGCGCTTCATTCCAATGCTCATTTTACACCTCATTTCTCTCAAAATCCAACCTCACCAGTGCCTTGCCATTCGGCAGGGGGCAGGACTCCTGAAATATCAGCGAGTAGCCTATCTCCTCCATTATGGAATCAAGCGCCTGAAGCTGCCGTACAGAATCAAGGCTCATGTGCTTTTCGTAGTCGTCAAGACTTATTTCTTCCCATGGGTTTGGCATAGGATTCACCTCGTTAAGTAGAGTTCGCGGCAATAGAAGTGGATATGATTTTACTCATTCCCGAACTTCTCGTCATATATTTCCAGCCATTCTTCGCCGTATTCCTCTTCGGCTTCATCTTCCAAAGTTACATGAACATATGTAAGAAAATCAAGAAAATCTTCATATTCTTCTCTGTCATCGCCGATCGCATAAAATGCTCCTGTAATTTTTGAAAAATACAAACTGTCACTGCCATACCCAAGGCTCCCGATATATACATCTTCTTTATCAGGAGTGCTTATTTCAGGAAAAAACAGCTCTATTCCGCCATCCATGATCCTTGCGTATGAAGTGAGCAATAACCAGCTTTTATACATCTCAGGTATTTTTACACCATTAGTTTTTTCCCATTCTTCAATTTTTCCAGACGGACACGGAGCATCAAATTCTGTTTTTTTCTCTAACATAGAAGAAATATTTTTCAGGTCCTCAAACTCATCTTTTACTTCTTGAATAATATTTTTCATGATACATTGCTCCTTTAATTGATAGTTTCCATAATTATATCATATTTGGGAGAGTTTTTCAATTAGAATGGTGGACAAAGCAACTTTGATATGTTATAATATTGAAAACAATTATCAAAGGAGAAGTTATGGGATTCAAGGATCTATTCAATAAGAAGAACAAAAACGCCCCTAAAAGTCAGAAAGAAACTTTATCTAATGTTAATGAACAGGCAACACTTGCAGAAGATATAGTAAAAATGTCGGACTGGATAGTTCTCGCAATGAATTCTTCTGGATATAAGCTTGATTATACAGTACAGAGTATGAAAGAAATAGACCGATTTTTTGATGAGCAAAAAAGGAGCGGCGGACTTCTCGAAAGCGGTAACAGAGGACCTATACTCTTTGCTATAGGTAGCTATATAGGAGAAACAGCTAAACGGCTATATGGCGGAGAGTGGATAACTGACGATAATGACCCTGAAGGCGAAATCAAGGCTGTATTCAAATTCAAAGACGGGTCCGAGATCTATCCAATGATGAAAGCTATAAAGCGTTATAAGTTAGGAAGCGAAGAAGGTGTATATGGGTATTTTTATGGAGTATCACAGTATATAGATCATAAGTCATGATATACCCACATTTTGCTTGATCTATAATAGTGTGTTCGTCAATATAAAACAGCTCCTGTCCGTGTGGATATGAGCTGTTGTCAGTTATCGCAAAAATATGAGACAAATCATAGTAATGTACGTTTTGAGAAGGAAAAATTGTTCTAAAAATAATCTTAGATACAAGCAGCGCAACTGATATGAATGGAATGTTCTGGAACTGCTCGTCTCTTAAAGAAATCGATGTGAGTAATTTTGATACAAGCAGGGTTACTGATATGACCAGCATGTTCGAAGACTGTTCAAGCCTTGAATACATTGATGTTACCGGCTTTGATACAAGCAGCACTAAATATAATTCAGATGTGTTCAGAAACTGCACTGCTCTCGACCCAAGTATATGCATAGTTAAAGGCAATAGCATTACCCTTGACGGAAATATCGGAGTAAATGTTTATCTACAGCCTTGTGAGGACCTTTCAAAGGCAGTAATAAGCAGTCCCTGCGGTGAAAGGGAATTTATTGATTTTTCCGGCATCATTCAGGACAGCGGATATTACAAATTCTCATATCCAATAAATGCAGCTCAGGGAAATGAGCCGATCACCCTTAGAGCCTACGACAAGGACGGTAAACGCCTTATAGTATGCAATGACAATTATGGGCTCTGTGATCATTCACAGATCAAATCTTCAGTTTATGACTATATCAACGAGATCAAGAAGAGCAAGTTGTATTCAGATCCCACTTTAGCGGCATTTGTAGACGGCCTTGAAAATTTCTGCAAGGCTGCTGAGAATTACTTCAACGGCACTAAAAATGCCATTGCAGGCATCGATAATGTGAACGCAGACAGCGTAAAGGATTACGCTCCTGAATTCGGCAAAGATATTAAGATCTCACTTGTTCTTAATCCTGCGACTGCTTTGAGAATATATACTGATGCTGATAAGGTCGAATACAGTGACAGCGTTATTGCTCCTAAAACAGGAAAGTACGGAAAATACTATGAGATAACAAATATACCTGCACAAAAGCTTGGAAGCGAATACAGATCGATCATAGATGATACAGAGTATAAGTTTATTCCACTGTCATATGTTTACCGTGTGCTCAATAATGAAAGCGCAAGTGATGAGCTTATAGATATGGCAAAGGCAACATATGTTTATGCTAAAACAGCAGAAGCTTATATTGGCAAATAAATGAAATAAGAGGAGAAGGAAAAATGAAGGATAAATACACTGCTCCGGAAATGGATATTATTATTTTTGATAATGAGGACGTAATCACAACCAGTGATCCTGAGCTTGAACCGCAGTAATACAACTCAACAAACGGGACAGATGAATGTACCGCCCCCCAAAAGTTAGACCCAAATCTAACGATTGGAGGTCGGTATTTTTTATGGCAAAAAATATTTTTGAATTTAAGAAGAAAGTTGTGGATAAATAGAATATAACGAGTGCGGAAAAATCTTGTACAACCCATTTCATCAGGAAGTGTTAAGCGCTTCGTAAAGGCGGAATTGACAAGCTGAAATCGAAAAGCAATTGCTTTTCGGCTTTATTTTTGTTTTTTTTTGACATAGCGATGTAAATATTGTATCATTAAATGAAAGAAAAAAGATATGGCAAGATCGCTTTATGGAAGGTAATGAAAATGGACAAGCTGAAATATGACAGTTTTTATAAATTCCTTGTGTCATTGGGCGTAATACTGATAACGCTTCCGTTTGCAGGACTTATTTATGCAGCAAACTTCAAGGTAACTATCATCGAACAGGAAAAATACGAGAAGCTATCTGAGTATTCACGCGAAAGCTTGGAACAAAAGCAGCGGCTTTTTCAGCTTATTGACAGATATTCTGCTTATGTGGTACCGGTTTTCTTCACGTTTGGTTTGATTTTTCTGATAATCGGCGGCTGGTATTGGTTCATAATGCAGCGAGAGCTTGATAAGCAGGTGGTTGCGGATACGAAGCTGAAAGAAGTCAAATCGCAAATGAAACAAATGGATGCGTCGGAAATACTGAAGAAAGCTGTAAAAGAAGCTGAAGAAGAAAAAAATACGACTGAGATTTTTGAAGAAAGCAACACAGATAGTATAACGGAGCATAGTGTGAATGAAAAAAATAATACTGAAAATTTTTATAATTCTGAAAGATTAATGAGATATATAGAAATTGAAAAAAAGGTATATAAAATATTAGTTGAGAAATATTCACAGAGCTATAATGTTATATCTAATGTCAAAATAGGAAGTTATGGATTTGATGCCGTTGCGGTATCCAAAAACAGCAATGAAGATATTATTTTTGAGATAAAAAACTACAAAAATTTAGCTGCGTTCCAAACATCTTCTATTTATGCGATGTTACATGAGAAAGAAAAATATGAGGAAATGAACAAATGTAAGAGCAGATTAGTCTATATTTTCGTTTCTCCTCAGAAGAGCATTGATGATTTTATGAATTATATGAAAAGAAACAAACATAATAAAGAGAGATATACTGTTTTCTCGGAAAACAATATTGAAGTTGAATACTTGGCGGAAGAAGATCTGTAAAAAAGAGCTGACCAATCAGTCAGCTCTCAGCCTGTCGAAAAAGTCTATCGAAAGATAGGCTTTTTGTTTTCTATCAGGCTATGAAGATCATTACGAAAAAATAGACCGTCCGCCGTTGCGGAAGCGTCAGGACATTGCAATTCGGGAACGACTTTGAACGTCTATGCTCATATGTTCCAGACCGCACAGGCAAGAGTGGCTCAGGCGATGAACGGAGCGTTTAGCTTTCTTCCGCAGGATAGTGGGGATTATAACAAGAATGTCCGCTACGGAATCGCAATAGCGGACAAAGCTTTTTTTCACTATAAAAGAAAAACTCAGAAACAACGTATTTACGCTGTTTCCGAGCATATGATCTGGTGACCCGTACGGGAATTGAAAAAATCCCGAGCTTTTCAGCAGCTTTTGGTAAAATGCGAAAATGGCTGTATTTCGGCGATTTTTGAAGCTTCACTTTTAGCATCTTCAAGTGATTTTAAGCGATTTTCATTGCCAATAAGTGGTAAATAAGTGGTTGGATTGGCGCGTCTCTACCGGAAAAAATGACCAGAGCAGCTCTGATTATACGGGCAAATCCCGAACGGAGCTGCTATGTTTTTATCGGATTGAGTTGATGTAAAAATCACGATTATCGTCTCGAAATTGTATTTAATACAATTTCGAGGCAAAAATCAAGAGAATCATGAAATATTATTGAAATTTTCAGAATACCAATAAATGGTTGAATTGGATTTCAGTCATCATTTTTCAGCAGATACCTGTTGCTTACCACCTTCATGCTCAGTTCAGCGCCGATATTGCTGCTGAATACAGGCTCAGTCGGACGAATAACGATACCTTCTTTTTTACCGCCGTTAGGATAGTTTCCGTCTGCTCGTTCAAGCAGAGCTTCAACGGTTGGGTATTTAGCAGGCAGGTCTGTACCGACCTCTTCTATCGGAACAGTCGTGAACTCCAGTTCACTGCATATTTCAAGCATTCTTTCAAGTTCTACACGCTTGCCGTTCTCCATTACAGTGAAAACATACCACTCAGGTCTTTTGAGCTTCAGACGGTTCTGCTGTATACCCGGAGCGCAAAGCTCTCCTTGTACGGTGATAGAAGTAAGTCCTTCTTTTTCCATAAAGGCTTCGAGTTTTTCCTTGTAGCCGCGATCGTTGACAAGCTTGTAGAAATCGCTGTTGCCATCATCCTTGTACTCGTAGTTATGACCTGTAACATGGAAACCGTCTTCATCTATACTGATAGAGTGGGAACTGCCGTCCATTTTTGTGCTGATGTAGTATTCAAGCCCTGTGAACTCCTTTATGAGCTCAGGTGCAGCCTGCACTCTTGTCTCATCGGTATGAGGAATACTTCTCGGCAGGTTCCCTACGACAGTACCGCCGGAAGTAGCACGTTCCTCTATCTCCCACTTGCGGACTCCGAGTATTTCGGTAACATCTGCTCCGAGTTCAATGTCAGTCGGTATTTCGGGGAATATATTTATAGGCAGCAAAAGTCCCTGCGATACCTGTCCTCGAAATTTTTGAGTTTTCAGACGGAATCCCTCACCCATGATGTCAGTGTTTTTGTAGCTGGACGCTCTCAGAAATTCAAACTCAGTTCTGACGGGAATAAAGCTGTCTATCTCAAAATATACGGCTAAGTCCATAGGCTTGAACTGTCCCTTGTTTACTACGCACTGCCAGCCAAGAACATAAGCCAGCTCTATCCTGTCAGCTCCTTCGATAGGTTCTATCTTCCATATTCTTTGTATACTTGCTAATTTTCTGCTCATAATAATCATTCCTTTCATAGTTTTTTGTGGTTCCCGTTGGAAGGCTCGAACTTCCATTATCGGAGTCAAAGACCGATGTCCTGCCCATTAGACGAAACGGAATGGTGCCCCCGGCAAGAGTTGAACTTGCGACGCCAGGTTCTTCGGACCTGCGCTCTACCAACTGAGCTACAGAGGCAATAATGGAGACTGTGACAGGAGTCGAACCTGCGCTCATGGAGTTGCAGTCCATTGCCTTTCCACTTGGCTACACAGTCATCGTTGTGTATATGTTACAATTTAGATACTACTGCCGTGAGCGAAAGCAGACTATGCTTTCTGAAAAGAGTGAGCGAGCTTGCGAGCGTCAACGTGGACGGAGGCGCAGGCTCTGCGCTGGTTCCCGCTGAAAGAATCGAACTTACATCTTCTGCGTCAGAAGCAGATGTCCTACCATTAGACGAAGCGGAATCATCTTGCCCCGCCCGACATGGGCGGGAGTGCCTAATTAGTTATAATTATCTCGTCAATAGGCACATCAAGTATATGTGCCAGTATGACTATGTTGTCGATAGAGGGCATAGCGTCTCCTCTCATCCACTTGAATATTGCTTGCGGCGTGTTGAAGCCGAATACTGTTTGTACATCAGCCACCTTGAGTCCTTTGCCTTTTATCAAAGCTCTGATGTTTGCGCCTGTTGCTATCATATCGATAGTCGGAGCTGCTATAGGCATAAAAATAACCACCTTTCTGAATAGAATAATAAAAAACGCCTGTGTGAGTTGATACTGCACACAGACGGCTATGTTCTATCAGAAGATGGTTTACAATGCAACACTATCTCTGCTCACCTTTTTAGGATGACCGAACAAGCACTTTTCTGTCCTGTGCGTAGCAAAACTGAGCCATTATCCTCCTGCTGGAAGAAATAGCTTGACTGCTGGAAATCAAAAGCACAAATGTATGCAGACACAGCGTTGTTCATGATAGCGTTCACTGTTTTCACCCTTTCGTTAGTAAGAATTCCGGGAAGCTTTTCCCTTGTGTTGACATCATTATATCACGGCATTACGGAAATGTCAAGTAAACCTGTGGTATAGTTTTTATCGGCAAGAATTTCTGTGTATTATCATTGATTTTTTGCCGATAATATGATATAATAGAACTATGGAGGTGATACCGTGAAATACAGAAGTGTAGCCGAAATGGCTGAATTATGGGGGATATCCGAGCGTACAGTCCGCAACTACTGTGCGGAAAGACGCATCGAAGGCGCTGTCCTTATCGGCAAAACATGGAAAATCCCTGCCGATGCTGTCAGACCGGGACGCCGAAAACTGAAACGTCCAGAGACACTGCTTGAGGTTCTCAGAGAGCAGAAAAGCAGTAATCAGCACGGTGGTATCTATCACAAGTTACAGATAGAGCTGACCTATAATTCCAATCATATTGAGGGAAGCAAGCTAACCCACGACCAGACGCGCTATATCTTCGAGACTAACACTTTAGACTTTGAAAATGAAGCCGTTAACGTCGACGATATCGTCGAGACGGTCAACCACTTCCGCTGTATCGACTATGTTATTGAGAACGCAGAAAAGCCTTTAACAGAGGCGTTTATCAAGGAGCTTCACAAGATGCTGAAAACAGGTACTGCCGACAGCAGAAAGGAATGGTTTGCAGTTGGCAAGTATAAGAAGTTCGCTAATGAGGTCGGCGGCGAAATGACTGCTGCTCCCGATGAAGTGCCTGCACAAATGAAAAAGCTCGTATCACAGTACAATGACCTGAAAAAAATCGCGCTTGAAGATATAATTGACTTCCACTATCAGTTTGAGTCCATACATCCATTTCAGGACGGCAACGGCAGAGTCGGCAGGCTAATAATGCTGAAGGAGTGCCTGCGGCATAATATAGTTCCGTTTATAGTATCCGACGATCTGAAGATGTTCTACTATCGTGGACTAAAGAACTGGGAACAGGAACGTGGCTGGCTGACGGATACCATACTGACAGCGCAAGACCGCTTTAAAGCTTATCTTGATTATTTTCAGATCAGATATCAGGGGTGATGAAAGCATGAATAACATATTTCACTACATCTCTCCGCTCGGAGGTATCACCCTCGCCAGTGACGGCGAAGCACTGACAGGCTTATGGTTCGACGGGCAGAAATACTTTCCCCATAAGCTCATATCGGAAGGCACCGAAGCAGAGCTGCCGATATTTACGCAGACCTGCAACTGGCTCGATATTTATTTTGGCGGAAAAGAGCCGGGCTTCACTCCGCCTATAAGTCTGCACACAACGCCGTTCCGAAAGGCAGTGTACGACATACTTCTTACGATACCTTACGGACAGACAATGACCTATGGCGAGATAGCAAATATCATCGCAAATCAGCAAGGTGCTGAGCATATGTCGGCTCAGGCAGTCGGAAGTGCCGTGGGACATAACCCTATCTCCATTATAATTCCCTGTCACAGAGTAATCGGAGCGGACGGAAGTCTGACAGGCTATGCAGGCGGAATTGATAAAAAGACAGCCCTTCTGAAACTTGAGAAGTACGAAATATAATGAAAAAGGCAGCCGCAATGGCTGCCTTCTTACTGTTCACGATATTTATCATCAGATTTTTAAAACTACCTCTATGCCGCTGTCCACAACCTTTCGGAACTTCTCTCCGTCAGCAGGACTTCCTACGACTGTTCCGTAGTGGATAGGTATCGCGTACTTTGGACGGATAGTGTTAGCGAGCTCCGCAGCCTGTAAAGCATCGGTAGTGAATTTACCTCCGGCAGGAATGAGCGCAATGTCGCACTTCAACTGCTTGTTGTCGGGAGTGATGTCCGTATCGCCTGCAATGTAAATGCGTCCGTGGTCGGGACTGTCGATGATGTATCCCAGCCAGCCGTTGGACTTGGGGTGAAAGGGCTTGCCTATATTGTATGCAGGGACAGTCTCGAATCTGATACCGAGGACCTCAAACTTTTCGCCTGCGGTGACCTGTTTCACGGTCAGACCAAGCTCCTTTGGCTCGTTTACAGTGTCCGGACAGACGATAACAGTGTCGGACTTTATCACCTTGCGGATATCATCAGGGGAGTAGTGGTCGAAGTGGCTGTGTGTGATGAGGATAATGTCAGCATCGTGCGGTGCGCCGTTGATGTTGTAGGGATCGGAGTAAATGATCATTCCTTCGTCAACGCGGATACTGCTTTGTTCGTTTATGGTTATGAAATCAAGCATGGTGAGACCTCCCTGTCGGTATTTTTCTACAATTATAGCATAGATCGGCGTGGATAGCAAGCAATTTTTCGTTGTTCATATAAAAACTGTGTATTATAGAGCTTTTATTGACACAGCAGCGATGCTATGGTATAATGTTTACTAATATAAATCGAGATTTGTAAGACGATTGAGGAAGTAGAATGTATATTGTTACAGCAGAAGAAAACCAGATAAAAACAATTGTAGACATATCTGTCAGAGCATTTGAAACAGACGTAAATGTCGGCGGTGCAAAAGGTGACTGTCCGCCCGGATATGATTCGGTAGAATGGCATAAACAGATGGCTCAAGAGGGGCATTTGTATCAAGCAATGATAGGAAAAGATATTGTGGGAGCAGCCGTCATATTTTCGGATGAAACAAAAAACAGTGTGTACATTGGCAGAATTTTCATCGACAGCGTCTATCATAGAAAAGGTTATGGAATTCGTTTAATGGAGTGCATAGAAAAGAACTATCCATTTGCCGCGGAGTTTGATCTTGACACTCCAAGCTGGAATGTACGGACAAACGCTTTTTACGAAAAATTAGGGTATCAGATCATAAAAGAAGAGGACGGTTTTGTTTTTTACAGGAAGACGAGAAAGTGAACTTCATTTAATTCAGGTTCTCACATAAATACTGATTTATCTCAGTAAGCAAAACAGATGTTAATGCCCCTGAGCGTTAATTGAAACGTTCAGGGGAAGAACTCCGCACAGCGGTGTTTTATTGACACGGCAGTAATGCTATGCTATAATGTTTACTAATATAATCGGTTTTTAAGGAGCTGATAAACTGTGAAGATAGAATACAGAAAAGCTGAAACAGAAGATGCAGAAATGCTGGTAAATATCTATAACGCTTCATTTTACAGCGATTACAGGAGATTTGGTGCTTGTCCCGGTTATGGTAAAACGATAGAAATGATGGAAGCTTCAATAAGAGATAATCCGAAATATATCATACTATGCGATAATAAACCTGTTGGGTGCGTTTCCTGTAAAATGCAGGAAATGAGAGTGTATGAGATCACTTGCCTGTGCATTGTTCCTGAGTATCAGGGAAAAGGAATAGGTACACAAGCGGTTAGGTTCGTAAAGACTCTTTATGAGGATTGGGAGAAGATAACTTTAGTAACACCTGTGGACAAGAAAGAAAATGTTAAGTTCTATACCGAAAAATGCGGATTCCGTATAGTATCCACCGAAACAGACGGTAATGTTGAGCTTGCTCGGTTCGTTCTGGAAAAGCAGATATCAACAGCAGAATAAAACACAATGCCCCTGAGCGTTAATTGAAACGTTCAGGGGCAAAACTTGTTTTACTCGCTCACAACAGGAATCCATATCTGGCTCTTGTAGTCGGGAGACAGCATATCTCCGTCGGGGTAAGCTTCGATGTCCATTTCGTAGGTGGGAGTGTAATCCGATGTGGGGAAGAACTCCGCACAAAGCTCGTGCCAGAGCTGCTGTATAGCCTCGGGCATGGGACCTGTACACTCAGCAACTACCCACGTTCTTGCAGGTATAGTGTTTACACGGAAGCCTTCGGGAGCGACTGTATCGGGAGCGCACTCCACAGCGATACCGTAGTCGAAGGTCTCGGCGTCTGTGAGACCGTTGCCGTAGCAGGTACCGTAGATAAAAGTGCTGTCCGATGCGTGTTCAAGCAGAGTTGTGATAGTGCCGTCGGAGTGGGCTCTACCCCAGAATTCGGGGATAGTGTTCTTGTTCTGCTCACCAACAACTGTGTGCTGCTCAACCTTTTCAAGCACTGTGAATGCTTCCTTTTTAACGATGTTATAATTCATGGAATTACCGCCTTTCAAAATGATCTGCACCTTGAAACGGGAAAATGAACGTAGCCTGCCGCCCTCGCGCTTTGCTTCAGTAGGCGTTACGCCGTGGAAGCGAGTGAACGCTCTTGTGAAGCTCTCAGGCGACTCATAGCCGTATTTCAGCGCCGTGTCGATGACCTTTGCGTCCGTTTTCATCAGCTCACTGCCGGCAAGTGTGAGCCGCCTGTTACGGATGTATTCGCCTACGGTGATACCGCACAGTATACCGAATATCTTCTGGAAATAGTAGGGCGAGCAAGCCGCCTGCCTTGCGACCTCCGCCATATCAAGCTCGTCGGTGATGTGCGCTTCGATGTAGTCGATAGCTTTCTGAATACCTGTGGCTAAGTTCATTGGTTTTCCCTCCTTTAGTGTAATTATATTATAACATCGTGAGAGTTTGCTGTCCTGATATTTTGTGGCTTGTTGTGTCAGATACGTTTATATGTTTGAACATTATTCAATCACGATAGATTAATACTTCCTCATTGTTTTCCATAGCTTCTTTTATCAGATCAATGATATTACAAAGTACAGCGAGCGTATCATAATACCGAAAAACACGCATATCATGATTTATTGATGTTAATTGCTTGTAGACTGATGAAAGGTCATCTATGCGCCATGGCTTGTCCCTAAGCCAATGTTCATCTTCAAACATTCCAATATGCCAGTAATAAGCGATACCAACCCAGCCTTTATCGGTTGGTTTAACATCAGAAAGAATGTCATTCAGAAATCCGTCCCAGATACCAAGCATTTTACGCTTAATGCCATTATTTTCGATGATAAATAAGATTTCGGGTTCACCTTCGTAACCTTCATAGTATATTTCATTTATTTCTGACATATTAAATCACCCTTCCTTTTTAAAATCCAGCCTCACAAGTGCCTTGCCGTTGGGGAGCGGTTCGGACTTCTGCAATATCAGCGAGTAGCCTATTTCCTTCATGGCAGCCGTGAGAGCCTTTTCCTCCATTTGGTGATGAACCTCGTCAAGCCTGTCGAAAGCTCGCAGGTACGGCGACTCCGACACCCATTGCTCCTCGTCGGTGTTTATCTGTATCACGCAGGAAACGTACTCGGGAGCAGTCTGCAAAATGGCTCGCTGGAACGCTCCGTAGCCGATGTACTCGATAAGCAGGTTCGCTATCAGAAGCTGTGCCTGCGGGAGCTTCTCTGCCTCGTTTATAAGGTCGATGTGCAGGCATTTCAGAACTCCCGAAAGCTGAGTATATCGCTGAGATACTGCGCGGAGGTAGTCCGCATTGATGTCCACACCGTAGACTGTGCGGAACTTGTCGGTGTCAATGTGTTCAAGTCCGTTTCCGCCTGCAATTCCCAGAACTGCCGCAGTTTCCACAGGGTAGGCGGAGAACTGCTCCTTCATTATGGAATCAAGCACTTGAAGCTGCTGCACAGAATCAAGGCTCATGTGCTTTTCGTAGTCGTCAAGACTTATTTCTTCCCATGGGTTGGTCATATACAGCACCTTTCCAAATCGTATTCATCATCTATCAGAAAATAATCGAACCCGTACCTGATACAGCCACGGAGATATTCCTGATTGTCCTGTATTATGTCATTAATACTGAGGTCATTGGAGAGCCTTTTCTCGATAGCGTTCCCGAAGCTGACAATGTCGCTGAAATGGCTGTTTATGTAGCTTTCACTCATAACAAGGCAGATGTATTTTATCTGCGACAGATAGTCGGCGTCAAAGCTGTTCTTCCAGTCAAAGGGAATATAACAGCCCTCGATTATGAGATCCTGTTCGTTTTCAATGGCAGTCTTTATCATCTCTTTCAGGATATTCCAGAGGTATGCCGTCAGCTTGTCGTCGTCATAGGGAGTGAGCTCGGTCTGATCGCTTCTTATAAGCCCCATTTTAAGGTGGTCGATAGACAGGTAAGGGTACTTGTATTTTTTAAGCAGTTTCTGTGCAAGCAGCGTTTTCCCTGTATGCGAAGCGCCTGTTATCAGTATTATCATAGTAGCCGCGGCTCCTTTCCGATAGTTTCCATAATTATACCATATCCGGGGGAGTTTTTCAATAAAAAACAGCTCCTGTCTGTAACGGGACGGGATCTGTCGACAGTTATCGCAAAATATGCGACAACTCATTTTAGCAGGAACAGTTGCGTTTTTTGCAACGGTTCATTTTTCAGTTGTTGCAGAAAATACAACAACTCATAGTAATGTGCAGGAAATGCATTTTGCTATTATTATAATATACCTGTAGTTTACTTGCTTTTTACGAAAAGCTATGTTATAATACTGGTGTAGTCAGAACAGAAACGGTCGGAATCGACCTCTGTAACAAGAATTATTACGAAAGGAGTTACCCGAAATGAAACAGTTTTCTATGGTCTATCTGTATAGCGAACACTATGAAGAAAGTTTCTATCACGAGAGTGAAGAGGCTCTATTTGTGCTGCATACAGATAAACGTAGTGGATAGTCATTTCGGAAACGCACTTTCTTTGTGTTGTGATCCATACAAATGATAAACACCGTCTGTATGTAAGCAGGCGGTGTTTTTTCTATGTCTGAAATCATAATTCAAGGAAAGGAGATGCTCACGATGCCGATAATCGACGTAAAGGCAACAGGTAATAATATCAAGAATATCATCAAATCCAAAGGTTTCAAAATATCTGATGTGCAGGCAAGATGCGGTTTCAATACTCCACAGGCTATATTCAAGTGGATGCGTGGGGACGCTGTACCTACTATTGATAATCTGATAATACTTGCGGATATGTTTGATGTGCCGATAGATAAAATAATAATCGTCACTCGTGTCTGAGTGGCGAAATATGGGTAAGTGCGCCGAATTGGTGAAGGCAGCGGACTGTAAATCCGTGACATAGAAACGCTGTAGGTTCGAGTCCTACCTTACCCACCAATAAAAATCTCCGTTAGTTTCTGAGCGGAGATATATGGCGGATTCGTCTAATAGGTCAGGACAAGAGGCTTTCAATCTCTAAATGCCGGGTTCGAGCCCCGCATCCGTCACCACAAGCTGAGCCAGCTTGACCGCAGCCACGTTGACGCTCGCAAGCTCGCTCACCCCGTACAAAAGCGATAGTCTGCTTTCGCTTACGGAGGTTTATTTACATCAAATATATTTATGGTGGTCGTCGTCTAATGGAAGGACGTCAGATTGTGGCTCTGAAAATGAGAGTTCGATTCTCTTCGATTACCCCAGCGTCGAGCTCGGCGCGTGCGGTCTTGCGTTTCACTTTTTGCGGAACGCGAGAAACCTCCGCACATTCAGCATTGCGGACAGTCAAAATCTATACAAGGTCGCATAAGCCTAATTGGTAAGGTAACAGTTTGCTAAACTGTGAGTAATCGGGAAATTCCGATGTCTGGGTTCAAGTCTCAGTACGACCGCCAAAGAGAACGCTCCGTTTGATAATGTGTCAGGCGGAGCGTTTTAGTATAACCTGGAGTATTGCTTTTTGGTATATGATGTAGTATAATGGTAAAAACAAGCAGTTGCAAATCGGCAGGTGATATTAATGGATAAAAACGAGATAATTTTATATGAAACTGCAGACCACACAGTCAAACTCAATGTCAATACCGACGGTGATACCGTATGGCTTAACAGAGCACAACTTGCGGAATTATTTGACCGTGATATAAAAACGATCGGAAAGCATATCAACAATGCCTTAAAAGAGGAACTTACAGGGGATAATTCAGTTGTCGCAAAATTTGCGACAACTGCCGCAGACGGTAAAACTTATCAGGTAGATTACTACAACCTCGATGTGATAATCTCCGTCGGCTATCGCGTAAAATCTCAGCGCGGTGTAGAGTTCCGCAAATGGGCGAATGGAGTGTTGAAGGAGTACATAATCAAGGGCTATGCTGTGAATAATAAGCGTATAGAACAGATAGGTGAGGTCATACGCATTATGAAACGAGCAGAAAATCAGCTTGATGCAAAACAGGTACTGTCGGTGATTGAGAAGTTCAATACCGCTCTCGACCTGCTTGACGACTATGATCACCAGACCATGAAGAAGCCGACAGGAAGCAAAGCGGTTTATGTGCTTGATTATAACGAGTGCCGCAAAGTCATAAATGAGATGAAATTTGCTTCCGACAGCGATCTTTTCGGAAATGAAAAGGATGACTCATTCAAGGGAAGCATTGCCAATATTTATCAGGAATTCGGAGGCGTGGAGATTTATCCCTCACTCGAAGAGAAAGCTGCAAATCTGCTGTATTTTGTCACCAAGAACCATTCATTCTCTGACGGCAACAAGCGAATCGCCGCAGCGATGTTCCTGTATTTTCTCGACAAGAATAATGCTCTGTTCCTTGACGAAGCCAAGACAGAAAAGGCAATTGCCGACCAGACCCTTGCGGCGCTGACCATCATGATAGCTGAATCTCAGCCTGCTGAAAAGGAAATGATGATAAGCGTTATTATGAATTGTATGATAAAATAAGATATGTTTATGAAACGACTGTACTGTTTGGTGCAGCCGTTCGTTTGTTTCCTGCTTAAATGCTACGGAGCATCAAGCGGCAATTGGTATTCATGCAATTTGTTCCCATTATTAAAGGTAATTTCCAATAATTCGGTTATGATAGCTTTACTTGATACATGCATGATATTGTCTTCGATACGGCCGCGTAAGCCTAACTGGTAAGGTAGCAGTTTGCTAAACTGTGAGTAATCGGAACATTCCGATGTCTGAGTTCAAGTCTCAGTGTGACCGCCAAAAAGAATGCTCCGTTTGATGATGTATCAGGCGGAGCATTTGTCATATTGATATAAGACAAGAAAAATGTAATTAATCGAATAAATATTTGTAGGCTATTTGATTCTCAAAAGGCCCACCAAAGCCTAACTCAATCCTTTTTTCATCTTCTTTACTCCAGAATTCAGATTTGTGCTCTAGTATTCTTTCTCTAAATTTATCATTTGCTATAAAATTACACCACATATAATCAGCGGTATTTATTTTACTATAATCAAATGATTCTGGATTCAACAAAAAATCAAGATAAGCATATTCGTTGCAATATTGGTTGAGATAGCCCATATTGTCCAAATCAGGTATAATTCCAAGAATGTGAAGAATCACTATCGAATTAATAAGCTCTGATTTATTGTCAGGAAACGTTTTTACACCAGGAGTTTCTTTTATACCATTAAGTTTATCTTCAAAATACTTTGAAACAACTTCGTCATAAGGAATAATCTTTTTCTCAAGATAATCAAATACTTCGTCAGTCCAATTATGTTCAAGATTGTCAATTATCCATTTACTCCATTTAGTGGGCTCATGTTTTAAAAGAATGTCCTTAAAAACATACGGATAATATGCTTTGTTACGTTCTGAATCATTTTGGTCAATTATAGCACAACATTTATCATATATTTTTTTATCTGCTTGAGGTGAAAGTGTGTGTATTAGATTGATGTAATCATTTCTCATATTAAGAGGATCTGTCAATAAATACTCATCTATAAGTAGCTCCAGTAATTGATGGTAAGAAGAATCGTCAGCATCATAATGCTTGTTTACAAAAAGCCATAATGCTTTAAGGCAAGTCCGAAGCATTGCGATGCTTATCTTATCATCAGGTGTTACAAGTTTTAAAAATGAAAGTAGTATTTTGTGGCAGTCATCTTTTGAAAGCTCAATCAATGATAGTATCTTACCGAACAGATTAATATGCTCTGCATATTCTGTAAGCCAAAAAGAACGTATCGATATACAGAAATTATCAAATATTTCAGTAATTGGTAAATCATCAATTAAAGATAAATTAAATACTTTATAATATGATAGCCAAGAATCAAAATCTTTATACTTTACATGGCGTATTATCATATTAATATCTGTGAGATTAAATGGGTATGGTTTTACACGTGTCCTTCCAAAAGCAGGATTTGAAAATTGATATTCATCCGGATAATATGTGCATAGAATGGCTTTTATGTAAGGTTCACACATTTTTGAAACATTATTAAACCAATCAAGTATCAGGTAGTTCTTCTTATAGAAGTAATAATAGTCATATACAATTGCCTGAAGTTTAAATAAATCTCCATAGATTGTTCCGCCATATTTTGCAATTGTGGATTTACGCATATAGTATTCTTCGTGTTTAAGAAGAAGGTTATTTAATTTGTTTATTTCTTCTCCGTTATTGCCACAGATTTTTTTTATAGATTCAAATGCTCTACTTTCTTTTGAAGCAATATCAAGAAAGATATTGAGTTTATTCCATTGTTCATTTTTTAAATTATCCGAGTTTTTGTCATATTTCTCTGAAAGTTTTGATTCATTTTTTTCTACTTCTTTTTTTGATTTTTCAGAATCATTAATTTTTCTTAGTTCTTTTTTTCGTTCTTTTTCAAAATAATATTCACGATATTTGTATTCGTCTAAAGTACGAATTGCAAATTGATTAAATCTTTGTATCGATATTTCATACTTGTCCCTAAGTGTCAAGTATTTGAAATCTCGTTTGTTTACTTCTGCTTCAATGTTTGATAATAAATCAAGACAGATGTTGTCTTTTGTTTTAAAAATTAAAGAATTGTAATATGCTCTTTCAAATTTATTGTTTATAGTAGGCAATCGGTTTATGATTTCCGGATATGCCCACATCATGGATAAATTTAATAGCTCGTCTGTTTTTTCTTCATCTGTTGCAAAACGATAGAATAAAGGAGCGTTGAAATTACTTTTATGATGAATCGAGTATATGCCTGACTTAATGAAACAATTTTTTATTTTTAAGCTGTCTAAATCATTTTGCTCAAGAATATTTAGTAAGTTATTATATTCTGTTTCATCAAAAATAATTAATGATCCATTCTGTAATTCTGCACCGTGTGAGAAAGCACAGATTGATAATAATGTGGTATAGCTGATTCGGTTGAATGGTTCTACAGAATTAACGCTTTTTAATAGTGTGTATTTTAATTGCTCTTTTTTATCTTCATAAAACGGAAGATTATAATTTTTAATATAGGTAAGAAAAGAAAAAAGCGGTTTACCATATATACTAAGCTCACATGGGGTCTTTTCCTTCATAAAGTTTGATAGTGTAGATAAATCCACAACTTCAACATTTTTATTTTTCCAATATTTATTATCACGTTCTTTATGTTCGATTTTATTTGTAATCAAATAATGTGGGCTGCGATTCTTAATACCTTGACTCTTAGCATAATAATCTATATAGCTCATTATAAGTTTTAAGTTATTATCGCTTAGAGAATAGCCAACAAACATAAATGTCTTATCAAACAGAAGTGATTTAATATAAGATTCAATTATTTCATGTGTGTGTGAATACTTAAGATAATCATCTTCTTTGAGAACTATATTATTAATTCTACACTTATCAAAATCGTCCTTATCTCCGTGCATTTTTATAATATAGTGCTTTCCAGGCTTAGTTAGCAATTCTTTATCACTTTTTATAATGGTATATTTTGAAACATTTATATTCTTAGTGTCTTCAAGTAAATGATCATAGTTCGTTGTTATAATGTGTTCAGGTTTAATTTCAAAAATTATATCGTCGATTATATTTGGTGTATAGTTTCCTCCAAATTTTTCGTTTAATAGTTGGATATATTGTTCTTCGCCTTTCTCTTCATAAAAATATTGAGGTATTTTTAAAAATTCGTCTGGCGAATAATTGCGTTTGTATTGACATTTATAATTATCAAAACTGCATAACTCAAGTGTTTCTCCACACTCAGAACATATTAAATTTTTCATTTTACAGTTTTCGCAAATGTCGTTATAATCAATTCTTATTGCAATGTCTTTAACTAAATCAAGCCACGAACATACACCTGAATTGCGTGACACTCCAGCACCTACAAAAATAACAAGTTTATGCTGTTTGTTGATTTCACGTATTTTTTCAATCTGTTCTATTATTTTATCCATATTTTTTATCCCCCAAAAAATGAACACAAGACCAATAAGTTATAGACTTTTAACGGCTTTTATCATATTATCGCCGTCGTAGTTTTCGATTTGTTTATTGATACGATCAAGGAATTCTCTAAGCTTTGGATTGGTGTCTGCCCCTTGAGCAAACCAAACATTAGACTGACCGAAACCATAAGACATACATTTTTTCTTTCGCGGCACTCGCCATTTTTGATTCCTTCTTTCTATTTTCGGAAGGAGCACACAGTCTTTACTTTTTGCAAGTGCATTATATGATTGAGTGTATACAACTTCATTATTATCTGAAAAGAACTGGCAGGTTTCATAATTTCTATACACTGTAGCATGTTTGTACCATCCAACCACATATGTTTCATTTGTGCTTGAAAAAGGATATTTAGCACAATAAACAACAAGAACATCATTAACTGCTGCTTCTCTTTTCATATGTTCACAGCCAGAAATTTTTTCGATATTTAATTGGTTAATTGTAGTACCGTTGGTTGATTTAGTTTCAACAAAACCAAGGCAATATTCATCAGCAGTACTGCTGTCTGATAATAATAGCTCTTCCGAGGTAAAATTGTATTTTTCGTGAGCGTCGCCTGTTAGCTCAACATACGCTCCTCCGCCATGAGGCTTATCTGTACCGTCTTCATTGCCGTCATATCGTTCCATCCAAGCAATATTGCAAAAAAGTATTCTCATAGATTATCCCCCCCTTAGAATAATACAATCAATTTGAGTAAGTATCTGTTTCAACAGAAACTGATATCCCTTTTATTTCCTTAATTAGTTTATAAAGTCTGTTTTCATTAATTTCGCATTCCCATACAACAATAACGTGCCAGCCGTTCTCCTTCATTTGCTCGTGATATTTTACATCGCGATTCTTATTGTTAATGAGCTTGTTTGTCCAATAATCTGTATTGGATTTAGGCCATACAAAGTTTTCACAGTCATGCATATGCCAAAAGCAGCCATTAATGTAAATGGCAGTTTTGTATTTTGGCAGAATAATATCAGGCTTTCCAGGATATCTTTTATCATTTTTTCGGAATCTGAAGCCATTGCGGTGAAGGAAAGATCTGACAATTATTTCAGGTTTTGTATCTTTGCTGCGAATATGAGACATATTCATGCTTCGAATTTCTTTGCTATGATTATCAGCCATTTTTTCTCCTGCTAATTTATTTCATTTTTGTTTTAAAAGCTTTGCCAGTTTTTTTGCAATTGCATAGGCCATTATTGGAGGGACGGCATTGCCGACTTGCTGGTATTGTACATCCTTAGTTCCGCAAAAAACAAAGCTGTCCGGGAAGGTTTGGAGGCGAGCTGCTTCACGAACACTTATTGCTCTATTTTTAGTAGGATGAATCCACATTGATTTTCTTACATTAACAACTGTTCCGCTTGGCTCATCATATTGAAGTCTAATATAGATAGTGCTTTGAGTTCTTTGAGGATCAGTATAAGTATTAGATTTCATTTCGTCTGATAGAGAGTGAAAATTCTGTCCTTGACCTATTGCTTCAAAGCGCTTCAGCGCAGTTTCGGTTGTAGCTGTAATGATGTGGTTCATAACCAAGTCAGTATCATGAAGTTTCTTTGCAAGATCAGACATATTTGGAGTATCATTTAATGTTCTGCCAATGTCATCAGTCACCGTTATAAAAGGTTCAACTTCTTCCAAATCCCCAATAGCGTCCCGAACTGTTTTGTACTCATCTTCGTCAAATTTTGGCTTTGGCAATACCGCTTTATTTGAAATGCTCTTTTTTATTCCCATAACAACAAAACGCATTCGTTTTTGAGGAGCTCCATAATCTGCTGCACATAAAACATTATCTTTGAGAATATATCCATTTTCATCGGATTCTAAAACTGACTTTACATAATCAAATACCGCAAAAGACCGTATAACAGCTGACAAGCCATTTTCTGTCCTGTATTCGTCAACAAGCAAGTTGTTATCAAATATTTCGAGTGTTTTGCTTAACATTCTCTGAATCATTATAGCGGGCTCAATTGCTTCTTTTATGGAGCTTAAGGCTAATGAGCCATTATAATAATTCAGAACTGCATGAAATGCGTTGCATGATACGCCTTTTATGTAATCATCAATATTTTCATTTTCATTAATAAATGTTTCGGATAGCTTTGATATCTTTTTCTTATGATTAGTTAATACTTTTTTGAATTTTTCGGCTGCTTTAGAAGAATTATTACTCTTGGCAGATTTATAGATTATATTTAGTTCGGAGTATAGTTCATTATCCCAAATACGTTCAACAACAGCGTATCTATCTTCGATAATATCAAGCATACCATCAAAGGCGAACTTCTCGTCAAGCAGTTTTAAAGGAGTAGTTTTCACTTTAATATTATACTTTTTGATGAGGTTTTCATCGCCCTTTTCTAAATAAAATCTATGTACATCGGATTTAAGCATACTTACATTTTCCATAATAAATGCTTTAGGCTGAAGTTCAACTATTGCTCTAACATACTGCTTTACTAGCATATTATTTTGGCTAACTGCAGTATTTTTTTGTCTGTTTGCGTTTGAAAAACCTTGACAAGGAGGACCACCTATTACTACATCTATATTGCCGTATTTGCTTTTTATTTCGTTGTAATCTGCAGCGCATACATCACCTCTAACATCTACTTTAGGATGATTGCGGCGGTATGTTTCCTGCATATTTGGATTGTTTTCAAATGCAACCTTAATGTCATACTTTCCGGTTTTTACAAATCCAAGACTAAGTCCGCCTGCACCTGCAAATAAATCAACTACTTTATATTTACCCATGTTGTTTATCACCTATTATTTATTTTAGTTTCGGAGGGAAACCTTCTCCAACAGCTTTTTCGCGCAGTGACAGCAAACTTTTGCATTGTCTGTCATCTGGGAAATAACCCATAGACATCTTTATCGTAATGCTGAGAGCTTTTGCTTCAGTAGCTGTTGCTAAATTGTGCTGCTTGATCCAGATATTTAATTGTTTCCAGTATTCTTCACCGAGTTCGAGTACACTTTTTTGTGAATCAATAGTATTCTCAATTTTACGAAGCTCTCTTGCTTCGCGTTTAGTATTTTTCTCTTCTTCATATCCTTGAAGAATAGCATTTAATCCGTTTACAGGGAGGATGTCTATATTTTTAATCTTTTCCCAGCAAGCAGCTTGTTTACACCACTGTGTAACATTTTCTACAGGCCTATCATCAGCTGTAATGGAATAATAGACTTTTTCAGCTATAATCATCATTTGTGTTATTAACACATCCGGACACTTTTGTTTTTGCCAGATTTTCTGCAAGTCAATTGTTTTTTCAGGAAACCATTCGTGAATCAAATGATGAAGCAGTGCGGTAGAATATGCTACTATATTTGCTTTATAACCACCCTCATACCATTCCTGTTTAGGTATAAGTTTATCAGTAGTTCGATAAATTATGACTAATGATATAGCATTCATAAAATAATTATCATTAAAATCATCTTTTTTTGTTTCCCACTGTGCTTCGGTTCTTTTAGCAAATTCGGAAAAGTTAGATTCCGCTCCCTTGCTGACAATATGAGGAAATTCATCCCAAGCACTAAGAACTTTCGCTAAATCAGTTTTTGTCACAACTTGGTCCTTAGGATTTTGTGTTGCAAATTTCCTTTCTTCAGACTTTGTCATATTCATGGTTGCTTGTATATACTGACCTCTTGCGCGTTCGTAGAACCAGTGAGTTTCATGCTGTGCACCATCTTTTGCAGGAGCAAACTTACGCCTTGAAATTTGTTCCAACCTAATGTGATATTCATGAGTTGAAAAGAAATCAGCGGGTTTGATTTGATTTTGGCTGTTGGCGCTTTTAGAGATAACCGGCACCATGGTAGCTGCCAATTCTGGTTTAACTTGCGTTAGCTTCATCAAAACAAACACTTTAGATAAGTCGGCACCATTGCTTCGTCTTACCGATGAGAGCGTTGCAGTTGTTTGACCGCCGTTTACAATCTGGAGGTCTTTAGCAAAAATCAGTCTCCCATTTTCAACAACTGTTTCAATAGCGGTTGCGGCTAAGCCGTTGTTGTAAACAAAGAATCGCTCTGGCTCATTTAACACCGTATTTCTAATATCTTTGTTGACTCCGCGTTTACCTAAAAAAGATCGAACATTACCTTCAAGCATTCTGCTTCCGTATTCATCATAAAGATCCGCAATGACATTTCCAGGAACAGTACAAAGATAGCTTGTACATTCATCATTGCTTTCACCAGAGTTTGCAAGAAGACAAGGAACGCCTCCTTCTATATAATCATTGAAATTGATTTCGATTTCTTCGTGTCCGTTTCCGTTGCCAAAAATTCTGTAAAATCTTGGCATATCCCATATTCGGTATTCAACTTCAATATCGAGTATCGGTTCTGCATCAAGTACACCAGTTCGTTTGCTCTTTTTTCGTTTTGATGATGTACCTTCAGAGATGTTAGCTCTCTCACTAAGAGACATATCCGTTAAGAGAATGACTACAAATTTTGAAATATACTTTGCCTGATCGGCTATGTATGAGGCAAGATCATAGGCAGCAGTGCTGATTTCAATTCTTGATGCAAGATCATGTTCGATAGCATTGGAAGCAAAGGCTCTGCATCTATCTAATGTTGTTTTTGCTTCACTGCCTATAAGAGTTTCACTTTCAGTACTGCCAGAAAAAGCCGCAACGAGTAAATAAAAAGCTCCATCGTGCTCATCAAACGCGTAACCATTAACGTTTAATGCAGCATTTCTATATCCGCTGCCTTGATAGTAGCAGGGAGTGTATTCAGGAAGGACATCTCCTTCAAACAGCTTAAGAGCACATATTTTTACAAAACTCGCTACAGTTCCATTTGCTTCGCTTTCTTCTGTTGCAAGAGTATCTTCAAGGAAATCTTTTCTGTATTCTTCAAAGTTTTGCATAGTCTTCCCCCCCAATGGAGATTTTAATCTGTTCTCCAGTTTTTTATTGCAGGTATGCTTAGTTCAAAACTTCCGTTAGTGATAGAATTAGGAAGTTCACTGCGTCTAAGTCTCGGAAATGATGTGTTAACTGTGTACTTTTCTAATTCATAACTCTTGTAATATTCTTTTGATGTTTCTTCATCCTTATTATATCCGCAGAATGTAAGCCGATTACTAAAAACAGTTAAAATTCTTTGATCTGTAGCAATAATACGCTCTATTTCCTCGATAAGAGTATTTAATGTAAAAGCACCATTTTCGGATTCTGATGCCCTTTCTATTCTGCATATGATAAGCAGACCATCATCTGATATATCAAGCTGATCAAGAGATGATATAGTTATGGTGTCTTTGCTTAACGATACGGTTTTGACTTCATACCATACATCTGATAATGTAAAATCTCTATCTGAATATAATGGACCCATCCATCCTTCGACAGAAGCAGCGGCTCCATACTTAGGAATGCATATGTCCTTAAGAACTGTTAATTCACCAATAAGTCCTTTTACCTGATTAGCGTTCATGCCGTTGGAGCGTTCTTTTTCGAACAATTTTTGCCATTTTTTAAATCTGTTTATAACTCGGACAACTCCTGTTTTGTCATCAGGAATGTTATATGAACAGTCAACTAAGTCCCAGCATAAGGCTATAAACATTTCCTTCAAAGAATTATCGGTCAGAGAAAGACAAATTGCATATTTATGATCAGCTCGTTCATTTGCTCTAACCTTTATCTGTTTGCTTGATAACGGCATTTGGGGCAGGTAGGGTGAGATTAACATTATCTGCATATTTTCATCTTCGTCATACGATACAAAAAAACTTAGTGGATGTGCTGGATCGATTCTGCGCCCTACGTTGTTATGGCCGTGAGAATTGACAGATTTCCATAAAGAACTCAACTCAGTCTTCGTCATCGAATTGATCCTCCTCTATCTCATCATCCATAAATTCTCTTTGCTCAACAAGATTAAGATAATATACAGCATACATTGGCTCTGATCCTGCAGATCTTGGGAATCCCATGCCATATCCAACAATTAGATCATTGTTAATGTCAAAATCATCGATAGCATTTTCTGAATCAGGAAGCAAATAGTGAATTATAATGATAGGATTTCTGCCTTTGATGAGATATGCCCTGTCAGGGAAACTCATTTTCTTAAGCTTTTCTTCAGCAGCATTGCCATACTTATTCTCGTATTCACTTCTTTTATATTCGCGGAAAGCATCTTCTGCTTCAGCTTTTTGTTGTTCTGTAAGTCCATATTTAGTTAATCCCATTGTGCCAATTCTAAGTTTTGTTCCATATACACTGTATGGGACGGGTTTTCTTGAGAATGGTCTTTTAGTGGGGCGTATTGGCCAACCGCATATTTTGTGTGATATTTCTGAAGATTTGCTTGTGTATACAAGAACATCCCATGTTTTGAATTCTTCATTCTTTTTAATATAATTTATTAAAGTGTCTGAGTTGGCCTCCATATTCATCGGATGATTGTTATACTTGCTTAAATAATCACAGATGATATCACTTGGAACGTTATTCCAAAACAGAGGCTGTTTACCATTTGCGACTGGATTTCCGCAGTGTGTTATAATGTCTTTCAAGAAGCTGTCAGTTTTGTTGCGATTGCTTCTAATAGTGTCAATATTTGGGCGAAAACGCGGCGTTTCAAAGAAAGTGCCATCTAATGTTATCCAACGCTCAACGCGTTCTGAATGTTTCATTTTATTTTTTGCGGTTATAATAAGAGTTGTTGGATGTGCACGCACCTTTAATCCGAATTCCCTTGGAATAGCTCCAAGACGGGTCATTCTGGATATTTCTTCGCGGAGTTCATTGGATGCCTGTGTTATATGAGCATACCAGCCTATTGCGTCATCAGGCATCCAAATTCTAAACAAATCTTCATATCCAGCTCTATATCCGAACCATCGGCCCATTTGCATCAGAGTATCATACATTTGGGTATTCCTGTGGAAATAACTTACCATCAACCCCTCAAGTGTGAGGCCTCTGGAAAGGCTGAGGCCGCCAACAGCGATAACTCTAAGCCCGGTATCATTATACATAGCATAATCCAGCATCTTTGTACTGCTTTTCTGGTTTATGGTTCTGACTTCAATAGGGGAAACAGCGCTGTAAAGGTATTCTTTTTGAATTGTTTCCCAGGGAATCGCATATTTTTCAAAGAACGGATACTTAGTATTATACCAATCCTCTCTGAGAGCGGCGATAAAAGGATTCTTGCAGGCTTCTTCTTCATCAAGCATACAATAATGCTTGATATCCTGCATGCATTCGAATAACCATTCATTTATTTTTTTGCTGATTTTATCTTGCACTGCTACAAATCGGCTTACGTTAACTAACATTGATCTGTGGGCAGTTTTATCACCGTTAATATCGCGTGCAACATTTGCCAATACGAAGTATCTTAGTGCAGAGTATAAGCTCTCAGGAAGTGAGTTTACAGGAATATCCTGTTTGTGCTTATATGGGAAATAATCACCAGCATCATTAAGGGTTTCCAGCGCTTTAGAATAAGCAGCATCATCGCCAAAAAGCTCGTTGCTGCCTATATAATTTGTTGGAGCATCAAGTGAATATATATAATCTGATGGGAACAGATCATCATTTTCCATCTCTTCAGTTTTTTCCGGAAGAATGAAGATGTTTGCAAAAGGAGTAGCGGTAACTGCAATATACGAACTTGACTTAAATAAGCCGAGCAAAGTTCTGATATGACGGTTGATAGTTGTAGGATTATTGTCATCCTTAGTATTTATAGAGGCATTATCAGCCTCATCATCTATAAGCAGCAGGGGATAATTTATTTTTCCGTTGCTCTTTTTATTATCTTCAAGCCAGCCAATAAGGTTTTCTAAAGTTTTGGCATTTTTCTTTAAAACGAAAACAACAGGTTCCTTTGTCATGTTGTCAAGATTGACATTCATGCTGTTAAGTGTCGCTTTTTTGAAATCGCTTGCTTCCGTAGTGAAACCTGTAGCAAATCTGTTGGCGTCTTTTAAACCAACTCCTTTGCGAAGAGTCTGGCTGTTTCGCTGCAAATAAGCCTTGCTGCTTCGACCTATAAATCCCTCGTCAACACGTTCCTGTGTTTGACGTCTTAAACTTTCAACTGTTCCTGTCAGAAGTATTATTACTCTATATCCGACATCAGCGGCTTTGTTCATGATTGCTATGTAATTCGCTGTTTTACCAGATTGAACATCACCAATGAGCAGACCGCGCCTGTGAAGCGTACCTTCTGATTTAGGATTTCCGGCAAGATCAACTATTTTATCAGATACATTGTCAATTGTTGCAATAATATTAGACGGACGCTGCATATCTTCTTCGAGATATAAAACATATCTGTTCCAATAATACCAGTAATCGCTGCTTTCTTTGGCCTTTAATGCATTGAGCCACGGAGTATAAGGCATTTCAATTGAAATACCTATATCCATTTCAACATCTAAAGCTGATTGCAGTTTTTTTATAACTGCATCTATTTCGGTATCTGTAATATCAGGAAGCATAGGTCTTACCATATTGCATGCCTGCAGCAACTCGTCTTCTTTGGGAGCCCTATTGGGAGCAATAGTGCTTATACATGTTCGAACAAGCTTTTCAAAAAACATTAAATCAGCCATTTTTATTTAACTCCTCTGTAAGAAACTCAACTATTCTTTTATAATTACAAAATGGATCTGTTTGTATCATTATTTGAATTTGCTGACTGCGCAACGGGTTATCCTTAATGTTATTAAGTATAATTTTTGCAAATTCCAAGGCTTCCGCTTCAGCATCTTTTTCTTTTTTGACATTTACCTGCTCTTCATTATTCAAATCAACATACAGCTGATTTAATGGAAGATTTCCTTCAACAAGTTTCAGGTAATTCTCAAGCAATGACTTTTGAGCTGAATCTAAAGATTCACATAGTGTGTTGAGGAAAATATGATCTCGGTTAAGATTATATACGACGCCGTCTCTTATGTGTGTTTTATTCCAAAGATGATTTCCCTTATCACTTATCTCTCGTTTGCCGCGGAAAGTCCAAGCACGTTTGCTTCCTTCTGAAATACGCTCAACAATACGTTCAAGATTCTTTTTTATTACATCTGGAGGAATTGCGGAAGACTTCCTTATATCAAGTGTCCATAAATGATCAAGAGCATTAGGAATATCTACTCTTATTCGGGCTAATTTGGACAATTCGTCTTTCCTGTGAAAGCGAAACCAGGTTCCCCATACTAATAAACGCTTATTTCTGTATATGTAAAAACCTTGATTCTTTGTTAAACCTTCGCTTCCGCCAAGTTCATCTTTTTCTTGACGTGTCAGTTTGCTGATATGAGGCAGCATATAACACGAAACATGGACAGGATGATTTTCAATTATGAATTTTTCATCAGCCTGAAAATTAGTGCTTTTACCGATAAGAAAAGGATCTTTAGGGATGAGCGGCTGCTTATTAATGCTGATAGCAACTTTTTTAATTCCGGTCTCTCCCGATAAATACCTATGAAAAACTAAGGAAAGATGATTTCGCACATAATCCATTTGTTTATTCATTGTTTTATCTGTCGATGTAGTACCTTCAAGCATTCTGTCTAATTTTTCCCATATTACCAATGTACCGTGATCAAGATCTTTTAATTGTGTGGTATATTGAGCGATTTTATTGATGTCCGCCGTTTCAAGCTTAATTAAAGACCATGAACCGTTTCTATAAACTTCGTCCAAATCCCACCTTCGCCCCTCGAGACAGTCCTGCTGTTTAGATATAACTGTCAAACACCGGCATTGTGAAAGAGAAGCAGTTTTTAGACCTAAACCAAATCTTCCTAAATCTGTTTCAGCTCTAACTTTTAATGAACTTTGGCTGCCGTATCTCATAGCATTATCAATTTCTATTTCACTCATTCCTATTCCGTTATCTAATATTGAAACATACGGAACAGCGTCATAAGGAGAGAAAGATATGCTGATTTTATCAGCTGAAGCAGCAATACTATTATCAACAATATCAGCGACAGCCGCTTCTAAATTATAGCCTATAGCTCTTGTAGATTCCATGAGAACAGGTGCGAAAGGGGGCATTTCAATAATTTTCATATTATTAACCTCTATGTGGTCATAGATCTAGTTCTCTACGAATAAGATCAATTAAATATTTAGCTGTTTCTTTGTCTAATTGCAATGACTGACTTATTTTTCCAGGATTTTCACGATCTGATCTTCCATATGTGTCAATTTGAATGTATTTTTCTCCATACATTTCAAACGATGTATACGTTGTATAGACCTTTTCGTGAACAGAGTTCCTTTGTTTCTCAATTTTGTTAATGTTGTTTATATCTAATTGAGCCATATTCGTGCACCTCCAAGCAAAAAAGATAAATATCGCCGCACAATTTGTACAATATCTCAAAATATATTATATCACAAACAGGTTTTTATGTCAACAATGCGAGCTTTGAAATAGCTTGTTTTTGATATTGCGATGTATAAATTAGGGAATGAATTATCGAAGGGGTATAAACCAATTCTTAATATGTCACGAAACTCATAGGCTGTTATCAAATCATTCTATGAGAATAATTGGACGGTGATAATTATTAAAATGAACTATTGCAAAATATGCAACAGTTCAAGAGCAGTGATTACGAGAAGAAAGATGCAAAAATTGCACATTACTCTCGACTTGAGTGTGAGAATAAGGAGGACAGTTGTTGCGTTTTTTGCAACAACTGCAACCGCTATAAAAGAATAATTATTGTACCATCACTTGCAACATAAACAATTGCAGGTGCTGTTTTTTGTGCGTTTATCCAAAGATTTGAAAAATGACTGTGCAAAATGCCTCTCCCATTCCCCTATAAGTAGAGGGCAAAATAATAGGAGCGTATTTCAGGTGCTTGTGCGCAATGCACATTGAGGACCTACCTAAAAAATCGAACATTTGTGCAACCGAACAAAGTTTCTTCAATGCCCTTGACAGAACTTACGTTCTGTGCTATTATGATAATGTCCCTTAATGGGATAGCAGCTTGAAAATTGAATATCAACACATCAGTGTGCAGCAAGACCGGTGCCGGCAAAAACCGACAAGCCGCGAGCTTCCGTACGCCATGACCTCGAAAGAGCGAGCGATAAATGCGTGAAGGCGGTAGGAGAGACTCAGCGAGTCGTGTCAAGGAAGACCAACAGAACTTAGCTGAGTACCTTGGAACTCCCAATTCCAGTTTTGTAGGCTACCGAGCAGTAATTCAACAGCTCGTATTATGTATCCAACGAAACTGCCCATGGGGGCTCCCCACCCGCTCCTATTATGGCAATGACAGCTGGCTTGCGCGCCCATCCGCACGTGCGGCTCTGACTCCGTAAGGGCAGAGAGACAAAGAGCTATGTGAAGGTTGAGGCCGACCTTCGGCTGATGTGTTCCCGGCTTCGGAGGGTGCAGGCGTATGCTTGTAGGAGAATATCAGAAGCCTCGGAATGAGGAAAACGTCATGGCGCATAGTCATGATAAGGTACCTCCGCGGGGGTACGAACCGTCACTTATGATGGTTCAATTGTTAGATGTTTAGTTTACAAAAATGGTGATCAAGGGGCTAACTATGCCATTTTGCAGACTATCGTGCTCGTGTTTAAGTTGATAAAGGCAGAGTAATGCGAAGGCATCACTCTGCCTTTTTATATTGTCAAAAAATAAATTTAAAGCGCACAGTGGTTCGTCACGGACTGCTGTGCGCTTTTTTGTTTGCTCAGGAGGTGAAAAATGATTACATCAGGAACTCCACCATAATATTTGCTAACTTGCTACCAAGAGCGTCTAAATGCCGATATATCTTTACTTCTGCCGATAGCAAAATCGGTAGTTGTTAGTTCTGCGATAGTAAATTGCTAACGCCGGAAAAGCTCTGTATCAGGTGCTTTGACAGTGTTTGGTAGTTTGTTAGTAAAATAATTGAGGCAGGCGCCGTGTCGCGCATTTGTGCGCGATTTGTGCCGCTCTGCGGAGGAAGGAGGAATAACTACACCACCCGAGCTCTCGGAGCGAAATTGAGGGCAAATAAAGCGAGTTTGAAAAGAAAGGATGATAGGATGACCGAAAACTACGACAACAACATTTATAACGAGCCGTACTGTGTCAAAGATGGCTGCCTTTACGAAACAGTCGAGCGGAAGGGAAAGGTCACAATGGTCAGGCTGTGCGATTACGTTCCCGTACTGAAATCTGAGATAACTTTCGATGACGGAAGTGAGTGCCGCAAAGCGTTCGAGGTCGGAGCAGTACATTCCAACGGAACAACAATGCCGACAGTCACAGTCACCGCAGACGAGATGAGCAGCATGAAATGGCTCATAGAGAAGTGGGGCTCGCTGGGTTCGTATTCGCCTGCGAACAATACTCTCGGCAAGATACGTCATGCGATAATGAGCACGAAAGCTGATGTCGAGTTCAGGACGGTGTACAGTCAGACAGGCTGGCGGCAAATAGATAATCGGTACGAGTTTCTGATGCCGTCTGCGGATAGTCAGTTCACCGTGGAGCTGCAAGGCAAGCTGAATGCTTACCATTGGAGCGGAAGTGCCAGTGCGGACAAGCTGTTCTATCTTACAGCAATGCTCGAAAACGGTCTGCTGCCGCAGAGAGTAATGCTTCCGCTGCTTGCGGTAACGTTCCTGTCTCCGTTGGAGCACTTTCTGAAAGCGGCAAGCTGCGAACCGAAATTCATAACTGCACTGGTCGGAAAAACAGGTACGCGCAAGTCAACGACTGCGGCGCTGATGTGTTCGTTCTTCGGGAGCTTCACTGCAAGTACGCTCCCGATGTCGTTTCACGATACGGCAAACAGCATTCTCAGCAACATCTATTCGCTGAAGGACGTTCTCACCTGCGTCGATGACCTGCACCCGAATGGTGTGTACGGCGACTCTGAAATGAAAAGCACTGCGCAGAACCTCGCGCGCTTCTACGGTGACAGAATCGGTCGCGCGAGGCTGAACAGTAAAATAGAGCTGCAGCCGTCACGTCCGCCGACGGGTATGTGTCTTGTCACTGCGGAGTACGTTCCTGAGATTTCTCAGAGCGGTCTTGCGCGATACTTCATCGTCGAGATGAAAGCAGACGACATAGATCTTGCTCTGATGACTGAGTATCAGCAGCTTGCAGCGGACGGAGTGCTTGCGTCGATAATGCACAACTACGTTGACTGGCTGCGCGAAACATATCTCTGCGATGAAAATACTTTCGTGCAGGGCTTGTCAGATACATTCAAAAAATACCGCGCCAAAGTAACAGCGGAGTTGTCTGCAAGGTGTGAAAACTTCCATACAAGAGTTCCCGATACTCTCGCGCATCTGATGATAGGCTTCGACTTTCTGCTTGCGTTCCTGAATTCAAAAGAAGAAATAGGTGTGCAGGACATGGAGAACTACAAGAGCTCTTTCCGGAACATAATAGTTACAAGCTCTGTGCGAAACAACAGCATAGTCGAGAACGAAAACTATTCGTATCAGTTCTGCGACAAGCTGAAAAGTCTGCTCGACAGCGGCAGGTGCAGTGTCAACGTCATTGGCAGCGACTGCGATATGAACCGAAAAGGCTTCATCGGCTTCGATGACGACAACTACTATTACCTAATCATGAATGCGGCGCTGTCAGAGGTGGTGAAGCTGTCGAAGGAAATGGGTGAGAGCTTCTCCATTGGCAAGAATAGTCTGATACAGCAGCTGGTCGATGACGGTATCATGGTGGTGAAGGGTAAACGCAACACGACCACTGTCCGTGTGACCGATGACCGTCAGATGAGCGTTGCGGTGCTTGATAAGTCGAAAATGTCTCCCGATATGGAAGAAGCCCAAAACAACGGAAATCGCTGAGATTTTTGGGTTGCAGGATAAAGGCTGGCGTCAAAGCGCCCGCCGTTCCACATCGGACGGGCAGTGCCCGCCGATATTTCACAGGTTGTGAGTTTACTGGATTGGAGTCAAAATCAAAAAGGGAGAAAAATGCTGATGTCAAAAAATACAAAAAGCAAGAAAAATACCGATGTTTCGGCAAATTATGATGGAGTCTACGCTCCGAAAATACTCTTTCCGCTGTACGTTTATCCCGAGACTATGAAAACGGTGGAGAGCATATATAAGTCGGATAATTGCAGCACAAAAACTGAGTTCATGGAGAAAGCTATCCGCTTCTACTGCACACACCTTATGCAGAACAAACCTGAACTTATCGAATACCTTGCGCCGCATATAGAGCATATCGTTGAGGGATATATCATGGGGGACTGAGCAGAGGGTGTCTCGTGCGATATTCAAGCTTGCTGTTGAAGTCGGTGCGCAGACGCATATGCTTGCGGCGATAAATGATATCGAGGACAGTACACTTTTCAAGCTCCGTGAAATGGTCACAGACGAGGTGCGGCGTATCAACGGTATCATAAACTTCGAGAGTGCTGTCAGATATCAGCGCAGTGAGGAAGAATAAAAGCTGATTGTTGTGTAGTGCTTCTGCTCGAAATCAACAGCGAACATTCGGTGGTTCTGGTGAATGGATTTCGACGGCGAGCTGTGGTATGATTGTTGGTCAGGAGGTGAACGCGGCGATGAAGTTGCAGGATCTGTATTATGGAAACGTCATACCGTGTCAGCACGATGTAAGAAAGGACTCTGACTATGCAAAGCGAAGTCTGGAGCTGCTTGAAATGTGCGACACACTGGAGAAACGGCTGTCGGCTGACGATAAGAAACTGCTTAACGAGATAACGGATATGCAGGGAATGCTGTCCGAGACGATGGTAGCGGAGAGCTACATACAGGGCTTCCGCGACTGCGCCGAACTTGTCATAGATGTGCTGTTCGGCAGGAGCGATAATCTGAAATAGAATTATAGCAATGGCATGGGTACGGTCGTCGCCGTGCCCATTTGACCTTTGAAGGGAGTGAGAATAATGACCACAGTATTCATTCGTGAGAACAACTGACGTTCGGCGAAAGGAGAATAGAATGGGTGAAAACAACGAGGAAAGAATAGTTATGCTGACCATAAAGGAGGCGGCGGCTCTTGTGGAGGGGCTGACAGAGTACCGTGTGCGTCAGATGTGCATAAACGATCAGGTGCCGCACATCATGGCTGGCAAGAAATATCTAATCAACAAGGACTTGTTCCTCAGGTATCTGCGTGGGGAGACTGCGTAAATAAATAATAAGAAAAGGCGCGTTTCCGCTGGACTTTTCTGCCGCGTTGTGGTATGATGTCCTTGGTAGAAACGCGCCGTATTATTGAACGGAGGTTTTATATATGGCGGCTATCAGAAAAAGAAAAAACGGTTCGTATGAAATAAGAGTCTCCTGCGGTTACGGAGTCGACGGCAAACAGCACAACCAGTACAGGAGCTATTATCCCGAGCCCGGAATGACTCCGCGGCAGATTGAGAGGGAAGTCAACAAAATGGCGGTGCTGTTCGAGGAAGAGTGCATGAGGGGACAGATAACCTCGGCGATAAAGTTCCAGCGATTTGCGGAGCAGTGGTTCGAGGAGTACGCGAAGATCAACCTCAGACCAACTTCCTACGCAAGAATGAAACAGCTCACCAAGCGTGTCTATCCTGCTCTGGGACACAAGCGGATCGACAAGATAACTGCGCGCGACATTCAGCGATTCATCACCGACATGATGATAAACGGCAGGAACGAGACTACAGGCAAACCACTCTCGCGTAAGACAGCGGTCCACCACCTGAGCTTCATCAGCGATGTGTTTACATATGCGATACGAATGGGTATGCTCAGCGACAATCCGTGCAGGCGAGTGTTCGTACCGAAGCAGGAGCAGCTCGAAAAGGAGATATTCACGCTGGATGAGGTGAGGACGCTGTTCGCCAATCTGGACAATGAGCCGATGAAGTATCAGCTGTACCTTATGCTTGCGATATACAGCGGATTCCGCCGCAGCGAGATGCTGGGGCTTGAGTGGAAGGACATCGACTTTGAAAATGACCTCATCCACGTCAGACGTACCTCTCAGTATACCGCGGAGAAGGGAATATACACGGACACCACCAAGACGCGGAGTTCTAAGCGTGTATCGAAGATGCCCGAGATAATAATGGACCTGCTGAGGCGGTTCAGAACGGAGCAGACTATCGAGGCACGACGGCTCGGGACAAAGTGGGTGGAGAATGACAGGCTGTTCACGAAGTGGAATGGCGAGCCTATGAATCCGCAGACACCGTTTGAGTGGCTGAAGGGCTACTGCGGACGTGTGGGAGTGCCCTTCAAAAATATACACTCCCTGCGTCACCTGCACGCGAGTCTGCTTATATTCGAGGGAGTGGACGTGGTGGCGGTCTCGGCTGATATGGGACACAGCGTCGTAGGAACAACTCTGAACCTGTATTCCCATATGTTCCAGGAGGCGAGGGCTCGCAACTGCGAGGCTATCACCAACGCTCTGAAGTTCGCTCATCAGCCTGCGGAGTGCGTGAAATATGACGTTCAGAACCGCGGCGGCGAGCAGTTCAGGACATAAAAATGACCGCAGAGCCAGAACTCTGCGGCACACCTGAAAATAGTTAAAAGTGGTAATAAGTGGTCAGTAAGTGGTTACGGGTAGTTGGTTAAAATAATAAAAAACTGCAAATGGCTTAGAATAGCCATTTGCAGTAACCAATTAATGGTGACCCGTACGGGAATTGAATTAATTCTGAGCATTTTAGTAGTCTTTAGTAAAATGCGAAAAAGGCTGTAATTTGCGGATTTTTGAAGCTTCAATTATAGTAACTTCAAGCGATTTCAGACGATTTTTAGTACCGATAAGTGCCAAACAAGTGCCAAAAGTGGCGCATTCTCTCCAAATAGTAAACCAATGTTCAATGAATATATTCAGGGATAATGAATCTGAAATAGGAGCATTATCCCTGTTTTTTTCTTATATATCAAGTTGCCTATTGCATAATCATGGAATACCTTAATGCTCTTATTGTTTTGCTCAAAAGCCGAACTGCTCGATATACATAGCTTATGTTTCCATTGATAAACGAGAACTTATACCTATATTCTAATGCGGTTAAATGCAATGGCGGCATCTTATGTAGCTTTTTCTACTAATAAAAAGATTATGTAAATACGCATGTTAAATAACTAAAATTATAGTTTTATCATACATTTATGGGGGTATAAAGAAATTACCAAGAAAGAATCACCTGAATTAAAATCTTCAGGATCTATATCTTTGTTAGTAAGAACAAAAGGTATCCAGAATTCCATTTCGTTGTTTTCGGATAAAGAAAATTTGGTTTCGGGATAAGTATTAATGTATGAATATAATACTTGAGAAAAAAAGTTGATATATGAACCGTTTTGAAGTATAAGATTTCGCATATCTATGCCAGATCTAGAGCCATTTGTATTATTGCAATTCTTTATTTTTACATGTATGATACTTATATAATCATAGTGATTTAGCCCCATTTCTTCTATGATATTATATTTTTTTATAAAAGAGTCAATATTCAGTTGTTCATGTCCAAGTACAGTTATTGAATAACCATCAGATGATTCAAGGCTAGTGTCATTATAATTATCATCGAATCTTACTTCTTCATTCATCTTGTAATAGAATATTGGTACATTAATACTGTGTGAATTAACATAATGTATTTGAATACTGCAAATTACAGTGATAACGGGCAATAAACCCAAAAGAACTTTTTTCCACATTTTTAATCACCTTATTTATTTGATATTGAACGTTTTTTATTTATTATAAAAGTGGCAATTGTAAAAATCAACAATACTCCTATTTCAATACAGTATTGTTTTATATTCTTAAATGTTGTAACTGCTGCACTACAATATATTAATGGAGAGATATTTATTGAAAAAGAATAATGAATATTTATTACATGAATTATAAATAATAGTAATTCTGGAATAAAATAAGCAAGCCAAAACTCATTAAAAACCTTATAGCAATTATAACTTAACATACCTAATAATCCACATAATAAAAATATTAAGCAGATATATATCATTTCATAAATAAAAGGATTAGAATAAAATAAGTCACTTAAAAAATCTCTTTTTATTACATCATAGTAAATATCATATACCGAATCTGGAGTAATTGCAGGGATAAAGCACAGAATACTAATAAAATTAATAAAAAAAGGAATAAAAGAAAACGCTCCACTAATAAAAAAAATTTTCAAGTATGAATTATTTTTATTTGTCTTGTTTTCTTTTTTTAATAATATAAAGCCAAGAACAGGTATTATTGCTCCTAAAAACATTATATAGATAAAAATATTTTTTACGTAGCTGCTATTTAATCCGCCAATCCAATATGTAAAAGCACTATTAAGTGGAATAAGCGGATTCATCAAAGTATCTTTAGTTATTATACCAATATAATCATGATAGTCTTTTACTGCATGATAAGTATAGACTAAAGATAAGAATATTTGTATTACCAAGGGAATGATCCAGAAAAAAACAATTATAAGATTATTTCTTGTTTTATTTTTATACATATGAACCTCTTTTTATCGTTGATGCATTTTATTGTTAGTTGAATTTATTTTTGGGTTTGTTACTGATTTCCAATCGGCGAGTAATACCATTCACCGGCTGTATCCGGGCTCCATGTTCCTGCAGAACCATCATAACTAGTCACACACAAATAAACTGCACATCTTTTAGAATTTGCACTGACTTTTGAGTTTTTATATCCCTTTGACCAATAGTTTTCTTTTACATACTGATAGATTTTTCTTACATAACCAGCGCCTAAGTCCAGATTATTGCATTTTATATATCCGCCATTATAATGTTCACAATCATATTTATTGTCAATTACCCAATCACGCTGTTTTGGACGATAATATTCCACTGCACCCTGAATAGTAACCTTCACATCGCTAGGACCTATATCATAATAATATCCTCTTCCTTTTGCATAATTGTATCCATCATTACAAATATAGACACTGGAATAATCATCTTTGGGTCCATGGGACCGGCATGCTGAGGAATAATTATTGGTAGACCAGCCCTGATCGTTAGTTGATGCTGATGCAATCATTATTCCGTTTGAAGCAATGGCTATGCATGATGTGATAGTTGCAACAATTTTAATAATTCTTTTTTTCATTTTTTCTCCTTTATGAAAATGCATCAACAATAAAAAAAGGTCCATATATGCTTTTTATTCACTAAGTAGTATAGATGCTCTGCTTTGGATGTTTTTTGCTGTTTGTGCTGAAGATTGATCGCCATCGATCATTAATTCCACTTCTTCATAAATAATATTATATAAACCGCCTATTTCAAATTCAAGATGATTTGTATTATTTATGACTTCTTTTAATATATCATATTGTTCGCTTGTAAAATTCCCCATATTACATTCATTTCCATTTATATATATAACTGTATTATAATTATTATTTGAAATAAGCTCATCTGCTTTGTTTTTTAAAGAATCATTATTTATCGGGAATCCTAAGCTTATATTATTATCCTCAATAATTTCAGGGAAGAACATTTTATTCTGTATTTTTTCAGAAATCAAAAGCTTAATAAATTCCCACGCACCTTTTTGGACTTCCTTAGAAGCTTTTGCACATATTTCTGCATCGCCATACAGTGATACAAAAGAATTGCTACAATCTGTTGAGGGATAACCAACAAATGAGATCTTTTTATTTCTTCCATAGTCATAAAGATATTCTTGAAAACATTCAAAGCTATCTATTTTTGCAGTTGATAAAAAGTATTCCTCTGCTACAAACTTGGATTTGTCTATAAGTCCATCTGCTTTAAATTCCTTTGTAAAATCCAAAAGTTCAATGAATTCATCTGAGTCAAATCTACATTTATTATTTTTGTAATTAATAAATGAAGGGACGCAATTCATGCAAAGATCATAAAAAATGCCTGATGCAGTATCAACTCCACCCATGTGTTGCTTACTAAACAAAGAACCTTCTGGCATTTTTTCCCAATTTGCCTTCATTGATGAGATGTTCCAATCATCAATTTTGCCAACATACTCTTCATATCCATATAAAGTGTTGATAGAATAACCAAAAGGCATATAATATAATTTACTATCAATTTCGCATAATTCTAAAATATGTTCATTTAAATTTATAGCATTTTTATCAGTATCACTTTTTATTAATTCATTGAAATCCACAAATGCGCCTTTCTGCGCTAATGAAAACACTCTTTCAATGGTTAATAAATTCAATGTCATATCTATATCGTCTTTGTTGAGAATATCCTGAACAATTCTCATATCAGCAGCTGTATATGATTCACCAATATCGGACGATTCTTCAGGATTAAAATCATAGAATTCTGCATAGTCAATAACATTTATATGATATCCATTATCTGCTTCATTGAATTCCTTTAAAACTTCCTGTTCTAATTTATAATTATCAAAATCAAGTACCGCCATATTTATAATAATGTCATTTTCTGGAATGTTTTCATCAACTATTTTACAAACATTCGGCTGACTGATGTTAGAACTGCTATTCTTAACAAAGCTACAAGATGATAGAACAATTACTGATGAAATTAGAAAGATTTTTTTTGATAAAGTTAACATAGTGATCTCCTTGCATAAAATAAAAAAGGTGTATTCTGATTATAAAATACACCTTTAGTCTTCATATTAACTTACATACAAATTAAGATGTTTTTTAAAAATAATTGAAACGTTTTTTGAGTTGTATAATACATAATTAGGTTGAATACTTTTTTATTCTATCATAATATGCTACTAATGTCAAGATTAATCCAATAATAATTGTAGCATAGCGTTACATATAAGGAGTTTCTTTCCATGGTTTGGGCATAAAGCTCACCTCTGTTTAATGTTCTTTTTAAAAGGATTTGCAATTGAAGTATACAGCTTTGTACAGAGCAGAAAGCTACGTACAGGTTCGTCTTCTTCAACAGCGAGTACATTGTGACAACACCGTTGAAAAAAAGCAGGAGTACTTTATCTACAAAATGATGCACCCGGAACTGTATATTCTTGCAGGAGCGCCGAAGATAGGCAAGTCTTGGTTAGCACTGGACGTGTGTTTGTCTGTTACTAGTAAAAGGCGAAAATAGCAGTATTTCTCAAATTATTGAAGCACCGATTATAGTAACTTCAAACGATTTCAGGCGATTTTAGTACAAATTAGTGCCAAAAGTGGAGTATTCCCCCAAAAAAGTTGTAAACCGATGTTCAATGAATATAAAGCGGGGATTCTTCCCTAAAAAGCATTTATCCTTGCTTTTTCTTATGCATTAAGTTGCTGGTTGTTCTTCTAATTGTTTGATATTGTCTGTATATCCTTCAAGAAATGCTTTATCAAAATAAAATGAATAGTTATCAGGTTTTTCTTTTTGTAGACTACAACCTTCAATTTCCATTGATGCTTTATGGCTTTCGAATATTTTAACATTCATTATTTTGCCAACGTGGATTTTGTCATTTGATTTTATGAGTATAGTTTCCTTATTTCCATTCCAATGAGGTATAACATCAAAAAAACCAACAATAGAAGAACCATATATTTGAAATTTTAATGGACAAAATAGCTTATTGTGTTTAACAAGCCATTCTGAATAAAACTGAATAACTATATTATACAGACACTTACAAAAAATCTTAATAAACTTAATCCACTCATCTTTTATTATCGAATAATCAACCTTTTCATCGGATTTCCATGAATGAGCAATGGCATTTCTTTGTGAAATAATATCATCTAATGAAGCAAAGACAGTATTGTTATCTAGTCCATTGAGATATGTTTTTGCGTTTTCAACTGAAATCATATTCTTTTCTGAATAGTATTTATGGTAATCATCACTATTCTTTATTGATTGGGCAACATTTTTTATGCCCAAATTTTTCATATAATCCGACAAAACGGTTATAGAGAGGTTTCCGCCATGTTTTAACAACAATTTATTAGTTATTCTACCAGAGTAAATATTGTTGATTACATCTTCATTTTGCAAATCGAAGTTTTTATAACGCTGTGGAGCATTTAAGAAGTCTGAAGACAGGTTTAAATTTCTTATTATCATGTCCGTAGGAATTTCATTGTAATCACTTGAACTGTCAGATATTTGACGAATCAATTCCCCAATAAGTGAATTTACATAATTTTCATAACAACCATATAGGCTAATAATAACTGCATTATAAGATACTGTTGAACGTGAAATAACAGATGAATTAATACTATCAATGAAATTTACTATTTCATTGAGTTGTGCATCTAACTGTTTAAGAGATATTTTAAATGAATTAAGCATTTTCAACCTCTCTATTGAAATAATTGGAAAAGAAATTGTAAAGTAATACGGTTCTATGTTGTATGTCAGAACGTGATTGCTTTTTTCCATCAAAATCAGCTTCATGATTACTGTAAAAATCTTGGAGTTCCTGCTTCAGTTTATCTTTATTAACGTTCTTTATTTCATCATCAGTTAGTTGTAATTGCGTTAGTGCGAGCATCATAGGATCATAAATTGTTCGCTGTGCTTCTGAACTCCAATCTAAGGAAGTATAGCGGTATTTGTAAATTTTAAATGCTTTATCATCAAGCAGTTCATAAGCAACTGATATATTTCTTAAAAACAGTTTTTCCAACATATCGAGTGTTTTGTCAGGAAATAAATTTGCGTTTTTCAGGTATGTATCTAAAAATATATCAAGTTTGCCAGTGAACTTATCAAAGAAACGCATTGCAAAGAAGCGTAAAACTAATTCAACATCTCCCATATTCCTATAGAGAGGATCTTTATCAACGCTTGTAGCATTATTATCTTTTAATCCCCATAGCTTTTTAAATATTGGATTGTCAGATAGTTTAATACAACGTTCATTCATTTTGCCATTATATATGGCGTTCCTGATTTCTTGACCTGAAAGCATTTCTCCACCTGTATTGAGCCTTTCAAATACGAGCTGTTTCATTTGCATGGCCTTTTGGGGGTTAGATGCAGATTCGTTTAGAAGTATGATTGATGATAAATATCTTCTGTCTATACCTTCTTTGATTTTTTCTGGCAAATCACTGTATTTCATGCCGTTTAATTCTGCCCATTGATCAAGACCGACAAGCTCAAATTCGTCGTTATAATAATCAATTATTGTGGAAATTCTTTGTAAACCATCCATTACTTCATAATTAGCAAAGCTAACTTCGTATAAAAAAACTGGCGGAACAGGAACATTTATTATAAATGATTCAATGAGTTTGGATTTTTTCTCGATAGACCATCTGCCTTTTCTCCTTTGAAAGTCGGGTTGTAATTCATAAGTAGATTCTTTGCTAAACAATTCTTTTAAGGTCGGAAGAGGGTATCTCGCCTGTTCAGTGACAAGTCGGGTTTCACCTTTCATGTATTTTTCGTTAATTAAAGTCGCATTACTTTCAGGACTTTGTACCTTTTCGTTTTCAGGAAATGTTTCGTTATCGTATTTTTCAATAATCATAGTTTTTTACCTCCACATACAATTAACCGTAATAATATTAGCCGGCACACCCAAGAACTGAATATCAAATTTCAGCGAAGGCTCAACGATAGTCGAAGCATTATGTATCCTAAATGACAGCGACCAGCCGTTGTTCAGATACAGTTCCGCTGTACTCTTTGATTCAGGCTTGAAACGCAGAGAGATAATCTCTGTCGGCAGGTCTGCCTTGGGTATGATAAGTGTCGCCTTAGTCTTTTTGCCGTCCTTGTTCAGCTCTCCTCGGAGATTGAAGGACTGGAACTCAGTGAGCTGCTTCTTGTCAATGGCTACGACCTTATAGAAATCACGGATACCGAGTAGATATGAGATAAGCCTTGCCGGAATGGTGCTATCAGCTTTATATGCTCTGTTCATTTCCTTGATGAAAGCATCGACTATCGGGAGATATACGCTATCCTCTTTATCTGTCATATCATGCCAAGCCACTTTTTCTTCTTTGAGCGACTGCAATCGTACAAATATCGGTCTAATGACATTCCAATAGCTGTCATCACAAGGCAGACCATACCATTTAGCTCCGAAGTCGATCTTAGGGCTAAGACGAGAATGCTTCGCCGCAAAGTGATTGTGCTTCATGGAAAGACCAATATCCCAGCGGATAGACTTCCTTGTGATTACGATGTCACGGACATCACCGCCCTCGGCATCAGAATCCTTGTTGATAGAGAGGACAACTATATCATCATCTCCGTCACATTCAAGGATAAGCGGTTCGGCTGAAAATAAAGTATCAATAAACGCATCGGCAGCACGAAGATAAGTCTGATGTTCCACTTTGCTCAGCGTTTCCCACGCTCTGAGAGATGCCATGACTGATTCTTCATCAACTGTGACAGGACGCTTGTCCTCAATTCTGTCTTTCAGTTCTATTATGCAGGCATATTCAAACGCTCTGCCCTGATCGTTGCTCTTGGAACTCATATCACTGCCTCCAATTCTTTTTTGATCGCTGTTGCTATCTCAAATGCAAGATTAACGGGTACGGCGTTTCCAATCATTTTGTAACCGTCATTCACGCTTTCGTAGATAAACTTGAAGTCATCAGGGAAGCCCTGCACTCTTGCCACCTCTCTGACTGTCATACGACGATAGAGATGCTCCTTGCCTTCCACAAATCGGCAATCATTCTTGCCGACCTTTATCATCTTGGGAGCCTGTGGGTGAAGCTGGCACTGTCTGCCAGATGCCTGTACAGTGAATGCTTGCTCGTCCCATGATTTTACTCGGTTACGGCTCATGAATATAGGTGAGTATTCCCCAGTGAAGTATTCATTGTTATTAACGGCAGCAGGATTACGATGATTTTTTTCTGCGGAGGGAACTGCCGTTTCCTGCAAGTCCCATATAATATCTCTAAGCGTGAGTTTCTTATTATCATCGACTGTTGAGCCTACAGGGAACTTGAAGTCAATGCCTAAATCTTTACGGAAACCAATGTAGAACACTCTTTTACGTTCCTCTGCAACACCATAGTCCTTTGCGTTTACAAGCGTGAGAGTGACATTATATCCGCTCTCCTCAAAGAGCTTTATGATGTTCTGCACAGCTTCATTATGTCTGTTGGCAAGCATACCGCTGACATTCTCCGCAAGGAAAAACTTAGGCTGTACTCTGCGGAGTATTCTTATGTAATCAAAAAATAGCTGTCCTCGCTCATCATCTATACCACGCAGAGAACCAGCTTCAGACCATGACTGACAAGGTGGACCGCCAATGATACCGTCTACATCAGAAGGGAAATCTGCTTCATTCACTTTTCTGATGTCACCCTCGATTAGATGCGTCTTAGGGTGATTGATCTTGAAAGTCTCCCATATTGTTTTATCATATTCATTTGCCACCGGAATATCAAAACCTGCACGTTCAAAGCCTAAATCAAGCCCACCGCAGCCGGAAAACAAACTGATAATGTTCATTCTTTACAACTCCAATTCGTTACTATATACCATTATATAGTATAATACAAAAAAGCAGAAAAAGCAAGAAGCTTTGACATGATTATCCTATATCCTTCAAAAATTGCAGTTTAATTTGGAACCCATGAATTTAAAGTTAAACTGTAGAAGAATTAGATTGTATGTATTGCTTCACTCTATCACAATCTTCGCAGAGTATGCCACAATCGCTCATATTGAATTGATCAGAAGCAATTGTCACACCAGTATAAGGTATACCTTGCTTTTTACAAATATCAATAATTTCCAATCTGTCCTTCGCAGACATTTTATTGCCCAGGTAGACTTTCTTGATTTTGAAGAATTTACAGTTATAGTTTTGGTCTGTGAGAAGTGTGTCACAAGAAATCAAGCGCCATTCCTGCTGATACTTCCAATCAAGGCTTTTGCTGAGCAAACAATATTTATAGAAGTCCCAAATATCGGAATGAGAGAGTGATCCTGTTGCATTCCAATTCAAACTCAACTTAGTGAGTGACGTTCTTGTATCTGTATAGATAACAGGGAAAAGATTAAAATATATATTTTCGTTCTCTTTAGAGTAGTCAGGAGTTTCATATTCGATGCAAAATCCTTGATGATTATTCGCGTAATGTGACCACATAAGCATAGAGTAAGGCGATTGAGCAAAGCAAGAAACTCTGAAGCGATTTGCGGTCTTCTGCATATTATTGTATTCAGTGTCGATTACATGGTTTATCGCTTTATAATAGAATTCGCCATCTGCATTTGGATTTAACCGTGCTTGTAAAAGTTCTTTTTCCAGCGAAATTAGAAAATACTCCTGATGAACACGGACCAGCTCATTGCTTTTATCCAACTCGAATAATGATGCAACTTTCCCTCCTGAAGAAATATGCATAAAAATGCGCATTGCAAGATTTCGTGAAACTTCAGCATAATCCCACTCTTGCTTTATGTTTACGCCGCATAATAATGCATAGTATCGTACCCTCTGTAACGCAAACTCGTTGTAATCCACATAAACATTACAATCATAAGGATCGTCAAATTCAGATGGTGCTGAAAGGTGAACAGTATTATTAGCAAGAGCCTCTTTAGAAAAGTTACGATCAACACCGTTCATATCCTTAATTGTATTTGGAAAATATTTAAATAAAACGTTTGGCTTATTTAATGCAGCGGAATGATTATATATTGTTAATCCGGCAATTTGTTGCTTATTATACTGTATATCTCTAATATAAAAATATGACATATTACACCTCTTTCTTGAATCCTATAAATTAAGTAGGATTATTGTTTTTGTCTGGCATATCTAAGATAATTATACCATAGCTAATTGGAAAAAGCAACGTTTGTTCTCATTGTTTGATGTGTTCATTTATGCCTCCGTAATAAAAAAGGTCTTTATCTCCTTTTTTGTTGGAGTGAACGCTCGTTTTGCAGCGCGCTATTTCCCCATTCAGTCAAGCAGATGAATAACCTCCTTGAACTCTTCCTCCGACATCTCCCCTGACATAAACGCTACCTTTGAAGTATGGAGATCTCTAAGCCAGTCGGCATAATCGTTATAGGACAAGTCCTTGCCCAGCTTTTCGTCATCGAGTTTAAGTTCGTACCGCTCGACACGCCTATAATTGCGATTGATAGCTCTGTCATAGTCCGCGAGGAGCTCGCTGTGATTTATCCTGAATTTATATATCTGCTGCGGACCTATCTGTTTACAGGTGCGCCCGTCATCATCCCTGACCCGATCACAGTATCGGGTCTTTTTCTTTGTCTTGGGCTTGAAAAAATGTCCGCAGTAGTCGCACTGACTGAAACTCGTATCATATTCCATTGCGTGCAGGAAGATGTACCATATATAGGCAGGCAGGTTGTCAAAACGGTAACCTCTGCTATATGGCAGCTTAGGTCTTGTCATCTGAAACATTTCCGTGCCGACATCTGTATGAGCAATGACTTGTTCAAACTGGCACTTGAAAATTGTTTCCCTGCCTAAGAATGCTTTGGTTGTCTTCTCTTCGTGACTACCCTCGAACCTGCAATACGCATCGGCGATAGTAAAGAAGATGTTTTGAGTGTGTACCATATCTCGCAGCATTTCAACAGCGTGATCCTTATACTCAAAAAGCTCTTCATAACTTGATATATCATAACTGTCAACATACAGCTTTGTACACAGCAGAAAGCTGTACACTGGTTCTTCCTGACAAAAGATCTCAGCGGTATATCCAACAGCTCGGCACACGCTCAAAAGTTCATCAGGAGTCGTGTTCTCCTTGGTATATGCTTTCAGTTTGTCAAGAAGTCTGTTGAATGGCGTCAGATCGATCTCAAGAAAGTCTATCAGTTGCTGCTCAAAAGTTATCTCAGGCAGCTCAGTCGCTTCCTCTCCATCGTACATAAAGCGCCTGATAGTATGTTTATTTGGGAAAACGTACAGTCCACGGCTCAGATACATAAGTTTTGCCTCCAAAGATAGGTTACCACTATTATAGCACACATCATATTGAAATGGAAGTATAAATAAACAATTGAGTTTCATTTCGCATTTATTATGTGAAAAAAGTCTGTTATGATTGGAACTGAGGAAGAGTCTTCGGACTTAGACAGCAACTTGAAAATTGAATATGGGATCAGGAGTTACGTTGTTTCCGATGGTGGGGCGGTGAGCCGTACCAGCCCAGAGATGCGCGATGACCTCGAAAGAGCGAGCGATAACATCTCTGGTTTCACATAGCGCAGATGTGAAGTAAGCGATGAAAGTCGGGAACGGATACTTACACTCAGCCACAGTCCGAGCGTGATAAAACCGTCGCAGGCAATGGGAGTGTGCCGGGGCAGCCGAGCATTTAGGTTGTCTATGAGTCCGATGTGCAGTCGGGCGGCTTCTGATTCGGTCAGGCAGGAGTGCGGCGGATACCACTGTGAGTTCACAGCAGGTC
>NZ_UETD01000016.1:0-46095 GCF_900116855.1 Ruminococcus flavefaciens
CCTGACAGCCATACCAGTGATGTGCCGACGCTGTTGATCTCAGTGCCGCCCTCACCTATTGTGAGCTGTCCGTCCTTGAAGATTATAGGCTGACCCTTGCCGTCCTTACCTGTGAGAGTAAGCTTAGCATCCTTGACTTCCTTGCCATTGAGATTATCCTGCTTGCTGATGTTTACCTTTGCAGTAGTTACAGCAGGAGCAGTTGTCGTCGTGGTTGTGGTAGTCGTTGTTGTTGTTGTTGTCGAAGTCGTTGTGGGCTTCGAGGTTGTTGTAGTAGTTGTTGTCGTAGTCGACGTTGTTGTCGTCGATGTAGACGTTGTGGTTGTTGTAGTTGTAGTGGTTGTTGTAGTTGTAGTGGTTGTTGTGGTTGTTGTTGTGGTTGTAGTTGTAGTTGTGGTTGTGGTTGTGGTAGTAGTTGTAGTTGTTGTAGTAGTAGTTGTGGTTGTAGTTGTTGTAGTTGTCGTCGATGTTGTTGTCGACGTTGTGCTTGTTGTTGTAGATGTAGATGTTGTCGATGTAGTTGTAGTTGTGGATGTTGTGGTTGTTGTAGATGTCGATGTGGTCGTAGCCTGAGCATCGTTCACCTTGATAACGCCCTTATCCTTATCTACTGTGTAGTAACCTGTCTTGGAATCTGCATCTGCCTCTTCCTTCAGGTCGTCACCTGTTGCATCTACGATCTTGTTTGCTCTGATAGAGAAGTTCAGCTCAGAAGTGATAACTGTATATGTTACCTTACCATCGGTGAAGTCATCACCTGTCTCCTTGAGTGTGTAATCGCCGTCCTTGAGTGCTCTGATGACCTTTGCAGTATCACCTGAGATCCACTGGATACCGATAACCTTGCCTTCGCTGTCAACTACGCTTGTGAAGTCCTTATCGTCCTTGTTAGCGTCTGTGATAGATGTCCAGTCAATGTCGGAGTTAGTGATCTCGAGCTGAGCATTCTTAACTTCCTTCTCGCCTGTGATATCATACTTGCCTACTGTGAACTCGTTGGGAGCGTCCTCGATAACGAGGTGACCTGTCTCCTCGTCCACATAAGCCTTGCCGTTTGTTGTTGCTGATACGTCCTTTACCTCGCCCTTGTCAAGGAAGAATGTAAAGGTAGATACTACTTCGTATCCGTCGGGAGCAGTCTTTTCTACGAGAGTGTAGTGACCGTCCTTGAGTCCTGTGAACTTAGCAGAGTTGCCGGGGAACTCAGTCCCTGTGATCTCGCCGAGAGCCTCGCCGCCGTTGATCTTAACGCCCTTGAATGTTACGCCCTCATCGTTTGATGTGAGTGTGAATACAGCGTTTCCTGCGTCAGCAGTGATCTCCTTTGCACCGAGAGCCTTCTTGTCGATAGTAACTGTCGACTCGAGCTCGTCCTGAACCTCGATAGTCTTGCCGTCGTTCTTCTTTTCTACCTTGCCGCTTGTTACGGTATCAACGTCCTTAACAACGCCGTTTTCGATAGTAAAGCTGAACTTGGTAACTACTGAGTAGCCGTTAGGAGCAGCTTTCTCCTCGAGGCTGTACTTGCCGTCCTTGAGACCTGTGAAGTTTACGTTGTTGCCTGTGAACTCGTAAGATGTCTCACCATTCTCGAATGTTACGGAAGTAGCTTCCTCACCTTCGCCCATGCTGATAGTAACACCATCGAGTGTCTTGCCCTTTTCCTCAACTGTGAGGACGAATGTTGCACTGCCTGCCTCAGCAGGTATCTCTGTACCGCCGAGAGCCTTCTTGTCAAGTGTGATAGTTGACTTTTCGTCCTCAACTACGAGGTGATCGTTTTCGTCAACATAAGCGTTGCCGTCTGTAACTGTGCTTACATTTGAAACGTAACCTTTTTCGTCAACGTCGAATGTGAACTCTGTTACAGTTATGAATCCGTCGGGAGCTGTTGTCTCCTTGAGAGTGTATGTACCCTTCTTGAGACCCTTTAATACTGCTGTGTTGCCATCGAAGTCAACGGATGTCTTTCCGTCCTCGACTGCTACAGCACCTTCGCCCTCTCCGACTGTTACGCCGTTGAAGTTTAAGCCCTCTGTCTTAGCAGTGAGTGTGAACTTAGCCTTGCCTGCAGCTTCGTCGATAGGAGCTCCGCCAAGAGCCTTCTTGTCGATGACTACTGTTGTCTTGGCGTCCTCAACAACCAGGTGACCGTTCTTGTCAACATAAACGTCGCCGTCTGTTACTGTATCAATTACAGTTACCTTTCCGTCCTTGTCTACGCTGAATGTGAACTTTGTCACTGTTACGAATCCGCTTGGAGCAGCAGTTTCTTCAAGTGAGTATACACCGGGTCTGAGACCTGTGAAGCTGATGTTGTTGCCTGTGAAGCTGTAGATGTTGTCCTCAGCAGTGATAGTTTCGGAAGTAGCATCCTCGCCTGTGCCCTGAGATACTGTTACGCCCTTGAAGTTAGCGCCCTCATCCTCAGCCTTGAAAATGAATGTTGCACTTCCTGCTTCAGCGGGGATCTCCTCGCCGCCAAGAGCCTTCTTATCGATAATCACGCTGTTCTGACCGTCCTCAACAACAAGGTGTCCTGTTTTTTCATCGATGTAAGCCTTGCCGTTTGTAGTTGTTCCTACATTCTCAACCTTGCCGTCAACGATATCGAAAGTGAACTTTGTAACTGTTGTGAAGCCGCCGGGAGCAGCTGTCTCTGTGAGGCTGTATGTGCCGTTCTTGAGACCTGTGAAGTTTACGTTGTTGCCTGTGAACTCATAGGAAGTCTGACCTTCGCTGAGTGTCTCTGAGGTAACAGTTTCGCCTTCACCCATGCTGATGGTAACACCGCCAAGGGTCTTGCCATCTTCCTCTATTGCGAGTACGAATGTTGCCATGCCAGCCTCTGCGGGTATTTCTTTGCCGCCGAGAGCCTTCTTGTCAAGTGTCATTGTTGACTTAGCGTCCTCGATCACGAGGTGACCGTTGTCGTCAACATATGCCTTGCCGTCTGTAACTGCGCTTACATTTGAAACATTTCCGTTTTCGTCAATGTCGAATGTAAAGTCTGTAACTGTTACAAATCCGTCTGGAGCTGTTGTCTCTGTGAGAGTGTAATTACCCTTCTTGAGACCGTTGAATATTGCTGTGTTGCCGTCGAAGTCTACGGACTTCTTACCGTCCTCGACTGCTATAGCGCCTTCGCCTTCGCCGATGACTACGCCATTGAGGTTGAGTCCCTCGTCGTTGGCTGTAAGTGTGAACTTAGCCTTGCCTGCTTCTTCAGCGATAGGCTCGCCGCCGAGTGCCTTCTTGTCGATGATAGTCTTTGTCTTGGTATCCTCAACAACAAGGTGGCCTGTTTCTTCACTGATATAAGCCTTGCCGTCGGTAACTGTGCTTACGTTTGTTACCTGACCCTTTTCGTCTATATCGAATGTGAACTTTGTTACTGTTGTGAAGCCGTCGGGAGCAGCTGTTTCTTCAAGTGAGTATGTACCCTTCTTGAGACCTGTGAACTTAGCGTTATTAGCCTCAAATGTATAGGATGTTCTGCCATCGCTGATGGTCTCGCCTGTTGAAGCTGCGCCTAAAGTTATCTCAACGCCGTCAAGGTTCTTGCCCTCGCCCTCAGCTGTGAGAACGAATGTAGCCTTGCCTGCTCCTGCGGGGATAGGTGTTCCGCCAAGAGCCATCTTGTCGAGAGTTACTGTTGACTTTCTGTCCTCCACCTGGATAGTTGTGTCACTGATCCTGCGTGAGTTGCCGTTTGTTGTTGACTCAACGCTTGCTACCTTACCGTTTGCAATAGTAAAGTTGAACTTTGTAACAACTGTGTATCCGTCGGGAGCTGCGGTCTCCTCAAGGCTGTATGTGCCGTTTTTGAGACCTGTGAATGTGATGTTGTTGCCTGTGAATTCGTAAGAAGTCTTGCCTTCACCGATAGTATCGGCTGCGGCTGCTGTGCCTTCTCCCTTGCTTACTGTTACACCCTCGAGAGTCTTGCCTTTCTCCTCAATTGTGAGAACGAACTTAGCCTCGCCAGCCTCTGCGGGGATCTCCTCGCCGCCGAGAGCCTTCTTGTTGATGTTGACAGTTGAGCGGTTGTCCTCCACTACGATCTCACCGTTTTCTCCCTTGTAGGAGTCGCCGTTTGTAGTCTTGGTCACATTTGCTACCTTGCCGTTCTCATCCACGTCGAATGTGAACTTGGTAACTGTTGTGAAGCCGTCGGGAGCTGTTGTTTCCTCAAGTGAGTACTTGCCTGCCTTGAGGTATTCAAATGTAGCATTGTTTCCGTCGAACTCTGCTTCTGTAACGCCTTCGCCGAGTGCATCGCCGCCGTTGAGCTTAACGCCCTCAAGTGTGCTGCCCTCGTCTTCAGCCTTTAATGTGAACTTTGCCTTGCCTGCATCCTCGGGGATAGGTGTTCCGCCGAGTGCCAGCTTGTCGAGCTTGATAACGGGTCTGTCCTCGATCTTGAGAACTCTTCCGCCGTCCTCGAATGATACAACGCCGTCTGTAACAGCGCTTACCTCTGTTACGAGGCCGTCAGTTATCTTGAATGTGAATTCGGAAACTGTTGAATATCCGTCGGGAGCGGTCTCCTCCTTCAGTGAGTAAACACCGTTCTGGAGGTACTCGAACTTGGTGCTGTTTCCTGTGAACTCATAAGATGTAACGTCACCGATCTCTGTGTTGTTGACCTTGACGCCGTTAAGTGTAAGTCCCTCGTCCTTGGCAGTCAGTGTGAACTTTGCGTCGCTGCCTTTGATGATAGTGCCGCCGAGAGCAGCCTTATCGATCACTACGGTAGGAGCATCCTCGACCTTGATGTGGCCGTCATTTCCCACATAAGCCTTGCCTGTTGTGCCTACGTCGCTGATATTTGTTACTCTGCCGCCGAAGCCCACTTCAAATGTAAAGGAGCTTACTACGGAATAGCCGCCGGGAGCAGCAGTCTCTGTCAGCTTGTAAGTGCCGGGCCTGAGACCTGTGAATGTGATGTTATTATCTGTGCATGAAACATTCTCGACCTTTGAAACTCGTCCGAGTCTCTCGCCGCCGTTGATGCTCAGACCTTCGAGAGTCCTGCCCTCGCCTACTGCCTCAAGAGTGAATACAGCCTGTCCTGCTTCCGCAGCGATGACCTTTCCGCCGAGAGCGGTCTTGTCAAGGGTAACTGTTCCTCTCCTTGTGTTGAGGAGCGACTCTGAGCTTCTCTCGCTGATCACCTGACCTGCCTCGTTGATCTCGGCAATAACGCCGTTCTTTACGATGAAGGTCTTGGGTTCAGCCTGTTCGTAGCCTCTGGGTGTCTTTGTTTCCTCAAGAGTATACTTACCGTCCATCAGTCCCTTGAACACCTTGGGATTCTCATCATTTGTATTCCATGATACGGACTCTCCTGATGCGATAGTGTTGGCACCGATGATACCTGTAACGATGGGCTTCTCGGAAGGCTCATCGAATGTGAGCTTCATCTCTGCGCCCTCGCGTCCCTCGGGAGTTGTGTTGCCTGATGCGCCGAACTCCTTTGTGAGAGTTATCTCCGACACACTATCTGTAATGATAAGGTGTGCGGGATCTGCGGGATCGATCTTTACAGCGCCTGTTGTGGAAGCGTTTGTAACTGTGATCTTACCGTCTGTGATATTGAACTCGAACTTTGACTCTACCTTGGTATAGCCGTTGGGTGAAGCTGTTTCCTCGAGAACATAATCGCCGTCCTCAAGACCTGTCATGGAAGCTTCGCCGCCTGTGAACTCATAAGCCTTACCGTCGTCTGTCAGCTCTATAAGCTCTGACACACTTACCTTGGGAGCGTTCATACCGTCATCGACACGGATGTTGTAGATCATTCCGTTATCGAGAGTAAGTACATACGAACCGTCATGGAGACCTGTTATCTCGATGGTATCGCCCTTGGCGCTGCCCTTTATCTCGTATACGTTCTGCTGTGCAGTAGTGTTGACAGCCTCTCCGTCGATCTTTACATTATTAAATGTATTGCCGCGGAGGGTGTAGCCCATGCCCTCGGAAGTATACTTGACAGTTACTGTCTTGGAGTTGCTTGTAAGTCCGATACCTGTTGAACAGTAGCCTCTTGCATCTTCATAATCGCGTGTGAGCTTGCCCAGCTTTGTACCGTCCTTCTTGGTAAGTCTGAACTCAGCACCGTCTATGACAGTGGCGTTCATATCGTTCTTGCTTACGGAGACAGTCTGCTTCTTGTTGACGATATCATTGATCTTATCAAATCCGTCTTCATTCTTAACATCTCCGCTTGCGGTAAGTCTTCCGTTCTCATCTCTTGCGATGGTGAAGTTCCTTACCTTTGCGTCTCTTGAGTAGCCTGCGGGAGCGCTTACCTCTTCGAGGCTGTATGTTCCCTCAGGGAGACCTGTGAATATAACAGCCGATCCGATGGAGTACCACTCGAAAGCTGCTGCGCTGTCGCTTGCTACGTTCTTGATCTCATTATAGCTGAGGTCAAGTCTGTAAGGAGCGATGTTGCTGTTGGGCATATTCCAGCCGTAGCCGTTTGCGGTAAAGAACTGAGTATCGTGAGCCTTTACCTTTGTCATGTCTGCACCGCTGGTGCTTGTCAGTCTGAGAAGCGCTCCGGGAACAGGGATATTGTTCTCGTCAACCTTTCTCAGTGAGATGGAGTAAACGTCATCGTTTACTGTGATAACTCCGTTATGCACATCTGAATTATCGATGCTGTAACCGAGGTTGGTCGAGTCCTCATCGAGACCTAAGCTGTAATCAGGTTTACCGCTGTCAAGTCTGAACTTGAACTCCTTTACAGGCTGATAGCCTTCGGGAGCTGTCTCGGTAACTCTGTATGTACCATCAGGGAGTCCCTCGAAAACGATGTCCTCGTCGATGGTAGTCCATGTGATAGTATCATCATTGTATGTGGGCTTGCCCTTTACATTGGAGTCAAGATTTGACTTGACGCCGCTGCTGAGCTTCGCCTCACTGTCATTGGGAGTGATGAGAGCAAGTGTGAACTGTGCTCCTATAAGTCTCTGCTCAGCCGACTTGAATGTTACAGTTTCATCTGTAACTTCATCAACTGTAAGAACATCGGAAAGCTTTACGAACTTCAGCTTGTTGACTGCCTCATCGCTTGTGTTTGTAACTGTGATGGTCCTGTTTCCGCCTGCAGCGCCGTTGCCATCGTAGGAAACTGTGTAGCCCTGCTTGACGTTTTCCTCTACTGCATAGTAGTAGTAAACATAACCTGTGGGAGACTCCTTAGGAAGACCGTCCCATGTCTCGTTCCAGTTATCTGTGTTGATCGTCTTGGTGCCGATGATCTGTGTAGCGATGGGATCGCCTGTGACAGAGGTGATCTTGCCGCCGGCAACAGCAACTATGACCGATCTTGACTGGACAGAGAATTCGTACTCTCCGTCTGCGAGAGTCGATGTGATATCTCCGTTTGACTGAGGTGTGAACAACTCCGTTCTGGAGTTTATATCCTCATCATTCTTGTGGTAAGTAACACTGCCGTCGTTCTCTGAAACAGCCATGTATTCCTGACCGTCGATCCTGAACTTGCAGTTTCTCAGATCGCCCTCGGTAATGAATCTCACCAGATCATTGTACTGGTTCTCCAGTGTGATCTCGGAAGCAGGATCGCTGACTCCCGACTTTGTGAGACGATAGAGAGTGACCTTTACTTCGTCAGCTGTGTGATTAGCATTTCCGTCGCTCCAGTTCTTCTGAACAGAGATATCGATGTTTGTCTGCTGCTCATCGAACGGATTGAGGAAGTAAGCCATATGTGTTTCGTTCTTTGCAGTGATCTTGTTCGCGATAATGTTACCGTTTATCTGCGCTACCTCAAACTCGGTATCGGGAGCAAGAACGCATCCCAGAGGGATCTTTGTGCCGGAAACACTAATTTTTGTACCATTATCGGGAGCGCCGTTGTAGAAATTGTAGAGAATATTTGTACCGTGTATAACAGCCTTTTCGCCGTTGAAAGCACCGTCATTGAGCTTTGTGCCGTCCTTTGCGGTGTAGCTCCAGTTGGGATTCCATGCGACGTCGGTAAGTCCCTCAAGGTCAATGTTGACGATAAGTGTCTGGTTGCCCTTGTACTGACCGTTCTCGTAGTTGATATTCTCAACGCTTATCTCATGATACTTGTCCAGCTCGCTCGCCTTGATGTTGAGGACATTCTCGCCCTCATCATAAAGGGTAAGGGTACCCTTGCCGGGATTCGGGCTATCCCATGTACTGTCGTCGCCGCCGTCCCAGTCGATACCGTTTCTTCCGGTGCTTGCGGTCCTCGGACCCTTGCTGCCGTAATCATTGGACATATTCTCATAATATGTCTTCAGCGCTGCGAAATCGATAAAGTTATCGCCTGCATGAGCGAAATAGCACTCTGTTCCGGAAGGAGCGTTGTTTCCGATGATATACGCCATCGGTCCGACGAACGGTCCTCCTTCGTCATATGCCTTTCTCTCATCCGAAGCAGCATAATCTGCTACGACATTGGGAAAATCCGCTTTCTTTCCGGGAAAGATGTTGACGCCTGTGTAGCGGCTGTCATTTGAAGGGTTGAATATAGTAGGATATTTCACCTGTACTCTTTCATCGCCCTCCCGAACGACTACTACCTCATTCTCGCCCGTTTCGTCATTGTAGACTTCTCGCGTTTCTGCCGGGATATCATTACCCCATATCTCATAATCGACCGGCAAATACCAGTCATAGAGCTGAGCCAGACCGAGCTGCGCATACATCTTGCCTTCATCAGGTTCATTGATGATGTTACCCGATTCTCTCGGCGGCTTCCTCCAGAAAATGTCCTTGGTAACGACGTTAAGAAGTCTGCCTACCTTCTGGTTAGGACTTGTGTAGCCGTTCTGAATGATGTAAACAGGTGTTGCAACGTTACCGTTTACATGGTTCCACGATTCGACCGATTCAAAGCCGAACAAGTGGAAATCGCCTGCGACGCCGAGTGGATTGTTTCTGTTCCACAATGACTCTTCGTAGGGAGTGTTCACGATTGGCAATCCGTCTGAAGCAACGCCATCTTCTGCCGCAAGAGCCCGTATGGGAGCCAGTCCCGACGGGAGCGCATAAGTCACAGCCAGCAGTCCTGAGGTAACGCCACTAATCAAACGTTTCCCCAAAGATTTTTTCATGGTCATTCCATCCTTTCGTTTTTATTTTTACAATCCCCCGTAACCCTCCTCAATCTGCTTGTACGCAGCCGAAAAAAATTACAGTTCTTTGTACATATAATTATAACATATCGGTATACAAATTGCAATATTTTAAGACGTACTAAATATGAAAAAAAATCGAATGATATTTGTGCAAAACGTTGCGGATAATGCCTTTTTTTCAAAGTTCAACAGCAAGTTCCACAAAATGCCACTATTTCAGTCAACTGGTTAAACCAATTTGGATGACATTTCGTAAAAAACCGTTCAAACTCAACTTCCGGCTATTTAACTTTTAGTATTATTCGCATTATATATTAACATATATAGACTTTATATTTGTTAAATATATACTATTAGTGAATTTGTTGTTGATTTTATTCTGTAAATTGAGCTATTTACAAGATTTCCAAAACGTGTTATGATATATTTATTGTATTATATCCTCATATGAGGAGTAGTAACAAGGAGGAAATTCAATATGAAAGAGAAGTTCAACGTACGCTCACTGGTACTGCTGGGTCTTCTGACAGCTGTGGTGGCTCTGTTCTCACTGACACCCATAGGCTCGATACCCATCGGTCCGCTGTCGATAACCCTCAACATCATCCCCATTGCAATAGCCGCTATCGCGCTCGGTCCAACAGGCGGACTTATCATGGGTATTGTCTTCGGTCTCTTCAGCTTCATGCAGTGCTTCGGTATCGGAGTGCTCAGCGGAATGGGTGCCATGACGCTTGAGATAAGTCCGACGCTGACATTCATCCAGAGAGTTGTTTCACGCGCACTTGACGGTCTCCTCGTAGGTCTCATATTCGCAGGTCTCTCGAAGATAAAGTCAAAGAAAGCTCTTTCTGTAATAACAGGCTCCGTAGCAGGTGCAGTCCTCATCGGTCTGTTCCTGTCGGTAATGCTTCTTATCTGCTATGATAAGGACGGCAAGTACAAGATGTCCGCAGGTATGTACAAGTTCATGACATCGGGACTTCCGCTGGCTGCAGTGCTCATTGCGGTGTTCGCCGTGGGCTTCGGTCTTGCATACTGGTTCATCAACAAGAAAAATCTCTCGAAGGTACAGCAGGCCTGCGCCGTTTCAGGCTTCTCGGCCGCTATCCTCAACACCATATTCTTCATGTCAGCTCTGGTGCTCCTGTTCAACCACACCGCTACGGGTATGGACAACAAGTACACCATCACCGTTACAAACGGAGTCATCTCCGAAGTAAAGGACAACGCAGACAAGAACGTGGAGTTCTCCGCAGACGGAAAAGCGCTCACTCTCGGTGAGGACTTCGTCCTCACACTGGGAAGCACTTCCGAGGCTCTCCCCTCCACAGCAGGCTCTGAGGCTGTAAAGTTCACACTCAGCTCGGGCAAGCTCAAGGGCGCCGTTTTAAACGGCAAGGAGATCAAAGGCTCCACCTGCAAATTCAAGGATACCCACGCTGACCTCAGCGGTCTCAGCGACGGTAAATATACACTCAAGGTTTACAAGAAATTCAACTATATAGACAGACTCAGAGCAGGAAAGAGCATATTGCTCTTCCTCATCACATCCGTAGGCATAAACGCACTGTTTGAAATGGTCATCTCAACAATATTCACCACCCTTATCGGTACTGCGCTTTTCAAGGCAAAACTGATAAAGACTCCCGAAAATCTCAAGGAATGATCTCAGAAAGCCTTTTCCCAGACAAGGAAAAGGCTTTTTTACAGTCTTGCAGACGGGCAGAAATCGCCGCACAGTATAATCCGCTGTTTCGGGAAGAAAAAAACAGTTCTCGCAGCAGTCCCGCGAGTTCTTGTGACCGCTTTGTATGCGGCGATCATTCTGACTTATTTCGTTATTTCGCGTCCCTGCGCGGTCTGCTTCGGCAGCACATTCGCCGGATATTACTTGTGGTATAATTGCACTAATTTATAAAATTCAATTCGGAGTATGTGATTTTTTTATCGTTTTTCTCAAAAATATCAGCTATACCCCCTTTTTCTATTGACAGCGCCTTGAATAGGTGTTAATATGTATTTATAAATTATAAGGAGTATTATAAATGTACAATAGGGCATTCCTGTTCAACGGCATAGGCTCAAAGCCCGAAAAGCTTCTCGTAAAGCTGCCGCCCGAACTTATGGACAGGTACGAGCACTACCTTGGCGAGGCTTTCGGCAGGCTGGGGCTCAGTATGGATCTCGAAAAAAACAAGGCTTACGACGGCAGAGTCGCCGAGTGGATAATCTCCCTCATCTGCGACAGGGTCGTCTTTGAGCATTACATAGACAAGGGCATCATCCCCGACATCGGCGCGGGATACAGCTCGGGAATAGTCAGCATAAGCGGCTGTTTCGGCTCGGTGCCCCATGAATTCGCACACGACATCATCATGATGAACCGCGCTACCATGCGCTGTCTCGAGGAGCACGACGAAAAGCTGGATATGGGTATCGTCATCGGCTTCTCATACAGCGATATCGAGGAGCTCTTCGATGGAAAGTTCTCTCCCGATGAACTGGTCATCGGAAGCGGCAACTCAAAGTTCCATGTCATGGTAAGCGGCAAGGCAAGCACCGTGGAGAAGGCTCTCCTCCTCTGTCAGAATGAGGGTGCCATCAAGGCATTCAGCTTCGGTACGGGCGTTGCCTACCACCACCCCATCATGAAGAAGTACTCGCAGGAATACGTTGATTTCTGTGCTTCCACAACTTACAAGGCTCCCACCTACCCCATCCTCTCCATCTTCGACAGAGAGGTAATGACCACGGGCGAGCAGGTGCTGAGAGAAAACCAGCTCAATGTGTATACTCCCATACGCTGGGACCTTGCCGTCAAGAAGCTGGAGGAGCTGGGCGTGACAGAGTTCTTCGACGTCAGTGCCAACGGTGCCGTGAGCAAGTTCTCACGGGTCAGCAGAAAATGCAAAATTTACACTCTCGAAGATGTGTGAATTTTCAGATAAATATAAGCATACCCAATGAAAGGGAAAGACAATTATTATGGAGGTTTTATTATGAGAGAGATCACAGATGAGATCAGACAGGAAATCAAGGATATGATCTTCGACTACTACGCAGAGGAATGTGAAGTAGACAAGAGCGAGATCACTATGGAGACAAATCCTCAGGAGGACCTCGGCAGCGATTCACTCATGTTCGTTGAGCTCATAGAGATGACAGCAGACAAGTATGACATGGACATCAAGCTCCAGAGCATCGGCAAGTATATGCTCAAGGCTCCCATGGACACTATGAGCGACGTTGTAGAGATGTTCTGCAAGATCTATCAGTACGGCAACGACATCGTCAATCAGTGAGAGGTCTGAATGTTAAAGTCAAATTTATCTGAGCTTCATGCCGAGGATAATATTGCTGTACTTACCATTGACAACGGTCCGAAGAACCTTCTCTCCGAGCCCGAATTCATAGACCGTAAGGAGCTCCTCGGCTGGCTGGACGAAAATCCTCAGGTGGGAGCTCTTATCATTACAGGCAAGGGCAGACATTTCTCCCACGGCGCCGATGTTTCGCTTTTCGGTGAGGCAGGCGGCACAGACCTTTCGGCTAAGCTCGAAAACGCAAGAGAGCTTCTGCGTACGATAGAGAAGCTCCCGCTGATAACCGCAGCAGCCATCAACGGCGGATGCTTCGGCGGCGGACTTGAGATAGCACTGAGCTGTCAGTTCAGGATAGCTTCGCCCTCTGCCTTCCTCGGGCTACCCGAGATAATGCACGGCGTTGTTCCCGGTATGGGCGGTATGGAGCGCCTGTACAGGCTGCTGGGCAGGGAAAAGGCTCTCAGCATGATACTGTGCGGCGAGATGATAGGCGCTAAGGAAGCGTTAGAGATGGGACTCGTCACAAAGCTCAGCGAGAACAAGAATTCATTCGATGAGACCGTTGCCTTCGTGAAGGAGCTGCTCAGCGGCAAGAACCTTACGCAGATACGGGCTATAATCGATACCATAAATCTTGCCTCAGAGGGCGCTGAAGACCCCTCAAAGGGCAAATTTGAAGCGACTCTGGCGGAGGCTTCAAAGCAATGAGAAGAAGCTCATACAGACTGACTGTAAGAGGATATGAACTTGATTCCTTCGGTCATGTCAACAATTCCGTTTACCTTCAGTACGCAGAGACAGCTCTGTGGAACTTCTTCAAGGTACACGGTCTGCTGGCAGTGATCGTGGAAGAAGGGCTTTTTCCCGTTGTAATGGAAAGCTCCCAGAGATACATACATGAGCTGAGGCTCCTCGATGAAGTAAGGATAGACACTGAGGTCTCCTGCTCGGGGGGCATAGTCAGCTATAAGCATAACATCATAAACAAGAGCACAGGCCTTGTTTCATGCAGAGTCATAGGCAAGCTCGCCTACGTCAACAAGGAACGCATCATCTGCGATATCCCCGAGGCGGTAAGGGCTTGTCTCGAGGGGGAAGACGAAGACGATGACAATAACCGCAGATGATATCGTGACAAAAGTTTGTCAGTTAAGCTCGCTGTATCAGCTCTCACAGGAAAGAGAGCAGCTCGGCGAGCCTTGCTTGCTGCTCATGTATGTCGGGGACGGGACAGTTCTCGGCAGTGACGACAGCGAAAAGGCTGAGGCAGCAAGGTTCCTTCGTGAGGCTGACTTCATGACGGCTGTGGTATCGGAGGGCGATATCAGCGATGAGCTGGCTTCCGCTGCCGATCTGGTGCTGAGAGCCGATGAGACCGACGAGTACGTCGCAAAGCTTTTCAAGGACAAGACAAAAAAGCAGATAAAGGAGATAAACGCCTGCTTCATCAAGGCGCGTACAGCTCCTGCGGAGGAGGTACTTGCCACAGAGTCAAGAGCCTTCTACCGACTGATGGCTGACAAGAACGGAGGTAACTCCAATGAATGAGAATAACGGTATGATACTGGAGGAGCAGGACGGTATCCTGACGCTCTCCATGAATATGCCCGGCAACAACCTTATGACAGCCGACTTTTTCAAGGAATATGAAGCAGTCATGGCTGAGATAGAGGAAAAAGCTGCCGCAGGCAAATATAAGGGACTTATTATCAAGGGCGCAGGCCGCCACTTCAGCGTTGGCGCCGACGTTGACGCTCTTGCAGACCGTTCCGCAAACGAGACCTACGACGACTCAACAGGAGTGCTCCCCGAGGGACACATCAGACAGAAGCACTTCTTCACATTCCTGAGAGAACTCCCGTTCCCCGTGGTAAGCGTGGTAACGGGCTTCTGTATCGGTTCGGGCAGCGAGATCGCTGTCAACAGCCATTACAGGATAATCGAGAAGAACGCAAGAATAGGTCAGCCAGAATCCACATTCGGCATTCTCCCCGCTCTCGGCGGCGTTGCAAGAACTATCGAGATATGCGGCACTCAGAACGCATACACCCTCGTTATGTCGGGCGAGCTGGTATCCGCAGATGATGCATTCGCTCTCGGCTGGGCTGATATCTTCGCCGACAAGAAACAGGGCGTTCCCGAGGCTGTAAGACTTATAGAGTACATCTCCGCAAACTCCGGAGACTTTGACCCCTCACGCTATAAGGAGTACATAGGCTCCTACAAGACAAGCAGGGAGGCATAAATATGAAAATAGGAATAGTGGGCTACGGAAAAATGGGAAAGGATATCTTCTCCCTGTTCTTTGACAAGCTCCCCGACGCGCAGTTCGTGGTCATTGACCTCTTCGGCGCTGAGGAGAACACCGCAGCCGTTCTCAAGACCCTCGGCAAGAGCCTGAAGCGCAGGAAGCTCACCGAGGAGCAGTATGAATTCAAGAAGGACTCCTTCGTATTCACCGACGATACCTCCGCTCTCAGCGGCTGTGACGTTGTCATAGAAGCCGTTTTCGAGAACATGGACGCCAAGAAGGAGCTGTTTGCAAAGGCAGCCGCAGCTGTCTCGGATGACTGCCTGCTGCTTTCCAATACATCATCGCTGGATATCCCCTCGGTATTCGCGGATATCCCCCACAAGGAGCGCTGCTTCGGTCTGCACTTCTTCTACCCCGTGAAGCTCACAGGCTTCGTGGAGCTCAATGTGCTCCCCGAGACATCGGAGGCTTCCGCGGAAAAGGCTGCACAGCTGGTAAAGGCTGCGGGCAAGAAGCCCATAGTCTTCTCGGGCGAATACCACATCTATCTCAACCAGATACTCGCCTGCATGGTCTCTCACGCTATCTACCTGAGAGAGAGCTTCGGTGCTTCCGTGCCCGAGGTGAGAAAGGCTCTGGGAGAGATGTTCGCAATTGCCGACCCCTTTGAGGTGCTGGACAGCGTGGGTCTCGGACTCATGGCTGGCAGTCCCGATAACTTCCGCATAGAGCGCAACAAGGGTCTCCTCGGCTACGGCTGTGAAAAGATGAACGGCTGGCTGGCAGAGGGCTGCCCCAAGGAAACTCTCAGCTTCCTTGACTTCATGGCTGAGCGTGAGAGCGAAACAGGCGCAGACTGCGGAAAGGCTGCTCTTTATATGGCAGCTCTGATACTTAATGAAACAGTCAATGCCGCAAATGATTACAGCGGCGATACCGCTGTCCTTACAGAGGCGGTGCAGGACACTCTCGGACTCGCCGAGGCTCCTGCCTTCTACTACGAGAAATACGGTGCAGAGGCAATTTTCGCGGCTCTTGATGAGCTCGGTGCAAAGACAGGCTTCGGCTCGTATTCATATAAGGAAAAGAGTGCATGGGATGCGCTCTTTAAGTAATACTTATGGAGATATGAGGTAAAGTTATGAAAAAAGTTGTTATCACAGGCATCGGCGCTGTGACATCTGTGGGCAATACCGCCGCAGATTACTGGAACGGGCTCATTTCGGGCAAGTGCGGAATGAGAACTATCACCCGTATCCCTCTTGATAAGCATGATACTACTGTTGCTGCCGAGGTGGATGACTCCTTCGAGGCAGAGGCAGGAAAATACTGGAAAAAGCGTCAGCTCAACGCTACGACTACCACAACAAGAATGGGTCTGGCTTCCGCAGGCGAGGCTATCGCTGACTGCGGCGTTGATACAGAGACCTATGACGGCAGAAAGGTCGGCGTTATCTACGGAGTTATCGACAACTCCTTTGAGGACTATGAGCTTGAAAAGCCCCTCAACATAACGCTGAAGAAAATGCCCAACGAGCTCCCCGCACTTGTTTCGATAAGATATGGTTTCACAGGACCTTCTTTCAATGTGAGCACAGCCTGCGCTTCATCTGCGTATGCCATCGCCCTCGGAAAGCAGTTCATAGAATCGGGACTCTGCGATATGGTGGTCGCAGGAGGCATCTCGAATACAGTAACACACCTTGTAATAAGCGGATTCAATCAGCTTCTCGCAATGTCCGTAAATCCCGACCCCAATACAGCTGCACGCCCCTTCACAAAGAACCGTGACGGCTTCATCATGGGCGAAGGCGGCGGCACCGTTATCCTCGAGTCGGAGGAGTCGGCAAAGGCAAGAGGCGCTAAGATATACTGCGAGCTTGCAGGCGCTGCAATGTGCGGCGAAGCATTCAACCTGACAGCTCCCAAGACCGACGGCGTAGGCATGGCTGAGTCCATGAGAATGGCTCTGGACAACGCAGGTCTTACACCCGACGATGTTGACTACATCAACGCTCACGGCACATCAACAGGTCTCAACGACCTCTATGAGACTATGGCGGTAAAGGAGGTCTTCGGCAAGAGGGCTTACGATATCCCCATGTCATCTGTAAAGGCTTCAATAGGTCACACTCTCGGCGCAGGCGGCGCTCTGGAGGCTATTGCCTGCATCAAGGCTATCGAGACAGGTCTCGTTCCTCCCACTATCCACTATGACGAGCCCGACCCCGAGCTTGACCTCAACTACGTTCCCAACAAGCCTCAGGAGCACAAGGTAGACGTTGCTATCTCAAACTCATTCGGCTTCGGCGGACACAACGCCACACTGGTACTCAAGAGATACGAGGGCTGAGTCGCTCAGCTCCGATGAAAGGATAAATGATCATGCCGATAGCACAGATGAAGACAAATTTCAAGTTCAGCTCCCCTGCCGCAAAGACAAGCTTCCTCGATGAGGCTGCGACAGAGCTGGCTGATATACTGAAAAAGCCCCTGCCTGCCATCATGGTAATGCTGGACGACTGCGCCATGTATATGAACCGCTCCGAGGATACCGTATTCTTCGCAGAGTTCAGATACATCCTCCCTCAGGAATACGCAGATGACAAGTCCGCATTCCTCAAGGAGCTGGCTGACAGGATGCTCAGTCTCATACAAAAGCATACTAAAGTTGACCCGTACCGCATATATATGCAGTTCACGGAAATGACCCGTGAGGGCGCATGGCGCTATACAGGCTGACATAAACGAAAGGAAAAGATAAATATGAAATGGGCAATCAGAGACCTTCTCAATCCCGTGGCAACACGATCCTTACTCTATGGCGCTGACCCCTTCGATCTTGAGTACATACTCAAGAAGATAGATGGTATAAAAGTCAAGAGCGGCAAGCAGATACAGAATGTATGGCTCGAAGAATGGCACGCAAAGATCGACCGCTATGCCGAGCTCCGCGACAAGGCTGAAGCAGCAGGCAACCTTATCTCCGCAAGAGAATATGCAAGAATGGTGGCACAGTGCCATTATGCCTGCTTTATGATAAATATCGAAGACGTTGAGCACAAGAGAGAGATCTACAGCGGTCTCGAGGAGAGCTACAAGCGCTATATCAGGCTCTGCAAGAACAAGATACAGTATGTGGAGATAGATACAAAGTTCGGCAAGCTCCCCGCTTATATACACTACCCCGATTCGGGCAGAAAAAAGGAATATCCCGTAGTCATCACCTACTCGGGCATCGGAAGCTGCAAGGAGGAGCTGGAAATGCTGGCTGCTCCCCTCAATGAGAGAGGCATCGCAGTTATAACTCCCGATATGCCCGGTGCAGGCGGTGCTATCATACACAACGGCATCAAGTGCGGCGGCAAGCAGATAGAGGCTGCATTTGAGGGCATATACAAGTTCATCGACAGCACAGACAAGCTCAGCAGCACAAATCTGGGCAACTTCGGTCTCTGTATGGGCGGCGGCTATGCCTTCCGTTCAACAGTAAAGCGCAAGAACGCAAAGGTATGCGTGAGCCTGTTCCCGCTCCTTATGAACTTCGCCGACCAGGACAGCATCCCCGTATGGATGAAGCGCGGCAAGTGGAGCTCCTACCAGTACAGCGACGATTACCTTGAGGGTATGAGAAAGCTTGAGGAGGGCACTCACAAGTCCGACTTCCTCATGGTTTACAGCAGCGACGACAACTGGATGACTCCCGAGGCTTCACAGAAGCTCCTTGACAAGGCAAAGGGCTACAAGGAGTGCATCCACATCGAGGATAAGCCCGCTTATGTCTCAGAGGAGACCATCATGCACGCTATGCCGGTGGGCGAGCAGTACCACTGGGTAAAGCACATCGCAGCCGACTTTATCGCTGCAAGACTTAATGGGGGAAAATAAGAATGTCAAAGAAGTTTTTCGATTACTACAGCCGCTTTGCTCAGGAAACTCCTGACAAAGTGGTGCTGAGGATAGACGACAATGAGCTGACATACGCTCAGTTCATGGAAAAGACAGCCGTTCTCGGCTCGGCTCTGAAAAAAATGGGCATCGGTGAGGACGACAAGGTGGGCATCTGTATGCCCAACAGCATCGAGTGGTATCTGGTATTCTGGTCAGCTGTAAGAATAGGCGCCCAGCCTGTTCCCATGGACCCCCAGAGCGGCTCTATGGAGCTCTCAAAGCTCATTCCCGCTACCACCTCAAAGGTAATGTTCATCACAGAGAAGTACAGGAACAACAACATCATCGCCGCAGTAAGCGCTCTCGTTCCTTCACAGATAGCTCTCAGCAAGGTCATCTGCTTTGCCGATGACAGCGTTATCCCTCAGGACAGCTGCTATATCTCCGCCGATAAGTTCATGGCTGAGTACGGCAGCAGTGAGTGCGAGATCTATGAGCCCGAGTACCTTCACACCATGTCTCTCGCCTGCACCTCAGGCAGCACAGGCACTCCCAAGATACTGTCCGTTCCCTCGGGCGGCTTCCTGTCCACACAGGAGGATATGGGCACATACCTCGAGTTCAGGTCCGACGATGTTATGATGCTGGGCATGACCCTCTATCATCAGGGCGGCTTCGGTATGGGTCAGCAGATGGTGCTCAAGGGCGGTACTGTTATGTATCAGCCCCAGTTCAACCCCATCACCTTCCTTGAAACTGTTCAGAAATACAAGATAAATATAATCCAGCTCACCTCAACTCTGGCAAAGGTGCTGCTGTCAACTCCCGATTTTGACAAGTACGACCTTTCAAGCGTCCGTATCTGCTACTTTGCAGGAGAAGTTCTCCCCAAGGAAATAGCCGATACCTTCGTTGAGAAGCTCCACATCCGCGTGGTAAACGTCATCGGTTCCTCCGAGACCTGCACCATGGTGGTATGGGACTCTGCAAGAGACGCAGGCACAGACCCCAGCGACTTCCGCAAGCTCAGCTTCACTGACGTCCGCGTCATCGACGAGAAGCACAACGACGTTCCCGAGGGCGAGGTAGGCGAGCTCTGCGTATACACAGACGGCGTTATCACAGATTACTTCGGCAATCCCGAGCTGTCCGCAGAGAAGATACTCACAGACGATCAGGGACGCCGCTGGTTCTGCACAGGCGACCTTGTTAACAAGCTCCCCAACGGTATAGTACGTTTCGCAGGCAGAAGCAAGCGTATCATCAAGCGCGGCGGAAACCTCGTTCACGCTGAGGAAGTAGAGGCTTGCCTCCTCACTCATCCCCTGATAGCTGCCGCAGCTGTTACAGATGAGCCCCATCCCGTTATCGGTCAGCAGATAGTTGCCTACATCCAGCCCAAGGGCGATGCAAGGATAACAAGAGGCGATATTGCCAAGTACTTTGACGGAAAGCTCTCCGCTTACAAGGTGCCCGACAAGGTAGTCCCCGTTGAGGAGATACCCAAGGACATCGGCAAGATACAGTTTAAATACCTGAGAAAAAAGGAGTATAAGTAATGAATAACCTTAATTTTGATGAATTCAAGCAGGCTATCTCCGATTATGTAGGCGTTGCCCCCGAGGAGATAACAAGAGATACAGACGTTTATGACGACCTTTTCCTCGATTCACTGGGACTTTTCGGTCTTGGCTCCGAGATAACAGAGACTTTTAAGCTCAATGTGCCCCTTTCACTGGTGGCTTCCATCAGCAAGGTAGGCGAGATATTCGATCTCCTCAACGAAAAGGGCACTCCCACAGAGGACTGATATGATACTTTTCTTTCTTCCCCATGCAGGGGGCTCCGCAAAGAGCTACAGCTCATTCAAGAGGTTTCTCCCGAAGGAGCTGACAGTTGTGCCTATGGAGCTCTCAGGACGCTTTACACGCTCCTCTGAGCCGCTCCTCGATACAGTACAGGGCTGCGCGGAAGACCTCATTAAAAAGCATTCTGAGCTGCTCGGAGAGGACTATGCGCTTTTCGGTCACAGCATGGGTACGGTACTGGTCACAGAGCTGGTAAGGCAGGCAAAGGAAAAGGGGCTGGCGCTTCCCAAGCACATCTTCCTCTCGGGAAAAAATCCTCCCGATGAGGACGTTCACTGCTTCGAGAACATCGATGAAGCCGCCGATGACGAGATAGTTTCATATTTCTCGGCAAACTCCCTGTCCACAGCCGCTCCCGTCCCCGACGAGGAGCTGATGAGGACTCTCAACCGCATCCTCTGCACCGATGTCCGCATGGCTGAGCGCTACAGCGCTTCTCCCGAGGATATCACATTCGGCTGCGATATAACCGTGCTTTACGGTCAGGAGGATCCCCTTATGCAGAATGTTGATATGAACAGCTGGAGCAGGTTCACAAGCGGCAGCTGTCAGGTCTATCCCTTTTCGGGCGGTCACTTCTACTATCAGCAGCACAAGGAAGAGGTCTGCGGAATAATCAAAGAAAAGCTGGGCTTCTGAGAAGTGCTCAGTTAACAGAATAAAAAAGAGCGCACAGTTGTGCGCTCTTTTTTTGTAGGGGCGGCGTTCCGCCGCCCCTGACTTTAAACTTTCAGCTGTAAACTCTCAACTCACATCAGGCTGCTGCCTTTTTTACGGCGGAGCCGATGGATGCGCTGCTGTATCTCAGTCTGCGCACCAGAATCGTCATGAGCACCAGTACCACGATGAACAGGCACTCTATCAGCATACACTTCATAACGCCCTCAGAGCTGAATGCGTCTTCCTCGCTTATCATGCGGTTAGCCCTGACGTACCAGTATGCAGGAAGAAATCTCGCTGCGGAGAGGACTCCGTCGCTGAGTATCTCCATGGGCACGAATACGCCGCAGAGGAAGCTCATTCCCAGTCCCAGAACCTGTGTGATAAGGTTGAGGATATTGTCCTTTGGCTCGAAGCTGGCTATGAATACCGCAAGAGCTGCCACGACCATGGAGAATATGAAGCTGTTGAGCACTGCAAGCCACGCTCTGCCTGTGTACATCTCCTTATTGAAGACAGTTCCCGCAACCATGAATATGAGCCATATAAACAGCACGAACAGGAAGCTTCCGAAAAAGAGCTGGAAGGTGTACTTTGAGTTTTTCAGGCATGAGCAGTTTGTGCGGTAGCGTATGTCCTTCTTGTTCATGGTCACCAGAACAAGACTGACTATGCTGATAATTACGGAGACGAGTATGTAGGGCATGAACTGGAAGTACTGTGCGAAGTCCACGCTGAAGTGAGAGTCTCCTCCCTTGTCTACCCTGAACATCTCTACCTCTGTCTCCTGAGACATTGCCGCCTCTGTGGCGGAGACAGCTTCCTCAAGGCTCTTTCCCATGGCAAGATATGCCTTTACGGAGCCTGTGTACTCGTCGAGCATCTTGCTCATATAGACCACGGAATAGCTCTCGTCCATGTGATAGCTGCCGAAAAGCTCAGCCGTTTCCCCTGCGGCAAGCCTTTCTGCATAGCCCTTGTTGATGATGAGCGCATAGTTCACTGTCTTGTAGTACAGCGAATCGGTGATTGTGTTCCTGTTATTATCTATTTCAACTATATCATTGTGCTTTCCGATGAATTTCGTAAGTGCGCGGCTCTCGGGAGTGTCGTCCTCGTCGAATACGCATACCTTCAGCCTGTTCATCTCAAACTTGTTGTCCTTGGTGGACTGGCTGGTGACAAATGCGGATATTGCAAGGAATATGATTATGTAAATCATGGCTGAGGGGAGCCTGCTCCTCATTACCTTGAACATGGTCTTAAACACTTGCATACTTCTTCCTCCTTGATATGATAAAGCCGAGCATTATGAATACAACGGTTATGACTGCCATTGTTATGAGCTTTGTGATAAAGCGTGTGTAGTCCTCGTCGATGTTGAGGCAGTAGAAGCTGTCGGAAACTACCGCAGCTGGGTTTATATCGTTGAACCATGGAGCCTTCTGAGCTATGGTGCCTTTAAGGTCTCCCACCATGAGTCCGCTGAGGAAGCACAGCAGCATTGATGCCGACATGAGCACCGCTGTCTTTGTCTTCTGGCTCATGTGGCTCACAGAGCCTACGAAGAAGCCGAAGGATACACCCATTATGCCGCCCAGTATAGCCGCAGGATATACAAGGGGCAGTCTGTCGCCGAAGTCCACCTTCAGCACGAACGCAAGAAATGTGACACACAGCAGCATACATACCGTCTGCAATATGAAGCTTCCCGTAAGGCAGGCAAGAATGGTCACCAGCTTGGGCGCGGGCGAGCAGTTGTTCCTTGCTCCCAGAGCGGAGAGATTTGCCTGATTCTGCATGGTAACGTGCATTCCCGTCATACAGCCGAACATTGCCACCATGGCGATGAGGTTGTAGAAATACTGTATGTACATATCGGGATTGCCCTGTGTAAGGGGTATCTCCCTGCACGATGATACCGTGCCGCTCATAAGTGAGGATATTATCTCCTGCGCCTTTTCGGGAGAGGTCTGTATTGCATCCATTGCTATCTTCTCGCGGAGAGTGTACTGCTCCACGAAGGATTTCAGCATGGTCTGGGAAAGTCCCTTCTGCTTTACCGTCAGCCCCAGCTTGTCGGCAGAGCTTATTATGCCCTCAACATCGCCGCTGTCAAGGAGCTCCTCAGCCTTTGCCCTGTCGGCGTAGGTGACCTTCAGGAAAGGCTCATCGGCACTCTCTATGCCATCAAGCACCTGTCTGAATGCAGGATTTTCGGTCTCCTCCACCACCGCAACGGGTATGGCACTGAACTTCTCGGTCTTGTTGTAAACACTTCCGAAGGCTATCTTGAAGAAAGTGCCGAGAACTATGGGAAAGACCATGAGCCAGATGATGAGGTCCTTTGTGCGGACTCCGTTTTTCAGCTCGTATTTCAGTATGTGCAGGAACATTGTCAATCCTCCTTGTCTCTGAGAGCCTTGCCCGTTATCTCAAGGAACACATCGTTGAGTGTGGGGAGCTCTGTGTATACTCTGCCGAAGCTGAGCTCGCGCTTCTGGAGCACATCGAGCACTCTTGTAAGGTTGTGCTTGCCGCCCGAGCAGCTGATAACGAGCTTGCTGTCCTCAAATCTCACATCGTAAACATGGGGCAGTCCCGATATCTCTCTGCGGACGTCATCGGGAAGCTCAAGTATCTCTATGGTGATGGTCTCGGTGTTCTTTATCATGCGCTTCAGCTCGTCCTTGGTGCCCTCTGCCACCTTTCTGCCCTTGTCCATGATGGCAATGCGTGTGCATATCTGCTCTACCTCCTCCATGTAGTGGGAGGTGTATATGACCGTGGCACCGCTGCGGTTCAGCTCCTGTATGCCCTCCAGTATGCGGTTTCGGCTCTGAGGGTCAACGGCAACTGTGGGCTCGTCAAGGATTATGAGCTTTGGCTTGTGGGCGATACCGCAGGCGATGTTGAGTCTGCGGAGAAGTCCGCCCGAGAGCTTCTTGGGATAGAACTTGCGGAAGTCCTCCAGTCCCACGAACTTGATAGCCTCCTCCACGCACTGCTTTCTCTTAGCCTTGTCGGTGATATAGAGTCCGCAGAAGTAGTCGATATTCTCGTATACGGTCAGCTCCTCAAAGACTGCCACATTCTGCATGATGACGCCTATCTCCTTCTTTATGTCGTAGCTGACAGGTGTCATCTTCTTGCCGAATATCTCTATATCGCCCTTGTCGTAAGCAAGCAGCGACAGCAGGCAGTTTATGGTAGTGGTCTTGCCGGAGCCGTTGGGTCCCAGAAGTCCGAAGACTTCACCCTCCTTTATCTCAAGGCTGAAGTGGTCCAGTGCGATGAGGTCGCCGTAGCGCTTCACCAGTTCATTTATCTTAACAACGTTCTTTTCCATATCGGATTCCTCCCTTTGTGTTTTTCACTGTCATTATTATACCGCAGAAAAGTTCCCTTTTGTAGTGTCCCCAGTCAGTTTCGGAGATGACATTTGTCACATTTTCATCCTTGCAAATGTCACTTGCAAATACTTCCCTGCCGTGATATAATTAATGTATTGCCCCGAACCGGGTTCGGGGAGCAAATATAATCATAATAATCGGAGAGGTGAGCGTTCTGACTTTAAACTGTAAACTCTCAACTCTCAAATACATATAAAGGCGGTGTGAGATTGAACAGACTGATAGACAAGCTGGCTATACTTCTTATATGCCTGATGAGCCTGATGATGACCGACAGCTTTACGGCTCCCGTCATAATAATACTGTCCGCCATGGCGGTCTCAACTGCGGTACAGCTCCTGACGGGCACTGCGGCGGCAGCTGTCCTCATTGCAGGCTTCTCGCTGCTTTGCGGAGTATTCCCCGTCACCCTCTGCACCATGCCCCTGTTACTCTATGACGCACTGTGGGAGAAGAAATGGTGGCTGACTGCTCCTGCGGCTCTGGCTCTCATAAAGCTCGGCAGTCTCAGTGCAGGACAGATAATGATAACCCTTGCAGCCGCTGCGGTGGCTGTCATAATATACATAAGAGTGTCGGGTCTTGAGCAGACCGTCACAAAGCTCACGGACCTCCGCGACGAGGTGGCAGGAAAGAACCAGCAGCTTGCTCAGCAGAACCTCCTCCTCGCCGAGGCTCAGGACAACGAGATACACCTCGCCACACTGAAAGAGCGCAACCGCATCGCTCGTGAGATACACGACAATGTGGGTCATATGCTGACGCGCTCTCTGCTCCAGTCGGGAGCCCTCATCGTCATCAACAAGGACGAGCAGCTCCGCGAGCCGCTGGAAAGTCTCCGCGACACCCTCGACTCTGCCATGACAAGCATAAGGGAAAGCGTCCACGACCTCCACGACGACTCCATCGACCTGAAAAAAGTGGTGGAGGACAGCCTCAGATCAGTGGAGGACAGATTTACCGTCAAATTCGACTGCGACGTCAGCGAGCACCTGTCAGGCAATATAAAGCTGTGTATCATAGGCGTCATCAAGGAGGGGCTCTCCAACGCCGTTAAGCACTCCAACGGAGACAGCATAGAGCTCATAGTCCGCGAGCACCCTGCATTCTGTCAGCTGGTCATGGAGGACAACGGAAGCTGCTCCGAGATAAAGGAAAGCGGCATAGGTCTGAAGAATATGCGTGACCGCGCAGCCGCTCTGGGAGGCAGGATAAGCTTCACTCCGTCACCCGAGGGCTTCAGGATATTCATGTCCATACCCAAAGCATAACGAAGCTGAAAATCGTTTCGGCTGTTAACGATAATACGAAAAGGAGTTATTATGAACATCGTAGTTATAGATGATGACAGGCTGGTGGCTCTGTCGCTGAAAACCATTCTCGAAAGTACAGGCAAGGTCACTGTGGCAGCCATGGGCTCGGACGGCTCTGAGGCTCCCGACCTCTACCGCACCCACAAGCCCGATGTCATGCTCATGGATATCCGCATGGAGGGCATGACGGGTCTGGAGGCAGGCGAGCTGATACTGAAGGAGTTCCCCGAGGCAAGGATACTCTATCTCACCACCTTCTCCGATGACGAGTACATAGTAAAAGCCCTCAGCATGGGTGCAAAGGGCTATATCCTAAAGCAGGATTTCGACGGCATCGTCCCCGCTCTCGAAGCCGTAATGGGCGGTCAGAGCGTATTCGGCGACAAGATAATAAACAAGCTCCCCGAGCTCATGAAGCCCAAGGACAGCTTTGACTTCGCCGCCCACGGCATAAGCGACAAGGAGCGCGAGATAATGGAGCTGGTGGCAAAGGGCCTCAGCAACAAGGAGATATCCGCGGAGCTCTTTCTCGGCGAGGGCACTGTCCGCAACTATATCAGCAACCTGCTGGACAAGCTGGCGCTCCGCGACAGGACTCAGCTTGCGGTTTACTACTACACCGAGGTCAGAAACAACTGAAAACGCATATAAAGCAAAGCTCCCCCACTTCTGTGAGGGAGCTTTTTTCTGTTCAGTGATTTTCCTTGATAGCGCTTTTTGCCTTGGCGACTATGGTCCTGTCATTCTCATAGGACAGGATATTCGAGGCGTAGGAGATATCGACCCAGCGTATCTCGGCGATCTCTCCCTCCTGGGGCGAAAAATCAACATTCTTCGCCTTCGCAAGGAAGTAAACTACGACTTTTACCGTATCTTTTTTCGGTGAATAGGTAACTGTTTCCCTGAATGTCGGATCAATAATAACGTCAATGGAGGTCTCCTCCTTGATTTCACGACGAGCAGTTTCGACCTCGGTCTCGCCCTTTTCTACATGACCCTTGGGAAAGGACCAGTGACCGCTGTTGATATGCTTTATCAGCAGTATTTCCGTATTGCCGTGGTATTTCCTGTAGACAATGGCGCCGCATGATTTCTCGTGAAGCATAGACTATCCTTTCTTGCCCGAAAATACGGGCAGAATATAAGCATGACACCCTGCTTCTGCGGCTGTGAGGTGCTGCTTATTTATGTTGTTCATAAATATTATAGCATATTTTGTTAAATTTGTCCATACCCGACTTTGTAAAAAAGAGATGAATTTTGCCGTTGAAGGTGATCATTATATGCCGCGCTCAGTTGCCGCAAAGCTTACGGAGCATTTCGTCCGTAAAGACCGTCTAAACCGATGCGTCAGGAATAACAGGACACCTGTGCGAATATAATTACACAAAGCAAACTTCAAGGAGGTCCTCCGTTATGGAATTAAAACTCAACAGAGAGACTGTCCCTGCCGCCGAGGTCATATTTGACGGTGTTCAGGAGCAGTCCGTGGAACTTGATTATATCCTTCCCGATTACTGTCCCGATATCTTCCGCCTTATCCGCTGCGACACTTCCCCCGTCATCACAGAGTGGTCCGTAAGCGGCGACAGGCTCACCTATGAGCTGAGATGTGATATCCATATCCTCTACTGCGGCGAGGACGGCAGCGAGGTCCAGTCCGTTGACCAGCACAGGAGCTTCACCAAGACCGTGGAGCTGGGACGGAGCCCCGTGTCTCCGCAGGTAAGGCTCACGCCCAAGACCGACCATGTGAACTTCCGCGCCGTGAACAAGCGCCGTCTCGACCTGAGAGGAGCGGTCTCAGTAAAGATAAGCGTCACGGGTCAGCAGGAGCAGCAGGTGGTCTCCGACGCAGAGGGCATGAATATACAGCTGAAGCGGCGGAATGTGGAGTTTGCCGCAAGCAGGCTCAGCGCGGAGAAAAACGTGCGTATCGAGGAGGAGATGGAGCTGTCTGCGGCTCAGCCCGATATCTCGGGCATACTGCGGTGCAGCTGCACCGCGGCGGAATGTGAGGTAAAGCTGATCTCGGGAAAGCTCCTCGCCAAGGGCGAAGCTGATGTGGAGCTGCTTTACAGAGGCGGCGGCAATGTGGAGACCATGAGCTTCTCGCTGGGATACAGCCAGATAATCGACGTTGAAGGGCTGGACGACAGCTTCGGCTGCACCGTCACCGCAGAGGTGGTCAGCTGCGATATCTCCCCTGCCGCCGACGGTAACCGTACAGTCAGATGCGAAGCGGAGCTGAGACTGTGCTGCCGCGCCGTAAAGACCGCCTCCGTCATGATAGCCGAGGACGCTTTCTCCACGGTATATCCCTGCACCGTGGAGCTCTCCGACATAAGGGCGGAGCAGATACCTGCGGTCTATGACGAGAGCTTCCGCCACAGCGCCCGACTTGCCGAGGGAGACGCTGTCCCGCAGACCGTATACTCCATGTGGAGCGAGGCAAAGAACATCAACACCCGTATCGGCGACGACGGCAGGTCCGTTGTCATAAGCGGTATGCTGACTTACTCCATGGCTGCAAAGGACAGGTCGGGAATGATAGTTATGCCCGACCGCGACGAGGCTTTCGAGGAGACCATCGCTCTCCCCGATAATATCAGCGGTTCATCGGTGTCCGCCGAGGTCAGGGTACGCGAGACCTCCTACGACATATCCGCAGAGGGCGTTCTCACCGCAAAAGCCGATATCGGCGTTAAGCTGTCCGTATACAGCTCCGATTCCGTAAAGGCTGTCACCGACATCACCGTTGACGACTCCGCAAGGAAGGAGCGGGACGGCGACTACTCCATAAAGCTATATTTCGGCATCGAGAACGAGGACGTCTGGGACATCGCCAAGCGGTACAGCACCAGCGTTGACGCCATTATCGAGGAGAACGACCTTGCAGGAGAACGGCTTGAAAAGGGCGGTATGCTGCTGATACCAATTGTTTCATAAAAGGAGTATTTGTATGGCTAAAGATATATACAGCAATATCGCCGAGCGCACAGGCGGCGATATCTACATAGGCGTGGTGGGACCCGTCCGCACGGGCAAATCCACATTCATAAAACGGTTCATGGAGTCGCTGGTGATACCCAATATAAGCAGTGAATATATGCGTGAGAGAGCCCTCGACGAGCTTCCCCAGTCCGCCGCAGGCAAGACCATCATGACCACCGAGCCAAAGTTCATCCCCGAGGAGGCGGTGCGCATAGACCTCGGAGACGGCGCTGCATTCAATGTAAGGCTCATCGACTGCGTGGGCTATATCGTCCCCAGCTCTCTCGGCTACATCGAAAACGAGCAGCCCCGAATGGTCATGACCTCGTGGTTCGACGAGGAGATACCCTTCAATATGGCGGCAGAGATAGGCACCCAGAAGGTCATCACCGACCACTCCACCATCGGTCTTGTCATTACCACAGACGGCTCCGTGACGGATATCCCCCGTGAGGAGTACGCGGAGTGTGAGGAGAGGGTCATCCGCGAGCTCCGTGAGCTGGGAAAACCCTTCGTGGTAATACTCAATACCATTGACCCGAAGTCGGCGGAGTCAAAGGCTCTTGCAGCGCAGCTCACAGAGCGCTACGACGCCAAGGTCATACCCGTCAACTGTCTGGAGCTCAGCGAGGAGGATATCCGCGGGATAATACGGGAGATACTGTTCTCATTCCCCGTAAGGGAGATAAATATCCGCACCGCAAGATGGATAAACTCCCTCGAAAAGGGACACTGGCTCAGGTCGGAGATACTGGACTGCATAAGGTCTGCCGCCAAGGATATACGCCTTGTGCGCGAAGCTGAGGACGCTGCGGCAGCTATCGGAGAGTGCCCCAACGTGATGAAAGCAGAGGTCAGCAGCATTGACTTGGGAAAGGGCTCCGTCACCATCACCGCGGAGCTGGACAGCAGCCTTTTCTACAAGATACTGGGCGAGACCACAGGCATAGACATAGAGAGCGAGAGCGACCTGATGCCCCTGCTCACGGAGCTCAACGATATCCGCAGGAAGTACAAGCGCATAGAGCCTGCCCTTGCGGAGGTGGAGGCAACGGGCTACGGCATAGTAATGCCCGAGCTTGAGGAGATGTCCCTCGAGGAGCCCAAGATAATCCGTCAGGGCGGCAAGTACGGCGTCAAGCTCAAGGCGTCCGCCCCGTCCATACATCTCATGAAAGCCAATATCAACACCACCGTTAGTCCCATCGTAGGCACCGAGCGGCAGTCCGAGGAGCTGGTGATGTACCTGCTGGACGGCTTTGACGATGACCCCAAGAAGATATGGGAGAGCAATATCTTCGGCAAGTCCCTGCACGAGCTGGTCAATGAGGGGCTTCACAGTAAGCTTTTCAAGATGCCCGTGGACGCCCGTATGAAGCTTCAGGAGACTCTCGAAAGAGTCATAAACGAGGGCTGCTCGGGACTTATCTGCTTCATACTATGAAAAAAGAGTACCGCAAGGTACTCTTTTTTCAGCCGTCAGCCCATAGCTATTAGCCTTTAGCTTGTAGGGAACGCCGCATTGGCGTTCTGTTTATTATTTCTTTTTCTTATGTACAATCGTTTCGACAACAGTTTCAGTAGTAGGATACCTTGTCCAAGTAGTTTTCTTGTCACCTTTAATTAATGAGGCAACCTGTTTACCGGTTTTAGTGACTTCAGCAGTGAATTTATCTCCGGGATCGGATAGTAAATTGCCACGCTTAAAAAGTGAAAACTTCATTTTACTCCCCCTTTAACTGTTAAGTGCATCTTCCAATTCTTCCTCGGAATAGCCAAACATATAATCCTCGTCTTTTCCGTTTGAAGCCCAGATATCAGCTGCTTCATAAACGCTAATGCCCTCATCATCATCGTACAAATCAGAACAATATTCGCAATAATAGCTTTCTCCGTCCCAATTTCCAAAACAATCCAGTTTCCGATGAAGTCGACGTCCGCAATCAGGACACATATTATATCTGCTCATAGTTTTCCCCCTTAAATATTTCATGTGTTATATAATTGTTCTTTGCGCCTATATAGGTGCAATTTTATTATAACATACGGATATAATAAAATCAACAGTTTTGTGCTTATTCAAGTGCAGAAAAATCGGGAGAGGATTTGTTCATTATGAATAAAGAGGTGGAAAAGGCAGTAGGCGCCAACATCAGGCGGCTTCGTGAAAAAGCGGATATTACGCAGGAACAGCTCTCTGCACGCTTGCAGGTCAACGGCTGCGATATAACACGAAGCGCCCTTGCTAAAATAGAAGTGGGACAGCGCCATCTTTATCCCGATGAGATAATCCTGCTGAGAAAGCTGCTCGGTGTCAGCTATGATGATATATTTGATGTATAAAAAAGGAGACCTTACGGTCTCCTTTTTCAGTGAATAGTTATCAGTGCATAGCAGGGGCGCCCCTTATCACGCCGCCTTTGTCACACGCGGCACCGCCCTGTGTTATATATCAGCTGCGAAAAAATCCCCCGAAGCAGCCCATCAGCCGCTTCGGGGTATGTTTATTATTCTCTTTTCACTTTTTTATCAGTCAAGTGTTTTTATCTTTCCAAGGAGGAACTCCTGTATCTTCAGAGCGTCATTTGAGGTAAGTCCCTCAGTTGCCTTGTCAACGTCTGCGTTGCGCTTGCCCTGTTCTGTGAGTGTATACTTATTGGGATTTGCAAGGCTCTGCATGATGAGGATAGCATCTGCCAGCTCAACGGTGCCGTCGCAGTTTGCGTCGCCAAGCTTTAACATACCCGTAGGAACAGCTGTGCTCGTTGTTGTCGTTGTTGTGGTGGTGGCAGTAGTGGTAGTTGTTGTGGTAGTCACAGGCTGAGCTGCACCTGCTGTATATACAGCCTTGATGGTAACGCCCTCGCTTACGGGAACTGTTATCTCGGCGGAACGTGTATCATCAACATTTGCGCCTGTTACCTCCCAGTGATCGAAGGTATAGCCTTCCTTTGCCACTGCCTTTACAGTTACGGGATAGTCAGTGAAGTACTTTCCGCTCCATGTGCTGAGAGAATCGTCAAGGTTGATGGTGTTGAACTTTACCGAACCCTTTGAGCCGTCGTTATTTACGGTAACTGTTGCAAGGTCGCCCTGAAGTGACATATAGTTCTTCATCTGGCTTGTAACGTTGCCGAATCTGGTGTTGTAGAAGGTCTCGAGGAGCTGATAATCCTGATCGAAGGTCTGTGCATTGTGGATGTTCTTCGATGAGGGGAAACGTGCATAGGTATCAACTATCTGCTGCTTGAAGCCCTTGTAGTAGTTGATAGCAGCTGTGGTCTTCTTGGTATCAAAGTTATAGTTTGCAAGGTCCATGAATGTCAGCTCGAACTGCTTCTTGAACTCTGCATTCTTCATCAGTGAGGTAAATGAGCCGCTGAGTCCGCCGCCTCCCATTCCGAAGGCGAAGCCTCCGCCTCCGCCGAACTGGCTGAAGCTATTATAGGTAGGACCTGTCTCATTGACCTTGTCTGCAAGGTTGGCGCTGTACTCGGTATCAAAGAGCACCATACGCCACTTGCCGTCTGCATAGGGATTTTCGGGGTCGACTGTTTTTGCGCGCCATGCAGCAGTATTGTTGCCGGGCCAGTCGTGGTTAGCCCAGTATATCTGAGCTGCGAAATAGTCTATATAGCTCTGGATATCCAGTTTCTCGCAGAACTGCTTGTATGTAGCCTCGTTGGTCATATCGGCGCTCGATATCTGGTTGAGCAGGTTGTTCCAGTCGCTGAGGTCTGAATCGGTGCCCTCCTCCAGATTGCCGTTCTTTACGAAGGCAACATCGTTCTTCTTCACGCCATAGTGTGACTTGAAGTAGTCGGAGTTATACTTCTCCGTGAGCTGATAGATGCCCCAGAACTCGCCGTCGATAAAGAGTATGCACTCGCTTGTAGCCTGAGTTGCCATATTGTTTCTGTCGGATACGAGAGCCTGATTCACGGAGTCACGGAAATAGCCTGCCATGTTGTCGTTTCCGCCGTTTCTTATGGTGAAGCCGTCAAACTTGTCTATTACCTTGCCGTTCTTCTCCTTGGTGGACTTGCCCTCAAAGAGGTCGTACTCCACCTCGCTCTTGCCGTAATCCATACGGGCGAAGACATTGAAGCTCTTCTGTGCCCATGCACGGGATGCAGCACCCTTTGTCCTGATGCCCACGTTCTGGGAAACTACGCTCTGACCGTTCTCGAATATCTCAATATTTGCGGGACGCTCCCACTCGGGACCCTTCTGGTTGTAGTTAGCCTGTGACATGAATGCGAAATCTCCCATTCCGCCTCCGCCCCAGCCGCCACCGCCGAAGCCGCCGCCTCCCATATCGAAGCCGCCCCAGCCGCCTTGCTGCTGACCGTCTTCATCTGCCATAGCCACGGGATCGCCTGCGCCGCCGAAGTTAAAGTTGCCCCAGCCCTGCTGCTGACCCTGATTGGGGTCCTGCTGACCCCATGCACCGGGGTTCCAGCCCTGACCGGGGTCCTGCTGTCCCGGGATCTGCTGTCCGGGATTCTGCTGTCCGGGGTCCTGCTGACCGCCCCATCCGGGCATTGTCCAGCCGCCTCCGCCGTTCTGTTCGTCGTATACCTTACCCTTTACATAGATGCCTTTCTCATAGTCGAAAAGGTTATCGGGGTCTGTAACGAGAGAGATGACCTTCATATTCTTATACTTGTCAACATTTGTTGAGCCGATGAAGTATGTCTTTGTGATGATATCGCTGGTGCGTCCCTGAGCGTCAACTGCCGTAGCGCGTACTACTGCTGCCTTGAGAACTCCCTCCTCGGGGGCGAGGATATCCGTATATGCTGTGATATCTGTTCTTGCGCTGAGCTTGTTGGGCTCGCTGGTCATATCCTTGACGCTGATGGGACCTGTGTACCTCTCTGATGAGGATGTGGGGTCGCTGCCGTCAAGTGTGTAGTAAACTGTTGTTCCCTCGGGAACGTCGATAGAAAGTGAGAAACCGCTGTTATAGAAGCCGCTCTCTGCCGAGAAGGAAGGTGTCCTTACTGCGTTTGAGCCCTCGGGAGCTCTGTTTGCTTCTCCGGGAGTAGTTGCCAGAACGAAGTACTCTCCGCTGCCGTCGGGATACTGTCCGTAGGATGTATCCTTAGCCATATCTCCGAAGGTCACCTGTGAAGCCACGCTGCCCGAAGCGTCTGTGAGAGTGAGCACCTCGCCGCTGGTGGAAAGACCGAAAGGAGCTATGCTGCTGTTGGTCTCGCCTGCTGTTCCGTCGCAGAAGAATATCTTTCTCTCACCTGCCTGAAGCACCGTACCCGAGGGTATAGTGAAGCGGTAGGGAGTGTCCTCCTTGTCGGTTATGCCCCAGCCGCTTATATCAACCGCGCTTCCCGAGCCGTTGTAGAGCTCGATCCAGTCGTATAAGCCGCCGTCGGGGGCAGGGTAGGTGCTGTTCTTGGGGCAGACCTCATTGATAGTGACTGCTCCTGCTGCCGCTGCCTTTGGTGCAGGGAGCATTCCTGCCGCACCGAGGAGAAGCGCAAGGCTCATGATGCCTGCAGCTGTTCTTTTGGCTGTACGTTTGATCATTTCATATCCCTCCATATGTGATCTTTCATGTTTTATCGAGTTTTTGCCCGTTTTACGTTCAAATCGTGTCTTAATGATAAATTTGCAAGCTTAAAATAGTCTTAAAGTAATCTTAAAAACTTGTCCTTGATTTTTTCACTTTAAGTTCACTTTTTGACTATATTCCGCACTTTCAGTATAACATTTTTCACAAAGGCAGTCAACCAAAACAGCAAAAACTGAACAAAATATCAAAATACAGCAAAAATTGACACCTGAAGTTAAGGAAATTACCATTTGTTCCACAAAAATCATCAAAAATTACCTTTTTCAGCTATTTAAACTCGTCCTGATACTGTTATTTTCTACAAAAATGGTGTGTTTTTTTCTCCACTGTGCAACTCGTTGAAATTTTCGTATAGCACTTGACTATATAATGATTATATGGTATTATATTATTACACTAAAGATAATAATTTTTCTTTAATAACAGTCATACTATATCATTCTCGGAAGGAGAGTGCTATGAGCGAAAAAGCGAATAATGTACCCGAACCAAGCTCGGGCTACAAGGTGTTCAGCTTTATCAAAAAGCTTTTTATATATCTGTTCGCCATAGGGGTGATCATCGCGGCTGTATTGTTCGCGGCAGACCACAGCCCGCAGAAGTCCTTCTTCGGATACAGATATTACACCGTACTGACTCCTTCTATGAGTCCTACCTATAAGACAGGCGATATGGTATTCGTCAAGCTCCAGAACGCTTCGGATATCAATGTCGGCGATGTCATAACCTTCAACCCGTCAAGCAGCTCAGATGCTTACCTCACCCACAGAGTCACCCAGAAACTGGAGAACTATGAGGGTTCGGGCGTTACCTGCTTCAAGACAAAGGGCGATGCAAATGACGTCGAGGACGCCATGCTGATAGATCAGGACAGAGTTATCGGAAGCGTGAAGTTCAGTATCCCCAAGCTGGGATATATCGTCCGCTTCGTGCAGCTGAGATGGTATTTCGTGGCAGCACTTGTGATCCTGCTGTGGATATTCTTCAGACTGCTCAATATGTATTTCGCTCCAAAAGGCGATAAACAGGACATAACTCCGCAAACTCCCGAGTCTGCGGAAAAGACGAAGTGAACATAAAAATTTTTTAAGAGAGGTGCAAGTTATGAAAAACACAAAGGATAATAAGAAGGATAAAAAAGTCCTGATAGGCGCGCTGGGGATCGCCGCTGTTATTGCAGCAGGCAGCACCTTTGCATGGTTCACTTCCAGTGATGAAGTAACTAACCGCCTGACGGCATCTGCCGACTACGGCGTTTCCATTACCGAAACATTTACTCCTCCCAACAATGACTGGCTTCCCGGTCAGACCATAAAGAAGGAAGTTTCGGCTGTCAACACAGGCAACGTTGACGCATTCGTAAGAATGGATCTCACACACGTTATCTCCGGCAAGGTCCTCGATCCCGCAGGTGTTGCCATCGCTGCAACAATTCCCGAAAATGCTGTAAAGATCGACACCAACAAGGCCAACTGGCGCGAGACCTATCAGACAGGCGAGCTGGTAGTCATCAAGGGCGAAGCTGCTGCCGAAGCAAACGCTACCGCTCTCGGATATGAGTTCAAGGACGGCGCTGTTCTGGTAGATTCCCATGTTTTCACTCCCACTGAAGACGGTCTCTATATCTTCCGCAGACAGATAGACGGTACGACCTACTCGTTCAGCGGTTACTACAAGAAGGGCACGGATTACTACAAGCTCAACAATGCAGTTCTTGACAACGGCGATTTTACCGTTGATATCCTCAATCTTCAGAATGTTGCCAACAGCGTTCCCACAGCCGAGCAGATCGCTGCTGTAAAGCTTGCAGCTTCCAAGAATCTCCCTGCTATCACCGAAGATAATACAACAGCTGTATATGACTCAGCAAACAACAAGATAGTTCTTACATACGGCGGCGCTGACGGAGATACCACAAGCACCGACGACAATATAATCATCAACATCAATCTCGCTGAGAACTTCGCCGACAACTGGACATACCTCAACGACTTCGCCGGCGACAGCAAGACCACTAACGGTCACTTCTACCTCAACAAGATACTTGCAGCAGGCGCTACAAGCGATAAGCTGGTCGCATCGGTAACTCTGGACGGTGCCGTAAAGAATCAGGCATTCACAGACCTTACCTATGACCTCACAGTAGGCCTCGACAGCGTTCAGATATCACCTGACGAGGAAAAGACAGCTGCAAGCTATGTTGTAGGCGTAAATTCCGCATGGGCTCCTGCAGAAGCTGCAAAGAGCGGCGACGCTATCACATGGACAAAGCAATAAAGATCGCGATCAAACAGCATAAGTCATAACAAAAGGAGGAAAGAGCATGAGAGTAAAAGCATTCATTGCTGCTCTGTGCAGCTCTTTCCTCCTTTTTTCCGTTCCTGCACAGACCTCGGCAGCTGTTCAGCTGCCTGACGGAGCCGTAAAGGGACTCCCCTCCGACCTGACCGCTATGGACTCAGACGGAAATGTGGTCAGCAGCAGCACGGGAGAGTATTTCTTCCACGTTGAGGATATGACCTATGGCGAGACCTATACCAAGGACGTCCAGCTCATGAATCTCCGCGAGGACAAGGCTTACCACATCTATTTCTATGTGGAGCCTGTCTCCAAAAACGGCGAGATAGACCTCGAGGAGGAAGTGGAATGCACCATGAGTCTCGACGGAGAGCAGTTCTTTGAGGGCAATGTCAACGGCAAGGGCAATATCGACCTCACTCAGGAGATTCAGGACCTCGGCTATTATCAGCCCGGCGACAGCCATACCCTCTCATGCAGCGTGGTATGGTCGGGACTCAGCGAGGATTCCAGCCATATCGACGAAGGCTCCCGCATAGTCACCGACAAGGGCATAACCATAGTCCGCGACAAGAACGGCGACCGCCATGTGGAGGGCGAGATAATCTTCAAGTGGATATTCTATGCCGCTGTGGACGAGGAATACGATCCCCCGAATACGGGATTTCTCTCCGCTAAGGACAGCTTCTGGACGATAAGCATCGCAGGCATGGCTGGACTGGTATTCCTTATGCTGCTCCTGCTGCTGATAAAGAAGCGCAGGAAACACTCAGAGGAACAACAATGAAAAAGGCATTTCTTATAGCAATAATACTGCTTCTCCTGTTTTCGGGAGCTTTTGCGGTATACCGGTATCGGCAGAAGATATATCTGCCCGAAAAACGTATATCCGAGGCTCGCGAAAAACAGGAGAAGCTTTTTGAGCAGGTGCGCCCCGATGTGGACAATATACCTGCCGTGAAGCCCATATCTCCCGATACTGAGGCGGCAACAGCGGAGAATGTCACAGCTCCTGCTACCTCCCCTGTTAAAGCTGTAAAGTCGGTCTGCTCAGACGCCGTGGGCTGGCTGTATGTCCCCGATACGGGACTGGATTACCCCATAGCTCAGGGCGATGACAACAGCTTCTACCTCAGCCACGGTCTCGACGGCGAATTCGACCCCTTCGGGCTCACCGTGCTGGACTATCGCTGCGAAGGAGACTTTTCAGGCTACAACTCGATAATCTACGCCCATAATTACGAAAATATGGCAATGTTCGCACCTGTGGGACTGTTCAGGGACAGCTCCTATATGGACAGTCACAGACAGGGCTGCATCATAACCGACAGGGGCAGGGAGGATATAGAGTTCTTTGCCTATCTCACAGTCCCCTCAGACTCCCCTGTTTACAACACGGTATTCATCACCGACAAGGAACGCAGAGATTACGCCGAGCTGCTGCTCCATACGGCAGCCTATCACAGCGATATCACTGCGGAGGAGCTGTCACAGAAAAGGCTCGTCCTCCTCTCCACCTGTACCTTTGAGTACGATAAGGCAAGAGGAGTCCTTGCAGGCTATTTTCTCTCTGACTGAGAGAAAAACGCCGCTCATACGTCTATATCATAGAGAGATACTATCCTAAGAAAGGAGGAGCTCATGGATAACGGTGCGGGAAGCTATCTTCGTTACCTCAGCGGTGACGATAACGGACTGACCGAGATCATACGGGACTATAACGACGGTCTCGTACTTTATCTCAACGGCATAACAGGAAATTTCTGTCTTGCCGAGGAGCTTGCTGAAGAAACATTCTTCAAGCTGGCTGTAAAAAAACCGAGATTTTCGGGAAAGAGCTCCTTCAAAACATGGCTCTATTCCATAGGCCGCAACGCCGCCATCGACGGTATGCGCAGGAAAAAGCACATTTCGGACAGGACTGTCGATGATCTCTATGACATCTCCGATGAGCGCAGTATCGAGCAGGACTACCTGCGCGAGGAACAAAAGATCTCTCTGCACAGAGCTATGGAGACTCTGAACTCAGACTACAGACAGGTGCTTTATCTCACCTTCTTTGAGGAACTGAGCAATTCTGAGGCTGCTGCTATCATGCGCAAAAGCAACCGACAGATAGAAAATCTCCTGTACCGAGCAAAGCTTGCGCTGAGATCAAAGCTTGAAAAGGAGGGCTTTGAGTATGAGAGACTATAACAAGATCGCAGATCGGGTTTTTCGGCGCAGAGATGAATACCTTGCAGAAAAGAAAAGAAAACGAGCCATATACATAAAAAGCGCTTCTGTTGCCCTGAGCTGCTGTATAATGATAATGCTGGGCATCGGTATCTGGAAGACCGATCTCCTCAGCAGGATAGCTCCCAAGGACGACGACTTCAGGATACCCGAAGCTGTGACTACTACTTCTGCTGCAACTACCGTGGAAACTATCGCAGAGACCACCTCTGCCCTGACTGCCGCATATGCGGACACGACGGCCACTGCCGCCGTCACTTCAAAGGATAGCGGCACCTCCGCAGCCACGGCGGCTTCTTCCGCCACGGCTTCCACTGTGAGCACAGCTCACACCACTGCCCCGATGACTCCCTCGGGAACCTCCGCTCCATCGCGGACAACCGCTTCGGGCACGGAGATGACCTCTCCTGCAAGGACTACACAGACTTACGAGCGCGAGTCCGAGGAGCCGTCTCCTCCCAACAGCCGCGTTACTTCATCCTCAACACGAAGAACAACTGTCACTACCATCAGGACCACCACCAAGACCACTTCCGCCACTACAAGACCCGTCATAACAACTTCAAAACACTTGTCCACCATGCCTGCGTCACAGTCCACTACCTCCGTCACAAAGGAAGCCGTAAGGACTTCAGCCGCAATGACGACCGCATTTGTAATATCAGGTTCAACAGCCGCCACGATCAACACTATGCCGCCTGTGGTTACGATGCCGGCAGGCAGCACGACCGCAGGTTCGGGCGATATACCGGTAGCACCTGTCAATCCCACTGTTCCCGCAGCCTTTACGCATTCTGATACATACTATGAGCTCACAGGCGAGACCGCCGACTTCAACAGGGTATCGGAGCTGATCGACTCCTTCTATGCCGAAAGCAACACAGGCGAAACGATATATGTCTACCTGTTCGTCTATGACGGATACTCTCCCGACGAGATATGTGCGGTACACATCGACAGCGTCAATGACTACTATCTCTGTACACCATCGGAGTATCCTCCTGATACACCCAAGCCGTCACCGAAAAGGTCTCCGAAAGAGTATGCCGCGGCATCAGGTCATCTGACAATGCCTGACAAAAAACAGACATTTCAAACTACAAAAACGCAGCCTACGAAGCTGACACAATAGTTCAAAAAAGCCCGTACTTTCCGCAATAATCGGTCAGTACGGGCAATTTTTGCAAGTTCTTCATTTTGTCCACCAAATATTTATTTTATAGGTTGTTATCAATTCATATTTTGTTTATAATAAACATATAGCAATAGAGAAGCTATAAGGGATATTATATATTTGGAGTGATAAAATTGAAAATTGTAAAAACTGCAAAAGCGGTAGTCTCTGCTGTTATCAGCGGACTTATCATTGCCGCTTCTGTTCCCGCAGCTCCCTGCTTTACGGCAGATGCTGCCTCATTATGTACTATCAATACTTCCAAGACATATCAGACCATCAGGGGCTTCGGCGGTATCAACCTCCCCGAATGGGTGGGCTCGGATATGTCGTCCGCTCAGGTGCAGAAGGCTTTCGGAAACGGCGATGACGAGCTTGGTCTCACCATTCTCCGTATCTACGTCAGCGACGACAGCAACTCATGGAGCAGAGCTGTCCCCACCGCACTGGCTGCACAGAAGCTGGGAGCTACCGTATTCGCCACACCTTGGAACCCTCCCGCCTCTATGAGAAACACCGTCAACGGCGGCGTTGCAGGCGGTAAGTATCAGCTCAGGAAGGACAAGTGGGCTGACTATGCAAAGCACCTCAACAGCTATGTTAAATTTATGGAGAGCAAGGGCGTCAACCTCTACTCGGTATCCGTCCAGAACGAGCCTGACTACGCTGCGGACTGGACCTACTGGAGCGCAAGCGACCTCGCCTCATTCATCGCACAGTACGGCAAGCAGGTAACATCGGGCACCAAGGCAAAGCTCATGTCTCCCGAGAGCTTCCAGTACCGCAAGGATATCTACAATGCTATCCTCAATAACTCTGCGGCTTACAACAACACCGACCTCTTCGGAACTCATTTCTACGGCACTCAGCGCAGTCAGATGGACTTCCCTGCCCTCGAAAACAGCGGCAAGGAGATCTGGATGACCGAGGTATACGTCCCCAACAGCGAGGCAAACTCCAACGAGCGCTGGCCCGAAGCCATAAAGGTATCCGAGAATATCCACAACGGTCTCGTTGTGGGCAACCTTAACGCCTATGTATGGTGGTATATCAGAAGAAACTACAGCCCCATGAACGAAAACGGCACCATAAGCAAGCGCGGCTACTGCATGGCGCAGTTCTCCAAGTTCGTGCGTCCCGGCGATGTCCGCGTTGACGCTACGGAGCAGCCTGCCACAAACGTTCTCGTTTCGGCTTACAAGAATAACAAAAATCAGGTGACCATCGTTGCCGTAAACAACAGCGACGAAGGCTACGCACAGCAGTTCTCAGTAGGAAAGAACATCTCCGATGTTGACCGCTGGAGGACCACAAGCAACGAAAATCTTGCAAAAACGGAAAACCTCGAATACAGCGGAGACTCCTTCTGGGCTCAGCTTCCTGCAAGAAGCGTCTCCACATTCGTAGTAACTCTTGAGGGCGGCAGTGGAAATGATCAGCCGAGTGAACCTGTTACCCCTCCCATAAATACAGACCCTGATGAGAACGGCTATTATTTCCACGACACCTTTGAGGGCGACACCTTCAGCTGGGAGGGTCACGGCGCAGCAGAGGCTACACTCAGCGGCCGTACCCCCTACAAGGACGCAGAGGCTCTCCTCTCACAGAACCGTGAGAAGGCTTGGAACGGTCTCCAGAAGTCCCTCAGCACCGATGTCTTCAAGCCCGGCAGCGAGTACAGCTTCAGCGTGTGCGCCGAGTACCTTGAGGGCAGCACCCCCACACAGGAATTTGTGCTCTCTTTGCAGTACGCAGACTCTGCGGGAGAGACCCAATTCGCCCACATCGCACAGGCAACTGCCCTGAAGGGTCAGTATGTGCAGCTGGCAAATACAAACTTCAAGATCCCTGAAGGAGCTTCAGACCTTCTGCTCTATGTTGAGACCACAGAGGGCACGGGCAACTTCTATATCGACGAGGCAATAGGCGCTGTTTCAGGCACAAAGGTCGACGGTCCCTCTCCCGTCACCTTTGTCCTCGGCGATATCAACTGCGACGGAAGCGTTGATTCATTCGACGTCATCGCAGCAAGAAGGGGGCTCATAAGCGGCACATTCAGCAGCAATATCGCTTCACTGGCTGCCGATGTGGATATGAGCGGCGAATACAATGTTACAGACACATTACTTATACAGCAGTATACCCTCGGCAAGATCACAGTCTTCCCCGATAACAGATCCTGACCGAAAAAATAAGCCGCTGATGCGGCAATACCTCTCAGTCAACAGACCCGCAGGCGGGGAGACTCTGCACTATACTCCCCCACCTGCTTTCGGGTTTGCTGTACCCGCCGTTTCCGACAGGATAGCTCGGGGCAGCGGGTATATACAGTATCACGCAGAGATCGTTGTGAACACTCTACAAAGACTATAGGCGGTCTTTGTGATATATTGTAAGTAATTCCTTTTTGCTATCCTTCCTTTTGTAAGAGGGCAGATCAGAACAGTCTTATCTCCGATTGGGCGGAGGTAGGGCTGTTGCTCTTTTTACAGGACTATGCCCACTATATCGTCAAGAGGTATCCTCAGACCGCCGCAGAACACCATCTGCCGCGTGGCTTCCTCTATGAAGCGGACATTGCCCGAAACTGTTATGTACTCACCGCCTGCCTTGTGCTTGTCGGGGACGAAATAAGTCACTTCGCAGAACGGCTCAGAGGCGATACGCGCCCCTATGAGCTGTATTTTTTTGTTCAGCTCAGCCGCGTCGTCGTCGCAGAGCTCCGCCCTGCTGTCGGTGCGGCGAGCCGACTCCCTGACTGCCTCGTCATATCCCGTAAGAGCTGCAAATGGCGCAAACTGCGCCGCACGGTTACGGCGCGACATCTGTGGTCTGGTCTGTGAAACATGGTGGGGCAGACCGATTATATCGTTATAGCTGTCTGACATATCATCCCTCCTATGCCCTGTGTCCGCCTATCTGCTGATTGCGCAAACGGGCAGTGGCTCCGTCGCGGAAATTTGCTCCGCGGAGCAGAGCGTTCTTGCCGTAGCGTTCCTTTATATCAAGCATTGCCAGCTGGAGCGACCTCTCACGCCGCAGCTCACGCTCCTCCGCATCTCTGCGGCGCTGATCCTCCTCGGGATCGGTGAAGAAGTCAAGCTGACGGAACTCCTCCTGCACTGACTCCGCAGGCACCACCCTGTTGGCACATATGGTTATCCTGCGTACCCAGAGTATGCCGTCGGTGATACGGTCGAAAAGCTCCACAGCCGCCTCGGTTATGACCTTTGAGGAGGACACGGGAGCAGTGAGATTTATGGTACCGTGGGAGTGTACGGGCACAGCCCTGCCGTAGTGATCAAGAGTGACTTTGCCCTCATAGCTTCGCATTACGTCCTCTCTCCGCAGGTTGTTGACGTCGTAGCCTATGGTAAGGGTGAGCTGATCCGTCACCAGCCCCTTTCCCACCAGGTCAAGGGACAGCAGGTCAGCCATTTCCCACGTTATAAGACGGGCAGTATCATTCTCCGTAGCCTCCTGAAGCACCTGTCCCGAGCTGATACTGTTGCTCTCGGGGCGATAGCTCCTGATATCGGCAATGGTGGTGGGCTCCCAGCCCCATGCATGGTCAATGAGGAGCTCCGCATTGACGCCGAACATCTTGTACAGAGCCTTCTCTCCGAACTCAGAGGTGGACATACGGGCGATATCCCCCATAGTGAATATGCCGCTGTGCTCGAGGCGGCTTGCATATCCCCTGCCAACGCGCCAGAAATCCGTAAGGGGACGGTGGTCCCACATAAGTCTGCGATAGGACATCTCGTCAAGCTCTGCTATACGGACGCCGTCCTTGTCCGCAGGCATTTTCTTTGCCACTATATCCATGGCTATCTTGCAGAGGTACATATTGGTGCCTATGCCAGCCGTAGCGGTTATGCCCGTGGTCTTCAGAACGTCCCTGACCATAGCCATGGTCAGCTCATGGGCGGTCATGCCGTAGGTCCTTAGGTAAGCCGTGGCATCGATGAACACCTCATCTATTGAGTAGACATGGATATCCTCGGGAGCGACGTACTTTAAGTATATCTGATATATTTTTGTGCTGTAAGCGATGTAGTGTGCCATACGGGGCGGTGCCACGATGTAGGACAGCTCCAGCGACGGGTCCTTAGCAAGCTCCGAAGCCAGATGGGACTGTCCCGTGAAGCGCCTGCGGGGCGCTCTGTAACGTCTCGCGGCGTTGACGTCAGCCACCTTTGCCACCACCTCGAAAAGCCGGGGCCTGCCCGGGATGCCGCAGGCTTTCAGTGACGGCGACACCGCAAGGCATATGGTCTTGTCGGTGCGGCTCTTGTCCGCAACCACAAGGTTTGTATCGAGGGGGTCAAGCCCCCGTTCCACGCACTCCACCGAAGCGTAAAAGGACTTCAGGTCGATAGCTATATAAGTTTTTTCCATGCCGCACCTCCTTATCGAACATCTGTTCTTTTTATATTATAAACCTTATTTCTCTCCTTGTCAAGAGCTTTCAAAAAAGAAAATATGTTTTCTTTTTGTTATCCGTACTGTATTATTGCCGAGATAAAGGGTAATTCCAACTGCTCACAGCGTTATCCTCAAAATTATCGTGCTGTGATTGGTCGATTTCTACAAAAATAAACGTTTTTGCGCTTCCAATAAGTTGCATAAGATTATATTGACACTTTCACCAAAAAATGGTATAATTTTAATATGGGGCTGTCGCGGTAAAAAGCACATATATCCGCGATATTACGCACAAAACTTACATTACAGAATTGACAAGACCCGCTTTTTCCAAGCGTATACCTTCAAAAAGATATTACAAGGTGTAAAAAGTCCTTACTTTACTTTTTAAGGGAGATGTGTAACCACATGAATCAGGATTCAATTTCATTTGATCTCGGTTGCAATTTTGATTACAAGCTCTTCGATTTCGTAGACCAGTATGACAAAAAGCACGCGATCACCAGCTTCTTCGGAAAGCTGAAACGTGACGGACTCCCCGGAGGCCGTACCGCTTCTATCATTCCTGACTTTACACTGGATCAGCTCGCTGACTATGTAAATGAATGTAAGAAGCGCGACATCACTTTCAACTACCTGATAAATCCTCTGTCAATGGATCAGAATGAGATCGACCCCGTTGTCGGCAAGCAGATCCGTGACTTTATCCACCAGATGTACGATATGGGTATCAGAGCTTTCACTCTCAATTCCCCTATCCTCATCAAGTATGTAAAGAGAGAGTTCAAGGACGTTTTCGTTACTCTCGGTCTTTACGCTTACCCCACAACTATCCAGCACATCGAGTACTGGCGCAACTGGGGCGTTGACGAGATCACTCTCGACCACGGCTTCAACAGAAGATTTGATCTGCTCAGAAAGCTCCTTACTCAGTATAAGGACACCGATCTTCATCTCCGTGTCATCGCTAACAACCTCTGCCTGAGAGAATGTCCTTTCAGACTGGCTCACGGATGCTTCGTAGGTCACTCAGACCCTGAGAGGTTCTCCATGGACTATTCACTGGTAAACTGTGCATACAAGAAGGTAACTCACCCCGCAGCTATCCTCACAGCAGAGTTCATCCGTCCCGAGGACGTTCACTACTACAGAGAGCTGGCTGAGGAGACAGGCAACAAGCACTTCTCCATCAAGCTCATCGACAGAACAAGAACAACAGACTTCCTCCACAAGGTCGTAAAGGGCTACATGGAAGAATCTTATGACGGAAACCTCCTCGATATCGTAAACTGGCCGCAGGCTAAGACAATAGCTACAAGACCCGACGAAAAGGATCCCATGGCACAGGGCGCAGCTCCCACAGGTGCTCCTGTTGGTGCTCCCGAGGGTGCTCCTGCAGCAGGCGGTGCTCCCGCAGCAGAGAATGCAGGCGGACCTCCCCCTTGGGCAACAGGTGCTGGCGGACCTCCTCCTTGGGCAACAGGTGCAGGCGGACCTCCCCC
>NZ_UETD01000016.1:46220-90412 GCF_900116855.1 Ruminococcus flavefaciens
TGGGCAACAGGTGCAGGCGGACCTCCCCCTTGGGCAACAGGCGCAGGTGGACCTCCCCCCTGGGCACAGCCCGGTCCTAACGGCGAGCCTCCTATTGGACCTCCTCCCGGAGCTCCTATCATGAGATGGATGGAAAAGCTCAAGCCCGAGGCTATGATGAGATACGGCAGAACTATGCACCTGCCCAAGCTCTATGTTGACAACAAGAAGCTGGACGGCTTCCTTGAGCACTTCATCAATAACAACAACTGTGCAAATTCACTCTGTGTTAACGACATCCTCGAAGAGGGTCAGACCGCTCCCAATGCTTGTGCACACTGCAGCACATGGGCTAAGAAGGTCATCTCCTACGATGAGGCTGAGGTAGCACAGTGGAAGGAGCTCTGTGCGACCGTACTCCAGAGCCTTGAAGACGGCTCTATCTACTACGACGCCTGATAATAAATGTACATACGAATAAAGCGCTGCACTGCGGTAATCCGCGGTGCAGCGCTTTTTTTACAAATACGACATGAAGCTCTGCTTATTTTCCATGGCGGTGGTGGTAGGTCTGCCCAGCTCCGGACGGGCTCCCACATCGCATATGACCTCTATGAAACTGAGCTGTCCGCGGTCCCTTGCGGCGGCAAGCTCTCTGTCAAGCCCCTCAGGACTGTCCACGGTGACGGTGTAGGGATAGCCGCAGGCGGCGGCTATATCCGCAAGCCTGAGCTTTGCCGCCGCAGTGGGCATATCGCCCACGGACTCGTGGGCTCCGTTGTTTATGACTATATGCACCAGATTTGGCGGAGCTGTGGTGCCTATGACCGCCAGTGCTCCCATGTGCATGAGAGCTGCTCCGTCGCCGTCAATGCACCAGAAGCGCTTATGGGGCTGCTGCAAGGCTGCTCCGAGAGCTATTGAGGAGCTGTGCCCCATGGAGCCTACGGTGAGGAAATCGCGATGGTGTCCCTGATGAGCGCCCTCGCGGAGCTCGAACAGCTCGCGGCTTGCCTTGCCTGTAGTGGAGATGACAGGGTCATCGCCCGACACTGCTGTGATACGGCGTATAGCCTCCTCGCGGAGCATGGCAGCCTTTCTGCGGCGTTTACTTCCGCCCTCATAGGAAAGAGCTCCCTTGCGAACCACTATGGCAGCCTGTCTGCCCTGTGCGAACACCTCGCGGAAGCCCTCCAAAGCTGCACCGAGCTCCTCGGCAGCGGTGGAGCTGTCCATGATGAAATAGTCTATATCCATGACCTCAAGGAGCTTCAGAGTGACTCTGCCCTGATATATGTGCTGAGGCTCGTCGTGAACCCCGGGCTCTCCCCTCCAGCCTATAATGAACAGCACGGGTATGCCATAGACCTCCCTGCTCAGCAGCGAAGCCGCAGGGTTTATCATGTTGCCCTCACCCGAGTTCTGCATATACACCACGGGCACCTTTCCCGTTGCAAGGTGATAGCCTGCCGCCAGAGCCGCACAGCAGCCCTCATTTGCCGCGATAAGGTGGTGGTGAGGGTCGTTGCCCCATCTGTCCTCAAGGCAGCTGCAAAGGGGCTTTAAAAGGCTGTCAGGGACTCCTGTGTAGAAGTCCGCGCCTATGATATCCATAAATGCTTTTGCGTCCATGTCAATCCTCCTCGGGTATGAGCCTGATTATCTCGCGGAATGGCAAACATATGTCGTCGCACTCCCTTGCACGGTGGTTTTCCAGTATGAGCTGCGCCGCCCTCTGCATTGCAGGAAAGCCCGACCGTGTCAGCTGATTTGCGTATATCACCACGTTTATGCCGCAGGCGCTCAGCTCCTCCTCGGTAACACTGCTGTATGATGTGGGAACTGCCACAAGGGGCGTGGTGCTGTCCTTTTCACGGAAGCGCCCTGCGAACTCCATGACCTCCTCGGGACTCTTGCTGCGGCTGTGTATCATTATGGCATCGGCACCTGCCTCCGTATAGGCGAAAGCTCGCTCAAGAGCGTCCTCCATGCCCTTTTCGAGGATAAGGCTCTCTATTCTGGCGCAAATCATCAGGTCGGCAGTCTTCTGCGCCTTCTTGCCTGCCCTTATCTTCTCGCAGAATGACGATATATCCGCTTGTGTCTGCTTCACCTCGTTGCCGAAAAGGCTGTTCTTTTTCAGTCCCGTCTTGTCCTCGATTATCACCATGGAAACGCCAATTCGTTCAAGTGTCCTTACGGTGTAGACGAAATGCTCCGTAAGTCCGCCCGTATCCCCGTCGAAAATGATAGGCTTGGTAGTGACCTCCATTATATCATCGATGGTCCTGTATCGGCTGGTCATGTCCACAAGCTCTATATCGGGCTTTCCCTTGGCTGTGGAGTCGCAGAGGGAGCTTATCCACATGGCGTCGAACTGCCGTGCTCCGCCATTCTGATATACCACGGTATTCTCGGCGATAAGTCCCGTAAGTCCGCTGTGTGCTTCTATGGCTGTGACCGGCTTCTTCATGCCGAGGAGCTTTTTCAGCCTGCCCCGTCGGAAGTTGGGGAGAGACAGCTCCGCCCTTGCTCTCTTGTCAAGCTCTCTGTACTTCTTGTCATTGGAGTATGGGTACTCCACCAGTCTGCCGCCGTAGCTGCCGAGAAGCTTTTTTACCTCGTCACGGATGGGCTTCTGGAAGCCCTCTGTCCAGTCATCGCCGTGTACCACTATATCGGGACGGTATTTCAGTATATTCTCTCTGTAGCTCAGCTGTCTCTGCTCAACAGCCCGTTCAACTCCCTTGATATTGGCGAACATGGTCCTGCGCTCCTCAAAGGGCAGCAGCGGATAGCGCTTGTAGCTTGCTACGGCTTCATCGGAAAGCACTCCAATGGTTAGCTTTCCCAGCCTTGATGCGCGCTTCACCATAGCTATGTGGGCACTGTGTATGATATCCGTGGAAAAGCACATATATACCGTTCTCTCCTCTGCCTTTCGCAGCGCTTCCTTTACGGCTGCAAGATCCTCGGGAGTATCTATCTCCGCGCAGAGCAGCTCTCCCGTATCAAGGGGAGCAATGTCCTTTATAACTATTTCATTAAGGGCATTCTCCGCGTAACAGCGGCGCTTTTCGGAGTCACCGCTCTGACAGTATGCACATATCCTGTCAAGCCACCGCTCCCACTCACGGGCGGTGAGCCTGTACAGCGGCTGCGCCGCTGCAGCTCCCTTGCCAAAGAACTCGATCCCCACTTTTTTCACTCTGCCGTCAGCTATGACCGCCTTGAAATCTTTCTCGGGGAGCTGTGCCGACAGGCTCACCGCCATGCAGCTGCCGTCGCAGGAGACGACCTCATCGAAAACCGCTCTCTCAAAAACAAGGTCGCCGTGCATAAGTATGACATCATCGCCGCGGAGAAGCTTCTCCGCAAGAAAGATCGAATATATGTAATTGGTCTGTGCAAAATCGGGATTATGTACGAATTTTATATCAAGAGGAAGTCCCAGATCATCGCAATAGCTGATCAGCTCGCCGCTGAAAGCCCCCGTAGTTATTACAACATCTGTGATACCTGCTTCTGCCAGCATTGTGAGCTGACGGCTGAGTATAGTCTCGCTGTCAGATATCTCCGTCATGCATTTCGGCTGTGCGGCAGTAAGGCTGCCCATGCGGCTGCCTCTGCCCGAATTAAGTATAATAGCTCTCATATCCTTTACCTCCTACTATATAATAATATATATCCTCGCAAAAATCAAGCCAAAAGAAAAACACCCCCTCGGTTTCCCGAGGGGGTAAGTGATCAGTAATTGCTGAAACTCATCTGACCGCTGCTGTTTATTGTTACCGTAACACCGTCAGCTGTCGTATAAGTACCTGCAATATCCGTTTTGCCTGTGCTTCTGGCGGTATTGCCCTGAGTCAGCAGTCTTGAACCCTTAAGCTTCCATGTGCTTATGAGAGCAGCTGCATCGACCTGCCCCTGAACACCACTAAATATGTTCTGCATGGTCTGAACATTGGTAAGCTCTCCGCCGAACATGATCTCAGAAAGATGTGTATTGTAACTGCCTCTGAACATATCATTCATTTTCGTTACATTTGAAAGATCCCAGTTGCTCAGATCAAACCCTGTATAGTAAACTCTTTGGCTATTAGAGTTATAGAACATTCCTTCCATATCTGTAACGCTGGAAGTATCCCAGTTCTGTATGGGAGTCATATCTATAGGAGTATCTGCCGTAGTATTTGAATACAATGCCAAATCCTTGAACATTTGCTTCATATTGGTCACCTGTGAGGTATCCCAGTATTCAAGTCCCGAAAGATCCTTGATCTTTCTTACCTTTATGAACATGTTGTAACAATTTGAAGGCAACAGTATCTTTGAATCTATTCCTTCTGTAAAGATATACAGTGTATACATATCCGTTGCGGGATCAAGTACTGTATAACCCTTTACTGGAACAGGATACTCGGGATCGTAGTCTGCCGCTCCCTCAGCAGGCGACAGATATACTTCTCTGTAAATAAGACCATTAGCAAGGTCTCTCTGATAATCGCTCTCAGTGCAGTGCTGTATAGAAGCAAGGCGCCAGTCTATAGCATAACCCTTTCTTACACCTGACTGCTCAGGATCAAGACTGGAAGTATAAGTAGAATCATCGTCTCTTGCACAGAGCCAGCTCATCCTGCTCTTTATATCTGCACCGTTCTGGTTCTTTGACTTGTTGTCAAATCCGTTATTGCTTCCCACAAGGAACTTTGCCATAGTTCTCGGAACGTATTCCAGCTGAGCCACAAAGGTGAAAGTGGAGACACCCTCGTTTTCGCTGCTGAATATGAAGTCCTGTATCTCCTGCTCATTATTGAATATCATGTCGGTGAGCTGTCCGTCCTCGTCCTCGTACTGCCAGTACATGAACTTGTATCCCGGAGCGATGATATTCAGCTTGTTCCCGGGATCGGACATATTGCTTGTGATATCTCCCGTATCAGCGCTCTTTGTGAATATAACGTCAGCTGAGGTCTCATCCTCACCGAATACGGAACAGTTGTCACTGTCCTGTCTCAGAGTCACATACTTCTTTATATCGGACTTTGCGCCCTCGTAGCTTATCTGGAGCTCCGCGGCTATGCCGTTTGTTCCGTCAGTGACCGTTATGCTCCTGCCTGCAAGGCTGTAGTCCTTGGTGTTGGGCACCTCAAGATAATATGTGCCGCCGTCATTCACCAGCTGAACGCTGTATCCGTCATTGCCCGTATAGGTCAGGGCAGCCTTCTGCGCGGCGGTGAGTATCTCTGTCTCGTCCTTGCTGTCCGTGCGGCTGATGACGATATCATCAAGAGGTATTCTGTATGTTGATGTTTCGGCGCCCGAAACGGGTACAAATCCGTCGTAAACAGCTCTCAGTCCCGTGATGTACCTGTTTGCCGCAGGGAAGCGGTTCTGCGCCGCCGTAACGTGGCTGAGGGTGTCATAGCGCTCTATCTTGTTGCTGTATTCAGCTCTGTACTGTGGGACAGTATCGCTGCCGGGCTCCTCACGCAGGTCGCAATAGGCGATCTTTGAGTCTGTCTGAGCAGTTCCCGCAGCAGGTGAATAGCTGCTGATATTGGTGTCGCTGTCCACTGTCCTGAGCTGCATGAATTCATAGCGTGAAACGCTTACCTCCTCGATCATATAGACGCCCTGTGCAACAGATACCGATGTATGTCCCTCGGTATCACCTTCGGCAAAGCTCATGAACTCGGTATAGGTCATTCCGTTCGCCTTCGGAGTATGATCTGTCATACTGTTGATCTCGGTTATCCTGAATATGAATGTGGGAGTTCCGAATGCGTCGGAGTAGTCCACGCCCTCGGGAAGCACCTTGTCTATGAGGATATTCGCCTTTGCTCTGGGCTCCTCGCACTTGCGGTATATCTGCGAACCGCAGCTGTCTCTGTCAACAGTGAAGCTGTCAACTACCGCTGCCGCATAGCCCTGAGGAGGCTCTGTCTCGATGAACTCATAGGTGCCCCACTCAAGCCCCTCAACGCTGATCTTTCCGTCAGCATCTGTGATAAGCTCTGTGACCGCTCCTGCATCTGTGCTGTCGGCAATTCTGTAAACACCGCCGCTGAGTATGACGCTGCAGCGCTTTGATGTGCCGTCTGCAAGCTTACGGAGCAGTCCGAACTTCGCCCCTGCAAGCTTTACCTCGGGTCTGTCCTTTTCGTACTTCTCAAGCACAGCACTTCCGCTCTTGGGATCGTCGTCCATAAAGAGACGGTTTACCGAGCCTGAGGTCTTTGCGCTTATCCTGAACTCTCTTGTCTCGCTGCTGAGCTCAAAGCCTATGGGAGCACTTATCTCCTTGAAGTAGTATGTGCCCCAGTCCAGATTGTCTATGACCTTTGTCCAGCCGTCGCTGTCTGTGGGGAAGTCGTATGAACCGCTGTGGTAGATGACCGTGTCGTAGCTGTCCTTGTCCGCCAGCTGATCGTAATTGCTCAGCGGAGGAGGATTTTGTGTATCACCCAGCTTTTTCAGCAGTGCGAACCGTGCTCCTGCGAGAGGAGTCCCGTCGGCTGCGCTGAGCTTCTGTATCTGTGCCTTTCCCTTCTTGCGGACGTCGTTATGAGTTACCGAGAAGGTCTTGTCGGCTGCATTGGCGTGGCTCGCAGCGCTCTCTGCGCTGACGGTGAATATGCCCTCATCCACAAAGGCATCGCTGCTGATGTAGCCGTTTCTGTTATTGTTTCTCTTGTATCCCGAGGGAGCGAGCTCCTCATAAAGGAAATATGTGCCGAACAGCACCTCGTCGATAGTGCCTGCTCCGGAAGCGTCTGTAATGAGCTCCTTGTTTGTCTTTGTCCAGTATGTGAGCGTTTTCTTGCCGTCCCAGCCGTATATCTCGGACTTGGCTGCCGCAAGGAAGGCTTCCTCATCGGTGAAGTCGCTGAACTCCGAGATATCTTTAAGCTGATACAGCGAATATCTTGCGCCCGCAAGATTTTTCTCCTGATCGGGTTCGTTCTCGTCGTGCTTTACCAGTCTGAGCTCCGAGCGTATCTCTTTGTTGCCTATAACGGAAACATCCCTGAGCTGTCCCTCGTCTGTAAGATCAACCATACCGTCTGCGCCGATGTTGCCCAGTCTCACCTGAAAAGCCGTAAAGCTGTCAGGCTCGGAATAACCTGTGGGCACCTTTGTCTCCTCAAGGGCATATGTGCCCACCGTGAGACCTGAGACAGCAAATCTGCCATCCTCGTCGGAGGTTATGGTATCCGTGCCGTTCTCGTCGCAGTGATACGATCTGTCAGAATTATCGTATCTGACACCCACTGTCTGGAGCTCGCCGTTGTCGTCATAGCGCATGAGTCTGAACTCCGCGCCCTCAAGCGCCTTGCCTGAGTCTGAGTCTTCTTTGGTAAATTCCGCCTTGCCAAATGTATTCGCTCTGTTTCTTACGCTTATAAGTCCCTGAACGCCGTCTGTGTCGTCCACCAGCATTGCACCGCTGCTGAACTCCTCCAGCATATCGTCCTCGGTGATGTCATAAGTATTCTTCAGTGTTGCTCTCCCCTTATCGTCAAAATAGATAAGGTAGTAGAGCTCACAGTCTCCGTCATAGCCCTTGGGAGTCTCTGTCTCCCTGATGAAGTAAAATCCGGGAGGGAGATTGAGCTCAATGATGCCCTTGGGGTCAACCTCAAGCTCTGAAATCACCTTTCTGCTGTAAGTATAGGTATTCTCATCGAACACCGTATATTGAACAGCCCCTATCTCGTCGAGTCTGAAGCTGTCATTGTCGGCGTTATACTCCGCCATAGTCTTTGGAGTATTGAATGTCAGCACCTCAAACTTGGCACCGCTCAGACCCTTGCTGCGGTTGTCATAGTCCACCTTCTTGATCTTCAATGAATTAAGAAGGGTGACATAAGTCTCGTTGCTGTCGTCATAGCCGTAATCATCGGAGGTGCCCTCCTCGAAAGCATCGATGGTAGTCATAGCCGAGAAGCTGTTTACAGCCATACGGCTGATGGTCTCATCAGACGCCTCGGGTGCCTCCATATTTACATAAACAGCCGAGTTGAACACATATCCGCCGCCTATGCTGTCCATGGAAGCCTTGGTGTCAGCCGAGGTTATGAGCACAGCAGCTATGGCGTAAACGTCCTCTGTCTCGCTGTCGGGAACAGTCCATATCCTGCTGTCGCTGCTCTCCATGAGCTTCCAGCCGTTTGCAGCGTCAAGGTGAGCTGTCATATCAGCTGCCTGCTCCGAGGTCATTGCTCTGTCGGTGATATATGCATTCTCGTCCGTGGTATAGTATACTCTTGCATTTTCGGGCATTCCCATCTTATCGTATGCCTCTCCGATATCCACATATCTGAGAGTACCGCGCCACTGGGTATTGTATCCCGAATCGGGATCACCGTTTTTCCTGTGATCCTCGAGCCTGTCTATGAGCACAGCTTCTTTCAGTGAGCCGTTCTCGCTTCCGTAAATATGGAATCCCAGTCTGTATGTATAATCCGACGGGTTTTCCTCAGTGCTTCCGCGCACCATTGAGCTGTGTACATAGAGTCCGCTGCTGAATTCAGTGAGCACTCTCTTGTCAAGCTCTGTACGCATTACGATATCGGTAGTACCGATGTAGCTGTCGGCGCGAGAGGTGACTGTCCTGCTGTCAAGAAGGCTTCCGTTGTTCCAGCCTGAGCCCACTGTGACCTTTCTGCCCTGATCTCCCAGCCTTGTGAACGAATTGACTCTGAACGGATTTCCCCTGTTTATATAAGGATTATCGTCCTCTGCGTAAACGTCATAGCTGAACTCCACTGATGTCAGTGCGCTTGCAAGGAGAGGATTTCCCGTAAAGTCAAAGTCCACCTCTATGGTCTTGGTGCCGTCGGCATTCTCCACCAGCCTGAATGTGGTATTCTCGCTGGTGAGTATGTCTGCGCTGAATGCAGCCTTGTTGCCGAAGTCGGTACCCGAGAATACCATGGACTCCCTGACGGAAGCCAGAGTCGGGTCCCTCAGCTCAAGGTACTTTGGCAGCGCTGCGCTGACAGTGAACTTCTTCAGTGTACCGGGATTCTCGGAAACAAGAGTGCCCTTGGTGGTGACTGTACCGTACCATCTGTCCATGCTGCCTGCTGTATCATCGTCCCAGTGTCTTCCTCTTGCAAGAGGAGTTGTGAACTCGGTGCGCGAGGTAAGCTCGGTAACGTCCGTCCTCAGATAGACGTTGGAATAGCTCCTGCGGAGATAGGCTCCGCTTTCAAGGTCGCCTGTGCGGCTGTTGACCGTATCCTCAATGACAGAATTGCCGTTTACGCTGTTGCTGTAACGTTCTGTTCCTGCCGCAAGGTCATAGAGCCTTCCGTCCTTCTCGTATATCATCTGCATATAGCCGTAGTTGACTACTCTTGCAGCCGACTCCTCAAAGGTGCTGTCGCTTCTGAGGAGTATCTGATTTTCTTCCTTGTCGGGATCGAGAGTGAATTTTATATTGGTCCTGAACTTCTTGTTGTCCACTACCTTGTCGAGGTCCTTTATGACGAGATAGAATGCATCGCCGCCCACACTGACGGTCTGGGCTGCGGTCTTTGATGTGACGCCCTCCGCAGTCTTTGCAAAGGTCTCGCCGCCGTCATTGCTGACGTAAAGCTCATAGTCATAGCCGTCGCCCTCGCTGTATTCGCCGTCGGGAGCATCACTTGCATGGAATATGCCGGCAGGTATGACTACATTGAGTATGGTGTACTCGCCCTTGTCCAGCACTCTCGGCTCCTCGCCCGAAGCGTATGCCAGTCCGAGAGTATCATCGCCCACAACAAGGTCATATCTTGTGCTGTCGGGAATGGTCTCGCCGCCATAGCTTATGTCTCCGCTGACAGCCTTCCTTACCATATCGGCTGAGGTCACCGCCATTGCGGGAGCGCCCTTTCTCGCGGTGGTCTTCTTCACGGAAACTCCCAGATCGTAGGTCACTACCTGTCCGTTGAAAAGATTTCCCGAAAGGAGCTTCTTTGCCGTATTTGTACCGGGGTCTGTATGATTGCCGTTTTCATACTTTGAGCCGTTGCTCTTGTCAAATGCTATATGCTCGGGGTCATAGAACTGATCGCCGTAATCGGGTACGGAAATAACAGTTCCCTCGTCGATATCCCCCGACTCAAATGCAGTCTTGGCGGTATCGTCCTTGTACTCCGACTCCTTCTCGTCATTGTAGAGAACTCTTGATACGCCTGTGAACCTGAGGATATTGTCCTCGGGCTCGTCGGTTATCTTGCTCCTGAGTACGCCAACGCGATAGTTTGCGGAATAACTGTTTATATCGCCTTTTCTGTTCTTGTATTCGTAGAAGCCCAGCCGCTCCACGCCGTTTATCACCTGAGTTGTCAGGGTAACGGGATTGCCGTTCCTGTCAAGAACAGACACATCGGAGGGAGTAACTCCCTCGGGAAGATCAAGGGCTATGAACAGATCGGAGTCATGAACTCCTCTTGCGTTCTTCTCCTGATTGAGCTTTACATTGAAGTTGTACCATGAGTACTTATTGTTAAGGTCCTCAGCCTCGAGAGCTGTGACCTCCCTGCCGCTTACTTCTATATCGACTTCGTCATGCTTTGAGAAGTACTCGAAGTCGAGGGTATTTGTAGCCACAGGCTCTCCGTCATAAGCCAGCACGGGAACTCCGTACTGTGCTGAACCGGAAACGGGCGTACCCATAACGGGCCCGTCCAGAGGCTCTCCGTTTTCGTCAACTCTTATGTAATCGCCGTCTGAGTTTTTGAAAAGTCTGTTGCCGCTGCTGTCGCGGTAGTAGCCGTCGCTGTCTATGAGGAGACCGTTCCGCGGATCGTCCTCATTATCGGGAATGATCCCAAGCAGCACGCCGTTTTCGTCCTTGCGTGCATATCTTCCGTCGGCGTCTCTTAGATAGCCGTCCTCGTCTATGACATTTCCGTCCTCGTCAAGGAGCTGACCGTAGGAGTCTCTGCTATACCTGTTTATCTCATAGTCAGCGCTTATAGTCCTCATGAAGTGCTGCAAGGTCTCGTCGTCGCCCTCCTCAAGAGCCACTGCGTCACGGGAATTTATCTCCCAGTGGAGAGTCGAGAGCACCTGCTTGGTTATAGGTCTCTTGTTCACAAGAACGTAGCTGCTGCCGTCAGCAGCCATGCTTACGACCTCCCAGTTCTCGGCGAAAACAGGGTCATCGACCGCAAGGAACAGTCTGCCGTCACGCCTGAGCCCTGCAAGGCTGGAGATATTCAGCGTGAATTCTCCCGGCATAAGGCTCATTGAATTGGCGTTCTTTATATTTATTCCCAGATAGATATAATCGCGCCTGCTCTCCTCATCATAGATGACATAAGGGTTCTCGGCGTTGCCCGAGTTGTCCTCCTTACGCCATGTCAGTGATGCGGAATACTTCTCTCCCTCATCGGAAAGCTCCTCTGCAAAGCCGTTTACAGCCTCCATGACGGAGCTGCTCCCCAGCATCACAGCAATGCTCAGCATAAGCGCTATAAATCTGAAAAATACATTTCTTCTGTTAGCAGTCAATCTTCTCCCTCCCTTCGAGAGATAATTCACCTTCAATTCAGGAAGGCATTCCATGCGGAGGCATAGTCCGCGTAAGTCTTTGCCTGACCGCTTTCCTCATATACGCAGTCCACCGATTCCGCATAGACCACAAGGTCAAGGGACTCGGGAGCCTCCCCTGTCTTTATCATTACATTCGTGAACAGGTCGGGAGTACTCTCCCCTACCTTCACGGGTTCCTTATAATAGAAATATCCTCTGAGCTTTTCGCTGCTGTCGTCATCGGGGACGAATATCCATTCTCCGTCCCGACTGTTGAGCATATTCACAAAGCTCTGCGTGTGGAGCGTCCTGCCGTTGTCATCGGTCTGTGTATCCCCTGAAAGCTCCGCGTCCCTTACGGCGCTGTAATAGTTCACGCCGTCTGCGGAGTAATATGACTCTGCTGCTGTGCGGGAGTCGGGAAAGTCCGCGTAAACTCTCACATAGCAGTCCACATTGCCCGTATTGGCGACAGCGACCTCCTTGGTATAATAGTTGTTGGAATTGCTTGAAAGGTCGGAAGGCTTCGGAAAGTTCTCCGTGACCGTTATCTTGTCGTGGGCGACCTCCACGGTATTCTCGGCATCGTCGGAAGCTCCGAGATATGCCATAATGCCCCCTGCCGCCGCAAGCACGGCGAGCAGAACAGCCGAGCCCGTTAAGACTTTTCTTTTTTTCATATCCCGCCTCCGCTCAGTTCTGTTTGTTTCTGCATATCTCAAATATGTCCCTGAGATTTTGTTCCGAAAGGCTGCCGCTCTCGGGAAGTCCGCTGACTCCGTCGAGACTGTCTGCCTGTATCCCGTAGGCATTTACGGGTATCTTCAGCTTTGTACCGCCCTCTATCTCCTCCTCGATGAACTTTCTGAGTGCGAATTTATCGAAAAGGCTTATGGTCTCATCTCCCGATGAGAGCGCGGAGCTGTATCCGAAAACGTAAGTGTCCTCCTTTTCGGCTGAGGTCTTTTCAAGGAATACCCAGCCGTCGGATGAGGAGGTGCTGCTGTTATATGCGAAATTATCACTGCCGCTGACAGTCTGTGCTCCGCTGCCGCCGAAGAAGCTGAAAAGCTCCTGCAAGGACTTAGCCGCCGAGGGCTTTCCGTCGCTGCCAAGCAGGGTTATCTCCCCCTTAGGCACCTTTACCTCAAGGAAAACGAACTCGTCGTTTACTCCCGTATTCTTCACGGTGGGGTCCTTATCCAGCTTCACGTCTGCACGGGCAAGCTGTCCGTCGGTGAAGTGCTCCTCATTGAGCTCCAGTGAAACGTTACCCACAGTGAAAACGTTGTTTTTAGTATCGTAATCGGTGAAGTAGGCAACGGCAAGGCTGCACAGCACCAGCAAAGAACCTGCTGCGGCAGCAGCTATGAGCTTTTTCTTATCCATATGCCTTTCACCCCCTGTTATTTCTTCTTTTTCTCCTTTTTTTCGGAGACAGCGGCACCGAAAAGTATGAATGCCGCCAGTACTGCCGCCGCTGTTATCAGTCCTCGGCGAGTGTGTACAAATCTGATAATATAACCAATCTTTGGTATGGAGAACACTGTCCTCCCCACAAAGTTTTCATCTGTGACGAGAGCTGAGTCCTCGGTGTTGTTGGCGTCGCCCTTGGTGACTATGCCATCGGGCGTTATACTGACAGCCCTGTGTGTCACGAGTGTATCGCTGCCTGCTTTAAAAGCGATTATGTCGTTCTTTGCCACATCCTTGAAGGAAGCGTGCTGATCGACTATACAAACGCTGCCCACATGGATAGCAGGCTCCATCGAGCCCGAAATCACAGCGTAGGGACGTATGCCGCATATCCACAGCACAGCGACTATAGCCGCAAGAGCTATGATCAGTGTAGCTATAATGTCATATATACGCCTTATGATGCTCATAAGGGAAAGCCCCTGCTTTTTTTCCTCCATCATGTTCCATCACCGAGTCCGTTGAGCACCTGCCAGACCTTTTCGGGATCGGTCTCTGTTTCTGAATCGGACTTCAGGTATTCCGTCTGTATCCCACGAGCGGAAACCATTACATTTACAGACCTGTTCTCGATAAAGGGCTCTGTGTCGGAAATGCTCTCACGGGCATTGCAGAACTTTATGCTGTCAAAGAGCTGACCCGTTACCGCCTCGGGAGGAACAGCCTCCATGGAATCCGGGTCGGCTCCCACATAGGCGTAGGTATAAGTGAAGGTTTTGTTCTCCTCGTCCTTCGAGGGACTTCCGCTTAGCTCCAGCCAGCCGTCGCTGACTGTCTGTGCAGGTGTTGCGGTGCTGTCGAAAGCAGGCTCTTTGCCGCTGCACACGAATTTCACCACAGGGAGAGAAAGTTTAGCTGCACCCGTACCGTCAAGGCTCTCGGTAATTAGCTCGTCATAGTACGGCACAGTCACCTCAACGAAAACAAATGCGTCAACTTCGCCCTTGTTGCGGACCTGCGGGTCTTTAGGGAGCTCCTCATTGGGAACGACGCTGTCATGGTCGGGAGTCCAGTGAGGCTCCTCAAGAACTATATCGAACCTGCCGGGCTGAAATCGGTTCGTTATATCATCGGACGAGGAAAGCATTGCGGACATAGCCGCTATAAGCAGCAGAACACCTGCGGAGAGCATTAGAAGAATACGTTTTTTCGGTGTCATTTTCCTCCTCCTTTCTATATACAAAAGAGACCAAAATCGCATGGTTATCCAATGATATTATATCACTTTTCCGCTGGCTTTTCAAGAAAAAACAGTGGTTTAGAATAAAGAATTACCTTTTGTACAACCATGGGCAGCACAGTTTATGGAAGTCGCACAATTATTGCTCCTAACGCATGGGGCGACAAGAAAAATTTGTGGAACAAACTGTATTGCTAAGAAAAAAGCTCCGGGAGCGCATACAGCCATCCGGTAGCTTTAAGCAAAAGGTATTGAACTAAAGTAAAAAACAGACCCGCGGCAGAGTCTGTTTTTCAAGTGAGGAAACACAAAGGAGAGGAGTCCCCTTTGTGGAAGCAGAAATACAATAGTCATACAAGGGGATAGATTGGTTAGGATGTTACTGTTTTTATTTCTGAGATTTTTTATTAAGGGGGTACAACTAAAGTATTTTCTTTTGCTGCTCATCACAAGCAACGTATAATATGATAATATATTATCAAAGAAAATGCAATAGTTTGTGCATGAAATGTAGTTTTTTAGCGTGAAATGCATGGATTTGTTCATGTTTTGTTCATATTCGCGGACTATCAAACCGTATTTTCAGCCCTGTAATAACCGACTGCTCCGGACTCTCTAAATTTTTGCAAAAAGCGATATTCAGCCATCTGCTCATCGAAAGAATATGTATGCAGATCCTTCTGACCGAGAGGAAATTCCGAGAACCAGACCTCCATAACCTTTTTATCAACGACTCTTGCAGCCCAGTAGGTGGAAGGCTCGCTATAGGGCTCACCGAAAATCAGCATATCCTTCGCTATAAAGGCTCCCTGATATGCGACATAAGAACCATCAACAGATCGGTCACCGTAAATGAAACGGTCCACACCTTCTTCAGTACCGTTTAAAATAACAGTAAATTCATCTGATAGCTCCATGGCCTTGAAAGCGCTGGCAGCCCCCGCGTTTAACGAGTGGACGTAGGAACTAAACTGCTTCCTATAGATAGAATTCAGCACTGCAAGCGCCATCGCAGAAACAGCCACCGCTCCGATAAGCAGAAGAATTATAAGAAACTTATGCGTCTTTCTTGCGTTTTTCTCATTCCCGTTAGCTGCCATGTCACTTTCTCCTCAGATACATGACTTCGCGGAGCTCCTTGCCCCCGATAACGTCGTTCATATACTCTTCGGTCTTTATAAAGCCATGCTTCTCGTAAAATCTGCGGGCTCTGAAGTTGTCCTCGAGGACCCATATAAGTATAGTTGTAAAGCCCAGCAGCTCAAGCTCATCGATGCACTCTTTCAGAAGCATTGCCCCAATACCCTTGCCCATATACTCGGGAAGCAGATAGATGGTAACGATCTCGCCGCAGCTGGCAAACTTCTCCCAACGTGACGAACAAAAGCTTGCAGTACCAACAGCCCTGCCGTTATCAAATGCAGCTATCTCCGTTCTGCCGTTTTTAAGTATATTTCCGCCCCATTTGGACTTTGGTATATTATCAAGGTAGTCCTGCGGTATAATGCCCTTATACGCGAACTGCCAGCTCTTTTCGTATATTTCTCTTATTTCCTGAAAGTTATCGTTTCCGTTAATGTGTCTGATCTCCATTTCATCACCTCATTAATTTTTTATATATATTGTTATATTTATTATATCATAGTTGATCAGAAAAATCAACAGCTTCTGAAAATAATACAGAAAACTATTTATTACAACATATTTTGTCATCAAAGTCAACATATTATACTTGATTTTTTTCTGAGACTGTGTTAATATAAAAGAATACACGAAAGGAGTGGTGACTATGGGTACATCATATAAGTATAAATGCGATGAATGCGGCTTTGAGGAAGAATACTTCGTAGGCGGCAGGCTAATGACCAAGGACTACAAAAAACGTACCGAAGAAGCAGAAGAAGAGCTCAGAAGCGCCGCTCTCTACGGCAAATACGGCGAAAGCATACGCCAGCTCGTCAGAAACGAGAGGGACAAAATATACATAAACTGCGATACAGAGCTGTATCAGTGCATGGATTGCAGGCAGTTCTCCGTGCAGATCGCCAAGGAGATGTTCATGAACAGGAAGGAATTTACCATGTCGGTGGAGTTCCGCCACGAGTGCCCCTCCTGCCACTCCTCTATGCTGAGAAAAACAAGAGGCTCCATCACATTCTGTCCCAAATGCAAGATGTTCACCGCAAGACTGGTAACGATGGGAAAATTTGAATAACAAAACAGGCAGCTCTTTGAAGCTGCCTTTTATATATCAAAACAAAAGCGCCCGCTATTGCAGACGCTTTTTTGGCTCCCCCTGCCCGGCTCGAACGGGCGACAACTCGGTTAACAGCCGAGTGCTCTACCACTGTTAGTGTTTTATACCAAATGAAGTCTGTTTGTCGATAACACAATTGAATCTAATCTTGTTTATCAAACTACTAATACATAGCTCAAACTATATTCCACGAATAAGCTTGATAATACTTTCACTTGACCACACATCATTTAGTTGTATTATATCTCCGTGATGCTTTTTATAAATACAAAATGGTTCATCTAACGAATTATCATAGCTAGAGCAAACATCACAAACATTTACAAACCGAGGGAGCAACTTAAGACATCTATCATAGCGTTCTCTAATTTTATTCTCTGGAACATCATGACCACCTATAGCCTTTCTAGAAGCTACTCTCATAACATTGATATCAGTCGAACAAGTTAAAACATAATAACCACGTACGAATTATCCTTATTCTTTTGCTCTTTTAGTAATTTCAAGTTTCTATCATTCGAAAGAACAGCTTCAAAGGTGAAATCATTTTTTCTATTCAATTCAAACTCTCATAATCGTTTGGCTTCAAAAGCTGCCTCAGCGTTGTTGAATTATTTCTCTTATGAATATCATAAGCGTTTATATTTACCACAAATGGTCGTGCTTCCTGTAATTGTTGATTTTCCCGAACTATTCGGTCCTGCAAATACTATAATTTTAGGTTGCATATACTCTTCTCCCATTAGGATATTCAAGATATGCCTTTTTCTTTATAACATCATATTTGACAATAGCTGCTTTCAAATCAATTCGTTTTTTATTCCTTTTCATCGATTTCTTAAATTGAACTTTAATAGGACATTCACTATCTATCAACTTAAGCAATTCAGCCTTTTCTATCCTCATCATTTTACTGCTCTTTTTTTACCAAATCTAGCATTCACTAAATTATGCCGAACAATTAATTTGATCTTTTGGCATTTCATAATATATTGCCACCTGTTTCAATATAATCAACGAGTAAAGCCTTGTAAGTCAGTAAAGGTTTACACGTACTTTGTTAATCAAGCTATACTGAAAGCAGTAATTGAACTATCAAATTTTTCCTTTGGACAAATCACCGGTACAAAAACGACCATCCACGCTTCATTATAGCGTTCGTTTTTTCATTATGCAGGCATCGCTACAAACAAAGCCTATTGATAATCCCGTATAAAATCAGTCAACCATAATATCCTGAATAAACAAGGGATATTTTTCTTTAAACAAATCAAAAATCATATTTGCAATCTGTTGCATTTGAGGATGTGCAGCTTTGCTACATCTCAGCGAAAAAAAATGCCGCCATTCCCTAAAATTCATTGTAATAAATATTTCTGTTTTTAAAGAGTTAGGTAATACAGATCTCGCTTCTTGTGGCGATGCGCCAGCATTAATCAATGAAAAATATGCTTTTTCGCATTCCTCCATTCCTTTTTGCCATGCATTAAATTGTGATGACCCTTTATTCCAAAATATCGGTCGAATAACAGTAATCTCTTTACTAAACTTGTCGCTTGTATAATTACAATATCGTGTGCTTTCCTGGCTATAGCTTGCAATTCTATGCCTAACAATTTCGTGTGTTACTCCTCTATCACAAACAACTCTTACAGTTATAGAAACATGCTCTATAACCGATTCATGTCCACGAGATAAAATTCCTTTAATAAATTTCTCCGCAGAGTCTCCATTAATTTTGTCTTCACTTTTATAACATACTCTTCCCGCACTTTCAATAAGATCCAGTGCCTCTTTTTGTGTAATTTTACTTTCTAAAGTTACATATGGTTCAATGATTCTCATTATAATCCTCCTCTTCAAATATTTTTCACTAACACTTTATTGACTATCTTTATCACTTCAAACAGTGATTTGGCAAGTATGAAGCGCAATTTACTTGATGCTTTTATATCTCGTTCTAGTTCGACCATATAACAAATATGCATCGGTAAAGGATTGAAGTCTAAATGTCTTTTAGCTTCCAGTCCACTAAGCTTATTTTGTCACGTTTCTTTATATTTAGACTAATGACACCACCGTAACATTTGAGCTTGGAGAAGAATAATTATTTATATTATATGTTTCCGGTATTGAATAACAAACTTGTATATTTTTATTTTGAATTGCAACGATGCCAGCCGCTATTGTTGAAAGTTTTGTATTCAATGGAACAATTATACAATTTTCTTCCTTATTCGAATTTATTATATCAGTTAAAATATTAATTGTCTTTTCTACATCTTTACAAGAAAAATCGAAAGACGAACAATTAATACTATTATAATTGTTCTTCCAAACTTCAAACTTATTTTTAAAATGTTGCATCAACTCAGCATTATTAGAGCTTATAGGATCTTCTGCGTTTCCAAGTAAAAGTCTATCTGGCTCAATAAGCTCAATTAATCTTGTTGCTCTTTCTAATTCAAAACCAGTTAATAATATTAGACAGTTTTTAGCAACTGGACGCATTAATCCAGGATAGCCAATAACATTTCTTACATCTTTACATCCTTTGCTAAGCCACGCTTTATCCAATTCTTCACTAACTGAATATTTATCAGCACCATTATACAAGTAATACACGCTATTAAACTTTTCTTTATTTGACATTATTAACTTGAGCAATATCAATAATGTTTCATGAGTAAATGTTGTTATATCAACTACAAGAAATATGTTATTATCTAATAAAATTTTTTTTACAGTCTTTGTTATTTCTCTCGCAGTACTAATGGAATCGCTAATTTCAAGCTCTATAAAATCAACACAATCATTAAGATATACATTTATGCTTTTAGCAGCTTCTTTATCGCAATTGCCCTTACTACGAAATACATAGGCTTGTTTTATACGTTCCTTTTCAATAGCCAAAGGAATAACAGAACTTCTTTCCTCAAAACTCGCATATCCGATAAACACAAATTTTTCTGGGAGATACCGTCCAAATTCACTTTTGGTTGTGTGAATAGTCCTTATCATCTTACTCCTCCAAAATATCATCAAAAGTTAGTTGTCTCATATCATCATCACACTCTGAAAGCGTCCTTAAAGGTTTAGCTGTTTTAATAGCTTCATGCAAAGCCTTATTTGTTACAAATAAATAACCTTGGAATCCTGTTGGATCAAGTGTAAACAGTGGAGCAAGACAGCGATTCATAATATATAACAATGTACGACCATTACCTTCTTTATTGCCAATTCGAGTTTCATGAAAAAAACCTAATCTCACTCCAAGCTTAAAAATTTCACTCAATTCTTGATCTGGGACATTAGATAACGCTATCGAAAAAACCTTTCTTTCTGATCGATCCGATATTAAAATATCGTGAAATGTTTTTCCCATCGAACAGATAAGGTTTTGCAGCTTTTCAACATCATTAGCAGGCGAATTGATTGGTGTCAATTGATAATTATTATTTAATTTTAGCAATTCGCTATACAAGAATGTGTCCGCTTGATTTCTCAGAACTCTATCTTGGATATCCGAACTTATCTCTGTAATATTATCATCTTTATTTTTAACAATCGCTGTTTCATACATATCTGAAACGGCATCTAATAAATATCTAATAATCCCAGATGATAAATGAACAATATTTTCAAGTCCAGCATACCTATACGTTGAACGCGACTTTCTTCTGCCACCTAACTTAGAAATATAATTAGGGACTGCATATCTTCTCACATCATCATCAAGACGATTACCTCTTCCTTTTATTGGATACTCTTTTTTTATAAGTTCAATTTCTTTTTGTATTCCCTCGACTTGTTTATCGTAGTTGGGAAAGAATTCCTCTGGCTTAATATCAATTCCAGATAATTTCAATCTTTTTTCAAGTATCTCCGATGCTTTATCAAAATACTTGTCTTCTGCATTTGTAGTATATCTATTAGAGATATTAATTTCTTTATAATCATGCGGTGATTCTATCAACACTCCAGCTGTGGTCAAATGCGTTTTATAAAGCCCTAATTGAGTCGATATTTTCAAACTAATCGAAGGTTGAGTCCTATATGCAATCCATGTATTTATTATCTCTGTTTGAATTTTACTTAAATTATCAGCATCATCAACGAAAATAATAATATTCTTATTTTTGGGGAAGCCTGGTAGATTTGTCATTTCCTTAAACACAGGAACAATAAACCTTAAAAAAGAAAGCAAGGGCATATTATAGGTATAATCCTCGCCTTCAATATTTAGTGCAAACTGAGAAGGATATATTATTAAATCGGATTGCATTTTTTCAGTATGCCTGTATAACGACAAAAAGAAACTATTAGAAGATGTATAATCCGGATTAATATCATCAAGGCATCGACTTAATCGCATATATCGTTTGTATACATCTTCGAAAAAGTTTTGATACTTCTTTTTATCAAAATTTTCAATTTGTATTTTTGACAATTGAAAAAGAGCGGACATTAACACATGTAGCGCCAAAAAATGCTCATTAATTAGATATGGTGTATGTTTATCATCTAATCCTTCAAATTCCTTTATATTCGGATATGTCTTTTCGCAAGAAACACTAAATGCAAGATAATCCAAATCACTAAATTTAATCTTTTTTCCATCAGACTTATTTTCTTTTTGCATCAATACATCAGGCAAAGAGCAACGAATAAACATACTTTTTCCGCACCCTCTAGCCCCTGAAATAATGGAATTTCCAGGTCGCCTTATTTGAGGAAAATCGGAGTACATTTCTACAAATAATCGATCTGCCTGTTCAGCAGTCATTTCTTCTGGTGTTACGACTGCAAATGGATTATTATTCATATACTAACTCCTTTCTTCTATAGCTTTTTTTAGTGCTTCGCCATCAGAATACTTTAGTCTTTTCCGATTATCTAAACAATCATTATCAACTATGTAATTTTCCAACTTAAAAGTTCTTTCATCTGGATAGCCAGATAATGACACTCTAAACGAATCGCTGTCACATACTTTTATAGGGTTATTTGGATCGCTTATTTTTATCGTAACACTCATAGTAGTTATGCCAATAAAACCATCTGCATATTTACGACAGTACTCTAATTCTCTCAAGCATTTTGACAAGCGATTCATTATTTCATCGTATAAATAAATCTCTTTATCTCCTTTTTTCAATTTTACCTTAACCATGCTATAGGGAATTCTATATATAAAGACAATCGTATTTCCATTAAATCCTAATGGTTCCAGTGATTTGGAATATTCATGATATATTTTATTCTCATCTGGAATCTCAACCTTGCTTCTAGATCTGCTAAAATCATCAGATAATTCATCAGCAAATCTAAGAATAGATGCAAGCAATAAAGACCTCACAGATATACCATTACAAAATGTTTCACGCTGAATTGGTTTCAATGTATCTTTATCACAACTAGTTTTATCAACAAATCCACCATGTGCAGTAGCAATTGAAGAAACAATTTCTTGTTCTGGAATATCCAATGGAAGGACATCCTTCATATCATTCATTACATCAAGTATTTTCTTTTCGTGATCTTGTCTTCCAGTTATATTTCCCAAATCATGAAAATGAATAGCTACTAAAAGCAAAAAGATTTCATATCCTTTTAGTTCATCCACTTTTGCTCCTAAAATAGAATTTGCTTTTTCCATAACCATTTTAATATGAGCAACTCCATGATCTGTCAACAAGCCATCGCCAGATATGGCAGCTCCTAAATTCACATCAGGATGATATTTCTGATTAAGGTAATCTTCTATCTGACGGAATTTTTCTATATATTCTTCATTAGAATTAGGGAATTGATCATTTTGCTTATCCTCCCAGCGTTGCTCCATAACATATTTTAAACCATCGTTTTTATTATATATTGACATTCTAAGACCTCACATTTGTTCAATTATTTTTTCAAAAACATACTTTGCCAATAAAGGTGGAACAGCATTACCGACCTGCTGTTGCTGATATCCTAATGGTCCTTTAAATTCATAACTATCTGGAAAGGACTGTAGCCTAGCTGCCTCTCTTACAGACAAGCCCCGATCACTCCAAGGATGAATAATCATATTTTTTCTATAATTCCCTATTACCACTGATGCATCATCTTCCCTTAATCTGTAATAAATTCCTGTATGGCATCTATTTGGATTTGAATAATTCTGCATTAAATTAATTGGTATAGACTTCCAGTTTTGACCTTGGGAGATGTATTTATATCTTTCAAGAACATACTTCGAATTTTTTGAAACTAAATGCCCCGAACACTTCTTATATCCATTTCGCATTAAACACGCATATTCATTATCTGGCTCACAATTATATGCTAAGACATCAATATTGGCACCGTTTCTAAGTTCTGGCAAATCAAACAATGCATCTCTAACTTTTACAATCTTAGCGTTCGCTTTCGGCTCAAGATTAATCTTTCTCCCGTTTTTTGATCCGATCAAAAACAATCTATTTCTCCTTTGAGGCACACCAAAATCAGCAGCATTCAAAATACTATATGTACATGTATATCCTGCATTAATAAAATCACTAACAATCCCCTGCCAAAATACCCCTGATTCCATTTCAACAATTCCGGTAACATTCTCAAAAACAGTCCAATCAGGTTTAACTAAATTTAAAACACGTATAAATTCTTTATATAACCAGTTTTCTGAATTATTCCTATTATTTGTACGCCTATTAGAAGTTGAAAAGCCCTGACACGGTGCACCACCAAATAATACACTTTTACCATTAATCAATTCTTGTGGTATAGTATCAATGTCACGAATATCTATATTTTTCATAATGGTACTTGGATGATTATAGCTATAAGTTTGAGCTGCATAAGCGTCCTTTTCTATAGCATATTTAACATTAATCCCTGCCATTTCAGCACCAAGTGACATACCTCCAGCACCTGAAAACAAGTCAATACCAATGACATTTTGCATTTCAATACGCCCTCCAAAATATTATGAAACGATAAAAAAACATTTACGCTCTAATTTAAAACTCAGTGTAAAGCAAAGCAGCCATCTACTTAAAGTATTCAGCTAAAAAGGATGCAAAACAAGCACACAAGTGACTAATCATATTTCTCAAATACAGCTTTTCCGCCCATACTAAAAAGTGCATTATAAATCAATTAAACTGTACCTGATTGTCAATTAATCCGTCACAAACACTGTACAAAATCAAAATATTGTCTTTTTAAAACAAGGAAGCCAGATATTGGTGCCAACTCAAAAAAGTACATATGCGGTTCACATTTTCCGTTCACAATATAGTTTTTTGAGTCCACCTCCAATATTACTTACAGTGTTGAAAGAATACAGATGTCCCTGTGCAATAAAGCACTTATGCTGGTCTTAATCGCACTGTGAGTTAATCAGAACTTATCCGCATACTCCACAGCCCCCATGGCACCACTAAGTCGACCACAGTCACTTAGACGCTCAAAATCTAATAATATTATACACCTTTTCAAGCCAAATTTCAATACTTTCGGCAAAAAAGCAATAGTTATTTGTACCAAAAAAGAACTTTTATCATCGTTGCTATATGTACTGTTTTCACCATGCTAAAGCTTGTTATGTTTTACTCAAAGTAAAATTCGCGTAGCAATCGCAAATCACTTCATATCTTTTATTATTCTTTGTGGCACCTGTCTGTCAATTATGTTATATATTTTATGAATCTATAGTGTACATACCTCATGCATATAAAGATTTTATTGGCTTTGAAATAAGTCAAAGGAGACCGAAGTCTCCTTTAAATCATCATATTATTTCCCAATAACCTTTATGCGTAGTCCCAACTCTCCTTATTATCTTTTCATCCTTCAATCGCTTAACATAATACTTTCCCCTATCCCGCTTCCAATCAAGCTGTTCTGCAATCTGCTTTTGAGAATACTCGGGATGCTCCCTTATTACTGCTAAAACCAATTCGGATAACTCAGTTTGGGTAGGAGTTTGGGTAGTCTTCCCTGCAAAGAATGTGATCATAAAGTCCTCATGATGAATAAGATACTCCGGCTGTGGATTTTTTGATGCTTCACATGATTCCTTTATCTTTTCAATTCCACGTCCCCATGATTCGATATATCCTGCACGATAGAATGTACTTGCTATCAATGGATTATAAGGTCTGGATTTGTGGGGCTTCATAAGATTCTCGACTGTCCAGTCCTCTGTGAATACGCAATCATTGGCAATCATTATCTTATCATCGTATACCCTGATCTGTATAGGCGTAAGGGTTGCGTAATTCTTATGAGCAATGGCATTCAATACCGCTTCTCTCAAGCCTTCCTTACGAAGGCGGTAGTAATATGTCTTAATATTGATTCCATTCTGAGCACAGAAGGCTGTTACGGTCATACCGCTTTCCTTCTGTGCTTTGATCTGCTCCGTCCATTCCTGCAGCTGTACATCTCGCTTGACAGTGGTAATAGCTGTCGTTGTTTTCATCTCCGTATTCCCCCTATGTCTAATTTAGGCCAGTTTACTCCATAGACTATTTTAGCTTATCTAATTTAGTCTATGGAGCTGCTTAGACTTTATTATACACCAGATTCTTTTTTAGAGGAATACGTCGTTTATTTTACGCTTACTTTTAAACCATCTCTTCATTGTTTGTAGAACAAAAGTAAAAGGCTCTGCATTTCTGCAAAGCCTTTGTGCTAATTATTCGTCCTCGTCCGAACACTCCGACAAGCCGTGCGTGAGCTGAATATAAACGCCCCCTGCTCGGCCACGCTCCTCTCCCTCTTTGGACATCATGAGTTCAAGGAAATACACCATTGCATATTAGTATTATGATACGCACCATACAAATGATTTAGACTTATACAGGACAGAAAACGCTAATGCTAATAGACTTTAGTTTATTAATTATTAGCCAGTAACAGAAACATCAATAATACCAGTATTTCAATTACCAATATTGGGGATTAAGCCTTAACCAAGTTTGAAAATAGATGTTACAGAAATCAAAAAATCAGTTTCTTTTTTATTTAAATTAGCCCTTCCAATCTGGATTGTCTATGTCAAAAACGCTCGCATCTAAATCAACAATCTTCGGAGTGAAGAACCAACCCGGTTTAAAAACAATTGTTACAGAAATTATATATTCTTTATTTTCTATAGTTATTCTTTGCGCCAAATCATTTCTACCAATTTGATTTGTTGAATATACACTATTTGGATTTCCTTCATACTCATAGTCTAAACTGCTAACCAAACTGCAAAACTTATATTTTTCTTCGGCATTCGAAAAGCTGAATTTGTCTTTCGATATAAGTTTTTTTAGGTCACTGCTTAACATATTGTAGTCAATATAATTGTTTAAATCACTTATACCTTTGCAATTATAATTAAGTTTTTCTACAAAGTGATAGCAATGTCGATGATTTGCAGAGTACAAAATTACAACAAATAAAACCGTAGACAACAATGATATAAGCACTTTTTTTATTATTTTAACTTTCATATTAATTCCTCTACAGTGTCTGTTTCAGGGCAATATCGTACAAGTTTGCTGATTGAAGTATTGCTTTTTTTTACCATTTTTTTACTTGTTGAATTATTATCTACTGAGACATTAAATATGTATTCGTCAATATTAGATGCTATGAACTCACCAGTGTTTGAAAAGCATTCTCTATCAATTGCCATTATTTCATCAGATATACTATTATCATCAATTGCTGAACCATAATATCTTCGAATAGCATTTACCGCATTTGGAATGATCATTTCATCATCATAAGAAACATAACCTATGTCTTTATCAGATATGCTCGCAACTACTACATACCTTGCAGTGTATCTATAGATATAATCACAACTTACTTCATCTGTGCTAATCAAAGAATCATACAGAAAATCCTCATCGTAATGTTCTTTAACAATCAAGCCACATGGTAAAGTATCCGGAAGAATTTTTGAATAAAAAGCATTTGCTTTTATCCATGCATCGTGAATAGTACTACGTTCGGAATCTGAATGCTCTGGCGAACAATAATATAAAAAATCATCAATTACTTGATAATCAGGCTTTGCCGCATCTGCACTTGGTGCCTGTCCGTGATATCCTAATACGCCTTTTAGATTTTTATTATTTACAAGAACATCTACCCATCTATCAGTACTGGATGCAGATAAAGCTTTTCTTTCACTTGTATCTACAATTGGATCACCTTCCTTTTGCTTATTGACTTGGCTACATGCACCTGTAATGATCCATTGTAAGTTTTCGGTAATTCCGTCATTAACATGATCTTTCATATTAATGCTAAAAATATTATTATCATTAATGCCATTTCTGCCATTATAGAAATTAGATATAAACTCACCATTGTTTATATTGAGTTTTCTTGCAGAATCAAACAATCCAAAGTTCTGAAAATCTATTCCAACATTTTTATCGGTTGTAATTATCTGACTATATAGCATTTCATATATATCATTATCAATCTCTTTATCTCCAGAACTGTAAACGGATCTAATTCCATTTGGATAAATTGGAATTACGCCGCCACGTGAACCATGGCCGCTAATATATGCTATATCAGAAGCAAGAAGAGCTTTAAGATTCTCATTATTGAAATTAAAATCATCAAGTGAACTATTAGGATTATTATTTGTTATGTTTTCAGCAGTTGCGTATTCATTGTATGGAACACCTCCAAAATCAGTTGAGAAGTGATTTATAAAGTTGTTGTAATCATCAAGTGTGTTAACGCCCGCCTTTCCTTCACCAATTTTAAAAGCAGAGAAAGTAGGATGATAATCACCTATAGGTTCACCATATTCATACCCTGCATATTCTCCATTGTTGTTTAAATAATTTGCTGTAAATAGAATGTTATTAGCTATATAATTCGTATCTGTTATTCCAGAGTACGAATAATCATTCTCCAAATTGAAATTTCCTTGTGCCCAGTTTTGGTTTGATAATTGTAGATGAATGTCTATACTTTCATTGTAACATAAAGCTCCACTTATCGAAGAAAACAATAACTTGATTTTTGAGTTTGCTCTATCTTTCTTTGTTTCAAGAAGTGTAGCTTCACCACTAATCTTATCAGTTATTGAAATCCAATCATCATTTATTTTGCCACCAGCATAGTAAATATAAACATTTTGTACATAATCATTATCATTCATGTAATAATATGTAAGCTCAGAATTAGATAAATAAATAGGAGTAGTTGAGGTATTTTTGAGAGTTATTATCATATCTACAATACTATCATTATTAATCGTGTTTGCCAAACAAGAGATACTCATAGTTGGAACAGATACTTCAGAAGCATCTTTAGGTTCTGTGCCCCATACTTTTTTACCGCTACTGATTTCATATATAGGCATTTTAGTCCATAATATTAAGCCGTTTTCATCATTATAATTACTATCAATTGCTGAGAAATCGTTCAGAATATTTATAGAACTCCAATTACTTGAATGCATTGCACTGTATACGCGTAAGTCTTCAGCCATGTCTAATGTAATATTTGATTTAGAAAAATCAAATTCCAAATAAGCGTTTGCATTATTTTTATAAGGTGCTGGAATGCTGTGATATGAAACATTAACATTTACAGAATTATTATATTGGTTTCCACAGTAATATATATCAATTATTTTATTTGAATCAGGCGTTTCATCAATAAAATAGTACCGCGCTATATAATTATTCAAATCTATTGTGGCGTTACTGCTATTTACCAGTTTGAAATCAAGTTCCAAATTATTAGAATTATTGTTAATTCTGTTTCTATTAAAATAGAGTTTTAAAGGACCATTTGTTTGTAACGCTGGTACTTCTATATTTCTTTGAAGAGTCTTAGTGTCAGCATTGGCAGCCGCTACAGTAACGCTGTACGATTTTATAGAAGAGATAGAATTTGGTTCCACCCATACCTTCCATGACACCTGCCTTTGATTGCTATTCACTGCCAAATCACCCAAATCAACAGTTTCTTTACCTTCAACAATAGACATATTACTCGGAAGATTTAAACGAGCAGTAACATCATGCGCATCACCATCACCGATATTTTGAATATAAGCGGTTACAGTAAAGGGATTAGGATTATAGGTATCCGATTCAATTTCATTATGCTCAACCTCTAACTTAGTTGCTCCTGTCAGTGCAACTGCTAAAGGCGGTGTTCCGTCTTGTTGAAGAGAACTTAAGCCATAGAAAGTTTTACAATTATAATTATCTCCACTTGAAAGTTTTTTTGGATTCCAATAAATACATACAGCACTGTCACCATTTGCTGCACCTGCTGCCCTGGAATAATCCCAATAATTATTATATGCGCTCCTCCAATTTGTAAATCTCACTCGATCTGGTATCATTGAACTGCTACTTTTTATCGTACCTTGAGCAATTACATTTGGTTTTGTTAAGGAGTCAAAGGACTGCCAAAACTCTGGAACGTCATCTCCTGATAAATCCGTTTCTAAAGATGTATCTCCAACATTAGGAATTCTAAACGGAGAACTATCATTCCCACCTAACATAGTATCAAACATTATTCGTACGCCAACATTATGAGATGCTGTTCCAATATTTTTTACATTATATGAGAATTCAGCAACATCCTCTCTGCCTGTATACTGATTAGTAATCAAACTAAAATTTAGTGTTACGCTTACATCATCATATACAGCAGAGGCACTTATAATATTTTCAGTATAAGATACATTAGCTGGAGTGAACTTATAATTTTCACCATCTATCCGAATTGTTGTAAATGATGTTCCACCTTCAGGGAATCCATAAAGTAATCTTTTATTGTTGTCAGTTGATAGAGTTGGATCGCCTTCAACTGTGCCCAAGGAATAAATTCCGTTTTTATAATATAATTCTAAAAATTCGTTTTTTATTCCATTAGTTGTAATAGTGCTTCTTAACTTGGTTTTGGGCGCAGTCTCTTGATTTGACGCAATTTGAGTTTTCCATTCTTGATATGTATCGCTATTCGCATCAAAAGTGGAATAGTATTCAACATCAGCAGGGGTGTCATCTGCAAACGAAATCATCTGACTTGATGGAAAAGAGCAAATAAACGTAAGACAAGATATAGTACTTACAATGCACTTAAAAAACCGATATTTCTTCATATTATTCTCCTTTGCTTATAATATTCAGCTATATTATTTGCAGTTAACATATCTATAGTAATAATACTATTTATTACTCCAATTGTAACGAATGTCAATCAATTGAAATTTATTCAGAAATTTTCAAACATTAAAGAAATATTATGGATGCCATATAATGATTTTTCTAACAGTATGCAGAGCTTGTAAAACTCATCAGTAATATCATCGGCATAAACATCTCCCATATGCGAATTGTAAATCATGTCAACAACCGCAAGTACCATTTCAGTAATTATTTTACTTTCTTACAATGTTTAAAAGCTTCAATATACCTACTATCCTAATAATTTAGTCTTGTGATTAACATCATGATAGCCATAATTAAATGAAGTAAAAGCAACAACAGTCGCTACCCAAGAGTTAAAATTTTTTAATATCATATATTCAACCAGATTTCATTTTTTAGCAATTGTTCTTAATTGATACTCACATTTTTACAATCAACAAACGATTATAACTATATAATATCACAGTTGATTTAATATTACAATTGTCTAAAACTGCCATTCAGGGCAAGATTTTACAGTTTCAGGACAAAAGTCAGATTTAAAAGTAATATGTAAACCGATAATTACATAAATACATATTTCATCACTGTTTTACAATTATCACTTTTATATCATCTTTAGCATTTTCTATATCACGTTTAAATTCTATTTCATCTCGTACAACACCAAGATCATATATAACAAACAACTGACGTTTATATATTTTGTTGTAAGCAGTTATATCCGCATTGATTTCTTCAATTATTCGCGACTTTCTTCCATCTTTCAACAATTTCACTTCGATACATAAGTTTAATTTGGGTACAATAAAATCAGGAATATACTCTTTACCTGAAAAAAGAAACTTTCCGGTCTCTCTATCGTAATCAATACCTTTATTCCATCCCTTTCCTACAAATAAAGTTTCAATAGCATTCTGTACTTCTTTCTCGTTCTCAGGTGGCGTAAAAATAATGCTGCGTAATTTATTCTTTATAAAATTTTCCAAATTTGAATACTCATCATTTATAAAATCAATTTCCCTTTCCAAAAAAGCAATCAATGTATCTGTGTATACAACCAAACTATCAATAATTTCTTTTTGCTGAGGCCAGAATGTATCAGCCCAGCCTTTCATTTTTGTTGTATCATAACACGGAATTCTTTCATTACTTAATTCTAATGCTTCATAGACTTCACGGGCTAAATAACCATATTCCTCAGCATATTTTTTAAAAGATGCATATCTTCCCGTTGCAATTGTTGAGCTATCATTGAGTGTCCTAATCATGTTTTCTTTTAGCGATTTACATCTTAGAAGTAGGAACTTAATTTGCTTTGTTCTTTCAATATCCAAACAAACACCCCCATTTTTATTTTGGGCACTTATTACAACGATTCTTAAAATCTTCTGACCAAGCTAAGACTCTATCAATATCCTTTTCGACTTCCTCCAACGCTGGTAAGCTAACTGGACGTTCCACTGATTGTGAATGATCAAAATGCGAATACCGAGTCATCATCTCTTCAAAAAGACTAATATCATCATCTGTTATAACGTGGAGATATCGTAGACACATTGTTTTTATGGAATAATCAAATCGTGTAACAACTTTTGACAGCAACTCCATCTCGATGCCTTGTTCTATAAGGTTGCGAAATCTTGCACAAATTGCCTGTAAATAATTATCAGCAATACTATACTCTTGATTGGCATATAGTTTTTTAATTTTTGTAAGTTCTTCTTGTTTCATGTTTTTCAGTGCAGAACTCATCTTAATAGTTCCGTTATAAGTCGGAGGAGAAACAGGCTCACCTAATGGTTCATTTCTTAATTCAACTTCATGTGAAGTGACTTTATTTAAGGAGCCTAATCTAGCCTGCTCTTTATTGTATTCGTCTTTACAAGAAACTAATAATTGAACAAATGCAAGTCTATGCGTAAAAACGATTACCTGGCGCTCATTTGATAACGATACTAATCTTTGGGCAACCATCTTTTCATATTTATGATCAAGCGAAGTAATAGGATCATCAAAAATAAAGGGTAATATTTTGTTCCATGAAGACAAATCAGCAAGAAAGGCTGCTAAAGAGACTACTCTAAATTCACCTTCACTTAGGACTTCGCCTGTTTTCTTCTTTTGAACAGCCCCTCTTAATGCAACTTGATGATACGCTTTTCCTTTTTCAGCTTTTGAAACAAGTTCAACTTTAATCTTGTGATTACAATCCATAGCACTCATCTCATTATCAAATCTTGAAATATATGTATTTGTAATCAAAATCTGGGTTAAATCTTTTTTGGTTGTAGTAAGAGCATTTGTTTTACAGCTTGATATAGCTGCGTTTATTTGAATATCTTTTTTTCTTATCAGCTTATTTTCATTTATCCATTTTCTTGCAAGGAGATCATTTACTTTAATAATCTGTTCATCTCGATTTGTTATGATATCTTGCAACGATTTTATTCTTGTCGCATAATCATTTAGTAGCTTTTCTTTTGCATCTTGTAAGACTTTTATTTCCGATGATACAGGAATAGTTGTTTCAATATCATCTGTATACTCCAAAAGCCATTTACACCTTGCTTTAATGTTCTTATATTGCTCAATGATATATTGAATTGTATTATCTTCAATACTACTTGATCTTAGTATCGATTCAACTTGTTCAATATTGATACCGGAATAAATATTTTTCAGTTTTTCTACAGTAGTTTCAAATGTAGAATGTGCCTTTTCAGACGCCTTTATTGCATTTGAGGTCATGTATTTATAAAATTCAGCAATTCTTCTATTTGCCGCGTCGGATATGTCTTGCTGACAAAGAATACATTTTCCATCTGCTATGATTGTATTTGAGACATCTGATGTTGATTCCTGAGAAAATTTAACAGCAGCATCCCACATTTTCTTCCATTTATCGGAACCTGTTTTATTTAATACAGATACTTTATTAAGTCCTTCTATCAAATTATCGGCTTCTCGCTTTGTTTCAATCTGTGCTTTACGTTGCAATAAGTATTCTTCACTAAAGCTATTGCCAGTTTTAGTAATAAGGTCAATCAGTATTTGGTATTGTTTATCCACAACACCTTTTTGAGCTTGTAACGCCTTTAATTGTTTGGAAGGATCTTGATCTTGTAATCCTTCCTGTAATGAACTAAGCTGCTTTTGTTGGTTTTCATCCCAGATATTATCTGATATAAATTTATCATATGCTTTAATCGTTTTTAAGGCTAAAAAGTCGGTTATAGATTTGTGGCTACTTACATCCTTACCCAGAGCTGTCTGTTGAGCTAAATTCTCGCTGCTTATTTCGTCAAATTTAGCTTTTACCCCTTCATATACCGTTGTCATTATAGAAAGTATGGATAATATATGTGGTTCATATATCACCTCATTTTTTTCTTCTGCAAACCGCTTGGCAATAGAAGAGTCATAAATATTCAAGGGGCAAGTACTTTTCATACTTGGTTTCCAATGAATTTGTTGTTCATTCCCATCATCACTATATGTAAGCAATGCTTGAGGACTTGGGCAATCAGTTTTATAAATATCACCTATTATGGCATTCGAATTCTTAGGAGATACAGCACTTTTTAATATCCTCACATACGACGATTTTCCACAGCCATTTTCTCCGTACACAATCGTAAGATTGTCACCGAACTCCAAAGGTCTCGTTGGTGATAAAGCACCAACACCTTGGACTTCGGAAATACTCTTTAATATAACAGGACAATTACTGGTATTTGAAAACTCCACTGCCGAGGGGAATGTAGTCGAAGGAGCAAACTTGCTATTTTCTCCGAGATATTCAACTTTTGCTAAAGCAAAAGCCCTGACAGTCAGCTTCTCAATATCTTCATTTCCTTGCCAAATCTGACAGAATAAATCTTTTTGCCAGTCTTCTGCTTTTTCAAACCATTTTTTTATTATAGATAATGCATCTGTATGAATTCCATTCATACGCTCACCTTCTCATTCATATATTATTACAAAACATAGTTATCAATAAGCACTTCGAGCAATTCCTTATATTCCTCTTTCTTGCCCTTCTTTAGCTTTTCATGTATTTGCTGCCTTTTCATTTCTATTAATTCCTGATCATCATTATAAATAAAATACTCATGGAAATCATCATAGAAAAGTTTTGAGAGATGTCTCGGAACGCCTATTTTCTGTATTTCAATTAATTCTTTCCTTAATGTACCATGCTCCATAAACAATGCCCAGTCTTCTCCGCCTCCGCCTTTACCATCACGTTTTTCCAAAATACAATAATAGTTTTCAAAATAATTCTTTAAATCAAATCTTATTACCTTATCAATTTCACTTATTGTATTATTAATGATAATGTTTATATGTCTTTGGTTATTCGGATCAAACTTAACTATGTTCATTTGACCTGAAGACAAATATCCATCTATTATTGTTTTTCCGCGAGAAGTAAAAATAGTTTTTTTAATAATCTCATTGATTGACTTACTATTCATCCAATCAGACATCAAACTTGCATAATGTTTTATAAAATTCTTATTTTCCTTGGGAAATAGTGGCTTTTTCCCTTTACTTTCTTCTTTTTCCCATCCATACAGTTCCCAAAGATGACTAAGCATATTTAAACAGTTTTCATATGTAGGTTCCAATAGTTGCGGTGTATACATAGGCGACATATTCCATATTTTGTCTTGATATTCAGCCTTTATTAACGGGAATCTACATATTATTTCAGATGGAACCGAGAGATTCTTACCTATCTCGGCTATTTTCTTCACACTTTCAGGTTCCCTTTTTTGAAATTCATTTCTTAATAAACTCGGCTGATTATCCGTAAAATGCGATATTAAGACATTTGAAAACGCATTATAAACACGGCGCTGTGTTTCGGAAACATTTTCTCTTGTAAACTTTGTTCCCTCGGCAGCACGGAATACATTTTTATAAAAGTGTGATTTCCCAGTAACAATGTCTGAACTTATAGGTCCTATCTTCTTGTTTTTTATCAGGTCGATATTCTCTTTTTTATTCCATCTTCCCTCTTTATTGATCCATCTGACACATATTACGTTTCCACATAACTCTTTTGTCAATCTACCTGCTCGTCCCGCTAAATTCCAGAAATCAATACTCTTAAAATTCTTATCTCCAATCTGATTATTTAGAATGAATATATTTTGTGCTGGAAGATTAACTCCTTCTAATAGTGTCGAGGTACAGAATAAATAATGCAACTCTCCTTTTTCATAAAGTCTTTCAATTATATCTCGAACTCTCTGAGGTAATTTTCCAAAATGAAATCCTACGCCATACCTGATAAGGCTAACTAAATAATAATCAGGATGAATAAAATCGGCTATTTCTTTTGCTGCTTTATTCAATTCATCTGATTTTTCCAAATCAAGGACCTCTATCATTTTCTTAGCACAATTAATTGTATCCTCAATTGTGTTACAGTAAATAAGACTCTTAGGATTTTTGTTATCGACTCTTATTGAAATATCTCTGATCAACGCATAAAGATTATCAGGAAAATCATAATCGGCATCGATAAGCTTTTCATTTAAATCTGAGAAGATTATATTCTTCTTTTCAAGCATATCTATAAATAGTCTGCTCTGACATACCGGTGATTCTGATATTGTTTCTGTTTCATCTGATGTTTTATTAAACAACTTCAGGAAAACATCTACATTACTAATATTAGGCGAAGAGAAGAACAGCTTACAGCTTTTCCTTTCCGCTAATGATATTGCATGATAATATACAACAGCTCTTGTATCCTCAGATAAGATTTTCTGTGCCTCATCCACAAAGACATACTCTATTGAAGGATTATTAGCAGCAGAAAAATAATGAAGTAATCTCTCCGGGGTGAACACAAAGATGTAATGGGCATTACTTGAACAAAATAATGCAGGTATATCTGGGCTTGAACTCAGATAATATCCATCAATTCCATCAAATATGCTCTTAAATTTCTTTAATGTCTGAGATACGAGAGCTCTTGTAGGTACTACGAAAGCTATGTTCAATCCCCTTTTATTATTCATCATCAGATATTTAATGTAAGAGGTAAGTATAAATGATTTACCAAATGAAGTCGGTCCGGAAAAGCTAAAATGATTCTTATCCAAAAGTTCCTCAAGTAGTTGAAACTGAGCATCCGTAAACACCTTGTCGCTATACGGATCCTTATTAATTATCTCTTTAAAGCTCTTTTCGAGAGCGATATCAAATGGTAATTCGGTATTTTCGCTATTATTAAGAAGAGTAAATCCTGGGAAATTCCCTAACCTAACCATTATTCCCTGAGAATAGTACATATATCTCGGATCATTCTCATAAAAGCACTTTAAACAACTAATTATCTTAAGTGCAAAATTTTTATGCTGCGCATCAGATGATAAAGATAGAATATCAGCAAATGTTAAAATGTCGACATATTCGCTTGGGGATAGTTTATTAACCGATATTTGCTCATCAGATAAAAGCTTATCCCAATACATTTTTTCTAAGGTTTGAAATAGTCTCAAAAAATATTTATCAACTACCGCATCATTAGCCATTTCATCAATAATATTCATCTTATCCAACTACTTCCTTTAATATTTGCTCCCGGTTCTCATCCAATTTTTCCATAGGTAACAGATAGAAATAAATAGAATGTCCACTTAATTCTTTTTCTTCAATCAACTTTAAAATAGACGGTATCATTTTTGTTATCTGCTGTGTTAATATATCAAACAGCCACTTTCTAAAATCATCGCTACTTCTTTTTTTCTCTTTCTGATCAATATCAATATTAAATAAGACAAAAATAGCAAAAGCAGTATCAACATTATATTTGGAAGATGCCTTAGGATATATTAAGCTTTTTACAAATTCGCAATCCTCCGGAGTAAATGCTTCATTCGTAATAAAAGCGTTCAAAAGGCCTTTTTCAAATCTAATGCCTCTTAATTCACCTGATTCATCATCTTTTATTTTTTCATACTTAAAATCGTGAATACTATTTACTGCTTCTTTAATACCATTTTTTAAATCAGAATAAACTTTTGATTCACCATATATCAATTGATAATTTTCATCTGATACCTTCAGATAATGAACTCCATCTGCGCCATTAAAATAATTATTAGGATTCGTCTTAAGCTCCATTTTACTTAGCAATTTTGGGGCATTTAAATCGCTTTCCAAAAACGAAAACATCAACAATTCTCCAAGCTCACCTTTATTACTGCTTAACTTACGGAACTTCTCTCTAACTAAACGAGATAAACGCATCGGTTTATTCTTATACTCTTCCCATGTTCGACGTGATAAACAATAATGTCCCGCTGCTTCCATTAATGAGTTGATCAAACTTTCAAAACTCATTGAATTTGCATCTATGTATGGACAATAGAACTTCAAAGTATTGTTATCATGTTTTTCATTATATAAGAGATAAAAATTCTCTAAAAAATCATTTTCCACGGAAGTATCGATACCCATAATATTTCCTCTTTACACTTACTGAAATATAATAAATACACTTTGAATATAAAACACTCATTGGCCAAAAGCATCATAAGTTTATGCCAACTATATCACTATAACAATTATACACCTTTTAGAGTTGAATTTCAATACTTTTTGTCGATAATATCACTTCGGTTTATCAATTTCATAAAACAAAGACTTAGAAATTTTAAAATGCACATCCAGACTATTTGTAAAGTCATTAACAAAATCGGAATAAACGGATGTACACTATTTCGAGTTTCCGCTTATTATTTTCATGTACAGTTTTTTACATAATAATGTTAGTGCGACAAAGAATATGTAAGGGGACCTTAGTCCCCTTACAACAGTTTAATATTTTTCCAAAGCATTATCGAACTATTTAATGCCTGGCGAGACAATTATTACTATACTCTTAATAGGTTACTCAAATTCATCACCATATTTATAATATTTTTTGAACAAAGCTTATTACCTAATCAGTAATTTTCATTTCATATCAAATGCTTGGTATATTGAATTGTTTAATAATATATTGCTTTAAATCATCTATGTCATTATATGTATCATACCAAGTTCCATTTAATAAGCTATTAAAATAACCGAGTTGTTCAAAAACTCTATTATCTTGCACTACCTTTGATTTGAATTTCTCACTACAATCATTTGCAATATACTCCCCTCTAGCAATATCAACATCCTTCAATACATATACCTTAACATTTTTATGGTTTTCCTTTGCAACAAGATATTCCATAAAACTAACACTAGGCGTTATTTTAATTACTTGTTCCTTTTCATAATAACACCGATATTTTTCGCCAACATATCTCCCACCAAATGTTTTATCAAATAAATACACAATATGTTTGCATCTAAGCATAACATCGATACAGTGATCTTGAGTTTTCCCCTTTTGCCTATCTGAATATTCTTCATTATCCATAGATGGAAAATCAGGATCCTCATATGCAAACACAGTGTACCCCATTGATTCAAGCAGCCTTTTTATTTCCTTTCTCTTATCTCCTATATCCCGGCCAGTAGAAGACAGAAAAACATTTTTGTCAGATCGATTCCCCAATAATGAATTAGCTGAATCAATCATATACCTAATCTTATCCTTTGGAATCGTTTGATCCAAGTCATTAGAATTAAAAGGACAAAGCAAAAAATTTTTACCAGATATTTCACGTTCGGATTTAGCTATATTTGCTAATCCAGGATGAAGATAGTACAGTTGCTCTTTAGGAAGTGAAGAAGAGTTAGTTAAAAATTCACTCTGCCCCATATGTTTAATCTTGCATGAATACTCCAATGTATGAGTGCTTTTATGTATTCTTCCAATTAAACCTACATTGTATAAAGAAGAAAAATAATGAATATTCTCACATTCGCCACATTCATCATCTAATTTTTGATCATTCTTGCTACAGCAATGTTCTTTAATTAACTCATAATTTAAAACATCCGTTGGCAGTTCTTTTATAAAATCGATTATTTGCTCTTTATAAGAGATATCTCCCTGGCACTTCATAAAAGGGTCTAAGAAAAACAAATACGAATTGCACTCCATTTTTGACAATTCATTTATCCAATCACGCAGCACTCGGGTTCTATCCTTAATATTGTTTTTCACATCAGCATTCTTTACTATATGATCATGAATAGATTTACACATTTCCATTATGTCTCTTGGTCTCTGAAAAGTGTGCCTATATAAATAATTCCAAATCGGTTCAGATTCACCAGAATTATGTGAAATCCTATCCACCCCAATTAAAGCCTTTATGGGATTTTCAATAACATCGATAGGGGAACATAAATTTTCAGGATCCTCATTTTTTATATAACCATGAAACATTTTATATAAATCTTCTCGTGTATACTCTAGACTTATAATATTATCTCTAATTTTAGAATAATCTACAGCTATTTCTTCTCCACGATACAACGCTTCTTTTCTAATGCTATAATATATTTTAATATGATTTCGACTGGCAAATAGAGTATTTACCGCGTCAGCAAAAGCCAGTTGAGCATAAGCCCAAATAGAATAATTATACTTACCTTGTGTAGAATTATTTGCTCCTGGTATTCTAAAAAAGTCAGCATTAAATGGCTCTTCAAGTTTATCAATAAACATTGCAACTTGGCTCTGTATTTTTTGAACAATGTCAAACAGAATGGTTGAATCTTTAACTATTAATCTCAGAATCGCTTTATCGTTTATTGCTATTATTTTATGTAAAACTGAAAAAACACCAATATGTTTTTCTTCTAAAAGATTAAGCGTGAAATCCGATAAATACTTTTTACAATTATTTACCTCCAGTTCGTTTCTCCGCAAATCCTCAAATTCTTCCTGTGATAAGAGATATATCGCAATGCAAGAAATCCATAAGGATCTCCAGTTGCCATAGCTTGATAAAAAACTAATATGAACATTATCCAAAGGCAAAGAACCAGAGGCATCGACCATCCTATCTTTAGGAAGAATTAAAACTGAATTGTTTGATTCGTTTTGAAGTTTTATTCTTTTGGCTTTCAGCAAGAAAGTCTTTCCCATCCCTTTACAACCAGCAATGCCTTTTGAAGAATTCGAGTTCATAAACGTAGCAACTTGATTGTTATAGTATAACAGATTCATAATGGTTTCATCAGAAAAAGAAATATTATCAGCAGACACTCTCCATATACACATATTATACATCTCCATTCAAACTATTAATGATGTTTATTTGCTTGAATATTCACATCACTGTTTACATAATAATGCTGTAAAACGCAATAAACATTATTTTGTCGATACGCACAAAATAATAGCCACATTTTCAACAGATTTTACAAGGTAACATTACAATCTTATCGGAAATAGAACATTTCCTTTATATCCCCTTGTCGACTATACAGTATACTTCTCTGCATACATATTCAACGTCATTCTTCCGCCGTAATGTGTGCAGAACCTTAATAACGATTGCATCGCTTATCTTTTGGTGATCAATATCATCGCCTTTCATCATTATTTTATGGTTTGTTGTTAGAGTATTTATATTAGCAGGTGCCAATATAAGATTCCTGCACACAACTAATAATTCTAAGGATGATTACTGTATTTATTATACAACATTTTACAAGATTATACTGGAAATTGTAACAATTTACAGTTTTCTTGTAATTTTCTAAGAATTAGTTACATAATCCGAAACTGAAAAAATTATAATTATTATTTTGTTATTTAAATCCATAGTGATATTACAATATTAAAGATAATACTTATATTTAAAATTGACTGTTTTAAATTACTGTGTTATAATAAGTAATAGTATACAATAAGGAGAAAAGGCGATGATCCCAAAAGAAAATATATTGAATGCCTGGATAATGTGTGAACATCTATCAGAAGGCAACATGAATTTAAAAGATAAGAAAATCAGATCATTCACAGAACTTATTAATAATAATTACTATGATTTCTTCCTTCGCCTTATAAACGAAGAACTCGATCGGATTCGATCAAGTTCTAAAAAGGCTGGGATAGTTGTATATTTTAATATATTTGAATTCAGTGAGGTAGCGGATATTCTCCGAACTGAATACCATCTTGCCCCCACAGAAGAAGAAATAGAAATGGGAATCAAGTTTGGACTTGCTGTAAGCTTTGATCAGTATCTTAACCTTAATAAAGATGCTACTTATCTGACAGGAAGTGAATATATCAGAAGCAATAAATGTATCCCTGACGAAAAAATTTTTCACGAATATGAGGATGCTCTAAAACTCGAAATAGAGCAGCTGTTAGATTACGGTGAAATACCAGAAAACGAACACAAATCCTTTTTTAATAATGCTATGCTAAAGCTAATGGAAAAAACAGGAGCTTCTCCTGATAAATGCCGCATAGAATTCATGAAAGACCTTGAAGATGGCACGAATAATCTGCACTCATTCTTTATCAGTGATCTGGCAAAGGCAAAAAAGATAGACACCTCCAATCTGATTGAATATCTCTACGGATTTAACGGACGTCGTTCAAACCTTGATAGCAAAAAAGGTTCTCAGAATTTTAATGCCAAATTATTTGAGGATATCCTTTCTCCTGCGAATTATCCTATTGGAAGATTTCCAAGCAACACTGACTACGCCCTTAGCTTTATGCAGCAGGTCGCAGTTAACCTCGCAACAGGCTATGATCACAGAACTATCCGCAGTGTCAATGGTCCTCCCGGCTCAGGCAAAACCACGCTCTTAAAGGATATTTTTGCAGAACTAATTGTGAAACAAGCCTATGATCTTGCAAATCTTAGTGAATATACTATCCGAGGAGGAGAAGCCACCAGATACTATAAAAAGTTGTCTATCGGTGAGCTTCCTGACAGTATCGCTGAAAACAATATAGTCGTAGCAAGTTCGAATAACGGAGCTGTTCAGAATATCGTCAACGAATTACCGCTTATCTCAAAAATCGATGACGATCTGGTGTGTGCAGTTAAAGAAGCCGATTATTTTTATGAGCTTTCCAACTGTAAATTCTATACTAAATGGGAAAAAGACGACAGCGGAAAATCAAGAGAAAAATGTTTATATGAAGAACTTTCCGAACCTGACAGAAACTGGGGGCTTTTCTCTATGGAAGGCGGAAGAGCAGAAAACATGAATGCGATCCGCTCTGCAATAAATCATATATTTGAATATCTAAACGAAGAATATATCCCCGATCCTGACATATATAAGGAATTCCTCAAAGAGTATCAGGATGTAGTGGCGCTGAGAAAAAAAGCTGCGGACTACGCTGAAAAATGCAAGGCTATAATTTCTTATCGAAAGGACTATGAAGAAAGTTCTGTCCTTCTCACAAACAATCGCAGCATAAAAGAAAACGAAGTCACAGGCAATATTTCAAAGCTTGATGCAGAAATATCATCTTATACTCAAAAGCAAGAACTCATAAATTCACAATTAGAAGACATAATAAACAATCGAAAAGAAATACAGGATCATAAAGAACAGTATGAATCGGTACTTGCTTCAATAAATAATCAGAAACCCGGTATTTTTTCATTCGGAGCAAAAAAACGGGAATATAACGAAATGTTAAATAAAGCCAATCAGAAGCTCCTTGAATCTATCGATGAAGATAAATGTCTTGCTGATAAAGAGCGTGAACTTAAAAGAGAGCTTGATATTATCACTAAGAATATATCGCAGTTCAATGAAAAGATATCCGCTGAAAAAAACGAATTCAATGAATGGCTCAGCCGAAAAGAACATGAACTCAGCAAATTGAAAGCTATAATAGATAAGCTTCAATGTGAGATCACTTCATATTCAGGTGTTCCGCTTGATATGTCACTCGAATATGTTGAGCTCCAAATGTCAGCTCCTTGGTTCAATAAAGAGTATCGTATCGCACAGTCAAAACTTTTCATTACTGCTCTCCGTGCCAGAAAACAATTCTTATTCGACAATAAAGATAATATCAGAGCAGCATTTATGATCTGGACACTTCAGAAAAACTATCTTGAAAACAAACGTCTCATAAGTGCAGCATGGAACTGGATAAACTTTGCTATTCCGGTTATCGGCTCAACTTTTGCAAGTTTCGGACGTATGTGTCAAAACCTTGATGAGAACACTATAGGTCAACTGTTCGTTGATGAAGCAGGACAAGCATTGCCTTGTGCAGCAGTAGGTGCAGTATTCAGAAGCCGCAATATCATGATGGTCGGAGACCCTTCACAGATTCAGCCTGTCCAGACGTTAGATTCTAATATAATGGCTTTGCTCAGTAAACACTTTGAAGTCGATGAGAAATACCTTTCAAAAGAAGCCTCCGCTCAGACACTGGCAGATTCAGCAAGCCAATACGGCTACTATTTCGATAAAGACAGATCTGAAAACTCATGGATAGGCATTCCTCTCTGGGTCCACAGAAGATGCGATTATCCTATGTTTACCATTGCAAATCAGATATCATACTTTAATATGATGGTTCAAGGAAACAAAAAGAACGGTAAGGCCGGATGGTTTGATATAAAGGGCAGAGCTAATAATAAGTATGTTAAGGAACAAGGCGATTTCCTTGCCATGAAACTGGAGGAAATGATAAAAAAAGATCCTGAGATCATTGACAAAACCAAACCTGACAAGGTATATGTTATCACACCGTTCAGGTATGTTGCATTAATGCTGGCAAAACGTCTTGAAAAAATTGGTTTTACCAGATATGATGATAAGAAAAAAGCAGCTAACATAGGCACAATACATACGTTTCAAGGTAAGGAAGCTCCTATAGTATTTATGGTTATGGGAGCAGATGAAACCAGCAAGGGTGCTGCCAGCTGGGCTGTCAGCGAACCCAATATGATGAATGTTGCGGCTACCAGAGCAAAAAACGCCTTTTACATCATCGGCGACAAAAGCCTATACAAAAGTCTTCGCAGTGAAGTTGCTGACGACACTATCGCCATAATTAACAAGTATAGTAATGAGCATCCAGATCTTGTGGATAATAACATAACGCTTGAAAGCTCCATAAAACTTAAACATTCTGATAATGTCATTATCTCAGGAAAGATAATAAAAGTTAGCAAAGGGCATCAAACTAATTATGCATATATAAAGGGATCCGACGGCAAAAGGTATACTGTAAACGAAAAAATGTATGATAAAATCGTCAACGCAGATAAAATCATTATTGAAGGCAATAGAGTGAAATTCACACCAATCACCTCACATGGTACTTCTTATGCAACAAACATTTCTGTAGAATGAACAATAGACTCTTTTTTATGTAACTCTTAAGATATTAAGGCAGTGCCCCTTATGATAAATAAGGGGCACTGCCTATTCATTTCATCTTTATATACGACTTCTGCTCAATCTATTATTTTCCAATAACCTTTATGCGTAGTCCCCACTCTCCTTATTATCTTTTCATCCTTTAATCGCTTAACATAATACTTTACCCTATCCCGCTTCCAATCAAGCTGTTCTGCAATCTGCTTTTGAGAATACTCGGGATGCTCCCTTATTACTGCTAAAACCAATTCGGATAACTCAGTTTGGGTAGGAGTTTGGGTAG
>NZ_UETD01000008.1 GCF_900116855.1 Ruminococcus flavefaciens
TATTTCAATCCACTCCCTCCGTGCGGAGGGAGACAGCAAAATTGTACAATAGCTGAATAAAACGAATTAATCCAAAGTACAATTCTGACAAAATCGGTTTGTTTATATATCCTCACAAACCGAAAAAAGAGCCGTTTGAGCATAATAATAAGTATTATAAAGGTGCGAATGAACCGACAAATTCATGTTCACTCAGGGTTCGCACTAAAAAATCAGTTCACCCTCAACATCTATGGCAGTTTTCGCGCCGAAATGTTCAACATTTGATTTCGTACGATTACCGAGATTATAAATTCTCAGACTATCTTTTTTCTCATCTATTTCATCGGTCAGAGCCTTCTTCAACAGCTTCAGCTGAGCGGGATCGACTACACATTCAAATACAGAATTCTGCACTCTCACACCGTAATTCGTACATTGCTTCGCAACTCTCCTGAGCCGTTTACGCCCATCCCTATCCTGTGTATTTACATCATATGTTACAAGTATAAGCATAGTATCACTTCCACATAAATGGCGGATAACAGTCCAGATCGCCTCGGATATATCGTGCCAGAAGCATAGCCTGCACATAAGGAAGCATTCCCCATTCCACCTTTTCTTCAATGAACGGATGCTTCAATTCTTCGGATTTCCGCTTCTGCCATGCACTGAAAAAGTTTTTGCGTCCATCCTCTGTTAGCAGAACTGCACCATCTTCACGCTTTACAAAGTCATCACTGCTTACAAGCCGCTTATTGATCAACGTCAGCACAAATCGGTCACACAGCACCGAACGTATCTCTTCCACCATATCAAGTGCAAGTGAACGTCTTCCGGGGCGATCGGTATGCATAAATCCCACATACGGATCAAGTCCCGCGCTTTCCAGTGCACTTGTACACATTCCTGTCGCCATTGAATACGCAAATGAAAGCAGAGCATTTACATTATCAAGAGGGGGGCGCTTGTTTCTTGTATCGAATCTGAAATCATTCTTCTGCTGTAATATCATATCATTGAACAAGGAAAAATAGACTGATGCCGCTTCTCCTTCAATACCGCGCAGACTATCCATATCGCTGCAATTTCTCACCTGTTTTATGGAATTATTCAGAAACTCGGACTTTTTGCCGAACAATTCGGTATCTATTCTTGCACCGTGATCGCGTATCATTCTTTCAAGTACCCACCGGCTGTTGAACAGCTTTGCAGATATAATGTTTCGTGCAATATCAAGCGAGCCTTTTTCATTATCTGCAATTCTGTACTGCTGGCGGCGGAGAAGAACATTTCCTTTCACTTCACCCTCAACCCGTGCAATAAAGTGTCCGTTCCTGCTCATAAATACAAGTTCTATACCATTTTTGGCACATTTCCCCATAAGAGCAGGACTTGCGCCTGCATGGCCGAATGTCATGATACGCTCGATATTATGAAGCGGAACTCTGCCGATCTCAGTCCCATCCTGACTTATTACGAGATTTTCGCCGTCAAGAGAAAGATATCTGTCAGGACTATTCACATAAACAGTATTCAGCAGTTTTTTCATTTATCTTCCTCCGTATCCAGCATTTGCTCAACATAGTCCGATGCTTTTTTATTACCGCATATAACCGGAAGACAGATATTTTTCAGCGAACAGGCATTACAGCGTTTTCTCCGCTTCACTTTCGGAGTATACTGCTTTTTATAAAGTTCGTGCATTTCTTGGATGATTTCTTCTGCCCGTTTACGCAGCTCATCATCAAACACGACCTTTACTCTGCGGCGTATCTCACCGTAATAGAGATAGCCGAACGGGATATCACAGCAAAGCATATCTTCAAGGCAAAGCGCCTGTGCCATTAGCTGGACTGCATCGCAGTCATCCTCTTTTGGCTCTCCCCTTTTGTATTCAACAGGAGTCACAGTATATTTCCCCTCAAGTCCGTATAACTCAATGCCATTATCAGACTTACGCAGTTCAACTGCGTCACATTCGCCCGAAATACCGAGCCTTGCAGACGAAACAGCCATTGCACGGGTTATGACCAGCTCTCCGCGCTTTTCATGAAGCTCCGGATCATGTACTCGTTCATGCATTATATTTCCGTCAACTGTCCGTGAATTTTCCTCCCATTGCTGTTCAATATGTATCAGTGCCCACTGTCTGCGGCAAAAGGCAAAGTGCTGAACACCTGAAAGCATGAGATATTCATCTTCGCTGTACATTATATCAGATCTTCATATTTCTCGCAGGCAAGTCCGTCAAGCTCATTAAGCTCAACATCGTAATCATCAAACGAAGTCGGACGGCTGACACCGTCTTTCAGCTTCACAACAAGCTGTCTGTGGACTTTAGCTGATGAATATTTAGGAGTTTTCCCCTCATGTTTCCACCAGTAAAGACGGCAAACCTCCATGCTGCCGTCAGGACGGGCGGAAGAAGTGTCATTCTCAAAAAGGGTGAGGAGAGCCTGTTTTATCTTCTCTGCATCCTCATCGGTAAAACCTGTTTTTTCCGCAAGCTGACAGTTGATACTTCCGTTTATAACGTAGAGTCCGAACTCGACACGGTGTTTCATTCCCATTGTATCAGAAGCCTTGCCTTCCTTTCCTCCTTCACTGTTGACACTTTTTGTTATCTGCATACTCACAATATCAACAGGAGACACACTTACAGCCTGCTGTATTGAAACAGGTCCCCTTACACCTACGGATACAGCGTCACCCTTGAACGCGAATACCTGACCGAAACTGCGGACATCTATCCATTCAGCACAGGCAGTTTTAGCATATTCATCTCTGTCAGTATTTTTACCCTTGCTTATAGCCTTGATAGCTTCATTTCCGTCCGCCCTTGCACGAAGGCTGTCGAATCCGTCATCGCACCTGTCATCTGACTGTACAAATATCTTCTCTCCCATGTCCTGCAAACGATTGCGTATCTTTCTCTTGATGCATACATCGGAGATCTCGCCAAGACCGTCATAATTCTCACGGGGACGGTTGCCGTTGAGCGGATCACCGTTAGGATTTGCATTCTTTGCTGTGACAAGCAGTGAAAAGTCTATCTTATTCTGTAAAACTCCCATTTATTTTTCCTCCTTATTAACATTGCCGTTGTACATATATTCTGTAAAATGATGGTAACCAAGAAGGTACAACGGTTCAAGACGACTGTTATTCATGAATATCTTTTCATCCATCTTTGAAACGATCTCATTTATCCATTTACTGTACTTTACCTGTGATTTGCCAAGTTTATCCATATACGGACGGAGTCTTTCCTCAATAACGCCCCATGTCATATACGGCCGCTGAGAGAAAGCATTCCAGTATCTTCTTGCATTCGTTACCCTGACATTTCTTTCCTGTTCGTCATAGGCTTCACTTTCAGCTTTGTCAGCAATAGCAAGCAGACAGCCGTAAAGATAGCTTCTGTCGGTAATACTCGGATCGTAAGCCATTGAAACATCTCCTTTTCGGTCAATTATGTTTTTTCGTATCATACCGCAGGCCGTTTCCAGTACACTGCGATGATTGTAATTGTTATCATATGCCAGCGGATTCGATGCTTTCTGATATAACGCATAAACGATATCCGACGGCAGTTTTGCTCCGTTTGTGATACAATTCAGAAGTCTGAGAATATTATCGCGCATCAGCTTTTTGTCGCAGTCAACAAATGCTCCCTGCTCCGTACCAAAAGCATATCTGATAATATCATAGACACTGAATGAATTTATCATCTTTTTCTTTGATTTACCATAGAATCTCAGCCATGCAGTCTCAGAATGCCATTTCTCGATATTTGCAAGATACCGAGAGCTTTCCAGCTCCGAATACATAGAGATATTGATACGGCCTGTTGTTGCAGCATCAAGTCCCATTATCATTACTTTGGTATTGGGTTCAAGTTTCTCTCTGACACCGAAGATACGTTTATTCAGCATATCCATATACATAGGCATAGTTGATGGAATATCTTCTTGTTTTTCATCAGACAGATCATCAAAAAACGAATCATCGAAGAAACTTTCAGAACTATCAGGAATATCCTGCATTGCACTCGCCCATACGATCACAGTCAAAGAGTCGATATTCTTTCCCTGTTTTTCCCTTAACCAGCGCAATGCATTATGTATCTTCTGAGAATACTCATATCCTACCGATACAGCCTGTTCTTTATCCGCAAATCTTCCTCTGTAGGTGAATCCGCTTTCATCGTTTGTGGACATTATCTTTGCTTTATCGCCGCTATTGCGTATCTTTGACGGATGCTTGTATGTTGACGGAACATACTCCCCGGAGGCATAGCAAAGCTGTTTTTCTCCCATAAGGCTGCTGTTGAACGATATGAAACTATCCTGCAATGATCTGTCTTTCCATGTCTCAACAACAGAATCATTCGTAAAAATTATTATGCGTACAAAACTGTCCTCTTGTGCAATACCGGATATTTTTTGCTTTTCTTTAAATTTTCCCGAGACCTCATCCGTTTTTATGACATCAGCCCTGACTAAGTCGGAGATAAGGCATTTTTTATCAAGATACATATAAAGAGCCCTGACGAACGGATGACTGTATTCTCCTGCCATCCATTTTCTCAGCTGATTCATGTAGTTGATAAAATGTCCCGAATTATCAGCTTTTTTCCCGTCTGCATAGGTACTGTAATCCCCTGCGATATATATAAGCTTATCAGCAAAAGGCATTGCACAGATACCGCTGCTTCTTGTGGCAGAATCCTCGGTAGCAGGTATAACTGTGACTGCGTCAGACTTTTCAACAGCTTTTGCGCCTTTAAAGTTACCTTCAAGATCGATCATTATCTCTATTTGTGCGTTTGCAGTTGAATGTGCCACAGGAAGCATAACAGGCTCATTTTCACCGAACTCACGGTCACAGTTGAATTCGTATATCTTGTATAATTCGTCAGTCCAGCTCACCTATACCACCTCCGACAAATTCATCAAGTCCGATAAAGTTATCAAGCTCCTTACCAAAAGGCTTTATGGGCATTTTTCTGATATGACGTTTCAGCGTACATTCTTCGGGACGTATGAAATCTATAACTCCGTTATTCATTTCAGGCTGCCATAAACGCACAGTCAGCATATACATGTCATCTTCATTGACTGCTTCATCAGCATATGTTATGCCGTGATACATAAGTCCGTACGGTATCTTTCCGCAGTTGTCATAAGCTCCTGTACTCTCACCGAATTCACATGGTTCAACATAGCCTTGACACTCCCTTGTACCAAGGAATACATCTCTCCGTCCGCCGCGTTCTATCATACGCTTGGCAATATTATGATGCTTATTCTCATTCCTGTCCTGTGCAAGTTCGGGACGATTGAGATTCCATTCAAAATGCGCCCTGACCTGATAGTAAACATCTTCAAGATAGGTGTAATATGCAAGGTCATTTCCTCCGCCGTATTTTATCGGACGTATGCCTTTTCTGGCTGTGCGTATAGGATTCATTATCCTCACGCTGTCTACACACCAAACTATTGTCGGTTTCCAGTAAATGCTGTGAAGAATACCTTTCAGCGCTTCATACGTCGGTATAGGATAGCTCGACTTCTCACCTCCGGCTCTTGTAAGGATATCCGAGAACAGTGCATAACGTCCGCGGACTGCAAATTCCACTGTGTTTCTGAATATTTCTTTTGGCATTTTCCGACCTCCTTTTTTAGATTATGGTATATTCTTTGATCTGAATAAAGTATTTTTACACTATTTTACAATTATCCGTTTAATAAATGATAAACTAATAGTGTCCTTAACAGTCTTGGATCGAGATAATTCTGATTATATTATTTCTCTGACTCAGCCGCACGGATCACCCCGTTCGGCTTTTTCAGAATACCAATAATTCCTTTTCTGCTCCTTCAATATCAATTCCGACTTCACTATTATAATGAGATCTGTCCAGAATTGCTGCACCGCAGGAAATATCACGGAGCGAATTATTTTCATACAGTTTTCGTTCAGTTCCGATATAAATGCTTACAGTATATTTCTGGGCTTTTCTCAGGAGAAGCGATATATTTTCATGGTTGTTTTCGAGTCTGCTGATGATCTCCTCAGCCTCCTTATTATATGGAACTATCACATCCCGTGTATTCTCATCGATCACATTAAACAACTTCCCTGCCGTTTTAAATGCCTGTGATTCAAATTGACTGCACGTTTTGGGATCCGGCAGCATTTCATATCTTTTTGTATTCAAAGAAAGATAATTCACAAGAGTTTCATTTTCACGAACAGAATATGAAAGCTTTTCTTTTTCATTATTATATAATTCCCTGAAATAATCCGAAACCACATCAGGAGATGAAATATCTTCATATTTATTTATTATACGCTGTGTTATGTACTGCGCTGTGGATATTCCTTTTAGATTTCCAAGTTTTTCTTCTTTCAGCTTTATAAGATAAACAGGGCATATATCATTATTTTCGCCGTGTCTGTTGCATCTTCCTGCCGCCTGCACAGCACTGTCAAGTCCTGCAAGTGAACGCACAACACATCTGAACGATATATCCACACCCGCTTCAATAAGCTGAGTAGTTACACATATTACGGGCTTTTTTTCATTCAATAATACTCGGATAGCCTCTATTTTGTCACGGCGGTGCTGAGGACACATATTCGTGCTGAGATGCACTACCTCAGCATCATTTTGGCATTTTTCCTTTATAAGCTCATATATTTTCAGTGCTGATGATTTGGTATTTACTATAACAAGAAGATCACCTGCCAATGTAAATTTATCAATGCAGAAATCTGCCGCTTCTTCATTGGAGTAACCATATTCATCTGTTTTCGGGATAATTTCAGTACGTCTGAATATCTCGAAATCTGCCTTAAAATCACCTGTCATGCTTTCTTTTTCATCCAAAAGCATTGGAAATCTGACATCATCCGTCACAGGCTGAGTTGCAGTACAAAGCACAATTGCGGCACCACAAATATTTGAGAGAAAATTCACGGCAAGGTCAAACATATTCACGCATTTCAGCGGCATCGACTGCACTTCATCAATAATTATCACCGACTTTGCAAGTCTGTGAAAACGTCGGACTGAAGCTGACTTCCCCAAAAACAACGAATTAAGGAACTGGACCATTGTCGTTGCGATAACAGGCTTGTCCCAACGCTCGGTATGCAGTTCATACGCAGACAATTCTTCGGAATTATCAGACTTTTCCGAAAGAGCATTTGAATGATGCTCAATGAAATTCTCCTCACCGGCAATCCCCTTTATTTCTGCACTGTTCTGTTCCAGTATCGACATAAAAGGAGCAGTATAAATGATCTTTTCCATGCCATGTTCAAGGCAATATTCAATGGCAAAACGCAGTGACGAAAGGGTTTTTCCACCGCCTGTGGGGACGATCAATCTGCAAATCTTCACATCATTCTTTGCAAAATCAGCACATCTTTCCGATATGCTTTTTCTCTGATCTGATATGACATCCGTTCTGTCCGAAAAACTGTCAAGCTTCTTTTCCATATTATTCTTCATGAAAAGCCATAGATCGTGCAATGCAAAGTATTCGGGATATTCCTCATCATCCATAAATGCCGCCGTATCAGTTCTGTCAGCATCTATAAGTGCAGATTCTATAAGACGTTCAAACAAACCGAGATAAAAAGCACAGTCAGTTTTGTTTTTTGAGATATTCTTTATTTTCTGACATATTATTCTGTATTCATCATCAGCTTTTTCCAGAAGTCCATCAAACTCGTCAGCGCTGATCATCAGTGAAGTGTTTTCTTTTATCTGCTCATAGTTCTTATCATTCGCAATTCGGATATGAAAATAATCCCTGCAATTATCGTCTACCCAGTCATGCAGTCCATGATGAGAAATGATAACTCTTGCTATAAGCCGTGCAACACCTGCATGAGCTTTATCAGAATTCTCAGTTATGAATTTTGCACCTGCATAACTGTGGTCGATCTCTCCACGGCTGAATCCTGATATTCCCCTGATATAATTATCGAAATCAGAACACAGCTTGCCGATATCATGAAGCAAGCCCGAAAGTCTTCCGATATTTTCAGCGCCGAATAGTTTACAGTATCCTCCGCACAGTTCAGCTGTATTTCTACAGTGTTCCTGTACCGACTGTTCACGTTTCATATCTGTTGAAATATGCGCCGTAAACATTTATCCACCTCCAGTGAAGCTCATACACTCCTGATATTAGTTAATTCAAAGTAATTAATTATACGTCAAATCCACTTATAAATATTATGAATATTATATCATTTACACAGCCATTTGTCAATATAATGTGTAATATTCGACAATTGGAAGTAATAACCGGCACGTTTATTACAAATAGTTTAGTAATATGATTTTATCGCTGCATTTCTTAATAACTTCATCAAATCATAAACTACATCAAGACTCTATTGTAAAATAGCTCTCATACGCTTTAACATATTGGAAGCCTTGTGTATCAGCTTACCGTTCAAATAGAAAGTGTAACAATTTCGGTTAATATGTCAATAGCAAAACATAGAAATTCTTTCAGATCTATATCTTTCTTATTTGATGCCATGACCGTCTTTTCTTCTTAAATAATGCAGTTACAGAAATCATCACATTATTCATTATCGCCGACACATTGCCAATAAAACTAGTGAAATCAATAGTTTTCAGGATAATTATTGACTCCATATTATTTGTGTGGTATAATATTTGTTAGTATCATAAAACAAAGGAGAAAAAATTTGAATACGGCTATCATTATTTTTACAGTGTGTATCATTCTGTTTATAACAGACAAATTCAAGCCATCGACAGTTGCAATGCTTGGCTGTATACTCATGATCTGTTTTGGAGTATGTTCTCCTGAAAAAGCGCTTTCAGGATTTACAAATGATATCGTTCTAATTGTTTTCGGTACTGAAATATTCGGTGTCGCTTTCTTTGAGTGCGGACTCGGAGGTCTGATAGCTTCCTGGATAATCCGTTTTTCGCAAGGAAAGGAAAAAAGAGTTATCGTGACAGCAGGCTGTACAGCTGCGATATTGTCCGCATTTCTCAACAATCAGGTGGTATGCTCGATGATGATGGTGATATGCCTAAGCATTTCCAAAACAACGAGATCCATAGCGTCCAAAAATATAATACTGCCTGTCATAATCTGCGCTATCCTCGGAGGACAGTGTACTCTCATCGGCGCTCCAGCCACACTGATCGCCTCATCAATGGCTTTGGATTCAACCGGAAACGGTATCACTATGTTTGAATTGCTTCCGCTGGGACTTTCGATCTTTGCCGCAGTCATGCTGATGATGTACTTTTTTTCATACAGAAAAGGTATCGAGATATGGGGCAAAGCCGATCTTCCTTCGGATGATCCCGATTTCGAGCCTGTAAGCGGTAAGCTCGACAAAAGAAAGGCAGCGGTAACTCTTTTTGCAGCTCTTGTAATGCTTGTGCTTTTTATAAGCGGTATAGTTTCGGTTGGAGCTGCCTCTGTTATCGGGGCTCTGATATGTCTTCTCGGCAGGGCTGTTGACGAAAAAAAAGCTCTCAGACAGACTGACTGGAATATAATAATATGGCTTGGGTGCAGTATCGGTCTTGCAGGCGCACTTTGTGAAAGCGGCGCCGTTCAGAAAATATCGTCCCGTCTTTGCAGTATATTTCCCGAAAATACTCCCGCAATAGTTTTGCTTGCGATATTTGTCATTATCACCGTTCTGATAAGCAATCTTCTTGCAAATACCACAACGGTAATAATGATACTTCCGTTCTCGATCGAAATCGCTGACAAATTCGGACTTTCCCCCACTCCCTTCGTTATAGCTGTCACTATGGCAGCAGGTCTTTCCATCATGACTCCGCTTTCCTGCGGCTTCATAGGAATGACGATGCGCGCAGGATATAAATTCAAGGATTACATAAAATACGGCTGGAGCATACAGCTCACTTCTATGCTTATGATAATCTGCCTTACCCCTGCTATGTTTCCGTTTCGCGGATAAACGCATATGCGGCGGCATTTTCAAGCCGTTTCGTATGTAAGGGAACTTCGCTGTTGTTCTCATAAAAGATGATATATAAGACAATGCGGACGGTCAAAAGCCGTCCGCATTATCTTATATTTACTCCGATCTGAAGCCCTTTCTGAAAAGATTGATACAATGCGGATCCCAGCTGACATTATCCCTTACCTTTTTTGCCGGAACTCCTGCTATGAGTATCTTTTCCTCATCAAAAGCTTTTGTGACTATGCTTCCCCAGCCTACGATGCTTCCAGAGCATATCCGTGTGTTTTTTCCTATCTTTACATCTTTTCCTATCCATACTCTGTCACCTATCTCAATGGATCTTCCTTCATTGAGTATATTCCCGCCGTCATCAAAGATAGTATGTGCGTCAGTACACCAGATATCTATCCCCCATGAGAGCATTGTATTTCTTCCGATATCAACACAGGAGCCGTTATCCTGAAGATATATCATTGCCCCGTTGATCTGGGTATTCTCTCCGATACTTACACGGCAGTCATCAGCACTGCGGAATACCTCCTTTTCAAGCCAGTCATCGGGACCGCCTCCGATATTTATCTTCAGACCCTTCAGGTCTCTTTCGGGATAGTAATTTACCTTTATCCTGTCAAGACTGACCGTATTGTTATTTCCGATGATCGAGACCGATATGCCCTTATTCAGAAGCTCATCGTCCAAATATTCATCGTCCTTCAGCTTTCTGATCAGCTGATTTCCGCAGCCCTTTATCATTATCCTCGACTGCGACAGAAGGCTGAGAAACTCTCTGTCTGCCGTCGGAAAAACCTGTATCCTTTCTCCGTCGGGATATTCAAAAATGACGGTATTATTCTGTTCGATAAACATTTAAACCTCCATTTTACTGATATCATCAAGGATATCCTGCCACTTTTTTGTTATGAACGTCATTTCTGCATCGCTGAAATAATCCTTATCATAATAAAATCTGTATACCCTTGCATTTTCATTTATATCGATCATAAGCTGAAGCTTTGTAGCATTGCTCTCTGCCTTGTTCCTGATATAATCGAACGCGCCGTATCCCGTATCGTCTCCCGAATCTATAAGATTGAGCACCATATCGCCGTATATCTCATTCAGCTTCTGTACGATATTATTCCTGCGTGTAAAAGTCCTGAAGGAGGCGCTGGTCTGAGATGATGCCTTGAGCCACGCTTCCTGAGCGGTATGCAGCGAGCTTCGCATATCTTCCGTATCGGAAGGCATTTTTATTATCAGCTTCTTGACAAACATTCCGATCGTATTCTCATAAGCACCGCTCGCACGGTCGGAAGCAGGAACAGATATCCATATATTCTTCTGTTCGGTAAATTCGTTTATCAGTCTTGTAAAAAGTACGAGCAAGCCTGAGAACAGGGATACATTTTCTGATACACAAAGCCTTTGGAGCTTATTAAAGACCGCCTCGTCAATTTCATGGTCTTTTTCAAGGCAGCTGTGATCAACAGTCAGCTTCTCGGGCATATATATATCATCTGCGGGCTCAGCATTTTTAAGCTCCTCCCATTCAGGATCATATCCCTCAGCATTCTCCGCACCTTCAAGGATATAGCTGAAATAATCATTGCTCCTGTCATCTTCCGAAGTCTTTCCGTAATATCTGTCAAGGATATGCTTGTACAATATACCGAAGGACTGTTCATCGGATATGATATGATGCAGGGTTATCATAAAGACACTGTGTCCGTCGGGATAGCTGAAAAGCATGAACCTGTAAAGAGGGCCCTTGTCAAGCTCCATAGGCATATCCGCAAGAGAGGTCATGATAAAATCATCCATTCCCTTACCGGCAATGCGGAATGTACTAAGACAGTCCTCGGGGATATCATTTTGTATCAGCTGCCTGAGCATCTTATTCTTATCTATCCTGAATACAGCCCGCAGTATCGGTTCATCAGACAATACCGATCTTATGGAACGGTTCAGCTTATCGGCGTCCATAGTCTCGTTTATAGATAGCCTTGCAGAGATAACATATCTCGTATTTTTGTGGAGATCATCATATATCCACATATCCTGCTGTTCCGGCGAAAGCGGATATGAATCCTGTGTCTCTTTTTTGCTGCTTTCCTGTTTCCCTACATTCTCCGAATTCCCGATAAGCCTTATCCATTCAGAAAAATACGGGGCTTTAAGAATGTCCGCCGCACTTATTCTTGCTCCGAATACGGTCCTTATCCTGTTGACCAGCTTTATCACGCTTATGGAGTTTCCGCCGTTCTGATAAAGACTCCTGCTTATATCATAATCATCGTTTATAAGCTCACAGCATATGCGTTCCAGCTTTTTTTCATCTTCTGTAACCGCAATAACCGAGCTTGATACCTCGCACTCATATTCCCTGAGCTTCTTTATATCGGTTTTCCCGCTTGGAGTTATGGGAAACTCCTCAAGGCGCACATAGCGAGCCGGTCTCATATAACGCGGCAGATTTTCATTTGCATATACTTCAAGCTCGTATTCCGGGATATCCTTTTCCGCGCTGTAGAAAGCCGTAAGAAGTCCGCTTTTTTCGGTCGTAACCACAACACAGCGTTCTATCGCGCCATGATCCATAAGTATACTCGCTATGCCTTCAAGCTCTACACGTTTTCCGTTTATCTCTACCTGAAGATCCTTTCTTCCTCCGAACGCTATTTCGCCGTCAGGCATATACCAGCCGAGATCGCCTGTTTTATACCAGCGAATGCCGTCTATCATAACGAACTTCTCTTCGGTCAGCTCCTGCATATTATGGTAACCTACAGCAAGGCTTATCCCGCTAACATACATCTCCCCCGCTTTCCCACACGGGCAATTTCGTAAGAAGCTGTCAAATATCCTATATCTTACGCCCTTTAAAGGGTGACCGTAAGGTATCATGGTGCTGTTTATATCGTCATCTGTAACACGGTGCCATATGCTCCATATCGTTGTCTCGGCAGGTCCGCCGACATTGTAGATATACTCAGGCGAAAGGATATCCCTGATCCTTCCCGCAAGATTAGTCGGGAATACCTCTCCGCCAAGCATTACTGCTTTAAACTGTCCCTTTACCGCTTCAAGAGCCTCTCCCTCAGTCATGAGCATCTCCATTACAGAAGGGCTTCCGTTCCAGATATTTACCCTGTGCTCCTTTATCAGCCTTAGCCATACGGACGGATCCTTCTCCTCCTCACTGCCCTCGGGGATAACCACAGTTCCTCCCGCAGACAATATGCCTGCACTGTCATATACGGACATATCATGACAAAGATTTGTAACAGCGATACATCTGTCATTTTCGTTGATATCAAATTCTGCCTTTGTCTGCAAAACACAGTTTACAAGTCCTTCTTCGTTGAGCATTATCGCCTTAGGAGTACCTGTGGTCCCTGAGCTGTGTATACAGTAGCACTCGGGGTCTCGTGAATTAACTGCGAAGATATCATCACCGTATTCTCTTTCACAGGATATCTCCGAAGCGTCTATAACAGGCACAGATGTCATATCCTGCCATTTACGGACAAGAGAGTGCTCTGTAACAATACATGATATCTCAAGGTTATCGAACATTTTAAGGAGCACCTTATCACTGTTATCTTTTTCAACAGGTACAAAAGTCATATTCGTTATGAGACAAGCAGCCTCAACGGCCGGCTGTTTCCAGCCCTTTTCAAGAAGTATGCCCACTCTTTTATGCTTATCGCTGCCGCATCTGCTTATTATCTCATCACGCAGAGCACCTGCGTAATTTTGCAGCTCTCTGTATGTCAGCGTTTTCATGCTGCTTATAACTGCTGCACGATCCCTGCACTTTCTGAAGCTCTCCTTCATAAGCGCACCAAAGTTATCGGTTATCGTGACCTCGCTGAAGGGCTGCTCCGATACCGCTCTTTCATCTTCATCCAGCGGGATATCGTATATATCGTTCCAGCTTTCGGGATCTGCCGCAAACTGCTTTATAAGACCGATAAATATGTCTGCGATCTTGTTGATAGTCACGGTACCGATCTTTTCCTCGATGTAATCCATTGTCAGGAGCACCGAATCCTGAGTGTACATCAGTATCGAATCCAGCCATACCTGACTTGTATGAGTCTTGCTGTATATTTTTTCAAGCTTTTTTGAGCTTTTGTAAGGGATATCAAGAGTGCTTGTAAGAACTATCGGCGCAATAAGCGCTCCCTCGCGCATTTTCTGAAGCTCCTGCACCACCTCTATTCCCGTAAAAATACGGTTCTCGATCAGCTCAAAAAGCCTGTCCTGTACCTCATATGCACGGTCCATAAAGCTCTCATCCGTTTTTTCGGTCCAGTCAAATATAAGGAAATCCGAATACTCTCCTATAGTATAGGTCATATCGGGTATCTTCGGATCTCTTGCTGCCATAGGGATATTGAGCAGAAACGGATTTTCGCTGCTGTATTTTGATATAGCCTTGCCGTAAGCCGTAAGAAAAACCGCAAATGCGGAGAGATGCCTTGAAAAAGCGTTCTTTTTCAAAGACTCATATTCTTCTTTTGAAAATTCCCTGGTTATCTGTCTGCTTGTTTCCGTCATTTTTTCGGGAACATTCCTTGATCTGAGATCGGGAGCTTCCGGAAAGCTCTTGATCTGTTCAAGCCAGAACTGTCTGCATTCCGAGTATTTCTCAGTGTTTTTGCGTCTGTTTATGCTGTCAACATAATCCTTGTAGGAATAGCTGAGCTCTAAAGGCACGGTCCTGTCACCGCAGTAGAATTCGTCAAGCTCACGAATCAGCATCTCGTGGCTCCAGCCGTCTGCGATTATACCATCATGATACATATGTATTATAGCGGTATCGTCCGAAAACAGCGATACCTCAAAATATATCAGCGGAGGCTTTTCAAGGTCAAATAAAACCGAAAAGATTTCAGAACGCTTCTTTTCGATGTACTCCTTAGCTTCATTTTCCGTAATATTGAGCTTATTAAGCTTTATATCCTCAATGCCGCAGTCGGTTATCTCCTGCGTACCGTCCTGGTAAACAGCACACCTTAACATCTCATTGCTTTCAATAAGCATATCCACCGCTTTTTTGAATTTCCCGTGATCGTAATCTCTGCACCGCAGCTCGGAATATGCTCTGATAGGATCTCCGCCCATTTCCATACCCTCAAGTCGTCCTATCAGGTAGGTCATCTGCATATCTCCAACGGGAAAACGTTCATTACCTGTCTGCATTTTTTACCGCCTTTCTGCTTTTTATCCCTTCACAAATAAGATCAACTATCTCCTTGGTATGATCCTCGGGAAAAAAGTGACCGCCGACAAATTTCTCGATCACACATTCGGAAGAAGTATAATTTTTCCATGCTTCGCAGTCCTCCTCCGAAACCTTTGAGTCAAAGCTCCCGCGCAAAACGAGTATACCGCAGTCAAGTGCGGCACAAGGCTTTCTGCTGTATATCTCGCATACATGGAAATCGCTCCTCACAATGGGGAAATAGTAATCGCAGAAATCCTGTGAATCAAGCAGATTGCTCTCTATCTGGCCATAGTCATTCAGTATCAGCTTTATATCGTCATCAGACGCGTTAAGTATGCTCTGCCCCGTGAACTGTACTTCCGGATACACGGGTGCTCCGCAGGCAGAGACCACCAGAAGTTCGGGATCGAGCCCGTATTTTTCTTTAAGGCGGAATGCGGTCTCATAAGCTATCATGGCTCCCATGCTGTGTCCGAATATTATGAACGGGATATCAAACAGCTGCTGATTATCACTTATGAAATCCTCGACAAGCTCCTCTATCGTATCCGGCATATCCTCATCTCTGCGCCTGTTTCTCTGGGGAAGCTGTACAGCGCAGAGCTCTGTATCATCACCACAGTACTTCTCCCATGTTGAAAACCATGAGGCATTCCCTGCCGCATAGTGAAAGCATATGAGCCTCACGGCAGCATCCGGCTTCTTATGATACTGAAAAAGCCATTTATTTGTCTCGTCCATTGAAATTACCTGCCTCCATGCAGCTCAGATATATCATGTTTTCAGATAGTCCAAAGCTGTCTCTTATTGATGCAAAATTCATATCACCTATTATACAAGAACCGATACCGTTCGCCTCGCAGGCCTCCGTAAGGTATCCCAGCATTATTCCCGAATCAACAATGCCATAGTACAGCCCCATACCGTTGTATTTCGGCATTGAACGCTCGGCGTCATAAACAAGGTAAACGGAAAACGCCGATGAGGAAAAAATCTCTCTGTTTCCGAAATAATGTGCTTTTTCGGGTATTTTTCCTTCCGATACAGGCATGATCTCATTCTGAAGCGGAAGATAAAGGTATATACCGCCATTGACGTTTTCGACTCTGCCCTCCTTGACATAGACATACACATCAACAGGATACAATCCTCCTGCACTCGGATACGCAAAGCGTATCTTTCCGTCCTTTTCATAGGCACTCAGGCACGAAAGCACTGCCGAAAAGCTATCAAAGCTCACCGGTTCGTCCGAAAAGCTGCGTACCGATCTTCTTTTTGATACTGCTGCTGTGTTTTTTACTTCTATGCCCTTTTTATCGGAATGTCTCCTGACAGAGGCGTCTACAAATCTGTTGGTCGCCTCTGCGTCATACATCATATCCTCCTGCCATCCGGGAAGTTCTTCCGCTGTCTCATCAAGCCTGTCGAATAAATCATTTATACTTTCTATCATTTATCTGCTCCCCTTGCTGAGTTTATCTATCTGAGCCGCCATGTCGCCAAGGCTCGGATATCTGAATATCATACCGATCCTGAACTTTACCGAGAAGACCTCCTCGATATCATACAGCATATTTGTTGCCTTCAGAGAGTTGCCGCCGAGCTCAAAGAAATCATCTGAACTGCTCCCGACCTTTACATCGAGGCTGCTTTCCCATATCCTGCTCAGCTTGCTTTCCGTCTCTGTGAATTCGGCGGATACAGCATCGGATACGTCAGCTTCATCGGGAACTATCAGGGCTTTTCTGTCAAGCTTTCCGTTGGAGGTAACAGAAAAATCATCTATATGTATGAATTTCTTCGGGAGCATATAATTCGGCAGATATTTTTTCATCTGCTCGGTCAGTTCCTTCTCGGATACCTCTTCGTCGGCAGTATAGAACAGAGCTATCCTTGCCGAGCCTCCTGCTTTATATATCTGTGCAGCCGCTCTGCTTATCCCTCTGCACTGTACAGCAGCGTACTCTATCTCGCCAAGCTCGATTCTATGTCCGCTGACTTTTATCTGATTATCCTTTCTTCCAAGGAACTCAATAGCTCCGTCGTCCCAAAATCTTCCGTTATCGCCCGTATGATACCATATAATACCGTTTTCGGTCGTAAACTTCTTTTTTGTGAGCTCAGGGTCATTATAGTAGCTTTTGGCTACTCCCGCACCGCCTATAAGGAGCTCTCCCTCTGCCCAGTCAGGTCTGTCCCTTCCGTCTCTGTCTACGATACGGTACATCTGCGACCTGAGAGCAAATCCATAGGGTATGCTTTTCCAGTCCTCGGGTATATCCTTCGAAACAATAAACAGATTGGACCATATGGACGCCTCTGTAGCTCCGCCCATTGCAAATATAACACTTTGCGGCAGCATTTTATAACAGCGCTTTGCAAGCGGTATCCCTATCCAGTCACCTGAAAGCATTACTGTTTTTATGGGGAGCTCAGCTCCGCGCTTTTCGGCTGCTGTAAGAAGCATATCAAATAGTATGGGGACGCTGTTCCATAAAGTTATGTTGTTTTCAAGTATAATGTCCACCCACGCATCAGCGTCCTTTGCATTCTGCTGAGAAAGAAGATACAGCGTTCCTCCTGCGGCTGACATACCAAAGATATCATACACAGAGAGATCAAAATCCGTAGCAGATACGCCGATAATGCCATGATCTGATGTCACGCCTGCGCGTTCATTGATATCATATATCGTATTATAAGCGCTTCCGTGCTGTATCTCTACTCCCTTCGGCATACCCGTTGATCCGGAAGTCATGATTATATACGCACTATCCTCGGCTGTAACATCTGTAGGACTGTATTCAAAGCTGCTGTTAACAGCTTCATCGTAAGCAATGCAAACAGCATCAGTGCCTTCAAACCGCTCCCTGCTGTCGGTAATTGCAAAGCCTATCTTCATCGATGATATTATCTTCTCTATCCTTTTATCGGGATGGCCGTAGCTTATGGGGACATAACAGCCTCCTGCAAGCAGGATACCATAAGCAGCTGCTATCTGCCCGATACCGCGCTCAAGTATTATGGCAGCAAGATTTCCCTTTTTGAAGCCGTGCTCCTGAAGCGCGGCAGCTATTCTCAGACTAAGGCCGTAAAGCTCGGAATATGTGACCCTTTTTCCGTTTTCGCAAAAATAAAGAGCTGTCTTGTCAGGAGTTTCAGCTGCATATCTCACAAGCCCGTCTGTAAGCAGCTCTCTGTGCGGGAGCTCTTCTTTAAGCTCATCAAGCGTTTTTCTCACATATCTTGTGGGTATCTCGGGTGAACAGAAGCTGTTCCAGTCGGTTTTCTCATCAGAAAGAGTATTAAGATAGCGCATGAAGGTATCAAACATATCATCTGTCATCTGCTCGGGGAAAAGCTCATCAGCCGTATCCCATACAAGAACAAGCTCTCCGCTTCTCTCAAAAAGCTGACAGTCGATCCATACCTGAGGAGTCTGCGATACCATATACCTTATATCGCCGATGCATTCCGCAAAATCATCATTTATGAGCTCCATGCCGATATTGCAGGCAAATACCACAGGCGCAAAATCTCTCTGTCCCGGATATAGCGCCTGAAGGTCTCTTTGCACCTGTACGCCGTTGTATGCCGCATAACGCATATCTCTGATAAAATCGCCGCTCACCTTCCTGATGTTTTCGGAAAAAGTCCGCTTTTGGCTGAGGTCCTGCTCAGCAAGGAGCAGAGTTGTGAAATCCGCAACCACATCGCTGACCGAACCGAGATCATCGCATCTGTCAAACAGAGGCAGATTTATAAGGAAGCTGTCATTTGAAGTCCAGCAATGTAGTGTCTGTGAATACGCTGTAAGAAGCACCATTGCGGGAGTAACATTTTCATCGGCCGCACGCTTTTTTATGCTTGCCCACTGCTTTTCAGATAATGATGCCGTATGATGCGTATATTTTGGAGAAGTAATATTCTCAGGCTTTTTCTTTATTGGCAGTTCGGGGCGAAGCGCCATTTCCTTTTCTCTTTTTTTCCAGTATACGGAGGCTTCTTTTTCCTCTTCCGAACGCAAATCGCGCATTTTTTCTATGTAACGGCCGAAATCCCAGTCTTTCTGAACATCAGGTCTTTTTCCGCTTTTGCAGTATGCTGCAAGGTCGCGGAATATTATCTTTATACTCTGTACATCGCAGACGATAAGCGCAAAATCTATAAGAGTAACGCTTCTTCCGCCGCTCAGGATACAATGCCTCATGCCTGCCGTTTCTCCTGCTTCAAGATCAAATCGTCTGTGAGACATCTTTTTGCGGAGCTGTAGGAGCTGTTTTTCCTGTTCAGCTTCATCGAGAGCTGAAAGATCGATTTTTTTGAAGGATTCGGAGAAAGGCTTATCCATTGTTACCTGTCTGCCGTCATTTGTAAAACGTGTACGTAGCATGGGATGGGATGAGATGACGATATCCCACGCCTCCTCAAGCTTTGCCGCGTCAACGTTCATGCCATCGAATTCGTAGTAAGCATGACAATCTACTCCGCCCATAGGCTGATCGTTTTCTCTGCCTACCCAATACGAATACTGCACATCCGTGAGAGGATACGCTTCCTTGCGGGTACTGCCGACATCAACAGGAGTTTTGACAGCATTTCCCGTCATTCTGCTTTCTGCGAGAGATATCCATTCTCCAAGCGTCTTATTTTCCATGAGATCCGCAAACGTCAGCCGTATCCCGTTCTTTCGGAGAAGTCCGGATATTTTCATGACCTGTAGCGAGCTTACTCCGTATCTTATCATATTTGACTGCTCTGTGAGGCCGTCACAGCTTCCTATCACCTTTTTAACAGACTCCATCACAAGTTCTCGTGCATTCATACTTATATCCTTTCCATTTCCTCATTTTCTATCATATCAGCTATCTTTTTCTTATCGGGCTTGCCGACAGCCGTTAACGGTATCTGCCGTGTTTTCATGACAATATCGGGCAGCTTATAGGCTGCCACGCCTCTGCTTTCGAGATATCCGCGGATATATGCCAGATCAACGGAAGCATTATCGGTCACAACTACCGCACATATCTTATTTCCCATAAGCTCATCAGGAACGCCTACCACAGCCGATCTTTCGATCTCTTCATTATCATCGAGTATGCGTTCGAGCTCGGAAGGCATGATCTTTTCGCCAGCGCGGTTTATCTGTTCCTTGACTCTTCCTGTAATATGAAGGTTTCCTTCCGTGTCTATAAAAGCTCTGTCACCTGTTCTGTAAAATCCGTCATCACGGAACGAATCTGCATCTGCGGCGGGATTATTATAGTAATTCCTTATCGTATACGGACCTCTTAACAGAAGCTCTCCCTCTTCTCCGCAAGGAGCAAAGTCTCCGTCTGCGGTCTCTATCATCATCTCATCTCCCGATGATATCTTTTTACCCTGACAGCCCGCTGTAAGCTCCGCACACATATCGGCGTCGGTTATCGTGTTGAGTCCCTCGGCTGTACCATAGACCTGTCTGACTTTACAGCCGAGATTTTCCTCTGCCTTCAAAAGCACAGGATAAGTAAGCAGCGATCCTCCTACAAGTACCGTTTCAAGAGAACTGAGATCACATTCCTCCCATTCTGCCATTTCACTGCATATCGAAAGCAGCGAGGGCACCATTGCTGTTATATTCACCCTTTCGCGCCCGATCAGTTCAAGTATCTCGTCAGGACTGCCGTTTTTTGCCATGACTATTTTTCCGCCGCATATCATTGTTCCGATAATACCGGGATTAGCAAAGCAAAAATTATGCGAGGCAGGTATTGCCGCAAGGAATACGGTATCCTCGTTCATGCCGCAGACTTCTGCAAAAGTCCGCGCATCGTAAATATAATCAGCATTTGTACGCGGTATCAGCTTAGGGACATCGGTAGTGCCGCCTGACACCTGCAATACTGCGATATCGGTAAATATCCTGTCATTTTCGGAGCTGTCGAAGGCTGTATCAGCTTTAACCTTAAATATCTCATCGGCATAAAAATGTCTGCATCCCGTACCTTTCACACATTCATTCACTATCTCCTCATATTCAAATCCGAGATGTGATCTTACGGTTATATAAGCAGCAGGAGAAGCAGCTTCAATAAACGAAGCGATCTCCTTTTTCCTGTGGGTATGGAGAGCAAGCACAGGAACTGCACCGAGCCTGAAAAGAGAAAAGAGTATAACTCCGAATTCAACGGAATTAGGGAGCTGTATTATAACTCTGTCTCCGCTCCTGATCCCTTCGGACAGAAAAAAAGCCGCATATCTGTCAGCCGATCTGTCCAGCTCGGAATATGTGACGGAACTGCCGCTGTCGCATATTGCTGTTTTATCTCCGTACTTTTCCGCACAGCTCCTGAGCATATCCGAAAATGTCTCCTGTTTCCAGTAGCCTTCGTTTATATATTTCTCCTGCAAAAGTCTTTTTACATCATCATTCATTTTATCAACGCCTTTCTAAACAGATAGTTTTTCACATATGTTCAGTAATTCATGCTGTGGTATCCTGTGAAAAAAAGAAGCCTTCCTCATCGTTTTTCATTATGTATATCATTTTTTCAGGCACTCCGTAATACTGTTCCGTATCTTTGAGAGCAGCACGGAACGTTCCTTTTTTATCTGTTCCAGAGCAGAACAGATATCGCTTTTGTCCGTATCAGGTATGGCGTCATCGCTCAGTATCCTTCCGCCAAGGCCATATCCTTTCATCATTTCAAGGAGTCTGTCAGGTGCTTCACTGCTCACAAAAAAATTTTTTCCCGACAGTATACACAGAACAGCTGCGAAATACGAATTCGTAAAAACAGTTTCTGCACCAAAGATATCCGACATACATTTAACGGTATCCGATAAAATCTCATTATCAGCAACATAAAGCAGCTCTGGTTCTGCTGCTGATAGATCCCCGAAAAAGGAATAATAAAAATCAGCGTCCCTCAGAAAAAGCAGCTCGGGGAGGAGTTCTGTTTCCATATCAAGTATATCCGACAATCTTTCGGACATCGAAGCGTCCGAAACAAAAATCCCGTCAAACAGATATAAAAGGTCATAAAACTCTTCTCTAAGATCATTACTGCATTTTTCCAGTCTTTCCGAAAGATCTGCGCCCAATACTATGCGGGAGATATTATCTCCCGCATAGCTGAACAAATGCCATTTGTCAGCTTCGGAATACTCCCATAAGGGCTCATCGGCAAGTACAAACATCCTTGCCGACTGAGTCAGCTTTAGGCTGTACCTTATATCATTAAGGGGAGGCAATACAGGACAATTGCGATATATCAGCCTTTGTATGTAATCCTTTTTATAATGTGCATTGCTGTCACTGCTTCTGAGCTGTAACGGCAGCTCTGTCAATACAGCGGTCATTCCCCACTCCTTCAGCATGGAATAAACAGCCAGCGTGCGGAATACATTCTCAGGCTTTCCGCTGTAAAACGGCATAAAAAGCAGCACATCATACTTTGTACCGATATTCTTTTTCACAGCCTTCTCAAATGACATTTCTTCAATGTCCCTGCGAAATCCTGCGGCTCCTGCTGCCTCATAAGAAGGCTTGTAAAGGCTGTGATTCATTATAACGGCTTCACGCTGAGCTATCTTCCTTACCGTCATTCTTTCATCAGAGCGGCTTACCTCATCGAACAGCTTCCTTCCTTTGCAGCTATTGATTATAACGAGCGAATTGCCCTTTGGATTTAAATGCTGATGCCCGTTTTCGGGGATAAGATCGCCAAGAGTTATATCTCCCGTTCTTTCAGCTGCTGCAAATCTGCATCCCGTACAGACGCTGCTGAGGCTAAGCCCGGAAAAATAAGCCATATAGTAAAAGCATTTCTCCGTAGGTATCTCTGTGACAATGCCGTCATCATATTCTACGGACAGCCTGTATCCTTCCATAGCATTGGTCTGTTTCTCCTTTGATCTGAAACAGACCTTGCTTACTGTCTTTTTATCATCAAGCTCATAAAGATACTTTTTCCAGTATGATGCGGAGGGAACTCCGTGGCATACAATATCCGCTGTATAGAGCTGTTCATACTTCTTTCCCAGATAACGGACAAGTCCCGCTACCTGACAGGGTGTCCCCGAATACAGAACTTTCCTGCCGCTTTCAAGCTCTTTTTTTACAGATCTGTAAATATCTGCTGCTATAAAGCTCTGCACATACTTACTGCCGCATAAAGCTTCAAGCCCTTCCATATCAGCCGCGGACCTGTGTCTGACATCATTGGAGGAAGTATCATATGCAGCTCCGTATACTATCCCGCCGTCTTTGATCACATACTCGGCTATGCTCCTGAAAGCGCCTCCCGAAGCGCTTTTCATGCATATCTCCTCAGAGGAGTAAACACTGTAGTATTCCTGTTCCTCCATTACGCTGCGTATGATGTTACGCTCGTTATACGGACAAACTTCTCTGCACCTTCCGCAGTTCACGCATTTTTCTGCGTCAACGACGGGGATATATGCTCCGCATATGCCATTTTTCAGCACTATCGCCTCCGAATGACAGATTGCACTACAAGCTCCGCATCCGAAGCACATATCAACGTCTATCATTTTTCACCGTTTTTCTGAGCCTTATACACATCAGCTTCTCAATAATATACGCCGCAGCAAGCATGACAGCGGTAATAGCTGCCAGAACAAGGAGTATATTGGTATGCTTCTTCTTTATGCTGCTCTCCTGCAAATAAAGCCGTTGTATCTTACTTCCGTCAAGTTTGCCGTCAAATTTATTTTTCAGCTCTGCATCAGTATAAACAGTTTCACCGTAAATATTTACTGTACTGCCTGCTGCCGTATCCCATGAACCGATCGGAGTATCGGGATTATTTGAATCATAAAGCTCAACTCTTACTGTATCGGAGGGTTCGGTATACTGTTTATATGTAAGCTCCGAAGGAACGGGGGAGTCTTTCAGATCGAATTCCGATGTCCATTTGCTGAATTCCTTTCCGTTTTCGTCAAAATAAGTAAACTCCCTGCAAGTAAGATCAACAGGATCGAGAAGATACACATCCTTACCGTTCAGCCAATCTATCCCTGAGTAATCAATAGTCCACAAAACACCGTTCTCAGTGTTTTCAATCTTAAAATTGTCGCTGTTTTCAAAAAAAGCATTATACTCATCATTATCAACGTTTTTGATGTATGAGCTGAGCAGCGCCCTTGGTCTCGGTTCGGGAGCAACAGACATACGGTACATCAGTTCGTCACTTGGTCTTCTGAACAGATAATACTCGGCATTCCCGTCTGCGCCGTTGCTGCTTACGGCATAATCGGAGGTAACGACCTCATAGTCTCCCCGGTCATTGTATTTTATATAAAACGAGCTTCCGCTCTCCTCGGTATAGAACGCTTTGCACGAGTCCTTTTCCGCCTTGTAATCCATATATATATTATCATACAGATCGCAGTAGGCTATGAAGTTATTTGCCTCCACTATTTCCCTCAGATCAGGAAGCTCCCTGCCTTCCGCTTTAGCGGAGGGTAAATTCATCTGTACAGAGAAAAACGAAGCAAATGCTGCGGTCAGAGCGCAGATCTTCTTAACATCTATCATTCCGCTCCTCCTTCTTACATCATACTATCGCTTTTGGGAACGATATACTTTATCCTGTCCGTTATTATAAATATCAGCAAAAACGTTACTGTCATAAGCATTAAAAGAATACCCAATATCATGGGATATGGGATTATAAAATCAGCCTGCATGATACCCATTGTTCCGAATATCATGTTCGAGAACCTGTTTGAAAGCAGCAATACAAGCAGTCCTCCAATGACAGCCCCTGCCGCTCCTACGGGGATAAAGGAGAGGAACACCTCAAGGCGTATCTGCCATGATGTGAAGCCTATTGCCTTTTGTATCCTGAAATTTCTGTCATTCCTTCTCAGCTGTACCTTTATAAGAAGATACAGAAGTAACCATATTATGACTACAGATATAAACGAGAAGGATATCAGCAGTCCATCGACCAATGACACATAGCTTCCCATGGTCTGATCAATGGTGAGCCTTGTATTAACAGCTCCGCTTATCTTACTCTGATGCTCAGTGATCAGATTATCAAGAAAGGCATCGGCATCCACATCATCTTCAAGGTATATGAACACAGTGTTCGGCTTGAAGCTGCTGTTTATCCTTTTATATCCTTCTGTTGTGAGCTCGCAGTCAAATCCGTTATCCATTGAGGTCTGTATAAGACCTGTAATGATATATTCATATTTGCTTCCCGAGCTCTCAAGGGAAAAAACATCTCCGATCCTTTTATTGAAGTATTCCGCACTTTTTCCTCCTATGGCGATCTCATTATCCGCCGAGGGATGTCTTCCGTCATAAACTATACTGTCATTCCTTGTCCTTCCGTAATCCTCGGTAACATACGCATACATATTCACGCCGTCTGTCTGGACCTGCAATGTCTCAAAGAATATGGCATCGTCTGCGCCTTCCTCGGAAGCAAGTATACCGTCAAGATCATCATAGTAATTAGTCGGATTTGCATATGCCGTTATATCTGCATATTCATACATCAGTACATCGACAAACTTTTTGGTATCCACCGATATATTGTAATTCAATACCATTACATAGCCAAGAACAAATGAAATGACCGACAACACCGTCATCATAAGCAGATTTTGCTTGAAGCTTCCAAAGAACATCTTTACGGACATTGACGCATGAAACGGCAGCCTGCTTTCCGAAAAAGGCATTATGTTCCTCTTGAAAGTCTTTACCTGCTCCTGTGCGCTGCTGAAAGCCTTGCAGGGAGATACCTTCCTGAGCTTCAGGGCAGCAAGATACGATACGATGAAGAAAATGCCCATTATCACAAGCATAACGCAAAGCGGCATAACAGGAGATATCGCAGTCTTTATGGTTATCCAGGTCAGGGACTGCATAGAATCCGCTATCCTTGAATAAATAGCAAAGGAAAGGATACCGCCGATGAACGCTCCCACAAGCGTAAGCAGAGTGTACTGCAAGGCAAATGAAAGCGTTATCGAATTGCTCGAATAGCCGATAGACTTTAATATGCTTATATTCTTTACCTCTCTTACAAGATTTCCTCTTATAATATAAATAGTCACCGCCAGTGCTATTATAAGAAGAAGTACAGCAAATGCAAGAAGGAGGATCGCCATTATAGAGGGCTCCATAGTCGCATAATTACGGCATACATCATATGTCATGGAACAGTATTTTGAAGTCCCTGTTTCAGCCTTATTGAGAAAATCGCTGAGAACAGCCTGAGCCTGAGCTTTATCACGGATATATATATCAGCTACCTTTCCGTTTTCATTTGATGAAAACCTGTTGGCAAATTCGATATATTCCTCTTCAGGCAGCACAACTCCCGTCTGAGTTCCCGAATGGACACAGCCGAGGTATATATCCTCTGTAAAGCCTGCAATGACAAAATGATATACTATCTTATCATATCTTATATCAAAGCGCTCTCCGAGCTCATAATCGCCTGATTCCTTGAAATATCTTGATACATATATTGCGTTTTCGGGGATATCTTCCATTTCCTCGACTATCTCATAGCTCATGTAATCCTGTTTCCCGAGAGGCATCGCAATAAGTGTGACACTTTTCTTTGTGCCTGCAAAGGTTATCTGAGCACTGTCAAGGTAAAGAACATCACTGTATACAGCTTTCTCGACTCTGCTGTCAGTATCGATTATATTCTTGTTATCGCTATCGAACAGTTCATTCTGTCCGGCTGCAAATATATCGGGAGCGTCAGCCTTTTCCGCCGCATTATCGAAGCAGTTCATAAAGCCCATCATAACCGTAAGGCTGAGCACGCAGAACAGTGTGATGAGTGTGATAAGAAAAGCCAGAAAGGCGTTTTGCCCTCCGGATCTGCGAAGATTTGCAAAGGTCAAAAGGAGTATGCGCCTCATCTTACCAGCCTCTTTCTTCAAGAAAGCTTCTCAGCTTTTCTTTTCTTTCTTCATCTTTTTCATCGTATTCGCCCAGCTCACATATACCGCCCGTCATACCATCCCTGACAAATATCACCTTATTGCCTCTGAATGCCGAGCGTATATCGTGTGTGACCATTATTATAGTCTGCCCGCTTTTGTGTATATCGGTAAGCAGATCGAGCACCACCTGACCGTTGGAGTAATCAAGAGAGCCAGTAGGTTCATCCGCGAACACTACATCGGGATCATTGATCAACGCACGGACTATACCTGCTCTCTGAGCCTCTCCGCCCGATATCTGCGAAGGGAATTTCTTCTGTATCTCCTTTGAAATGTTCACCTTTTCAAACAGCTTTTCAGCCTTTGAAAGCACCTCTTTTTTTGAGCTTGTACACAGCATACCGGCAGCTGCAACATTATCAAGAATGCTCATATTGTCAAGAAGATTATTCTGCTGAAAGACAAATCCGCAGTGTTTCCGCCTGAAAACCGACATTTTATCGGCTGAATAATTCTCGATACTTTGATCGCCGAAAACGATTTTTCCCGAATCTATATTATCCATTCCGGAAAGAGCGTAAAGAAGCGTAGATTTTCCGGCACCGGATGAACCCATTATAACAGCAAAATCTCCTTTTTCTATCTGAAAATCAACGCCCTTCAGTACCTCCTGAGTCCTGCTGTCAACAGCATAAGTTTTTTTCACATTGATAGCCTTTAAGATCGTACTCATCCTTGCTCTCCCTTATCCAAACTCATACAAGATCATAAACCGAACGGAATATATTTGTCTTATTATCTCCCATGCAATACTTTTCAAAAAGATAATCGACCGCAAGCCTTACAACCTTATGAGCAACAGGTTTATTGAAGGTCTCTCCTTCGTTATGCGAGCGTCTGAAGAACCACTCGAGTCTTGAAGTCATCGCTCCGCCGAATGTAAGAAGCTGTCCCGGAACTATCTTGATATCCTTTTCCTCAAGCAGCTTGTCAATGGCGGAAAGAGACTCCTCATTAACCGTTATTACCTCATTATGCGCCATAAGCATAGTTGTGCCGTTTTTTACGACAGAAAGGTCCGAATTGAGCAATTCTCCGCCCACTGTCACAGCAATGAACAGACCGCCTCTTTCAAGGCAGGGAGCGGTGAATTTACCGTATTCTGCGGGAAGAATCTTTATGCCCAGCGCTCTGAGTCTTTCGGCTTCCTGTCTGCGTTCTTCTGTGTCATAGGATATATCGCAAACGGCAATATCGGTATACTTCTCGTTGATAAGGTACTCAAGGACCGCACAAGCCACTGCTCCGTCCGAGCCTACCAGCGTTACGGGTATGCTCTTATCCTTTCCGAAGCCAAGATACTCTATCGCCTCGATTATGCCTGTAGATGTATATGAAGCCTTTCCGCCGCAGCCTCCGTCCTCGCATTTAACTCCAAGCACATTCTCCGTATACTTGTGGAGCATATCCGCAAGTCCTACAAATCTGCCGAAATCAGGCGTAAGCTTTATTTCACCGTTCTTATCATTCAGGAATTCCCCGAGATCTCTGAACATACTGTCAACTATCTCGCAATGCCGAGGATGCGAGGTATCCATGATTATATCATATGTTTCCTTTGATTTCGGTCTGATAATGCAGCGTCCGCCGCCTACCTTGCTTCCGATATATCCCTCGGGAAGGTCTTTTTTCACTTTTTCAAGGCTGCCCGATGCGATAACATCATTGATAAAGACGTTCTTCAAACCACTTTCATAGTTTTTCAGGTATGAGATACGGTTCTCGCATTCCTTATCTGTACTGTCATACGGAACAGTCCTTGTGCCGCCGTAATAGTAATCAGCATTTTCTACCTGTCCTCTTTCTGCTACCCATAACTGTGCATATTTTGAGTCTATAACATAGATATCATCAGAGTATTCTTTTACGCTTATCATTTTTTCCTCCAATCAACGACCATTATCTGCGTGTTCTTCTTATACGTCTGTTTCTGTTCGGAGCTTCTTCCAAAGCAGTATCCTCACCCTTCAGAAATGCTGCCATATTTCTTACGGTAGGATGAGCAAGTATCTCCATGGGAGAAATGTCTTTACCAAGAAGCTGTTTTATCTCACTCTGCAAATGATATAGCAGCATTGAATATCCGCCGAGTTCAAAAAAGCCTTTATCAAGCGGCACCTCGTCGATCTCAAGGGTGTTTTTCCAGGCAAGGACAAGCTTCTGTGTCAGCTCATCGGTCTCCTCACCGCCTGCTTCACTGCCTGCAGGTATAAGGCCTTCAAGAGCATTTCTGTCAAGCTTTCCGTTTATCGATACCGGAAGCTTTTCAAGATAAACAAATCTGTTGGGGATGACACCCTTCAGGAGACTTTTCTCCATAAATCCGGAAAGCTCATCGTATGTCATTTCCTTTTTATCAGCTGTTGAATAGAACATTATTGTTTTTACAGCCTGATCTTCATTTTTGACAAACAGTCCGCACGACGTTATATTATCATGTCTCATCAGGACCTGTTCTATCTCCTCGATCTCGATCCTCTGACCGCTTATCTTGATCTGATTATCCTTTCTTCCGCAGTACAGCACTTCTCCGTTATCAAGTCTTTTTCCTCTGTCGCCGCTCATATACATGAATGAAGCACTGTCCATTATATCTGCACTGAGCCCCGAAGCCTCCGGGCTCATTCCTATATATCCGCCGAAGGTACCGAGTCCTGCTATCCATATATCTCCTTCCGTACCGACAGGGCACGGTGCAAGATCATCGTCAAGTATATACATACGCTTGTTGTATATCGGCTTTCCGATAGGTATGATATCCTTTTCAAGATCATCTTCCGTAACATTGTGATACGATACACAGCAGCTGCATTCGGCAGGTCCGTAAAGATTGACGAATTCAGCACTGCAATTCCCGTTTTTCAGCCATTTGAGCACCGCGCTGCTCCTGAACTTCTCACCTGCGCTTATAACATATTTTACGCTTTCCAGTTCCTTGTAGCCGTTCCAGCCGCAGTATTCTATAATTCCCTGCATAAGACTCGGAACACAGGCAAAGTGAGTTACTTCGTATTTCTTTATGATCTCAGCGTCAGTCTTGACGTCAAAAAGGGAGTCCGTCGCAAGAACTATGGAAGAACCGTAAAGCAGCGGCGTGAATATAGTTTTGAGCGAACCGTCAAAACCGAAATTATTCAGAAGTATCAGCCTTGAATCAGAGTCAAGCTTAAATCTTTCTCCGTACCATTCGCACATATTCAGCAGATATTCCTGACGGATAAGCACTCCCTTCGGTTCGCCCGTAGTACCCGATGTAAACATACAGTATGCATACTGATCCGTGCTTTCGCATGGTTCGGGAAGCTCATCGCCTGAGCCTTGCATATCATTTAAGGCTATAACATCAACACCTGCATCGCTTTCAGGCATTTCTGCGCTGAAAACCGCTTTTACGCCGCTCGTCCCAACGATATGCTTTATCCTTTCCGGCGGACAATCCGCACCTATGGGCACATATACCGCACCTATGTACAGCACAGCATATATCAGTGCTATTGTTTCCTCCGTGTGACGGCAATAAACGCCCACCTTATCTCCCTGTCCGATGCCGTTTTCGGCAAGAACAGCCGCTTTTTTCCTTACTTCGGCAAGGAATTCGGAATAAGTGAGCTTTTTTCTGCCGTAAACCGCAATATTATCAGAATGTTTCCGAGCCGAACTTAGAAAATTCATTATGAGATTGCCCGAATGATCAAGTGTCTTTCCGGCAGCGACAGCTCCCTGATTTTCAGGCGCCAGTTCTGTATTATTATTTGATACCATTATTCCTTCCTTTCAATGTCAACAAAAATTCGTGCCCTTCCATACATCGTCCCCGTAAACGGCATCAGGCTCTATCGGCGACAGGCTCTCCAAGGCTTCGCAGCCGCAAAAAGCCCTGCTTCCGATCATTCTTACTCTCTCCGGGAAATAAACCGTTTCAAGGGAAATACAGCCGTTAAACGCATCGGCTCTGATTTCTTCAAGCCCCTCTGATACCCTCAGGCTTTCAAGCTCCCGACAGTTATGGAACATAGCTTCCGAAATAAATGACGTGTGCGGTATGGAAACTTCTACAAGTCCGCTTTCCGCAAACGCTCCGTTGCCGAATTCTATATCATTATCCGGAAGCTTTATGTTCCTGAGAGAGCTGCACCCGCAGAAGGCACGCATTTCAATACTGCTCACGCTGTCAGGCAATACCACCTTTTCAAGGCTCCTGCAATTCTCAAAAGCTATAAACCCTATGCTCCCGACCTTTCCTGTCAGTACTGCCTCTTTCAATGAAAAGCAGTTCCTGAACATACTCCTGTTAAGTATGCTGATACCTGACGGAAGTTTTATACTTTCAAGCTGTTGGCAGAATGCAAATGCAGAACTTCCGATCTCGGTCACGCTTTCGGGGATAAGGATGCGTTTTATGTTCTCACAGCCGTAGAAAGCGCAGTAGCTTATGTATTCAAGTCCCTGCGGAAGGATTATCTCATACGGCGTTGCTTTGCCGTTTTTCGCAACATCCGCCTTGAACCTGCCCTCTCCTGCGTCATCAATATCCACAAAGACGTATGGACCTAAGGATACGACTCTTTCTCCGTTTATTTCAGCAGGTATCTCGACCTTGCAGGCACTTCCGATATACTTGATGAGCCTCAGCCCCTTATTATCATTATCAGGTCCGTACACAAAGTCGTTATACACTGCTCCGCCGAGCTCAGACATACTGCTTTATAACATCAACTATGTCGTTGACAGTTATAAGATCGGTATAGTTGAGCTCTTCATTGATATCGTATTCATCTTCGAGAGCGGAAATAAGGCTTATAGTATCAAGAGAATCCATTTCAAGCTCCTGACGCAGCTTGGTATCCCCGTTTATCTCGACATCATCATCAACGCAAAGCTCTTCGCGTATGATCTCAATAACTCTTTCAATATCTACCTTCATTTTTTCCTCCTTACGTTATGCGGTCAATGACCTGTTCTTTCGTCGATTATCTCTGCAATTTCCCTCACAGTAGTACAACCGAGCAGATCCTTTACTGAAAAATCTATACTGAATCCGTTTTTTATCTGCGAGCTTATCATAAGTCCGCAGAGGGAATCAATATCATATGAATATATCGACGAATCTGTATCATCGATCTTTATGCCTGTTATCCCTTCTATCATGCCGCAAAGCCTTTTTTCGGTCTCGCTCTTATAATTAACAGGCAAATCACCGTCAGTACGCCTTATATGACATCTTTTCTCCCAGCTTTCGGGCATGATAAGGTCAGCGTTCCTGTTTTCACCGATATATCCTGAGATATACCTTTTTTCATACCCCGTGACAGCCTTTGCCATACTCGTATCCATCGGGGTATTCTCAGCATTTCTTTGAGCAAATATAAGCGCCGCGTCAGTAGCTTTTTTCTCATTTCCCTCAAAGAAACGTATATTTTCAAAGCCCGCGCCCTCAAGTGTACGGCAGAAATGCTCCTTTTTCATTATCGGACTGTACCGTCTGAGAGGATCGTTGAAATAGTTCCACCACTCGGGAGTAAGGCCGTAAAGCATCTCGCTTATATGGTGACCATCGATAGTCTGGAGCAGAACCAGATAGCCTCCCTTTCTTAGAGCCTTGAAGCAATTCTTCAGCGCCCCCTTCATATCTCCCGTTGCCTGAATAACATTACAGGATACGATAACATCGAAATACTCATCGGGCACGCCCTGTTCCCTGAAACCCACGGTGACGTCAACCTTGCAGAACTCAAGTGAAGTATAGCCGTTTTCCGCTGCATATATCTTTGCTTTTTCAATGAATGAAGCTCCGATATCGGTAAACCAGTAATCACCGTTATGTTTTTCTGTCACCTTTACGGCATTCCATGTAACAAGTCCTGTACCCGCACCTATTTCCAGTATCTTCAGCGGTCGCGCACTTTCTGCGGCAAGCTCTTCCAGCATTTCGGCAAAGATCGATGAATAAAGTCTCACCTTATTCATTTCGGGTATCTTTTTATACATATCAAAAAGCTTGTTGTAGGAGCCGTTGGGATAGAGTATCTCCTTACCGAGCACCCTTCCTTCAAGAACTTCCGGATAATGTGCGGCTGCATCGGCATAAAGCTCAAAAAACGGTATATAATCAGGTTCAAGCTTCCTTACCTTTTCCAGTACAGCTTCAATAGTATCAGCTTCGGATATGCTCTTGATGCATCTGATAATGTCACTGTCGCTTATGTCCTGTACATACTCTGTATTATCAATGGCAATGTAACCGTTATCCCTCAGGAATGACAGCATAAGCATAGCAAAAGGCAAATATTCCTCAACGATACCGAGCTTATCCTTTATTTCCGCCCAGCTCAAAGCACTGTCCTTACGGACGAACAGGCCGTAATGCTTGAAGTAGCCCACAGAAGCTGAAAGGCAAAGCATATCCAAAGAAGCTTCAAGGTTTTTATTCTCCTTTACACACTTTATATCGGAAGCTTCGAGCATTCTGCTTTCTGTATCTGCAAACCCGGCATATAAGGTCTCTGTATCCTTCCATCCCGTTTCATCGGGCATATACTGGAGCACTTCGGTCTCGCACTTTTTGCCAAGGAATGAAACGAGCTCTGACATTTCCCTTGAGCAGCCATCCAGTATCACCTGTTTCTTCTGAATAAACGGCGTTTCATCACGTTTTTCCTCTAACTCGTTATAGTTTTTTTCATTGAACGAAGAAGGAGGAAGATATATCATTCTGCCATCGGGAACCGCTCTGTCAAGTAATCCTACAGATGTTAGTGCAGACAAACCATATAGCAAAGCTTCACCGCGATCCGTTATGTCATCACAGATCATGCTGATGAATGTTTTTCCGCTGCGGTTCTTCACCGATTTTTTGGCAAAATAAGAGAGCTGTCCGCCAACACCGATCTCAACTGCAGCCATGCTCTCAAATGTATCGAACACCATTGCCGCATTGTAGAAATCGACCTTGCTTCTCAGCTGTTCTGTCCAGTAATCTGCGGATACAAGCTCCGTATCAGCGATACGCCCCGTATACGAGGATATATATTTGACCTTCGGAGGTTTAAAGCTGATAGTATCAAGAAGCTTCCTGAAATCGGGTATTATCCCATCAACAATACTACAGTGTCCCGCACGTTTCAGAGGGAGCTCCGTACAATAAATGTTTTTTTCTTCCAGTACCTTCTTATAGCTGTCAACGTCATCCGCAAGTCCTGTTATCATAAATCTGTTCGGAGTATTCCGAGCCGAAATATATATGCCTTCCGGCAGCTCAAACTCATCGGGATCACCTAAAACGGTCAGTATCTTTCCCTCGGGAAGCTTTGCAAGAAGCTTATTTCTCAGATAATAGAGCCTTATCAGTTCTTTTCTTGTAATGACTCCGGCAAAGTATGCCGCTGTATATTCGCCTGCACTGTATCCGATAACAGCGTCGCAGGCAACTCCCGCCTTTTTCAGCATATCTCCCACAGCGCACTGTACACAGAGCGGCAGGAGCGCTGAATTGAGCTGTGCATCGGTAAGCTCACCTTCGCTAAGGGTTTTCCTGAGATCAATACCGCATTCGGACTCTACATCATCGAAAACAGCATCAAAGCATTCTCTTATTTTCGGCGAGATATTGTATACAGCTCTGACTTCATCAATCCCCAACACATTGCTGCCGGGGAAAAGCCATATGACACTTTGCTGTTTTTTCCCGACCGGTTCCTCATAAGTAATGAACGGCTGTCTGAGCATACCTGCAAGGCTTTCGGTGCTCCCTGCGCCAAACGGGACGCGGTATTTTTTCAGAGGAGCTCTTGAAGCGATCGTGTACGCTATATCCCTCAGCTGTGTTTCGGGCTCATGCTCAAGATAATAAGCGAGCTCGCTGCAATCTTTTTTCAGGCACTGCTTATCATCAGATGAAATGATAATGCCATATCCGCTCCGATCCTCTGAGATACCGCTGCTTTCAGCTTTATATGCCGACAGAACGACATGACAGTTATTGCCTCCGACTCCGAAAGCACTTACTCCCGCATACCTGAGATCATCATTTCTTTCGCAGCTGTCCGCCACCTTATATCCGAATTTCTCCATCGAAAGCTCGGGATTGATCTTTTCACAGTACAATGACGGGACTATTGTACTGTGTTCAAGCATAAGAACAGTTTTTATCAGACCTGCAACACCTGCCGCAAAATTAAGATGTCCGACATTTGATTTGACTGAGCCTATGTACAAGGGATTCTCCGTTCTGTCGCCGAACACCTTGTTTATCGAGGTGATCTCTATTGCGTCGCCAAGCTTTGTTCCCGTTCCGTGAGCTTCGATGTAGCCGATATCATCAGCTTCAAGCTCTGCTATATAAAGTGCGTCAGACATTGCTCTGCACTCGCCTTTGACGCTCGGAGCAGCATAGCTCGCCTTTTCGCTTCCGTCGTTATTTATAGCGGAGCCCTTTATTACCGCATGGATAACATCATGATCCTCAATACTGTCACTGAGCATTTTTAGAAGCACTGCACCGCCTCCGCAGCCCGGGACGAACCCGTCTGCATCGGCGCTGAATGGCTTCGTATAACCGTTTTTAGACAGTGTATTTTCAGCGTTCATATAGTATTCCTGATTTTCAAGGATATTAACTCCGCCTGCGATAGCTATATCACACTCTCCGTTTATGAGAGCGTTCACAGCTTCATGGACCGCATAAAGCGAGCTTGCACACGACGCCTTTATCGGCACACAAGGACCTGTAAAGTCCATATGATAACCTATCCTTGACGCAGACGAGCCGTCAAGAAATGTTTTTCTCAGGCTCTGTTCTTCGGCAGTATCTTCCGAGGTGGTGAAATAGCCTTTCCAGACATAAACAAATTCATAAAGCGAACAGAAAAGCCCGACACGCACATTTTTCCTGTTTTCGGAATATCCTCCTGTCTCAAGCACCTCGGCGCAAAGCTTGAACATCATTCTTTGCTGAGGGTCCATAAGCTTTGCGGACAATTCGCTGAGTCCGAATGCCTCGGGATCAAAGCTGTATGCGTCATTGATACGTCCGAAAGCATACGTTCTGCGGAGATCTGATCCGTCCTCCCTTGTGATACAGTCCCTTCCGTTTTTAAGGTTCTGCCAGAACCTTTCAGGTGAACTGCTTTCGGGGAAACGGCAGGAATACCCTATAACAGCTACATCTGTATCTTTAAACCTTAAATCATTCTGCATATTCTATTATTCCGCTCCAATCCTGACGACCAGCTTGCCCTTATAGACTTTTTTTGCACAGTCCTCATGAGCCTTCGGCAGTTCGCTCCAGTCATATTTTTTTCCTATATAGGGGTGAATATCGTACTTTTCCACAAGCTTGATGTACTCCGCCGCGTCCTTCTGAGTGCCTGCATGAGAGCCTTGTATCCTTCTCTGGTTAAGCCACAGGAACCTCAGATCTATATCCGCCATATACGATGATGTGGCACCGCAGAGAACTACCATTCCCCCATTTTCGCACACGAACAGCGATGTGGGAAGAGTATCTCTGCCCGGATGCTCCAGTACTATAGCAGGTGAACGCTTTTCTCCGACTATCTTCCATATGCTTCGTCTGAATTTAGTTGCCTGAGCTATCCAGCTGCGGTACTCCTTGTCAGAAAGAGCGCTTACGCTTCCCCAATGGTCAAACTTCGAGCGGTCTATATATCCCGCTGCTCCGAGCTGTTTACACAGTTCGCCCTTTTCCTCGGAGGATACCACCGCAACAGGGATCCCGCCGAGAGCCTTTGTGATCTGGATAGCTGATATACCGAGGCCGCCCGCGCCGCCCCATATAAGAACAACATCTCCTTTTTTCAGGGTATTGCCTTTCCAGCCATTCAGCATACGGTATGCAGTAACGCCAGTTGCATAGGCACAGGCAGCTTCGTCAAAATCAAGATTATCTGCCTTTTTGACGCACTGACACTCCTGAACCCTTGAAAACTGAGCAAATGCTCCGTAATTGCTCTCATAACCCCATATATGATAAGAAGGGCTGAAGCAGGGATCCATTCCCGACTGTATATCCTTATCATCAGAGGAATACTTCGAGCCCCCGACGCAGATAATATCTCCTACCTTATAGTTTTTAACGTTTTTTCCGACTGCATAAACTATTCCGCATGATTCCGAGCCGCAGATATGAAAATCCTGCTTCTCGTCAAAATAATCTCCGTTACTGTCTATAACGTTCTTTGGCTTTCCGGTTGCCGCCCATATACCGTTGTAATTGATTCCCGCGCTGATATTATAAACAAGAAGCTCATCATCGCGTATCATCGGAACGTCAACCAGCTCCACGCCGAATGCGGTCTCAGGCGAACCCAGCCGTTCATTCCTTATCGTCCACGCATACATCCTTCGAGGCACGATCCCCAACGGAGGACGCTCTCCGATCTCATATATTTTGTCAACAAATTCCATTCAGATCTCCCATAACATAAGCTGTTTAAATTTTTATCATTATCCCGAAGCCTGTTCAATCCTGATTATACTTGAGGCTCTCGCTTACATCCACCTTGTCTACCTTTCGGCGAAGCAGCAGCAGCGACAAAAAGTAACTGATAAGGATACAGCCGAAATAGACCGCTATGCTGACAGGCGATATCCATGCGCTTATATAGCACTGGAAGCTTTCTACATTTCCCTTGAAATAAAAATCAGAGAAAAGATATCCCAGATACAAGCCAAGTACAGATGATATCACAAGGATAACAAAATAAACATTGAGCACCATCCTGTTGATCTCTCTGTTTTTCATACCCAGTATTTTGAGCATCGATATCATTCCCGTATTTTCCTGTATGAGCATATTTACCATAAGATAAATAACTATGATACAGATCAGGCAGCCGATAACGACCGTACTTGTCATTGACGGTATAATACCGTCGATAACGCTCTGTATCTGGTCCTTGAACGACTTTTTGGTGATCGTTGATGTGACTTCGTCGTCAGAATAGCCGATCTTATCCGAGCTCATTACAACATTGTACATTCCGTCGGGGATATCAAACATATCACAGATATTACTCCTGGACGAATAAAGCACGCACTGAACATCGTTATCGATGATCCTGTCTATCTTCACTTCGTACTCCTTCATAGAAGCCGACTGGAAGAATTTCAGGGTCTCGCCCTCGACTACTCCGTACTGCATGGAGGCCATTTTGCTGAGGTAATACTTTCCGTCATCAAGATCGGCTTCATTTCCGTCATCGTCCTTGAATTTAAGATAGCGGTCATCATCTACGCCTATGATATTGAAGGTGCCGTTGCTCCCCTCAACCTCAAAAGCAAGTCCCACGGAACCCACCGCTTTTTCAGGGAGTTCATCATCTGTGAAGTCGTCAAGGAAATACTCATATTCAAAATCTCCGACTATATCGACTGCATGATCGCGGTAATGCTTGCATGAATCTATCATATAAAGAGCATAAACCATAACTATGCCGCTTATGATAACTCCGGCAGCAAACGCGAGAGTACGCGAAAAATGGCTGAATATAGTCCTGAATATGTACTTTCGTCTTACAGGAGTATTTACTGAAGAAGAAGCGTTTCTTCTCTTCTTTCCCGAGCCGAGCCTGTTCCTGAGAAGCTCCGTAACGTTTTTCCGTGTTATGCCGATAGTCTGAAGCAGTGCAGACAGGCAATACAGAACCGCAGGGAACAGAAGCGACATCAGTATATCCGATGTGTTGAAGCTGTAATCCACAGGAAGCTTTTCTATCTTAAAAAAGCACATTGACGCCACGCTGTCTTTAAAGAGAAATGCCGCTGTCACGCCCAATATACTGCCCAACGCCGCGGGTATAAGCGCAAAAAGCATATAATGTCGGTATATCTGAGACTTTTTCATACCAAGCGCCAGAAGTACACCGATCTGTTTTGCGTCATTGAGAAGATGTCTCTTTAATACCACGGCAGTAAGGATAATAACTATGAGCAGGATGACGGGAAGGATCAAATTCGCATACATACCGAGCTGCTGACAGAGATTAAGAGGCATTGTGATCCTCCTGTTCATATCAGCAGGCATATATGTAAGTGTGCCGTATTCATCATAGATGTATCTTCTAACACTGTTTACGTCATCATTATCATTGTAAACTATCGAGTAATACTCCGATATTTCTTCGCCAAGAGACTCAAGCGCTTCATCAGACATTACAGCTATACCGAATTCCGAGTCGGTATGATAGCTGTCCGAAAGATTTTCAAGCATGAACAGATAATCGGGACGCTCAACAAATCCCTTAACAACAAAATCCCTGTCAAATATCTTTATACTGTCAGAGAGCTTTATCGAATTGGCATCCGCAAAATTCCTGCTGATAAGAAGCTCGTTGTCCTTCTCAGCATCCGAACCTTCTGTCACGCAGTATTTGTTCACCTTTTCTGTCTTTGAGAAGCAGCGGATAGCATAGTTTTCGTCCTCGAAATTAACATATCTGTTCTTCTCAACAGTAACGTTTTTTTCGTTTTCAAGTTCAGCCACAGCATCTTCATCAAGCGAAACAGGAAGTGTGAATTCACCGTCTTCGACGCAGTAGTTCTCTCTTATATCGTCTATATATGCTTTTTCGCCGTTTACTCCCGCATGGAAGCATAAAAAAAGGCATATAGCCACTGCCGTAAGAAGCGAAGAGAAAAAGTAGAATGAAAAATTCTTCTTGATGCTTCTTATGTATCTTTTGTTTAATGTAAGCATTTTTAACCCTCGCTATATTCTATGATCAAAGTTCAAGTTCGCTTGCCTTGACTTTTGCTGTGTTTATCTCATTTGAAATGATCTTTCCGTCATGAATCCTGATTATCCTATCACCCATTCTTGCGATCTCATTATTATGAGTTATTATTATTATCGTTGTGTTGTATTCGGCATTGATCTTTTCGATGAATTTCAATACGTCCCCCGAGCTTTTTGAATCCAGCGCGCCTGTAAGCTCATCGCAAAGCAGGAGCTTAGGATTTTTTATTACCGCTCTTGCGATAGCTACGCGCTGCTGCTGACCGCCCGAGAGCTGATTAGGGAAACGGTCGGCAAATTCGTTTATTCCCAGCGTTTTCATAACATCATCAATATCCAGAGGAGAACTGCAATATTCAGCAACGACCTTGATATTCTCTCTTACCGTAAGATCTGCAATAAGATTATAGAACTGAAATACAAATCCGATGTTTTCACGTCTGTACATAAGAAGGTCTTTGCTCTTTTTGCCGCTCATCTCTTTGCCCATGAAAACAAATTTACCGTCGGTCATTACATCAATACCGCCGATGATGTTGAGAAGTGTGCTCTTTCCCGAACCCGATGAGCCTAAAATTATCACTATCTCTTTTTCCTCGATTTCAAGAGAAACTCCATTGAGCGCATAAACAGCATTGCTTTCATCTCCGTATCGTCTTACGACATTTTCCATTTTTAAAAGTGACATAAATACCTCCATATCTTATTGATGCACAGATCCGAGTTTGATATGATATCTGTCAAGCTCAGACCGTTTCACCAATGTGTTGCTTAAAATGACAGAGCTCACTGAAGAAAGGCAGTTCAGCCAAAAATGCAATTCGTTATAATATGCTAACTTTATATTATACAATATTCCTTCGCAGCAAAACTGTTGATATCGCTAATTTACGCCATCAACGTATTAATGCTGTGCTTCTATTATATACTTTTTTTAAAATATAAATTAGTATATCCTAACAATCAAAAATTATAGCACAGTGACAAATAAAAGTCAAGCTTTTTTTGAAACGGTCTTATTTATATCTAAATATTCATCATTTTTCATCTTATTTATTTACATAAAGTCAAATTTTTATTGGATATCCCGATTTTCATCATAAGGCAGCTATGCAAATCGTTGGTACAGTAAATATCACCTGACAGCTTTTCTGTAACGGTGCTGTCCTGCGGGAGCATTTTTTTCGTATTCTTTATGATCCTGTCCATATTCTTCTGCATATTCCGATGACCGAGGTTTCTCTGTGTAAAGGCAAGCAGAAAGGCTCCGAATATTGGAAGAACTGCGATCAGCGCAAGCAATGTGAGTTTTGCAGGGGAATCCATTTTGTTGTTAAAAAGGTATATTACCATTCCAAATGCGAAAAATGACTGAAATACCGCAAATTGCGGAAGGAACTGACTGATCAGCACAATGAACGCTCACATCAGTTCATCATTGACTGTCTGCGTGAAGCGCTCTATCGTGATGATACCCTGATGCAGTATCAGTCCTATATCGACAGCGGAAAAATGGATAAGACCAAAGAGCTTGGCGATAACTTCCAGCGCGATCTGAAAGAAATGGTAAACGGCTTGCAGACGAATATCCCCGATGTGGGTATTTATATCTGGAGCTGCGGAGAGGATGGCGACACCCACAACACCCAGCATACGATCATCTCTGCAAATGTGTTTGACAAGCTCGGAAACGACAGAAGCATCGGTGAATGGATATTTGACGCAGTGAACGGTGATGTAAAGACCTACGGGCTTGAACTGCTTGATAAATCGTTTTGAGGTGAGGATCATTAAGAATATAACATATAAAACAACACTGACTGCTTGTTTCATCGGCTATGTGATACAGGCGATCGTCAACAACTTTGTACCGCTGCTGTTTCTGCGGTTTCGGTCGGAATTCTGTATCCAATTGGCACAGATCACATGGCTCATAACGATCAATTTTGCCGTTCAGCTTACAGTTGATGCAGTTGCTCCTGCCTTTGCGGACAAGATCGGCTATCGGGTATCTATGCAGCTTGCACATATCCTGTCTGCATCGGGATTTCTGCTGATGACAGTTTTGCCAGACAAGCTCCCGTCACCCTTTGCAGGACTTGTGATCTGCATAGCGATGTATGCAGTCGGCGGAGGACTTCTCGAAGTGCTTGTAAGCCCCATCGTCGAGGCTTGTCCGACAGACAACAAAGAGACTGCGATGTCCTTGCTCCACTCCTTCTACTGTTGGGGACAGGCGGCTACTGTGCTGTTATCGACTGTATTTTTTGCTATCGCAGGAATAGAGCATTGGCGCATTCTTGCCGCATTATGGTCGATCGTACCGATGTTGAATTTTATTCTTTTCCTGAAAGTACCCATTGCCACACTATCCGAAACAAGAGGACAAGCATCGGGATTTGCCGAACTGATAAGAACACCACAATTCCTATTTTTCTGCCTGATGATGCTTTGTGCAGGTGCTTGTGAGCTGACGGTCAGTCAGTGGGCATCTGCATTTGCCGAATCGGGACTGCACATCTCAAAATCCGCAGGAGACCTGATCGGGACTATGGGATTTGCAATATGTATGGGCAGTGCAAGAGCGATGTTTGGCAAATTTGGGGAGAAGATACCGCTGCAAAAGGTAATGCTCGCATCGTCTGTTTTATGCGTTGGGAGCTATCTGCTGATCGGCTGTATGCTGTGCGGATTTTCAGTCGGGATATTCTGGCCGGGAACTTTCAGTCTCTCAGCCGCAAGGCTCAGAAACGGTGGAACGCTGATGTTTGCATTACTGGCGCTTGCAGGCGATCTTGGGTGCTGTGCCGGTCCGACGATCGCAGGAAAAGCGTCTGCCTTATTGGGGAGCGATCTGCACAGGGGTATCTTATGCGGTATTGTGTTTCCGTGTATCATGCTCTGCTGTGTTCTTCTGATGGATAAGGAATATCAGAATGGAAAGGTCAGAAATGGAAACAAATAAGAAAAAGAGGTCATAAGACATTGAAGATCATCGGTATCATACTGCTGATTCTTTTCTCTGTTGGACTGATATTTTTCATCAAGGGTAAGATACACGAACGCCGTCCGTGGTACGATGATGACTTTTTCGATGATCTCAAGACAGATGCTGTGCTTGACAGGATCTCAGTGATCGCCTGTATTTCGCACTGAGCGCTCGCAGTCTAATTCCTCCAGCCTGTGCTGACTGCACGTTTAGTCACCATTGAGCGATATATACCGTCCTTAGCCATGAGGCTGCCGTGATCACCTGCTTCCGCTATCTGACCGTCTTTTATCACCATTATCCTGTCAGCATGAGCGATAGTATTCAGCCTATGTGCGATAACAAGGAGCGTTTTTCCCTTGCACAGTTCGGAGATAGCCTGCTGGATATAGCTTTCATTGTCAGCGTCCACACTTGCGGTAGCTTCGTCAAGAATGACGATAGGCGAATTTTTCAGTATGCACCTTGCGATTGAAAGTCGCTGTGCCTGACCGCCTGAAAGTGACGCTCCGCCTTCACCGATAACAGTGTCAAAACCTTCCGGCAATTCCATGATGAAGTCGTAGCACCTTGCCTTTTTCGCAGCTTCAATTACTTCCTCACGGTTTGCATCAGGACGGCCAAGTGCGATATTGTTGTACACCGTATCCCGGAACAGATACACCCTCTGGAACACCATGCTGATGTTGTCCATAAGCACAGAAAGCGGTATATTTCGTATATCCGTGCCACGCAGAAGTATCTCTCCCGACTGAATATCCCAGAATCGTGCGAAAAGGCTTGCAATTGTGGATTTACCGCCGCCTGACGGTCCTACAAGAGCAGTCATTGTTCCCTTTTCAGCACTGAACGAAACGTCCTTCAGAACGTCCTTTTTGTCGTAGGCAAAGGTGACGTTTCTGTATTCTATCTCAGGAGAATTATTCTCCGCAAGAGTCTGAGTACCGCTGTCGTCAAGCTCCTTTTCTGCAAAAAGTGCATCTATCCTGTCCATGCAGGCATTCATGACCGTCAGTCTTGTTCCCTGATCGTAGAATGTGCGGATAGGAACGAACATATCAAACAGGAACAGCAGCATTCCGATGAAGTAATTCAGCGGCAGAGTACCGTTTCTGTACATCACCGCCGACACAGCCAGCACCGCCGCAGTTGCCAGTCCGTAGACTATGTACACAGAGGTTTTCCATGGCATATGGGCTTCCTCAAAGCCGAGGTTCACACGGCAGTTTGTGTCAAAGCTATCGGTCAGTTCCTTTGAACGCTCACCAAGGAGGTTGTAAGTCTTGATTATTCCGATACCCTCGGTGAAGTCAAGTACAGCCTTAGTCTGCACCTCCGAGGCTTCCTGACGGGCATCGGAGTGCTTCAGATCGCTTTTCTGCATTGGTATACCGATAGTGATGATGATACCCGTAAACAGCAGTGAGACCAGTCCCAGCCGCCAGTCAAATGCGAACATGAAGATTATCATTATAGCTTGCGAGAACAGATAACTCATCATGTCTGCAATTACCATCATGCAGTTTTCCTCAATGAAAACCATGTCTGTTGAAAGTACGGAGCTTATCCTGCCGATGTTGCCCTCTGTAAAAAATCCCATTGGCAGTCGGCGAAGATGTTCGCCCAGTTTCATTCGCATATCTGCAAATATCATATATCCTGCCGCACTTTGCAGACGGTCGGCAAGGTACTGGAAAAGTGCCTGTACTGCTACGCTTGCCACCAGTGCGACCGCCGCATAAATGCAGGCTCGCTTTGAAATATTTCCGTCGATGAATGCCGCCGCTATGAAGTACATAACGATTATCGGCACTTTCATCAGCATTCCTTTCAGAAATGAAAGCACGAATGCACCGTAAATTCTGCCCTTGTATTTCCCCGAAATGCCGAGGATACGCCTTATCATTCCTATCATGCTCTCACCTCATTTCCGATAGTCCAGCTTGCTCTCGCTTCGCTGCTGCTCCACAGCTTTTTGTACTCATCGCAGCTTTCCAGCAGTTTTTCATGTGTATCCGCAGCGATTATGTTTCCGTCTTTCATCACGCAAATTTTGTCCGCATTCACGACAGTCTGCAAACGATGAGCAATGACGAGAACAGTTTTCCCCTTGATTATCTCAGCAATTGCCGCATTCATTTTCTCCTCGTTTTCGGGGTCTATGAAAGCCGTGGCTTCGTCCAGAACTATCACAGGAGCATTTTTCAGTATTGCTCTTGCAAGTGAAATTCGCTGACGTTCACCGCCTGAAAGCTGCTTGCCTCCGTCGCCTGCCATAGTGTCTATGCCGTCAGGCAGGCGCTCAAGGAATTCCCTGCACTGAGCCTTTTCCGCAGCTTCAAGCACCTGTTCACGGGTAGCCTTCGGGTCGCCCATGAGGATATTCTCATACAGCGTGGTATTGAACAGGAACTGCTCCTGCGAAACGTAGGAAATGCGGTCATTCAGAGCCTCTATGCTCATGTCGGTGATGTCCTGTCCGCCGAGAGTTATCTTTCCGCCGTTTATATCATAGTAATGCACCAGCAGCTTTGCAAGTGTGGATTTGCCGCTTCCCGATTCTCCCACAAGCGCAGTAAGCGAGCCCTCCTTTAATTCAAGTGAAACACCGTGAAGAACTTCCTGTTCCTTGTAGGCAAAGTGAACATCTTCAAACTTAACGATATTTGAATTACCGATAAACGAATTATCCTTAGTTTTTAAAGGCTCACTGTCCATAGCCTTTTCTATCTCGTCTATCTTGTAGTTGAGCTGTGGGAATTTGCCTGCGAAGTTCAGCGCTTTCAGTATTGGAACTCCCACAGAAAGTGAAAGGCAGAACACCAGCACAAGGTCCGCTAAGGTCGAACTTCCGTTGATGACCAGCAGTGTTCCCACAGGCAGCATCACAAGTGCCACGCAAGGGAGAATAGCGCTGTACAGAGCCATCCACGGCCAGCATATCTTGTACCATTCAAGGGTGAAATCACGGTAGCTTTTGATGTCCTTTTCGTACCGCTGATAGGACTCGCCGTCACGTCCGAAGACCTTGACTACCTCCATGCCGTTGATGTACTCGATAATGGTTGCGTTCATCTTCGCAGATGCCGCATAATAGTCATTCATACGCTCCATGCCTGCCTTGAACATCATGCCCATTGCAAACATTCCGATAGGCAGCGAACAGAGCGAAAGAAGCGCCAGTTTCCAGTCTGCAAAGAACATACAGATAATAGCTATCGCCGCCATTGCAAGGTTTGAAATGCCCTCGGGAATTGCGTGTGCAAGGAGCATTTCCACCTGTTCGATATCATCGGTGAACAGCTTTTTTATCCTGCCGTTCCCCATATCCTGTATCGTTCCGAGAGGCTGACGCTCCAGCTTTTTCTGAAGGGATATGCGGATATTTTTCAGCGTATTGTATGCGGATATGTGGGAGAATTTAAGTCCCAGAACATATAAGATAGCATATGCTAACAAGCATATAAAAATAAAAGCGATATGCCAAGTATAATAGCCTGCGGAGAGCTTTTCGCCCTCCAGAAGCGGCTTTATTATGCGATACACCAGAAAAAACGGCACCGCTGACGCTATCAGTGCAATAAACATGACCGCCAGCGCTCCGTAGGTGTATTTTATGTATTCGCCCATGTAGGGCTTGACTTTCTTAAACATCATCTTCTCCTTTCAGCAGAATGACATCTCTCCAGTTGAAAAATCTGCACATGACACGGCAATGCTCCTCAATTTTTTTCCACGACATTTTATGGATAAAGGGCTCGCACACACAGGTCCAGTATGATGAGATAAGAACATGGAACTCCTGTCTCGTTACATCAGCTTTGGCAAGACCGCGCTTTTTCGCCTCGTCGTAGAATTTTTCGTAAGCATAACTCAGCTTTGTCACGAAATCATGATTGAAGTTCTCATATCTTGTACCTGCGGCTTTGTCAATAAGCAGGACAAATGTGATCCTGTTGTCGTAAAGCAGCCTGAACATAGGGATAAACGACTCATAGGTCATAGTCCATGATGCAATGATCTCAGCATTGCTCAGTGCAGAAAAGTCGATATCCGATCTGTTTTCAACAAAGTCATTCAGTTCAGAAACTATGCCGTCAACAACAGCACAGAAGAGCTCCTCCTTGCCCTTATATCGCTTATACAGCGCACCTGTGGTAATGCCTGCGTTCTCGCAGATAGTTTTAAGTTCAGCCTTTATGAAGCCGTTTTTATTGAACTCAGCCTCCGCACTCGCAAGCAGTCTCGGATCAATGCTTTTATCAGGTGTAGACATCAGCTCACTCCTTTGATATTTGTATTATCGATAATCTGATTATCATTCTATCACATCTTCTGCTGTTTGTCAAGAGAAATATTATCATTTTTGAAATGCGTTCACAGCTTTTATGCATCAAAAAGAGCTTATACATAGCTGTATAAGCTCTTTTCCATATTTATTCTCTGTTTTTTAGTATCTCCGCAGGGGATATTTTCCTGATCTTTCTTATAAGCAGGCTGTTGATGACTGTGTAAACAAGAATGATAGCAAAGTATATTATTACATACAGATACCACGGAAAAGAAAGTTTCATAGCACAGGCAACATTCGGGATAAAGCTCGGGAATATCATATCCATAGCCTTTTTTGCGAGAGGCACGGCAATTGCTGCTCCTACTGCAACTACAAAAAGATTTCCGTTCAAATACAGCGACCGTATCTCCTTCGGACGATAGCCGAATATTTTGATAAGCGATATGCCCATTGCTGACCTGTCTATCATGACCCCCAGCATAAGATACATCACTACGCAGAATACCACTGTTCCTGCGGCGATCAATGTTACCACAAGTGAGAACATCAGCTTTACAAATACGCTTGCACTTCTCTCTACGTCTTCCTTTGTTGTGACCGAGTACAGTCTGCCCTCGTCAATATCCAGCCTCTTATCTGAGTAAACTGTATTGAAGTAGTCCTCGTCCTTCCCGAAAAGCTCACGCATACTTCCAATGTCCATGAATATCGTAAAGCCAACGGAATATTCGCTGATACCGGTCACAGTAAAGCTGTGATCTGCGTCTGCTGCGGAGTTGCTGAACACAACTCTGTCGCCCACTTTGTAGCCGTAACGCTCCACCAGTGAAGAATTGATAACAGCCTTTGTCTTGCCTTTTTCGGGTCTGGCATCGAAATATTTGCTTTTACCGTCAATGCCGATAACAGTCACATCAAGTGTATATCCCATACAGTCTGTACTGAGAGTTTCGATATATGCAGCCTCTCCGCCTTCGGGGACTGTTTTCTCGGGATATTTGTACAGATACTGGTATCCGTACTTTGTGTCGCTGACAGTATAGTCCCTGACATTGCTGCACATCACATAGCAGTCAAGTCCCAGCATAACGACCATTATCGCAACAAGCATCCCGCAGATCATCGTCACCGCAGAACGTGATTCCCTGACTAACTGACGAATAGCAAACAGTCTTGGGAAGCTCTTTGTTTTAAGTGTGAACTGCTTGTAACTGCCTACTGACTGCTCGTTCTTCATAAGAGAAAGAGCTGTCCTTGAGAGCTTTTTGTTGATCACAAAAGCGTTTACAGCAGCACATATCGCAGGCGGAAGGATCACCGCATAAGCGATAAGATAAGGCGGATATACCGTTTTGAATTCGGGGATAGAGAAATAGCTGTACGAATCCTGAGCCTGTGTGCTGACTCCCAGCGGTGAAAATCCAAGAGCTGCTCCAATCACGCCTGCTATAAAAGCGATAAGGGTAGGCATTGTGATATAGTGAAGCATAAGGTTTTTCTTCTTTACGCCCAGTGCATACAAAGCTCCGATAACGCTCTGTTCCTGCTCTATCTGATGAACTACGAATACTGATATAACATAGGCAAACAGTGCAAGAACGATAACGCCTGCGATAAGACCTGCATTCTTATCCATTACCATATCTCCTGCCGCACCTTCAATACGGATATTATCCTCCGCAGTAACAAATGAAGTCAGGTTTTCGATATCTACATCAAATATTTCGTCAAGAAGCCTGTCTGTTTTGTCTTTGAATTCCTTAACGCCGTCAGAAAGCTCCTCAGAGCCCTCAGCCGCAGAATCCGCTCCCCCTGTATATTCGGATATCCCATTCCTGAATTCGGATATATCATCAAGACTCTTCATCAGAGCAGAAAGCTGTTCCGAATGTGTGGCGGCAGTCAGCTTTTCAAGAGTGTCGTGATAGTTCTCCTCGGTCAGAACGATATTCTGTCCCGTTGCTGCAAGCGATGTATTCGCCTGAGCGAGATACCCCTCAAACAGCTTATCTGCCGCATCACGCAGTTCCGAACTATGACTGCTGAGTTTTTTAAGTCCTTCGGAAAGCTCCATTGCTCCATCATTGAGCTTGCTTACTCCGTTTTCTATCTCATTGCGTTCATCAAGTATTTCTTCGATCGTTTCACGGAAATACTTATCCTTGACCGATTCCGGAGTTATCTTTATGTCCCTTATCTTTTCCTTTAGTTCATCATTTGAAGTATTTCCCAGACGGTAGGCATAGGTGTATTCCTCCGCATTGAGTCCGTCTGCCGATCTCAGTTCATCATATTGCTCAGCGGTTGTGAACAACAGTCCGAAAGAGCTCCTTTCAACGGCAGTATCACTGAAATTGGCAATACACATATCGTAATCGGGGACAGAGCCTATACCGGTGACAGTAAAGCTTGTTCCGCCTGCTATGACCGTATCACCGATATGGATATTATGTGCGGAGGCGTATCCCTTTTCAATGACAGCTTCGCCGTTTTTTGCAGCAAGCTCTCCTTCGTCAAGCTGTATGAGGTCGATGATCTCTCTGTTCCTGAACATACGGAGAGTTTCATTATCTTTTGTTTTAAGGTCAAGAGAGAACATCGGCTCTATCTGCGTCCCGTCAGCTGTCAGCTCGGATATATCCTCATCAGAAAGCGGCACAAATACCGTAAACTGACCGTCCTCCACCATATTCACCGACTTGTGGTTTTCAGTTCCCCGAATTATCATTTCCGCAGAACCGACTATCGAAACTACAAGAAATATCCCCATCACTATAAGGAGGAGCAGTGCGGCATATCTTCCGAAATTCGTTCTGAGATCACGCAGAAGCCGTTTGCTGAGTATCTTATTCATTATAAGTCCTCCAGTTCTGCGGCAGGAACTCTCTTTTCATTCTCATATTCTTTTTTCACAAGTCCGTCCTTTATGATAATGACCTTATGCACCATATTCTTTATGGAATTATTGTGAGTAACTATCAGCATTGTAGTACCGTATTTTTCATTTATTTTCTCAAGAAGAACAAGTATATCACGGCTGGTTTTTGAATCCAGCGCACCTGTGGGCTCATCGCACAGAAGCAGCTTGGGATTCTTTACAAGAGCTCTTGCAATAGCACATCTCTGCTGTTGTCCGCCCGAAAGCTGTGCAGGGAATTTATTCTGATGCTCTGTAAGTCCGAGAGTTTCGAGAAGCTCATCTATGTCAAGAGGCTTTTCAGCTATATACCGGCATATCTGTATATTCTCCCTGACAGTGAGATTTGGTACAAGATTATAGAACTGAAAGATAAATCCAAGGTTATCACGCCGATAATCCGAAAGCTGTGCAGGCTTCATCCCGAATATCTCGGTCCCATCAACTTTTATCGAACCCGAATCCATAGTATCAAGTCCGCCGATACAGTTAAGGAGCGTGGATTTTCCCGAGCCGCTTGTGCCTTGGATGACGCACATCTGTCCTCTTTCAAGTCCCGTGGAAACCCCTTTCAGCACCTGAATGTAGCTTGTATCCTTACCATAGCTTTTCTTAACGTCTTTCACCTGAAGATACATTTATATCCCTCCAATTGTAAGTATTCGCTAACACATTATCAAAAGCAAAGGGAGTTCCCTCCCTGCTTTATACTATTCAATAACATATTTCAGCCATGTTTCAACGAGCATATCCATGACCGGTTTTATCGCCTTGACAGCACTTTCCTTATCCTCAACGTGCGTCAGAAGATGCACAAATGCGTTTATCTGCACGTGAGAAAACCAGTGCAGCATATATTCATTCACACATTTATCCGGAAACGCCGCAAGATAATAATTTGCAAGAGCCATATTATGCTTCTCTATCATCTCCACAAAACGGTCGATGATCCCTTCATACCGTGAGCCTGATGACTTCTCAAGCAGGATAAGCATAGCATCACGGTCGGCGTATAATGCTGATATCATCATCTCGGCAAACTCATCATGGTCGCCTGAGGTGTGCTGAAAATCAGCAATATCTGTTTCCATATCCTCTGAAAAGTGCTGTTCTATTGCTGTAATAATACGTTGCAGCGGTTCATCGACAACTGCGCCGAATAGTCCGTTTTTGTCCTTGAAAAAGAAGTATATTGCTCCTGTTGTCAGGCCTGCCGCGGAGCAGATCGCCCGCAGAGAAGCCTTTTCAAAGCCTTTTTCCATAAACTCTTTTTTTGCACATATAATGAGCTTTTCACGGCTTTCATTTTCATTATCCATAGATCCACCTCACAAGATAACATTGTTACGTAACAATGTTATCTTACCACATATCCATTGTTTTGTCAACCACTTTTTCAGACTTTTCAAAAAAAGTAAAACGAATGATGCTGACATAAAAAAGCGCCGGAAAGCACTTCCTGCTTCCCGACGCTCTGTTACTGTTAGGTATATATCATTCCATGCACTTCAGCGCTTCTGCCGTATCAATGTGCCTTATCCTTCAATGATCTTCTGTAAACTGCGGACATAATCATAGTTTTCCTTCATCATGTATTCGCAGTGCTCATAGCCCTCACGCACAATGATATGGGCGTGAGGGTACAGCTTTTCCGCAAGAGGCTTGCTGGTCTTTGTGTAAAGCTCCTTATCGCCCCAGTCAAACCAGATACGCTTCTGCATATCCTCGGTAAGAAGAGGGGTATTCCCCACAACGCAGGCATTTCCGATGTTTCGGATACTGGTCTTGTTGAATTGCAGAAAGGTGTCCGCCATGTGCTCGGCAATGTCTCTGCCGTAGCGCTTTACAAAGTCGGATATACCCTTTTCTCTGTTTTTTGCGATCATATTCTTCTGCCAGACCAGAACAGGCGGAAAGATGTTCCGCATAACCAGTCCGAGCCTTGCAACAGGGGCGCCGTCAAGATAGACGTTCTCTATCTCAAGGTCAGTATAGTCCAGCATTTTCAGAGCAACTGCCGCTCCAAGCGACGCCCCGTAAAGCAGCTTGATCTTCATTCTTCCCGACTTCAACAAGTAGTCGTGGAGAGCCGCTGCCTCTGCACGGGCTGAGCGGAAGTCTCTCTTTTCGCTGCCATGATCTCCCATATCAGGAGCAATAACGCAATAGTCCCCAAGTTTTTGTCCAACAGCTTCATACATCTTTTCACCCGTTATCCCCATAGGATGAAGTATGATCACCGTTGGATCTGTATTGTTCCCATGTTTGTGAATGTACATATTTTCCTCCTCATTCCGGCTTTCTTACAACGCAGTGCAGGCAGCAGAAGCCACGTTTCTCAAAGCCTTTCGCTTGGCGACCTCTATCATTTTCGGTGTCAGGTCAATTCCCGTGTAGTGCTTCTCCGGGTACTTTTCGTGGAGCAGAGTCAGCATGGGACCTGTTCCGCAGCCGCAGTCCAGAAGGTCATTGAAAGGCTCCTTTTCAAGCTCCGCAAGCACATCGGGATAGTCCTTCTTGCACATATTATGGACCCCGGCATTGTCCGATTCATAGACCTCCGCCGCCTTTGTGAACTCGTTCATGGTCAGGTCCTTGTATTCCTTTGCAGTCATAAAAACATCTCCTATTGTTTGATTTTAAACTGTTAGAACTATGATACTTTATCTTTTATATCCCATTACTAAAAACAGGTTTTCCTTTTTATTTATTGATATATCAGAAAATCCTGCTGCTTTCAGCATATCAGCGATCTGCTCTGCCGTATATCTGGTCATGCAAGGAACTTTCTTTTCCCAATCCACATTCGGATCACCGTAATTATTTATGACCGCAAAGCAGCCGTCCTTTACCAGTGAACGGTAGATCTCACTGAACGCCTTTTCGGGCTTTTTCCAGAAGAAGACCGTTTCAAAAGCGGTGATAAGATCAATACTGTTATCCTTAAACGACAGCTTTTCAGCACTGCCTTTGATGACCTTTACCCGCTTGCCGATCTCGGCTTTGTTTACTTTCTGTGCCTTTTTTACGCTCTTATCGGATATGTCCAGACCTATGAACTTCGCCTTTGCACTCATTTCCAGCATTCGCCTGATGTTGTAACCGCCGCCGCATCCAAGGTCTGCGACCTTGCCGTTTCCGGGGATATTTATTCGCTCCAAAGCCCACTGTGCCATTGGCAGATGCTCCTTATCCATGCTGACAAGCATCATTCGGCCGAGAAATCCTTTGGGATTTCCGAAATTGTCTGTAAAACTCATATTTTTGCTCCTTTACTGAAATAATGCCTGCTTTTTATTAGGTACAGCACTCTATCCACTTTATTATAGAATCCAGCACAAGTTTGGAGTTGCCCACATTGCAGTGAGCGCCTGCGTCCTGTTTGTCAGTGAGAAGTCTCAGAGTCAGTGAACGGGCATTCTGAAGCATATCATATTCCTCATGGAACAGATACGGCATTATGAAATGATCCTTGTTTGCACCGATAATCAGCACGTCCTGATCTATCCTGTCAGCAATGCCTTTCAGTGTGAATTTGCGTATCTTCCGTACATAATCGCTGGGAGTCTTTGCGTCGTAAGCGTACATACCATGCAGGAGATTCCACTTGACGATCTCCTCCTTCTCCATCATTTTCGTGTACAGCTTATTCATAGCTGAGTCCATTCCCATACGAAACATGAAGTCTATGATATCACGCACAGGCTTCGGGTGATCGCAGATAACAACGTCGAAGAAATCGGGGAATATTGACCAGCCCACCACTCGCTTTATACGCTTGTCAAAAGCTGCCGCACGGGGTGCAAGGTATCCGCCGAGAGATGCACCAACTATGGTCACATCTTTCAGTTTGAAGAAATTCAGCACAGCTTTAGTCGGTCTTTCCCATTTATGTGTGAATTTCATATTCTGCAAGCGGAGAACTCCGCCCTGTCCGGGACCTTCATACAGATACACATCAAAACCATTTTCGGCAAGGTACAGCATCGGAAAGAAAAGCTCCTCGAAATAGCTGTCATTACCTCCGTGAAGCAGGATATTCCCCTTGCTTCTGCCATTTGTCTTTGTCACCATAACAGGCAGATATCCACCCTCATATGGCACTTCATATCGCTTTACGATGCCCTTGTCGAAGTAGTCGGAATAGTATTCATAAAACAGTTCACGAGCCTCCTCATAGCGCTGTTTTTTCTTCGGGTCGGTGTCATAGATGAAGAATTCCGACATTCGCAGATAAGCTATCTCGTTTTCCGTCCTGCCATCTGCGTGAGCCTTTTCCGCCAGTTTTTCCATAGCGTTTACCCAGTCTGAGCTTGTCCTTATGCTATGTGATACTGCCGCAACCTCATCTGCATCTCCGCCGTCCCACATAATGACACGGTTGAGCTGATAATTGAAGTTAGCATCGCTGTTCAGCTCATATGTACCTGTTTTGAAATTGATCTTCTGTGAAATATCGTATTTTTTCATTATTGTCTGCTCCTTTCGTCATATAAGGTTGAGTATCCCTATCAGTCCGAACATTGAAAGTCCGAAGCTGGGCATGATGATACCGGGAAGATCCTGAAACTTCACAGGATCGATTTTACGGCAGGTAATGCCGATCATCAGGAATACTATCGGATTCAGTATCACGCATATTTTCGGCACATCAAGCGCACCGTTCAGAATGGCGATAATTACCAGAACTGTCGGCACTAACAGCGAAATATAGCCGGTTGCAAATGTAGGTATTATCTGCTTGTACAGCTTTTCAAGAATGTCATCGGCAATTTGCAGACTGCCGTTTATCAGCGCCCCCTTGTAAATAAGTGCCTGTATGCACACAAAGGAATGAATGAAGATACCTGCCATTGAGCCGAAATATCCAAAGCCTATGGTCAGATAGCCAAGCAGCGAATGAGTTTCGGCGATCTGCATTCCGATAGAATAAAAGCCAAGTCCCACCATTGCGTCGCCGACAAGTGCAAGGGCTATGGAAAGTCCGAATCTCCAGTCTGCCATTTTTACCCAGTTGCTGTCGATATTCTTTGACGTGCCCAGCTTTTCGTTGCCCTTGCCTTTCAGGTCAAAAAGAACATCTCCTACACAGCAGAGCAGACCTCCGATAAGTCCTAAAATCGAGAAAACCAGATACATAAAAACTCCCTTCATATTATGAAAAATAGGGCAAGAAACATCAGCCCGTTGGCTATATTTCCGCTTCCTGCGATCTTAAACGGCGACAATACCAGAAAGAGCGGAAGTGTGTTGAAAGCGCACGTCCACCGTGGAAGTGAAGTCGTTCCCGTAACTACTGCGATGAAAAATGATACCGAGAAAAGCAGCAGTCCCAGATAACATATCACCATTGTTGCAGAGGTTTTGCGAAAGAATTCAAGCACCGCTTTCCGGGCTTCGTCAGTTCGTCCGAAACGTATGTAAAACCACTCCACAAGTCCGCATATCACATGATGAGGTATAACGCAGGTAGTGAATGCCACTGCGCCTGCCAGCATCAATGCCGAATAAACTCCCGAAAACTGCCGCATCCACTCACAAAGCGATAGAAAGCCGCAAAATGACATGATAAGCGCAAATATACCAAGCACTATGGATATCATCGGGCGTTTCAGCGGCATTCTTTTCATCAGTTCCGATAACTGAGTGTTGTCCTCCAGCATTTTCGCAGAGAATCTGCCGTCTGGTGTGTATGTGATGAGGCAGTCGCAGTACCAGCATAGCAGATGTCCGATAAATGCGGTAAGCAAGCATATTTTCAGCATAATTCACCTTCTTCGTACTTTTGATATAATTTCTTTCATCTCAGTAGTGCTCCGATTCATGCAACGATAAGTCCGGTCAGCGGACACACCAGTACAGGCCAGGCAAGACCGTGTTCGGGAACAGCCAGCTTCCACCAGCCTTTCCACTCCCAGTCAGGGTGATTTTCAGCGCCTTTGATGAGTCCCTTGTCCTTGACATATATTCGTGCAAGCACGTCGAGGAGGAAAAAGTCACCTAAGTTCACGAACATCATCTCGGTGTAGCCAGTCCAGAACATAGCCTTGAAACCGCTGACGCCTGCCATATGTGCGCTGACTGCCATATAAAGGAACATCAGCAGGTAAAGCGGTATGAGGACGAAGTACATTTTCACGACATCCGACTTCTCAACGAATGGGCTTGCCGCTTTCTTTAAACCTTTCGGAAACATCGTGCTGTATGCCTGTGGGAATACGAAGAAAAACATTCCCACAACTGCATTGAAAATAACGCACATGACGATACCGTCCAGAATAGTTCTTGAAATATCCATATTACTCTCCTTAATGTGCGTTCAGTAATTTCTCCAGTTCAGCTATACTGTGATTATGTCCGTGAGAATCAACACTGATGTAATGGTCATGGCCGTGGCTATGTGACACACTGTGAGTATGTGTAGTGCCGTCGTGAGTATGAGTAAATGTGTGGATATGCTCATGAGTGTGGTGCTGTGCAAGAGTATCAGCCGCCGCAAATACTGTTCCGACTATCATAACAAGAAGTGCGGCGATATAAGCGGCAGTCAGCTTCTCATGGAGCAGAACAAAAGACAGGAACGCTCCGATGAATGGTGCGACTGCATAGTAAGCGCTTGTTTTAGCAGCTCCCAGGTCTTTCTGCGCCCTGATATAAGTGAAGATGCTCAGTCCGTATGCAACAAATCCAAGCAGGAGCGCAGGCAGTATGTATCGGAAATCCGGCAGTTTTTCGCCAATTATCATCGCTACTATCACTGAGCCCGTTCCCGAGCATAGTCCCTTTATGGTCACGATCTGATAGGTACTCTTTTCAGAGATCTTTCTTGTGCAGTTGTTTTCGAGTCCCCAGCAGGAAGTTGCTCCGAGAACAAATAATGAACCGATTGAAAAGCTAAAACTCTCCCTGCCGCCGAAAGACAGGATAATGCTTGACAGCGTGATGAAGCCGATAGCAGTCCATAGCTTTCCGCTCACCTTTTCCTTAAATATCAGCAGAGCGATGAGAGTTGTGGCAACTATCTCAAAATTACCAAGAAGTGAAGCGTTGGCGGAAGTTCCCAGTTTTACACCGAGCATCAGAAGTATGGGAGCTATGGTGTCAAGCACTACCATGCCCACCGTGTACGGAAGGTCAGGCTTTGTAAGCCGTTCCGCAGGCTGTTCTATTTTATGATGAAACAGGTACATTATACCGACACCGATACCCGCACCGAGATACAGCAGTCCTGCCATAAATGTCGGGCTCACCTTATCCAGCAGCAGTTTTGAGCATGGCACGTTCAGTGCATAGAACACTGCCGCCGTAATTGCGTAAATAACAGCATTTTTGTTTTTCATAATTATTTCCTTTCATTAAATTCCTGCAACTATAAGCACAATTCCATAAAATGCGAAGCCTATACCCATTGCTCCGCCGACTTTGATGTTCAGCTTCCTTGCTATGAGCAGTATGGGCAGAGCACCGACGGGATTCAGCAATACGAACCACTTCGGCACTTCGAGAGCGCCGGTCAGTATCGCAATTATCATGATAACCGTTTCCACAAGAAACAGCACTATGCCGCTGACCGCAGACGGAATTTTCGGGTATCTGTCGATCTGATCCATTGCTTTCTGAGCAGTCTCAGCCGAAACTTCTTTTGATATGGCACGATAAACAACGGGCTTTATGCAGGCTGCAGCATGGAACAGAAGTCCCGTATATGCACCGATGAACGTGCAGATTTTCAGCAGTATCCCAAGAGTCGCATTCTTTTCTGAGATAAGTTCCGCAAGGAACCATGTAGTCAGGTATGTTCCCGGCTGCCCTATGCAGGAAAGCCAGAACGCCTTGTCAAAATGCCGAATACTGGTTTGAGTCCACCACGATGAGATGCGTCCTACAGCCTTTGAGTCCAGAGAGTCTTCTTTCCTGCCCGACCATGCAAGCGGTACATCTGCCTGAGCACAAAGGATCCCGCTGATAATACCGATCACAACAATTATAACGTAAATATTCATCGCTGTTCACCTACATTTTATTTCTGATGCTTTGATACTCAATGAATTTAAAGCATATATCCGTTAGAGCTTACTAACATATTATAGCACAGTTTATTCCGTTTTGCAAGATATTTCGTTATATTGTGCCCTTTCTTTTATGTACCTCAATAATTATTTCCGCTGTCTTTATAAAATCATCTATCGCATTCTGAGGAGACTGAATGATGATATCGCCTTCAAACTGAAATATCCATGCATAAAATGTCGGACTCACTTCATATATGTAACCATTATGCTTTAGTATCTTATCCTTTTTTTCGTTATATTCAAAATATTGAAACTGTATCTGCTTTTTATTAGAAATAGCGTAATTGATCATATCAGCAACATATATGCTGGAATCAGACACTTTACTGCCTGTTGGTGACTGAATCATTGGTTTTATTCGCTTTGCAGTATATACACTAACGTTTTTCAGAAGTTTTTCTATCAGTTCTGTTGTTTGCTTTTCAGTTAGCCTGCTTCAAACTCATCGAGCTTTGCGATAGCTGCTTCGTAAGCCTTAGAAGCGGCAGCGGCATCTTCATACTTATGTTCAAAGAAATGATACAAACCTACAAGCATCACTGACACCGGAAATTACTGAAAACATAAAATTTTTCATAAGCCAGAGAGCTGCGCTCGCTACACCTGAACAATTTAATATGATATATGGGCAAGGAACTGTAAATGAAACACCAACATCTACAGATGACCTTATCTTTGAATCAGGTCTTTTCAGAAAGCTCAACGCTCTGAATTATCAGCCAATGACCTGTGACGGATTGCCTGAATATCAGATACAGGATAAAGAAGGCATTGTTTTTGAGGTCAATTTTACTGAAGAAGAGATATGGAGAAGAAATCCAACCAACGGAAAACCAGAACCCGAAGAAGCTGATCTTACATCTGAAACGCTCAGTATACTCATATCACTGAGAGACAGAGGCGAGCTTAATCCATGCGCCTGGAACTAACAAACCAAAACAAAAGAAAGTAATATTTAATAATTAGAAAAAGCGGCAGGTTTTCCTGTCGCTTTTTATGGGCTCAAAAATTGCTCACAGCGGCTTTTGTTGCCCTCGGTGGTGCAGCTTCCCGACCTGCCACCGATGCCGTCAGAAACGGCTCACAAATCGCTGATAGGTTTTCTATCACTTGGTTTTCGAGGAAACAAAAAAGGACTCGATCCCAGTGCTTTCACATTTCGTGAAAACCACTAAAACCGAGTCCGAAACTTTGTATACTTTTTTTCGCCAACAAAATCGAGATTTGCCTGTATTTCGACCTTTGGAGGGGGCTGAATTCGCACTTTTAAGAGTTCAAATCCAGCCAGAGACCTAAAATGCCCCAATGTCATCTATGAAAATCGAAGTGAATTTTTCGAGATTTAGGTAGTAAAAAAGCCCGATATTTCAGGCTTTTTTGGGCATGTCATCAATTTTGTTATGCCAATTATGTCTGAGCATAACAAAATTGATGACATTCATTTATCCACGAAATATTATAATACGAATAATCGTTTCATTTGAAATATACTGAGTCTTTTTTATCATCGTTGTTTCGCGCTGCTAACAAAAGATATGTTTTTATTAAGTAATTGTAACGAGTGATATATTATCCGTGTCAGGATGATATTTCAGACCTATCGTAGTTCTGCGTATATTACCATTTACTGTTGGCAATTCAATACATACATCAAACATCAGATCACCATATTCGTTTCTATTGATGTTGTAAATATAGTTACCACAGCTTTTTTTGAATACCATTTCGGAAAAATTTCTTTTTTTTCTGATAGTCAAATCCAATCGTATGCAGTATTTTACCTTTCCCTTTTTCTTCGTCGTTGATATATCCCCATTTTCCTTCGGGGATATCCAATGCAAGTTTTTCCATGCTGTCAAATCGCGGAAACAGAGCATTGAAAGAAAAGCTAACATCTTCAGGATCAGGCAAAATAGTTTCAATTTTGTAACTAAGGAAAGTCCCATAATAATCTTCATTAATGCTCTTTAGCCTGAAACCATTTTCTTCAAAATGATATCCTTTTTGATTTATGTTTGTATTATCATCAAGATCTGAAGGATGTGAGCAAATAACAGTATTCTTATTTTTTACACAAAGATCTGATAGGATGTAGGAAAGATATGATTTGAATTTTGAATCTGTTCTCAGAAATGCATAGCCTGTAAAAGCCTTATACTCCTTCAATCCTCCTATAATAGATGACAGCTGTCCGTCAGTAATACTATTTATGTAAACTATAAAGTACTGATTACTGTACCTGAATATAGTTTCGTTGACAAGTTCAATTGATTCTTTCAGGTTTTGAAAAAGCATTTTTTGAGAATCCTTTACTTCACCCAATATATCAATATAATCACCGATCAATACACTATAAGTACTATCTTTATCCATAAGCGGAAGCAGCTTATCAAATACTTCATTTCCATAAAAATCTTCTTTTATTTGCATGGTATCAAATACAAGGCATACTTCATTATTTTCTTTTTTCTGATTTGGAATCAGAGCGCGTTTAAGCTCTGAATAATTTATGCCTTTCTTTTGAAGTTTGTCTAAGAGTTTAGAATGTTCATTGTTTATCATTCTATAAACTTCTTCGTCTGAAAGCTTAAAGACAGATTTTATAACCGGAAACATAACGTTTGTAGCAGTATTAATCGTATATATCATTTTTCTCCTTTATCCAAAACAGGTTTTTATTATCATATTTTATTATCAAAGTATGATCTCTCATTAACTCCACTGTAATAATCGCCGTTTTTGAACACAGTTACCAGCGGCTTATCTTTGTTGATAACGATAAACAAGCCGTATCTATATTTATAAGCGCCTATTTGCTTAGTTATTTCTTTAAGCTCATTTATATCCTCTTTTACTTCATGCTCATTATTTACATTCCAGTAAGTTTTGAACTCCATTACTAAGAGATTATCTTTAGTACCACGCTTATGCAATATTAAATCAGGTATTTTAAGATCTCCGTTAACACGCTTAGAAATGCTACCGTCTCTGTTATACTCAACATCGACTACATAATAACTGTAAGGTCTAAGATGTTCAAGAAAAGTCTGGAAATAGTAACCAAATCTGAATACGATAGCTCTTTCGTCAACATGGCTGCCAACTCCATTGTCTATAAGATAATTATCATTGCCATACAAGCACTCAAAAGCATAGATAATTCCTCTTTTCAGTTCGTAATCACATGACAGCATTTTGAATTCGTTATCTTTTATCCGAAGATTTTTGAAAGTATCCATACCCCTGCCCTCCTATATCATGCATTATAACATACTATCCGATTTATTGCAATATTGATTTTCCGATATGAATGTGTTATCCTAATGATATGTTTTAATGCTAATTCAAAGAAATGAGGTTTATAGATGAGTAAATATACGGAAAAAGATAAAAATGAAGTTATTATACGCTACGAATCAGGTCAAACAATAGCACTGATCTCAAAAGAGACAGGAATTTCACGAGGCACCATCTATTCATGGCTGAATCAGAGTAAGAAAGAAAAACTCAAGCCGATAAATATGCACACTTTCAATCTGATGAAGCAAAAATGTGAAAGACTAACTCAAATGGTAGAAATATTGAAAACCGCTCCATGCACAGTAAACTCTCCACGAATCGAAAAATATGAAGCTATCAAAGAGCTTTCATCTAAGTACAGCGTTTCATTACTATGTGAATCATTTGATGTTCCTAAAGGCAGCTACTTCAATTATCTGCTCAGGAACAAAAACGGAAACACCTTGGCAGCACAGAAAAGAGAAGAACTCAAGCCGATAATAGAGACGATATTCCATAACAACAATGAAATATTCGGCTCCGGTAAGATACACGCCATTCTAAAAGACCGCGGATACAAAGTCTCTAAAGAAACAGTTGCAGATATAATGCATGAAAATGGACTTTTTCCTATCCGAACAAGTTCAAAAAAGCTTTACCTTAAAGAACAGGCAAAGAAAAAGAATCTGCTCAACAGACAATTCAATGTAAACCGTCCAAACGAAGTATGGGTCGGCGATGTGACATATTACAATTTTAAGGAAAAGAATTATTATATCTGTGTGATTCTTGATCTATTTTCAAGAAAGATCATCAGTTGCAGAGTGTCTCTGCATAACAGCACCCAACTCATTTCATCAGCTTTTAAAGCCGCATACGCATCAAGAAACACTGACAAGCCGCTCATATTTCACAGCGATCAAGGTGCGAATTACACATCAAAAACATATCAGAAATTGCTCAGAGACTACAATGTGGAGCAATCATTTTCAAAAGCAGGCGTTCCATATGATAATTCAGTAGTTGAATCATTTTTCAAAAATATGAAAGCAGAAGAACTATATCGCACAAGATACCATTCTGAATTTGAATTCCGGAAAGCTGTCGATAAATATATCGAATTCTATAATACAAAGCGGCCTCATAACTATCTTAATAACAAAACTCCTGATGAGGCAGAAAACAATTATTACCAAAGGCATCAGTCTGACTGAACATTTAAACTAAATATAGCATTATACAGCCTTATACAATAGTTTTTACACAACACAACAGGTTCGCAAAAGAATCGTTTCAGCGTTTTGATTTCCAACTTTAGTGTTTTCGCAATATCTGTTCATTTTGAGAAACATAAAAAGCGGCTATTTATAGCTGCTTATAAAGCATTAAGGCTTCAAATCTCACACTAATGGTTCAGATTTGAAGCCTCTTTCATATGGTTGCGGCGGCTGGATTTGAACCAACGACCTTCGGGTTATGAGCTTCCTATTTTATGTTTTACCGAGAATCACCGAGTATCATATAATGCGTAAAATAGACATTTCTCATATATACTCAATGAAGCACCGCGAAGTGTTTTTGTCGCTGGTTGCTGCACGCGTTGCTGCACAACACTGAAATAACATTGTCTTGAAAACAAGGGAGCAATATTGTTTTAATAATCAAAATCCAATCCGGATTATATTTCTCTACAGCAATTATATCATTCAAAAGCAACATCGTCCTATCCAATAAGTTGTAACGTTATCATATCACATTTAACACCTTTTGTCAAGGCATTAATCGTATTAAACTGTATCTAAAATATTACCTTCCAACCTCCGTAAAAGAGGCTTATTATTTGTACAATATTGCTTTACAAATGTTAGAAACGCAATTTATCATATTTCTCGTTAACATAATATAAGTTCAAAAATATCAAACATTCTTTAATAATTTTTTTCATCAACAAATATCATCTTATCAGGATCAATTTCAAAGCTTTCTGGAAATTTCGTTTTAGAATTGTAACGTGTATTCTCAAATATAGCGCCTTCAAGGTCAGCATTACTAAGATTAGTACCACTAAGATTAGTACCACTAAGATTAGCAAAACTCAAATCAACACTGTTAAGATTAGCTTGGCTAAGATCAGCATCACTAAGATTAACAAAGCTAAGATTATCTTCACTAAGATTAACAAAGCTAAGATTAGTATCACTAAGATTAACAAAGCTAAGATTAGCATTGATAAGACAAGCTTTGATAAGATTAGCACCTCTAAGATTAGCACCGCTTAGATTAGCACCGCTTAGATTAGCATCACTAAGATTAACAAAGCTAAGATTAGCTTTGATAAGATTAGCATTACAAAGATTTGCATCACTAAGATTTGCATATCTAAGATCAGCATTGATAAGATTAGCTATGCTACAATCAGCATTACTAAGGTCAGCATTACTAAGATTAGTAACACTAAGATTAGCACCGCTAAGATTTGCTTTGCTAAGATCAGCATTACAAAGATTAGCACTGCTAAGAATAGCTTTAACAAGATCAGAACTACAAAGATTAGCACCGCTAAGATTTGCTTTGCTAAGATCAGCATTACAAAGATTAGCACCTCTAAGATTTACTTTGCTAAGATTAGCATCATTAAGATTTACATCGTTAAGATTTGCATATCTAAGATCAGCATATTCAAATGAGCAATTCTTAAGATTGCATCTATTCATTATGATATATTCCATATGTGAATTAATAAATACACTTTCTATTAGATTGGAATAATCCAACCGAGGAACAACTATATTTGCATTCGCTTTATTAAAATTGATGTCGATTCTTTCATTTTTTAATTTGGCTTCTTTGGGACTGATGTAATCATATATGTTTTTATCAGAAATAATTTCAAAATCGTCAAATTGTTGAGTATCTTCTGTTTTAAGATACATGATATGATTAAAAATCAGATTGGACAAATTCAGTTTTTCAATATGCAGAAATGGTTTCAGGTACTTAAACAGAAGCGTAAAAGAGTCGTTTCTATAATCTAAACCATTTAAAAACCATGTGAGATTTCTGAATGTTTCATCTATCATTTTGCTCTTTGTTTGATCTGCTAAATCTTGCAACAGATCAATATTATAGTTTATACATTTAAGATACTTTTCATCACAATTCACAGCACACTTCATCAGCTTTTCTCGCTTCATGCCTGATTCAAATTTCTCAAAGAATGCTTGCTTATCAAAATTCCCTTGAATAACAGGATCAGGATTAGCTATCATGTTAAAAACATTATTAAAAATATCAAACGGAATAAACTTATAGCAAAAGGCCTCGTAGATACAGCACCATACCTCATCGATGTCTTTTTCTTTATCTAATTCTTTAAAATAGTCTTCGTATATCTTAACTGCGATAAAATACTCTACAACAGTCTTATGTGCAAATTCAACCGCACCATCCCCTTTTTCAGATGTAAAATGAAAAACCGCAGGCAGTATATCAAGGATTTTACTGTCGAACTCTGAATTTTCAAGATTAACAAATGATTTTGCTTTTTTTATCATGTCAGCATTTGCAGTACTTATTTCATTAGAATTAAGGAATATTTGATAAGCTATCTCCTTAGTATACTGCCAGAGAAGAGCCTCCATTTCTTCATCCGTTTTATTAAGCTCAGCGAATCGACCGGACGTCATATACTCTCTCCTTACGATTTTATGAAATGCCTGATAATACACATCAGTAATGCTGTCCAGCTTAAAAACTTCAATATTTTCATGACAGCAAATATACAGTATGATCGGAGAACGAAACGCATCCTGTAGATTATCTTCCAAAGTTTCAAATTTATCTTTGAAGTCTGTTGTCCACTGTTTAATATTAGGATCATCATCGCGGCAGTTAAGATAGTTTTTACACCATAGGAAAAGTTGATCTTTTTCCCATTCGATCTGCCTGATTATGATACCTTCTTTTATTTCTTCGACTTTTTCAAAATATCCGTTATGTTCTCTTGAAGTAATGAGTATTTTTACGAAAATATTTTCAGGTATGGCTGTAGTAAGTTTTTTAAGAAAATCATGACCTTTAAAACCCTTGTTCTTTAATACGCATACTTCATCAAATCCGTCAAGAATAAGCACCTTATTATTATAGCAACTATCGTCATCGCAGCCATAAATCTTCTTTATCGAGCCCCATGGATCATCATGGTCTATCTTCTCTGTTTTCTTGTTCAGAACTATGGCATGAGCTATATTCTGGAAGAAGTTTTGGCTTATCAGTTTAGCAACAAGACTGCTTTTCCCTATTCCTGCCTTACCGAACAATAACAATACCTTAGCATCAGCCTCACTGTAGAATCTCGAAGTTTCGTCAGGCTTCTTTTCCCATACTCTCAACTGCTCATACAGACTGATATTAGAGTCTTTTATTATAGGATCAACATATACATCGCTAAGGAAGATTTTCGGGTTTCTTCCCTTATCAAGAAACAGTACATCGTTATATTTCTGAACAAAGATGTCATTATTATCATGAATTATGCTGGTTTCCTGCTGTTTTCCCTCTTCTAAAGCGGTTATCCTCTTCTCATGGTTTGCGGTGTTTTTTAACGCAGTTTTACCATAAGATTCGGAAGTTTCGATCATATCGATATTGTCTAAAATAACATCTATTATATCTTTGATGTAGGTTTTTATTTCAGCAGAATCGTCTTCAAAAAGCGAACATTCATTGTACTTATCATAAATAAGCTCTTCAAATTCTTTCCTCTTTACTGAAACATACTCAGAGATTTTGGTATAATTATCTGAAAATACTTTTTTCAAAGCATATGCTATTTTGTTTTGCCTATCTTCATCGATGCTTCCAGGTTTAGCTATTGTCATTATTTTGGGAATAATTATCTCTATTTTATATTTATTCCACTCTTCAACTGATTTGAAGAAATTCGCCGCTTGACCGACTATCGGAATAAATAATAATGCCTCAATCATAAAAGATTTAAAATTGTTTTTTTCTTTATCTGTTAAAGAATCATATTCCATTTTAAGCATTTTCTTTATACCCATAATATTCTCCACCTATTTTCTTTATATTGTAATATAATCCTTCATCTACTATATTTAATTAGTATTAGTAACAAGTTAAGCAAAATTGATCTACTCGATTATTATTTTTAGCAATAAAGAGGTTACTGTATAACAACTTATTTTTTCTGAATAATATTAGCAGTTCATTATTACTTATTATATCACATTGATGATAACATGTAAATACATAAAACAGAACCGCCTGAATAGGCGGTTCTGTTTTATGTATTATCCACTTGGATTGAGGCTGCATATTTATCCAATATTTTAAGGATTACATTTTGGGGCACGGAATATATCTTGCATTTATTAACTCATTACGAGATCCGTTGCCCAGCTTGGTAAGACTAACACAAGGGCGCTACAGTTATCATCTACAAGCCGACACTTGAAAATGGCAGCATATTCTTCGGTAGCTTAGTAGTAAACGATCTGAAGAAACTCAAGAAAAAGTGTGGCTGTATCGTAGCAAACCGTTATGATTCTGTCCTCGATGATGTTGAAGAACGGAAAAGGCGGCATTGCCGCCTTTATCATTAGTTATTCGTGTTGGTCAGAGTTTTGAGTATCAGGCTCTGTTTTTCTACTTATTTCTATGCTCCACATTAAATCAAAATAAATGCATCGTAATAGGAATGCATCATTACTATCGTATTTAGCGATATTAGTTATGATAGTGTTTAATAGCTCTAATATCTCTGATGTCTTAGCGCCTACATTGGTCTTTAAGAGCAGGTTCGCAATATTAAAAATCTCATTGCTGTTATCATAGTATTCTTTTTCAGAATTAATTGAGTCGCTGAGCCTTTTTAGCCGATCATAAAAACTGAGGCTGTTTTTTTCGTTTTCCGTATCATTTGCTTTCAGTTCAAAGATGAATTCTTCGATCTTTGCCAAAGCCTCCATTTCTCTAACCGCACGTTCTGATTTTTTTCGTATTATCTGTACATCTTCATATTCTGTCAGATCTCCATATTTTTTTTCTAATCTTTTATCACATATATCCAGCATCTTCAGCATTGCTTTTACCGAATCGTTTTTAGTGATTTCATGTCGCATATTTAATACCACAGATATTTTATCAGTTAGTATTTCCATATTTTCACGGACCTTTTTATCCAACATGATATCATCTGCGATGTGCCTCAGCTTATCCACAGTATTATTATGCGATTTGTAAATGAGATAATAATGCACATAAATTTGATTCAGTGCGGAGATAACATTAAGTTTTCTTTCGTTAAAGAGCATTTGGCAGGCATTGATATCTTTAATGCTGCTTATTTCTTTACAAAAGAATTCATAAAAGATCGTCATAGTAAAACTATTATTATAAAACCTGATATCAGGTGACAGACATGCCGAAAGAGCTTCATCAAAAGATATTCTTGTCTGATACTGTTCAAAAACTTTTCTGATGTATTTATCAAGATCAATTTCCCTGGAATATTGATATAATGTTTTAATATAATCTTTCAGATCAATTTTTCTGTCTAACAGTGATATTTTGTCAGAATTATCTATGTAATCGATATATCTGGCAAAGGTGGTATCATAAGGATCTATTATATTCTTGATCTTTTCTGAGTCTGATACGATCAATTCAGCAAATTCTCTTTTTTCTTCACTGAATCTTGCTCGTCCTAAAGAATTCCATTCATTTATTAATACATCACAGAATATGTTTTCTTGCGGTTTTATACTGATCATTTTTCTGAAGCTGTCACATTCCAGATAGGTATATGCTTCCGGATTAAAGCCATATAATAAAGAAATCAAGGTCAGTTGTTTATGATGCTCGATCTTTTTTAAATATTTATCGAGGCGTTCGCGTTCAACAGAACGTGATATTTCTGATAATACTTTGTTCAATATGACATAGTGTTCATAAGCCTTGATGAACTTTCTCGGATTAGAGAATTGCTGTTTCAGATCCCTAAGCTTTTTCTCTGCGTTTTTCAGATTGTCCGCATCCTCTTTTGTGTTTGTTTTATTTTTGATATAATCGACCTTGTTTTGGTAGAACTCAATTACCGAATTAATATTTTCTGAAAACTTATCATCACCAAAGTTATTGATTATTTCAGAATAATCAGCTGTATTTAAGGAAACAACTCTGTTGAAGAACTTGTCCAGGAATCCTTCGCCGAAATCATATATGGTTTTCATTTCTTTAAATTTGTGATAATCTACAAGGTAAAAGGAAATGCAGTTGCTCATTGTTGCTATCTCTTTGATGAAGAATAGGACTTCCACTGCTTTTTTGTCGCTGCAACGGTCGATATCATCCACGATTATGATTATTCTTTCATCCTTTACGACATCTTTGATAAGGTCTTTAAGATCATCTATGCTTTTTCTGTAATCGTTGTGAGAGTATAGCTTGTTTGTAACATAATTGGCTACAGAATCGTTCGATGCTAACTTCAGGAGAGAATTCACCAGCTCTTTATATTCGCTCCTGAAGCCGGAATAAGCACCTTTTTCATCCAGAATGTTTTTCAATGAACTGAAATAGTATTCAATAAGTGTACTTACACTTTCAAGCTCAAGAGCATTTATCCTTATCTCGGAATACGGTATTTCTTCCTTTTGGAGTTTGCTGAGTACAGCCTTAATGAAAGATGTTTTTCCACTGCCCCATTCTCCTGATATACATATAGAGTATCCTTCGCGTATATATTTGATGTCCTTGATAATGCTTATAACCAGCTCGCATTGACTTGTACGGTTTTTATATAATTGCGAGTAATCAACTATTGGATCATGACTTGAAGCAGGCAGAGTTGTTCTTTCATAATATTCAATATCAGTTCCGTTTTCCTTCTTAAAGAGCCGTTTAATCGGTGAACCGCTAATTGAGTTGGGGTTAATATATTTCTCTTTAAGGAAAGAAAAATATTCTCCCAATACCGTAGAGCAGTATAAACCGACTGAACTCAGATCAAACTTTATGTTTCCGTTGATACAGCGTAAAGCGATGACGACAGTTCCCGCAAATAGAGTCAGTCCGGACATCAATTTGAGATATTTTCCTCTTTTTTTATATGTAAGGCTACATAAAAATCCCAATATAAGTGCAATTGCCAGTAAAAACGAATAGCTTTCGATAGTCTCGGTAACTTCTAAGACTGGCCCCTTGTCCATTTTGATATTAAAAGAGGATAGAATAATTCCCAACAAGAATAATACTGTGATAACAATTATGTTTCTCGCCTTTTTTCTTCCCATATTTAAAACAACTCCTATTTCTATAATGCTGTGAAATATAGTAACAGCCAGTTCTTTCTGCTAACTGTAAAAGGTCTGATAGCATTTTCGGCTATGTTATTTGAGATAGCGCAGTTGCCATTCTCAAAATAATTACCGAGATATTCTCTGCGTTTAAATTCATATTCAAAAGCCTTTCCAAGCTGAGATTTCGCAAGTACTGTTGTGGATATTTTTTATGCCCATAACCAGAAAGCCTCAAACACTTCTCTTTCCTGTGTCAGACGCTTATTGTACCTTTCTTCACTTGTCAGGTTGATAAGCTCTGCTTCTATTGAAAACAGCTTGTCACAGAAGTCCCTGACTGTCCTAGCTATGCTGTCTTCGCTGTCAACGACAATGGCTTCGTGGAACTTTCGTCTCAGATGAGCCCAGCAATTGCAGTGTTTGACTTTCGTAAGCTTGTTGTAGCCTGCATATCCGTCTGTATGAAGGTATCCGCTGAAGTCTCCCAGAAACTTTTTGGCAACATCTCCTGATCTTGACTTGTTGTAATCATAGATCACTATCTGTCTTTCGGAATACTTGCCTGTGCGGTATACACACATATATTGCTTACTGTTGTCGGCAACATCTTTTTCCCTGAGGACTTTGACGTATGTTTCATCACAGCGCAGAACTTTCTCCTTCAGCATTTCTTCTTTCAGTCTTGTGACAAATCTGCTGAAATAATCTTCACTGCATCGTATCACCCAGTTCGCCATTGTTGTTCTGCTGAGCGTGTATCCGAGCCTCTCCCAGTCTTTTTCCTGACGATACAGCGGCACTGCATTCACATACTTCTGATACATCACCCATGATACTGTTGATGCTGATGCAAGTGAATGCGGAAGTACAGGTGCAGGCACAAATCCATGAAGGAATACAGGCATATTCGTTTTCTAAGGACAACTTTTCTTTTTTTCAAGGATATCAATTGCTTTTTCCAGTTTTGTTTGTTCAGCCTTGAGTTTTTTATTTTCGGCAATGAGTGCAGCGATAAATTCTGCATCTGTCATATTACCTTTTTCTATCACTGAACTCACCTCCGGAATCAATATCACTTTCAGATTATACCATAAAAAGCCCGAAAAGTCCAGTGATACCGAACTTTTCGGGACGTAGCTTCCTATTTTATATTTCACTGAGGATCACTAAGTGTCACACAATGCGTAAAATAGGCATTTTTCATATTTGTTCAATGGAGCATCGCGAAGCGTTTTTGTTACCAGTTGCTGCACAACGCCGAAAAAAATTGTCTTGAAAACACTGGAGCAATATTGTTTGAATAACGAAAACCTGATTTGTATTATATTACTCTACCGCAATTCTGTCATTCAAAAGCAATACTGTCCTCATCTTTAAATTGTAATGTTATTATATCACCTTTAATACCTTTTGTGATGATAAAACATTCCGATTCAAACTATATCGAGCTCACTACTTCAAATCTCCGTGAATGATGCTTTTTCAGATCTCTGTCTGAATAATTTTCCCAAAATTAAGTTCGTCCTGAAACAGCGTATACACATAATCTGAGCTTTCAAGATATAATCCCGTTTCAATGTCATTAAGCTTAGCAAATGTCTGAGATGAATAAAAAAGATTCATTGCTTCATCATAATCGATATTATGTTCTTTAACAATTCTTTCGATAATATCCTGTACGCAAAACTCCATTAGTTGATCTTGTTTAGTCATTTTCAACACCAACCTTTCTAAGCAACGCTATCGCCCTATCCGTATGAAAAGAGTACTGATTTGTTGTCTTACGAAAAGTCATTCCGTTTATAAGGTTCTCAAATGTTATTAGTTCATTCTGATACTGCCTGAATAGCATAGCCATGTCATCATTTGCAACAGGTCCAACAACAATATCGTATTTATTATCCAAATTACATTCAGAATTTGAATAGTCCGTAAAACTATGGCTACGATTATTCATAACAAATCTCGCCCACTCTTCTGAAGGAGTATCATCCAATTTGCGAATATTCAAACCATGTTCATTTAAAAAGCCATCGTTAATCTCATAAACATTGACTATAGGATTGCCTCCATAAATCTTTGCAACCCTCTTAGCCATTTATACTGCTTGGTCTTTGAGTTCAGTCAAATAAAATCCTCTGCCAAAATCCTTATATGGACGACACATCGCTAAACTGATACTTTTTATGTCAGTATTACTTCCATGATATAGCAGCATTATAATGTTCCTCCATTATTCCGGCAAATAATAAATAAATCATCAAGTGCATCATCAAGTGATAGAGTATGTTCTATTTCGTAATTTTCTTTCAGAAAAGCTATTGCTTTATATTTATACAGATACTGAAATGCATCCTGTTGTGACATATTATGTCTGTCAGCAAATTCGCTTACGCAAGCAACCGCGTAATTGATTTCTTTTCTTAGTTCTGTCATGATGATCCCCTCTTCATTTGTTATCATTAAATATATTATATCATAATCAATAACAAAAAGCAATACAAATGAATATGATACTTATTCATCTAACGATTAAACTTGTTCTTCCCTTATAGTTATATCTTTTTGCGTCCTAATTGTATTGCTCCATTTTCACAAACTCAGGCTTATCAAATAATCCCGCCTTTGAGATAGGTGTTGACTTCATTTCCTCGGAGGTAAGCATATCATTATACAGCCTTGTCTCAAATATCCTGTTGGCTATTACTACTGCTCCATCCTCAACCTTTACAAAGCCGAACATCAAAAGCAGCTTTGTCGGTTCGTGATCAGGATTAAATGAGAATCTTTCGCCTTTAGTAAGTATCTGATAGAGACTTTTCTTCATCTCAGGATAATCTTCAAGACTGTTAATAAGAGATTCAAACAGAGGAGTATTCGCCGCAAGAATGCGGTTTACTGCCTTTATTACACCTGCCTCTGTCCAGTCGCCGATCTCTTCATCCAGGTATTTACAGATGTTTGATACCAGCACAGGATAGCCGGAAGTGTAATCATAGATAAGCTGAGCGATCAAAGCGACATCCATACCTGTATTATTATCCTTCTCATAATCCGAAAGCATTCCAATTATACCATCTGCGGTAAGGTCCATGTTAATATTGAAATCTACAGCAATATTCCAAGGACAATTATGCTGATGCTCGGAATCATCTCTTATTTTCAGTTTAAGGTTACGAATGTCCCTGACACCTGCAAGTATAACTGATTTGAATATAGTTATCTTGTTACGGCGAAGATAGTATCCACGCAGCATACTAAGGAAGTCAACGAATACTGTATTATTTGCAGCTGTATCGATCTCGTCTATAATAAGAACCACAGGCTTTTCAGTCTCAGCGCATATATCGCAGAAAACATCAAAAAGGTCCGCAAGTACAAAGCTCTTATTATCGTTTTTCAAACGCTTAATAGCATCAACCACATCTTTGCTCACAAGACTTCTGAATGCATTATTCCTGTACATCTCACGAGCAAAAGATGATACGAATCTCCCTTCAGTACTGAAATCAGTATTGCTGAGCAGTTGAAAATCCAGATTGATAACCAGATACTCCGGAGTCAGGAATGTCTCAAGTGCATTCAGGGTAGTCGTCTTGCCGTACTGACGTCCACGATTGATAACAAAATAGTTTCCCTTGTCTATCATATCTCTGATCTTCTCAAGACGATCATGTATATCGACCATATAATGCTGCTCAGGTATACAAGAGCCGGTTATATTAAAGCGTTTATTCATCGCTAGTCACTTTCTTCTCGCTATATATCATGCATTGTAAGTCAATATCAAGTTTGTTAATCTATTAAGAGTATACCACAATTCATTGAATAAATCAAGCATAACAAGTAAAATCGGGGACGTGCCCCGATTTTATTTGTTAATCCATAATATTGTAGCTACCAAGATTATTTAACAGCTCTATCCCCTTTTCATCCCCCATAATCCATAGGGATCATTTCTGAGTTCATTTTCATACAGCGACACAACTGACCATATATCAAAGAACATGGCCTTACAATCGCCAATGTACATTTCCTTGATAAATCCTTTTTCGTATGCCATTGCCTGTATTTTGTACCATGCTTTCACAGGAGGATGACCTGCTTCAATAAACCATTCATCGGGAGGATATATGCGATTTATCTCATCACTCGGTGCAAACTGTGCATTGATATCATCGGGAGTTATCGTTTCAACGTAGTGCATTGCCGTCAGTTTGTAGATATCAACTCCAAGCAGAAGCGCTTTTCCATCATTGTGAATAGCGTAGTCTAGTCCGCCTGTTAAAGCTTCTTTGCCATGTTTTCCCCAGCCGGAGGTACTGATCACATCTCGTCCGGTATATGTATCAGGCATTTTTCTGAACGTATCAGCTACGATACCCATTGCAGTACGTTCTGTATCGGGTTCAAGAATTTTGATTTTCACAGTTATCCCAAGCTTTTTATCATTTTCGGTCAGTTCAAGTTCTTTGCTGAGTCTCAGAGCAGGCATAAAAATGCTGCCATCTTCAGTGACAAGTTCTTTCAGAGTATTAATAACGGTCAATGCCCCGCCTTCTAGTTCCCCGAAACTACTAAGCGAGCTGTGAACTTCCAATGTCATTCCTTTTTTAATGCCTAATTCCGCCAAAGCGTTTTTTAACTGTTGTTTTGTTGCCATCTATTTCTCCCGAAATTATAATTCTTTCAGTTTGCCGCATGAAAAGTAGTAGATGTTTTCCTTTTTATACCCGTATTTTGAGTTCTTGACACTAAACAAGTAAAATCGGGAACGAGTCCCGATTTCATGTCATTCTTTATATAGTGCAAGCAATCTGTTTATTCTATGCTGTATGAATCCATTAAGTGCAGTCAGTCTCTCATCTGAGACAGGATAGTTCTTATGATTTACAAAACAGAACTCTCGGACATCCCCAATCTTGTTGTACATATCCTTGCTCATAAGCTGAGGAATGTGATCATCAAAGCTATAATATGCAAACGGAACATGATCACTGCCATACTCAATAAATGCGTCAACACTTTCTTCTTTGCAATGACTGCATAATCCCATACCATTGTCAAATACAGGTGCAAGGCTAATTATCTCGAATGTATCTGAGTCTACAAGAAATTGAATGTTGTTCAAGTGGCGATCGTAATTACATGTCAAAGCATCAAGAACGAGCATTTCTCGCAGCTTATCACCAACATTAAGTCTATCAGCGCAGGCAAGATATTCGGGCAATTCCGAACAATTCTTGAAGTAGTAAACTGAAGGAATCATACTTACGTCTTTAGATGTTATAAGCTTACAAGTACTTACGATACGATCATGATAGCAGTCAAGGTCATATTCAATATGGTCTATACCAAGTGCATTTTCCAACTGAGAAACAAAGTATTCGGAGTATGGTTCAAATCCTGCACCATTAAATCCTTTTGTTCCACCCTTCAACAGGTATACACCATCATTACGTCTCACCCAGCACTTAGGGAGCATACCGTCAGTACCATACTCAGGTGAAGTTGTCTTCAAGCTAAGGTCAGAAATACCTCCGATAAAAGCAGTTTGTGAAACTATCTCACTGAATTCGTTGTCATATAAGTTAACATCTGCCCACTTGCTGTCGGAATGCTCTTCTTTTACCCACAGTGTATCTGTGAGCGTTAATCCGAGCGATACATCAATAAAGCTTTTGAGATCAGTCATACCGAGATTACGGAGCAAACGAGCTATCTCAGCTCTATGTTTTGCACTGCGACGTGTCTCAAGCCAACTTTTCAGCTTAATATCGCTGTAAATTTCCGGAAGGCTTCCAGATACAAGCTGTGGAACAGCTGTACCAAGTTCGTTTTTAATGTAGTCAAATTCAGCTATTATTCGGTTTTTGTTCATTATGTAGTACATTGTTCCGCCTCCCTTCAAAGCATAATAATATTATAGCACATATCCTCACAAAAAACAAGCAGAAGTTATATTCGGAGTTATTACCCCGGTTTTATTCATCTATATTTCTCTGGCTGTAATTATATGATTACACTGTGCTTTATATATATTTCTTGGTAATACAATCAATTCTGTCCACAACATATGCATTTCATCTTATCAGGATCAGGCACAAATCCTTCTGGAAATTTTGTTTTAGAATTATAATAAGTTACTTTAAAAATAGCATTTTCTAAATTTGCTCTGGTCAGATCAGCTCCTGTCAAATAAGCTCCTGTAAAATCAACTCCTTTAAGATTAGCATTTTTAAGGTTAGTATTAGTTAAATATGAAAAGCTTAAGTCGGCGTTTTCGAAATTTGCATTGCTACAATCTGAATCATTAAGGCAACTTCGAGAAAAATCTGAGTTTCTCAAACTTGCCCCATGTAAATATGCATTTTCAAAATGGCACCAAGAAAGATTTGAGTTCTCAATCTGTATGAATTCCATGTGTGTATTCTGAAAGTAACATCCAGCTAGATTCTTATAATTCCATACAGGAACTATTATTTCTGCCGGTCCGTTATTGAGTTTCACATCATTTCTTGCTTTTACCCATTCCGTTTCATTCTTTTTTATATAATCTGCTATCCCATCAGGACAATCAATCAAAAAATCTGTGCCGCTGAAAATAATTGCTTCAGTTTGCGGATATAAAATACTATTTAAATACAAGTCAGATAGGTTCAAGTTATAATCCAAATAAGGCATAAGATATTTAAAAAGCAATGTAAACGACTTATTTCTATAACCCAACTCATTTAAGAGCCACGTTAAATTCATTATTACAATTTTATTTCTATCGATTATTAGTGATGCACGAAGTTCACTTGGAATAATAGATTCCTCTAAAGCGATGCAATCAGCATACTTTTCTTCGGCATCTATTGATGATTTTAATATCAATTCTTGTTTCATTCCAGATTCAAATTTAGTAAAGAAAGCTTCTTTATCAAAATCACCTAAAATAGAAGGATTTGAACTAGTCATCATTGCACAGATATTCTTTATAATATCATATGGCACTTTCCTAAGACTCAAAGCCGAATAAATACTGTTCCATACTTTTTCATCATCTGTTTCAGCGTTTATATCTTTAAAAAAATCCTCAAAAATCTTTACAGCAATATAGTATTCGGCAACAGTCTTATGAACAAATACTATTCCACCATCATCATTGCCAGATGAAAAATGAAAAATAGCTGGCAACATTTCAAACACATCAGGATTAATACATTCTTTATATTCACCCATAAAAGACCGGGCTTTATCTATTAAGGCTTTTTCTGCAGTATCAGTATGATTTGGCGTCAGAAAAATTTGAAAAGCAATTTCTTTTAAATACTGCCAAAGTATCTTTTCATTTTGTTCATCTGTTTTACACAGTTTACTTGACAAATCAGAAGTAATATATTCTCTTTTTGCAACTTTATGAAATGCATTATAGTATATTTCAGCGATACTATCCATTTCAAATATTTCTATATTTTCATGACAGCAAATATAAAGGATTATGGGCGAATAAAAAGCATCCTGTAATTTATCGTCTAATGTATCGAATTTATCTTTAAAATCATCAACCCATTTTTCGACCGTTTTATCTCCATTTCGACTATATAAATAATTCTCACACCACTGGAATAGCAAATCTTCATTCCAATCAACATACCTGATTATTATACCTCCTTTTTCCTCCTCAATTCTCTCAAAATAACCTCTTGCTTCTCTTGAAGTAATCAATACTTTAACCCATACAGTGGAAGGTATAGAATTAGCAAGTTTTTGTAAAAAAACATTTCCCTTAAAGTCATCGTTCTTTAGAACACATACTTCATCAAATCCGTCAAGTATAAGAACCTTGTTATTATAACAGATATCATTCTCACAGCCGTAAATTCTCTTAATTGATCCCCACGGATCCTCATGATCTAACAATTCAGCTTTCTTATTCAGAATAATTGCATGAGCGGCATCATTAAAAAAATTATCACTTATCAGCTTAGCAACAAGACTGCTTTTTCCTATACCTGCCTTTCCGTATAATAAAAGAATTTTAGCGTCAGCATCTGTATATTCCCTTGTTGGATCTGGCTTTTTTCTCCATTCATTAAGTTGCGTATACAAATCAATATCTGTATCTTTTCCTTTTATGATTGGAGATACATATACATCATTAAGATATATTTTTCTTTCTCCTTTATCAAGGAATAGTTCAGTTGCGGTATACTTTTTTACGAATATTTCATTATCATCACTAATTTTGTCTTGTTCCTTATGTTTATCCTCTTCTAAAGCAGTTATCCTTTCCTCGTGATCAGCAGTGGTTTTTAATGCAGTCTTTCCATAAGATTCAGGAGTTTCAAGCATATCGATATTATTTAGAATAGTATCAATAATTTTTTGAATGTAGTCTTTTACTTCAGGTGAATCATATTCCACAAGCGAACATTCATTGTACTTATCATAAATAAGCTTTTCAAATTCTTTTCTCTTTACCGAGGCATATTTGGATATTATTGTATTATTATTTGAAAAAACATTTTTTAAAGCATATGCTATTTTATTCTGTATATCTTCATCGATATTATCTGGTTTAGCTATTGCAATTATTTGAGGAATAATTTTATCTGTTTTATATTTATTCCACTCAGAAACCGAATTAAATAAGTTCGTCGCTTGTCCGACTAACGGAACAAACGCTAACGCCTCAACCATCACTCCTTTAAAATTATTCTTTTCTTTTTCTGATAACACAGAATATTCTTGTTTTATCTTATTACATAGACTCATAATATCCTCCTACTATTTCTATACAGGCAAGCATTTTTAAATAACAATTAATAATTATTTAATGATATATGGCACCTAATGAATATACATTATCTTCTCTTTCCAAAGTAGTCGATAAGTACACCTTTAATGAAGTTATATCGACGGGCATATGAATTTTCAACACGGATAAGCTCAAAGCCATGATCGTGGCATATCTTGTTCTTCTTGCGGTCACGTTCTCGAACTATCTCACTCTCAATATGCTCCTTGCCGTCAAGCTCGATAGCAAGCACTGGCATTTTTCGGTTGCTGTAATCACGTTGGTAAATGACAAAATCAAATCTACCTGTGTAGAACAGATCGGAGCAGGGCACATTATCTGAAAACACCTGTGATATAGCGACTTCGCGTTCAACACTGCATCTGCCTTCGTTCAGAAGGATATTATCAAGTGCGTGATTAAGATTCTGAAGGAATGCCTCCTCAGTTTCCGTACTGTAAGGCTTTATTCCGAGAGCACGAGAAGATACATCTTTCGGAGTTACCTCAGTTCTGCCATTGCTTCCAACATAATTGACAAGCTCATATATATCGTCAGGCGAGTCAGGATCGTGCAGTCGTTCAAGTTCCTTTTTACTTGAAAGAACTATGAGCTGCTCCTTTGCTCTTGAAACCGCCACATTTACAAGCTCACGGTTATTTTTCAGCCAGTCATAAGTTTTAGGACCTGTTTTATCTGTAAGAGCAAGCGAAAACAGGATTATGTCCTTTTCATCTCCCTGAAAAGCATGAACAGTTCCGCAGGGTATATTGTCAAGACGAGCTTCATGAAGTGCCTTTTGTATGCAGTTGCGCTGATTGGCAAATGGAGTGATTATGCCTATAGACTTATCCTTGTTCATCTTCACGAACTGAACTATCTTATCTGCTTCTGCGGGAGCAGTATTCTTATAATCCGTTGTATTACATTGAATATCGCTGAATATAAGCGGAGTTTCTGATTTGTCTCCGGTTTTTATTTTCAATCTGCCGTTATAATACTTCTTGTTATTGAACTCGATGATCTTTTTATCGCAGCGATAATGATACCTGAGCAGTATCTCATCGCTGACAGAGTCACAGGCAAGAAAGGTCTTATACACCGAATTGGCAATATAGTCATACTCAGGAGCAACATTATACTTCTTACGCAAACTTTCATTTACGCTCTGATCCAAAAGAACTACAGGATTCAGCTGCTGCGGATCACCTACAAGCATGAGATTTTCTCCACGAAGTATAGGCACCAGTGACATAGCAGTATTACATTGGCTTGCTTCGTCCATTATGACCATATCAAAATACTGCGCCGGCTTACCGAGCTTATGAGCCGAAATACAGGTAGTTGCGATGACAGGAAATACTCTTTGCAGCTTTCGGAGATTATCCTCATCGCTTACCCAATGATTGAATTCGTTAATCCGTTCCTCTTTGTCAGTCATATCAAGTATCTTCATAAAGTCAGCGTATTTCGGCTCTTCAAGCCGCTTGATAAACATAGCTGAAGTATAGAAAAGGTACTTACGGAAAGCCTCCTGATCGTCTGTAAGAAGAGCCAGTGCTTCTTCATCGGTAACAGTACCGATCTCCTTCATACGCTGCTCCACCTGATACAGCTGTCTCTGCTCAAGATCAGTCTGGAAATTCATATTGTCATTGAGCTTATAAAGGTCAGAAATTGCGTCTTTGCGTTCTTTAAGCTCAAGACGCTCCTCATGCTTTTTCAGAAGTTCAGTGAGTTTTTGTGTCTGTTCAGTCTTATCGGTCTTATTCTTATTCAGCGTTTTTTCGTAGATATTCAAGCTTTTTGTATAATCGTAAAGTCCTTTGATACGCTCAATAGCTTCGTCAACTTTAGCGTTGCTGCCAAGTCTGAGAATAGGAAATGGAATAATACGCTCACGATACTTCAGACTTCGGATAACATCAAATACTCCGTCGATCGGATGATTGTTATATGAAGAGAAAAGAACTGTTTTCTCATTGAAAAAAGCTGAGATTATTGTATTGACTATGGTATTGCTTTTACCTGTTCCGGGAGGGCCCTGAACATAGGTCACAGGATATTTCAATGCGTTATGTATAGCAAGGAGCTGATCCAGATTTATCTTGTTATTCAGCAGCGTTATCGGATAATCCTTGCGTCGGCGTGAAGGTGCCGTAAGGTCGCCGAAAAAAGCCTTTATTGGCGTTGTAACTCTGTCCTCTTCATACATATCAAGTATTTCACGGTATTCTATCGAAAGATCAACAAGATGCTCGCTTTCAATACAGATGAGATACGGCATATCATCGACACCGTTTATCTGGCTATTTGAAGCGGTTATTCTGTCCTTTATCACCTCTGAATACTCCTCAAAATCTTCAAGCAGGTAGTAGTCATCTGCATCAAGAAATTGACGGATACTTTCCTTTTCACCAGCAATAGTGAACTCCTTGCAGATAGTAATATCCTCGCTTGGACGGAGAGTTCGGCTTTTTACATCAAGCTCCAGTCTGCGATAAGCAAGAACATAAAGACCTCTTTTTGTGTTTACACTGAGCAGATTCAAACAAAGCTGAGTTACTTTACGCCGCTGATATTCACTCTCAAAACGCTTACGGAAGCTCTTGACGATAGCCTTGAACTGTTCTTCGTCAAGGATATATCCGGCAGGTGTAAGCTTATCACCGTCAATACGCCCAATAAGGTCATACTCAGACTTGTATGGTATCGAATCCAGCTTATTGCAGTCGGCAAGATAATTCAGTATTTTCAGATTGGCAGTATTTGTAAAGATAAAGGCATATTTGTTCGGGTTCATCTTTATATCTTCAATTAACCTTTCATTTATTGGTTGAAATGTGCCGTCAAGGAGCTTTGATGACTCAATCTTATCAATATAGATAGTCAGCTCCATATTCTGAAAATTGCCAAGGTGAAGTCCTTCAACACGCATTCTTTTATAACGAACATCAATGTCATATATGCCTATCCAGTACTTTGTAAGGCTGCCATGTTTGTTGCGGTATTCGATGCTGAGCCATTTGCCTTCGTGTATTGCTTTGAAGATATCTCTGCCTATGCTGTTCATGGAGTCACCTGCTTCCGCTTTTTTCTTTATTATACCATACATATATCGTTGATTCAAGATTTTTTACAATATGAGCCTCCATAAGGAGGCTCGAAGAAATATAATCGCAACTTATCCCTTTTTAAATGTATGATAATATACAATTATATCAGTATCATACTTAAAAAAGGTATTTTTCTTGAAAGATTTACTTCCATTGACAAGTACTTTTTCAACTGCTCCATTTTTGGTCAATAGTCCGATAACAAGATCTTTTATTGGGACAAGTTTAATCTCTGTGAAACCTAAAGATGACAATCTGGAACAAACCTCGTTATAGTTCAATCTTCTTAGTGATGATGAATTATATGGAATAGAAATTTCTCTCTTTTTATGAATTGTAATAATAACAGTTGCATCATACGGAAATAAAATCTCTGCTGCATAATTCGCTTGACCATTAAGTTCAACTTTATCAATCTCATTTTCAATATAATTAGAACCAACGTAAATATCTTTCAATTCAACCTGCTTAATATGTTTGAATCCACAGTTGTGCAAAATTGCATAAACATCTTCAGCACTTTTTGTCTTTAAAATATCACTACTATAACCGATTGGAATCCTCTTCTTTTTAAAGATAAAAGCCTTGATTCTCTTTTTACGCACTTCGCTTTTAGACAACATAGGAGTTGCTGTAAATAATGATTCGCTATATTCTCTATCGCTTTGATTATAATCAGAAGGAATTACAATATTTGTTCCTTTCTCTGCATAACTGCTATAATTCGAAACAGTTACTGTATCAGCGACTTCGTCATCAGTATCATCTTCAATGTCATCTTCATTATTATCACCAATGTCATCTTCATCATCGTCATCATTAACTATATTAAATTCTTTAAAACTATAATCACGATAAAGATCAGCCTCACACTCAGTACATGTCCAATCACAAGAGTATTCTCTATATCCAGATTGCTTTAATAAACTACTACCACAATTTGGACATATATTCTTATCCTCAACTATTGAAAAAGCATCACTGCTCAAAGCACGATGCAATTCAGTATTACACTCAGAGCAAGTCCAATCATCATCGTAATCGCTGTATCCACTTTGCTTTTTTAAGAACGCACCACAGTTTGGGCACTTATCCTTTTCATCGATCACATCAAACTCATCGTCACTGTAATCACGGTAAAGATCTGCCCCACACTCTGTACATGTATACTCATTAGAATATTTACTATAATCATATTGTTTCTTTAAATTTGCACCACAGTTAGGACATGTATGTTCATCTTCGAGTATATCTTCATCTGTAATTCCATTTATGTGTCCACATTCTGTACAGGTCCATGTACCATCACTATCAGAAAAACCACTTTGGCGATTCAAAAGTGCATTACAATTATCACAAAACCAAGCCACTCCTTCAAAACTATCACCATCGGCTATATCATCATCCATAAGGAACTGTCCACATTCTGTACAAGTCCATGTACCATTTGATGGATCAAAACCAATTTGATCATCTAAATCAGCATTACAATTTGGACAATAGTATTCCCCCATTCAACACTCCTTCTTTCAACTCATATCGTAATAACCTTTGCACCCCAATAATATACTCTCAGGTTCATCATCTGGTGCGTATATACATCATCTCCGCTTTCTAATTAACAATGCTCTTGTAGTTTGTTGAAAGATAAAAGCTTTTCATATAAAGCAGTAGCTATATCTTCTGAATTATAGTTTATTATATCATTATAACAGTATTCCAAAAAGCTTTTTCCTTTCTTATTTACAGCCATTTCATTCAGTGAACATTCTTCATCAATGCCTATTTCTATTTGTTCTATACCATCATTTGATAACATATCATTACTTAATAAAAAATCAAAGACTATCCTAAATTTTTCAAGCACATCTTTAATATTCATTCCTGCATCTATATGCCACTTAGGCTTATCAAAAATTAACATTCAATTCTCTCCTTTCAATACGAGTATGAATATTATCTGGCATTTCAGCAAGCTTACCATTACTATCCTTAATATAGTTACCTCCATTTTCTCTAATTCTATCTTCTTTAGACATTTGCGCTCTTTTATCAACATTCATCGAAGTAACTTCAACTGAATCAACTACTTTACCATCCTTAATAACAACAAAATCTATTCTTCTATAGCTATCTGTTTCTGGATCCTTAACTACATTTCCATCACGGTCACGCAAAGTAGCTTCCGGAACAATATTGTATCCACTTTCAGACGAATATTGCTCTTTTAATTCTTCAGCAACCTGTTTCTCTCTTTCTAACCCATCTTTCTTGTTTTGTATTGGAAGATTATCTTTGTTTTCATTTGTTTCAACTCTCTTATCAGGATCAAATCCAGCAGTGGGCTTATCCGTTACATTATTCTCATTAATATCAATTCGTTTATCCGGATCAAAGCCTTTCGTGCTATTATCGTTCTTAGACGCTTCGGTGATTTCACGAGATAATGATTCTATGCTCATCTTAATCCTCCTTCCAGAGTCCATTTCTGAATGTCATTTTCTTTTCCAAGCTTATTAAAGATATAATCGGTTATAACAGCTTGAATTATATCTCGCCTTACCTGAGCCGAAATATCATGCGCTGTTCCATCAAACAACGCATTCTCAGCACTTCTTGTCCATTCTTCAGCAACTGTTGATTCGGAATAAGCCTGCTCCACTGCTGTTCTTACATTGGGGAACAACTCACTCATTATAGGAGCCAGCTTAGTCATACGAGGTTCTGTTGGCGGATTCTCCAGAAGTTTACATATAAGCACCTGTGCGGACGCAGATATATCAAGCTTATCCAGTTCAGGACGAATATCATTCAGCAAAGCTTCATGGTCAAGTTTTGTACCATTACTAAGGAGCTCAGCAATACGAAGTCTCTCTGAAGTTAACTTCGTTTCCTGTTTGATATCAGTTTTTGTATAGCAAAACTTATCATTTTTATGTTCAAACCGTTCTACTTTACAAAGCACAGGCTGTACCCATTCATTCTGATATATTGCTGCTACTCCGCAAGGAAGCTTTGCAAGCTCATTGATCTGATCATCGTTGAGGTTAGCAGCTTTGCCTACAAGCTCTCTGTCACCTTGATCAGGTAAGCGCAATATGATCTTCGTATTGGTGTTTCTGATAGCAGCCATATCCAAAAGACCGGGCGCCTGATCTGCTATAATAAATCCTTCACCATAAGTACGCATTTCCGCAATTGCATTGGAGATCATCTCAACGCTCTTACCAAGTAAATTACCGCCTTCTACAGGCTGTTCTGTTGATGTTCTCTTTAACAGATTATGAGCTTCTTCCAATACCGTAATATGATTCAATGGAGAATTCATGCATCCGCTTGTCATACGATACTCCTGTAACTTAAGCACAAGCATTCCCATAATAAGAGATTTGGTTTCAGCTGAGCCTACACGGCTCAGATCTACTATAACATTTTCATCAAAAAGCTGCTTTTCTGACAATTCGTCACCCGTAAAAATCATTCCATTTATTCCGTTTGTAAGGGAATTAAGTCTTGTAAGCAGTGAGCCTTTATATGCGCCTTTATTCTCCGTATCATATTCGCTGCTGTCAATTATCTGCTTAACATTTCTTGCAACATCCGCAAACGCCGGATACAGCTTATCTCCATATTTGTTTACGGATTCAGTAAGATCCCAGCCACAGTCCTCATAAGACTTCTCAATAGCACTTTTCAGAACAGCAGGCATTGCTGCATACATAGGCCAGCATACATTGAATATCTCTACAAGCCTGTCGAGATGCTCAAGTACATGAATATCCTTAGGGAAGCTGAAGGGATCAATTCTGAGCATTGGTGTAAGATTAGGATTTGTTCCATATACACTTACATCTTCATCAGAGCCGAATATGTTCTTATACTCGCCCTTAGCAGGTTCGATTACAAGGAACTTCACTTCTTTAGTCTTTGCCTCACTAAGTATCTTGTATACCGTATTACTCTTACCAGAACCTGTTGATCCGGTAATAAAAGTGTGAGAAGCAAGAGAATTCGCGGATAATTCAACTTTTGTTTTCTCCGGGTGATTCATATGGAAAATGGTTCCGATATTGAAGCATTTTGAATTATCGGTTTTATCAGCATACGATGTGATATTACGTCCGAATTCCGCACACTCAATAACAGGAAGTCCTGTTACTGATTTCTTTGGGAAATTAAGTGAATACGCCAATTCTTTGCCGGAAAGGCTTGTTGTTGCAGTAACAACTGACGGATACACATTGAACTCGGGATCTTCCTCAACTACATTTGGAGCTAAACCGAAAACAGGATGACGCAGTTCTCTCAGGTAACCGCATATCTCCTTAGCATCATCACTATCCGCAGTATCTCCGCGCCAAAGGTTGATAGAAGCAGTTGACATATAGGACTTCTCGCCCTGTGTAAGCGCAAGGTATGTATGAGCTACATTATTAGCGATATTAATATCCTCACTCAGAACATAGGCAGCAAAATCCCACATTCCGAGAGCCGTACTTTCTTCAAAGCGTTTCATCTGCTCTTCAAGCTTTTCAAGTGCGTGCTTTATGTTATAATTGGTAAAATTCTGAGTGATACCTTCATTTTTACCGACAGTAGCAGTAACATTCGAAGCTCTTGCAAAATTAACGCCAAAATTAGTACCAAGGTTAACGCTTTTGAATGTACCTGCTGTTTTGCCTATCGTGTTAGTTACTGCCTTCCCGATTGTTTTAGTTACTGCCTGTGATGTACTTTTTGCAACTGTATTCTGTATTGACTTGCCAATTGCCTTTGTTACAACCTTTCCGTCAGTATGTGATACATTATGGCTTGTGCCTTCCTGAATTGACTTTACGATTCCTTTAGCAATTGTTTCTGCTGAACTTTCTCCAGTTGTATCAGAAGTGTTTTGCCCCCATGAATGATTTGCATTAGTTGACGCACCAGTTCCTGAAGTTCCTACACGTATTTCTGCACCTACACTATCTGTAGTTTGCTTTCCAGCTGAATGACTTGAATTAGTACCTTTCGTATTTGAAGTTGTTTCATTAGTTCCGTCACTTACAGAGCTATTAGTTCCATCGCCAACTGTGTCATTAGTTACATCAGCATTTGAATCAGTTTCGGAGCTTCCTTCACCCTTAGACTTTGATTCTCCTTCTTGTGTCATGTTGGAATCATTTTCGGAAGAGGTTTGCCCCTGACTCTGGTTAACGCTCTGGTTTTGTCCATTCTGAACACCTGCACTGGCACCGACATTAACGCCAAACGTTGCCATAGAGCTCTGTGCTCCTGATTCAGTGTATGTGAAATTAGTCTGCCAGCCTGCATAGGGAGCAAGTCCCGAATACAGTTCTGCAAGACGTATCTTTCGTTCTTCAACGTCCTGTATAGGCGTAGCAAGCAGAATTATGGTATAATTCTGAATAGCCTTTTCCGGAACTATACCATCAAGAAGCTTCTCAATAGTCTGGCTTATAAACTTCTCTGACTTTTCAGTTGGAATATTGGAGCAGGCTGCAACAGAATAACGATAATTATTATCAAGAAAATCAGGTATACCGATCCCCTTTTCCTTTCCCCATTCAGAACCGGGGAAGTTACCTTTGACTGCATCTTTTAATCTTTGATAATAATAATCAACAGCCTTGTTGCTGTCTGCATTACCATTATTGGTTACAGCAAGAAAAACCTGTGTATTATCGCAGGTGCGATGAAAGATGAGGGCGATATTGCAGTCCTCATTAGATAATACACCATAAACATTTATGAGCTTTTCAAGGCTGTTTTCCTCTTTGTCAGTAACCCACTTCGTTATATTGAAATAGCGGATATTATAATTCGGATTGAATACTTCTTCAACAAACTCGATATTGTCTGCCGTTTCTTTTGCAGTTATTTCTTTTTTGACAGGCACATAAAGCTCTGAAAGCTGCGGAAGATATGCGTTGAAAATCTCCACCGCACTTGCAGCAATTAGTTTTTCAGTCAGATCTACTGCTCCTGCAGGATCAGCCTCTCTCAGAAGAGCATAATATCGTTCCTTGCTGTTTTCGATCTGGTCAAGCTGTTCGGGACTTAAAGCTGAAAGCTTTGCTATCCTGTCACTCGCCTTTTGTGCTTTTTTAGTAAGCCAATTTTTCACACCCATATCCGTTCCCCCTGATAATAAATATTATTCTTCGTTTTCGGGATCTTTTATCTCACGTTCTTTCCATGACATCATGTCTTCAATATCATGTGTATACTGTGTCAGCCGCAATTGCCTTTTAGCCAGATCATTGATGCGCTTTTCATCGTCATTAATTCCAATTACAATCTCTTTTAATTTCGGATTGTATTTAGTTATGTTTTCTCTGATAACATTCATAAGATTATATGTCCATGACCTGAAACTTAAATCATGACTCTTCTGAAGCCTACGAGAAATGTTTTCTATACCCTCTTTCAACTCAGAATTGTAAGTCCTTGATAGTTTTCCAAGATTAAGTTTATTATTGTCAAAGAGCTTTACTCCAAATATACTAATAACATGGCGCTCAAATTCAGTTTTTATGAATATTTTATCTATCTGCTTGTCAAAACTAATAGAATCATAATTCATAATTACTTCTGTTAGTTCCTCACGCTTTTCATTTGAAAGAGCTTTGGAACCCGTTACAAGCTCAGCAAGGCACTGTTTCATTTCATTGCACTTGTTATTCCAATATTTAACAGATGAATTGTTGAGCAGAACCTGTGCATTGCTTATATTCTTATTAAAATCAGATTTTACTTCAGAAAGCAGGTCATCAGCAACAAGAATATTGATACTCTTCTGAGTTTCCTTAAGTTCCTTGCCTCTGTCTCTGGAATCCTTTATACTGCCAAGAAGCGTTGCGAAATCAGCCTTTGTAAGCTTCTTTGCTTCTTCTTTAACAGCTTTTTTAGAAACCTCAACATTAATATTTTGCTCATCAAAGGCAGTCTGTGATTTTCTAACTTTTGTTAGTTCATCTTCTCGTACTGCCAGTTTATCTTTCGATATCTTCTTTTCCGCATCATCTCTGGAAGTCTTCATATCAGGATAGTATTCTTCACAGAATCTTTTGAGAAGCTCATTTTCCTTACTCGTCAGCTCATCAAGCAAAGTTGCCTTATCCCGTTCAAGCTGATTTTCCATATTTTTCTTACGATTTTCACAAATGCGCTTTGTTTCTGCAATCTCCTCAGAAGTTATCTTAATAACCTTATCAAGAAAAAGCATGGACTGGTGGCACTTATTATACGGAGAATATATACCGGCAAACTGCTCTATCTGCTCTTCTATCCAGTATAAACCGCTGTTTGCATAAATAGTATTCTGCTGCTTTTCTGACTCCTCCAATGACTTTTTCTTTATCTGATCAGGCATAATATCATGGATATATAGCTGCTGATAGAAATCATCCTCAGGATCAAAAAACTCTTCATAAGACTTTTTATATATGCGCTTCAGGTGTTTTCCTATGAATTCACCATCATTCTTAGAGCCCAGTCCCATTATAGATGAAACGAAATACACACCACCCGCATAAAGATTCCTTGGCACAGTCTGATTAAGAATAATAACAGGATCAAACTGGCTCTTTTCAAGATTAGCGTCATCAGCTTTATTAACCACTATAAGCGTAAATCTGCTGTCCATTTCTCTCATGTTATTGATCTTATCGCAGAGAGACTGGTTATCCTTTGTATCAAGGGTTTTATATTCAGAGATATATATTGGCAGTCCGTTTGAAAGGTCCTCCATAGCTTTTCTGAGGACTTCGAAATGCTTTTCGTAATTTGTAGCAGAATTAGAACCCGGAGTATCAAAAATAACGAACTTGTTCTTTGACTGCCCGAATACGCCCTTACGATTAAAAGGTATCTTTATTTCAATAATATCTGACAAATCATCAAGAAGCTCTGCGTGTTCTCCGTCATTAAGCACTTCCAGAACCTTATTAACTCTGATTATTATGCTTTCATTCTCTGTTCCTTTAAGTGCATTCTGTATTTTATCAAATAAAGGATCTTCCTCTCCTGTGTTAAATGCAGGGATTCCCTTTTCTTCAAACACAAGCTTTATGGCCTTGCCTTTATACTCAAAGCCGATAGAAGCACGGTCATCATAACCTGACCACTCTATCTTATGTATCTTTGCAGTAAGCGACTCGTCTCCACTTGGAAGGATCTCATAGCCGATAAGCGCATTTATGAAAGTCGATTTACCCGAACTATAATTTCCGATTACACAGATCGGTATAGCTTCTTTTGAAACATCTGCAAATTGTCTTTTTTCCCTTTCGACCTTTTCACTGTCTTTCACGCTCTCAGAGATAAGAGGCTGCATCTGATCAAATATCGCCTTGACATCAGGAAGGATATCACGAGCATTGCGAAGATATCTCACAGAAGCAACAGGGCGCAATAATCCGCTATATGCTTCATCTTGGCATACTGATTCAAGTTCTTTGAACTCGTCATCAGTACCTTCAAACATAATCGTTATCTGCTCATTACCTGATCTGAATTCCTCAAAAATAACATCGACTATATTCTTGACCACAAACGGAAAGACACTTGTTTTGTACTTCTCATTCCAAAGATCGCTATTAGTGTCAATTTCTTCCCATGCTCCTGAATTAGCATTATATTTCTTATATGTAATGACATTCTCGTATGGATTACTAATAATTTTAACGCGTGCCATTTCTTTTCCCCCTTGTACTTTAAAAATATTAAGCCCTGATTAAGGGCTTAATATTCTCTGATATCCTGATCACTGCTTTTCTTTAAGAGCTTTTTTGGCTTCATTAATATCAATTCTGACATTGTACCCATGTTTTTCCATAAGGTATAATAAATTTGCACCGTTCATAAGAGTCAACGGCTTATCTTTAGCAAATTCGTAAGCATCATTACCGTAATGAGAAGTGGTAACCAATATTCCTTTAATAGCGCCTTCATTTACAACTGTGCCATAGAGGTCTCTTACAGCAGCAACTCCGACAACATTTGTATATCTTTTGGCTTGAATAACGATCTTTCCACCTCTTATCGGATCAGGATCAAATGCGACTGCATCGACACCGCCATCCCGGCTTGCCTGAGTTATTTTAACTTCTCCGCCCGTAGCATTGAACTCCTTTTCAAACAATTCACGGATAAGATTTTCAAAATCCTGCCATGGCATTGTCGCTATATTATCGCCTTCATCAAGATGATCAGCCACTTCATAGGAATCGATAAAGCGTTTGTCCTCTTTATTCATTTCCACAATTGGAGCAACCGGAGTAAGGTTAACAAGTGTTGCTGCAGAAACACCTTTCGAGCTCTTGAACCATGCTTTTGGATCTATTGTTTCAAGATTCAGCTTACAAAAATCTTCTTTCTTAGATGAAACCGATAGTATGCATGGTTCGATTGCGTTTCCGGTTGATTTATCAATTGTCCTAACTCGACCATTTAACACAACTGATTCAATACTAAGGTCACAAATTGAAAGATTGAAGCAGTAATTCAAGGTTTGCATAACGATCTGGTACACAACACTGTCATATTTCTTTTTCATATAAGCTTCAGGATAAAAAGATTCCTTGATTTCCTGCTTTGACTTTACATACGTAACCGCTTTTTTATTGGGAATATCCTCCTGAACAGGCAGGAACATTTCAACTATCAACTGATGTTCATCCGGGAAATACTGAACATCTACATCCTTATCATAATCAAACGGATACTTTATATCATTTAGGATCAACGAAAACAAGCCTTCAATAGCTTGATTATCGCCGTTTTTAACCGTTTCCTCGAATTCGTCAATTGATCTGTTATTCTCATCCTGATTATCATAGAAAGCCTTTTTGTCACTTTCCCATTTGTTAACCGCGCTTTCGTAATTACCCCTAAGATTATTATTTGATATATCTATCTGTCTGACTTCTTCCTCCCACTTCATATGATCCTTAATAAATACATTATTATTCTCCTGATTGAACGCATCAAGCTTGCTCTTGGATAGTTTAGCAAGCAGCGGCGGCTTCGGATTATATATAAGATCAGTACGCAGCGGTTCTCTGGGATACTGCCCATATATAGGCGGCTTAGGCTTTGCTGCAGTAAATTTTGTATGATCCTTTAACGAATCAAAATCGAACTGCACACTGTTTAATGAATCAACAAGGATCCTGTCCAGTTTTGCCTGAATATCATTAGCCTCATCAGTCATTTCTTCAGCATATTTTAAACCATATTCGTTAACCTGGATTTTTTGTTGACGGATCTCCTGCTTTTTCATTTGTTCCTGTTTTCTTTTCCACTGCTCATTCCATTGTGCTCTTAATGCATTAGCTTTCTGCTCTGCTTCCCAGCGCGTACTTCCTTTAACTATTCTATATTTGTTTAACCCACTATGTGAGACTTCTATTTGATATAGATTATTATATGTCATTGTTAACCTCCGATTTCTGGATATGAACGATAACTTTTTTACCACATGACATCTATGTACTAGCTTTGTCGCCGCGTATACCTTGTGGCGTATTCGATAAAATAATTATACATCATTTTGCATTTTGTGTCAATAATTACAAAACAACGACATTCGCACGTAAGAAAAATTTATATTTCGTTAACATTATTCCGACTATTTGTTCATTTTCAAAAGCAGTTTTTGATAAGAGTAGTGTTTAATTCAAATCAATATATTCAAAAAAGCACTGCTCGATGGCAGCAAAAACCTTAGCATCAAACCTTCGATTCTTATCCCCATCATTTCGCTTCCAGTAAATAAAAAGAATCAATCAAGATACTCCATCGCACTCAAAATATATGAACCTTGCAAGTGCTGTAATCCATAAAGAAAATTGAAGAATAAAAAATAGCCGCTTTTTATATGCGGCTATCTGTCATTAGTCATATTCAGGATCAAACAAAATAGAACGCAAATGAATAAAGAAATGCGCTACCCACCATTCATCGTCTTCTTTTACTCCGTATTCATTTATCATAAGCTCATGTACTTCAGCAGGTGCACGGAATATACCGTTTTCGGTCAGCAAATGATTCAAAAATGTTTCCTCATCAACAGAATTGCTTATCCTTTCAATAGTCTCCATAACACTTTCGTCAAGTGGTTCAGGGTCTTCATTCAGCAAACTGCCAATCCTTAATTCCACCTCATTATCCTTAGACAATTCAATTTCTAAATCTTTATCAGGATAATTCGTATAATATCGCAAAGTATCAGCAATATCATCAGACAGCTTAAACACGTATATCAAAGTGTGCGGTACATATCCCTTTCTACTGCATACAAATTTAACGTTTTCCATAAACATCCTCCTCATCTTAACAATATCAGTTATCGTCCATTGTTTTCACTTCTCTGAGTGATTCAGCAGCTTATGCAGTTCTTCATCCCAGTTGTTTCCACTATTTGCAATTTTCCGAAGTTCCGCGTATATCTTTGCCTCATCCTCGTTCCGAGTCTTGATCCACTTGCTTACTTCATCGAGTATTCTTTCATTCGCTGTAAGTTCGCTCTCAATCCGTTTAAGTTTGTAGAATGGTGAAAATGACTCCAATCCGTCGCAAATGCAACATAGCTCATCAAGAATAAGCTTGCTGTCCTGTATCCACAAACAGTATGGTGTGCGAACTCCGTCATCATCCCCACCGCTGTCATTTCCTGATACGATCACAACAGCATGACAGACTTCACGGAAAGGACGGCAGTCGATTGTTAAAATATCTCCCGATTTGAATGGTGCAGGAAGAACGAATGATGTGTGACAAAGCTGTTTAGGAACGTTTCCTTCGGTAAGATCAGCAGGATCATAAGCATTCCAGATATTCCCTTTTTCACTTACAAGATATACGCCTGTTTTGCAGTATTCTCCATTTCTCAGGTCAAAACGTTCTACAATATTCCAGCAATGATCGAACTCATCAGGTTCTTTTTCAGAGTATTTTTCCTTTATAGTATCGAGGACCTCTGAATATGTGCGATGTATTGTTACACGCTCACTTATATTTCGGATGCCATTCTCGTTGGCACGCATTTTCTCATGGAGCACAAACATTGAAACTGGCGATGTACTCAAATCATAAGAACCACAGCCGTCAGAGAACGAGTGAACAAATTTTAGTTTATGCAGAAGCTCTCTTTTCTTCTGGATCTCGAGCGGCGCATATATTATGATATCTTCAGGGTGATCAATTCGATTTTTAAGCCATTCTCTGTATTCCTCATTTTTTAACAACAGAAATATCTCATAATTCTTTGTAGTTTCACCTATTAACTGTTCAGCCTCTTTTTCTATCTCATCACTTATAGTTCTCAAAGGTATATAATATTCAATTTTATCGTTAAAAAGGCTGCCTCGCAGATTCCAGTATAAGCGCTCATTGGATCCGTATTCCTCTTCTTCTGCTTTTTTCTGATCATACCCGTATGTTTTAAGCCGCATGACGACATCAGTTGTCAGTTCAGTCAATCTTATATTTACTTCAATATGAATATCGAATTCATGAGAATACTCGTTTTCTCTGAAGTATTCTTTCCTTGAAACGCTGTTGATATTGTCATGGGTTTCATCAAAGATTTTTATGAATCCCAAGTATTTAAGGTCATGATTGATTGCGCCGAAAATATTACCTATTTCGTTCGCGTATTCAGTCCATCCTATTCTTTCAGTTCCGTCTTCTTCAAAGTAGTATCCGTTCCTGTTTCGCTCGTAGAATACCTCAATTTCTTTTGTGAGCTCTATCATTCAATTCACCTCCGGTTCTCATTTCTCTGCTAAAACTTCCCAAAGTTTTTTCTCTGCATCCTCTGGTTTATTTAGTTCTACCACCTTATATATTTCTCCGAGAAAATCCTCATTATTTCTGATCCTTTTACTGAGTTCTCCAAGAATTTTTTCGTCTTCAGAAAGCTCTCCTTCATAAAGCTCCATACTAAAAAACGGAGAGATACCAAAGAAATCAAATTCAAAAAATTCACACCAATTCAGTTCCACTCCTTCTCGTGTTTTACGCAGACAATATGGCGAGGAATTGTACTCGCCTTCGCTTTCCTCTATTATTAATACATGATAAGGTTCATTAAATGGGCGTCGATCTATCGCAACTATGTCACCGGACTTATATGGCGCAGGCAGGTCAAGCCCTACAAATCTTACAGAAGCCGGTCGTGAATGACCATACCAATCAAAAGTGACATTCTTGCATTTAACGTGCCATATATTGCCCTTTTCGCTAACAAGGAACTTAGCAACCTGGGCATAATTTCCGTCTTTAAGGTCGTATCGGTCTACTATATTCCAGCGATCAGCAAATTCATCTGGTTCTTCACCGTGGTACTTCTCAGCGATAGCATCTCTGACCTGTTGGAAGGTACGATGAGTCGTTATCCGGTTTTTAACTGGTTTATCCTTCTCATTTACACGATGATATTCGTTCAGAACATAAGCTGATACAGGTGAATTTTCCGAGATAAGTTTAAGTGCCGTTTCGTACTGGATCAAAGCCTCAAAGGTAAGATCAGGTGCTCTGTGTTTTTTTCTCCTTTCATCATTTTCTATATCTTTGAGAAGCTTCACCTTTTCACTTATATCTATCGGGGCACTAATTATAATATCATCATGATCTATATACCATCCCTTAAGTTCCATGAGCCATTTTCGGTAGGTTTCATTTTTTATGAAGTACAATGACTCTTTATTTCTGAATTCAATCAGCATTTTCTCAGCAGAATGTTCAATATGATCCAAGAAATCATCAAGTTCATAATCGTATGAAAGTTTACTGTCACATAAACCGCAGTTGAATCTCCGCACAGTGTTTCCTCTATGCTTTAAGGCCGCCTCTTTTTCATCATATCCAAGCTCCATAAGACGCTTTTTCGACGTATCATCTAGAATACTGATTTTTATCTGCACTTCCAATACAGCCTTTAGTTCATCAGTTATCTCGCTTTCGAGCATAAAAGAATTCACATTAGTTTTTCCGGGGGTAAAACAATAATCACTGTGTATACTCCGAAAGACATCAGTATCTATAATACCTGATAAACCCATTACAAAAATATCTAAATCATTTCTGTCATATTCATTGAGATCATATTTGCCGTCATTATTAGCATTATAAAAAAGCTCGATCTCTATTTTCTTCTTTTCAATTTGTATTGCGGTATCGTACTTTTCGTTTAATTCCATCATAATTATTCTCCTTTCCCTTCATACTCATTCAGATTTTTCAGTATCTCAAACAGCTCCTCTTTCAGATTTTTGATATTGCTGTGCGTTCCTTCTACCTGCCTGATATTCGGAGTTATAGCTTTGCACTTTTCAAAGTTTCCGGGGATAATAGTATCATTATCACTTATCAGGATATACGCCTTACTGTAAAAGCTGATATCTGAATTCTTCTTGTATTCTTCGAGAATGACCCTGCTCAGTTCGGAATTGACAATAACTCCTGTTTCAGCTGGAAAGAAACAGGGATTTGTAAGAATACACGGAATACCAAAGCTGACCGCAAGAGGAAGTGCATAAAATCCGCCGAGACTCTGACCGATCACAATGTTAATATGCTCATCTTCAATTTTTTTTGCAAGCTTTGCAAGCAACTCCTGAGGGCGTTCGTTCATAAAATCAAGAGACGGTGAAACTATATCTTCCTTTGGCATAAGCTTACACAGTGCACTATATGTACGATTATCTGATTTTCCCATAAAGCCGTGTAAATTAAGTATCCTCATTTTCAAGCTCCTTCCATACTCTGTAAAGCATAGCATACACATACTCATTATAGTCCGTCTCATCTGTCGGTGGGATTCCAAGCATTTCACGGGCAAATACTCCGACTGCACGGGAACGTGAAACACCTGCAAAGCAGTGTATAAGCAGCGTATCAACGTCCTCTGCGTGAGCTTTTATGAATTTAACGATAGCGATAGCCTGCGGAAATGAAATAAGTTTCAGTCCATGTTCAGGCTCCTCGATATCATCAAAATAAAGTGTCAGAACGTCCTTGCAGTACTTGTTTTTCTTGAATTCAAAGCCGAAACCGCCGCCGCAGGTGTCCTGTATGGAGATAGCTGCGTAGGTATCAGTCTTCTCAGGATATTCAGTAACACCGGGCTCACTGAAATGTCTCATTAAATAATGGAGAGCATTTCGCGCGGAAGTTACCAGTATTCTCGGCTTTTTCATGATGAGTGCTCCTTTCACTTTATCAGAGAATCAATATCTCTGTTGCTGTACATTTCGACAAAGTCAACAATTCGTATTTCTCCTTTAAAAAGACGGCTTATAGCTATAAGCGGTCTGTATTTCTCTGGGAGTTCTTCTTCGGAACATATCTCGGCTTTTAGCAGAGGAATATGCTCATGAACGAATGAACCTCCGCACGAATGCATTTTATCTTCATAATATCCAAGACAAAACAGACACATATCTATGTCATCGCTATGAATCATATACGGCGGAAGTGTTTCATGTCTTATTACATCAGCTACAACTGCATAGTCATCGCCGCATCTCACTATATCGCCTTTTTCATATAAATGAGGCAGCTCTGCATAAGCATTCTCTATTTGCAGTTCTTCCTCTGCACGTCCTAATATGAATATGTTCAATATCCCTATTTTTGGATCGAATGTGATAACCTTCCTGTCATAAAGCGGAATATTCATTTTTTGTTTAATTATCGTAAATGACTCATCATCCGATAGTCTTTTCGTTACATTAAAAACATCATCAAGAGTTGACCATGTCGCTCTGTCAATCGCGTATGTTTCAGTTGCTAATACATAAACAGTGTTTTCATCAGCTATTTCTATATCTTTCAGAAGCATTTCTTTATAACTGATATACCCCTTTAAGGCCTCTCGAAAATTGTCAGCGCAGCTATTATATACACCCTTTTTGAATTCTTCGGCTGAGTATGCATCATATCTTTCCTGCAAGGCTTCAAGCTTATCTTCAAGAGTCCTGTTATAGCACTGAGCGATAAGAATACACTCTATAGCGGGCTCAAGCTGCTTTCTGCTCAGGTGTTGGCGGAGTGTTTTCGATTCAATAAAGTCAAGAACATTATTCTTCATATTATTCCTCCCTATCAAGATAACAGTGATAATGCTCGCTGTGATCGTATTTTATGACAGGCACATTATCGAGTTCAAAGGCTTTACATATCTCGGAGACATATTCGCTTCCGATATGCAGGCTCATGTATATAACAGCCTTTCCTTTTGCAGTTATTTCCACACGTCCTCTCGGATAATAGTCAAATCCGGCTTTACTTCCACAGGGACGTAAATGCTCCCACAGCTTTTTGTGATTATAGGTGTTGCCGGATTTAGCGATACCCTCACTGATGCTGCCGTCAAAGGGATAGCAATACAGCTTACCGTCAATGAGCCAGAAAACTCCTCTTTTCATTTCTCATGCACCTCTATAAGCTTGCCTCTGTAATATTCAAGATCCTGATATGCGTGACAGCAATCGTGATAAACTTTACCATCTGGATCGATCCAATAGCCAAATGCGGTCATATCAGAGGAATCGCCGTACTCTTTTCTGTGTTTTATGTGTTTTTCGTCTTTGTTCCAATGATCTATGAACGTAAGGAGCATCGGAATATTGCTCCATATAGCTGATAAGGCGATGTCCTTTACAGGCATATACAGCAGATCACCTTTCTCAAACGGAGTCGGAATGAATATCCATATATCCTCCAGAAAGCAGACAGCATCGTTGTATTCTTCGTCTCTTACATCTATTTCCCCTATTTCGTGCTCCCTATTCAGATAACACTTGACTGTGTTTTGGGTGTCTGTTTCTGCCATACGGATTATTATCAATTCATTTTCAGCATTATCCTCTGCCGCTTTCTTTGCCCTTTCAAACGTTGAAAACACCTGATCATTTCGGCGTTCATCTTTAGTTTCGGCGTTAAACAGTGAATATGTATAGACCGTTTTTTCATTTCCGCGGCTGATCTTATCAAGCATTGCAGCTTCAAGCTTTATCTTTTCACTCAGGGAGTGAAAAAGCGAAAGATCATCAAGTTTGAATGAGAGCTTTTCGGGCAGCTTCATATCAGGCATAGTCTCCATAAGCTTGCAAAAGGCTGAATGTTTCTCCTTTATGCTCAGTCTGTAGCATCTGCTGATAACAAAGGATGCTTCAATAGAGTTAAACTGATGATCCAGTTTGCGGCAATGAGCCTCTACGTCCTTTGAATTTAGGAAACTGTAAACATCCATAACGTGCTCCTCCCTATTCATATCTAATGACTGTAACTTCTTTCCCCATTCTTCTCATGTCCTGGATATTTGCCGATGTTCCCATAGTTTTGCCGTCCCACAGCATCAATCCTCGGTCTGAGTCTTCAGCCATGACAATATCTTTCTGCCTGTAGAATTCAAAACCCGAAAGTCCTTCTGCATTGATATGCTTCTCAATAAAGCCGCCTATATTGTTTCTGGTCCTTTCACCGCTGACATACACAGAAACTTTTCTGTATCCCTTATCATAAAGATACTGCTGCATGAGCTTGTCCGCTCCGAAGCAGTCACCTATCAGGAACTCCGCCCCCATATCGCACAGTGTATCAAGCGAGGTTTTCACTTCATCTTTAAGATAAGTAATAGTTTTTGAGCCGCCGGCAAATACATTCATGTTATCACCTTAAAATCCGATCCTATTTGTATTCTTCACATCGCGCAGTTCAGGCATTATAAAATCATCAGCTATAAGCGTAGTCAGTTCATAGTCGCTTATCAAATTAGCAGGCTTTAAAGAAAGACGCTCAGCAAGGCTCATGACAGCCTGCTCCATCAGGTTTCTCACAAATCTGCCATTGCCGAAATCCTCGCTTTTAACTGCTTTAGCTAATATACTTTTCACCTTTTCCTCAGCATCTTCGGATAATCTCATGCTTTTTTCCTCTGTCATAAGGCAAAGTATCTGATATAGTTCATCTTCATTGTAATCAGGGAAATCGACGTGAAAAGCTATCCGACTTCGCAAACCCGGGTTCTTTTTCATGAATTCTTCCATTTTATCAGGGTATCCTGCAAAAACAACTATAGTATCCTCTCTGTGATTCTCCATTTCCTGAACAATGGTATTTATAGCTTCATCACCGTAGAGACCGTCCTTGTCTTCAACAAGAGAATATGCCTCATCAATAAACAGGATAGAGCCTTTAGCTTCGCGAAAAGCCTCTCTTACCTTAGGAGCAGTCTGACCTACATACATCGCGACAAGATCTGCACGTCCGACCTCAACAAGATCGCCGCTTTCGATAATCCCATTATCCTTGAATATCTTAGCTGCCAGACGAGCAACTGTTGTTTTGGCAGTACCGGGATTACCGGTAAATATCATGCTCCGCGCAGGCATATTAATATAAAGCCCTCTTTCCTTGTACATATCGAGGAGCTTAAAGAATGCCACCGTTTTATGTATTACCCTCTTCACGCTTTCAAGACCTATCATTTTATTGAGTTCATCAGCGGCGCGACCTTCAATGCAGGGCTCTTTCTTCTCGGTTTTACTGATATTAAAGTAAGCAGGGTAAATAGCAGACCTCAGATATTCCGAATAGTAATCACTAAATATCTGATCAATATCGCTGGCGTAATACTTATCCGATCCCGAATCCAGACGATCAAGAAGCTCGCTTTTATCGGATATACCCTTTTCATCCGCAAGTTTACAGATGTACTCCCGGCTCTTTTCCCTGGGCATAAGGGACTCTTCAAAGGTGATAAGCGAGAGCTTATCATTAAGCGCTGATGCTATTTTATTAGCCGCGATCGTGTCATGACGTCTTATCTGGAATAATGTCAGAACTTTATCCTTGTATTTAACAGCATTTTTGAAAATGATCTCTGTCAGTTCTTCTTTAGAATGAGCATAATTAGAAGAAGTTTTTTCCTGATCTATAGAATAGATTATAGTTCCGCCGAACATATTCTCATACATAGACTCTATATCTTCCATGTGATATCTGTTCATCCTGTTTATCGTCATCACTCGCTGAGACTCCAGCCTTTTGGCGTTAAAAAGGCAGCCGATCAAGGCATTTGCAACATTATTAAAAGACACATCATTGGAATCCTGAATGACGTAATGGACCGGATGTCCGATAAACTTGTCTGTATGGGACTGCTCTATTCGGTCCGTCTCCCTGCATAATTCAGATATGTATCGTCTCCCGGCCATTTCTCTTAATTCAGCAGGCGTGATCGGTGCTACAATGCGTTCTTCGCACCAACTCAGGGAAAAAGTATCAAGCTGCATAAATTCTTCGATATCATCATGATTATCCACTTCAGATCTGTATCTTGAGTAAACGATCTTTTTAACCTTATCAGCTGAAATCTCTTTAAATTCGGACATTTCGCCGTCAATTTCAAGGGATTTCCAGAATCGCTCTCCTTCCGCAAGCAGCTCATCATCATATCCGTTACCGCTCAGAACGAATTTGCAAGTGCCTTTATTCAAAGAACTTATATACACATTGAATTCGTTTTGTTCATCACAGTAATTGATGCACTTGTCAGAGACAGCTTCGCACACCATTTTGCCTTCTTTGGAATACGCATCAAACGCAGTTTTCAATTTGACAGTGAACTCAAAATATCTCATACAGCTCCCCTTCTTTCATTTTTCTTGGTTATATATAACCAGACGTCCTCTTTAATTTGATTATAGCAGCTGTTTTTCACTTTGTCAAGCCTTATTTCATATATTTCAATCATTTAATATTCACACTTGATATTGACAATCCAATCATCATTTGATATACTATGAATAATGATACTACTTATCAAGCTAAAGGAGGACTTGTATCATGACCAAGGAAGAGCTGAAAAAACTTAGCGAAATAGATCTGATAAGAATAAAATATGCCCTCATGTCCGCGATTGATGATGCTCCATGGGAATGGATATATCCGATAGCGTACATTATAGCTAAAACAGAAGGCAAAGAAACCAAAGATTTCCGTTCCTTTATTGATGAATATCAGATAGAAATGCAGCTTTATCATATCCTTGCTCCTGTCAGGGACAAATGGGATACAGTAAATGAGCTTTCAAAGACCTGTTCCCCTGATGCGTGCAAAGCCTTGCTGTTATTTGACGATTCATTTTCACAGACAGAACGTCTGGGTGAGACTCCATCGGGATTAGCTGTTCTCGCTGCAAAACTCATGAACATATCATCAGGGAAAAAGGTCGCAGATCTGTGTGCAGGCACGATCCCTTTTATACGCGATTGTAAAGCGCTCGGAATAGACTGCGATTTCCTTGGCAGCGAAATAAAAACATCTATTTATAATCTCGCCGCTCTGCGTGCCGATATTCTCGGAAATATCACTGTCACTCACGAGGATTCTCTTAAACTTAGCGGGAAATACGATTATGTATTCTGTCACAGTGTTTTTGGCGTGAAATGGAAATACTATTACCCTGACTGCGGTCATCTTGCTTCCGCAGACTGGCTTTTTGCTCAGAAATGCATTGAGCTTCTCGATAACGGCGGTAAAGCAGTTTGTATAATGACAAATGGAAGTACATGGAATCAGTGCGACCTGAAAATGCGCGAGAAATTCATAAGATCAGGTTTTATCGAAACTATCGTCGCACTGCCTGCAAAAATATACAGCAACACTGCTATTTCAAGCGCACTTATGGTCCTGAGCAAGGGGAACAAAGAGGTCAATCTCATTGACGCTTCCAATATATTCACATCCTCTCGCAGAACAAATCTGCTTCTTGAAGACAATATCGCTGAGATACTGAAGGCTGTCGGCACAACAAGTCCCATAAGCTGCATAGTATCAAACGAAGAAATAGCTGCCAATGATTATGAGCTCTATCCTGAAAACTATACAAAGAAAAAGCCTGATATTGCGAATGCTGTGCAGTTTTCAGAGCTCATTACCCGCATTACAAGAGGAGCACAGATAAAGGCAATCGAGCTTGACGAACTCGTTTGCGAAACCAAAACTAACACAAGACTGCTTATGCTCTCTGATATGAGCAAGGGTATCATTTCCGAAAAGCTTCCGTATCTCAGCAAACTTGAAAAGCGTTATGAAAAATACTGTGCAAACGACGGGAATATTATTCTTTCCAAGAACGGCTATCCGGTAAAAACAGCAGTTACAAGCATTTCCGGCAAGGAAAAGGTTCTCGTCAACGGTAATCTGTATATAATCGAGCTTGACAGATCAAAGGTCGAACCATATTACCTCAAAGCCTACTTTGACAGCGACAAGGGACAGGCTCAGCTCAAAAGTATCTGCGTGGGAGTTTCACTGCTGAACATCCCCGTTGAAGCACTGAAAAAAATGCAGATACCTATGCGTGCTATGTCTGAGCAAAAGAAAATAGCCGATAAGTACCTGAAAAAGCAGCAGGAAGTCATAGAGCTGCAGAAACAGCTTGAAGCTGCGGAGCAGGAATTGAAGAAAATCTTTTGAGCCGGTTATTCCTCTTTAATTTGTGATAAACAGAACTAAGAAATCCCCTCCGATCGGAGGGGATTTTTCAAAACCATTATTAGTATACAAACAGACATATTTACTCCCTAAGTTTATCAAATAAGAATCGATATTATTCCACGTTACACACAGCATAATATACAAGCAAATAGATTCTTGTTTGTTCAAATCTCCAAAATGAATATGCAGCGTTATTATTAACAAAATCACCTTGAAGCTGTTTGGTAAATAGTGTTACAATTAAAGAATAGGAACCTGTTTTTTCAATTTAGGAGTGATATTATGCAATTAGGTTGGATTGATTTTTCAAATACAGATCGCAGCAAAGTGCTGAGTATTCTGGACTTACTTGTTCCGCAAGGGACTTTGGATGAGCTTGGTATCTCACCGATTCGCGATGGTTTCGCAAACATATTTTTTCCCGGTACATCTACTATCCAGACGAGAGCAAAGTATTTCTTTATAGTCCCTTATGCCATGAGGAAGTTAGAAAAAAACGGCAATCTTAATAATTCCGCATTCAAGAAGGAGCTTGAAGAAAGCGAAAAGCAATGTGGATATAAATTTCTTGAAAACAATGCAAATGAAGAAGGCGTTATAGGCAAACGTTCATTAAATGCCGGGCACTGGGTCAAACGCTCTCCGTCCGACATTTACTGGGCAGGATTGCGTAGATATGGAATCTTTACAGGCGGGAAAATGTCAAGAGATGAATACATAAGTGCAACAAGTCACCAACGCTTATCAAAGAATTTCATACGTTCGCTTGGAAATGCAAATGATATTTCTGATGATAAAGATCACGATGACGATCATCCTGATGATCTCTCATACAACAGCTTCTGGAATATCCCCACTTACAAAGAAAAATGTTTTGATACACTGTCGATGGAGCTTACACAAGATGAGTCTACATTTTTGAAACAGCAAATTATCAAAAGCTGCCCTGACAGTATGATTGGATACATATTAAATCATGATATAAAGGAATTTGTTGCGCTGGATAGTTTTTTCGATATAGATTCGATTATCAGCTCATTTCCTACAAGTATGCAGGATGATTATTATCTTGCAGCGAAGTTTTCTGAATTCGTTTATGTTGCGAGAGTACTGTTCAATATTATTATTGATGAACACAATTCAGATGCATTTAATGAATTAGAACTCTTATCCCCTAACCTTTCAGATATTGCAGAAGTTGACCTTGAAGCTATATATAAACTATTAAAAATACAAGATATTAGTCTTGTTTCCTTCCTGAACACACTAAAGGCATATATGCACCATAGTAATACCGAAAAGATGAAAGAGCTTATAATAAAACGAGAGGTATCATTAAAAGGCGATAATCGCGCTAAAACTACTCATCCGGGCGAACTCGAACAAGGCTGGTACGGTGGAGGATATCTAGATTACCGCTTCTATATTGCAAGACGCATAATAAAGGATATATTTGATGGTGAGGTGACTGCAAATGCTTGAACCTAATAAGGACCGTGTAGATTATGGTGAACTTCTTTCATGCCCTGAGAATTATAAGCTTGATTTTGCTATAGGAACAACATATTCCCTGGATCTTGATGCACTTGTAGGAATATCTCTGGCGTTGGGACTTGGTGCCGAAACAGACAGTGATCTTGTACATAATCCTGTATGTCTGCTTGAAGCTCTGAGACTTACAGGCGATAATATCGCTTTATTCTGCGAAGGCGGACAGATACATCTCCCCAGCAAACCGTCTCCACTGTATATACTCCTTGAGCAGATGGTATATCAGATAATAACTGAAAAAGTTAAGGGCTTGTCTCATTATCCTTCATTTCATCCCAAATTCTGGCTTCTGAGATTTCTTCATTGTAAAACAGGAGCTGTCAAATACAGAATAGCTGTTATGAGCAGAAATCTTACATTTGATCAAAGCTGGGATGTAACATTTTCTATGGAAGGAGAAAAAAGCAGCAAACGAAGTTCCCAAAACAGCCCTGTCTGCGACTTTTTAAAATATCTCCTTATTAATTTCCCTGATAGTGATATGACCAATAATAAACGAAAGAAGATCGAAGCTATTATAAAAGAGCTTCCATACATCGCTTTTGATCTACAATCCAAAGAATTCAATGACTTTGAATTTATACCTGTTGGCATTCCAAAGGGTAAGAACAGCAAATATGATATTACTGCTTCACAGTACTCGCTATTCAATGAACGTTTTGACGAGCTCCTTGTTATTACACCTTTCCTCAGCAAAAGAGTTATAAGACAGCTTAATGATAATGCCTCCTGTGATCATAATAGTAATATACTCATAACACGCGCTGATTCCCTTGCAAAGCTTTCAGATGATGATTGCAGTAATTTCTCAATATATACTCTTAGAGACGAAGTTATAGACGGAGAATCGGTAATATCTGAAGAAAGTGACACCGTAACTGCCAAACATGATATTCATGCTAAACTGTATATGACTCGAAAAGGCAGTAGTTCAGAACTGTACCTTGGATCGCTTAACGCCTCTCAAAATGCTTTGTATGGTAATATTGAATTTATGATAAAGCTATCCAGCAAAAATCGTTATCTGAATCTCGATAAAATGAAGGAAGCTTTATTCAACGTTTCAGATGGTGAAAATCCATTCATAGAGGTATATCCTCCGGAAGGCGCAAAAGAAGAAGAATCTCCTAAGCTTGATAAATACATAAAAGAACTGTGCAGATGTCCGCATCATGCCATAGCTGAAGAAACCGGCGAAAGATACAGGCTAACAGTGTCTTTTGAATCTTTGCCGCATTCCCCTGAAGATATTGCTATAGAAATATCGCCTTTATTATCAAAGAAAACTGCGGTGCTGTCGAAAGAGGTCATTTTCGAGGATATAGAGCTTACAAAGCTTTCCGAATTCTATAAAGTTAAGGTCAGCAATACAGATGAAAGCGTTTGCAGAGTGATCAAGATCGACACAGAAGGAATACCGGAAGACCGCGAGAGAAAAATAGTTGCTGATGTAATAAACAACAAGGAAGCATTTTATCGATATATCGCATTTCTTCTTGGTGATAACTATGTTTCAAGCTCTCTCGAAATCGAAAACATGGATCTTAGCGGCACTGCATCAGGAGATAACCGAAAGCCGGTCATGCTTCCGTCGCTTTATGAAAAAATGCTGAAAACAGCAGCAATATCACCTGAAAAATTAAAGGAAATAGGATACCTGATAGACTCTATCGCAGAGGACAATGTTATTCCAGAATTTGAAAAGCTTTATAGCACATTCAAAAAGGCGGTGAAACTGTAATGAGAAATATTGCTAATGAACTTGAAAGCATTGAATCAAATGTAATGTCCGGACTAAAGGATTTTCAGAAAGCAACTGTCGAAAGAATAGATGATCTATATAGAAAAGGGCAGAATCGTATTCTTGTTTCAGACGAAGTCGGCTTAGGCAAAACGCTTATAGCCAGAGGAACTATCGCTAAATTTGCAAAGTTACGAAAAGAAGAAGGCGATGATCTCGTTAAGGTTGTATATATATGCTCAAATGGGACTATTGCAGATCAGAACCTACGCAAACTTCGTATCGCCACTGAAATAACAACAGACGATACAAGTTCATCCCGTCTTTCAATGCAGCATTTAAAGATATTTGAACAAGAAAGTGATCCTGACCTTCATCAGAGGTATATACAACTGATACCTCTTACTCCGGATACTTCCTTTCGCATGACTTCAGGTTGCGGTACTGTTTCGGAACGTGCTCTTATGTTTGCTATTCTGCGACATATTCCCGAATTAAAAAGCTATACTCCCGAGCTTGATGAATTAATGGCTAATCGTGCTTATTCTGCATGGGATAACTGGTGCAGAGAATACTACATACAACAAGTTGAGAAATGCGATAAACAGTCAAAAAGAAAATATCTGAAGTATATGAAAGAAAAAGTCGGCACAGAAATGAAGATCATAAGAGAAAATGATCGTTCATACCTTGACGAATTAAAGAATGAGCTAAAACGCATCAGAAAAGGCGAGGATTACAATAAACACATCATTGGAAAACTCAGGCATATGTTCGCAGAGATAAGCATTGAAAAACTCAAACCCGATCTGGTCATAATGGACGAATTTCAGCGTTTCAAATACCTTATAAGTTCAGATGAAGAAACAGAAATCTCAATGCTTGCTAAAAAATTCTTTAATTCAAGTAATAATGAACTCCGTATTCTGCTCCTTTCAGCTACCCCATATAAAATGTATTCTACAATAGAAGAAATAGATGAAAAGCAAGTTGATGAGCATTATCACGAGTTCTTCAATGTAATAAAATTCCTATGCAATGATACCGGAAGTTCTTTTGATGATTTTCAGACAATCTGGAAGGATTATTCCGTTAAGCTCAAAGAGCTTGTCAAGGGTGACACAGCCATACTTCAGGTCAAGAAGAATGCAGAAAACGCATTGTATGAACGAATCTGCCGTACTGAGCGCCTCTCTGAACATCAAAGTGCTGATATGATAGATGATTCTGATGTTAAAGTACCTTTAGATGTCAATGAAGCTGATATCAAATCATATCTCCAAATTCAGGAGCTGCTGAGCTCAATTGATGAAACATACAGTACACCTGTCGATTTTGTAAAATCTGCTCCATATCTTATGTCATTTATGAATGACTATAAGCTGAAGAAAGTTATTGAAAAGCACTTCAAACAGAATCCTGATGAAGTTTCTAAAATGAAACGCGAAACGTTCTGGTTGAATAAGAGAACGATCGATAAATTTGATAAGATCCCTAATAACAACGCAAGGCTTGACCGTATCATGGATAAGGTATTCAGCTGCAATGCTGAACTTCTGTTATGGGTACCGCCTTCTCTGCCATATTATCCACCTGACGGAGTATTCAAAAATACAGAAAACTTCTCTAAAACACTTATATTCTCATCATGGGAAATGGTGCCACGTATGCTCTCAACGCTCTTATCCTACGAAGCCGAGAGAAAAACTACAGGAAAAATTGCTAAACAGAACCCTGAGCGTGAAGCAAAGTATTTCTTATCAGGCAATAAGCGCTATCCTATGGCTCGCTTGAATTTTGCCGTGCGTGAAAAGAAACCCACTGCTATGACTCTGTTCTGCCTTATATATCCATCAGAGTTCTTAGCTAACTGCTATGAGCCTATGTACTGTCTGCGCCACAATATGACACTGAAACAGATCGAAGAATCAATTAAAGAGAAGATATCGAAGAAACTGGGCAAGTTGAAAGGTAGTTCAGACGGAAGAGCCGACGCTCGCTGGTATTATATGGCACCGTTATTGATGGATGATTTTAAATACGTAAATCGTTGGCTTGAATGCGAAGAATGGGCTGCCAAAGATAATAAGAAAAAGGGCGATGATGAAACAAGCGGAAGTGCATATTTGAAACATATCTCAGAATACAAACGTCTATATTATGACCTATATTATCCGCCGCATAATGAAAAGCTTGGAAAAATGCCTGATGACCTTATTGAAATCCTTACTGAAATGGCTATAGCATCGCCTGCTGTTTGCGCTTATCGCACATACAAACAGTATTACAATAGAACCAAAGATATAGACAGTTCTCTTCCAAGCGAAATTGCAAGGCAGTTTATCAACAGGATGAATACTCCTGAATCAACAGCAGTTATCATGCTATCAACCGGAAAAAAGTCAGATGATGCACATTGGGAGAATGTACTGACATATTGTAAAGATGGAAACTTCCAGGCAATGTTCGATGAATATGTACATCTTATGAGCAATAACTTTGAAAAAGGAAATGTCAATGTTGAAGAATTACACAAGATAGTACTTGATTCAATGATAGTCAGAACAGCTTCTTATTCAGTTGATACTTATGATAGCTTTGTCAATTATGTAAGAACAGGAAAAAATAAAGACATTAAGCTGAGAACTCATTTTGCTGTTTCTTTCACTAAAGGCGAAGGTGATAAGAGTGATCATGATCGTAAAAAAAGCGTAAGAAATGCGTTTAATTCGCCATTCCGTCCATTTGTACTTGCTTCTACCTCGATAGGTCAGGAAGGTCTTGACTTTCATAATTACTGCCGCAGGATAGTTCACTGGAATCTCCCCTCAAATCCTATAGATATTGAGCAAAGAGAAGGAAGGATCAATCGCTTTGAATGTCTTGCCATCAGACAAAATATCGCTAAAAGGTATAGTGATATTCGCTTCAACAAAGATGTTTGGAACGAAATGTTCAAAAAAGCTTGTTCTGAAGAAAAGGCCGCCAACGGTTCTGATCTGATACCATTCTGGGGACTGAAAAGCACAGAAGATATGGTGAAAATCGAACGAATTGTACCTATGTATCCTTTCAGCAGAGATCAGAATACTTATGAAAGGCTTATAAAAATTCTTTCTCTTTACAGACTTGCTCTCGGACAACCACGACAGGAGGAATTATTGGAGTATCTTATTAAGGGGGATATACTGTCGGATGATGAGATCAATCAGCTCTTTATCAACCTTAGTCCATTCTACAGAGAATAAGTCGACAAGCAAACGTAATAAAACAGAAAAAGTGCCGCCTCAAAAGGCGGCACAGTTAATTTCAGATCATGCTCTGATATTCTCTTTTTTAAGAAAATGGCGATACGCAAGATATGATACCACTGTATCAAAGGCATTTCCACAGCCGAACATTAGAGCAATACCAATAAGCGTAGGCTTCCATATTCCACAGAGGTAAAGAATGAAGAACGCTCCGTAATAAACACTGTTGGTCACTACAGACTCGAAAAGCATATAGTTGGTCTTTCCCCTGCCGTAGAATGTTGCGTCGAATACATTCTGGAATGCGTACAGAACATAGAATACGAACAATACCATTACAAGCCTGAACAGTTTATCTACGTCGCTATATCCGAGAATATGCTGCATAAACGGCTTATACAGTGGAATTGTTATCACCCATATCAGACAGGTTATAGTGGTTATCGTAAAATAGCCAAGCGTATTATTCTTTACAGCATTTTTGTCCTTGGCAGTCTCTTGCTTTATAAGCTCCCCAAGCTGAGTTATGGGCAGCAGCATCCATCCCCAGATAAAGTTATTTGCTACCCAGTATGTACCTTGCTCTCCGACCATATTCACCATACGCGAGACCATAAGCATATAAGCTATGTTTCTCACAAAGGATTCAAGTCCTGAGATACCGCCAATTTTGAGGAAGTCCTTCATCCACGTAAAGGACAGATTTCCCTTCTTGAACAGAGGATAGCCGCATCTGCTAATGAGTACAGCAGCTATGATGAACAAGATAAGATTTGAGATTATGTTGGAAATACCTATGCCGTTAACACCGCAATTCAGCGATACAGGCAGCGTTGAAACAAGTAATGTATCAAGGAGCAGGCTGAGCATAAGCTTTGCAGCGGTTATTGCGTAGACCAGCTTATCCTTTCCTATGGTAATAAGAGCTACGCTGATGAAGCTATACAGTATGCCAAAGATATTTGCTACACATTCTATCCTGATATAGCTTGCGGACTCCGATAATATATCAGGTGATACTGCCATGAATCTCAGCAGCGGATTAACAAATATCATCACAAGAACGGAGCAAACCGTATATATTCCCAGTGATACGAGCAGTCCGCTTCGTATCCTGTTGGAGTACTCCTTTTTATCCGAAACAGCCTGCCCCATAAAAAAGTACAGCGGCAGGACTATTGCCTCGTTTATGACCTCATACAGCAGGTTTACCCACGAAAGCTGTCCTGCTATTGAGTAGGACCAATCTCCGGGAAGCTGTCCGAGGAAAAAGGTTCGCAGCGTTGTGTACAGCGTCGGGCAAAGTCCCATTATAAGCAAAGCAAGGAACATTCTTCCATTAATATTCTTAAGTGATCTCTTTATTCTGTCCATTATTCTCCCCCACTTGTGTGAAAACATATTTTCTTCATTATATCATGAGAATATGTATTTTTCAATCACTTATTTGCTCACAGTTGTTCAGATTAGAATTACTTCTCGTGTCAATTACTGCATTAATTTAGAATCTATTCGTGTAATAATCCGCGAATAATATTAAAGATATCAGCAGATATCTACACGAATAATTCTTGTACAAGCATTTATCCTCCATATGATGATTCATGTATTAGGTTCACCCTTGTTTAGAAAAAAGTATTGACAATTAAAAATGATATTGCTACAATAAAGATACTGTATGAAACTTCGATCGAATGTACAGACTCTAATTATGCGGAGGTATATTATGACCAAAGACGAACTTCATAGATATATTGAGGAAAGCAAGGGCAATGAGAGCAACATCTGCCAGATCTGCGCTTACAAAGAAGGCAAAATGGTCTACAGCGACACATGGCATGATTACAAGAAAAACGACTGCGTACATATAATGTCCGCTACAAAAAGCATTATGTCGCTGCTTATAGGTATTGCCCTTGATAAAGGAAAGATAGGAAGTATTGATGACAAAGTTCTGGACTATTTCCCTGATTATAAAGTCAAACGCGGCGAAAAGACCATATACGATGTTACTATCAAGCATCTGCTGACAATGAGAGCCCCATATAAAGGCAAGGGTGATCCGTGGTCAAAGGTGTGTTCAAGTGATAACTGGACATACGCTTCACTTGACTTTCTCGGTGGAAGGAACGGGCTGACAGACGAGTTCAACTATAAGACGGTGTGCCTGCATATCCTTACTGGAATACTATACAAGGCAACAAATATAAAGACTGTTGATTACGCTAACAAGTATCTTTTTGAACCGCTGGGAATCAAAACGCACACAAACTATTATGCTGAAACAGCTGAAGAACATAAGCAGTTTACGATAGAGAAAACTCCTAAAGAAAACGTCTGGTTCAGCGATACAGACGGTCTTGGAACTCCCGGATACGGACTTTGTATGTCGGCTGAGGATATGGCTAAGATAGGGCAGCTTTGCCTGAACAAAGGCGTTTATAACGGAAAGCGAATAATCTCAGCAAGTTGGATAGAAGAAATGACTTGTCCCAGAGCTATTGAAAATCAGAACTGGCAGGACATGGAATATGGCTATCTGTGGTGGATATTGAACCGTGAAAAGAATATATACGCTGCTCTCGGGAACAGCGGAAACGTAATTTATATCAATCCCGAAAAGAATATCGTTTTTGCGGTAGCGTCCTATTTCAAGCCTACTGTAATGGACAGAGCTGATTTCATAAGAAAATACATCGAACCATTTGTATGCGAGTTGACTTAAAAAACTCTTGTCCCTCATTTCATTCAACTTGACTATGAGAGCGATTTCACGTATAATAATAATCAGAATACCCCAGAATACAATTCCAATACCATCAAAAGGAGTAATACAATATGTTCTCATATGAAAGAATGCCAACAAGCTTTCACAACTGTTTTGAACGTCTGGTAAAAGTATGTGAATACCTTTGCAGCGAGGGTGGCTTATCTAAGGAGAATTTCTATTTTTCTCCTCCAGCTTCAGAAGAGGAAATAGCAGCACTTGAAAGTAGGCTGAATATCGTTCTTCCCGTTAAATACAAAGAATTTCTGATGATCGCAAACGGTGCTAAGTTTATAGATACTGAAGTCCTCGGAACAGACAGATTTGGTATTTATGATAAGTACGTCCCTGACAGGTTCTATGCAGTATGTCTTATTGACAGATCAACATACAGAGTCGGTATATCGAAATTTGATGGTAAGGCTTATTCCATGCAGGGTGGCTCCGGTTTTACATTTACATTATTCGATAACGAGATATTCCGTCTGCTGGAAAGACTGGAAAATGAAGCAGATAAGATAAAACATCAGAAAGAGCGTGATGCAAAGGATCCTGAAACTGTAAAAAGAGAAATGGACGCTCTTGTTGAAAGAATTAAAAAGAAAATGGAAAATTGTCCTGTCAACACTTGCCAAAAACCGGAAAGTGTTAAGGAATGTGTTGAGAGGATAAGACGAGCTGCCGAGATACTTGAAAATAATTACGGATATGACACATACGCGACCTTCGGTCGTTCTGCAACTGAAGAAGAGATAATTGCGTTTGAAACTGATCTTGGCTTTATGCTCCCACAGGAATACAAAGAATTTGTCAGATTGACAGGAACGATAAAGTTTGACAGTCAAGACGAGGCGATATATGGACTTGAGGATATAGGTGCAAACGATCAATACACTCCCGATGGATATCTTGCAATGAGTTATGTCGGTATGACAAGTGAACGACTTGCTCTGTCATTGGAGGACGGCGAGATCGAACTTTTCTGGGATCTTGACTCACACCCAGAAACATTTCTTGGCTATATTACTAAGGTTCTGGAAAGTATTGAAGAAACCGTCAGCGAAGAATATGAGCGTGAAGAAACCAAAAAGATGAGAGCGGACGGTATTACGCAAGAGGATGAATCAGAGGCTTTGCATATCATAATAAAGGAAAAGACACAGCAGTTAAAAAAGGCAAAAGAAGCCGGTGATCAATCATAATTACATAGAAAAAAGTGCCGCCATTAATGGCGGCACATTCATTATGACTCTTCAAAAAGTTTATCTGCTTCATCAAGATCAAGAAGATAATACTTCCTGCCTTTCTGACGATTCTCAATGAGCAGAATTTCAGGAATAAGCCTTAACCTGCTCCGTAATGTATTCTCTGACAGTTTCAGTTCATTAAGAAGCTCCTCACGGGAGATACCGATATTAGAGAATAATGCTGCCTGAATCAGAAGTTCGTACAAATGAGCAATATCGGTCTTTTCGGCATTTGGTAAGATGCCGATACGCTGACAGTAGTATTCCCATTTATACTTCTTTTCTTCAAGAGTTTCCAGCAGCTGCTGCAGCGATATCTCCACTATATTCAGGAACATCTCCACAAACGGCGTAAGTTCAGCTTTGTTGTGTGCATCGTTGCATACCTCAAAAGCCTTATAATACTTTGAAATATTCTCTTTTACAGTATAAGAAAGTCGGTATCCTATCAGATGATTGAGTTGACGTGATAACAGATAGCTGCTGATGAATCGGCTCGTTCTGCCGTTACCGTCGTAGAATGGATGTATATATCCGAACAGATAGTGGAATACAGCTATCCTGATGAAGATATCAATATCATCATTGTTCAATACAGTAAGGCTCTGGTTCATGATATCGATTATCTTACTCTCTGGTGATAATCCTTTGTGGATAACTTTCTGAGTAGCTGACTGTACTTCAACGCCGGATTTACGGAACATTTCACCATCAGGCAAATTCTCAGGATCAGTTGCCTTTATTTCTTCGTAGAAGATATCGTCATAGACCTTGCGTATGTCCTGACAAGTCTTAAAGGTCATAGTTTGTTTATCTTCCAGCGCAGCATACTTAGCAACCAGTCCAACGAATCGGTTGCGTTTATCTCGCGTTGACAGATCCTGAAGTATCTCACCGATCTCTTTTCTTGTACTATGAACACCTTCGATGTTGTTGGTAAGAAGTATTTCGTCTATAAGACACTTGGAAGTGAACTGAGATATTGCAAGCTGAGGAAGTGTATTAGCCACAGCGTCAACAGCCTTGTCCAAACGCTCTATCGAAATAATCTGTTTGTATATCTCAGGAGTCTGACAGATAAAAGCAGAGTCATTCCCGATAGTTACATTCAGGTGTATTGTCGTATCTGCGTTATACCTGCTGTTGTACTCATCTTTGTATTCTTTAGCTCCCATATGGAATAGAGCTTTTAGTGTTTTCCTTGACATATATCTCATCTCCTTCTGACAGTGCCGTTGTTATTATCTGAAGCTCAAACTCCAATATGCATTGAGTCAACACGTAATAGTATTCCAAGGTAAAACGCAAATATTGATATTTTTGCGTTTTATATTTTGATTATATCACTCTCAAACGCAAATGTCAACACATATCAGTACAGCAAATCAGAACAACGCTCTCTTTGTAAATAATCCCTATCAATTACGAAGCAATGTTATTTACAGACATATTAATTCTGCTTTCTATATAATATAAAAGGGCTGGTGATATCTAAGATCACCAGCCTCTTTTTATGGTTATATGGTTACATGTACTCGTTGAAGATAGCCTCCATATCGTCCATGTCCATCTCGTCAACAGGCTTGAGAGAACTCCAACACGTTGTGTTGTTAGCGTCATCCTCATCATCAGCATATTGACAAATAATTTTGTTAATATACATAGGCATCTCCCCCCTTTCTTGGTTTAATTATAACATATTATTCGTCTATTTGTCAATAGTAATTGTAATTTTCTACACATCAACTGTTAATAATTCGATATTATATTTGTATATTTATTTAAGCATCTAAAACCTTAGTCTTCCAAAAGCTCTTTGAGCCTGCTCTTCTGAGTTTTAACTTCGAAACGTTCATCAAGCTTATATTCTTCGTTATATTCGTATTTCTGATTAATCGATATCCGAGAAAAACTGATTTAAGTTTATCTCAAGTAACGAATACAATAGATGCTCCTTTTTATTATGTAAAAAATCGTCTGACGATAACAATCATTTGCTTTCGTCAGACGATTCATATTTTATAACATCTTCAACATTGCAATTAAGAATTCCACATAGGTCATCTATCAGCTGAGTGGTTACCCCCTGATCATGTCTCAGGCGGTGTATCGTACTGCTGCTGATGTTGTATTTATTGATCAGCGTATAGGTAGAAACGCCTTTTTTCTTCATAGTATCCCATAATGGCTTGTATGTAATCATAAAAATATCACCAATACCATTATAAAATATACTCGACTACTTGAAAATAGTCGTAATTTAGACTATAATTATATATAGCCTGAATTACGACTATGATAGTGCTTTTTGCAATAAAAAAGTCGCAAATTTCTTGAATTTACGGCAATAGATCCGTTTTATCGGATTTTACGATAAGAATATGCATTTTGACGTTAATACTGACGGCTAATATTTTTATGCAATGATTTTATAAGTTCCATACAAGCTCTCTTGCGTTCCATAGAAGAGTGAACATAACGATTTAGTGTAGTCCCCTTGCCAAATAGTAACACACTTTCGTATGGTGTGTAAGCAACGTAAATAAGCCTTAAAACAGGCTTCTCTTGTCTTTCAGCGGTTCATCGAGCAGCTTGTAGTAGATGTAGATCTCACGGGGCTGTCCCTCCACATAGGCATCAAGGGTGGTATACTCGATAAGCTCCAAGCACATCTCACGGGTAAGCTCCTGCACATTGGTGTACTTTCTCAGTCGCTCTATGAACATAGCCACATCTTCCTCGTCCTGCCTGATCGTTGCGAACTTTTCTTCAAGGTCAGCAACTTCTGCCGACAGCTCTTTCTGCTCTGCTTCATATTTCGCTATCAGCTTCATCGCCACGACCTCTGACACCTTGCCGAGGACTTTGTCCTCATAGATGTTCTGAATCACCGTGTCAAGCTCCTGCAAGCGGTATCTGCCTTCTGTCAGCTTCTTGGTGTCAACGGAATACTGTTCTTCGTGGTACTTCGCTTTGCGAGCGAGGAAATCCTTCTTTGCCTTTTCCTCGTTCTCTACAACAAGCTGTGCAAGGCTGCGAATATCTTCAAGCACGATACGTTCCATGTCTTTCATCTTGATGTAGTGACTCGGACAATAGCGTTTTCCGTATTTCAGATATGATGTGCAGTTGAAGTTGTGACGATAGAATTCACGAGGACCGCCACGCTGATGACGGGTGTTGTTCCAACACAGCCTTACTTTGTTTCCGCAGTACTGACAGTAGATCAAACCGCTGAGATTTGCAACATATCCGCTGCTGTTACGTTTGCCCTGCGATACAGACTGCTCCATCTCACGCACCCTGTCCCAAAGCTCCTGAGAAACAATAGCTTCGTGCGTATTCTTCACAACGATCATATCTTCCTCATCATTTTTGATGACCTTGTGATTCTTGTAACTGACCGTTCTTGTGCGGAGCTGAACAAGATGTCCGAGGTAGGTGTAGTTGTGAAGTATCTGCCGTACCGTTTCGGGACTCCACATATGTCTTGTACGGCGAGGATTGGGCTTGCCGAGTTTTGCGTAGTAGTAATCAGAGGGAATCGGCACACCGTCCTCATTGAGCTTATCAACAATGTGGTGCGGACTGATACCGCTTGCACGCATTTCAAAGATATTGCGGACGATAGGTGCGGCATCGGGATCGATCACAGGCAGATGATTCGGATCATCGCCTTTCGTGTAACCGAACGGAGCGCAGGTCGTGCGGTACTTGCCTGCCTTTGCGTTGGCTTCGATAACTGCCTTGATCTTCTTACTCATAGAAGCGGCGTGCCATTCGTTGAACAAGTTGACGATCGGCATCATATCAAGTGCGGAGGTATCCTTGCTTGCGGTATCCACATTATCATTCAGTGCAATGAAGCGGATATTATAACTTGGAAAAATGTAATCCACATATCTGCCGACTTCGATATAATTACGACCAAAACGGCTGAGGTCTTTGCAGATGATAAGATTGATCTTTCCCGACTGAGCATCAGACAGCAATCTCTGCACCGCAGGTCTGTCGAAGTCCGTACCGCTCCAACCATCATCGACGTAGGTATCCACAAGATTCCAACCTTGCTCCTTGACATACTTGGTGAGGATAAGTTTCTGGTTTTCTATTGACAGGGATTCGCCGGCTCTCATATCCTCCTGCGAGAGGCGGACGTAAATTCCTGCATTATAAATGGTCTGCTTTGCCATAGTAACTCCTTTCAAATCAAAGCAGTACCATACCGACATCTTCAGTATAGCGCAAAATGCCAGTATAGTCAATGCCTTGCCGACAAAATTACGCCAGTGTTTCTTTTACGGCTCTTTCAAAGGCGAGCCTGCTGATCACTTCGTCGATATTTTTCTCTCCGACGAAGCGGCTGTGAACGATGTACTTCTTCCCGTCGATCTCATATTCCGAGACACGTTCAGGGAAATCCTTGTACTTCTCGTTCAGCTCAAACATCTTTCCTGCCTTCTCTCTTTCTACGGCAGTATCATTTTTATTCATAGCGAATTTTACTCCTTTAGCTTCTCTGTCTCTATGCTTTAGAGTCGAGGGCTTCGCTTTCTATCTCTCACCCTCATAATAGCCGTAAGGTCGGCTCAGTGTTTTGAGCCGACTGAGTATTTTACGGCTACATTTTTTGTTACCGGATAGTTTTAATCCTCATAGGGATTCGCTTTATCCGAAAAGCTCATTTGCTGTCCGAAGTCAGCGGGAAGATCGGCGGTATCGGTCTTCTCATTTTCAGCATTTCCGCCGCCGACCAGTTTCAGAAGCTCATCATCGGACAGACCGCTGGCTCTCAGCTTCTCCAAAAGCTGATGCTCCGAGGTGATGATCTCGTCAAGCTCACGAGGCTTGCAGTTGTATTCCTCCGCCATCGCCAGACGAGAAACTTCTTTCAGCTTGTCCTCCAGCGTTTTCTTCTTAGCCGTATCGCTGGCGATACGCTTTTCCAAACCTTTGATCTTCTCAATGAGCTGATCTCTCTTTTCTGTATAGATGCCCATAGAAAAATCACAACCTTTCATTTTTTGTTCTCAGCAGGCAGAGCCGAGTGAACGAAGCTCAACTGCCATGATCCAATTATAGCGCGCTCTACATTTGAAATACAAGCCGCATTGCGCACAAACTTTTGTTCATAGCTTGTTAACAATAAACCGGGGAATTTTACGATTCAAAAAACTGAAAGTACGCTATTACGCCGTTTACGCTATCCGGGCATTTTGACGAAGCGATTTTGAGCGAACATAAAAATCTGAAATTTATTATTGACGTGATCGGGAAAGTGCGCTATATTGATAATGGGGAGCGACGATATAGAGAAAGTCGCACAGCTCCAATTCTCGGAATCGAGAAAAAAGACCGAGCCGAAAAGCTCGGAAATGACATTCGCCCCACAGGGGCGAAACTAGAGTAGCAAGCACGGTGAAGTGTGGGCGCAAAATGCGACTACACACACTTCACAAGGCTTGGCAGAGGGCGCTGCCCCTACGACCCCGAATTGATAAAAATAAAAAAGGAGAACAAAAGAAAATGAAAGATGAAAAGAAGCGTACATTGTACCTGAAAGTGCGTGTCAGCCCCGAAGAAATGGCGGCTATCAAGAAGAAGTTTGAGAACAGCGGTATGAGCAGTCTCAGCACATTTGTTAGAGCCATGATTTTTGAGGGATATATTGCTCAGGTCAACGAAAATGAGCTGAAGGAACTCACTCGCATCGCCAATAATGTTGCAAACAATATTAACCAAATTGCCCGTCGAGCAAATGTAACGAACAAGGTTTACAAGGAAGACATCGAGGAAGTCGAGAGCCTTGCAGGTCAGATCATTGATCCTCTGCTGTTTCTGCAAAAGAAGGTCTTGCAGTTGAAGCATTGAAAAAATGCTATTCGTCTTATCCAGTAATTGCAATGATTGAATTATTATCAGAATTATGGTATAATACCTTTGTATGATAGTATTTCAGTGTGGAGGAATTATAATGATTTGCAGATTGTGTGGGAAAAGTTTCCTAATATCAGAAATGAGTGAAGAACACTATCCTGCTCATAGTGTAGGTAATGACGATATAGTAAAACTTGATCTTGTTAAAATGATAGATAGTATACAGTCGAGCGAAATAAGCAACAGAGTAAAAAGTGGTGAAAAACTTGAAAATGTTATAGATGATGTTTTTGATAATCAGCTTTCTGAAACGCTGTATCCCAGAGGTAGAACGGCGAGAACTCTTTGCAGGAATTGTAATACTTTCTTAGGAAAATATGATGAAGCGTATTTGAAATTTTTTAATTCAGATGGTGATCCTCGAAGCATAAAAGGTTTTCAGCCTATAACAAAACTCCAAATAATCAAATCTATTTTTGGAAAATTTTTATCTATCCCTGAAGCGCTGGAAGAAGATTTTGATTTCGTCAATTTTGTAAAAGATGAAGAACAAACTGAATATACTGGCATTTGGAACATCTACTTTGTCACACGAGATTTTTCATCTGATATTTTGGGCTTAAAAGATATAGGTACTGGTAAAGCTGTTTTTGAAGAGGGTGTTGTATATGAATTATCAGATGATAAGTTCATTTATAATCTATTGAATTTTCCCAAGCATCCTTGCTTTGAAATGACGAATTTATTTGACATACTTAAAAAGAACTACATAGTAGTTAAGGGTACTGGAGCAAACGGAGGTTATCACTCTCAGATACTACTTTCAAGATTATTTCAAACGATGAACGAATCGGATGATAAATAGTTGCATAATTCATTGTTATGCTATAAGCGCTATGCACTGAGGGAAAAACATTTATTGCTGCGCCCTGCACAAGAATTATTACAATTACTCCGATATGCTGGACTCCTGCATGATTATGGTATATACTGAATCTACGATAAAAATTTGGAGGTATCAGCTATGTTGAAAACACCTGAATTGGCAATGCCAAGATCACGCAAGGTCACTACCGTCTGCAACGATAACAGACAGGTCTGGACGGACTATGAGGAAGCAAAGGCATATTTCCTTGAACTCATGATGACTACCGAGGGCGAGGAACACGACCGAGCAGAGTGCGTATACATTCAGCTCCTGAACGTTCTTGGCGAGTGCAGCGACGAGGACGAATAAGCAGCGCATAAAGGCTTTGCAGAAATGCAGAGCTTTGGCTATTCCATTCCGAGGACAGAAATACTTCTCAATGCTATCTGAACTGACAGTTTATAAACTAAAACAATAAGAAAAGCATCCTTTCAGAAACTATTCGAGAGGATGCTTTATGATTATTATGTGCCTGCTATAGAAAACGTTATCTCTTTTTGTCCATTATCAGAACTCATTATTTCAAGAGTATCATCATATAGTTTTGCCTCAAAACTTATTACTACAGGTTCTTCAGAGAGTATTTCTCCTGTTTCTTCTCTAATGTCATCTGATTCACCCTTTTGAAGCTTTGCTTTAAGCTTAATTATTCCCGATACTGTGATCAACGAATTGTCGAATTCAAAATGAGTTATTGATATTTGTGATACCTCTAATATTTCAACATGATCTGCAAGACGATTCACACAATCTATGGGGTTATTCATTACATATTCTATTATTGGATTTTCATCAATTTCACTTAATGAGAAAATCCTATAAATTGTATCAATGCAAATATCGCTGATCTTTTTAAGGATAAGATATGCTGATTTGAAAATAAGCTGCCAATCCTCATCGAGAGGACTTATTATTTCATGAAATAGAGCGTTTCTTAATGAATATACAAAACTTGCAAACCACTCAATTCCATTAGTTTGTAAAAGCCGATGATAAAAATATTGTTCTTTATTAGTCAAACCATCAATATAAGATTTGGAAAACAAATTATACGGTAATTGCTTGAAAACGGCATAAGTGTTAATCTCATAAATGCCGTTTATTTCATTTGGGAACCGATAGTTTTTCTCGAAATTAAGTCGAATACTTGTAAAGAAACGGTTAAGTTGTGATTGTATCTTTCTGCATATAGTTATGTTGTATTTATTTGTATAGTCCTTGTTAGATAATTTATCACCTATCTTTTCAAGTAGTTTATCATATAATTCTTTTAGAATGGAAAGTTCATCTATACTCTTATTTGCTTTTATGTATTCAGTAGTATGTTTAAAAATATCACGGGTATCTATATCAAATTTGATTTCTTCATTGTAAGATGTTGTTCTATAATATCCAGATAAACCTATATATACCTTGATAATCCACTGATCACAAATATGCAAGCTAACCTGATAGCGTTCTTTTAGTTTTCCGTTCTCATCCTTTTGTATGTCTTTATCTGCATATTTAAACTCCCTATTCAAAATATAAAAAGTCTGAAAAAAGTATTGCGGAAAAACTTCCAAAACCTTCTTCATTGCAACAGGATAGAGCCGATATAATTCGTCCAACGTTTCATCTGAATTCATCCGTTTCTGAACAATCGGCATAATACCGCTTTTATATGCATTTAGAAACGGCTTATCGCCTCTCGGCATACCATCTTCAGTGAAAACAGAAACATCTGGATTAAGCTCTCTTAGTGTAGCAATATATGTAAACCATGTTTTGATAAAAAGCGTAACAAAATCAGATTCCGTAATGGATTTCCATTGTTCGTATTTCTTTTCAATTTGCATAATTTAGTCCACCTGTGTTTCGAGCCATTTTAATGCAGCATCCTCCTCAGTTTCTATTGCCAATTCAATTGCATGAACGGCAGTGTCAATTAAATGCTGAGACTGTTTTCTTATAGCAAATGATTCCTGAACTTCTGTTGCAATGTGTTTCTGAACGTCTTCGTCAATAAGAGGTAATGGCATCTTCAAAAACTCATTCTTTGAAATACCTGTCAGTATAGTACCAGAACATCTTTGCTTCATAAGCAACTGAATAGGTTCTGATTTGAACAGTAGCAACAAGGTTTCAGAATTCATTACATTAGAATCTATAACATAGAAGCCTGTAGAGCATAATGCATTATTATATTCATCAGGTATCAGTGCACAGCTTTGTAACGATCCTTCAATTGATGAAATAATAACCTGTCCTGTTTTAACAATTCGCCTTGCTCTTGTTGGTAAATCGAATCCACAGATAGTTTCTACACCATCGATTACACCATTAAGTCCAACATCCGCAAGTTCTATATATTGATAATATGAATTGTTTAGAGGTGTAAAGCTCCTATCATATATGTTGCATAAATTCTCTACCGTATTTGATGTATTAATTATTCTTGTTACATCTTCATATTTTGTTTGATAGTATTCGGCATCTAATCTTCCAGACACCATAAATGAATTTGATATATCTTTTGATACAATAGTATTAGTAGATATTGTAGCTACATCATATTTTAATTCAGACAACAAATAATTGGAAACCTTTTCATATATATCCTGAGACTGATGCATTTGCATTTCGCTTTGAATGATAATATTGCTGATCTTCTCACAAAAAACTTCTCCAAATACTGGAATTGGAATAAAACAAACATCATCAACATTCAACTTTGGTTGAGCATTTCCGCTTCTTCTCCTTAAAAGAAGAATTTGACCATATTTAGAGTTGAAATAAGTAAGCATGGTGTGTTTTTGTGCTGTGGAAAAACCTTCAAGTTTAATGCCAATATTGTTCTCGCTTATATTGCATCCTTTTAATACAGAATCAACCCTCGCAAAAAAACCAATCGAGTTTCCAACCTTTGATAGAACAATGTCATCTTCCGAAAGCTGTGAATTAGCAATACGGCTATTATCAAATGAAGATATGTATACAAGGTTGCTGCGGCTAATATAAAAGCCTCCCTTTATGTTCTCTATTCGTACAAATGGAACATCTCCTTTTTCCAAGTATGACGAGCTTTTCAATGTTGAACCAAAAGGACCGCTTACAACATTTCTCGCGTCAAGGAAATAATGAGGTTTACTTAGAATAAAGCTCTCTGTACTCAATGCAAGTTTAGAATAATACTCCGGATCGAAACGTGTCGATTTGTTGGCTTTCTTAACTATACTAAATAAAAGCTCTTTACATTCCAGCCCATCCATTAAAGCATTATATTTTGCTTCATTGAAAGGTTCAATGGATGGGCTTATTGAAAAAAAGTTAAACCTTCCTTTTTAGCAAATTCAGCAAAAGCTTCTGCAATACCGTCTTCTGTTAATCCATCATGATTGAAAAGATCGTGATCAACGATTAAATGTCCGTGTTCATCAAGAATGATCTGTCCCTGATCATCTACCCTCACAAGCTTCTCACCGGAATTGTCTTTACTCGGCTTTTTCATAGTAGCAAAGAAAATAGGATAATCATCTTTTTTCGGGCAGAGTTCATCGTCCCATTTCTGAACAAATAAAACAGAAGTCTTTGTTCCAGTATGAGGCTTAAATACATTTCCGTGAAGTCCGACAACTGCAAGAATACGACAATTTTCTGTAATATAATCACGGATATACTTATCACTTGAGTTATTAAACCTTCCCTGCGGAAGGACGATAGCCATTCTGCCACCGGGCTTCAAAAAAGAAAGATTACGTTCAATAAACAGAATATCTCTGCCTACTTTAGACTGATATTTTCCTTTAGCATTCTTGCCTAATTCATATTTCGAGATGATACGACTTTCCTTTATATCACCTGCAAAGGGCGGATTTGCCATTACAATATCGAACTGGAAATCACGGTTTTCATCTTTCTTTGCACGAAGTTTGCGTAACCCCTTCCAGCCCTCATAATACTTATCCTGCCACTCTTCCTGTTTAGTGACATCATCCCATCTCTCATAATCAAGAGTATTAAGATGCATAACATTGGTTCTTCCATCGCCGGCAATAAGATTGAGCGTTCTTGCAACACGCACAGCTTTCTCATCAAAATCGATAGCAAAAACGTTTTCCTGAACATAGTCTTCACATTCCGCAGGCTTCTTTTCAGTTGTAAAAAGATGGCTCTGAGGCAGCCCTTTTTCAGCAAGTATCTTCTTCCAGACATAAAAAATGGTATGTACAGGGAAACCACATGATCCTGCAGCTGTATCAATCATCTTTTCATCTTTAGTAGGATTAAGCATTCTAACGCACATATCTATGACATATCTTGGTGTAAAGAACTGTCCTTTTTCGCCCTTCTGAGATTTGCTCATAAGATATTCAAAGGCATCATCCACAACATCAAGGTTTGAGTTGAAAAGCTTAACATCTTGTAAGGAGGATACACAGACAGAAAGGTGCGATGAAGTCAAAGTGATTTTTTCGTCTGAAGAAAAAACCCCTGGCCATTTTTTCTTTGCCTTTTCAAAAAGCTTTTGTATATTTGCTTTGAGATCGTCATCAGTATCACCGTAATTACGGAACTCTAAAGTTCTTGAGTGATCTCTGCCGCTTTCCATTTCATCATATAGTTTAGTATAGATAAGCTTAAATACTTCCTCAAAAACATCTACGCCAGCATTTGCGAGAACTTCATCTTCCATTTCCTCGATGAGTCCCTTCAGCGATTTCTTCTCATTAACAAGCTTATCTTTTGCTACAAGATCATCTATCGTCCAACGCTCGGTAAGAATATCCTTAAGCTTTTGTGTAGAGTTAGGGATATTAGGGATATCCTCAAAATAATTTGGATCTTTTCTGTGATAGTAAGAAATTGACTGACCATTAGTCCATACGCCCATTGTTGCACCAGTAGCATTGCAGTATGAGCGGAGCTGTTCTTTTCCGTCAGAAAGCTTGGGCTTTTTGACCTCTATTATTATGTATTCAGTATTAGGATGATCCTTCTCAAATACAACAATATCAGCTCGCTTAACCTCTCTTCCAAAATGTATATGGCGTTCAAGCTCCATTTGATCAACAGAGTAGCCGTAATCATGTACAAGCGAATAGATATATAGCTGACGTACAGCTTCTTCAGGAGTGAGTTTTATATCTTTATTTCTTACCTGACACTTTATATAAGGCGAATCATTTCCCTTTACCTTTTTCATAAAAATCATTGCTTCGATTGCACTTATTGCCTCATTTGAAAACAATGTTCCCTTATGAATACTGTCTTTAAACAAATCATCGAGTTTATACATAATCAATCCTCCGAATTCTTTTTTGGGCGTTCATCTACTATACGTTGTATCTCGTCCATATACACCTGCAAACGCAATTTAAACTCATCAGTCTCATTGTATTGCTCGTCTTTACCTAGACGAGCAATGGGAAGGAACATATCTCCATAGGAATACAGTTTTGGAGAATAGTCGCTTGTATCGGCACATACAATCCTGTTATGATTCTTTCCCTTTTCATCTCCAAGACGTAACCTTACTTCTTTTAATGATAATTTCTTGAAGCCATGTTCAAAGAAAAGAAAATTCATACTTCCTTTGCGAGCCTCTGATTCATATGCTAAACAATCCGGCTCCTGATAAGCAATCTCATCTATAAGCTCTCTTTCACCTTTTGTTATGCGCTCGTGTTTTTCGAGTTTCTTCAGTATTTTATTGAACTCCAATTGAGTACCATCAATTATTTGTAACTCCTTACGTGGATAAACCGTTGGAATAAAACTGCTTCCATCATCATAAGCCCAAAATGTTATAATATTATTCCCTGATCCCCATCGTTTGATCTCAGCTCGGCTTGTTTCAGGGCTATCAGCCCAATATGAGAGTTTCTGCCCCGGAAATAAATTTGAATAACGATTATCAGTTCTGCTAAGACGAAGATTTCCTGCATGAAGTTCACTCACAGTCTTGCCATACATACTTGGATCAAATTCGATACATCTAAAAAAATCGAACTCACCTGTCATAATCATAGGAAGAGTTCTGTGCTTTAGAACAGATAAATTACCTGTGTGATTTATAAACGTTAATCCCATAGTTAATCCTTTCAAGATAATTCTTTGTCCAAAAGCTCTTTAATGAAGCCAAAGTCCTTATTAGAGAAAAGCATTCTTGTGCATTCACGTTCAATATACATATTGTAAAGAGCTATATTTTTAACATCGTACTCATCAAAGCAAAATAAATCGTTCCATTTAACAGATTTAGGATACATCTCAATAGCAAATAACGGCGAAATCGGAATGTAATATGTGAGATCATCAGATGCAGCCGAAACATGGACATTCTTACCGTGATTTACTGCTATTAACGGGTTATCAGATGTAAGGAACGGTAATTCTGTGTGATTGACTATAATAACCCATTTTTTGTCATTGAATATATTGGCATAAAAATGAGCTAAATCAAAAGATAAGATTTGAGTATTCTGCAACCTCTTATAGTCTGACTTGTCGTAATCAGGAATAGAACCACAAGGAACATGGGCTTTTAATTGATCATAGATGTACTCAAACTGCTTACGTAATAAATTAGTGCGCTGTATTTGCATCGCAAATTGGGCACTTAATGCCTGTCGCTTTGAAAGAGGATAATCAACATAACATCCCTTACGATCTTTTTTCTCAAATGTTATGGAACATATTAGCTCTTTCAACAAATCCGATAAATCAGTTTCAATTTTCTGAAAAAGCAGCTCAAGGATTTTCTTGTTTTCACCTAATTCCGGTATATCATAATAATTGCCTTCAACTGGAAAGTCTCCTGCACAACCGCATCCTGAAATTCCTTTTTCTTTTAAATAGTAATAGATACTGCTCTTTCTGCCCTCGTTACCATTTGCTCCGAAGTTTGCAATATAACAAGATGGAACAATATGCTGTTTCGTATACTCTTTTCCCATATAACACCTCTTTCACAGGTGAAAATAATTAATTGTTATATTTACAGTCGTTCGTTATTTATCTTTTTATTATATCATATTTTGTGCAAATAGTCAATTAGAAACCGAACATTATTCTACTATTGCGAAAAAAATGCTTCCCATTATCTGAGAAGCACTTATATTATTTGAATTATACTATCGGTAGGTACTGCGTGTTTTTTGTGTTACTATTTGGAACGGGGATAGTAGTTTCAACGCTGGAATGTCCCAATATCTCTGACAGCGTTTTTACATCGAAGCCTGCCTGTAGACTGTTGGTTGCAAACATATGGCGCAGAGAATGGTAGTTTACTGACGGCAAATCAGCTTTTTTCAGAATGGATTTGAAGCGCCGCTGTAAGGTACGAGGCTCAATAATATGGTTTGAGCCTGAGAGAATATAACAATTTTCATTGCTACGGGATTACCGCAGCAGCTTTATAAGAAATTTTGGTATAGGGATAGTGCGCTTGGAAGTCCGGCCCTTTGGACTATCAGCTATAATAATTGTCCTGTGATTGCCGTTTCGTATCCGCTGCACTGTACATCTGACGGTTAAAGCGCTCTTTTCAAAGTCTATATCTCTCCACATCAGACCACAGACCTCACCGACACGAAGTCCGGTATAAAGGCTCAGGAGTACGCAAAGCGAAGTCGTACACGGATTTCTTTGGAGATATCTCCAAAGGTGCAACTGTTGATTTCGTGTAAGGAGTACAGCTTCACTTCTGTGCATCTTTGGGAGTTCAACATCTGCCAGTATATTGCGAAATCCATGAATCTTAGCGGTATACTTAGCCATAGACTTAAAGACAATTACAATGTCGGAAACATATTTTGCTGATAGCCCCAAATCCTGCTTTTCTTGAATGAAGTTATTCATCATTTGCACCGTCAGCATATCATATCGTAATCCGCCAAATGCAGGTATGATATGCTTTTCGACCTTCATAGTATAGTTTGCGTATGTTGATGGCTTGACGCGAAGCTTCACTACCGAGAGCCATTCTCCAAAAAGCTCTGCGACTGTCACATGACAAGGTACTATTGAAGAAGCGGAAGATATTTTCATTGGTAGGAGTTTTTCTTTAACTTCTGTATAGTTATGACCGTATACAGAGCGATACTTCGCCTTACCACTTTCGCTGTACCCGATTATATATCTTCCCTCCCAGCGTCCGTCGCGGCGCTTGTATATGTTTTCACCTTTTCTTGGCATATTTTCCCTCCAGTATAATTGACCATAAATATGACGGTTTATTCTCCTTTTCTATACTGCATATTTTACAATTAGTATGTATTTCTATTGTAAAAATGGACGAAATCACAATAAGATGTACATTATTAACAAAATATTCTTGATTATATCGAATATAAATGTTATAATTTAAATATAAAAATGATGTCGTAAATTGTAGAAATTTGCGGCATCATTAAAACAATTATAACATTTTCACGTTGTTATGTCACCAAAGGAGGCACTATTATGGAGAGAAGTAAACTTGTAGTAATTGAAAGAGATATGTATTGTCCATTCTGCGACACTAATTCTGCCGTTATCATCAGCGAAACTGTAAGCAGCAAATCGAGGATCGGATGTGCAGCTATAGGATTAAAGGACGGCTGTCTGCTGACCATTACTGGTGGCTGCTGGGCTATCATAAGTGGAATACCGCTTTATGATACAAAAGAAGAATACACAAATGTTAATTACGGTTTTTGCCCTCACTGCGGCAATACATACCCGATAAACCGACCTGAGGAAGAAAAGCCGACAATAGGCAGCAAATTCCAGTCGGCAAAGCAGGGTGCTTTAAACAATTTTAATTCCGTAAAGGGAATGTTCAACAAAAATGATCAGCAATGACAGATGAAGAAATAATTGAAGCCTTCAGAAATAAACGTAAGGACGATATCAAAAAAGCAGTTATCCGTCCAAAATTCGGGCTGTATAAAGAGGCACTTCAAATAGTGATATTCTCACTGCTGATAGCATTGACAGTGATTTTTTGCAGAAGTCTCCGAACATGGCAGTATACCATTTTATTGACAGTCGTGATACTGCTTTTCCTTATCACGCAGACTAAAAACATCATACTTCTTATGATATTCATGTATCAGAGATTCGCCCCTAAAACTATTCGGGCAGCCTGTCTTTTTACACCGAGCTGTTCTGAATATATGCGTATCTCAGTACTAAAATACGGTGTTTTCAAAGGTGTGAAAAAAGGCTTCAGAAGACTGAGAAGATGTCGTCCTCCTAACGGAGGGCTTGATGAACCTTAAAGGGTGATTTAAATGAGTAATAACAATAAAATGCCGGAAGGCTGGGGACAGAATAAGAGCGTTCCCGATTCATGGAAAAAAGGAAACAGTCTTCCGGAGAATTGGGGAAAACAAAGCCCCGGTGCCGGTAACATATGGCCTTCGGGCAATTCATCTGCAGCAAAATCAAAAACGGATCAAGCTCCGGGCAGCAATTTCAATATTTCAGAAGCGGCTCATAAAGGTGCCGGTCTGCTTGCAGGTGCTGCTAAAAAGATCGGCGGAGCTGCTAAAAATGCTGCCGGCAGTGCCGTTGAATACGCCAAATCTGACGATGCTGCCGAAAAAGCTGCATTTGCAAAGGAAAAAGCCGGAGCAGCTTTTGCAGGACTTAAAGGCAAGGCAGCAGCATTAGCTGCTCAGCGAAAAAAAGCTGACAGCAGCAATTCTCCTGCTGATGATGTCATAGAGGACGTAAATGACGCTATCGATGAAGCTTATGATGATTCAGATGCAGCAACAGACACAGCCGGCTTTATTGAGGAAGCAGCAGGCGCTGAAAGCTTTGACGAGCTTTATGAAAAGGCTATGAATACTCCGGACAAGGAAGCAGCTTCTGACGATACGGCTTACGATGAGGAAGATATTCCTGATGAAAGCGCCTTCTTTGACGAGGATGAATCTTCTGATGTCCCCGCCCTTGATGAGGAAGAAACATCTGATGCACCCGCCTTCGATGAATCTGATGAAACAGATATGGGCTATGTAAGCAATAGAGCTGAGAAACCTGTTGCAGCTGCTCTCCTATATCCACCGCCTGCCACGCCTGCACCTATGCAGCCTCAGCCTGCACCGAGACAATTCAGCTATGAAGAGGAGAAAAAATCACCTCTTGTTCCAATCCTTGTTGTTGCTTTGATCGTATTAGTTCTTGCATTCGGCATATTGTTTGGTGTTTTTATTTCTCAGAAAAAGGAGAAAAAAGACGATAATTCAGATACAGCTGCCGTAGTCACGACAACAGAAACGACTGTTCCTGAAAATGTTACATCATATACGACAACCGAACCTGATGATACCGAAATTTCCACAGATAATGCAGCAACAAAACCGGCTATCCAACAGGAAACAGTCACTGCCCCAACAAACCAGACATCGAAAGAATCAGTGGATCTGTCAGGTGTTATAAACAGCAAAGGTGCAAAATATGTTTACAGCTATACAACAGACTATGTTCTTAACGGCGGAAAGAAGGCCGAACAGCGTCTTGACCTCGAAAACGGCTGGAACATTTCAGCAAAAAGCTTCTGTTCAGCCTATGGATTGATCTGGTATGAGTTATGGGATGCAGATGACGGAGATTATTACGGTTGGGTGGATTCCGAGTTTATCGATTTCAGTTTAAAGAGAATAGGCGAAAGATATGTCACCACAGAATCCACAGGCCTCAACCTGCGTTCTCAGCCCAACATCAGCTCACCGATCCTCGCTAATATCCCGAGAAACGCCAAGATCAACTGCTATGAATCCGGTGTCAGCGGCTGGTATATCGTTTATTACAAAAATGAAAAGGGCTATGTAAGCTCTGAGTATGTTTCAACAAAACCAAGCGGCTCAGCCACAGAAGTGAACGGTGTAACACTTTATGACTGCTCAAAATATGGCAGGATAAATACTCGCGGCGGAACTCTGCCGAGTATTACTCTGGATTATATAACCGGCGGAGAATGGCAGACTCTACGGGACAGCCTCGGAAACGGCTGGCATATCAAAGCCACAAGATACTGCAATACAATGGGTATCACATGGTATGAGATAAAGGACGCTGACGACGGTGACTACTACGGCTGGATAGACGGTTCGTTTATCGATTTTGAGTGATGAAAAGGTAATGATATGAGGCATATTGAGATCGCAGTTATACTTTTTGCGCTTGCAGGCTTATTTGCGTCCTGCGGCAAGGTCCCGGAAAACACTGTAACCGGCACTGAGCAGACTACTGCAGCGGTTAACACAACTGCAGGCACAACGCATTTTATTTCAACAACTGTAACATCAACTACCACGAGCGGCAGTCAAACTGCCGCTCAGACTCATGCAGAAGCTGTTACGGTAAATACCACTGTGCCTGAGGATACTGACATACCCCCGGATTTTACAACTGAACAGCCTGCAGAAGCAGCAACAGAAGCTCAGAACGATCAGATCACAAGATTTGACGCATTCTCTGATTATACTTTATGGGCAGAGTACACCGGTTATCCGGACGGACTGCTTGAAGCAGAAGGAGCAACCGGCATAAATCAGGACTATTTCCATACACCTGACAGCTCGCCCGCCTATAATTCCGGAAGGATAGTTATTGGCGACAGCAGATGCTGTCAGCTTGGGATCTACCAGTACCGAGCAGGTCTGAATGATTTTGCAGACTTTGCTGTCTGGGGAGGTCACTATATTTCCGGCTATGGAGGTATAATGACTGACGAACATCTCCGAGATGTTGAACAGTGTTTCCAGTCACAGATCAGAAGCTGTCAAAAAAGTACAATATTCTTTTTTGCTACAGTAAACGACTATGATTGCTGGAACAATAATAATTCATCATATATCAGCGCAGCAATAAATACCGCTGAAAAGCTTGCTTCTATGTCATATGAGATGAATGGTATCACATATCACCCGGAGGTTTATGTTATCGGATTTGACGGATGCTGGCTCATCGGTGATCTGTTTGGCACACCTCAGGACGTTTTCAACCGTTACGTTCAGGAGTATAATGAAAAGCTCGGAAGTGCCTGCTCATCAAGTCCTTCCCTGCAAGGCAGATTCACAACAGTTCAGGATATAGTCGGAGGTAAGGCTGGATTTATCGATGACGGTCTCCATTATTCTGATGATACATTAGAAGCAATATGTTCTTACATATCAAATTGATCACTTGAATATTTCTGTGTGACCGTTCTCTTAGTGAGATGCGCTTTATCAGCAAAAATTCCGTGATTATCATATGCAGGACAGTATTCTCATGATGACCCAAACATAAGCGAAAACGAATTCAATACTCTGATTGCAGATAAGAATAACTTTTCATGGGTATCGCCAAGTTATACTTATTTTACGTCTCAGATTCAAGGCGATGCCTATACTAATTCAGTCAAGCTGAACATCAATCCCGCCCATGACAGCCTGCTCCGTATCTTTATGGCATATGTTCCCTTTGAAGATGCAGTAAACATCGAGCCGCAGCAGCTCAATACCTTTGAAAGAAAAGACTTCACTGTGGTTGAATGGGGGTGGCAGCAAGATACAATAGCAATCATATATGCTTAAGAATTAGCAGGGGCTCATATGAGCCCCTGCTTTTCTATTTAATGTATCTAAAGCCATAGTCTTCTCGAAGCTCTTTGAGCCTGCTTTTGGGCGTTGAAAATCCAAAACGGGAATCATATTCCACGAGCATCAGGTAATCTAACGGCGACAAGATACACAAACTAATGCCTCTATCATCGCCACATTTGAACAGGCACCTATCTATCACAGGCACTCCATTATCCCCCTCATGACAGAGATAGTAGTCGGATGCGTCAAAGCTGAGCCAGCGCGTCAGCAAGAAGTATCGGCTCATATCAGCAGGCACTTCGAAGATATCTACTATTTGGAGCCACGTCTTGTTGACGCTCATGATCATCAGAATCACATATATCTTTGGAAGATCTCCAGATTCCACTGTGAAACTGATAGTTTGCTCCTTGGTATTGACAGCAATATTACAGATGCTTTTGTTATCGTCGAAGTGAAAGTCATCAGTAAACGTCTCAAACCGGGAAACCAAAATCTCTCTCATATTTTCATGTTAACCTCCTAATCCTCTGGATATACTGATTTAGAATCCAACTTGTCACAGCTGTCCTCCCCGAAGGGAGGATTATTATGTTTTCGCCTGTTCAGCGATTATTATTCGCTCTTATTCACTATAATAATATCTATTTCAGAAACTCAAATAACAGGCAAAGGAATATATAAGCAGAAGTACCGCCCGCAGGCGGTACCGTAATATTGATCTTCAAAAATTAATCTGCTTCATAAAGGTCAAAAAGATAATACTTCCTGCCTTTCTGACGGTTCTCAATGAGCATAGTATCAGGTATAAAGCCTGCTCCATACCATAATCTCCGGCATTTGCAATACGGTCATGGTTTCAAATAGCGCATCTGTCGTAATGTACTGATGAACTCTGCATACACCTCAGCAGAACATCCCGAGTTATTCAGCACCTTCCCGATGCTATCCATTGCAGTGTACTGGTACGTTGAGAGTATGCTCTCCCATGAAAGACCGTGAGACTGATAAAAGCTGAAGAGTGCAGACTTCAGATCAGGATTTTCATATATTTCCTTTATGCTTGTATGCTCACCCCAGCTGTATGGTGATTCACCGTCATATCTCAGAATTATACCGTAAGAATTGTCCCAGTCGATGGAGTCAGGAGACTCAACTGTCGCATTCAGTAGATATTCGCCGTCCTCAAGCGTCCATTCATGAAGATCAGGATCCCAGCTTTCAAAGGAGCGCCTGTCAATATGAAGGTGTACTGTTACTGTCTGATGTGGTTCTGCATATACCTTTTTAAATGCACAGAGTTCACATACAGGCTTTGTCAGGGTTGACTCAGGATCATGCACATAGATCTGTACTACAGTCTTTCCTGCGATCTCGCCTGTATTTTTCACATCTGCTGTCAGTTCAAGGCCGTTTTCGATATCGCCGCTTTCGACGCGAAGGCCACGCACCTCAAAAGTGGAATAGGAAAGTCCGTAACCCAAATAGTACCTGGCATAATCGACTTTGGGATTGCGATGAAAGCGTGTTGCATAATAACGATAGCCAACAAAAATACCTTCTCCGTAGTTTACAGTCATACCGTCACCGGGAAAGTTAAGATACGTCGGCATATTATCCTCACTGTACGGGAATGACAGCGGCAGACGTCCTGACGGATTTACATTTCCGCAGAGTATATCAGCAATTGCGGCAGCTCCCTGCATTCCCGGCAGCGAGACCCAGAATACAGCATCATACAGATCAAATACTTCACCTGTAACAGGTCCTGATGTATTCAGTATAAGAACGGAGCGCATACCTTTCTGCTTTGCATATCCGCAAATCTCGCTTATACGTTCCGCTTCATCATTATCAACGGATAAAGTTTTTCGGTCGTTGCCCTCCTGCCCTGCAACATTAAGGACATATATGATCGTATCAGAACCGTCATACAGTCCCTGACGGACATCTTCAAAATGCCTGTGCAATTCTGAACATAAGTCGGTATTACGATCAGTACGGACACATGCACTCCCCTCTCCGCAGGTCAGCAGTTCTCCGCCCATTGTACCCATAAGTGCAATTCTCGAAGGAGCAGGCAGCGGACAGCATTTTTGTTCGGAGTCGGCTGAACAGGGGGAGTTTTTCAACATGACAATACCCTCTGCTGCAGCTTTATAAGCGGCTCGGTCGGTCATTTCTGTATCAATATGCCCTGTTGGCGGCAATACATATTTCCGTGCAAGATTAGCGGCACGTTCTGCCGATCCTGCAAGCTTATCAGGCTCAAGCGTTCCGTCTGCCAGTGCTTTTCTGAGTGCTTCAGGTGAAACAGGCCCCGGCATATTCACATCACAGCCTGCATTAACTGCTTCGGCAGGATGATACACGGCTCCCCAATCGCTCATAACAAGCCCCTTAAAGCCCCAGTCTTCACGGAGAAGCTCTGTCAGCAGCCACTTGTTCTCAGTACACGGTACACCGTTTATCTGATTATATGCAGCCATTACGGTTGCACAGCCTGCTTTGACACAAGCCTCAAATCCGGGAAGATAAAGCTCGTAAAGGGCTCTCTCCGGAATTATCTCATTTATCCCCTGACGGTTAGTCTCCTGATTGTTGGCTGCAAAATGCTTCACATTTGCCGCAACTCCCTGAGACTGTACACCTTTTACAAGCTCGGGAGCAAGCTTCGTAATAAGGTAAGGATCCTCGGAGTAGCCTTCAAACAGTCGTCCTGCCCTGAGGTCCCGATGAAGATTTATGTTCGGTGTACCAAGCAGCACATGAATACCATACGCCCGTGCATCATGTCCAAGTGTCTGACCTACCTGATAAACTGTCTCAGGATCCCATGATGCACCAAGCAGCATACCCGGCGGATAACAGCCGGGGGCTGTCTTCTCGGGTATTATTGACCGGAGCTGTTCACAGAGCCAGTTGTATAATTCAACCTCTTCCCGAGTATCAAGCAGATCAGGTCTATAGAAATTCTCAAGCACTTTTCTGAATACAGCTGTACCTCTTTCGGGACGATCAGCCTTTTCCATTATATCACCGAACAGCTGCTCAAAATTGAGACCTGTTCCTCCGTCAAGCATCTGAATACGAGGGACTTCCTTATGCGGCAGTTCGCCCATGCCGAAAAAGGACCGCCCGTTTATCATTGTGATCTGTTCGTCAGTTGTCAGCTCCATGTCCGATCTCCCTTCTGCAAAATGATCATCGTATTTTCATTCATTATACCATGCAATTGTTAAGTTTTCAAGGTGTCTCCATGTTCTTCAGTCATGCAGAAATCGGGAAAAAGATATATTTAGCCGTAGTAACCAAAGGAGAATATATACCAATGAAAAAGCTGATTATTATAAACACACGTCTTTACAGTCTCACTGCTGCTTTGATAAAACCATACGATTATTCCTCAATATCACGAGGAACGAATATCATAGGGCATTCCTTTTCTTCGCCGTTTTCCTTATAGATGACCAACTTAGTAGGCTGACCGGTAACGTCCGCAACTCTCTGTGCCAATGCATAGTTAGTTTTATAATCACCATAAAGCATTGAACCGTCATTGATATTGGTGGGACTTGTAACTGTATGAGAGTGGTATATACCCCCGTCACGGACCTTATAGTGCGTTCCCATCGCTGTCAGATGACTTTCTGAAATATCCTTGAATATCTCCTTTGTAAGCTCCATAGCTTTTTCAGCAGTAGGAGCAGTTTCCTCTGTAAATGAGGTCATGTAATGAAAGCAAGGAGTTTTATCCTGGTTACCCCAATATTCTGAAACCTTTTTGAACTGTTGCATGGCTTCCAAAGAATCATTAGGATTGACACCAAAGCCTTCTTTCAGCACCTGATCCTTCCCAATAGGATAATTCACGACATGTTTTAAGCACTCATCATCCCCTAATGTGTGGTATATCACTTTAAACGTCTCCATAGTATTGCAACCTCCTCATATGTTTGTAGTGCCTCCTGCGGCATATCTGGTTTTAAATCGCCATATTTCTTGTTCTTTGCATTCTCCAGTTCATACATCAAAGCTGGTGTAAGCGGAACTGGATAGTGCTTGAGTCTGTCTAATGCTACATCGGATCTTGGAACTCCCTTTTCCTTTGCTTCCTGATCCAACTCGTTAAACAGAGACAGCGGTACTTTCAGCGGTAAAGGTACCTTTGGATCCTTTGGTTCTCTTTTGATTGTTGTTTGTTTCTGATCTTTCATGTAGATCACTCCTAACATAGTATTAATTCCATATGTGTTGATTCTATACTCTCGGACTATACCCAGTTGGAATACATCTTAATATTAAATATATTAATTACAGGATATAAGTATAGAACAAACGTAATACGGAATTTACATATTAGTACAAAATTCAGAATAAAAAATCCTCCCGAATTATCGAGAGGATTTCAAAATATTCAGTATAACAAAGAGAGCTTTTCTATCATGGACAATGTAGCTCCTATCGTATCTCATCCATCATAAAACAACTTGAATCGATATAATACTTCTTGCCTGTTTCCAGCCTTTTTAGCACCATCGCAAAACGTTCATCATCACAACTGTAATCGCATTTATCAATAAACGTTTCATCAAAGACCATAGGGTAACGAATATACTGACGAAGAATATTCTCATCACAGCTCATTGGTTCTTCAAGAATAGTATTGAGAATACGAAGTTCATCTAATAAACTTTTCAATTCCTGCGGACAGTACTCTGTTAGCAGCGCAACAGGATATTCTGCACAAAGAAAGCCGTAGCATTTATCATAGCTGACAACTCTTTCAGGAGTAAGTCTATACCAGTGAATATCCGCCCATGCGTCCCAGTCACCACAGTAAAAACTGCTATGGGAGTTTATGTCCTTTCGTACAGTTTCAAAATCATAGCTGCTTTTATTCTCGATCGCTTTAGTAAATATTCCGGTATAGTCCATAGATATGCCCCTTTACAGCTGATAAATTAGCCTCATTTCATTTTGCAGTGATACTAAAGTATCACCGCCTTTATTTGTTATATATCGTTTTGCCGCCCCGTAATGGGGCGGTAATATTTTGACATAATGGTTATTATTACATGATTATTCAAACAGCTTTTCAAAATCGGAAACGGACTCGTCATTATTGATACTCATGGTAATAATATACATAAGCTCATCATCGATCTTTCTCGCAAAGTAATTGAATTCTGTATTACCATGATAGTCGATAACGGACTTTGCCCTGACATATTCTTTGCCTCCTAGTATGGCTTTGTTTATGTCTTTGCTTTTTATAGTCCATCCGTCTTCATCATCCTCACCTGCACGAGCCATAAGTTCAATGTAATCATCAAGGTATTCTTCTTCGGTATAGTCACTGTCATCCGGAACACCCAGCTTTGTATTCAGAAAACTGATCTCTATGGCATTTCCGCTGCCGTTGCCATCATAAAACAGGTTGTCACACCTTTTAGCAGATTCGATCCTTTTATCTTCTTTTTCAAAGCCTGACATTACCGAAGGCAAATCTTCGACTTCAATGCTCTCATATCCTTCAGGTAAAGTCATTTTTATATCTGCATATTCATTGATATACACGCCGTCTTTTACAGTTCCTCTGGTATAGCCTGTATCTTCCAAAGGCTCAGCAATAATATCGGCACCGTTCTGAACCGAATTGCCTGTACGTTCAAGGGTTATCACATAGACATATCCGAGTTCGTCGGATTCAATTATCTTGTTATTTGCAGAACAGGAAAGCGATGAACCATCATGAGAGTAGCCGTTTTTATCTTGGTTAAGTCCGCAGCAATAGCTGTCATCATCTTTCAGAAGTATCTCCATAGAATTCTTGCTGAGAAGCTTTCCTCCGAACAGAGCACGGTCAAAAGCTATCATATCTGAAACACATGAATGTATTCCGCCGTCACCTCTGGAGTTATTTGGACAGACAGGATAACCGTTTTCGTCAGTAAAGCCGTAAGCCGCCTGCTCCTCAAAATCCACAGGTACATATGTCATATCGTCCTTTGCCATTGAAGTGGTCTTTTTCATGCCGCACTTATCAAATATATTCTTTTGAACATAGTCGCAGTACTTCATACCTGTTACCTGTTCAATAATGAACGCCAGCAGGCGGTAATTCGTATTGCTGTAGCTGAATTGAGTGCCGGGCTCGAACATTAATGGTGCATTATACAACGCCTCAAGAAACTGTTCATCGGTGGTTTTATCCTGAAGGATATCGCTAAGCTGTTTGTCTGCCGCTTCAGCACCCGAAATATTCCAGAATGGATCGGGATTGTTCATATAATCAGGGATACCTGAATTCATGTGCAAGAGATTATATATCGTAATGTCTTTTCCTTTTTCATACTCAGGGAAATACTTGTCAAGAGTATCATCAATACTTAGCTTGTCTTTTTCCTGAAGCTGCAATATACATACAGCGGTGAATGTCTTGCTTACTGAAGCAATGTCAAAAACAGTATCCTGAGATACAGGCGTTTTACCGTCTTTTTCAGCAGTATCTTCGCAATACAGATACACGATATCATCATCTGTTGCAACTGCCATGACACCGTTACACTTTTTTGAGCCATAAGTTTCAAGGAGTTCTGAATATTTTTCGTTTTTATTCGACCACGATTGCTCGGATTCTGATAGTTTAATGTCTGAAAAAATATCATCTGATTTCTTATTGCTGCAAGATACAGTCGGCAGCAGCATTGCTGCAGCAATTAATAAAGATATTGGTTTTAAAAGCTTATTGTACATTTCTAAGGCACCTCCTCTTTTGGCATAATTATAGCATTTAAGTAAATGACTGTCAAGCAAAAGCAGTATCACATGCATAATTCCTTTTTTTTCCGAATCTGAAGTATATATTATTTCAATGATAGTAATTATTATCACCACTATCTTTATTCATTTTCAGAGAAAGGAGGAAACGACAATGTTCATGAATAAGCGATATCTGACCTGCGGAGTTGACAGCACTATACCTATTGAATTGCAGCTATTCCTTTGGGAGTGTGTTGAGCGTATGCCTGCTCCGAAAGACTATCTACAGGTCTTTGAGCTTAGTCGGTCAGGTCCAATGCAGTCTATAATACACAGCTCAGAAGAACCTGAATATCGACAGGTTTACATGATACCGTCAGATACACCGATAACCGAAAAGCTGTACATCATTGATGACGGCGACCACAGCACAATGCTGCTCGCAAGTGAATACTGAACATTGATGCCGCTCCTTCGGGAGCGGTTTTTCTGTTATATCTGGTTTTCGGGAGGTGAGGAAAATGGATATACTTGATGAACTGGCTGAGAAGTTCGCTCTCACGCTGGATTCGCAGCTTTGCAACAACAGCGATTATCTGAAAGCAACTGCAATGCTCAATGAGCTGGTAAGGGAGTTCCCGATAAAAAAGGCAACTGAGATTGAGGATATTGCAGCTGATCTCACGGCTGCGGCATTCAATACAGGGATACGCTCCGGACTGAAACTCGGAGCAAGAATAGCTATCGGTCTTATCGGCAGCGACAAATGAATATCAACAAAATAGCCGTCCTTCGGGACGGCTTCACTATTTTATGGAGGTCTAAAAATGGAAGAAAACAATAAAAATGCGCTTTATTGCTCACACTGCGGAGCACTTATTGATGAAGATGAAGACTACGAAGAAGTCAACGGCGAGGTAGTCTGTACAGACTGTTATGAGCACCACACAACTGCCTGTGACCGTTGTGGTACAGTTATCTGGACAAATGATAGCTATGGGGATGAATATACGACTCTATGCCATCACTGTTACGAGAATCATTATACCCGTTGCTCCTGCTGTGATGCCCTTTTACACGAAGATGATGCCTATCACCTCGACGGATACGACTACTGCTCGGAATGTTACCACGATGAAGTCGATAAATCGCGTAGTATCCACGACTACGGCTACAAGCCAGAGCCGATATTCCATGGTGATTCTAAGCGCTTTTTCGGAATTGAGCTAGAGATTGATGGAGCGGGAAAAGACTCAGATAACGCTGATGAACTGCTTAAAATAGCCAATTCAGATGGAAACAGCGAACACATCTACATCAAAGGTGACGGCAGTCTTGACGACGGACTTGAAATTGTAACGCATCCAATGAGCCTTGAATATCATAAGCAATTCTGTTGGGAAGATATCATGAAAAAGGCTATATATCTGGGATATCGAAGCCATCAGACAAGCACCTGTGGACTCCATATCCATGTAAACAGAAGCAGTTTCGGAGATACAACCGATGAGCAGGAACTGGTAATCAGCCATATCTTGTTTTTCGTTGAAAAGCACTGGGCTGAGCTTTTGAAGTTCAGTAGGCGGAGTGAGTATTCGATGAACCGTTGGGCTGCCAGGTACGGTTATGAAAAGACAGGCCGTGAGATCTTGGATAAGGCTAAAAAAGGCAACAATGGCAGATATGCTGCTGTCAACGTTATGAACTGGGCAACCATAGAATTCAGACTGTTCCGCGGTACTTTGAAGCATAACACACTCATCGCGGCTTTAGAATTGGTTGATGCTATATGCGATATTGCCATGAACATGACAGAGGATCAGATTGAAAAGCAATCATGGTCAGACTTTGTCAGCACTATAGAAGCCACAGAGCTTGTGCACTATCTCAAAGAAAGGAAATTATACATCAACGAAGACGTTGAGGATCAGGAGGAATTATAATGATGAAACCATCAGAAATTATGGAAAAAATCCCGAAATTACCCATATCAAACTTCAAATATTCAGACGCCCAGGTAATTCTCAGGCTTGTGACTATCATTGCGGCCTGCCATCTAAGTGGAAAAATCAACCGCGTCCTGAAAAGGATACAGAAAATGGAACATCCGAATGACTTTATAGACTTGCTTAAATAAGGAGGTATGAAAATGTGTTCATTGTTTGGTTATCTTGACTACCAAGGCATAGTCCCACATAAAATATTGAAAAAGTTGACTCAATCTCTTGCAGTTGCTGCGGAGGAACGCGGCACTGATGCCACAGGAATCTCCTACATAAAGGACGGAAAGGTAGTAATATTCAAGCGCGCAAAAGCAGCTCACAAGCTTCATCTTAATCCGCCTGAGGGAACAACAGCAGTTATGGGACATACCAGGCTCGCTACTCAGGGCGATAAGAAGCAAAACTACAATAATCATCCTTTCGCAGGTCATGCTGATACAGAATTCGCCTTCGCGCACAATGGAGTGCTGTGGAATGATAAGGAGCTACGTAAGGACGGAGTAATCCCAAATACATATATAGATACCGACAGTTATATCGGCGTACAGTTGATAGAGAAGCAGGGAAAGCTCGACTTCGACAGCCTCAAGTACATGGCGGAGACAGTCGAAGGCAACTTCACATTCACGGTGCTCGACCAGTATAATAGCTTATATATCGTCAAAGGAAGCAATCCGATGTACCTGATCCACTTTGAGACAATAGGCTTATATGTATATGCAAGCACTGAAAGCATTATGAAGAAGGCTTTGAAACAGATGGGGCTTCATAAGTTCGAATCAAAGCGTATAGAGACTGAGGAAGGTGATATTCTCCGCATCGACAGGAACGGAAAAACCACAAGGTCAAAGTTCGAGCCTAAGGTTTACTGCTCAAAATACGGATCATGGTATGACTATGAGGACTCTCCTTATTATAACATACATGAGGAAATACTTCTCGCCTACTGTGGCTGCTATGGAGTCGATAGCTCTGATGTAGAACTTTTGCTTGACTACGGCTATACCTGCGACGAAATCGAAGAGATGCTTATGGATACCAACCTGCTCCGAGAGGCTCTACATGATGTAAAGTATATACTTGGAGAGGATGTGTATGAGAGTTACTGCGGAGCTTTTTAAAGCTTCACCGGCACATTCTCGGACAGTTAATAAATGGAAACCTATATCCAGAGAGGCAAATGCTTATGACAAAAAAAGCAAACAATGAAGGTAGTATTTATAAAGATAAAAAGGGGCTTTGGCGTGGAGCTGTTACTCTTTACTGCGAAAACGGCGTGCCAAAACGTAAATACTTATCTGGCAAAACAAAACATGAGGTCACAGAAAAAGTCAATAAATTATTGAATGAAGTAAAGTACGGAGACTACACTGAGCCTTCAAAAATCACTCTTTATGAATGGATGAATATCTGGCTTGATATGTATTGCCGCGGTGTATTAAAGCAGACAACTGTAATCAACTACGAAACATACATAGAAAAGCATATAAAGCCTACTATAGGCAATATCAAGCTATGCGACCTGAATCCTATGATCGTACAGCGCTTTTATCAGGAAAAGTTCAGGAATGGCAAGCTTATAGGCAAAGGCGGTCTCAGTCCAAAGACGATGCATAATCTTCATACGATGATCCACACATCTCTGGACAAGGCATACAAAATGCAATATATTAACCGCAACATCGCTGATTTTGTGACTCCGCCCAAGCTTGTCAAACATGAACGCAAATTCTTCACAGTGGAAGAGCAGACTGAGCTTCAAAAGCATCTGCCGGATGAGAGGCTTGGAATGGCGGTGCTGCTTGATCTCTATACCGGACTGCGTATGGGTGAGTTGCTTGGACTTCCGTGGAAAAATGTCCACTTCGATTTCAACGGAACAAGCTACATCAAAATTGATCAGACTATCTCACGTATCAGAAACCCTGATAAAAGTAGTCCTCAAAAGACGCTCCTTATATTCAGCACTCCCAAGACAAGCTATTCTGTCAGGACGATACCTCTGCTGCCTGAGATAGCTCAAAAGCTTTATGTTCATCGTCAGGAGCAGGAGCGATGGTTGGCTGAGAACGGCTATCCGGATATCGGACTTGTGTTTATATCGCAAAACGGACAGCCCATAGATCCGCGGAATTTCCAGAAAACTTTCAAGTGTATGCTTAAAAGATATAATATCCGTATCATCAACTTTCACGGAATCAGGCATACATTTGCTACCCGTAGTCTGGAGAGCGGTATGGATATAAAGACTCTCAGCAGATTACTCGGTCATAGTTCTATTCAGATAAGCCTCGATCTTTACGCTCATGTCACAGATCAGCTTCAGCTTGAACATATTTCAAATCTTGAAATGTTCCTGAAATAATATGATTTGCAGTTCGCCCATCACGGGCGAGCTGTTTTTTCTATTATATAGGAGACTTTTTGCGGACACTTGGACACTCCGCTAAATACAGCCATTTATAAGGCATAAAAAAGCACCTGTCTGTTTGGACAAGTGCTTAGTTTTTATTAAGTTTTCGTGCAATACAATTATTATCTGGGACGGCAGTAATGATAATTGAGCATAAACTCAAACTCATATCCCTGCGGATTGCTTTTAAACTCTTCTCTTTTCTTGAGATCGGTGATAAACTTCTCTGCAATTCCAGCATCTTCATTTCGATTTTCAATATATTCAAGAGACCACAAGAAATCTTTCAGTTCTTCTGCTTTGGCTTGGTTTGTAACCTCGTAACCTTCCCACCACGAACAGCTTCTTTCCTCAGTCAGTTCAGAATCCGGCACACAGCTTCTGCTAAATATATAGGAACATATTTCACGCAGAGCAACTCTCGGTACAGAGGTATAGGCATTTCCTTCTGCTCCTTCTTCAAGCAGATACTGTTTTCCCATATATTTTCCGCATATTCTGAAAATAGCCGGTGGAAGATCAATGAACAGACTGCTGGCCCACCAGCAGATTTCTTCATAGCCAGCATAATCACTTGCAGGCGCAGGGATCACTTTCGGACCGGAGATGATGTCACCGGTTCGCTTGTCCTTGATGCGTACGCTGATATCAAAATCGAAACTCAACTTCAACACCTCCTGTACTTCCATTATACCGGAATTATAGCACAACAGGAAGAAAAAGTCACTCAGAAGAAGTACAAGCTTAATCTATCTAACTATTATATTCGTAAATACTCAAACTTCACGGATGAACTTTTTCTTTTATATATAAAGCTTTTTGTGGACACTTGGACACTCTGCTGAATATAGCCGTTTCAGAGGCATAAAAAGCACCTGCTTTTCAACAAGTGCTTACATTAAACAATATTGCAATATAAGTAAAGAACTATTTTGTCAGTGAATACATACATTCACCATCATCGGTATGAACTATCACATAGTCGTATTTTTTTGAAACAACATAAAAATCATCAAGCCAGCCATCGGTCTCTCTTAAAACTGCTATGATTTCAGGAATATACCCTTCATAAACCCAGCCCTGACTCAGTATCAGATAGTGCATATTATTGAGATATTCATCCGGTATTAATGCTGCTATGCTGCCGATATATTCATAATAATCCTTTCCCCAGTGAATCAATGGAGATCGTTTCAGATTCTTTTGAAAAATCAGCCATAGATAACTTAACTCTGTGAAATCAGGTTTTCTTTTATCTTCATAATCAATAAAACTGTAATAAAACTTATTGATTATAGACTGATAATTATTTTTTGAGGCTTCATAAAAACGTTTTCTGTCTATGTTTTCTTCTTTGATTATTTCTTCGATCTCATCACGTATCCAGTATCTGAAAGGTTTGCGGAATGCTTTATCCTGCCATTCGGTACTTTTCCAATCATTACTCATAAAATCACCCGATATTTCTGATATTGTATATAGATCTCGTTAGCATTTCAACATCTGAATTATAGCACAGCAGGGAGAAAAAGTCAATCAGAAGAAGTATAAGCTTCTTCAACCTAACCATTATATTCGTAAATACTCAAACTTCACGGATGAACTTTTTCGTTTATATATAAAGCTTTTTGTGGACACTTGGACACTCCGCTAAATACAACCATTTATAAGGTATAAAAAAGCACCTGCCGCAGCAAGTGCTTCGTGTATATTCAGTTAATTGATTACTATAGTTTTATTCCACAGCTCTCGTTATCTTCAACATATTGGTTGATGATATATTCCGCTGCTTTTTGTCCGCTTTCAAAATCCCAACGAATGGGAAATCCCTCTCGTTCACGCCGATGTGCGTAGGTCAGATGATAAATGCGCCATAGCGCAGTTCCGTCATTCCTTATTGATTGGAACAGCATATCATCATTGGCATCGCATTTGTATATCGCATACACCCGACCGTCAAAAAACGGATCATCCTCACCGAGTTCAAGCTTCAGTTCTTGAACAAAGGGGGATTCGCGTTTCTCCTCTGGCAGCATCCACCAGTTGAAATCATCTCCGAATTTTTCCTCACAGCACTTCATGATATCTTCCATGGACATATCGTCAGTGATCTTGATTTGGTTTTGTTCACGCAGGGAATCCGAAGCTCCTTCACCGAAATACCAGTCAAAATAATCATCAAACAGCAATATTCCGGAACGCCGCACCATGACGGGACTGTCACCGTTTGGCTTGTAAAGAAGATCACAGTTGAGCATACGCACCAGCTGTTTCATAACATATAAAAGTTCATTAGCTGAATTGCAATCAGAAGAAGAGAAATACTGAAAGGAAAGGCAATGATTAACATTGACACCATAGTCCTCTTTCATCCATTGTATCGTTCTGTTATCCCATGCATGAACAGATGCTTTGATACGACCGTTGAAAAAACTCTTTTCGCTTATTGCTTCATTCGGGATGGACGGATATAGATTCTGCATCAGCTCGATCAGCTCAGAAGAATTATCTGCATAAAGGTCAATATAGTTTTCAACTGACAATTTTTCACCTCTCACTATTTTATTGAATTATAACGCAGAATGAATGAAGGAAAGAATAAATAAAACTACCTCTTACATATGCGCAGAGAAAAAGCCTTTACATCAAAGCAACTTTTACTTTTTCACAATACAAGTTAAACTCAATATCCTGTTCATCTGAATAAAGATGGTATTTATTGTCGCTACCAAAGGGTGATAACTCCTCTATCATAAAGCCGCTGTATAGTCCGTTCATCATATCAAAATTCAGATTGCCTCTTATATTATATAAGGAAAGCTCGATTTGATACTGTCGAGTATTATCTGTAAGCAGTAAAGTGATTTTATTAGTATAATCGCAGTAAAATTCATCAATATCCTTTGAGCAATAATTAAGTTCCACTATATTTCCGAAACAATGCCAGTTCTGAAGCTCTGGCGGGAGTTTTTCCTTAAGAACGTCTATGCCGTATATATTCTTATAATCAAACATATCATCACCTGCAAAATATGATTTATACCCTAGCTTTTTTTGAGTGAATTTTTTCCTTTTTATTAGAAAAAAACGTGGACACTTGGACACATACTATTGTATCTCGAATATACTAAAATTCTGAAGTTTAAATCCACGCAAAAATGTTCCGTAACCAAATGTCAAAAAACACATATCATCATCCGAACCGTTATAACAGAATTCAAAAGTATACTTCTGCATATCTGATGTAAGAATAATGTCGCTTTTATCGAATACAGATACCAATGTTCCATCAGTCTTTTTATTTATGATAATAAAGCTGAAGGGATCATCACTGCACCCGCAAGCCTCAAATTCTATCCTGTAGTTTTTACCGTTTTCAAAGTAAAGAATTCCCTTGTTATTATCATCAGAGGATTCTATGGATGAACTGCCAATATCAAAATATATAAATGGCTCCTGTTGTGTATTGCATAGACATTTATAGTACCTTTGCAAAGAATTCTTCAAGAAGAGATAAGGGTTATATTCCGTAGATAGTAACGTCTCATCGCATGAGATTTTGGAAATCTCTACTTTTTGAGCAAAAGCATAAATAACACTCTTATTATCATTATAAAAAGCTGTATATTTATTGATTGCTGTTTCTAAGTTCTTGGAATCACAAATTTCCTTCAGATATTTGCAATGCTGCTTATATGCTTTATCATCCTTGCTGATATATTTCTTCATCTCTTCATGGTTGAAAAAATTCAGTTTCTCGCAAAGGTTATCGATAGCGACAGAAACAAGGTAAATGTATATAATTTTAGGATCTAAACCATCAATAGTATTGTCTTTCAGGAAACTTTTGAGATTATTATACCTGTCCTTTTTCGACTTTTGTGCTTTATCTATCGAAAAATAAAGATCATAGTTTTCGGTATACACGCGCTCTAGTACTGCATTCAAGGAATTCATCCACTGAAGATATCTCGCCCTTTTATCATAGAAATATTTCTTTTCCAAAGCTCTAATAGCAGCACCGAGTATTTCAGCTTTACTTCTATTAAACCTGTAGTCATATAAATAAGTTTCTTCTTCACTATTACTGTCATATCCAGTATTTTTGGTAATATACCAGAAGTATCTGGGGCAGTATATTTCTCTACATATATTTTCCCAAATTCTGAGAGATAAAATATGAGTATCTTTTTCAACTGAAAATCTGCTGTTCTTCTTGAATGGAAAGATCTGATACTTCATACCTGCTTTGTTCATGACGATATTGCTTGCAATAGCTGAATCATAGTCCTTCATATTACATATCACTTCATTTTTCAATCCTGAGAAACCATCCTGAAAATTAGAAGTATCTATTAAATAGGCTATTTTACATTCAGTTATATCATATCTTTCATCTATTACCTGCTCTATATCGCTAATGTTAGCAACATTATAAATCAGATCTATGATATCATTGGATTTCACTTCTTTTCTTATCTTCCTGAAGACTTCATCATATTTCTTTTTAAAAAGGTTATTCCTTGCGCTGCCCAGGCAATCAAAGTCTTCAAACAAAACACCAATAAGCATACTTATATATTTATATAGTAATTTTGAAAAAAGATACTGTTCAGCCTGAGAATGAAAGATGTAATCAATATCCACACCCTTTTTCTTAAAAAAAGCAACCGCATTATTTACAGCAATATCCCTATTAAACGTATAACCCTTCTTTTGTTTACCAACATATTTAAATTTACATTGCTTATGTGTAAATGTCAAATTGAAAAGATCTTCATATCTAACACGGTATGTTACTTTAAAACTACAATCTGTAAAATCTTTTTTTCTTCCTAAAACTATTTCAGTATTAATGTCACTCTTTTCAATGCTAACTGACAATACACCAAATATGTCGTTCACCAGCTCTCGCAAACAAGTTTGCCTGATGTCTTCCCCTTCTTTCTTTTTTTCAGGAATAACATAATTTCCCACTTCTTAATCCCCCTATACTATTATAAAGTATATTTACCTTTTCTGAACTTACTATATCACACTCTGCAAATAAAAATCAAGCTTTTTTCGGAGAATTTCCGAAAAATTTGTACAGGATCGTTTCCGTGGTATTCTCTAAGAACGAGCTATATTATTTCAATCCGGCTCTTTATATAGATATTTTAACAGAAAGGAGGAAAGCATTATGAAACAGGAAAAGTTATGTATGAGTGCTCACGAGTTATCTCTGCAAACGGGATTATCGCTCTCGTTCATCAGAAAGCTTACTCGCGAGGAAAAGATTCCCTATCTCCGTGTCGGAAGACGCGTCTTATATCCAGTAAGCAGCGTCGAGGAATGGTTGTCTAAGAACATGGATGCTGAAAGCGATGAGCAGTAAGGCCTCAAATGGCGAAGGCAGCATTTTCCGCCAAAAGGACGGCAAATGGAGGGGAAGTCTTACGGTAACGCTTCCAGACGGGACTAAAAAACGCCCATGCAAGCGTTTCAAAACCCGTCGCGATGCGGACCAATGGCTGACCAAAATAAAGGCAGATCTACAGGCGGGAAGACCCGTACTGTGTTCTGAGCTTACTTTCGGCGAGTACATAGTACAGTGGCTCGAGAAGTACGGCTGTATGGCCATCCGAGACAGTACCAAAATGAACTATTATGGCTATATCAGGCATATTCAGCGGCACTGTATCAAAAATGCTAAGCTAAAAGATTTGACAACTGATGATCTTCAAGATTTCCTTTTGTTCCTGCAAAGCGCTGGACAAATGGACACCGACAAACCGCTCAGCGCTAAGACCCTGCATAATATAATGAATATGGTACACAAAGCACTTGACCACGCAGTAGGAAGGCAGCTCATATACCACAATCCGGCTGACTATATACAGTTACCTCGTGTCACTACACCGATGATGCGTGTACTTACAGAAAATGAAATAGGCAGATTCGTTGCCGCAATGCAAGGAGATTCGCTCCAAATAGCGCTTGTGCTGATGCTCTTTTGCGGGCTTAGACTCGGCGAAGCTTGTGCGTTGACGCATGATGATGTTCGCTGTGATGACGGAATCCATTATCTCAGTATTACCAAGTCGCTAAACCGCATATCCAACTTCGAGGCTAGGGACGGGGAGCCGAAGACACTTCTCAGGATTCAGGAAACCAAGACATCAAAGGGTAAAAGACAGGTACCACTGCTGCCGGAAGTAGCTGACAAGGTACTCTCGCACATGTGCTGGCAGAAAGAGCAGGCGGAGAAATCCTATGGTCTTTACGAGGAAAATCCATATCTCGTATCCAACGAGCTTGGACACTTTCTCGACCCTGGGACGGTAAGAAAGAAGCTGAAGGCAGTTGCTGAGAGCATCGGCATTACGGCATTTCATCCTCATTGCTTAAGGCATACTTACGCCAGTAAGGCGGTAAAATGCGGTGTTCCGCTCCCATACCTGAGTGATATTCTCGGTCATGAGAGCACCTCATTCACCGCAAAAGTGTACGTCACTCTTGACTTAGAGGGACGTGCTAACGCTCAGGCTGCTATGTCTGAGTTAGTTAAAAGTACATTTAAAAAATAATCTATGGGCGGGCGAAATGCCCGCCAGAAAGGAAATAATATGGCTGCAATAGCATTTTTAATCACGGCATTTCTTGCCGGCATTTCATTGATAAGTATTACTGAAAAAGACGTATCTACTCAACTGACCAGAGATATAGGTCGTCTTAAAATCATCAAATTTGACGGTGAAACGGCATATATCAACATCAAGACACACTGGCAGAAAATCGGTCGTGTGGAGCTGCTCAAGGTAATACGTAATCTTATCGCTCCCGAAGACAGATTCGAAGTCGGAAGCAGAGTTATAGCAGAAGTTGCAAAGCGCCTCGCCGAGGACGTTTCTCTTCAATTCAGCATTGAAGCGGCGAATAAGGCGCAGGAATACCTGATCAACTTCAAAAACGGCGTTCTCAATATCCTCACCGGGGAATTCACCACGGACCGCAGTAAATGGATATTCGACTACGTCCTCAATGTTAACTACATAGAACGCTGTACGGAGAAAGACTGTCCGGTGTTTATGAAATTCATAAGCACCTCAGCTGGAATCGAGAATCTTCAGTGCATACTTATTTCCTTAGGCTTCGGAATCTCTTCACTAACAAAAGTGAAGAAGGCGGTGTTTTTATTCGGCGAAACTGACGGCGGAAAATCCACTCTTCTGGACTTTCTTGCCACTGCCGTATCTCCGGAGCTCATCTCCAACATAAATTTCCAGCAACTGGGAAGCGGTTATTTCGTGATCCAGCTCCTCGGAAAAAAACTGAATATCTCCTACGATAATAGTTCGAAAGCAATGGACAACGAACAAATGTTCAAGTCAATAGTTGCCGGGGAACGCATCTCAGCAAGAGCTCTCCGTGAGAATCCCGTACAGTTCGTCCCTACAGCGAAGCTTTTCTTTGGATCGAACAAGCCTTATACCTACAAGAACCCGGATCTGGCCTTATATCGTCGTATGGTATTCATCCCGTTCGAGTACAGTGTTCCTCCTGAAGAACAGGACAAGGAGCTTCTCAATAAGCTTGAGGCGGAACGCGATGTTGTATTCTCCTTGGCAGCTAGAACCTTGAAAAGCTTCGTGGAGGCGAGGTACGATTTCAAAATGTCACCGAAGGCTAAGGCGTATCTTGAAAGCCGTATCGCCGCTCTCCACTCAGTTGACGGTTTCTTAGAAGATCGCACCATTGTTGATGAAAAGGGTTCAGTATCTGCTGCAAATCTCTTCGAGGCGTATAAGCTGTGGTGTGATGAAAATGCCCTCGACGCTGATGACAAAGCTGAATTCAAGGAGTCAGTCCTTGCTTTCGCTCCAAATATCGAATATAAAAAGGTAGGTCCCAGAAGCAAGAGAGTATGGGGATTTCGTGGTATCCGACTGAGGACATCCGATGAATTCGATACCCCAGGCGATAACAATACTGTGACGAAATAAACAATATTTTTCGTTCGTAAGCATATAAGAGGGCTGTTTTTTTTCAGCCCTCTAAAGAAAAAGTAATGATATGTACTACTTAATGAAAAAAGTAGTTCTATTCCGAAAATTCATGACTAAGGAGGGCGTTATTTTGAAGCGCACAGAGAATATCCAATTTAAGGCGTCACCTGAAGAAAAGCAGATCATGCTTGATAATTCAGCTAGAGCCAACACTGACCTCAGTAAATACCTTAGAACGATAGCAACTGAAGAAGGGAAGGTCATATTCCTCGACAAGGGAGGATATATTCCTCGCGGCCTCATAGAAATAAATGACAAGATCAACGGAGCATTAAGAAATGGTAAAATCTCAGATGCTCTTGGTCATGAGCTGCTCTCAGGAATAAAGGAGATAATGACAAAATTTGTTGAAATATCACAACAGCTTACAATAATCAACAACTGCGACGAGGAGGGAGCATAATGTCACTACTTATTGCTCGTCAAGGCGATAATCGTACCATCAACGACTTCAAAACGATGTACGACTACGCAACTGATCCGTTCAAGACGAAAGATAGGCATTTTGTCTACACCTTCGGAGCGGTCACAGATGATCCGTTCGCAGAAATGCTTGCTGTAAAAACAGTTTTCGGCAAAACAGGTGGTAGACAGTACACACAAATGATACTATCACCGACGCCTATCGGTAACGAGATTGCCGACGAGGATTTCTTTGAAATGTCCAAGGAAATTGCAATCCCAATATATGAGAACGGATTTCACTGCACTATTACAGTGCACTTTGACACTGGGAAACGACACTTACATCTATTGCAGAACTGCGTTTCTTTTGTTGACGGGCACAAATTTTCACAGAGTATAAGTCAGCTGAATCGTTTCAAGCTTCATTGCAATAAAGTTCTAACAAAATATGGGTTTGACCCCATTTGCAGAGCTACTGAAATGATTGAAGACAAAAAGGAGTATTCCTTTGCTGACGGATACGATTTTTTGGAAGCTTACAACGAGATCGCTGATGATATCGCATTCAACTTCTACAACATCTGCGAAGCTCCTCCTGTACCTACTGTGGAAGCTCCCTCTGTCTCACATAACAGCAAGTATGACAATCCCGACTGGCCGAGTGAAGGTGGATACAATCATTTCTTCGCTGCTAACTATCCTGGCTATCAGGAAGCCTGGGACATGCTCTCCAGCATAGGTAACAACTACTGCCGCGATACAACCTTCGATAACGCTTTCTCTCCCCCGAGTGAATGCGTCCCCATCAGCCCCTTCTCTCCGGCAGACTTTACGCCTGCCATCATTGTTCGCGACAGTTCTCCGCAAACTGTCGCATATGATGAGAGCGAATACGGTTCAGGCTTGTTCATCGACTATAGTAAACATTATGATATTCATGTTCCAGAGACCATCCCACCTGATGAAGTTGAAAGCATCATAAAAAAGGTTCCTATGATGACAGAGAAGCAGAAAAATGATGCTATCAAAAGTGCTTCTGCAGCAAAGCACGCACTGGAGCACAGAGGAAACAACTCCAAGGTCATTCTTGATCTTTCAGAACAAGTTACTCTACATTTTAACGATGAAGAGAAACGTAATGAAGTTCCTGATGTCATTGATGTTGAGTGTAATGATATTACGGATGCAAACAATAAATAATCATATCAAACCGGCCCAGAAACGGGCTGGTTTTTTATTCTTTTTCATCTGTATTCAGATTTTTGTTTCAACATAGTACTACGCTGCAAATAAGACTGCTATACCGTCAAGCAAAAAGCAATTGAATTTTAGATCAGAATAATGTATAATGATCATAGAAGTAACATTTTCTTTCATAAACGTTATATCACAAACAAGGGAGGCGGAAACATGGCAAAGTATAAATTCAAGTACTGGTTCGAATGGCATGCACGCGGTGACTGCTTGTGGGCTGCTGATAAAGTAACAAGCGAAAAATATGGTTACACCCCTGCTATTGATGATATGCCGCTGTCACATGAACTTGTAATATTCCTTAATGAAACAGGCGATATGCATGATGATGCTTTAAACTGGGAATATCCGCCTGATCCACCGGATCCTGAAATATGGACTCCTGAAAAAGAAACTGAATTTGATAAACGAGCTCATGAAGGCTATGAGCGTATTTGTCAGGAGCTCGGAAAGGATTACGAGATAATCTACGATGTATAAATCCAAGGAGAAAAATATGGACGACAAGTATCTTCTGATTGAAAAGTATCACTTAAAACATGAAAACAACGCATGGTACTCGGACAGGGAGAACTCACATAAACACCTTATATTCAAGGATGCTTTCTTTGAAAGAACAGACGTTATCGGTCTGCTGTTCAGGATCAATAAACTCTGCATGGCCAAGGTAAAGTATTTCCGTGCTAACATAGATAAGTTTGAACCATTAAAGTATCATTATAAGGACGGATTTATTTCTGTACATCTTTGGGATGCAGACTTCCTGAGGCACAGAGCCTCAGGTTACATTCTTGATTTCCGCTATCTGCAAACAATAACTGTATATGAGGATTTTGTTGCACTTTGTCAAGAGTTGGAAGCTTTTGAGAACAACTGAAAATGATAATAATATACACCCTTTACGGGTGCATTTCTTATAACTATCTATTTTATTAACACTAAGCCCTTCTTTTGTTAACCTTGGTTAACAACAAACTGCAATATACTTCAAAAACTCTAAAAAACACTCAGTGATTCTCGGCGATATTTCGAGGAAAAATAAACGCGTTGCTGCACGGTTGCTGCAATTGTATAAAAACGGACATAAAAACAGGCACTTCCGAATGCTCGAAAGTGCCTATATTACGTTGGTTGCGGCGGCTGGATTTGAACCAACGACCTTCGGGTTATGAGCCCGACGAGCTACCTAGCTGCTCCACACCGCGATATATAGTGCAGTATCATCTGCGACTATATTAGTATACCACATTTAGAATGTGATGTCAACAGCAGAAAAGATATTTTTTTATTTTAACAATCGTTGATCTCTCAGAGCGGCAATTCCATCTCAATGCAGTTCCATGTTTCGCCAAGTACCGAAAAGCTCTCAGAGCTGCCGCACTCGTTGAACCCAACAGCTTTATAGCAGCCTTTAGCAGAGGAATTTTCATCAAAAACTCCAATGGACAGCTTTTTCGCGCACAGCTTTTCTCTCGCATACCCCTTAGCCAGCTCCAACATTTTTCTGCCGAGTCCCCGCCCGCGGTGCGACCTGTCAACAATGACGAAGCCAAATCGAACCACAGTCCTCTCGGCGTCGGTGTATCGGAGTATCAGGTGTCCCACGGGAACATCGCTTTCATCCACGGCAGTCATGGGAAAGAAGTCTCCGTTTTCCGAGCAGGCGATGTAATTATCAATGATATCCTGTGGAGAAACGGGATAGTTTTCGTATCTGTCGGCGCACCACATTCTGAACTCTCTTTCGCAGCCGATCCAGCAGGTAATATATTCGGCATCACTTTCCATGAACTCTCTGAGTACCATACATTCACCTCAAAGCCACTGTATAAATGCAGTCTTATCGCTGCTGTTATAGCCTGCATTCTCGTAAAAGCGAAGAGTTCCTGCCTCTTTTGAGCCTGTCAGGAGCATCATCTTGTAGCAATTTTCCTTTACAGCGATCTCCTTTGCGAAGTCAAGACAGGCAGAGGCAAGACCGCGGCGGCGATAGGGAGCGGATGTGACCACATTCTCGATAAAGGCGTAGGGACGCTGTCCTCGGGTCAGATTGGGTATAATGACGCAGACACATGAAGCGGCGATAATTCCGTCCACATCGGCAACTATTATATGGTGGTCGGGGTCGCTGATTATCCTGTTCCATATTTTCATGAACCGCTGATCCTTTTCGGGAAACGGATTATCGTGAAGCTCCATATAAAGGGTCATGAGTCCGTCAAGGTCATTATTTGTAATTTCTCTTATCATAAAACCGCCTCCTTTTCAATAATTATACCACACACAAGTAAAAAGTCAACAAAAAAGCACTTCACATATCGTGAAGTGCTTTAAAATTTACTCTTCTTTTTGGGGTTGATTCCATTCCGTACTTTCTTTTAATTTTTTTATATATGATTCCTCTAAAAAATCAAATCCCTGTTCTGATGTTATCACTCCAGTTGCTGCATTATAAGTGAAGGAATCATCATTTGAATCATAGCCTGTAATCAAAACATAACAGTTACTTGTTACGTATCCTCCGAAAGAGTTTTGAGATTCAACTGTGAAAGTAACAATTTTACGACCATATTCATCTTCATCAGCTATTTTTTCATTGGAGAAAATAGCAGTTGATGGTGCCTTTAAATCCTTCTTTATAATATTTTCAGCAGCGATAATATATTCTTTTTCTGAAACCGTTTTGCTTTCACCTTCATCATCAGCAAATATCGCTATTACTATCACTGACAGTAATAATATCGCCGTTATATAGCAAAAGATCATCAAACCCTTATGCTTTTTCTTTGGTTTCTCGGCAACAGCTGCTGTACCCGAAGTATTAGGCACAGCTCCATTTATACCTATCCCGCAATAAGGGCACACATTTATACCGTCTTGTATCTCTTTTCCGCATTTTTTACAGATCATATATATACCTCCCCTTGATAGTCATATTTCATCATTTCATTGATTTTTGCAATAAACTTTTCATTTTTCTCAATATGAATGGTGTAAGTATAAGCACCTCCACGTTCATATTCACTCGCTGAAAGAGGTATCAGCTCATCAAAATACTTTATCCAAATAACCGAAAAGCCTTTTCTATCCTTGTATTTCTCAGGTATATCCATAGGCTTTTCCAAGCTTTTAACAATTCCTATTGCCCTGACGTAGTAATTTGACTGTGCAGTATTTCCATATGCTTTTGCAATAAAAATGTCGCCAACCCGAACCTTTTCAGCTTGTTGGTCAAGAACCGGCTTTTCATTCTCATGATAGCCCATGAACCAACAGTTTTTCTCAGAAAACAAATGCCACATATCATCTGTCCCGCCGAATTTCACTCCGACATTGAAATAATTCATTGTACATCCCCCCTGATTTTATTATATTCATTATAACATTTATAATGCTTATAGTCAATATTTAATGCTACAAATTAATTTATTCCGTTTTGTAAATAATGTATAATGAATAGTGTAAGGGAGTGAAGCTATGGAAAAAGAAATAGATTACGTCGCACTTGGAATGCGTATCCGCAAAGCCAGAAAAGATCATCATGTCACGCAGGAACACCTCGGAGAGATATGCGAGCTTTCTACTGCACATATAGGTCATATCGAAAGAGGCACCCGTATCCCATCACTTGATACGCTTTTCAGAATATCACAAGCCCTTGGCGTAAGTATAGATCACCTGATATTCGACTCCGTTGCTCCTGATGAAAATATGCTTATATCGATCAACTCCATACTTCAAAATAAAGATAAGCGCAAGGTAAAGACATTTTTGACCATAATCCGCGCCATAGCGGATAAGATCGACGAATTATAAAAAACGCCCTATGATAAAATTTCATCATAGGACGTTTTTTATTATGTAATATTTAAAGTTCAAGGGACATAAAAACATCCGCCCTTTCGTTGGAATTATATCGATCTATGGGCTTAAAGCCCATTTTCGTATAGAGCCGCATCGCTCTTTCATAGTCGGAAACTGTGTCCAGAACCATCTGTGAAAAGCCGCTGTTCCGTGCAAAGCTGACGGCTGTCTCTGCAAGAAAGATAATCCGCCTTGTCTCCCGAGAGGTATCTTTCGGCATCGCCGCGGCTTTCGTCCATCATATTATACAGTAATTCCTTGTAGTTCATTTAGCTGCTCCTTGGATATATGCTTTATTATTTTACTCTCTTTCCGCCGAAGGCATGGATAGTCCTTGTGCCTGCCCTGCAGCTTCCGCCCTGCACTGTACCCTTGGGGATAAAAAGTTCGTCCCCTGCATGGAGAACAGTTGCTTCGCCGTTTATGGTGACGGTATACTCACCCTCCACGCATATCATGTACTCGTCATAGTCGTGAACGTGCTCCTTTGACACTCTGTCGCAGGGATAGCTCCAGAAAGCCATCTGGCTGCCGTCGGGAGCGGTATAGTAATAGCCCTCGATATCGGGAGTATTCTGCTGCTCGGACGGTATCCTGTTGGCAGCTCGTTTCATAAATTCGGGAAAGTCTTTCATAGTATCCTCCATTGTTTTCAAACAGTCCGCAAACGTATAAATACATCATAGCATATTATTACAGATAAAGCAAACGGCGCAGCGCTGTCCACAACAAAAAAGGCAGACCCCGAATGGGGTCTGCACCGTATGAGCATATAGAATTATTGAAGTTTATCCGATCAAGCCTGAACGTCGCCGAAGCTGTTGATGAGACCGCTCTGGTATCTCTGGATGAGCAGAGCATCATAACTATTTACATAGCCGTTTCCGTCAATGTCAGCAGCCTTCTTGTCGATACCTGAGTACTTGATGGGGTTAGCAACATACTGAAGAATATAAACAGCATCGCTGAGCTCGATAGTGCCATTGCGGTTTGTATCACCAACGAGAACGATCTCCTCTGTTACCTTATCCTCGAAATCATCATAGTAATCAGTGTGACCTGCGTTCTTCCAGTCGTTGAATGCCCAGATCACCTTTGTGATGCTGTTCTTGAAACCATTGACACTAGCGTTTGCATATGTGCAGTCATAGGTCTCTGTTGCAACAGTGCCCTGGAAGCGGCGAAGTCCGTCTGACTCGATGAAGAGGCAGCTTCTGCCTGTCTGAGGTGTTGTGTGATCGATGTCTCCTGCTAAGAATACCTTGTATCCGCGGAAAGTTGTTGTGTTCTTGTAAGAACCGCCGAAGCGTCTGTCATACTCGAACTCGTGGAGGTCGTAATCAGTTGCATCGATGTCGATGTAAGTTCTGAAAGTCTTGACAGATGAAGTAGCAGCGCTTGAAGTGATAGCGTTTGCCATAGGAAGTGCACACATTACTGCTGCAGAGAGAGCTGCGGTGATTTTAGCGATTGTTTTTTTCATTGTTGGATAATTCCTTTCTGAATAAATTTTTTTGACGAGACTGACGTCTCCGCAGTAATTATACTGCTCATTTCGTGTTGCCGCTCATTTTGTTGCATTAGGTTAACATCAATTTGTGGTTACTGCTCATTTTCACCAACTTTTTTCGTGCATTATACATAACTTGTAGTTCATCCGGTTGGACTTTCAACGATTTCAAGCCGTTTTACAGAAAGTGTATCATGTTTCCAAGCAAATCCTTCTACAACCTGATCAGTAAAACAAATGGCTATTTTCCGATGCAGCTTCCTCCCATTTATTGCCCTGCACAATAACTCAAATAAAAAAATGCTGACCACTTTTTGCGGTCAGCACCCTATTTATAGCAATTTACAGCATCAGCTCACAGCCGCCGACAGGACGGACCGTCAGCACATAACAGCAGCCTGCTCCGAATATCCGCTCCATCTCCATAGCGTAATCCGCTGCAAGATAAGTCGGCACGAACGCCTGTATAGTACCTGCAAATCCTCCACCGTGGACCCTCACCGCGCCTGCTCCTTTAAGGAAGCGCTTGCTGAGCATTATGGCAAGGGGCACAGGCTGTACCTGCGGCTCGCCTGTGGAGTACAGATTTTGCAGCAGCTCCGCAGAGGAAGTCCCCGACTGCTCCACAAGCTCAAAGAACCGCTCTGTATCGCCGTCCGCGAGAGCTTCCGCCTCCTCGGCAGCACGGCTGTTCTCGGCAAAGAAGTGTGCAGCGCGGAGCAGCGCCCTGTCGGTACACTGCCTGCGAAGCTCGGGAAGCTCCGCATAAAAGCGCTCCTCGTCGCATTCGCGGAGATACTCACAGCCCATTGCACGGGCAACGCTCCTCATCTCCGCCGACACAGCGTCATACTCCTCCGAAAGGTCAGCGTGGCTGCCCCTCGTATCGGTTATGCAGACGGAATAGCCAGCCTTGTCAAAGTCAAATCCCAGCTTGGACATTTCGGGCGCTTCTGTATCGGCAAAGTCGATAAACACCGCACCGCCCTCGGCGCACACGGTCTGGTCCATGAGACCGCACGCCTTGCCGAAATAGGCGTTCTCGGCAAACCTGCCTATACGCGCCAGCTCCGCCGACGATGCCTTGCCCTCATTGTACCGCTCATTTATTATAGTTGCTGCAAGTATCTCAAAGGCTGCCGATGAAGAAAGTCCGCTTCCGCTGAGCACATCTGAGGTCATGTATGCGTCAAAGCCCTCCGTTTTAACGCCCATTTCCGCAAATCTCGCTGCAATGCCGCGGATAAGCGCCGTCGAGGTCCCCTTCTCCGCAGGATTGACCTCAAGGCTGCTCAGGTCTATCTCGTCAGCCATGTAGCCCTCTGAGCGCACACGGATAACTCCCTCATCGTGGAAGTTCACAATGGCTATCATATCAAGGCTCACCGCTGCCGCCAGAACGCAGCCGTGCTGGTGGTCTGTATGATTTCCGCCTATCTCCGTCCGTCCGGGCGCCGAATAAACGTGTATCTCCTCACACTCGGGACACATCACCGAGAACTTCTCCGCGGCGCTGAGATAACGGGCTCTCGCCTTTAGCACAGCTCTGTCCGAAGCACCGTAAAGCTTTCGGAACTGCTCGTCGAACCTGCCCTCGGATATACCGCTTATAAGGTCGTAAATATTCATATGTCCGCCTCCTTTTAAGCTATCATTTAAGTACCCGTTCTCCGCGCATAAGCAGATAGCGCCGTATGACAGGTCTTGCGTCCTGCATTTTCACGGGAAGCCCGTGACCCGTTGCCAGCCACTCGGGAGAGATCTCCAGTATCCTTCGCAGAGACTTTTCCATGGCAGCTATGGAAGTGGCGTGGGGCGTTATATCGGGCTTTCCCCACATTGCCGTGAAAGCGTCGCCGCAGTATAGCACTCCCTCCGAGAGCACTCCCATAGAGCCGAGGGTATGCCCGGGCAGAGGAACTGTTTCCGCATCAAAGCCCAGCTCCCCGAGGATATGCCTGTCACCGCTTCCCACAAGGATATCGGGAGCGTAAGGACGGGTGCTGAAAAGCTTCATCCTGCCGCAGATATTCTGCTGTATATTGCGGAGCCTGTAACGGCTCGAGGTAGCCCTGACGGGTTGTCTGCCGTAGTGCCCTATGAGCTCCCTGTCACGCTCGCCGAGAATGATCTCCGCACCTGTTTCGCGGCGAAGTCTCTCCGCGCTGCCGTCATGGTCAACATGAGCGTGAGTAAGGAAAATATATCGGATATCGAAGCCCGAGATGTACTCGGCAAGCCTTTTGTAAACAATGGGCATACCCGTATCTATGAGCATATCCCCGTCCCTGCCCCTGAGAACATAGCAGGACATGGGACTGTTTCCCACAGAGGCGCAGAAGAAGCGGATATTGCCGAATTGCATTGTACGATCAGTAATTATTTTCATGGTCAGCCTCCTTTTTATTTAATTATACACCCCGAAAGCCGCCTATTCTATAACATTATGTAAAATCATCATGTAGAAAAAACAGAGCTGAAATAGTGCATTTTCACGAAAATAACAGTTTTTCGATTTTTTACTTGACGGCGGCATAATTTTACTGTATAATTTAATTAACACATCACTATTAACTTTAATTTAAGGAGTTCCATATGGCGGATATCAAATTGATAGGCAGTGATCTGCCCACTATCCCTTGGCAGGAAAAGCCTGCGGACTGTACAGCTCCCGTGTGGAGATACAGCGAGAACCCCATTATCGGCAGAAATCCCCTGCCCGACGTAGCAAGGATATTCAACAGCGCAGTCATGCCCTATGAGGACGGCTTTATCGGAGTCTTCCGCGGCGAACAGCGCAACGGTATCCCCCACATCTACCTTGGCAGGAGCAAGGACGCTGTCCACTGGGAATTTGACCCTGAGAAAATACCGTTCACCGACAAAAACGGCGAGCCCTTCATGCCAATATATGCCTATGACCCCCGCCTTGTAAAGGTGGAGGACACATACTACATCATGTGGTGTCAGGACGCTTTCGGTCCCACCATAGGCATCGCAGAGACAAAGGATTTCAGGACATTTACCCGTCTGGAAAATCCCTATCTCCCCTACAACCGCAATGCAGTGCTATTCCCGAGAAAGATAAACGGCAACTTCGTTATGCTGTCCCGCCCCTGTGACAACGGACACACAGCATTCGGCGATATATTTATCTCCGAGAGCCCCGATATGGAGTTCTGGGGACGTCACCGCCATGTCATGGGACGCTCCGACAACTGGTGGGAGAACCTGAAAATAGGCGGAGGAGCCGCTCCTATCGAGACCGACAAGGGCTGGCTCATGTTCTATCACGGAGTAGTCAACACCTGCAACGGCTATGTTTACAGCATAGGCGCTGCCATACTGGATATAAACGAACCGTCAAAAGTTCTCCACCGCTGCGAGAACTACATCCTCACTCCCGAGGAGTGGTATGAGGAGCGCGGCTTCGTGCCAAACGTGTGTTTCCCCTGCGCCGCACTTACTGATGCAGCAACAGGCCGTATAGCCATTTATTACGGTTGCGCGGACAGCTATGTGGGAGTGGCATTCACCACTGTCCAAACAGTGTATGATTACATACTCGCACACGACAAGCTTCAGGAGGGAGACAACACCACAGGAACCAGATAACATCATTCCATCACTTATAACTAATATAGCAGAAGCCCCGAAACGCAATGTTTCGGGGCTTCTGCTTTGCACCGCACTTCAGCGGCGGTAATTGTTGTAATTATCGGGGAAGCCGTTCTGATAACCGCCGCCCTGACAGCCGTATCCTACACTCATCTTTTTCTTATCCTTATGGCGGCAGATGAGCACCATTATCAGTGTCATTATGGCGCCGAGAACAGCTGTATCAGCAAACACGCATCTCAGGAACCTGAAACGCAGTACCGTTACCATGGCTTTGCCGTCTTTGACCTCCACCATCTTTGAGTTCACAACGCCGTTACCGTAGCTCTTTTCGTAGTCGTTCTGGTCACCGTTGGCAAAAACCACCTTATCCGCAAGCCGTTTTGCGATCCTGTCGGACCTGCGCTCGCCTCTCTTAGCATCTTTAATCTTTAGATAAAAGCTGTAACCCGAATGAGTCTTGTCCTTATTGTCATGATCAATATAGGTATTATCGCTGTTTATGACCTCTCCGCTTGCAGGAAAGTCAAAGGACTCGATCTCCGCGCCGCCCTCGTGAAGCACCGTAATCTTCACAGGTGAAACAACATAACTCGCACTCACAGTATAAGAGTCAAGCCTTAACAGTATATCGTCGCTTTTCTCCATTATGCTGTATATCTTTCCGGCGGCACTCGTCTTTATAAACTCGTTGACATCGATAACTCCAACAGCGCTCTTGAACTTATCCGCTCCAAGACCATTATCCTCATAGGCAACGGCAAAAATGCCGTCAGAAAGCCTGCTCATGCCATTTTCATCGAACATTATCACAGACTGGTCCATCTGAACATTGGTAAAAATAAAAGTGCTCAGGAAGTTCTCTTTGCAGTCAAGGCAGGAATTGTCGAGCAGACTTCGCATATTAAGTCCCAGCAGTCCGTTGCTCTTGCCCTCCGCCTCAGGCTCCTTGTACTCAGGATGTATCATCATATCTATTTTTGCAGAGTAGCCTTTCATCGAGTCGGTCATACGTCCAACAAGAAGCTTATCCACAAATAGCGAGCCGACAGCATTGACAATCAGGAATATCGCTGTCAGAAGCACAAACCAGATGATCGTTCGTTTTAGCATTTTCATAGTTGATTACCCCCTTCGATCTGTTCCCGATATCATAAATCAAATTATAGAACATTTACGCTCAAAAGTCAATATCGTACCATTCGCCTAATTTTTCTTCGTCATTTTTACTAAGGGGTATTCCGTCAAATTGATGAAAACGGGATTATTTCATTGTAATTGTGCACAAATAATCGCGTTGAAAATTGTCCGCTATGTGCTATCCTTGCGAATTTCACTGTGCTATTCTGCATTTTCGCAAAAAATACTTGCAGTTTTTTGTGAATTGTGATAAAATAGAGTGATACTGGAAAATGACAATAGATTTTTCAGGGATACTATTTAAAAGGAGAAACATATGGCAAAGATAAAAGCCGCTGTTATTTTCGGCGGCACAGCAAGAGAGCATGACCTTTCACTGGCATCTGCCGCTGAGGTCATAAGCAGTATCCCGAGAGATAAATATGAGGTGATCTGCATCGGCATCACCCGTAAGGGACGCTGGCTCTATTTCCCCGGCGACGCCGAGAGCATCGCTGACGGAACATGGGATCAGGACCCCGACTGCACTTCCGCATTCATCTCTCCCGACCCGCTCCACAGGGGCATCATCACCATCGAGAACGGTGAGACCTCGCTGAAAAAGATAGACGTGGTATTTCCCATACTCATGGGAAAAAGATGCGGCGACGGAACTATACAGGGTCTGCTGGACCTTTCGGGCATCCCCTATGTAGGAAGCGGAGTTCTGGCTTCGGCTTCATGTACGGACAAGTCCCACACCCACATGGTCATGGACGACTACGATATAAAGACCGCTCAGTGGAGACTCATCACTCAGCGTGAGATAAACTACCTCGACAAGAAGTGCGCAGAGATATCTTCCGAGCTGGGATTCCCCCTTGTGGTAAAGCCTGCAAACAGCGGCAGCAACGCAGGAGTGAGCTTCGCTCATAACAGCGAGGAGCTCCTCGCCGCAGTCAAGCTGGCATTCTCCAGCGACAACAAGGTGGTAATAGAGAAATACATCAGCGGACGCAAGCTGGAAGCAGCTGTATACGGCTATGATTCGCCGATTTGCTCGGCTATCGGCGAGATAAACGATCCCGATATCCCCTACGACCCCAACAACTTCAATGTAAGCACAGGCGACGACCTGACCATCCCTGCCGATCTCCCCAAGGACATCGAGGAAAAGGTACGCGAGACAGCTGTTACAGCTTTCAAGGCTCTGGGATGCAAGGGAATGGCAAGAGCAGATATGTTCCTCACGGACAGCGGAGAGCTCCTGCTCAACAAGATAGGCACTATGCCCGGACTCAGAAAGAACAGCGTGTTCCCGAGACTTATGGAGGAGCTTGGCTACTCACACGATGAGCTCATCGACGGGCTTATGGAACAGGCTATGGACAACGCCGACAGAACTTACTGAGCCGATAAAATATATTAAGGAGACTGCTTTGAAAAATAACGTTTTGATCTCACTGACGAGTATCCAGTGGCAGGAAGACGAAAAGAACGAAACAGAGCTGCTCACCAAAGCCAAAATGACCCATGAGAACGGCTGGGATATCATCTCCTACGAGGATACCTCCGCTACGGGCTTCGATGGCTCGGTGACCACCATCAAGGTGGACGACAGCAGGAACGTCTCCATCACCCGCGAGGGAACGGCAAATTCCGTGCTCTCTCTGGAAATAGGACGCAAACACTTCTGCCAGTACGGAACTCCCTACGGCAACCTTCAGATCGGCGTATACACCCACGCTATCGAAAACACCTTAGCCGAAAACGGAAGGCTCTACCTTAAATATACTCTCGATCTCAATTCCTCGTATCTATCTGATAACGAGATTATAATGACAGTACAGGCTCAGAACTGAGCCAAAAAGAAAGGATAGATCAAATGTCAGACCTTATCAATTCCGCTTCGCTCCGCCTCCGTGAAGTCATCATGGAAGCTCTCGGAGCACTTGTGGCTGAGGAGAAGATCCCCGCAGAGCCACTCCCCCCATTCAATATCGAGATCCCTGCGGACAAGTCCCACGGCGATTTCGCCGCAAACACCGCTATGGTATGCGCAAAGACACTCAGGATGCCTCCCAGAAAGATAGCCGAGCTCATCTGTGAAAAGCTCAGCCTTGAGGGAACTATCTTCGAGAGAGCCGAGGTGGCAGGTCCCGGATTTCTCAACTTCTTCCTCAGCAGGAAATGGTTCTCGGACGTTGTGAGAAACGTTCTTGACGAGGGAGAAAACTACGGAAAGACCGACCTCGGCAAGGGCAAGAGAGTCCTTGTGGAGTTCGTTTCCGCAAACCCCACAGGTCCCATGCACATCGGCAACGCAAGAGGCGGCGCTATCGGAGACTGTCTCGCCAGCGTGCTCCAGTGGGCAGGCTATCATGCCGAGCGCGAGTTCTACGTCAATGACGCAGGAAATCAGATCGAGAAGTTCGGCAAGTCTCTCTCCCTCCGCTATATGCAGCTCTGCTCCGAAAAGGGTCAGCAGCTCATCTATGAGTACAGGGACGACACCGAGAAGCTCTGCTCAGAGATATACGCAAAGAGCGGTGAGGGTGAGGACTTCGAGATGCCCGAGGACGTTTACCTCGGCACCGACATCATCGAGCACGCTGCAAACTACTATCACGATCATATCTTCGAGCTTCAGGAGCTCAGCGAGGAGGAGCGCAGAAAGGCTCTGGTAGATTATGCGCTTCCTATTAATATAGCCGGTCTCGAGCGCGACCTTAAAAAGTACCGCATCGTTTACGACAACTGGTTCCGCGAGAGCACAGTTCACGAAAAGAACGAGACAAAGAAGGTCGTTGACAAGCTCATGGAGGCAGGCAAGGCTTACGAGCAGGACGGTGCGATCTGGTTCAGGGCTACGGAATACGGTCTTGACAAGGACTTCGTTCTCAGGAGAAGCAACGGTCTCTATACTTATATAGTACCCGATATCGCCTACCACTATGACAAGCTGGTGACCCGTAACTTCGACAAGGCGATAAACGTACTGGGCGCCGACCACCACGGCTACGTTCCAAGACTGAAGGCTGCTCTGACAGCTCTCGGCGTTGACGCCAACAAGCTGGATGTAGTGCTCATGCAGATGGTAATGCTGGTCCGCAACGGCGAGGTGGTAAAGCTCTCAAAGAGAAGCGGCAAAGCTATCACCCTTGTAACTCTCCTCGACGAGATACCGATAGATGCAGCACGTTTCTTCTTCAATCTCCGTGAGGCAAACTCCCAGTTTGAGTTCGACCTTGATCTGGCTATCGAAAAGTCCTCACAGAACCCCGTTTACTACGTTCAGTACGCCCACGCAAGAATTTGCAGCCTGCTGAGAAACCTCAGTGAGGAGGGCGTTGCGATACCCGAGACTGCCGATCTTGATCTCCTTGACAATCCCCGCGAGATCGAGCTCATCCGCCATCTTGCTTCTCTCCCGAGAGAGATCGACATGGCTGCAAAGAGCTATGATCCCTCGAAGATCACCAAGTACTCCATTGATCTGGCAACTCTATTCCACCGCTTCTATGACGCCTGCAGCGTAAAGAACGCGGAAAATGAGCAGCTCAGGGACGCTCGTATCCTCCTCTGTGTGGCAGTCCGCCAGACACTCAGGAATGCTCTGGAGATACTCAATATCGACAGACCTGAGAAGATGTAAGAAATTACATTTTTTCACCGTAAAAATTACGGTTTGGTTACAAAAAAATCGCCAACTTTGGCAATTATAAACAAAATTCAACATATATGTAAGTCATGTTTGTGAGCCTTCGGACGAAAGTTAACACTTTGTTAACAAATTACAGGCAAAAATGTGTTACAATTTGTAATATGTTGAGGAGCAATATGCTCCCCGACTCTCTCTGAAGGTCCGCTCAAAATAAGATCTTATTAAGAGAAAGGATGTTAATCATGTCCAACAGATTATTTCAGGGTTTAGTTCATCAGATGCGCGACTCTATCGACGCTACCATCGGTGTAGTGGATGAGACCGCAACTATCATCGCCTGCAGCGACCTTACCCGCGTGGGTACCACTAATGAATTCGTTTCACTGGACCTCAGCGATTCCCACGATATCTTTATCCGTGACGGCTTCACCTACAAGCCCTTCGGCTCAAGAGTAAAGCCCGATTACGCAGTTTTCGTGGAGGGCGTTGACGACGCTGCTGCAAAGTATGCAAGCATTCTCGCTATTGCGCTTTCAAATATCAAGCAGTACTACGATGAGAAGTACGACAGAAACAACTTCATAAAGAATGTCATCCTCGATAACGTTCTCCCCGGAGATATCGTTATCAAGGCAAGAGAGCTCCACTTCAACGCTGAGATCAGCCGCGCTGTATTCCTTATCAGGATCATCTCCGCTAACGACATCTCGGCTTATGATGTTATCCAGAACCTCTTCCCTGACAAGAACAAGGACTTCGTCTTCAATATCACCGAGACTGATATCGTTCTCGTCAAGGAGCTCAAGAGCGCTGTTGACTCAAAGGATCTGGAGAAGCTGGCTCGTTCCATCGCTGACACTCTCAGCAGTGAGTTCTATACAAGAGTTAACGTTGGTATCGGTACAGCCGTTGTCGGCGTAAAGGATCTGGCCCGTTCCTTCAAGGAAGCTCAGATGGCTCTTGAGGTCGGCAAGGTATTCGATACAGACAAGGTCATCGTAAGCTACGACAACCTCGGTATCGCCCGTCTTATCTACCACCTCCCCACAACTCTCTGCGAGACATTCCTCCACGAGGTATTCAAGGTGGGCAGCATCGAGTCACTGGATCACGAGACTCTCTTTACTATCCAGAAGTTCTTTGAAAACAACCTGAACGTATCCGAGACTTCAAGAAAGCTCTTCGTTCACAGAAATACACTCGTTTACAGACTGGAAAAAATCAAGAAGCTTACAGGTCTTGATCTCCGTGAGTTCGATCACGCTATCATCTTCAAGATCGCCCTCATGGTAAAGAAGTACCTGTCTGCTAATCCTGTCAAGTTCTGATAAAGCCTCTTTCACAGGCATTATATCGAACTTTGGGCGGATCATTTCCGCCCTTTACAGATTAAGGTAGGTGTGACCCATTGGTAGAACTTAAAAACGTATCCGTGACCTACTCAAGCGGTGTTGACGCCCTCAATAACGTCAGCCTCAAGATAAACGACGGCGATTTCGCCTTCGTGGTAGGTTCATCAGGTGCGGGAAAAAGTACTATGATCAAGCTTCTACTGAAGGAAATAGACGCAACAAGCGGTGTTGTCACCGTAAACGGCTATAACCTCAACAAGCTTAAAAGAAGAAAGATCCCCGAATTCCGCCGTACTCTCGGCTTCGTATTCCAGGATTTCAGACTTATCCCGTCGATGACGGTATATGAGAACATCGCTTTCGTTCTCAGAGTTATCGACGCCCCCATCAAATACATACGCAAGAGAGTTCCCTACGTTATAAGTCTGGTAGGACTCCACGCAAAGACAAACTCTTACCCCGATGAGCTTTCGGGCGGTGAAAAGCAGCGTGTTGCCATTGCAAGAGCACTGGTAAACGACCCCCAGCTCATCATCGCAGACGAGCCTACGGGTAATATCGACCCCGAGCTCTCCTACGAGATCGTAGAGCTCCTCAAGGGCATCAACGATCAGGGTACTACTATACTCATGGTTACCCATGAGCACGATTTGGTCCGTCACTTCGGCGGACGTATCATCAATATCACCGAGGGCGAGATCGTCTTCGATGAGGTCATTACAGGTACGGGAGACGAGCTCCTTGCCGATATTGATACAGAGGTGCCCACAGAGGCAATGGCTGCTGCTATAAGCGATGCAGAGCGGGTAAACGAGCCTGCCGCCGAGGAGGAGCCTCAGCTCACAAACACTGAGGAGGCTATCGACCTCCCCATCGAGAATATGACCGCTGATGATATCATCTCCGCTATCGGAGGCATCCCCGACGGCAGCTCAGCGGATGAGCCCCAGCTCATGCAGAAGCTAGCCGATAACATAGACGTGGATATCGACGATACCCATAACGTCAGAAAAGCGGAAACTCCCGAGGAGCTTCTCGCCGCACTTACAGAAAAGACTGAAGGAGGTGCGGAATGAAGCTAAGCGGTATCAAATACCTCGCCGATCAGGGCGTGGAAAACATATGGAAAAATAAAATGATGGCGTTCGCAACATTCTGCGTTCTGCTCATATCCCTTCTACTCGTGGGAATCGCAGGTCTGTTCTATATCAACCTCAATTCCATGATAAAGGGTCTGGGCAGCCAGAACGAGGTAGTTGTCATTATGAACGTGGGCACTACCGAGGAACAGAATTCCGCTGCGGAAGCCGCTATAAAGGAACTCCCCAATATTGATAAGGTAACTTTCATATCCAAGGAGGACGCTCTCTCAAGACAGAAGGCTAACCTTCCCAATGCCGAGAAGATATTCGACGAATACATCGGCACTGACGCAAGCTTTATGCCCGACGGATTCAGCGTCACCGTAAAGGATACCGATCTCATTACCGAGACTACCGACAAGATCAGCGCTATCGCCAATATCCAGAGCGCTTCCGCTTCTCCTCAGGTAGCTGAGTTCCTCAGAGAGCTCCGTAAGGTCGTATCTCTCATCGCAGGTGCTATCATCATCGCACTTGCTGTCGTATCTATGATCATTATCTCCAATACCACAAAGGCAAGCGTTTTTGCCCGCCGTGAGGAGATCCAGATAATGAAGTATGTCGGCGCTACAAACGCATTCATCCGTATGCCCTTCTTCGTTGAGGGTATGGTAACGGGTCTGTTCGCAGGCGCAGGCGCATACTTTATAACATGGGCTGTATACCGTGCGGTATACAACATGATAACCGAACAGGGCATGCTCATGAACACCTTCGGTGTAAAGAGCCTTATCCCGTTCTCAGACATCCGCCTTCCCCTTGCACTTGCATATCTCGTGTTCGGCGCTCTTATCGGCGCATTGGGAAGCGTGGTAAGCACAAGAAAGCATATCGATGTATGATGTGCGCCAAAAACCGAAGATGTGAATTTTTTTATGAAAGGAGTGTGCATTCGGACAGCATTATCCCCGTCCGATACGCAGCTTAGTTATGGAAAAGCTAAACATATTCAAAAAGGTAATTTCATTCGTCACCTGCTCTGCCCTCTCAATCGCAGCTGTAGCAGCTTATCCTGCCATCAAAGGCAGCAGGAACAACGCTTCGGCTAAGACTATTGCCGAGATACAGGAAGAAAGAAAAGCCAACACAGCAAAGATCGAAGAATTACAGTCACAGATCAATTCACTTGAGGGCGATAAGGAAAACGAACAGGCTTATCAGTCAACTCTCTATGAGCAGATAGGCTATATCCAGGACAATATCGACCTCCTCAACAAGGAGCTCGAAAGCATCAATTCAGATATCGAGACCGCTCAGGACAATATCGCTGACCTCGATCAGGCTATCGTAGACCAGCAGGAGGAGATCGACGAGAACGTTGAGCTGTTCAAGAAGCGTCTCTGCGCTATGTATGTTACAGGAAATGATAACCTCGCTACCGTAATGGTAGGTACATCCAGCTTCTATGATATGCTCTCAAGAGTTGAGATGGTAAACCGTATCGCTTCCTACGATGAGGAGCTCATCACAGATATCCTCACAGAGATCGACAGCATGGAGCAGTCCAAAAAGGACCTTGAGTCGGAAAAGCTCACTCTCGAAATGAGACTTGAGGATCAGAAAAAGCGTAAGGAAGAAAAGGACGCCGAAATGGCAAGCCTTAATGATAAGATGAGCCAGACTCAGGACGAGATCAACCGTATCGCTATGGAACAGCAGACCCTTGAGCTGGATAAGGCTGAGCTTCAGGACTACATCGATCAGCTGGACGCCGAGGAAGCTGAGATCCAGGCTGAGATCGCCCGTCAGGCTGCGGCTGCACAGGCTGCATATGAGGCTGAACAGGCAAGACTTGCTCAGGAGAGAGCTGCCGCAGAAGCTGCTGCCGCTCAGCAGGCTGCACAGCAGGGCGATACATCATACACTCCCGTTGTAACAAGCGAACCCGCTTATGTCCCCGCTCCTTCCGCATCGGGCTTCTCATGGCCCGCACCCGGATTCTGCTATATCTCCAGCGGCTACGGCTACAGATGGGGCACCACCCACAGAGGTATCGACGTGGGCGATGCAGGTATCATGGGCGGACGTTGCTGTGCTGCAAAGGCAGGTACAGTTATTGCCGTTAACAACTCATGCTCACACAATTATGCCAAGAACTCCAGCTGCGGCTGCGGCGGAGGATATGGAAACTACGTTATAATCTCCCACGACGGTACATACTCGACACTCTACGGTCATCTGTCATCGGCAGCTGTTTCCGTTGGTCAGTATGTAGAGCAGGGACAGGTCATCGGCTACATCGGCTCAACAGGCTGGTCTACCGGCGCTCACCTCCACTTTGAGGTCCGCGTGAACGGTGTCGCAAATGACCCGCTGGGCTACGTTAGTCCGTAAAAATGCAACAATCAGATTCAGGGCAGTTCTTTGCAACTGCCCGAATTTTTGTCAGAAAGCGATGATAATATGAATAAGAAAATCAGCCTTGGCCTTGCGCTGAGCCTTATCGCTATCGCTTCTGCGGTCACCTTTATACTCACATCATTCTTCTCACTGCAGAGCTTCAACAAAAAGGTGGTAGACGTCAACGAAAAGGGTAAGAAGTACAACTCGCTCCAGACCCTTGACTCCTACGTCCGTGAACACTACCTCGGCGATATCAATGAGGGCGACCTCAGCGACGGTATTCTGAAAGGCTATATCTCGGGACTCGACGACCAGTACTCCAAGTATCTGACAGAGGAGGAATATCTGGAGGAACAGAGCGAGGACGAGGGTCAGCTGGTGGGACTTGGTCTCACTCTCGATGAGGACGAAAGCGGCTATATCCGCATCGCCGATATCATGGACGACTCTCCCGTTGAGGAGGCAGGTCTCCGCAAAGGCGATATAATCACCCTTATCGACGGCGTTGACGTTCTTTCGGCAGGCTTTGATGAGTCTATCGAGGCTATGCGCGGTACTGAGGGCTCAGAGATAAACATAACCGTCCGCAGAGGCGGTATCGATAAGGACTATACTTTCACACGCCGCTCTATCGAGGTGATCACCGTAAGCGGCGAGATGGTCAACGAGTACGTTGGCTGTATCACCATAACAGGCTTCAAGAAAAATACTCCCCAGCAGTTCGTGGAGACTCTTGAGAGACTTACCTCCAACGGTGCAAAGGCTCTTATATTCGACGTCCGAGACAACGGCGGCGGAATAGTGGAATCACTGTCAGAATGCCTTGACCCGCTGCTTCCCGAGGGCGTTATCGCCACTGCGGAATATAAGGACGGTCACAGCGAGACTCTGGTCTACTCAGACGAGGCTGCACTTGACCTGCCAATGGTGGTGCTGGTAAACGGCAGGACTGCCAGCGCTGCGGAGCTCTTTGCAGCTTCTCTCCGCGATTTCGGCGGTGCTCAGCTTGTGGGCGAAAAGACCTTCGGCAAGGGCGTTATGCAGCAGACCACCGAGTTCGACAACAAGGGCGCGGTAGTTCTTACCGTTGCAAAGTACAAGACAGAGCGCTCGGAGTGCTATGACGGCGTGGGACTTACTCCCGATATCTCCGTTGAGAACACCGACGAGGCTTACGACGATCAGTACGCAGCAGCTGTTGACGCTGCTATGGCGGCTATACAGTAAAATTCAGGGAGACAGCAAATGCTGTCTCCTTTCTTGTTCCCGTGGCGCACAGTGTGTGCCACTGCATTTTACCGCGGACAACCTATTTCTCAGCTTTCAGGGTTGACTTTTTCCGCATGATATAGTATAATAATATGTAATGCTATTTAAGCTTCGGGGAACTCTGTGTTGATTCTCTCCCGAAATAAATCATATAAGGAGTGCATTGATATGGCTACAAAGAAGATGTCCAGAGAAAGCTACGACAAGCTCGTCGCTGAACTCGATGACCTTAAGATCAATAAACGTAAGGAAGTTGCCGAAAGACTGAAAGTTGCCCGTTCTTACGGAGACCTCTCCGAGAACGCTGAGTACGATGAGGCAAAAAATGAACAGGCTATCCTCGAAGCTCACATACAGGAGCTCCAGTATACCATCGACAACGCTGAGATCGTTGACGACGATAGCATCTCTGTTGACGAGATCGGTATGAGCTCAAAGATCACTATCAAGCGCCTCGATACAGGCAAGATCGAAACATTCACCATCGTTGGTACCAACCACGCAAACGTAAGAGAGGGTCTCATTTCGGACGAGTCTCCTATCGGCAAGGCTGCCATGAAGAAGAGAGTCGGCGATATCTTCATCGTTGAAGCTCCCGCAGGCGAGCTGAAGTTCGAGGTCGTTGAGATCTCCAAGTAATCGAAAGGATATAAATATGAGCGAAAATCAGGTCAATTCACCTGTTCAGGCTGATGAGGAGCCTGCTCAGGATATAAATATACTCAAGAAGGACAGACTCGACAAGCTGGCTGATCTCCGCGAGCTGGGTCACGACCCCTTCACTATCACCAAGTTCGACGTTACAGGTCACGCTGCTCAGTACAAGGCTGAGTACGAGGCAAAGGAAGCCGAGATACTCGCTGCTGTGGGCGACGACGAGGAGAAGAAGGCTGCCGAGCTTGAAAAGCTTAACGAGAATATCGTCCGTATCGCAGGCCGTATCATGAGCTGGAGAGATATGGGCAAGGCCAACTTCATCGACGTCCGCGACAAGTCCGACCGTATACAGGTATATGTTCGTTCCAACGATATCGGCGCAGACCTTTTCAAGGAGTTCAAGAAGAAGTGGGATATCGGCGATATCATCGGCGTTGAGGGATATGTTTTCAGAACACGCAAGGGCGAGATATCTGTCCACGCAAAGAGCATCACCCTCCTCACAAAGTCCCTCCTGCCCCTCCCCGAGAAGTGGCACGGACTCAAGGACACTGATACAAGATACCGTCAGCGCTACCTCGACCTCATTATCAATCCCGAGGTAAAGGACACATTCATCAAGCGCTCAATGATAATCTCATCCATCAGACGCTACCTCGATGCACAGGGCTTCATGGAAGTTGAGACTCCCATGCTGGTATCCAACGCAGGCGGCGCTGCTGCAAGGCCCTTCGAGACTCACTATAATGCTCTCGACGAGGACGTTAAGCTCCGAATCAGTCTGGAGCTCTACCTCAAGAGACTCATCGTAGGCGGACTTGAAAGAGTTTACGAGATCGGCAGAGTTTTCCGAAACGAGGGCGTTGACACCCGTCATAACCCCGAGTTCACACTCATGGAGCTGTATCAGGCTTACACCGATTACTACGGCATGATGGACCTCACAGAGAATATGTTCCGCCACGTTGCTCAGGAAGTATGCGGTACTACCTGCGTTCCCTACGGCGAGTACATGATCGACCTTGGCAAGCCCTTTGAGAGACTTACCATGATCGACGCTGTAAAGAAGTATTCGGGCGTTGACTTCAGCGAGATAAAGACCCTCGAGGAAGCACGCAGGATAGCTGATGAAAAGGGCGTAGAATACGAAGCTCGCCACAAGCGCGGCGATATCCTCAACCTCTTCTTCGAGGCATTCGTTGAGGAGCACCTTATCCAGCCTACATTCATCATGGATCACCCCATCGAGATATCTCCCCTTACCAAGAAGAAGCCCGACGCTCCCGACTATGTTGAGCGTTTCGAGCTGTTCATCACAGGCCGTGAGATGTGCAACGCTTACTCAGAGCTCAACGATCCTATTGACCAGCGTGAGCGCTTCAAGGCTCAGGAAGAAGCTCTCAGTCAGGGTGACGAGGAAGCTAACCGCACAGATGAGGACTTCCTCAATGCACTGGAGATCGGTATGCCTCCTACGGGCGGTATCGGCTACGGTATCGACCGTCTGGTAATGCTGCTGACAAACAGCGCTTCTATCAGAGACGTGCTTCTCTTCCCCACACTCAAGTCCCTCCCTACAAACGGCGGACGTCAGGAAAAGGAAGACAAGACAGAGGAATAATAACAGTACGGGCGGCTTATGCCGCCCGTTATCGTAAGGAATAAAGTATGAAAGAAAAAGAAAAAAACACACCCAAGGCAGCTCCTGAAAATGATGAAAAGCTTGAGATAAACAAGAGCCTTTTTCAGGTGAACAAGGACCTCAGAAAGCAGCGCGAGGCAGAGCTTGAGGCTCAGCAGCGCGAGGCTGAACGCCGCTATGCCGAAAAGGAAAAGCAGAAGCGCGAGGCTTACGAAAAGCAGCTTCAGGACGAAAAGATCGAGCTCATGCGTCTGAAGCAGGGCATCGTGGAGGAAAGCGAGTCCACCATCCACGAGGAAAAGGAAGAGGAAGTAAAGCTGTCATTCTGGAAAAAGATAGGCAACTTCTTCTACCACAACAAGTGGTGGCTGGGTCTGGGAGTGTTCTTCGTGGCGCTGGGCGGCTATCTTGCCTACGACCTGCTGACGAAGCCAAATCCCGACATGGTCATACTCATGCTCTGCGACAACGACGCCGTCGGCAACTCAGCCTATCTGGAGGAGTACTTCACCGAGTTCGGCGAGGACTCCAACGGCAACGGCAAGGTCTTAGTCTCGGTGTACTACATTCCCTACAGCGATGACGACTACCAGAACTACATCAAGGGCGTCACCAACAAGCTGACCAACTTCCTCGGCAATGAGGAGTCCGTAGTCATCATCGGCAACAAAAAGACCTCGGACGAGCTTCTTGAACCCGAGGAGTCTTTTGTGGACCTTTCGGAGCTCTACCCCGATGATACCCACATCAGCGGAAAGTACTTCTACTATCTGAAAGATACCGACTTTGCGGACAAGATAGGCGTAAGCAAGGCGGATATCCCCGATGATATGTACCTTGCACTGCGCAGACCGAGAGGTCTTATCAATGCAAGTCAGGAGGATATGCAGGAGACCTACGACAAGGACTTCCCTACATTCGACAGAGTTATACACGACCTTTCAAAGTAAAAAAGCGGAGCTTTATGGGAGCTACTCTTAGCGGAATAATTGACAAACCAAATCGAATAGTAATAAAGCCGATACATTACGTATCGGCTTTAATTATCATGTTACTTTTTAAAATTGAAGATTAATCCTAATTGTATTCTCTTACGCCCCTATTAAATTCTTCATGAGATAATAGTGGACGAATACAAAATATTATAATGCTATATGTAAGCTCAATTATCAATTGTTATTATTTTTTCAATGTAGTCACTATTCTCGTTCGTTTTGTATTTCATATTAAGTAATTTGGTTTCCGAATTATAAATTATTATAAGGCTATCAGGTTTCGAAAGTGAATATCCTGAATCAATTTGATAAATTGTATCTGGAATTTTTTTGTATATGTAATCGTTAATTTTAATACATAAACAACCTCGATTCTCCATCATTGCATTATATTCATAAACAAATAAAGAATCTCCATCCGCTAGTCCATCTACACTTATTTTATAATATTTCTCATTATTGATTAATTGTTTTCTGATTTCAAAGAGTGTAAAAGAAAACAGTAGAGAGATAAATAATATACCTATTATAAAAAAACACATCAAAAATTTATTGTTTGAACTCATTTTTTTTATTATGCTCAGTATAATTAGAAATGCAATGGAGAAAAGAATACCGCAAATCGGATATGCTAAATAAATTCCTTTAACAATATATGCCTTTTCCAAGAAAAATAATAATATTAAACTAACAATATTTAGTAATAATGCTGCAATAATAATCTTTTTAATTATATTCATCAAAACCTCCTAATACTGTTATTCATAGTATGTTTTTTACATTATACCAATTTAGTGCGTTATGATATGAATTTTTTAATTTATCATAATCATTTATTCCTTCAAAAGATGTTGTGCTTAATTCGGATTGATTAACACTATTTGGATATCTTGCTCTACGTCGGAGATATTGAAAAAGCCGTCACCGTTGGCGTCACCTGCTATACCTCTGTCAGAATCGAGCCGGTATGCTGTCAGTTCACCGCTTTCATCAATGAACCATATCTTCGGTTCCTCAATATACATCAGCAGCATACTGCTGTCGTCCTCACCGAGCCAGTACTCCGCACGGGTAATGCCGCTTCCGCCTAAAAAATCGGGATATCCGTGTATGCTGTTAAAGCGTTCCATTATCTCGTAAACAGTACCGCCGCCGCTGATTATATCTTCCGCCTCATCAAGTGTGATACGTGGCGCATCGGGAGCAAGTTCACCGAGAAGTATCTTCTCCTGACGGATGTACTCACCTGCTGCTCTCTGACCTTTGCTCCTCAGTTCCTCAAGCTCGCTGTTCTCATCTGAAGCTGTGACCGTAGTTACGACAGACTCGGATGCAACGGGCAGTGTTCCCGTGTATTCCTCGATTGCTTCGGGAATATCCGCGGTCTCATTCTCTGCTGCCCTTGCACTGAATGTCATGGCACCTAAGCCAGCAAGAAGTCCCGTACAAACAGCCGCTGCAATAAAACCATTCATCTTTTTCATAGTAACACTCCTTTCGTATATATCGGAAACGTTTCCCTTTCACTATAACATACGGAAAGTTTCAGCGGAGTGTTGCATTTCTCAGAAAATAAGATATTCTATCACCGAATTTGACATGAGAAAGCCCTTTGCCGTCAGCCATACCCTCTCGCCGTCGGTCTGTGCATAGCCCTCCTTCACAAGGGGCGGCAGCTTCTTCATTATCTCTGCCCTGTGCTCCCCGACATCGCAAAGGGAAAGCCCCTCCCTCAGTCTCAGCCGCAGCATGGCGAACTCCTCAAAGCCGCAGGGAGCTTCATCGGTAACAGTCACCTGCTGGAACGGAGCAGCTATAAAGCCGTCAATATCACGCTCTACGGCAAAGCGCTTCCCCTTATAGCAGGAGTGGGCGGCAGGACCTATGCCGAGGTAGTCCATACACTTCCAGTAGCGGCAGTTGTGACGGCTCTCAAAGCCCTTCTTGGCGAAGTTGGATACCTCATACTGTGCAAAGCCCCTCTCCTCCAGAAGTCTTACCATTTCGAGGTACAGCTCCGCAGCAGTCTCCTCATCGGGGAGACGTCCCCTTATCTCCTCGCAGTCAAAGGGCGTCCCCTCCTCGGTCTTGAGGATATAGGCTGAGATATGCTGCACGGGAAGCGTGGTCATGCGCTCGATGGAATAGCGCAGGCTCTCCGCGGTCTGGTCGGGCAGGGCTATCATCAGGTCGCAGGAGATATTCCCGAAGCCTGCGGCGGCTGCGTCCAGCACAGCCTGCTCCGCTCTTTCGGCAGTATGGACTCTCCCCAGCACACGGAGCTCCTCGTCTCTCATGGACTGGACTCCCACAGACAGCCTGTTCACGCCGATACTGCGGAGCTCCGACAGCTTCTGCGGCGTAAGAGTGCAGGGATTTGCCTCAATAGTTATTTCGGCAGCCCCGTCAAGTGCGAAGCTGCCGTTTATTTCCTTTATTATGCTTTGAAGCTGAGCCGATGTCAGCAGAGAGGGAGTTCCTCCCCCGAAATAGACCGTATCCACGGTCTGAGCCTTGTCGCTGTAATGGCGGATATTTCTCAGCACCGCCTCTGTGTAGTCCTCTGCCCTCTGCCTTGTCCATCCCACTGAGTAAAAATCACAATAGGCGCACTTCTTTCCGCAGAAGGGCACATGGATATAAAGTCCCAGCGTCATTTCTCTTTATCGTAGGCGTCAATGCGGACGGTCTCCATCATCTTGAAGAAGAAGCCGTTGACTATCCTCGGCACGATGAGCATATTCAGTATCAGTCCCAGTACGATAGGCACCTCGTGGGTGTACCACCATTCACTGTCCTGTCCGTGGATAAAGACGATGACGATGCAGATAAAGGATATGGTGAAGTACAGTGCCGCGAAAGCAGTTGCGCCCTTTCCGTTGACGCAGCGCTTGCCGCACTTCGTGCATTTCTTTCCCTTTGACTTCATCGTCCCTGCCATTGCCTTGCTAAGCGGATTGAAGGTCTTTTCACCGCAGCAGGGGCACTTGTATATACTGCTCATATTTATTCCTTTCCTTCCTCTGCAATTACCTCAGTCTCAATGGGCTCCAGCACCTTTGCAAGCTTTGCCGCAGGTACTTCTCCCGCAAGCTTGGGTGTCAGCGGCAGCAGAGTTTTCTTCTTTGCCTTGCGTCTTGTGCGGAAAATGCTGAGGAAGTCCTCGGGGTGGAGGACCATGAGAGTCACCAGCATTATCCCCAGAGCCGCAAGCAGCATCAGCTTATTGTCGTCCCCTGCTACAAGTCCGAAGATAAGCAGGACTATGGCTGTGACGCAGAAGCTTGTCCGCGACTTTTCGCGGAGCCTTATCCTTATGGCGCGGAAAAATCGTCCAGCGCCCGTATTCTTTCCGATGAAAAACTCGGTCATAACAGTTATGATACTCAGTATCAGGACCGCACAGAGCAGTCCGAGGATGATATAGTTTATCATAATAAGCCTCCCGTTCTCAGCTGTCAAGCTTCAGAACGCTCATGAACGCCTCCTGCGGCACCTCTACAGTACCCAGCTGGCGCATACGCTTTTTACCTTCCTTCTGCTTTTCAAGCAGCTTCTTTTTTCTGGTTATATCGCCGCCGTAGCACTTTGCAAGAACGTCCTTACGCACAGCCTTTACGGTCTCGCGGGCGATTATCTTGCCGCCGATGGCAGCCTGAATAGGCACCTCAAAGAGCTGACGGGGAATGTTCTCCTTGAGCTTTTCGGCTATTTTACGGGCTCTGCCGTAAGCCTTGTCAGCGTGGATGATGAAGCTGAGAGCGTCCACCACATCGCCGTTGAGGAGTATATCCAGCTTGACCAGCTTGCTGGGAACATAGCCCATCATCTCGTAGTCAAAGGAAGCATAGCCCTTGGTACGGGACTTCAGCACATCGAAGAAATCGTATACTATCTCATTCAGCGGAAGCTCATAGTGGAGCTCCACACGGGTATCGTCAAGGTACTTCATGTCCTTGAACACGCCTCGCCTGTCCTGACACAGCTCCATGATATTGCCGACGTAGTCCGAGGGAGCGAGAATGCTCGCCTTAACCATGGGCTCCTCAGCCACCTGAATAAGAGCAGGGTCGGGATAGTTGGTGGGATTGTCTATATACTGCACCTCGCCGTTGGTCATGGTGACCTTGTAGATAACGGAGGGGGCTGTGGTTATGAGGTCAAGGTTGTACTCTCTCTCAAGGCGCTCCTGTATTATCTCCATGTGGAGGAGTCCGAGGAAGCCGCAGCGGAATCCGAAGCCCAGTGCCACAGAGGTCTCGGGCTCGAAGGAAAGCGATGCGTCATTGAGCTGGAGCTTTTCCAGTGCGTCGCGGAGGTCGCCGTACTTGGCGCCGTCAGCAGGATAGATACCCGAGAACACCATTGGGTTTACCTTGCGGTAACCGGGGAGGGGCTCGTCGCAGGGAAATTCGTCATTGGTGACGGTATCGCCAACCTGAGTATCGCCTATGCTCTTGATGGAAGCGGCGATATAGCCTACCTCGCCTGCTTCGAGACTGCCGTTGTTCACAAGGTTTGTGGCGTCCATGAAGCCTGCCTCGACCACGTTGAAAACAGCTCCCGTAGCCATAAGGCGGATATTGTCCCCCACCTTGACTCTGCCCTCCTTGATGCGGACGTAGATGATAACGCCCTTGTAGGAGTCATAGTAGCTGTCGAAGATAAGCGCCTTCAGGGGCTTTTCCGGGTCACCCTTGGGAGCGGGGATATCCGTTACTATCTTTTCCAGCACCGCCTCGATGTTGGTGCCCATTTTTGCAGATATACGGGGAGCGTCCATGGCAGGTATGCCTATGACGTTCTCCACCTCATTGCAGACTCTCTCGGGGTCAGCCGAGGGAAGGTCTATCTTGTTGACCACAGGCACTACCTCAAGGTCATGCTCAATGGCAAGATAGGTGTTGGCAAGGGTCTGCGCCTCGATACCCTGTGAAGCGTCCACCACAAGGATAGCTCCCTCACAGGCTGCAAGAGAACGTGACACCTCGTAGTTGAAGTCAACGTGACCGGGAGTGTCGATGAGGTTGAAGATATAGTCCTCGCCGTCCTGAGCGGTATACTTCAGACGGACCGCACGGGCTTTGATGGTGATGCCGCGCTCACGCTCGATGTCCATATTGTCAAGGAGCTGATCCTCCATATCGCGGATAGCGACGGTCTCGGTCTTTTCGAGGATACGGTCGGCAAGGGTGGACTTGCCGTGATCTATATGCGCTATAATACAGAAATTTCTGATCTTGTCGTTAGCCAAAGCTTTACCTCTTTTCAAACATATTTACTCAGTATAATTATATCAGAAACGCCGCGGTTTGTAAAGAGTTTTTGCTGCAAAAAATCAGCCATATGCACAGATATCAAAGGAGATCTAATGCATATGGCTGAACTGTTTTATCGTATTATATTCCGCTCATTACTCGGGAACGAGAGTAGTTCTCTTCTTGAGAAGGAATTCCTGTATCCTGAGAGCGTCATTTGAAGTAAGTCCCACTGTGGACTTATCAACATCGGCATTTATTCTGCCCTGTGCGGTAAGAGCCTTTTCGTAGCTTCCGCCCTCGCCGTACTTATTGGGATTTGCAAGGCACTGCATTACGAGGATAGCATCTGCAAGCTCAACTGTTCCGTCGCAGTTTGTGTCGCCCCAGACTGTTGCTTCGCTGCTGCCGCCCTTTATAGTCACCTTATAGGAGATATCCACGCCGTAGCAGTAGGTGTATTTGTAATAGTTACCAACGCCGCCCTTGATATTTACAGTGTACTCGCCTGCGGGAAGTGTCTTGAACTTATCCTTGGTGTATTCCTTGCCGCTGCTGTCTTTAATGGTCACGATGCTGTCGCTGACATCGGCGTCAGTATACCTTCCGCCTCCTGAGCCTGCACCGCTCTGTGGAGTACCGCCGAACATAAGACCGCTGAGGTCGAGCTCCTCACCCTGCTCATAAACTGTCTTTTCGGGGTAGGAATCAACGCCCTTGAAGTCATAGCCGGGGTGGATAGTAGGACCTGATGTAGCAGTGGTGGTAGTTGTTGTATCGGCAGTTGTTGTAGTTGTAACAGAAGTGGTAGTTGTTGACGATGTGGCAGTGCTTGTAGTTGTAGAGGTCGTAGGTCTGGGAGTTGAAGCGCCGCCGTAGTACTCGGAAAGCGAGATACCGTTGCCTGCGCGTCCCAGCGGGATAGTGTGGTCAAGGCTTACGAACTTGCCGTCTGTGGTCTGCCAGAGAGCAGGCTTGATGAACTCGTACTTGACATCGTCCCACTTCTGGAAGTTATCGTAAACAAGTCCGCCTGTATCAGATGAATTCTCATTGAAGCACCAGAATGTATGGTGGATATGCTTGTCGATCATATAGTCGCGGAGCTCCTGCATCCAGTGAACATTTTCACCGGTCTTGTCGTGCTCCTCATCGACCCAGCCGCCCCATTCGCCCATGAGCAGGGGTGAGATGTTCTCCTCAACGAGGAATGCCCATGTATCTCTCCAGTAATCGTCAAGGAGAGTCTCTCTGCTGAAGGTCTTGGAAGGATCTTCAAGATAGAACCATGTCTGCTTGTATACCTCGGGACCGTAGTCGTGAGGAGAGTATACCAGCTGACTCTGATGCTCGCCAAGGTCAACGGGGTAATCTCTTACGCCGCGGAAATTAGCTCCCCACCATGCGCCGTAATAGGGCTGATACTCGGGATCGCCATAATGACCGTAGTCAGTGGAGGGTGAATTCCAGTCAAAGCCCTTTTCGGTCTTGGGATATACCTCGATACCCTCTACCATGATGAGCAGGTTGGGATTCTGGTCGAGGCAGGCTTTAGCGCCCTTCTCAGCGGCATAACGCCAGTTATTCGCATCTTTTGAGCCGTCCCACTTCGCAAATATACCGTCGTCCTTTTTGCCGTGGGGCTCGTTTTTCAGGTCGATAGCGATGATGGTGTCATCGTCCTTGTAGTAGTCGGAGAACCAAGCCAGAGCGTCCAGCCAGTCCTTCTCGCTGAAGTTTGTGTCATACCACAGAGCGTAGTTATGACCTGCGGCATTGGTTGTAGCGCAGTGAACGTCCATCATGATCTTGATACCGTTCTCGCGGCACCACTTGACTACCTGATTCCAGATGTCGAAGCTGTACATGGGAGTACCGCCCTCAACGCCCTCAACGGTCAGCTCAGGATTTTCGTACTCATTGAGCTTGATGATCGGGTCGGGCTTGCCTGCCTTCCACTGGAGAAGTATCTCCGTTGACATAGGAACACGGAGAAGATTGAAGCCGTGGTCTGCGATAAGGTCGAGACAGTGGTGAACGTTAGCCGACCATGCGCCATCGAATATCTGGCTTCCTACGTTGTAGCCGAACCAGTTGACGCCTGTCATCCAGACCTCATTGCCGTTCATATCAACGATCTGTGCCTTATCGTTGACATGGAGCCAGTCGTCATGATACTCGTCGGGAGCTGCGACTGCTTTTTCCTTTGGCAGCTTGTTCACTGACGGAACAAGTAGCACGGCAGCAGCCGATACAACAGCAGCTGCTCTTTTGAATAGATTTTTTGCCATATCAAGAAACCCCTCTCTTATTAAATATTGGCATTGTTACGAGTTTATTAACATCATTATTATACATCTTTTCACATACCTTGTCAACGCCGTTTGTCGATTTCAGCAATAAATGGGGAATTTTTTACTGAGTGTGCCTGAAAAATTTTTAAAAAAGCATTGATTATTCCGTGTGCATGATGTATAATTATTTACATTAAGGGGCTGCCTTATGGCAGTAATATTTATTCAGGAGGACTTTCCATGAAGATCAGAAAGATCACAGCTGCGTTTTCCGCAGCAGCGCTGCTCACAGCAGCATTACCACTGACAGCACAGGCTATCGAGACAAAAAACTATGACAATATCAGTTTTGATTCGTGGCAGGCGGCATACCATGTGGTGCTCTCGGACTTTTTCGGCTCGGAGGAGTTCGACTTCACCGACAAGGACATTACTTCCGGCTCACGCTTCGAGCTGTACGACATCGACCACGACAGAGTGCCCGAGCTTTTTGTCTCACAGAATGGGGGACGCAGCGGACGCTGTGTAGTCTACTCGTTCTATAACAACAAGCTGTCACAGCCCGTTGTTCTCGGCACCTACGGCAACGCCTTTGCCGATCCCAACGCTCATTACCTCGTTAACTATGACAGGCACATGGGCGAAGTGAGCCTCACATATTTCAAGCTTGAAAAGGGAGTTTTCACCAGAGAGATATCCTTCAATGACAATTCCGAGCTTAAAGAAATGGGCGAAACAAATATCGTATACATGATCGACGGCAAGGAAGTTTCCGAGACCAAATACATTCAGGAAAAAGAAAAGTACGACCACATGGAGCTCATCGCCCACGGCAGAAAGACTCAGCTGGACGCTCTGGACACAGAAAAGGACAATGTTATCTATTCATATTTCCTTGACCATTACACCGCTATCGGCGCATCAACCAATCAGAAAGATCTCAGTCTCACCATTGCCGACTCCATAGGCGATGTCCCTGTTACCGAAATTGAACAGAACGCCTTCAAGGGCAGCGAAAACTTAGTCTCGGTAACTATCGGAAAGAATATCCGCGATGTAAAGAACAGCGCGTTTGAAAACTGCACTGACCTGAAAACAGTGAAGTTCACAGGAGATCCGGGACGTATCGGTCCGAGAGCCTTTGCAGGCTGTACCTCTCTTGAGGCATTCACAGGCATGGACAGCTCAAATATCTATAAAACATACAAGATCGTGGACGGCGTGATCTACCGTACGGATATGGGTGACCTTGCGGTATATCCCTCGGGCAAAAAGAACACATTCTTCTCCATCCCCAATGGTATACAGGCGATCGAGCCCAATGCCTTCACAGGCAATGCCTACATAGAGAACATCGTGTGTCCCGAATGGGTCAACACCATATGCGAGGGCGCATTCGCGGAGTGCCCCGCACTTAAAGAGGTCTCCGTTTACAATGGTGAAGCCCGTATAATGAACGAAAAAACGGAATGCACCGTCTGCAACAGCTATGATCCCAAAGTTCCGCTGAACACATACAAGGGCGTTATCATGGCATACATGGACTCCACCGCATACAAATGGGCAGATAACAGAGCTCTCCGGATAGTTCTTCTCACAGGCTCCTACATAAAGGAAACAGGCGATGTCACAAGAGACTCCAAGATAGACGCAGTTGACGCTTCCCATATCCTTGCGGAATACTCACGCACCTCAACAAACAAGGAACCGGAGATGGATTTCGCTCAGAGACGGGCAGGCGACATCGACAAGAACGGTACCGTTGACGCAGTTGACGCCTCCAAGGTGCTCTCCTACTACGCATTTATCTCATCAAATAAAAATAATAACGAACTCACCATCGAGCAGTTCTTATCGATGGCACAGTAAATATCAGCTTAGAAGCTCCTCCCTCATCTGAGTGAGGAGCTTTTTTTCGCGCCTTGACACCTGCACCTGAGTCATTCCCAGCGCCTTAGCGGTCTTTGTCTGGGTGAGTCCGCGGAAGTACCTGAGCTCCAGCAGGGCGCGGTCCTCATGGGGCAGCCGTGCCATTATCTGTCTAAGTGCCAGCAGGTCGGTTATGCTCTCGTCGGGAGACTCCGTAGGGATATCGGTCTGACCCTCGTCATCGTCCCCTGCGGTAAGGGACACAGTGGGCTGACTTACGCAAAGCGCCTCCGCCACGGCAGACTCGGTCTCTCCCGAAAGCTGTGACAGCTCCGCCACAGTGGGCTCCCTCATCTCACGCTGTCGGAAGTCCTCACAGATACGGCTCAGGCGCATGGACAGCTCCTTGAGGCTCCTGCTGACGCGGACCGCGCCGCCGTCACGGAAAAGCCGCTTTATCTCCCCCAGTATGACGGGTACGGCATAGGTGGAGAACTTAACTCCCCTGCTGCTGTCGAAAGCCTTTACCGCCTTCAGCAGCCCTATGCAGCCTGCGGAGTAAAGGTCATCGTACTCGATGCCCCGTCCGCGGAAACGGTTGGCGCAGAGGTGGACAAGTCCCAGATTTTCCTCTGCAAGGGGCTTCCTGACTTCAGTCTCCATTGGCAGACAGCCTCTTTCTCATGGTGACAGTAGTGCCCTTGTCGGGAGCGCTCCTGACGGTCAGCCTGTCCATAAAGGACTGCATGACCGAGAAGCCCAGCCCCGACCTCTCCTCCTCGGGAGCGGTGGTGAAAAGAGGCTCCATAGCCTGCTCCACATCTGCAATGCCGCAGCCCTTGTCCCTGACCTTTATGTATATGACCCTGTCGGGGAGGAGCCTTACCGTAAGCTCGATGTTTCCCTTTTGGTGCCTGTATCCGTGGACTACCGCATTTGTCACAGCCTCCGATACCGCCGTGCGTATGTCGGACAGCTCCTCCACGGTGGGGTCCGCCTGAATCAGGAATGAGGACACCACCGCTCTTGCCGCGCCCTCATTCACCGACAGGGACGGCATGATGAATTTTATTTCGTTGAGTATTTCCATAGTCATTCTCCTTTTATCTTATTCTGACGATACGCTCCAAGCCTGCAAGCTTCAGCACACGGCGTATATATGGCTGTGGATTGCGTACCTCCAGCCTTCCACCGCACTCCTTCATGAGCTTGCTCCTGCCCATTATGAGCCCTATGCCCGAGCTGTCCATAAAGGTGATGCCGCCGAAATCTATGGCAAGCTCTCTGGGCTGAGCCGTTACGATAAAGCGGTCCAGCTCCGCGCGGAGCTCCTTGGCGTTATGGTGGTCAATTTCACCGCTGAGCCTCGCAACTGCCGCTCCGTTGTCGTTTTTTATGTCAATATTCATGTCCTTTCCTCCTTTTTGCTGCACCGCGCAGCCTTTTCATGCCTTATGATACCACCAACGAGCCGCAAAAAATGTCGCAGACCGTCGGCTGAGCAAATTTTCAAAAAGGATTGCAAAAAAAGCGGTCTGATGGTATAATGATAGTGTATGTCATCATACGGATATGAAAGATGTCTTTTCTGTATCAGGGGGAAAAAATATGATCCTTTACTTTTCAGCCACAGGCAATACACGCTTTCTCGCCACAGAGCTGGCAAAGAAGCTGGACGACGAGTGCGTTGACCTGCTCAGCAGGATAAAAAAGGGCGACTACTCGGAAATACGCTCCGAAAAGCCCTTTGTGGTCTGCGCTCCCGTATATATCTGCGAGATGCCGCGCTTTCTCAGCAAGTATCTGAAAAAGGCACAGCTCACAGGCAGCCGCAGGGTCTACTTCATCTCAAACAGCGCAGGCTACAGCGGTATCACGGGATACCTTGCAAAAAAGCTTTTCCGCAGAAAGAAAATGGAGTTCATGGGCTATTCCGAGCTGGTGATGCCGAGGAATTACTACATCGGTCACTACCCGGTACAGAGCAGCGAGGAGATACGCAGGCGCATACTCAGCTCATACAGCAAGCTTGACGATATAGCCGCCACCATAAGAAACGGCGGACGACTGAAGGCGAGATATGTATTCCTCTTTGAAAAGGTCATCACCCTGCCATTCAACCCCGTGTGGGCGAAGTACAAAATGCCAACCAAGGACTTCTTCGCCAATGAGAAGTGCGTGGGCTGCGGCAAGTGTGAGAAGGTCTGTCCCCTGAACAATATCTCCATCACGGACAAAAAGCCCCTCTGGGGCACCAGCTGCACCCACTGCATGGCTTGTATCGGCAACTGTCCCACCGACGCCATCGAGTACGGCGAGATAACAAAGGTCAAGGGCAAGTACAGCTTTGCCGACCACAGGGATGTGCTGAAGGACAAACGCTTCACCTCGGGTGCAAGGTCTGACAGTGCCCCGAAACACGACTACAAAAGGAGAAAAAATGGCTAAACAATTCTGGAAGGGCAGCACCCTTCTCGCTCCCGTGCCTCCGGCTCTTGTGACCTGCGGCACTATGGACTCTCCCAACGTCCTCACCATAGGCTGGACGGGCATAGTATGCACCCGTCCGCCCATGACATATATATCCGTCCGTCCCGAGAGATACTCCCACGACATCATAAAGGAGTCGGGGGAATTCGTCATAAACCTGACCACCTCGTCAATGTGCCGTATCACCGATTTCTGCGGAGTAAAAAGCGGCAGGGACGTCAACAAGATAGAGGTATGCGGACTGCACACCGTTCCTGCAAAAATGGTATCGGCTCCCCTTATCGAGGAGTGCCCCGTCAGCCTTGAATGCAGGGTCACGGAGTCAAAGCTGCTGGGCTCCCACACCATGTTCCTTGCGGAGATAGTGGGCATAGACGCCGACGAAAAGTACCTCGACAGCAAGGGAAAGCTGAACCTCCAGCAGAGCGGACTCATGGCATTCGCCCACGGTGAATACTTCGCTCTCGGCAGAAAGCTTGGCGACTTCGGCTTCTCGGTGCGAAAAAAGAAAAAGCACCGCAAGCCGCAGAAGTCCTCATGAGGAGATGTCCTCGATGAACTGCCTGAGCTCCTGCTCCGAGGAGAAGTAAAGTCCCTCGGTAAGCAGCTCTCTGTCCTGCTCCGAAAGCAGTGAGGGCAGCATATCAAGGAGCAGATATGGCTTTTCGCCGCCGTCCCTGAAAACGGCGATGCGCCCTCCGCTCTCGCGGACAAGAAAACGGGGCTCACCCTCCTCAATGGCTGCCGCCGCAAGTCTTGCCTCCGTCCTGTGCCTGCGGACCACCTGTCCCAGCGTACACACGGTCAGAAAGCCCGATGCGGTCAGTGCCGCCACTATGGTAAAATACACTCTTTTTGCGCTCCTGCGCGTCATAATACCACTCCTTTGCCGAAATATCTGTAAATAATATCTCCCGAATTTTCTATATTATACAAATTGCCGATTTTTTCGGAAAGGACTTAACATTTTGCGTCAAACGTGCTATAATGTATAATGTATATTTATATATACAAGAAGAAAATATATATAAATCTTTGAAAGGAGCTGCCGCCGCGTATGGCGGTCATTCTGACAAAATGAAGGATAAAGAATTAACTCCCTCCGCCGAAAAGGAGGTGCGCAGCGATCCTGCGCATAAGAAAAAGAAGAAGAAACACAGCAAGGGCTTCATCATCTTCAAGAAGCTGATGACGGTCATAGCCACCACCCTGCTGTCACTGCTGCTGGTCATCATCATCACGGGAACCATAGTAAGTACCGCGCTGACGGTCTACGTCCTCAACTTCATGGACGACTCCACCAGCATAACACTTCAGCAGCTTGAATCGGGAAGCGATACCTACTTCTACGGCAACAAGACCAACGCAAACGGCGAGAAGGAACTCGTTCTCCTCCACCAGAACAAGAACGACTTCCAGCGTATCCCTGTCACTATCGACAAGATACCCCAGCACGTCCGCAATGCTTTCGTTTACACCGAGGACGAGCGTTTCTACGTCCATGACGGTGTTGACTACAAGCGTACATTCTCCGCCTTCCTCAATATGTTCCTCCACTTCTATGATACGGAACAGGGCGGTTCGACTATCACACAGCAGCTCATCAAGAACCTGACGGGAGACAACAAGCACTCCCCTCAGCGTAAGATACGAGAGATATTCTCCGCCATGCAGCTGGAAAAGTCCTACTCCAAGGACGAGATACTTGAGGAGTACCTCAATTACATCAGCTTCGGCGGCTCCACAAACGGCATACAGCTGGCTTCCATCCGTTACTTCGGAAAGAACTCCGAGGAGCTCACCATCCCCGAGGCGGCTGTTCTGGCAGCTATCCCCAAGAGCCCCGAGGACTACGGTCCCTTTGTTTACTACCACAAGGACGACGACCTGAACCAGCCCCTTGTAGTTGACGGCCGTGCCAACAACAAGCCCCGTCAGGAGTACGTTCTCTACAAGCTCTATGAAAACGGCGCTATCTCATTTGACGAATATCAGCAGTATATCGTTACCCCCCTTGTTTTCACCGACTCCGAGGAGTACAAGAAGAACCACCCCGAGACAGCGGCTGAGGACATGGAGGCACAGCAGAAGATATACAGCTGGATACTCGATGCCGCTTACTATGAAGCTCAGGACATCTTCATGGAGAAGTACGACATCCCCGATGAGGAAACAGCAAGAAGAAAGATAGACAACGGCGGATACAAGATATACACCTCATACGACGACAATATGCAGCAGTACGTCGAGGACAAGCTTTCCGACCTCTATAACTTCTATCCCTCATATGCCCGTGAGATAAATGGATTTACCGCAGATATCGAGCCTCTGGGACACCCCGACGGCAAGCCCGAGACCTATTTCCCTCATGTCGGCTTCGTAGCTCTCAACTACGACGGCGAGGTGCTCTGTGCAGTAGGTAACGTAGGTCCCAAGGAAGGCTCATTTGTAACAAACTTCGCAGTAAAGGAACCCCGTCAGGTAGGTTCTACCATCAAGCCCGTGGCAGGATATGCCTACGGTATCGAAACAGGCGACATTTCATGGGGCTCTGATATAAAGGACGCACCTACCAGAACAGGTGATGACGGTCAGCCATGGCCTCTCAACTACGGAAGACAGGCAGGAAGCGGCGGAAACGTCAAGACTTACTACGCTCTCCAGCAGTCCTTCAATACCTGCTCAGCTCAGCTGGTAGAAAAATACACCGTCGATGAAGTATACAAATTCTCCAAGGAGAAGCTGGGATTACAGCTTACAGTAGTCGATAAATCAGGTCCGTCGCCTCTCAGCCTCGGAGCTCTTGAAATAGGTGTTCCTCTTGAAAACCTTGTAAATGCTTACCTCCCCTACGGTAATCAGGGCATCTACAACGAAGCCCACCTCATAACCCGTATCGAGGACAGCTCACAGCAGATAATCTACGAGAACAACGGAAACCCGAGACAGGCTGTCTCAGACGAGACCGCATGGGTAATGAACCGTCTCCTGAAGAATGTTGTTGAAAACGGTACAGGTACTGCCGCAAGGCTCAGCAATAAGGTAGTCTGCGGTAAGACAGGTACTACACAGGACTGGTTCGATGAGGCATTCGTTGGTCTTACACGCGACTTCGTCAGCGGCGTTACTATCGGATTCAAATACAAGGTCGACGGTATACAGGTAACCTCAGGTATCTCCGCTCTGGTATGGCAGAACATCATCGGTGAGTACGCTAACACCATGTACCCCGATACGGGACGCGACTTCGAGCCTGTAAAGACTGTAATAGAAATGCCTATGTGTCAGTCTACGGGCAGAATAGCTTCCCAGTACTGCAGCAAGGGCGTTACGGGCTACTGGAAGTCCGAGATAACAGATACCTACTCGCCTCCCTACTGCGACGGCGCACACGGCTATGTAAGCACAGGCACCGACACAGGCGCAGCAGCAGGCACAGCAACAGGTACAGACACAGGCACAGCAGCAGGCGGCACTGCAACAGGCGGCGGTGACACAGGCGGATACACAGGCGGCGGCGATGTAAGCGGCGGCGGTGACGTCGGCGGATACACAGGCGGCGGCGACGTTAGCGGCGGCGGCGGTGATACCGGCGGATACACAGGCGGCGGCGATGTCGGCGGCGGCGGTGACACAGGCGGCGGCAGTGCAGGCGGCGATGCAGGTGTACTCGAATACTGATAACAGGTGATATTTTGAACAACAAGATAAGACTTTGCTGTCCGTGCCATTTCGGGCTGGAGAGCGTACTCAAATACGAGATACAAAAAATAGGCGGAACTGACCTAAAGGTCAGCGACGGTAAGATAAGCTTCACGGGCGACGAGAATATCCTCGCCCGTGCAAATCTTTGTCTGTCCACCGCAGAGAGAGTCCTCATCGAGCTCATAGAGTTCAGGGCGACCACCTTTGAGGAGCTCTTTCAGGGCGTAAAGGCAACAGAGCTGGAGCGCTATATCGGTCCCGAGGACGCATTCCCCGTCAAGGGCTATTCGCTTAATTCAGCCCTCCACAGCGTTCCCGACTGCCAGTCCATCATCAAAAAGGCAGCCGTGGAAAGACTCAAATCCAAGTACGGCATAGAGTGGTTCGACGAGACAGGTCCCACGGTACAGATAAAGTTCAGCATCCTCAAGGACGTTGTTTCCATCTACCTCGACACCAGCGGTGTGGGGCTCCACAAGCGCGGCTACAGACGCAATTCCAACGCGGCTCCCATTAAGGAGACCCTCGCAGCAGGCATAATCGACCTTGCAAGGGTGCGCTCGGACTCGATAGTCTGCGACCCGTTCTGCGGAAGCGGTACCCTCCTTATCGAGGCGGCGCTGAAGGCACTGAAAATAGCTCCGGGTATCAACAGAAGATTTGCAGCCGAGAAATGGAGCTGCTTTGACTCAAAGATATGGCAGGAGGAGCGCAAACGCGCTATAGACAGCGTTGACAGGAGCGCAGAGTTCCACGGTATCGGCGCAGATATCGACGATGCAGCAGTTGCTCTCACCCTCGACAACGCCCACAAAGCAGGCATAAAATCAAGGCTGAAGATCGAGCAGGCTGATATAACAAAGTTCGTTCAGCCCGAAAACTCCATTGTTATCTGCAACCCTCCCTACGGCGAGAGACTTCTCGAGCTGAGAGAGGCTGAGGACATCTACCGCAAAATGGGCAGAGTTCTCGGAAAGGGCGGCGGCAGACAGAGCTATATCATCTCCCCTCACGAGGAGTTCGAGAAGTTCTTCGGTGCAGAAGCCCGCAAGCGCAGAAAGCTCTATAACGGCATGATAAAATGCCAGCTATATATGTACTTCTGATAAAAAAGCTCCGCCGCAAACGGAGCTTTTCCCATAGGTGATGATATGAGATATATTACGAAGCGAAGGCTTCTCCACATTTTCTTCCCCACGCGGTGTCCCGTCTGCGGAGCCCTTATAGGCGCAATGGACCGCTTCTGCGGCGACTGCACAGCAAAGCTCAGCATCTATAAGGGCGGCTTCTCCGTTGAGGGAGCTGTCAGCTTTACCGCGGCATTTGACTACGATGACAGCATAAAGCCTGCGATAATACTGCTGAAGGACGGTACCGACGGCAATGCCGCCTATGCTCTCGGCGGCGCTCTTGCGGACAGGCTCCGCGCAGAAGGTGCTGCCGAGGGCGCAGATATGATAGTTCCCGTCCCGATGTACCGCAGGGACACCTTCCGCCGCGGTTTTAACCAGTCTGCACTCATAGCCCGTGAGGTTGGCAGGGAACTTGGAATAGCCGTTGAGGAAAAGGCTGTGCGCAAGATAAAAAGCACCAAGGCGCAGAAGGAACTGAACAAGCTTGCCAGAGCGCAAAATCTCCGCGGCGCCTTTGCCGCTGACAAAGACAAGGTCAGGGGAAAGCATATACTCCTGATCGACGACATATGCACCACAGGCAGCACTCTCCGCGAGCTGACAGCCGAACTTCTCGGAAGCGGCGCTGCATCCGTGAGCTGCGCCTGCTGCTGCAAGACCGTGAGCAGAAAATAAAGCTGAAAAAGATGCCGATACAAAAATTTGCCCCTGAGCGCTTCAAAGAGCTCAGGGGCATTGTGTTATTTATTTGCTGAGATAAATCGGAATTTAACACCTTCGGTGTTAAATTCCGAAGCCCTTAGCCTTTAGCTTTTAGCCATCAGGAAGCGGCTTCGCCGCCCCTACATCAGGCTAACGGCTAATGGCTATGGGCTAACGGCTTAAATCGTTACATTTTCTTCAGAAATTCTTCAAAGCCGTAAACAGGTTCTTTTCCCGAAAGATAAGCATAAAAGGCAAGTATAGCAGATGCGTCCACTGCGTCGATACTGCCGTCGCCGTTGACATCTGCGGCAATGTACTGTCTCTTATCGGTAAAGGTAGACGCTTTTTTTGCGGATATCGCAGCGTACTCAGCCAGAACACGGGAAGCGTCCACAGAGTCGATAAGTCCGTCATTGGTAACGTCGCCAAGCTTGTATGGCGGGTCTTCAACTACGATGATACTGCCCTTGGCAAGTCCCTTTGTGAAGATATGCTCCGTCATGGCAGTTCCCTTGGCATCGTACTCGAAATTCGTGAACAGCGGCTTTATTTCGCCATATTTCGACAGTCCTACCTCTATGTCGAACTCGTCCCCTGCCATGCAGTCATCGGGAAGCGCAAATGTAAAGCGCCACATTTCTCCGTCCCTGCCTGCATTCTCGCTGCCTGCGGTAGTGAGCACCACGAAATCCTTGGTATCGCCCATAGCCTGTGCTTTGGTAAGCGTTTCAACAGCGCTTCCTGCCTCAGCCGTAAAATTCTTCAGGCGCTTGTCGAAGTACACATACACCACAGTATCGCAGTAAAGACCGTCTGCTCCTTCCACCGACAGGGTCATCTGCTGCTCGCTGCCCTTGGAGCGGCTTTCGTACACCTCTGTGCTGTTGAGCTTGAAAACAGGCTTGCCCTGCTGTACGGTGGTGGTGGTGGTAGTAGTGGTTGAAGTTGTTGTGGTAGTAGTTGAAGTAGTGGTGCTGGTGGTCTTTTTTGTCGTTGAAGTAGTTGCCTTAGCGGTCGAGGTCGTCACCTTTGCAGTAGTCGTTGAAGTGGCAGTCGTGGACGATGTTGTACTTACCGCCGTAGTCGCAGTAGTAACAGCTTCGGGAGCTTTTCCAAGAGAATTGAAGATATAACCGTACTTTTTCGCATAAGCCATTGCTGTCGACGAGTCATAACCCTCGATAGTACCGCCGAACTCCCCTGTCTTGCCGTCGGACTTCAGCTTATTTGATATGGTAGTACTGCTGTCGGCGATCTGGCAGTCAGCACCGAGGATAACCACATATGACAGTAATGGACAGGCTTCAAATGCGCCTGACTTAATGCTTTTTACCGAATCCGGAATATTGACAACTTCCACATCTGAGCCCGAAAAGGCTTTCTCGCCCACGGCAGTAACGGGAAGTCCCGATATCCTTTCAGGGATATCAACGGTGCCGCTTGCCGGAAAAGCGCTGCCCACCTCGACGTGGTCCGAATACTTGTAGTATGTGATATTGCCTGCGATAACAGTGGAGTGATCAGGCGTTCCCGCAAAGGAAACACATGGCAGAGCCGCAACTGTTATCATGGCGGCAGCTGCCGCCGAAAAGAGCTTTTTAAGCTTCATAAATACCTCCGTGAAGTATGATTTTTTCTATATCCCCGATCCACGCCCTCGCTCCCTCAAGTCAATGCACGGTAAATAACAGAATAAGCTGTAACGATACGTTTGTACGGTATCTGAGCGTAACGATGAACAGGGAGTCGGACCCTATGCCGCTCTTGGCATTGCCATACAAAATGCTTCCCTTTCGGAAAGACTTTTTCTGCATTCGCCCTTGCAGGAGCTACACCGATAAAGCTTAAAGAAGCTCTGTGGACCAGTTCAGTGACTGTATGGTGTTGTCGGTGAGACGGAGCTCCTTTGACATATCGTCTATCTGCTTCTGGAGCTTCTTTACGTCAACGGTGCTGAGTATTTTTATCTCGGTCATACGGGCGCGCCTTCCTGTCTGACTGGCGTTGGCAACAAGGTCCTTGTATACGGATATTTTCACCTTGAGAGCGTCCTTTCTTGCGATGAGCTCAGTGATGGTCTTTCCGTCGGAGACTGTTGCACAGTTGGTGCGGTTTATGCGGTGCATGAGCTCCTCAAGGCGCTCTGCCGAGCTGTCCAGCTCCTTTATGAGAGCCTTGGGGTCCTCCGCAGGCTTTTCGTTTTCCTGAACAATTGCATTGTTTACCAGTCTTGCCCTGAGCTGCTCGATATTGCGGTTGAGGTCAGCTCTTTCCTGTAATGCTTCTGCAAGCTTCATATATATCCTCCTTACGAGCTTTTCGCTCTGTTGTCGTTGTAATCGTAGAACATCTCGTCCATGAGTTTGTCGTATTCGCTGCTGTCGCCGAAAGCCGCCTTTATAAGAGCGCCTGCGTTCCTGAAAGCGAGCCTGAAGTACAGCCAGTCCCCCATATCATCGTATTTCCGCGTGGAGTTGATAAGGTGATTGCGTCTTAGGCAGCCGTAGCGCTTACCCATCTTCTTTCCGTAGGCTCTCAGCGCCTTAGCCGTAGCGATATCCTCTCCTGCCTTTTTCTCTGCAAAGCCGCCGATGGCGTCGAAGGTCCGCTTCTCCGCCCAGAAAATACCGCAGTACAGCCCCGTGAGCCCGAACCCTGCACGGCACATAAGGTCGTTGAGCCACAATGCAGGAGAATACCTCTCAAAGCGCAGAGGAGCTCCGCCGCCGATATATCTGCCGCTGTTCAGCATTCCCAGCACCTCGCGGATAGTGCCCTCTGTCATGCGGTTGTCGCAGTCTATGGTCATGATGACCTTTCCCTTTGCCGCAGCAATTCCTGCATTCCGCACAGTTGCTATGCAGCGGCTCTCGTCATACACCACACGGGCGCCGCCTGCAAGAGCAATCTCCGCAGTACGGTCCGTACACCTGTTGCAGACCACTATGACCTCCACGCCGCATTTCACCCTTGCAGCTGCCTGTTTTACGGACTCTATGCACCGTCCGACATACTTCTCCTCGTTGTGAGCAGGTACTATCACCGAGACCTTGATGTTATCAGACATGAGCCCCCTCCTTCCCGTGCAGTCATTTCTTAAATTATATCACTTTTCCCCCCCGCGGTCAATAGAAGTGCCCTCATTATACTATTATAAAAGAAAATTTCAGTTTTTTCGCGAAAAATGCTTGACTTTTCGGTTTATGTATGTTATAATTTTAGTACCTCGTTGGGGGTTTATTTTTTTGTCCCCGTGCGAGGGAGGCAAACAACCTACCTTCGGTAACGAAGGAAGTACTAATTCAGGAGGTGCCGATATGAGAGTAAAGGTTACTTTAGCTTGCACAGAGTGCAAACAGCGCAACTATGTTTCCAAGAAGAACAAGAAGAACGACCCTGACAGAATTGAAATGATGAAGCATTGCAAGTTCTGCAGAAAGCATACTCTTCACAAGGAAACAAAGTAATCGGAAGGGGTATTTTTATGGCTAAGAATACAACTTCAAAGAAGGAGAAGTCCGAGAAGAAACAGGGCAACAAGCTTGTCAAGTGGTTCAAGGACCTCAGAATCGAATTCAAGAAAGTGGTTTGGCCGACCAAAAAGACTGTTATCAACAACACATCAGTTGTTCTCGGTGTTATCGTAGCATCGGCAGTAATGGTAGGTGCTTTCGATCAGCTCTGCCTTGGCCTTATGCGTCTCATCTATAACGCAGGCTAATTCTTAGGAGATCAGGAGGATCATTATGTCAGAAGCAGCAAAGTGGTATGTTATCCACACATATTCAGGCTATGAGAATAAGGTAGCTCAGAATATTGAAAAGGTTGTAGAAAACCGTAAGCTTCATGAACTTATCCAAGAGGTCAGAGTTCCTACCGAAAAGGCAACAGAGATCACCGACGGCAAAACCAAAGAAGTAGAACGCAAGACCTATCCGGGCTACGTTCTCGTTAAGATGATCATGAACGACGATTCATGGTACGTCGTAAGAAACACCAGAGGCTGTACAGGCTTCGTCGGCCCCGCTTCAGAGCCCACTCCCCTCTCGGAAGAGGAAGTACAGAAGCTCTTCGGCGTTGAGGTTTCATCGGTTTCGGTAAACTTCAAGGTGGGCGACAATGTCCGTATCTCGGGTACCGCTATGGACGGATTTATCGGTGTCGTTCAGAACATCAATCTCGACGATCGTTCAGTAGACCTTCTCGTCTCAATGTTCGGTCGTGAAACCCCCACAACATTGCCTATCAATCAGGTAATCAAGGTGGAGGATTAGTTCAGGTCAAAAGAAACCCGCAAGGTATGGGTTTCCGTGGGAGAGGTAAAATAATTCTTGCCTCGCCATTTACCACATTTATGGAGGTGCGAATACATGGCACAGAAAGTAGTTGGCTACATTAAGCTTCAGATCGCAGCAGGAAAGGCTACTCCTGCCCCCCCTGTTGGTCCTGCACTGGGTCAGCACGGTGTAAACATCATGGCATTCACAAAGGAATTCAACGAGAGAACTAAGAACGACATCGGAATGATCATTCCTGTTGTTATCACTGTTTATGCAGACCGTTCATTCTCGTTCATCACAAAGACTCCCCCTGCAGCAGTCCTCATCAAGAAGGCTTGCAACATCAACAGCGGTTCGGGAGTTCCCAATAAGACTAAGGTCGCTAACATCACAAAGGAACAGGTTCAGAAGATAGCTGAGACAAAGATGCCTGACCTCAACGCAGGTTCTCTTGAGGCAGCTATGAGCATGATCGCTGGTACAGCTCGCTCAATGGGCGTTGTAGTTGTTGACTAATCAATTTTTTGAATGATGAAGTGGGGAGCTATTCCCCGTTCGGAGTTCTATTGGTGGGAGGAAAATTCCGCTAATCGGGTAAGCTATAAGCTCCCGGTATTACCACTTAAATAGGAGGAAATATAATGAAACACGGCAAAAAATATGTTGACAGCGCAAAGGCTGTTGATTATGCAAAGCAGTACGAGTCCGCAGAGGCTCTTGACTTAGTTTGCAAGAACGCAAAGGCTAAGTTCGATGAAACAATTGAGGCACACATCCGTCTCGGCGTTGACTCAAGACACGCTGACCAGCAGGTCAGAGGCGCTGTTGTACTTCCTAACGGTACAGGTAAGACTGTTCGTGTATGCGTATTCTGCAAGGAAGACAAGTATGAGGCAGCTCAGGCTGCAGGCGCTGAGTACGTTGGCGGTCAGGACCTCGTTGACAAGATCATGAAGGAAAACTGGATGGACTTCGACGTTGTTGTTGCTTCACCTGACATGATGGGTCTCGTAGGTCGTCTCGGTAAGGTCCTCGGTCCCCGTGGACTTATGCCTAACCCCAAGGCTGGTACAGTAACTCCCGATGTTGCTAAGGCTGTAACAGAGGCTAAGGCTGGTAAGATCGAGTATCGTCTCGACAAGACCAACATTATCCACTGCCCTATCGGCAAGGCTTCATTCGGTGCTGCTAAGCTCGAGGAGAACTTCAATACTCTTATGGAAGCAGTTGTTAAGGCTAAGCCTGCTGCTGCTAAGGGTACTTACCTCAAGAGCTGCACAGTTACTTCAACAATGGGCCCCGGAGTTCCCGTTGCTACAGCTAAGTACGGTGTCTGATCACTGAATAATAAAGCTAAAGGCTTCACAGAAATGTGAAGCCTTTTTGTTATTGTGGTTTGAAGAACGCACCTGTGCCGTTCTGAGCGATCTTTTTGAAAGCCTCCTTCATTACCGCCTGCTGTTCGGGGCGAAGCTTTGATATCGCCTTGATTATAGCAGGGTAAGAGCTCAGCTTGGTGATCTCCTTCAGAGTCTCCTTGTCGGGAGCCTTCAGTATCTCGAACAGTGAGTCCGTGAATATCTCCCTCTCGGTATCGCTGAAGTCGGAAAGAAGTCCCGATATCGCCTTGTTTATAACGTCCCCCGACTTTTTCAGTCTGTCCGCAGGTACGAACCTGTTGCGGCGCAGCTCCCAGTAATAGGCGTAATGCTGCTTGATGCCGTTGACTGAGGTCTTGACGATCTTAGGGTCGGAGCCGCTTCCCAGCAGCATTCCCACAATGGAAGCCTCGGGTATGAAGCTTCTTATACGGGGCAGCATCTTCTGATATATCTCAGACGAGATTATCTCGTCCCTGAATCCGGGACCGTCGTATGAATAGATATTGGTTATCCTCTGCCTTATGCTTTCATCGCAGAAAAGCGAGCTGTAAATGGCAGAATTGCCGCCTTTGGAGTGACCACCCAATCTAATGGGACATTCACCCTCGGCAAAAGCCTCGTTGATGTACTCAATGGCTCTCTGCTGACCTGCGGTCTGCTGCATATAGCTGAGGTTAAAGTCCTCCTTCCAGCCCGTAACTGTACCGTCGGTGCCTCTGAAGGCAACGAAACCGCTGCCGTCGCAAAGTCGGAAGGTAATAGCCGAAAACTGCATATCCTCAGAGTGCTCGGTGTCGCTGACGTAGCCGCAGAGAGTAGTTCCGCGGAAGCGCCTTGACTCAGCGAGCTTTCTGAACAGCAGGTTATCCTGCTCAAAGGTCAGTATCCTGCACTTCGGGTCAACGTCATCAGCGTTGTAGCTGCGGTAGGCTTCGGGGAAGCTTATCTCCTCACTAAAGCTTTCGGGGACGACACCGTCGAGTATGACATAACAGAACTGGGACAGTATCAGACCGTCGATCTCATTGAAGGGATCGGCTGAAAAGGGCACATCGCCGCGCCAGTCCATATAATCAAGAATATTAGCCAGAATATCCCCTCCTGATTTTATAAAACAAAGCGACGCCGAAGCGCCGCTTTATTGTATTTACTATCCTAAAATTATGCGTTAGGATTGAGTGTTGATCTGAGGTGGAGGAGGTACTCCTGGATGCGGAGAGCATCGTTAGAAGTAAGTCCGTTAACTGTCTTGTCAACGTCACCGTTAAGCTTACCCTGCTCAGTGATGCTGTACTTGTTGGGGTTAGCGAGGTACTGCATGATGAGGATAGCGTCAGCCAGCTCAACTGTACCGTCACAGTTTGTATCGCCCCATACGGGATCCTTAACAGGAGTTGTAGCTGTTGTGGTTGTAGTTGTAGTTGTAACTTTAGTTGTTGTAGATGTTGTTGTCTGAACATCTCCACTGAAGTTCTTAGCCTCATCATCAAAGAATGACATAGCCCAAGCGAAAGGAGCATTCCAGTTGATGGTAACCTCGTTAACAGACCAAGCCTCGATAGAGTCAACGAAGCACTTCTGTGAAGCAACCTTACCACGCTGATAGCCGAGACCACCAACATAGGGATCCTGGAGTCCTGCGCCGCAACCACCTGACATAACTCCTGAAGGAGCCATCGGGAAGCTGTGGTCAAGCTCGTAAGACCAGTATCTGTGGTGAGGATTCTCAGAGTGATATGTACCGTAACCTGTAACGAATGAGAAGCCAAGACCATTACGTCCGAAGATGTAGTCAAGAGCTGAAACCATACCGTTAGCGTACTTCATGTTGTGGTTAGATACATCGTAAGCATAAGCCATAACGATAGCATTGTTGATTACGAATGAGTTTGAACCCCACTCATAACCCTCGATGATTACGCCGGGAGCGTTGATATCATCAGTGAACTTAGTTCCCTTGTAAGGAATACCCATACCGTTGGATGAGCCGTTCTCGAAGTCGATGTATGTATCAGCAGCTGTCTGAATGTTCTTCTCGATTGTAGCCTTATCAGCAGCAGAAGTCTTGTCGCTGAGGAGGAGGGTAAGAGTACCCAGACCGGCTGTACAACCCCAGTTGAAGGAGCTGAATGAACCGTTGTTCTCACCGCCGCCGAGGCTGCAAGTAAGATCAAATGCCTTATCGTGGCCGTCGCCCTCGTGGATGTTCTTATAATCCTTGAGGAAGTTGTAGTACTCGTCATCACCTGTTGTTGAGTAGAGCTCACAAGCTGCCCAGTAAGCATCGTCGTCTACGTATGTATCACCGTAGCCGCCGCCGCCGATAGCCTGATCGAGAGGAGCGAACTGAGGATCCGTCTTCCAAGCATCCTTGCCGTTGTCTACGCCGTGCCACTTTTTCTCCTTAGCCATTACAGCCTTCCATGAAGTCTTAGCCTTCTCGAGACACTCATCAGCAAATGCGTCATCGTATCCCTTCCACAGACGTGCAGCCTGTGCAGCGCAAGCGATCATGTTGAATGTAGCAGCATACGTAGGAGGCTTAACTATACGAGTTGTGTTCCAACCGTCTGAACCGTCAGCGAGCTTCTCGCCAGCGTAGTCCCAAGGCTTTGTAGCAAGACCTGTCCACTTGTGGTCGTGCATCTTGTGATATACAAGACCTTCACAGTCAGACCATGACTTATCGCTTGATGAAACGATCATGTTGAACATCCACTCGAGCTCAACTCTTGCCTCATCGAGAACGTCAGGAGTACCTGAACCGCTGAATGAGATATTGCCAACCTTGTAGCTCTGAGGAATGAGCATTGTATCTTCGTTGTCGATCCACTTGGAATCTGTACCGTGAGCCTTTGATCTCTCATACATATTCTGGAGAGTCCATACAGAGATACCGCCGTTAACAACGTACTTACCGTGGTCACCGGCATCATACCAACCGCCTACGCAGTCGATCTGATAGTCCTTGTCTCCGTCGAATTCCTGACCGTAAGCTCTTACCCACTTAGACTGAACATAAGCCATATCCTTAGGTGCGTGACCGCCCTTATGAGCGAGCTTGGACTTGTCGTCCTTAGGATTGTAGGAAGTGATGTACTTCTCCTCGATATCCATACCTGAACGGTTCTGGTAATAGTAGTTCATAGCATCCTTGAGAATGCCCTTATATGTATCACCAGCGCCGATCTTGAACTCGTGGCTGATGTACTTCTTGTATGTTTCCTTTGTCTTCTTGTTCAGGAATGTATTTGAAGTGTCGTCTACTTCGATAGTATATGTGCCGGGCTCGTCAACTGATGAGAAGTCGAGGATCTGGCAGTAGTCGCCTGCATCCTTATCAAAGCCGATGGGCTTACCTTTACCTGTGAATACAGCTGTACCGTTCTTCTTAACTGTGAAGCTTACAGCGCTCTTCTCTTCGCTTGTAGCGTAAGTAGCCTTCTTGTCAGCGCCAACGAAGTAACCAACCTGGTTGATTCTTACGTCACTTCTGGGAGTGATAACGCCCAGTTCGTTTGTAGGATCCCAGAGACAAGGTGTCTTGCTTGCGCTTACGAATTCAGAACCACAGGTCTCGCACTCGAGCTTCATGTTATCGAAACTCAGAGTTGTATCCTTGGGGAAGCAGTCGCTGGGCTGGTATGGGCCAGCTCCGCCGTAGTGGAATGCCCACTCAGCAACTTCCAGAGTTTCCTTAGCTGTGAATGAGCTGTCGAACTCGTTGTGACCCTCAGAGATCTTAACGTTGTTCCAACCCTGCTCCCACTGCTCGGAATTGTTCTGCCATACGCCGCCTACACCGCTAAGAGGTGCGATATGAGTATGGAGCTCACCTGCGCTGGTAGCATCAACTTCCCAGTGGATAGTATACTTATGACCCTGCTCGATGTGAAGGCTTCTGTGTCTGAACTGGCAGTCCCATCTTGAGTCACCGCCGCGCTCTTTTCCGCCGGGGTTAACGATAGTACAGTTATATGTACCACCTGAGATATCGAACTTCTGCTCTGCGGGGTTTGTTACGCAAATATGCCAAGGAAGACCGATTCCGTCATCGAAGTCGTTCTGTCCAAGACAGTTACCTGCTGCTGCGCTCATAGGAATGAGAGCTGCAACACTTGAAGCAACCATTGAAGCTGCCATCAGGCTGCTTGTGACTGCTTTTGCAATTTTCTTGTGCATTTGAATACCCTCCCTGATTTTTTAAATATAAATTTATAACGCAATGCCAGTGCAAACATTGCGGTTATACCGTGTTTTCGAGAAATGAGCTTGGTGTCCGAAGAGAACTTGCACTAATCCTAACTCATCAATCATATTATATTATATCGTGAAAAAAAAGTAAATAGTTTTCTGGAAATTCGTTCATTTTCCTAATGGCAGGTAAGCATAATTGTGCAGATTGACAAAAAGCTAAAAAAAATAAGAGGAAACGAATTTCCTCTTATTTCTTATTTGTGAATTGATTATTACTTTTTAGGAAGTGCGTCAATTATGTGGAGGAGATACTCCTGTATAGCAAGAGCATCGTTGCTTGTAAGTCCCTTAACATCGGGGTCTACATCTCCGTTCAGGCGTCCCTTTTCTGTGAGGGGCTTCTCGAATGAGCCGCCTACACCGTACTTGTCGGGATTAGCCAGTGACTGCATTATGAGAATAGCATCTGCCAGCTCAACCGTGCCGTCGCAATTAGTGTCTCCCCAAAGGATGTCGTCAACTGTGGAAGTAGTTGAGGTGGTAACGGTGGTAGTTGTTGTGCTTGTTGTGGTTGTACTTGTTGTTGTGGTCGTTGTACTACTCACGGGCTCCTTTCCGGGAACTGTGTAGGGCTCGGGCTCAGTGCCGTCGGGCTCAGTACCCCATACAAGCTTGCCGTCAACATACATGGTCATGTTCTTATTGAGTGAATTAGCCTTCTTCAGGTCTGTATCCTTTGAGATACCGCCCTTGTAGGACCAGTCGTTAGTGGGGTCCCAAGCGCCCTTTGTGGACTGACCGTCGATAGCATCGGGAATTGAAACTCTGAACTGTACTTCATCTCTGTGCTCGCTCTGTCCTGTAGGCTGAATAGCTCTGCCGTCCTCGAACTTGATGAGAGCGTAGTAGATGTTGCCCGAAGCATCGCCTTCATATTTATAAGGACCTGAAACAGTTGCGTAGCCCTGCTCGCCCTGCTTGTACTGCTGTGACTTGCCTTCTACTGTGATATCCTTGGCAGAGAGACCCTTTTCGAGAGCCTCGGAGATGTCGAAGTAGTAACGATACTCGATATCCTTGGCAACTCTTGCAGGCCATGCTGTGTGGTTCATAGCCCAAGCCTTGATCTCTGTGTAGCTGTCGCCGCTGCCGTTGAGAGTAGCTGCGATCTCCCACTCAGCCCACTTGGGAGTCTCTGTGGGAGGGAATGAAGGATCGGTAGTTCCGCCGTAATCGTCAACGAGAGCACAAAGAGCAGCTGTATAGCCTGCGTTGTAGTCGATAGCTACTTCTGAATACTCATATTTTGAAACCTGATTTACATACTTTCCTGACTGGTCGGGACCGCCTACGAGAGCACCGTAGAGAGTATGAGCATACTCTGTCTGCCAGCCCTCTGCGCCGCCTGTTTCCTGTCCAAGCTCGTTCCAGTGGTCGTCGTGGATACCGGAAGCTGTTCTGTGGTGGAAAGCTGAAGGCTGATTGTCGCCCATGCCGAGAACATAGCTCATCTTCAGACCGTTATCGCCGAAGATATAGTCCATCTGACCCTTAGCCCAGTCATTGTACTTCTTTGCGTGAGCGCTGTCATCCTTGAAGATGGTATCGCTTGCCAGCTGAGCCAGCCAAGCTGTTGCACTTACATGACGGGCGGAGCCCCAGCTGAACAGCCAAGCCATACCGTCGGGAGTGTAATCTATCTTCTTGTTGTGGTATCCGTCTATCCAGTAATCAAGGTGATGTGAAACATGGTCCACCCACTCCTTGTCGCCTGTCTCCTGAGCATAGAGGAGAGCAGCAGCCTGAGAGGTATCGTCCCAGCATAAGCCCCATGTGAACTTGCGGTCTGTGGACTGATCCTCAAGGGGGAACTTGGGAAGATAATCGCTCTTTACCTTGTCCATATAGGACTGATCGCCTGTTGCTCTGTAGAGCCAGATAGCAGCGTACATACAGTCATCTACCCATGATGAGGGCTTGTACATATCTGCCATAGCGCCGTTTTCGTTCTTTCTGATAGTATCGGCAGTCTTGAAATAGGTCTTAGCCTGATCGAGATAAGCCTTAGCCTTGTCGGGCTGAGAGTCCTTGAACATGAGATAACCCTCAGCAAGAGCTGCTGCGGAAAGAGCCATTGTGGTAGAGTCTGCTATCTCGTCATAGGGACGATCCCAGTCGCCGCCGTTGAGATGATGCTTGCGGAGGTATACCTCTGCGCTGCACCAGATGTTATGGTCGGTAGAACCGCCCTTGAAGTCACCGATAGTACCGATGATCTTGTTTCCTCTGTCGCACTGCATGAGGTAATCGAGACCCCACTGCACGTTATTGCGGTAGACCTCGCCCAGTCCCTGCTTGTCAACGGCGTCCTTGTACTCAAGGTAGCCCCATGCGAGAACTGAAGCGGAATAAGCGTTTGTAAGAGTGAACTTGAAGTGGTCACCTGCGTCGAACCAGCCGCCCTTGCAGACGTCTGTCTCCTCGCCGTCCTCGTTCACCATTGAATCAGCGCGCCATGTTACATAGTTCCAGTCGGGAAGCTTGCCTGCCTGCTGAACTTCATAGAAGAACATGGACTTCTGGAGCGCCTCTGCGTAGTTGTACTTGGAATCTGCTGCTGCAACATTGCCCTCAGTGCCTGTGGGAACGTAAGCCAGCACACTTGCTGACATAGCCAGAGCAGAAACCGCTGCTGTTAGCTTTTTTAAGATCATTTTTAATACCCCTCTCGTATTAAATATTATTCAGATACAGCACCATGCCGTACCTATACATATTAAATATACAATAAATCCGTTTGTTTGTCAAGTAAAATATGAAAAATCTATCAAAGCCGCACATTCTGTCAGGAGAACTCCTCTCCCTTACCTATTTAAATATGCCGTCTCCCTTCAATCCACTATTCACTAAGCACTACTTTCTACTCACTACTTTCTACTCACTCCCCTCTGCTCACTAAGCACTAACCACTAATCACTATTAAAAACGCCCCTTGCTATTATCAAACTTTTATGTTATAAGCGGGGAGCCCCCGCAGGCTGTTTCGCGGCGAAGAATCATAAAACGGCAGTTTTTCTCCGCGCATCTTGCTATTTTCGCACTTATATGTTATAATAGTGTATATTTTCACGGGAGGTACGTCATGAGAATACGTCATAAACCATGGGCAAAGCCCGAGCTTGAGGCTTGTCCCTTTTACATACACGAACCCCAGAAGCAGATAGGTCACTGGAGAGAGCTCTTTGCGGAGCCCGACAAGCCGCTTTATGTGGAGCTTGGCTGCGGTAAGGGAGGCTTCATATCGCAGGCTGCTCCCGCCCACCCCGAGGTCAACTTCATAGCCATGGATATCAAGAACGAGATGCTGGTGCTGGCAAAGCGCAAGCTGGAGGCTGCCTATGAGGAAAAGGGCAAAGCTCCCGACAATGTCCGCATAGCCATCCAGAACATCGAGCGCCTTGAGCTGGCATGGGACGAGAACGACCGTGCAGACCGCATATATATCAACTTCTGCAATCCGTGGCCCAAGAAAAAGCACAAGAAGCGCCGCCTCACCCACACCCGTCAGCTGGTGAACTACAAGAAGTTCCTCCGCGGCGAGCTGTGGTTCAAGACCGATGACGACGAGCTTTTCGAGGAGTCCTTCGAGTACTTCGAGGAGGCAGGCTTCAGGATAAAGTACAAGACATGGGACCTCCACGCAGAGAGCCCCTACGAGAACTTCGTCACCGAGCATGAGAAGATGTTCACCGATGAGGGCAAAAAGATAAAGTTCCTTATCGCAGAGCCAATAACGGAGGAAAAATAATGGAATTCAGCAAGGATTTCGGCGTCCTGCACGTTGAGGGCGGCTCCATGAAGACCGCCGGCAAGGGCACTCTGGACACCGCACAGGATGTTCCGCAGAACATACGCACAAAGATAGACCCGAAAAAGGTAGCAGTCACCGCTGCAAAGGCAGCAGCCCTGACAGGACTGGTGCTGCTCAGACACAAGGCAAAGAAGAAGCGCAGATAATAATATACATTTGTAGGGGGCGCACAATGTGCGCCCCCTACAAATACACATCAATTTTAACACGAGCGAACATGGTTCGTCCCTACAACTCCAATTTTTCGGGACGCCGGGGGCGGCGTCCCCTACATTAGCTGACGGCTGACGGCTGACGGCTAATGGCTTAAATCAGAATTTTGCAAAGCAAAATTCTGATTTAATGCTTTACAACTCTGAAAAAAGGTGCTATAATGTATGTAAGCTGTGTTCAATGGCGAGCACAGTATTTCAAAGGAGGTATTTCCATATGGAAAAAATCAGAATAGGTATCTCAGGATACGGTAATCTCGGCAGAGGCGTAGAGCTTGCTATCCGTCAGAACGATGACATGGAACTCGTTGGTATTTTCACACGCCGCGATCCTTCCACAGTCAAGCCCCTCACAGCAGGTGCTAAGGTTTACAGCATTGCAGATGCTGAGAAAATGACAAACGACATAGACGTTATGATAATCTGCGGCGGAAGCGCTACCGATCTTCCCAAGCAGACTCCCGAAATGGCTAAGCTGTTCAACGTTATCGACAGCTTCGACACACACGCAAGAATACCCGAGCACTTTGCAAACGTTGACAAGGCTGCAAAGGAAAACGGTCACCTTGCATTCATCTCTCTGGGCTGGGATCCCGGTCTCTTCTCACTGAACAGACTCTACGCAGAGTCCATTCTCCCCAACGGCAAGAGCTACACATTCTGGGGCAAGGGCGTAAGTCAGGGCCACTCAGACGCTATCCGCCGTGTTGAGGGCGTCAAGAGAGGTATCCAGTACACAGTTCCCGTTGAGTCCGCTATGGAAGCTGTCCGCAGCGGCAGCCAGCCCGAGCTGACAACACGCCAGAAGCACCTCAGAGAGTGCTGGGTAGTTCCCGAGGAGGGAGCTGATCTGGCTAAGATCGAGAACGATATCAAGACCATGAAGAACTACTTCGACCAGTACGATACAACTGTAAACTTCATCACCGAGGAGGAGTTCGACGCTAAGCACAACAAGATGCCTCACGGCGGCTTCGTAATGAGAAGCGGTCTCACAGGCGACGGCGAAAAGACTCACCAGATGATCGAGTATTCACTGAAGCTGGAGTCCAACCCCGAGTTCACAGCAAGCGTTCTCATCTGCTTCGCAAGAGCACTTGCAAGAATGAAGGCTGAAGGCGCAACAGGCTGCAAGACAGCATTCGACGTTCCGCCTGCATACCTTTCAAAGCTCAGCGGCGAGGAGCTCAGAGCTTCCATGCTCTAATAAAAATTGTACCACAAAAGGGCTGCTTTATGCAGCTCTTTTTTTATGCCGCAATATACATTCAGCACAAATCAAGATAACATAGTATGTTTATTTTGTCGTTTTTGCGGTAAATTCGTTGACATCAGACAGGCAAAGTGATACAATTATAATATAAAATTATGACATAATAAGGGGGATCTGTATGCCATTAGTAAATGCTATTTGCACAAGCTGCAATAAGACCGTTGAAGTTGACAATACAAAGGACGCATGGGTGTGTCCGCACTGCAGTACGCCATTTGTAGTTGACAAAGCAATTAAGAAATACCGCTCTCAGCACAGAGATGTGGCAAAAAAGGTCAAAGCCGTAAAGAAGAACAGCACAGACTTTGAGGTAAGTGAGGGCGTACTCACCGCCTACAAGGGCAGCTCCTCAGAGGTGACTATCCCAGGAAACGTCCATAAAATAGGCGATAACGTCTTTGAGAACAACACCACGCTGAAAAAGGTCGTGATCCACGACAAGGTGGAGGAGATAGGCGGCTATGCCTTCCGCGGCTGCACCGCACTGGAGGAGATAAAATTTCCCGACAGCATAAAAACTCTGGGACCATGGGCTTTCCGCGGCTGCACCTCCCTTACGGAGCTGGTGCTGCCGCCGCAGCTAAGACATATATCCGACTGTCTCTTTGCGGACTGCTCATCACTCACATCTGTTGAGCTCCCCGACCTTCTCACTGAGATAGGCGCATTCGCGTTTTCGGGCTGCAAGAACCTGAAAGCCATAGAAATACCGAAATATGTGGCGCAGATCGGAAAGTACGCTTTTTCGGGCTGTGAGCAGATAGAGCGCGTTGTCATTCCCGACGGCGTATCGCTCATCGAGGAGTGTACCTTCGCTAACTGTACCGCCCTCGCCGCAGTGGGGCTTCCCAAGACCATAAAGTCTATTGGCGCATCCTCATTCCAGAACTGCATCTCACTTAAAAATGTAGAGATACCCGGCGGAGTCCTCAGCGTGGACGGCTTCCGCGGCTGTACGGGACTAAGAGCTCTGGATATCCCATCGGGAGTAACAGCCATAGGAGATTTCAGCGGCTGTACCAACCTTGAGAGCATAAGACTGCCAGCGTCACTGAAAAAGGTAAGCGGCGGTTTTACAGACTGTCCCAAGCTCACCACCATCTCATGGCCTAACCTTGCCGACAATGCAGTCAGCTTCCCCGCCTACTACGAGACCGTAGTCGCCAGCCGAAAGGCAGCAGGAAAGTGCATATACTGCGGCGGAGACTTCAAGCTCCTGAGCAAGGTGTGCAAGGTCTGCGGCAAGAAAAAGGACTACTGATACTGAGAAGTCAGGAGTTGAAAGTTTAAAGTTGAAAATCAAGTACATCATCAGCCCGGGGCATTAAGGGCGGTACTAATATAGAAGATTTACAGTTTATTATTGAGGAGGACCCTTTTGAAAAAGGGTCTCTCCTCAAACTCCTCCCCTAAAACTTTCAGCATTTAATTTAGCCCAGACAGGGCGCTCCCAGTATTATACTGGTTTTCACATTTTGTGTGCAGCGCCCTGTCTGGGCTAAATTCAGTTATAAAGTCTTTGGAAAAGGGGTTCGGGGTGACTCCCCGCAGTGCGGGGAGATGTCACGCAGTGACAGAGGGGCGCGCCTCCGTCAGAGGAGAACCTTTCCTCAGAAAGGTTTTTCCCCGATAATTTGCTATAGCATTCTATATGAGTGTAGCCCTTATGCCCCGGGCTGTGTTTTTCGGCTTTTTTGACAAAAGGACAAGTTTTGTATTGACGGAAAGTGATTTTGGAGCTATAATATTACTATCTTGACTATAAGGAGATAAATATGAAGCTCACAAAACGCGCATGGGCAGTTATTCTTACTGCCGTGCTATCCTCCGCACTATGGAGCTGCGATAACAAGAAAAGCTCACAGAGCGGAGCCGCAGAGGAAAGCTCCTCTGCCATTACAGAGACCACTTCGGAAACTGCTGCCGCTTCTCAGGAAAACACGGAAGCAGCTGCCACCACCTCATCATCGGCATCAACGGCAGAGTCCACCACTCTCACCACCTCCGCCGGGACGACTACCACATCTGCTGCGGAGACCACCGCACCTGCGGCAACAGAAGCACCGCAGGCTCCCACAAAGGCTGTGAAAAAGGGCTACGACAGCAGCTTTGAGGCGGCAAAGGCGTACTACAGCGCCTATCTCACGGGAAATGCTGACGCCGTATACGATATGCTCTGCGAGGAGGAGATAGAAGCCTATCACTCATACCTGCGCTCCACAGACCTGCTGGAGGGCAAAAATCCACAGGTGGTATTCAAGCGTTCAAATGTTATCAACGCCATAAAGCAGTCCATACAGGCAATACACGATATAATGAAGGAAAAATCCGATGTTGCCCCTGATAAGTGGACAGTTTCCCTTACCGAGGACCTGCTGAGGACCACAGGCGACAACGAGCTTGCCGACTTCAACAAGACTCTGAATACGGGATTCACAGCTGCCGCCGACTGCGGATATGTTTACTACAAGGACGGCAACGATGACCATTCCTTCATCGGAAACGGCTGCGCCTTTGTAGAGCTGGACGGACGCTGGTATCTTTCCTACACCACAATAATGAACGCCGAACTAATCACATATCTTGATATATTCTGATACACAGGGGCGGTCTTCCGCCCTTTTCTGATAAGGAGAACCACTAAATGAAGATCATGCTTTTTGTTCTGTGCATACTCCCAGCACTGTACATACAAACTATCCTGAGGACACTTGTATTCCTGATTTTCGGACCTATGTTCGGAACGCGGCTGAAAGAGGTATCTTTTCTCCGGCTTGATCTCAAACACAGCGATGACGGCTGGAAGATATCAAAGGGAGACTACACTCCCATTATACAAGTCAGAATTGTTCCGGAAACCCGCAAGCCCCATAATAAAAAAACAGAATTTCTTCTAATTGTGATCCTCTTTGCCGTACAGACGGGAGCAGCCGCAGCGATATGTTTAACAGCGTACTCCGTCTTCGGGATGCACTTCGGATATGCAGCGGCAGCATTATACGGATTTGGATTCGGAATGGCGTTTTTTGCAGTTTCTAATATCGTCATACTCATTTACGTTCTCGTTTCGAGTGCAAGCCCTGCGAACAAATATCTGGACTCTCTGTTCCAGCGTTTAAGAAACGGCGAGAGCTACAGCTCTCTTGACGTAAAGCCCCTTGAGCAGCTCGGCTTCAGAAATGTAAGCGAACTCGATAAAAAGCGGCACTATAATATTTATATGGGATACCTTGCGGCAATAGGCGATTACGAGAGTATGCGCGTACCCTCTCATCGTATGATGGACAAGCTGATCGGTCTCGAATTTTTGAAGTCTGATGCGGCAGTTTATAACAATCTCCTGTTCTTCTTCTCCGAAGTTGAGCCAAACAGAGAGTTCGCAGATATGATATTCAACAAGATGGAGAAAACCATCACCGCCGATACAGACCCCAACGGCAGAAGAGTCATGGCATATTACGCCTTTGGCATCTACAACGATATCGCAGGAGCAGAGCGCTTTCTCAGCGAGGGATATGCCGCCCTCAGCGAGTGGACAGGCACGCTCGCATCTTCGGCGGAGCTGGAAAAGGAGCTCCTTGACAGGCTCAGCAGCCGCATTGCACAGGCAAAAGCCTCTCCTCAGCCATTTTTTAACAGCAGCGAAAACAGAATAATGTAAACTCATACGGAGGGATATATGGACAACAAGCTCCTCGCCGAGACCACCGATGCCGTAAAGCAGGTCATCGACCGCTTCGGCATAGATATTCTTGCGGACCACAAGAGGTTCTGCTCGGCATTTTCAGACTTTGCTCCCCGACTGGGCAAGGAGAACAAGGCGTTCTTCGTTGCGCTCAGCGAAAACGTGGGGACTATCTTCATAAAGGAAAACAGTGCTGTCACCGACGGCAACAAAACGCCCGAAGCCATAGTGGGCAGGGCTATGTCGGATATAACCGAATACCTCAACGACGAAAAGGCAGAGCTGGTGGTACGCAGTATCGCAGGTGCTCTCGGCTGGCAGATGACAGTCTCACAGACTCAGCAGACCGCACAGCCTGCTCAGCAGGCATATATGGCTTCCTCATCGCTTATCGAGGACCTTTTCCGCCGCGCTCAGAACGGCGACAATGACGCCGGCTTCAATCTTGGAGAGCGATTTTTCTACGGCAGGGGCGTCAAGCAGGATTACGCAAAGGCTGTCAAGTGGTACACCGTCGCGGCAGACCGCGGCGATTGCAGCTCACAGAAAAAGCTGGCGGACTGCTACTATCTGGGACAGGGCGCAGAGCGCAACATCGCAAAGGCGGCTTACCGCTACGAGCAGGCAGCCGAGCAGGGCGACTACGACTCCCAGAAGGCGCTGATACGCTGCTATCTCACAGGCGGAAGCGGCTTCCCTCCAGACAATGCAAGGGCAGAGTACTACTCTCGCCGCTACGGAGTATACGCAGACGATGATACTCCCGAGGGAATAATGAAGCTTGCACAGCTTGGCGACCCCAATGCACAGTTCAGGCTGGGTTGTATGCATCTCAACGGAACAGGTGTGGAGCACGATCCGCCCAAGGCGATATACTGGCTCAAGCAGGCAGCTGACAACGGTCACGCAGCCGCGCTTTTCGACCTTGGCTGCTGCTACTACTCGGGCAACGGAGTCACCAAGGACAGAGTGACTGCGGTAATGATGTTCAGAAAGGCTGCTGAAAAGGGCGACCTTGACGCACTGAACAATCTGGGCAGCTGTCTCCTCAGCGGAGAGGGCACACAGCGCGACCCAAGAGCAGCCGCGGACAGCTTCAGAAAAGCTGCGGAGCTTGGTCACGCCAAGGCGCAGTACAACTACGGAGAATGCTGCTACAACGGCACAGGCGTCCCAAAAAATACTGCCGAAGCGTACAGATGGTATCGTGAAGCCGCTTCGCAGGATGACCCCAACGGTCAGTACTCCTGCGGCTGGTGCCTTGAACGAGGTGAGGGCACAGCAAAGGACCCCATCGCCGCCAAGGAGATGTATGAGCTTGCTGCTGCACAGCGGCATACAGCGGCACAGAAGGCACTGGGCTGCTGCTACGCAAACGGAACAGGCACCGCCAAGAACTTCGCCAACGCCGCAGATTGCTTCCAGAAGGCAGCTGCAGGCGGTGACAAGGAGGCAGCGGAGCTCCTTGCAGCCTGCTATAAATACGGCGGCGAGTATCTTGCTCCCAACGACGCAAGAGCTCATTACTACGCCGACCAGTATGGTCTGGACTATGATGAGATATAAGAAAAGGATTCACATACAGAAGTTTTGCCCCGAAGCGCTTCAAAGCACCTCGGGGCAATGTTTTTTGCTATGGTAAATCGGAATTTAACACCTTCGGTGTTAAATTCCGAAGCCCTTAGCCTTTAGCTTTTAGCCATTAGGAAGCGGCTTCGCCGCTTTATTATCGGGCGGCGGAACGCCGCCCCTACATCAGGCTAACGGCTAATGGCTATGGGCTAACGGCTTAAATCCAACTCTCAACTCACAACTCTCAACTTAAAGAACGCCAACGCTGCAAAAACGATAATAAGCAGCCGGACAGCGTTCAGCACCAGCTCCGCGGTGCGTTCGTGAGGAGTCCCCACAGTGAACAGAGCTATGACCGCTCCCCCATCAAGGCAGCGGAAGGGCAGCATATTATACGCCGCCGCCAGCAGGTTCAGCACAGGAAAGGTACCGCCGCAGTCCGCCAGCCTCATGAGCCCGAACACCAGAAGGTTTGCGGCAGGTCCTGCCAGAAGCACCGCAAGGCTCCTTCTTACGGGCTCCGCGGCAGCACGGACAGTCTCCATACGGATGCCTGCGCCGCTGAAACTGACCGCGGAGAGTCTTCCCCCAGTCAGCCACAGTGCAAGTATATGACCGAATTCATGTATCGCACAGGTGGTATAAAACGCCAGCACCAGAGCGCTGTCACGGAAAAGGAACACAAGAGCATTGAACACCAGAAAAGAGAAGTCCACCCTGACGGTAACGCCGCAAGTCTTAAAGCTTATCAATCAGAGAAGCTCCTATGTCTATGGGATTTGGCATGATGTCGGAGCTGTCTGCGGTCAGGGAGCGGAGCTTCCCGAAAACGGGAGCAGTTACCTCGGGATAAAGCATATTTCCCACAAAAAACGCCGCCGCCAGCAATATACACACCACTGCCTGAAAAGCAATGATATCATCGGCTTTTCCCTTTTTCTTACGGGATATCTCCTCAGCTATCACCTCAACAGTATCCTCCTCCGCAGTCAGCTCCTCAGTTTCGTCCATAAGATCACCTCGGTAAATATTATGCAAAAAATTGCGAAAAATGCAGAATTATCCATGTTTTTTGAAGCTGCAGATGCTCATAATACATTTGCGGAGCGATCCGCACCAACTTAATCAGAGGTAAATGCTTATGAAGATAAAACCATACGCTGCCCTGCTGACTGCGGCTGTAATGCCGTGTACGGCGGTATATGCTGCCGATAGCACGAAGATCGGCTACGGTCAGGGAACGGCAACGGACGAGAAAAACCGTCCCGTTGACGCAGTGCAGTTCAACAGCCGATACGGCGACCTTGATGCCTTCGCCCTGTCGGAGGATGAAAAGCGAATAATCATCACCTTTGATCAGGGCTATGAAAACGGCTATACCGCAAAGATACTGGATACACTGAAGGAAAAGGACGTACAGGCGATATTCTTCCTGACAGGTCCTTATGCAAAAACGGAGAGCGCTCTTGTGCAGCGAATGATAGACGAGGGACACGTCCTCGGAAATCACGGCATGACTCATGCCAGTCTGCCCACCCTCTCCGATGAGAACGCAAAGGAAGAGATAATGTCGCTCCACAACTACGTCATGAACAACTACGGCTATCAGATGCAGTACTTCCGCTGCCCATGCGGAGAATACTCCGAAAAGGCGCTTGAGACCGCGCAGCAGTGCGGCTATAAGACCCTTTTCTGGAGCAGTGCCTATGTGGACTGGAAGACCGATCAGCAGCCATCTCCTCAGGAGGGGCTCAGAAAGCTTACGGAAGCTGCACACGGCGGCGAGATACTGCTGCTTCACTCGGTATCCTCCACAAATGCGGAGATACTGGGCGAACTGATAGACAGCTTCAGAGCAATGGGATACACGGTATAAAGAAAGCGGACACAAATGTGTCCGCTTGTTTTTATTTTAGCTGTGCTTTTATACCAGTCTGCCTCTGATGATGAGAGTACTTACACCTGCCTGAGAGCTCCACTCGCCTGTGGTCTCGTCCTGAACGAACTGAGCCGCAGGAACGGTTATCATGCCGTCAAGGCTGGTAAATACTCCCGTAGCAGGGTCATAGGCGTAGTTTGTGCCCGAAGCCCATGCCGCTCCGTTGAACTCCGCGGTGATACCGCTGAGCGCAGGAGTAAAGGCGTCGCTGAATATGACATTATCAGCAGCCTCTGCGGGAACTGTACCGAAGTTCTGGATAACAAAGGTGTAGGTCACCTCGCCGTTCTCCTCAACAGCCGCAGGACTGAGTGACTTGCTGATAGCAAGGTCGATACCCTCGGTGTAAGCGATATCGGCAGAAGCCGTCACCGCCTCAAAGCCTGCTCCGCTGACTGTGGCGGTATTGGTTATTACCGCATCTGCGCCCATGGGAGCAAATTCGTTGGTCTCGGCAGCGTAAATGAGTGTGGCATTGCCGCCTGCAGGCACATTGACACCTGTTATGGTAAGGGGCGACAATGAAGTCACCACAGGTGCAGGCTGCTGAACGCCGTTCACATAGTATATGAGGCTGCCCTCCTTGTAGGTCAGGGGCACAGCAGCACCGCCAGCCTCACCGAAGCTGTACTCACCGAGGTCGTCTGTGACAGTAATGCCGTTATAGCAGGAAGAGCCTGTATTCACGATACTTACCACAAAAACGTTATCACTTCCCCGTGAATAGTTGTCGGGCACCGCAGTCTTTGAAGCCGAGAGCACCTCGAGTATCTCACCTGCGGTTATATTTGAGCTTGCCACCGTTCCGTTGTAGGACAGTGTTGCCTGATTATAGAAAGTTGCCATAGTGATTCCTCCATATGGCGGAATACCGCCGTATTAAGGGAGGGAGACTTCCCTCCCTCGCTGTATTATATGAAGGAGCGGCACTTTCTGTGAATTCAGATTATCTTTCCCTCAAAGTGGTCCATTTCGTGCTGGATTATCTCCGCCTCATAGTCGCGGAAAATACCGCGGCGGCGCTTGAACTTCTTATCCAGATACTCCACACAGATAGTGCGGAATCTGGTGACGGGGCGCACACCGCTCAGTGAGAGACAGCCCTCCTCGGTCTCGTAGGTCTCCTTGGACTTATCCACGATACGGGGATTTATCATAGCAATATACTCCTCGCCTATAAGCGCTACAAGGATAGTCTTGTGGACACCTATCATATTTGCAGCCATACCCACGCATCTTTCCGAATTAGCCTGCACCGTGTCAAGAAGGTCCCTGACGGTCTGCATATCCGCCCTTGTGGCAGGCTCAGACTTGACGCTGAGTATCTTTTCATCTCTTACAATATCCTTTACCATAACTGTTTCCTTTCCTGTCAATGCAAAGAGCGTAGGGAAGCCCCTCTGCTGCATCGCTGAACAAAATTACCGAGCCATCATTTCAGGCTCGGTAACATATTTTACGTTGATTGAAGCTTGCTGTCATAAGTTCCGCTCAGATGAGCTTGTTAATGTTTTTCTCGGAGGCATGGGGATAAAGCTCCATCAGCCTTGCGACTATCCTCTCACGGGAATCCGCAGGCTCCTCGGAATAGGCAGCACTAATGGTGTCATAGCCGAATATCCTCTCGGGAGTTGTATACACTGCCACGCTCATGCCGTACTCCTCGCCGCGCTTGTTGCGCCTGTAGCGGAAGTCCCTGACAACGAGGTAGGTCTTCATCTGGAGCTGTGTCATAATGCCCTGAAAGTTTTTTTCTCCGCCCTTGCCGAAGCCTCCCAGCTCCTTGGCTTCAAAGGAGAAAAGCTCCTCATGGCTGTCAAACAGTTCCATAATCTTAGCCTCACGGCGGCCTGCGCGTCCCTCGTCGCAGAGGCTGTCGAAGTCGTAGCCGTCCCTGCGGTAGTTAGCGAAATAAGGCAGCCATTCCGCTGAGATGAAACCCGCCTTGCCGCCGAAGAACTTACCGTAAGCGACTCTGCCCCCTGCCGCAGCAGCGGCTCTCCACTCCCACGGGTCGGTGGCAGCATTGCCTGTCCACCACGACTTGGCGGCACAGTGCTCCTCCACGGAGAAGTCCTCGATATTGTTGCTGAAAAGGGGAACAAATCCCACCTTTTCCACGAAGCTGACAAGGTCATCAACATTTCTGAGCCTGTTGGGGTCACGCAGAGTTGTGCCCAGCATTATCCACTCGCCGTTATCGGTTATCATTCAGTCTCCTCCTCAGAGTCCGAGGAACTCCTTGAAATTAGTTGCAAGTATCTTCTGGTTTTCCTCCTCGGTGAAGCCCAGCTGCAGGAAGCGCATGAGCTCGTCCTCGTGGCTCCACATGGGAAAATCAGAGCCGAAGAAGCAGTTCTCGATACCATACTTTCTGACGATATGTGCAGCCCTTTCGGGGGTGAGGAATGCCAGCGAGCTGCTGACGTCGAACCTTACATTGTCAAGACCTGCCAAAGTCTTTTCAGCCTCGTCCCACTGCTGATAGCCGCCGAGATGAGCGGCAAGGAGCTGGAGCTTGGGGAAATTCTCGTTTATCTTCTTTATGCGGTGGGGCGCAGAGTAATCGTATCTTGCATCGCCGCAGTGTATGAGCAGGGGCAGCCTGCCCTCGATGAGCTCATATATCCTGAACGCCTCGGGAGAGTCCGCATTGAACTTCTGGAAATCGGGGTGGAGCTTCACGCCGTGGAGTCCCAGTGAGATTATCTGCTCAATATCCCCCTCAAGGTCTGAGGAATCGGGGTGAGTGGTGCCGAAGCCGTAGAAGCAGGAGTGCTTTTCGCATTCCTGAGCGATGAAGTGATTGATATTATTGGTCTGCTTCGGTGTGGTGGCAGTTGAGCATACAAGGTATTTTGTTACCCCAATCTTACTTCCTGCCTCGATGAGCTTCTCGCTGAAGCCGTGATTATTCATTGGTATGTCATAGAAATGTCCGATACTGACTGTAGCTGTCTCCGCGATCTTTTCGGGGAAAATATGCGAATGTGCGTCGATTATCTCATATTTTCCGTATACCTCTGGATTCATTCTTACATCTCCTAATTACAGATTCACAGAATATTATACTCCATATCTGAGAGTTTGTCAAACGGGCGGAAACAAATTTTTTTGTAAACTTTCTGTGATATACAACGGTTTTCCGTTGGAAATACCCCCTTTACGGACTACTTATGAAAGCGCTTTCAAAAATCTATAAAGGAGGAACCAAAATGGTAACTATTTTAAAGGAGAGATTTCGCAGCTTTGAAGACAGTAAGTCGGTAGTCGTGGCGGAGCTTGCCGTAGACGTAAAGACCGACCTTCCTGTGCCTGACGGCATAAGCGGCAGAGTGCTCTCTCAGGGCACACTGGCATGGGAGATAACCACAGGTGAGCTATACGGACTGGGCAGTGACGGCAAATGGGTCAACCAGACCACAGGCGACGTCTATGATCCCGCCGGGGAGGAATGACCATGCTCTTTGAGATACTGAAAGTCCGCCGAACAGGCATCGCGGACGACCTTTTCACAAGGCTGGCAGTCAGGGCTATGGGATATCATGAGCGCACGGGGGCAGTTCCCCTGCGCTTTTTCTCCGACGGCACTCCCCTTGCGGACTGGCGCATAAAGGGCGCGGCAGGGGGCGTGGGCTGTGTCGGCACCAACAAGCTGGACTACAAGCCCATAGCTCGGGGCTCGGGACCCGGCGGCACATATACAGACAGCGGCACCATTGCAGGTGTTGCAATGAACACCGTCAGTATCCCCGACGGAGCACCTGCCGACTCCGACCATCAGCGCTGGTATATGCTCCGCGCAAATATCAACGAGGGCGGAAACTGGGTGGACGATTACAGAAGTCCCACCTATGCCAACTGCAACTGGTATGCCAAGCTTACGGCAGGCACATACAAGCTTGTTGCAGAGTGTGCAAATCCCTATGGCATAACGGTCCGCGTGCCCAATCTGGACAGCATATACCGCAACGACAGCGCATTGCCGGGGAACCATATCCCCAGATACGACCTTGTGGACAGCAGCGGAAATATACTCATAGAAGTAACTTGGGAGAACTTCTTCGGAAGCGGAAATCAGCGGAGATGGACCCGAAAGGAGTCTGTATTCACAGTGACCGAGGATACCGACGTGGGTGTATTCTCCAAGATGTTCCAGTATGACAGCTCTTACGCTGTTGATAATATCACACCCTATCTTGTATTCCGCTACATGATAGTGCCTGCGGACACGCCGACCTCACAGTTCAGCGTTACTCTGCCAATAACGGGTGAGCCCGAGATAACAGGCGAGAGCTGCTGGGAGCCCTATAAAATGGTACTCCCTCTGACAGTTCGCTGCGGAGAGCGGTCTGCGGCAGTCGCCATTGACCTTGGGAAAAACCTCCTCGGCGAGAACGACACCGTCAGCTTTTCGTCCACACATACCACTATCCCCACATTCATCGGTACCAACATCATCACTGCGGAAACCGAGATACAGCCCTCGGAGATGTACATAAAGTACATCGGAATATAAGAAAAAAGCCCGTGACAGCTCACGGGCTTTTCCATAATTCAGTTTCTTTCCTCAAGGCGTCCCTTTGCAGCGCTGTCCTTTTCGATGTCGATACGCTCGAGAACTATCTCTCTGCCTGCAACGCGGAAGCCTATCTCCTTATAGAAGCTGACTCTGACGTCCAGTGCCAGCAGGTAGGCTCTCTTTCCGAGACCGTTGAAGAACTTGGCAAGCCATTTCAGGAACTCCCTTGCATAGCCTCTGCCCCTTGCAGCCTTATTTGTAGCCACCTGACCGATGAGGACGGTGCTTCCGATATCGAATACCGCCGAAGCTGTTGTGGAGTTGCGGTAGGTGAACACTCTGCTTATACCGTGGCGGCAGCGGTGTGAGGTATCGGTGTACCACAGTGAGAAATCCGCGATATTGGGAAATCCCTCGCTGAGTATCTTGTACACATCGGGGAGATTGGGGTTGAACTCAACGTGCTCCTCAATAGCCTCAAGCGGCGTATCATCGGGAATGAGCTCAAAGATAGTGCGGTTGAGGACCTGATATCTCTCGGGGATGGTTATACCCTCCAGTATCTTCTGGTCGCCCTCTATACGGAATGGCACATTCATGCTGACGAACAGGTCTATCTCCTGATTTGGTTCAAGATTTCCGTCGCCGCAGATTATCAGGGTAGAGTTGATGATGAACATGAAGCCCACGCCTGTTTCGTCAGTTATCTTGTAAAAACGGCAGAATTCATAATTCGGACCGTATGCTCTCATATAGGCGAGCATTTTCTTGCCCGACAGCGTTTTGTTCAGCAGTACGCGGTCAAGCTCGTATTCATGTTCAATAAGTGTTATCATAATAAAGGTATCCTTTTTGAAAGATTTTTCACAAGCTTATAGGAGCTTATGAGGTCTGACATATCAATGACAGATGAGGGAGAATGGAGGTATCTGCAAGGTACAGACACGGATATGGTGCGGACTCCCTTTCCGCTTATATGTATAGCGCCTGCGTCATTGCCGCCTGCTATCATGGTCTTGGTCTGGCAGGTAGCAAGGTCGAAGGCGAGCTTATAAAGCTCCTTGTCGTAGATAGTGCGCCTGTCCATAAAGGACACAACGGGACCTCTGCCCAGCTCGCAGACTCTCTTTTCGCCTGTGACGCCGTCGATATCCGCAGCGGTCGTAGCTTCCAGCACTATGGCAAAGTCGGGAGCTACGGAGAATGAGGACACCGCCGAGCCGCGGAGACCTATCTCCTCCTGTACGTTGAAGACGAAATATGTGTCATAGTCGGGCTTCTCCTGCATGAGCTTTATCATTATGGCGCAGCCTGCGCGGTCATCAATAGCCTTTGACTTTACGCAGTGCTCACCAAGCTCGGTGAACTCCGAGTCATAATAAACGCAGTCGCCGAGGGAGACAAACTTCTCAGCCTCCTCCTTGCCTGCGGCGCCGATGTCGATGTAGAGACTGTCCACCGAGGGAGCCTTTTCGCGCTGCTCCTTGCTCAGGTTATGCACAGCCGTAGAACCCACGACTCCGCTGATACGGTCTTTTCCAACGCGGACCTGTCTGCCGATGATGACAGAGGGGTCTATTCCGCCCACGCAGTCGAAACGGAGAGTTCCGTCTGCGCGGATATATGTTACCATGAAGCCCACCTCGTCCATGTGGGCGCATATCATCAGTTTTTTCTTCGGGGACTTTCTTCCCTTGCGGAAGCAGATAAGGTTGCCAAGGTCGTCCACGCTGTACTGGCAATAGTCCTTGACCTTGCTTATGATAAGGTCGCGTACAGCTCCCTCATCGCCCGAAATGCCGTCGGTAAGGCATAATTCTTTCAGAAGCTCCTTCATGATCAGCCCTCCTTTATGAATTCCGCAAGGAGTCTTGCGGTAAGCTCCACATCTGTAAGGTCTATGACCTCAACGGGAGTGTGCATATTGCGGAGCGGTATGGAGACAGTGCAGGCTTTTGCACCGCTACGGCTGACTGAATAGCGGTCTGCATTTGTGGAGGTAAGACCGCTCATGACCTCTGTCTGATAGGGGATATCCGCAGCCTCGGCAGCTGCCATAAGGCTGTCGCTTATCTCGCGGGACAGAGAGGGTGAAACTCCTATCATGGGACCTCCGCCGAGATATCCGCACTTGCTCTCGTCCTCACCTATGGCATAGGCGAAGCTGACGTCCACAGCCAGCGCGATATCGGGATCGATGGTGAAAGCGCCTGTCTTGGCACCGCGCTCCCCCACCTCCTCCTGCACGGAGAAGATAACGGTGACGTTATAGGCGGTCTCCTGCCCTTTCAGCAGTTCAAGGGTGTAGAGCAGGCAGGCAACTCCGCAGCGGTCGTCCAGAGCGCCGCCTGTGATACGGCTGCCAAGGAGGTCGCGGCAGGTAACGTCAAATGTGATACTGTCACCGAGGGAGACTGTCTGCTCCAGCTCGGCTTTTGTCATGCCCGTGTCGATGGCGATATCGCTTATTTCGGGCACGGGAGTACTTCCGCTGGTAAGATGGGGCGGAACGGAGCATATAACTCCCTTGATATCGCTTTTTCCGTGAATGACAACGGGCTGTGCGGGCAGAAGTCTGCGGTCGAGACCTCCTATGTTCCCCACCTTGATGAAGCCCTCATCGGTGATGGCTGTCACGGCAAAGCCCACCTGATCGATATGGGCATCGAGAACAAGCTTGGGACGCCCCTCAGCTTGAACGCCGAAGCTTCCGATGACATTGCCGCCGAAAACAGCTGCATCGGGGCAGTATTCACGGAGCATTGCCAGAGCAAGTCCTGCGGCGTCCTCCTCGCTTCCCGACGCCCCCGACGCCTCGGACAGCTGAGTGATGGTATTTTTCAGATCCATTGCATTAACTCCTTTCGTCTCAGAATAAAACAGATCACTATATATTATATCAGAAAGTCACATATTTTTCAATAGCCTTCAGGTATAATTTATGCGGTTTTATCCAGACAGACGAAAAATACGGGAGCCTACTGCTCCCGTACCTTTATCTGAAAGAAAAGAATTATTATCGTGCTCAGAAAAGAATGTCCTTGAAGCACACCTGAGGACGGTTGTTGTCGAAGTCCCAGCTGTGATATGCGTCGCCGTGGCAGAAGTCCTTCTGGTCACACTTTGAACAGACCTCGTTATCATCGGAGAGGTCGCGTCTGAAAATACTGAATTTATTGTTCCAGACCTCGCTGAATCTGTCGCGGAGCACATTTCCCTGAATGAACTCGGGTCTGCGCTCAATGTCAAGACAGGCGATGATATCGCCGTTAGCGCAGATGCTTGCGGTATACAGACCTGCGGTGCAGAGGTAATACCAGTCCCTGACCTCGCGCTCGTACTCCATACCGAGGTAGTGGCTGCATCCGTAGCTTACGGGCTCGCCCTGCATTCTCTTATTCCTGATGAACTCGAACATGGTTCTGTAATCATCGGGAGTAAGGATGAGCTCGGGGTGTTCCTTGGCGCGTCCCATGGGCTCCATATTGATAACACGCCATGAGTCGATGTCCATATCGTTGAATATCCTGAAAAGCTCGTCAAGCTCGCCGATATTCTTGTGGGTAACAACGGTGGTGACCTGAACGTGCTCCAGACCGCCGCAGCGCAGCAGAGACTCTATGCCCTCCATAGCCTTTTTATAGCCGCCGGGAGTTCTTCTGAACTCGTCGTGGGTCTGCTCCAGACCGTCGATGCTGACGGAGATAGTGCCGATACCCACTTTTTTAAGGTCCTTGGCAACGCTGTCGTCTATGAGTGTGGCGTTGCTGGTCATGCCCCAGCTGAAGCCCAGCTCATGAGCGGCGCCCATGATATCGAAGAACTCCTTCCTGAGAAGGGGCTCTCCGCCTGTGATATCCAGCATTTTGCCGCCTGTACCCATGTCCTCCTTTACCTGCTGAAGGAATGTGCGATACTGCTCCACGGTGAGCTCCTCGGAGAACACCTCTCCGCAGTGGCTTCCGCAGTGCATACATCTCTCGTTGCAGCGCAGTGTCAGCTCCAGAAAGAGGTTGCGAAGCTGAGGCTTTACCATCAGTCTTTTTCTGTACTCCCTCATCTGCTCCAGATGGGAGCGCTTCATATCAACATTGAGCATATTACTTCTCCTGACCGTTGGGATTCAGCATATCCTTTGTTATATCATCCGTGGGTCTTATACCGTAAAGAGTCACAACGATATCCTTGCCCGGATCGTACTCGTCTATCGGCTTAGCCACATTGGGGTCATCGGGATCGGCAGGTGGCTGAGCTATACCCTCTATCTCAACATTCATATTGTAGCTGATACCGAACTCATTCTGGAGCTCTCTCTGCGTAACCTTGCCCAGAACAAGCTTCTGAATGAGGATAAGGTCGGAAACACCCAGCTTTCCGTCGCCGTTCATATCGCCGTAGTAAGGCTCATAGCGAAGCTTTCTGTAATCTATCTCGTTATTGAGGAGCATTTTCCTTACGGCAAGCACATCGAAGCTGTCAACATTGCCGTCAACATTTACATCTCCGAAGCAAAGTACGATAGGCGGACCGTAAGCAGGCTGAGGAACAGGCTCAGCGGTGGTAGTTGTAAAGAGCTCCTCAAGCTCCTGACTTGTTGTAGTAGTGGTCTCGATCTGCTGACTTGTTGAAGTTGTGGTGTCAAGCTGCTCCGAGGTTGTCGGAGGAGGACCGTAAACAGGCTGAGGGCGGACAGTGGTAGTCATAGTAGTAAATGTCTGCTCAAAGTCTGCCGCAGTTGTAGTTACATTTTCCGTAGGAGGCATACCGTATGCGCCGTAGAACTCACTGTATATTTCTCTTTCTACGTTGTTTCTCAGATCGGGCGCCTCAAAGCTATCATCCGCATTTGCAGGAAGAGCTGACAGATTGGCAGCAGCAAACATTGCAGCGGTGACGACGGTTCGTAAAGTTTTTTTCATGATCAAACACTCCCTTCAATAATCTATGGCGTGACAGCCGAATTAGCAAGTGATCTATATATAAGGTCGGCTGTCACGGTTCCACAGTGCTATAAAATAAATGTCCTAAATGGGCGCAGTTTTTTTCGTTCTCTTTCAACTTTGTAGACCTGCACAAAGCTGTGAAGTCTGATTTGTGCAGTATTACTCCGTGAACAGATCGGGCGAATCGTAATCAAGCGTTCCATCGCTGTTTTCTCCGCTGTTATCTGCTTCGCCGTACTTGTCTGCTATCATGTCGCGGAAGCCTTTTATCGCCAATCCCTGCTGATCGTCGGCGTCGGTCTCATCGGGAGCCTCGGCTTCCTCCTCTGTCTGAAAAGGGTCTGCAGTATCAAGCACTTCCTTATCTCTCAGGAGATCACAGCCGCAAAGGCAGACCGTCCCTGAAAGCAGAGCCGCAATAAGCGCAGCTTTCACCCTGTTCATGGCTGTTTCCTCCTTTTTGTCAGTTATTGAATGACTCAGGCGGACCGTATACAAGCTGAATACTGTCCTTTGCAGGTTCATATTCGGTGGTATCGGGCTGAGTGATGGGGTCGGTAGCGAATTCATCAGTGGGCGGCGGTCCGTATACGGCAGGGACCGTGTAGGCGGCGGAAGAATTTTCCGTAACAGGCGGACCGTAAACGTCCTGTACATCATCGCTTCCGGGATCGCAGCCCGTGAGCATTGCCGCACCTGTGAGCACAGCTGCCATAAGAGCAGTTTTTCTGTTCTTTTTCATACAAACACCTCCACTATATGTTATATCTTTATTGTACTACCTATACGGGCATTTGTCAACCGAAAATGGTTAGCAGAGGTTAGTGATCAGTGCATAGTGTTATATTGGGTACTAATGTAAATCATTATTTAGCGCATACGCGAAAAATTGGAAATGTAGGGGACGGCGTCCTCGACGTCCCACGAAATTTGTATTGTAGGGGCGGATATCATCCGCCGTTAAGGGACGCCCTCACTTGCAGGGCGTCCCCTCTCAAAAAACAGTCCACCGGACTGTTTTTTGATTCACCCCTTGCGGAGCGCTTTGTTTTATTTCGTCGCCTTAAAAGCTGAAAGCGACGACCAGAGGCGCTGCCTCTGGACTCCGCCAAAGGAACACAGTCCCTTTGGAATCCCTTACA